>NZ_PVEO01000034.1 GCF_002973595.1 Jejuia pallidilutea | reverse complement strand
AATTATACACGTCTTAACTTAGCATTTCACTAAATTAGATAAATTAATCATAAAGAACCAAAGAGAGGAATAAGGTTAATATACACGTAGAGACCTAGATCTCGTCAACATTGCTAATCCCTTCTCTTTTCTACGTTAAATTCGTTCAGTTCTATGAAGCTTTTAGACTTCGATTTTAAGTTGTTGAATTCACAGTAGATTGGCTCTTTACAATCCTTTTTTTATTATGAATAAAGATATTAAATATTTTGGACTAGACATTAGTAAAGATGTCTTTGATGTTTGTGATGACAAGCAAAATTATTATCAATTTAAGAACACGGTTTCAGGTTTTAAAAAGCTGTTAGAACTGTTAGATTTCAATACAGTTTGTGTTATGGAAGCTACAGGTTATTATCATCTTCGGTTATCCTATTTTTTGATAGACTTAGGTTATAGGGTCAGTATTGTAAATCCATTAAAGATAAAACACTTTATACAGATGGATCTATCAAGAGTTAAAACCGATAAGAGCGATTCAAAACAGATTCAGCGCTATGGTTTAGAGCAATGCCCAGAACTGTGGTTAGGTCAATCTAAAATCCAGCAAGAGAGCTTACAACTATCGCGTTTGCTAGATGTTTACACAAAACAAAGTACACAGTTAAAAAATAAGCTACATGGCGAAACAGTTTTAGGCGCACCATCAAAAGCTGTTGTTAGGTCTTTAAAACGACAATTAAAAGCTCTAGTAAAAGAGATGAAACACTTGGAAGAAAAGTTAGAGGCTAATGTAAAATCAGAATATCCAGAGTCAATTACGCTGTTAAAAAGCATACCAGGTATAGGACCTAAAACAGCCATAATATTATTGGTTTTTACCGATGGGTTTCACAGATTTAAAAGTGCAAAAGAATTATGCAGTTATGCAGGACTTACACCAGTAATTAAACAAAGTGGAAGTAGTGTAAAGGGACGATCGAGAATCAGTAAAATGGGGAATCCCAAACTTAGAAACTTATTGTTTATGTGCAGTTTTAATGCCTGTAAATATAACAAGGCCTGTAAGGCATTATTTGATAGGTTGGTATCCAAGGGCAAAAGCAAAAAACTAGCTCTTATTGCAGTGTGCAACAAGTTATTAAAACAAGCATTTGCAGTTGTAAAAAATAGATTGCCATACGATG
>NZ_PVEO01000033.1 GCF_002973595.1 Jejuia pallidilutea | reverse complement strand
ATGAGTCGTCCTAAAATAGGTTGACAGGTTATAAGATAATTAATTAAGCCGGAGAATCTAGCTTCTCTGGTTTTTTATTGTGTATAAAGTTAGGTGTTTTCATGTTAAGGCTCAAATGCGGTCTTCGGTTGTTATAAGTCTCTATAGATTCTTGAATTAGTTTTTCCAATTCCTTTGCTGTATTGCATTTATGGATTAAAAACTCATACTTTAAAATTCCATTGATTCTCTCAGCCAATGCATTTTGATAACAATCATATCCATCTGTCATCGATGGTTTGATGCCTTCTTTCATTAATTTGTTTTGATATATTTCTGAGCAGTATTGCAATCCTCTGTCTGAATGGTGCACCATAGGTTTAGACGAGATTCGGTTTTCAGTAGCCATTTCCAGGGCTTTCACGACATTCTCCGCACTCATATCACCGCTTAAATGATAGCCCATTATTTTTCTGCTAAAGGCATCTGTAACTAAAGATAAATAATGTGTTCGTTCTCTACTTTTAATATAGGTAATATCACTTACAAAGTATTGTTCTGGCTCAGTTGCCTTGGTATCTTTCAAAAGGTTGGGGTATTTACGCAACCAGTGTTTAGAGTTGGTGGTTTTAGTATAGTTTTTCTTTGGCTTAATCAACATGGATTCTGAACGCAAGTAATCAAATAGGGCATCTCTACCTATTTTAATCCCTTGACGATTAAATTCATCCTTTAGTAAATAATACAGCTTACGCGTGCCGATTCTTGGCATTTGCATACGTATCTTATATACTAAAGGTTTGATTTTAGAGAGCTGTGCTCTTCGAGCTTGCTCACGCTTGATACTCTGATAGAATCCTTGTCTCGATATCTCAAACAATCGACAACAACGAGATAGACTTACCTTTCGTTCTTGTCCGATGCGTTGGATCGTTGAGATGAATACTTTTTTCTGATCGAAGTCCCATACTGACTCTCTGAGATATCAATCATGGTATTAAGAATCTGGTTCTTTAGCTTTTCATCTTCTAGTTCTCGCTCTAATCGCTTGATTTTTTGCGCAGGTGTCTCTTTGGTTTTTGATTTCATAAGTAAAGCTGGTTTGCTCCAGTCTAAGGTACCGTGTTTTCGTAACCAAACCAAAACAGTACTTCTACCTTGGATTCCATACCTCTTCTGAGCTTGTTTGTAAGTGAGCTCGCCTTTTTCTACTTGTGATACTACAGCTAATTTAAAGCCTAAGTTGTAATCCCGCTGGGTGCGCTTCGGCTTGATAGGATTGTCTTTCATAAAATAAGTCATTTTTATGTCAACTTATTTCAGGACGGGACA
>NZ_PVEO01000032.1 GCF_002973595.1 Jejuia pallidilutea | reverse complement strand
GGATGAGCAAAAAAGTAGTTTTTAAGACCTACCATCAAGACCAGCTAAGTCTATTGCCACCAAGTTATGATGATTTAGTCCCTACTAATCATCCTGTACGCTTGGTCAATACGATTATTGACCGTCTTGATATTACGGCACTAGAGAAGAGTTATAAAGGCGGTGGCACATCGAGCTATCATCCACGTATGCTTCTGAAGGTTATCATTTATGCCTATTTGCGCAATCTATATTCATCACGTAAGATAGAACAAGCCTTGGGTGAGAATATTCACTTTATGTGGTTAAGCGGTCAGACCAGACCAGACCATAACACGATCAATGATTTTAGGGGCAAACGCCTTAAGGTTCATTTAAAGAAGATATTCAATCAGGTAGTTTTGTTATTGGTCGAGCAAGGCGTTGTAAATTTAAAAGACCTTTACGTGGATGGTACCAAGATAGAAGCCAACGCTAATCGTTACACCTTTGTTTGGGGCAAATCCATAGGCAAGAACAAGGAACGTATCCAAAAGCAATTAAAAGAGCTTTGGTCTTATGTTGAGAAAGTTTACAAAGACGAACAGCATGTGCCCAACACGCCAGACTTCGAGGCTATTGATGCTGATAAAGTAGAAGCCACCATCAACCAGATCAATGATGCTTTAAAAGCAAAGCGTATAGATAAGAAAGTAAAACAAAAGCTCAACTATGCCAAGAAGAACTGGCCTTCCAATCTCAAAAAATATGAGGAGCAAGAAACGATCTTAAAAGGCAGGAATAGTTATAGCAAGACCGATCCAGATGCCACATTTATGCGCATGAAGGACGACCATATGCAAAACGGGCAACTCAAACCAGGTTATAACCTGCAAGCCTCTACCAATAACCAATACATTACAAATTACACGCTCGGGCAAACCACAGCAGATACCACATTGCTAAAAGACCATGTAGAAGACCACATAGAAAGCTACAATGAAACACCAGATAGCATAACGGCAGATGCAGGTTATGGTAGCGAAGAAAACTATACCGACTTAGAGTCCAAGAATATAGATGCCTTTGTTAAATACAATTACTTCCATAAAGAGCAGAAACAAAGTAAGAAAGAGCCCAACCCATTCCATCCAAACCAGTTGTTTTACAACACCGATACAGACACCTATTACTGTCCAATGGGGCAAGCCATGACCAACATTGGTAGCTATAAAAAGAAAACAAAGACAGGCTTTGAACAAACCATAACGCGTTACCAGGCCCAAAACTGTAATGGTTGCCCACTTAGAGGCCTATGCCATAAATCCAAGTACAACCGTATTATAGAACGCAACTATAACCTATCAAGGCTAAAAGCCCAGGCAAGAACAAAGCTTACCAGTGAAAAAGGTATGGAAAAACGCAAACAACGATGCTGGGATGTAGAAGCGGTCTTTGGAAACATAAAACAAAATATGGGCTTTAAACGATTTATGTTAAGAGGAATCGACAAGGTAAATGTTGAAATAGGGCTAATTGCAATGGCCCACAACCTTAAAAAGTATAGTTTGGCAATATAAAATCACTTTTGCTTTTTTATATTGAGCGTTTTGTA
>NZ_PVEO01000031.1 GCF_002973595.1 Jejuia pallidilutea | reverse complement strand
AAGGCACATTCAGAAAATAGCTTGATTACGAGCATCAAAATATAAAAAGCAAGATTTGGTTACTTCCAAGTCTTGTTTTTTTTAGTTTTAGAGCTATTGATAGGGTAAAACACTATTTTGCTAAAAATTGGACGTAGTTATCCTATGTTTTCTATAAGGTTTTCAAAAATTAGGCGGCTTGTTCTACTTGGGCTTGATACATTCGCCTACCAATTTCTAGAGCATTGGCAGTATGGATCCCAAAGCATATCCAGAGTTTTTCTGTAGCCTTGGTTTTCGCTTTTATTTTTTTGAGATAATAATGCTCCTTTTCTTTGCCAAAACTACCTTCTAATCGAGTCGCTCTTTCTTTAGTGATTAATGCTTTTAGTTTCTTTTCATCTTTGTAATCTTTCGGAAGCTTTCCTTTTCGCTTAAAATCGGTCTTAATGTTGTGCCTACTAACAAAATTTCTGTTTTTATTGGTTGCATAAATGGCATCTGCCCCTAGTATCTTGGTTTTTGTTCCTGTGAGCGATTGTGCCTTGTAGATGGTACCCTGCAAGCGCGTGCCCTCGTTAAAGGCATTGAAGCTTAAGTGTTCTATAAAGTTGATACCGTCAATCTGGAGTTTGTTTACCTTGGCCCCAAACTCTACGGCCTTTACCTCTTTCCCTCTAACGATAGGTCTAAGATAATCCTTTTGGATGCTCACAATTCTGTTTTTAGGGCTGATTCCTGTATTAAAATAGTCTTGTTGCTGTTGCCGTATTTTTTTTATAGTGCTTACTCTTCGATAGTAGGTTACCGTAAAATTTAACTTGTGCTGATTTCTAAGTCGCTTTTCAAAGCCTATAAGCTTGCTTAATAAATGTAGCAAAGCCCTGGTAAGTGGTCTTCGTTTCTTTTTGGTCTTACGTCGCATTTTACTAAATCCGGTGTAGCGCTTCTTCCATTTGATGTATTTGGAACGTATCATCTTTACCCCTAGTAGCCTACAGGTTTTTCTGAGCTGTTTATAGAGCCAGTCTACCGCTTCCCATAATAATTTTTGTGGTGTAGGATATCGCAGCTCACTCTCGTAACAAGTAGCATCTGCTGTTACCTGGCTTTTAGAGGATATGTAAGGTTTCCAATGTGCAAATAATTCTTTTTCCAAGGAATCAATATGTAATGTATTGGATAGTTCACAACGGATCTGGCTAACTATTTTAAAATTGGTAAGCCTATGAAACCCTAAATGAATATCGCAGAAAAATTGATAGTCAATATTACTATTGAGCTGCTCGATAAGTTTTCTGTCCGAACAACAGGCGTAATGTTTTAAAAACATCAAAGCAATACGGCCTTTTGGGCTAAATAGCATTTTGGAACCGGCCGCCTTTTCTTTAATCTCTAAATTATTGACTAAAGATCTCCAAGGAATGGCGCTATGGATTTTACCTAGATCGCTCTCTAAAAAACGAGCATAGAACGCATCTAAATTTTCTGCGGAAGATAAAAACGAAAAACTATGCTGGAAGTCATTAATTCTTTGTAATTTCATGGTTAACGATAATGTAAAACCCCGTTTTTAGCCCTGGACAGCTGTTTTCGGGGTTTTTGTGTACGTTAATTTAAAAAGAAACACTCGTATTTACAAGGGATGTGATTTTTATGAATGTGCCTC
>NZ_PVEO01000030.1 GCF_002973595.1 Jejuia pallidilutea | reverse complement strand
TTACAGAAACGGAAAGCAGCTTAAAATTTTCCTTTTGAGAAAAATAATTTTACAAATAGATTTTAACACACTTAAATATAAGTGATTCATTTTCAGATGATTCCCTTATACGGGACAAGTTATTTTAAAATGATCTTGGGAATAGCAGTGCATTGCTACGTGATGCCAAAACTCGATTGGCTTATAAATAAAAAACCACCTCGTTAAAGGTGATTTCTGTTATTCATTTATTCTTGCAAATTTGGCACTGGTGGTATCGGTATTTCAAGTAGAGGGACTTTACCTCTTGTTTTACTCATAAAATCATAAGATGTCTTAACCAATTCTTTATTTTTAAAATTAATGATTTTTCGAACTAATCTCTCTAAACTTTCAGGCGATTCACTTTCGTAATAATAAATTTCCTTTTCTGCACCACTTTTGTCTATATACACACTATAAGCCTGCATATCAACCCTATTTGAAGTATATTCATCTTCAAGGCTTTCTAATTGTATATCAGCAAGTAAAGATTTTAGTTCTTTTTTTTCTTCCTTATTGATTTTGTATTCAAAATAACCTTCTTTGTCATTAAATTTTATAAGATTAAAATATGCTATATCATTCAAAACCTTAATATCAATAATAGGGCAACTTCTATGGCAACCAGACGTAGAAATCTCTATATTCAAAGCAGTATCATTATTATTAGAGCAGGAAGTTTGGAAAAAGATGCTAATCAACATAATCCCACATAGTATTCCATACCTGATTTCTTGTTTTATTTCCATTGTATTTTTTATTAGCGTTTAGCAATAAATTAAAGCCTTTTGTACCGAATAGAGTATTGCCTTTATTCCTTTGGTCTAATTTGGCTTGAACGTGATGACGACTCCTTTTACTGTATCGTTCATTCACAAAATCACTCATATTAGAATAATCTAATTTTTTATTGTCTAAAATATCTTGTGTAAATCCTTCTACGTGTATAAAAGTCTCGTGAGTGATATCTAAAATTTTATCGAATTGAGAGCCAGATTCCCCTAAAGTTACATCAATTGTGAATCTTCCGTTTTCTTCTTGTTTCGCACCAGTCTCTCCATCTCTACCATCAGATGCTGATAAAGGTTCTGTGTTGTAAGCTAAATCTATTCCTTCATTGTGGTATTTTCCATCCGTACCAAAAGTTACATCAGTACCTTCGACTGATTGCCCTTTTGAAGCAAATTGCGATAAGTATGATTTGCCTTCTTTTGTGCCTGCAAAAGCTTGAAAGGCTTTAACAGCATTTGGATTAACATAATTACCATCATCATTTTTCGTAAATAATTGAGCCAAGTTTAAGCTGTCTCCTGCAATTTCTCTAAAATAGATTGGATTATTAGCACTAAAATGATAAGGCGATAATTTTTCATACTTTTCTGCAAATCTATCGATTTTGTTAAACCTTGCTATTGCAGGGTCATAGTCTCTCCATTCGTAAGCATAAGTATTTTTACCTAACTCTTCTTCAAGCTCTTGACCTTGGAACGTCTGATACTTATTTTCCGTGCCGTTCACAACATTATTGTAACCTTTATGACGCAGTCCAAAGGGATAGTAGTTGTTTTCCTCTAATATTTCAGAAGTTGCTATAAGGCCATCGCCATTAGCATCCTTATAGCTTAACCTTACATTCCCTAAATGGTCTTTGTACTGGTATACATAATCAAACCCATTTTCAGCATCTACATACCCTTCAGGGTGGTTAAAGAATTTCAAAGAACCATCTTGGTACACATAATTACCTGCATACTCCGTTATTGCGCCAGTACTAACCGTTTT
>NZ_PVEO01000029.1 GCF_002973595.1 Jejuia pallidilutea | reverse complement strand
GAAGAAATTTTAATTGATGGTACAGAAAATAGTTTCCTGTTCGGTGCCACAAATGCACGTTTCCGTTTTGTATTTGATTCCGACAATACTAATAGGGCAGATGGATACCCTACAACTTTTGATGGCTTTGTATTTGATGACTTTAAGATTATCGGAAAACCTATTCCTTGCGTAACATCCGTTCCCACAGGGCTTACAGTTTCTAGTATAACTACAGCTAGTGCATCAATATCATGGGATAATATTCCTTCGGCTACATACGATATTCGCTATAAAGAAACTAGCTCTGGAACATGGATAGAGATTAATGATTTTAGTGGATTATCAACTACCTTAACCGGGTTAAGTTCTTCTACAGATTATGAAGTTCAAATTAGAAGTAGATGTACGAGTTCTACATCTAGCTATTCCAGTTCTACCAACTTTACTACTGCAACAGTAGTGCCTTGTACTGGTGATACTATTTCATCTTTTCCATATACTGAGAATTTTGATAGTGGTATTGGAAACTGGGCGCAAGGAGCAAATGATGTACCTGGAACTAATTATGAGGATTGGACATTGTCTCAAGGTCCAACTACTTCAAATGACACTGGACCAAATAGGGATTTTACTTTTCAAAATACAAGTGGCTCTACAACTGGAAGCTTTTTTTATACTGAAGCATCAAACGCTAATGCTACAACAAATGTAGGCCAGGGAGTTACGATAACATTGATAAGCCCCTGTATAGACTTAACAGGTTATGAAAATGCCAATTTTTCTTTCTATTATCACATGACAGATGAAAATAATGGTGGCATGGGAGATTTATCGGTTGATGTTAGTATTGACAATGGAGCAAATTGGAGCAAATTAAACGCATCAGGAAATATAGTGAACGACCCTATTTTAGAAGGCCAACAACAAACAAATGAAACTAGCGATTGGTTACAAATGAATATAAACCTAAGTAATTATGATAATCAAGTTATAAAATTACGTTTTGCAGGAACAACAGGTACAAGCTATAGAAGCGATATAGCTATAGATGAGGTAAGTATCACTGCTAGTGCTATTTCCTCAACAACCTGGTATGCTGATACAGACTCCGACGGATTCGGAGATCCAAATGTAAGTCAAGTAGCAGGTTCTCAACCAGCGGGTTACGTCGCTGATAACACAGACTGTGATGACAACGATGCCAACGAGTTCCCTGGTCAAACTTGGTACATTGGTGTGGATAACGATAGCGATACCTTCTTCGGAAGTGTAACCTCGGTGACCGCTTGTGAGCAGCCTGCTGGCTATTCATTGACTGCACCTGCAACTCCAGATTGTGATGATAACGATGCCGATGAGTTCCCTGGTCAAACTTGGTACATTGGTGTGGATAACGATAGCGATACCTTCTTCGGAAGCGTAACCTCGGTGACCGCTTGTGAGCAGCCTGCTGGCTATAGCTTAACGGCACCTGCAACTCCAGATTGTGATGATAACGATGCCAACGAGTTCCCTGGTCAAACGTGGTACATCGGTGTGGATAACGATAGCGATACCTTCTTCGGAAGTGTAACCTCAGTGACCGCTTGTGAGCAGCCTGCTGGCTATTCTTTAGTAGCACCTGCAACTCCAGATTGTGATGATACCGATGCCAACGAGTTCCCTGGTCAAACGTGGTACATCGGTGTGGATAACGATAGCGATACCTTCTTCGGAAGCGTAACCTCGGTGACCGCTTGTGAGCAGCCTGCTGGATATTCATTGACTGCACCTGCAACTCCAGATTGTGATGATAACGATGCCAACGAGTTCCCTGGTCAAAC
>NZ_PVEO01000028.1 GCF_002973595.1 Jejuia pallidilutea | reverse complement strand
CCAGTTTATCAATATCATTACATTGAGCAAATCCATTGACTGAAATCAGAAAGATTATTAATATGCTAAAAGTTTGTTTCATTATTATTGCCAACGGTCTCGGCTATGAGTAGTTGCGTGGGTTAGCACTTGACTTTGCAAGTACACTCCAAGTTGGAAATTCCGCAGGAATTTCCAAAGTAGGCGAGAACAAGCAATTACTTATAGCCAATGTTGTGCGTTCGTTTTTTTAATTATTAATCTGAAACATAGGTGATTGATGTTATATACCATTTGTTGTCAAATTTTAGTAGGCTAATTAAATCATAACCTTTCCATTTGATTAAATTATCTTCGGTTCCAAATTTTGCCTCGTAATAAACCCAAGCGTTGGCAAGATTTTTTTTTCTTTTTATGTCAATTTTAATTGGTTTTTCTTCAAAAATTGGCTGACTATCAGGTCCATTTTCTGTTTGAGCTAAAAATTCCGTTATTGAGTTTGTTAGCAATTTTGGTTTTAAATCATTCGGCTCTTGCCAAATTGTTGTTAGTGTTGCTTTATCGGCAAAAAAGGCTTTGTAAGCATTCCAATTTCTTTGGGACATTACAGAATAATAGTCGGTAATGAAAGCTTCTAATTCAGAATTGCTGTTTTCCAATTGCTTAGCTTCATTTGATTTCTTACAGCTTATAATCAAAAGGCAAATTATTACGTAATAAGAGAATTTATTCATAATCAACTATTTACTAAATCAGTAGTGTCCTCTTGTTTAAGACCTTTGGAATGAAGAGTGATGCCATATTCCAAATATGCTTTTAGATTAGTCAGCCAAAATGTCCAACCAGTTATACAGCCCACGAAAATGTCCATTTTGCTTTTTTCATCTGTAGGTATCTCGTCTTGTATCAAGGTGATTTCTGTGCTGGAATCAATTGTTTTTAAACTTATATGTACATTTCCACCAGAACCAAAGGTGAAAGAAATTGAATCTTTTCCATTGGCTTCTAAAATTTCTCCTTTTTCAGTAAAATCCCAATTATTCCATTTCCAATCAAACTTATCTCCTTTTTGTACCAATTCATCTGGTTTTCTTTCTCCATTGTTTGATTTAAAATCAGCTTTTTCTAGAAACCAAGTTTCGATTTGCGATTTAGTTGACCAACAGCGATAAACATCTTCTATTGGTTTATTTACCAAAATTCTTTTTTTAAAAGTGTTCCAATTTTTCATATGCTGTTTTTTTAAATGACGCACAACGTGTTTGTATATGGTTTGTTGCGTGGTTTAGCACGTAATTTAGCAAATAAAAACCGAATAGAAAATCCGCAAGGATTTTCGTAAGTAGGCTAGAACCAAGCAATAAATTATATACAGTGTTGTAAGTAGTTTTTTATTCAGTTTATAGTGTATTTGTTATTTCCTTTTCGTAAAATTTTCCTCTGTCGTCAGTCGCAATAACTTTCGGTCTTTTACCATTTTCCCAAATCAGTTCAAATGATTTTAGAGAGTCAAATTCCACGTTTTGCGATTTAAAATGCTCAATTATATTATCATACCAATATCCAATTGATTTGGTAATACGGTCAGAAACCATTGTCTTTGGTTGGAATTCTTTAGTTTTCCAATCAATTTTTATGTTATAATTCTTTCCGCTTATTTTATTAAGTTCATCAATTACAAAATCAGAATCGACATAATTTTCATAGCTTAAAAAACTATGACCAAAATTGTGAATTGCTGACGGAATGTTCTTGTACTTCATATTCTATAAAGCTTTTGAATTTTTTTTGGATTTTACTAATTCAGTCAGTTTATTAAGTTTTTTTTGGTCAATTTCTTTCCAATCAGTTTTGTCAAATTCCAACGTATTGAACTTTTTTAAACTTTGATACATTGGTAAAATCACAGACTCAAAATTTCCAGTCAGTTCATAAATTAGAATTCGGTTTTCTGTTATTCCTCCACTTTTTGAAATATTAAGCTCAATTCCTTTTCTGATTTGCTTTAATTCAAAGAAATAACATTCAGGCTCCAAATTCCAGCATATTTCCGTTTCGATTCCCTTCATTGCTAAAATCAGAGATTCGCAAAGTTTGTCAGTCGGACTTTCAGGAATATTTGAAGCATTAAATTCCAATTCAAAATCCATAGATTTTAATTCAATCGGAAGCCATCCATTCTTCGGATTTCCTAAATTCAGTTCTATTTTTCTTGGTTTGGTCAAATTACTTACAACGTGTTTGTGTATGGTTAGTTGCGTGGTTAAGCAACTAATTTAGCAAACTTTTACGAACCCGAGAAAATTCCGCAGGAATTTTCGAAAGTAG
>NZ_PVEO01000027.1 GCF_002973595.1 Jejuia pallidilutea | reverse complement strand
CTATTAGTATTGTCGGAATCAAATACAAAACGGAAACGTGCATTTGTGGCACCGAACAGGAAACTATTTTCTGTACCATCAATTAAAATTTCTTCCATCACCCATTTGTCCATAGAATCTCCATCGTATATAGATTCTCCCGTGGGTTGATTGTCTTGGTCTGCAGTGGATTTACCTGTACTTGTATTAGTACTATTACCACTACTATATCTATTAGTTGATCTACTAGAACCTGGTTTACTATATTTTCCACAAAGTGGAATCCATGTAGACCCATTGGTTGAGCCCTCAATTTGAACATAATCAAAATTTCTTTCTAAATCCCATTTGGCAAAAAACTGTACGATTCCTACTGAAGACGATGATAAATCTACACTTGTACTTAAAGTTAGTGTTTTAGACTGGTTATTGCCGTAGGCACCAGAAGGCGAGTCTGTGATGGCCGTAGTGCCGGAGTATGCATCTGTAGTTGTTCCCCAAGAGCCCCCTGAGGCAGTCCAATTTGTTAAATTGTCTGTATCTGGATTATCCGTAAATAATACTGAAGGGTTGTAAATTTTTAAAATGTTGGCTCTATACATTACATAGCCATCATCGTTACTCAAGGTAACCTGAAACTCAATTTCATCATTGGGCTGTATCCCTGGATTTAAAGTATAAGCAGCAGTGACTTTACGCTGCTCTAGTTTGCTCCAACCTGTTTGTGTTGGTGGTGGCGTAATAGATTGAATACCAGAAACAGGTGTTACATTTAGTGTGATATCCCCTAAAGTTTGACCAAGGTATTCCAAACCAAATTCTAAGTTACCAGAGGTTGTAGCAATATCACTTGGATTCAAGTCGTGAAATTGAGCAAATTTCCCGCTATGGTAAGCGTTCACGAAATTCATTCTCATGGCTCTTTGGGCGATCTCCACAATTTTAGTAGCACTGGGCCAAAAGCCACCTTCGCCATCACTTGATATCCATGAACCATTCTCTGGGGCTAGTGCCAACACACCTTCAGTTGCGTAAGCAGGAAAGTCCCTAGAACCTTTTGAGCCATTAACATCGGCAGCACCACCAAGCATCCAATCGCTCATATCGCCATTAGCGATGGTTAAGATATCTGGTGCCTCTCCATAGATATACCTATTAAAACGTGTCATATCATGGCAGAACTTATGGTATTCAGCCTCTCTGCCCGATGGAGCAGCAGCAGGATAACCATTGTAAGCATGGGGAATTAAGTTTGATGTGGCATGGTGGTTCATGGCCGTTTTAAAGTTTCTAGATGCCGAGAAATTTCTAACTATTTGTGTTTCTGGTTCAGAAAACGCACTTGGGCCCCTGTAAACATCACTGCTCTGTGTTCCTGAGGAACCTCCATAAATGGGGTTAGGCCCCCAGAAGTAATCATAGTTTCTATTTAAATCCACGCCCCTTTGGGCGTTGTTCCCAGTATTGTACGGCCCAAGGTTTTTACGCTGCATGCCACCACCGCTTGGGGCTATCTGCTCGTTCCACATTAAACCATCAGGATTGGCAACGGGAATAAAGTACATTTCATGATTGTCTACCAAATTCTTTATTCCCGGATCCGTACTATAATTTTCTAAAACATACCACATGTAGTACATTAAATTCATCATAGAACTTACCTCTCTGGAATGTGTCATGCCCGAATACAAGGATTCTGGCTCGTTGGCCTCATCTATATCTGGATTATCTGAAATTCTTACATAATATATAGGCTGTCCTGCCCATGTATCGTAAACCCCTCCATTGGTGTAAGAGTTACCATGCGTTACAGTGCCGGGTGAGGCATCGGTTTTTACCGATATTAAGTTGGGGTATAAGGAGCGCATCCGGTCCAGTTCACTTAAAACCTCGCTATAGGTTAAACACCCACCCATACTACCAAGAGTAAAATTAGTAGGTACTGCCCAGTTTACTTCTGAGCAGCCCTCGTACTGAATAAAATTATCGATACTTTCACTTTTGGTACTGAGGGATTTTCTTGAAAAGGCCTGGGCCTTTTTCGCTTGTAGCTGAGATTTGGCTAAGGGGAGCTCGGTCTCGTTTTTCTTTTGGTAATAACCGATTAGGTCGTCAATTAATACGGTAAATGAGATGCCTTTTTGGGAAAGATTGTCCAAATCGGTTTCTCCTAATTCTAGAATCAAGCCGTTTTCCGTGAACAAAGCCCCACAGGACAGGTCTATACCAACTTCCTTAACTTTTAAAAGCTCCGCGCTTGTTGGGTTAGCAATCTTGATTCGTTTTCCTGAAAGGGATTGAGAGAAGTTAAACTGTGTCATCAAAAATAATAACACACTTAGCAAAGTAATTTTTTTCAT
>NZ_PVEO01000026.1 GCF_002973595.1 Jejuia pallidilutea | reverse complement strand
GTCCCCAAAATAGTAGGAATTTCAGGTTTTCGCCTGATTCAAATCGTTCAATTATTTTTTCGTTCGAGTAGTTCATTCAAATTAATGGCAACGGTTTTGTGTATGATTAGTGGCGTGTTTCAAGCTCTAAAGTTAGCAAATAAATACCGAATAGAAAATCCGCGAGGATTTTCTTAAGTAGGCGAGAACTAGCCATTAATTATACACGGTGTTGTAAAACGTTTTTTATTCAATTCCAATTACTATCGGAATTTGTGATTTAACTTCTTTTTCATTTACACAAGCTGGATACCAATCAGTAAATTCAATTAGCAATTCCTTAACCTGAATTTGTGTTTCTTTATTTAACTTTCCAAAATCTCCAAAAAATCTGAACGGTTCTTTTTCGATTTTCCCATTTTCATTTATGATTACGAAAGCTCTTATTTTATTAGGCTTGTAACCTTTAATTTTTTTTATTTTTTCAGTCAGAACTTTATGGACAGATTTCAAGGAAGGCATCTTGTCGGGACGCAAATAAACTCCGTTTTCATTTGTTATTCCGTAAAATACTTTGTTTTGTTCCAAAGCCCATAAATAATCAGATGATGACTTATCAATTCCTTTGAAAGATTTGAATTTGCCTTTAAACGTTATTTGCTTTAATATTTCTCCGTTTTCATTAACCTTTTTTATTTTCATTTCATATTGTCCTCGCAATCCGTTTGTTCCCTGAAAAGGATTTTGATTTAATTTAAAGTCAATATCAAGTATTTTATATTCTGTTCCAATTTCTGCAACATCAGTCCAATACTCGTAGTCTGAATTTATGATGTTCAGGTTATTGTCAATCTCAAAAGATATTGTATGTCTAGTAAATCCTGTGCTGTATTGGTTTAAAATTTTAATACTTGAATTTTCGCTGATTTCTATATCAAAACTTTTGTATTTCTTAAGTTCGTTTGCAATATTGTCAAATCGGTTAAATTCATCTTTAATTTCATATTTCACAATATTTTGGTCAATCGTAACTTTTTCTTGTCCGAAAGCACAATTTGCGATTAAAATCAATATGATAATTTGAATTCTCAATGTTCGTTTTAAATGTTTTACAACGTGTTCGTGTATGGCTCGTTGCGGAAAATCAGCTATGATTTTCCGCCGTAACCGAAAGATAGCAAATTGCAATGAATTCCGATAAGGAATTCAGCCGCAATGAGCTATACACGGTGTTGTAGCACGTTATTTTTCACGATTTTAATTATTCTATAAACTATATATCCAATGATTAAAATGTTAATGATGTTCCAAATATTTAATCCGATATAAGTTGCTTTTTGTGAAGTTGTCATACTTGCTAAACTCCAATATTCTCCTTTGCTTTCATCATAAAAATCATCATAATCCATTAACATTAATCCTAAAACGACATAAATAGCCAAATCAAGCATTATTAGTCCAATTCCGATAGTTACATTTTTAATAGTGAAGATTTTTTTACCCATTTTTATGTTTCATAAAATTTAGTAAATCAATCAGATGTTGTTGAGTGTGAGAGTAGAAAATCAGTTCAAAATACCACCAAGCATCATTTTCGCTATTTGTATCCGCTCTCCACTTTATTTCGAGAAGGTCAAGAATTATATCAGTTAAGTCATCCACAGCATCTCCAACAACCAAATCAGCTTCGTTTTCGATTTTATTCAGTTCAGACAAGTTGTGATAAAGACCAAATGATGGAAAATTTGAAATTACATTTTCTCTTATTTTATTTTGTCCGTCATATTCATAATCCGCATAATCTTTCTCGTCAAAAACATATTTTATATGAAAATATTTAGCGTACAATTCAACAAGGTGTTTTTCTAAATCTTTTTCTTTACCGCTGTGTTCCAAATTCGGATATAATCCATATTTGGTAATTTCATCTATGATGTTTATTAGTTCGTTCAAGGTTTTCTTTAATGTGCTACAACGGTTTTGTATAAGATTAGTTGCGTGGTTTAGCAACGAATTTAGCAAATACAAACCGAATAGAAAATCCGCGAGGATTTTCGTAAGTAGGCTCGTACCAAGCAATTAATTTTATACGTTGTTGTATGCAGTTTTTTATACTTCATTCATTAATCGGACAATCATCATTGAAAAAATGTCCACATTAGAATTAAATTCCAAAAATGGGCTTTTTCCAGCATCTTTTTGAATGTCAACTCCGTTTTTATATGGTGCTATATCTAATATTTTATTCAGTCGAATTGTTTTGTTACCTCTCGAACCCATAAAAATCAGTCGCTTATTAGTGAGATAGATGTTTCCGCTATCAATGACTTGCCATATATCTTCAGAAACTGATTTCGCTGAAATGCTACCCATTCGATAATAAACTCCTTTAGCGATTTTTATTCGTGCTGTTGGTCCTCCGTAATTTATTCGTTTAGTTACTCGTCTTTGTTCTTTCCAATTTACATTAGCCATAAAGTACAAATTTTCACTTTTTTGAATATTAATTGGCGGGTTTTCATAAATTGGTAACTCTCCGTTTTCTATAGTCCAATAAAGACGATACCGTTCAAGATTTTCTTTAGTTCTTTGATTTAGTTTTGGTTCAATTCCGAGACTTAAAGAAATTTCATTCATTCTTTCAAATTCCTCGTCACTCAATCGTTCGTCTGAAACAGCCTCATTGATAAAGTCGGTTAAAATTTTATTTGAATTGGTTTGCAGAATATCGTCAGCAACTTGGTCATTAAGCAACAGGTTTTTTTTAAGTAATTCCAGATTGTCTTTTTCTTCCTGCGTTAAAATTCCATCTGAAACAGCATTTTTTACTTCTTGGTCGAATAACTTCTTTGTCTCAAAATTCAGGACTTGTTTTATTTCTACGTCAGTCAAATGCAGTAATTTCTTTAAGTGCAAAAATGTGTTGATTTCACTTTCGTCTATTACGTGGTCTTCGAGACAATGGTGAATATATTTTCTAAATAAGTCAAGTCGAAGAGCCTTAAATTTTTTGTTTAATTTGAGTTTGTATTTGTCCGTTATCTCTTGGATTTGTTCCAAACTAACTTTAGTCAAATCATCTTCGTTTTCAACGAAAAGATTGTTAATGTCAATCAGAGCGTTCTCTTTCGGTGTCCTTTTTAGGATTTTTCCGATTAATGAAGGTTTCTTATTTTCTTTAATTTTAAATATGCTCATTGGGTTGGTTTAAATTGCATACAACGGTCTAGTGTATGATTTCGTTGCGTGTTTAAGCATTAAAGTTAGCAAATAAATCACGGATAGAAAGTCCGCGAGGACTTTCGTAAGTAGGCTCTAACTAGCAATGAATTATACACATTGTTGCCAACAGTTTTTATTCGTTATCTATAATTCTAAAGCTGTGTTCCGCTTTTTTCTTAATCATTAATTTTCCAATAATATGGTTAAATTCTCCGTCAAATTCGATTTGGTAACCACCAGAATTATTAGGAATTATTCTTGATTTTCCCTTTACTCGTCCCATAATTCGGTCGCCTTTCTTGAATTCAGTCGCATTTAGTTCCAATTCATAAAACTCCAGTTCAACATTCAGCGTGTTTTTTCCATCATATTCTCCATAATCTGACCAAAGAGTGAGTCCAACTTTCGGTCTTTCAGTTTTTGTTAAGTCAATTTTTATTGCAGTTACACTTGTTCCAACATTTCCGATTGTCACAATTAAGGAATCAGTTTTTCTGTTGTCAAGAGTACTATATGCATAATATTCATAATCCGATTGAGTGATTTTCAATTCGGTTGAATCTATTTTGATTTCCGATTTAATAACTACTTCTTGAGCTGATAAATTCAGTCCAAAACTGAGTATAATTAATATTTGTAGCGTTTTTCTCAAATTGTTGGCAACGGTCTAGTGTATGATTTCGTTGCGTGTTAAAGGACTAAAGTTAGTAAATAATCACGGATAGAAAATTCCAGCGGAATTTTCGTAAGTAAGC
>NZ_PVEO01000025.1 GCF_002973595.1 Jejuia pallidilutea | reverse complement strand
GTCCCCAAAATAGTAGGAATTTCAGGTTTTCGCCTGATTCAAATCGTTCAATTATTTTTTCGTTCGAGTAGTTCATTCAAATTAATGGCAACGGTCTCGTATAACCGTCAGTTACGGGTTTAAAGTTAATAATTTTCGGTTAAGCACAGACGTTAGCAATTCCGAGTGGATTCGGACGTAGTCGAATCCGCCGTAATTGCGGTTATACATTGTTGGGCACTGGCTTTTTATTTTCAATTTCCAATAATTTTGTTCCAAATCGATTTGTTTGGTATTAGATTTTTTCTCTTCAAATCCAAAACTTCTTTTCCGTTAGCTTTGATTAATAAGTCTAAAAACTTATTGTATCCGTTTTCTATTTTATATTCCAACTCATTTTTATAAAGCGGAAAAACATTATAAATATTTATCTGTCTGTTGTTTTTTTTGATTTCTGTAAAATCTTCGCCAAAAGTTACCGAAGGTAGAATTAAAGCACCTACAAATTCAGTTTCGTCGCTGTAAGGTGTCATATCTTCTTCTGCTTGAATTGTATGTCCAATTCCAATCCAAGTGTCGTAAAAATGTGGGAATTTGGCTGTTTGTTTTAGAACTGAAATAATCCAATCATTTTTATTTTCGCTGGGAAATACTTGGTCAAATTCAATTTCTTTTGGAATTAACATCATTAATTCCGCAAATTCTAATTCAGTCGGATTTTCTGCTTTTTCCGAAACGTTCATTTTTTAACGTACTCATTCCTGAAGTTAGAAGAATATTGAATTGAGCATTTTCTGGTTTTATGAAATAAACATCAAGATGTAAATCCAATGTCGGAATTTCGTGAAAAACTGTTATTAGGTTTTCGTCAAAGAACTTGTCTAAATGTTCATCAATCCATTCAGCGTGTTCGTAGTAATGTTTTCTGTCCGAGAACGGATTTTTATATTCTGCCATTTGTTTTTTCAGCTTGTGCCCAACGTTCGCGTATAATAATAGTTGCGTTTGTGTGCGCGAGGATTTTCCGAAGGAAAATCAGAAGCGAACAAACGTGCTATTACCTTAGTTTAGTCTAAAAATAGCAATTATTTTTATACATTGTTATGCGCAGGTTTTTATTGATTTTAACGGTATATTCATAATCCGACGTATTATTCAAAATTTTAAGGATCCGCTGTTTATATTCAACAGTTTTAGTAAAAAAGCCACAATTTTCATTAGGGTCTTTTTTTGGCTTTTTTTTTATTTTTTTTAATTAGAACGAACTTTTTAGCGTAACTAATTTTCCGCTGTTTAAACTGATTTTGGGCAAAGCTGAAAGTCCGCGTTTTTATTTTTTTTAATTCCGATGTCTTAAAAATTAGTTACGATGTTACCAAATCCGACGCTTTAATATCTAGGTCAATCCTAAAAGTCCGATGCAGGTTTTGTTGCTTTTTTAACTTGCGCATAACGTGTTTGTGTATGGTTAGTTGCGTGGTTAGGCAACTAAATTAGCAAACTTTTACGAACCCGAGAAAATTCCACAGGAATTTTCGCAAGTAAGCACATAAGAAGCAATTAATTATACACGTTGTTGGCAGTAGTTTTTATTCTTCCATCCACGTTTCTAATTTTCCAGTTTCTTTATTATAAAATATTATAAAAGTTATCTTTATTTTTCTCTTTGGTAATTTGAGATATGAAATGTTTATCGGTTTAAGTGCTTTCTTAATCTCTTTTCTACATTTTTTATCATCAGTTATATTCCACCACCAATCATCAATTCTTTCTCTGAATGTTTCTCCTTCCCAATCAACCCAAACTTTCTTTAATTTACCTTTTTTATTATAAGTCAAAATATATTTTTCATCACACAAGTCATAATATGGTGTTTTGATTGTATCCCAGACAATAGCTTTTTTTACTTGTTGAAAAAGAGTATCCTGTACTTTTTTTGCAATTTCTCTTTGTCTTTTTTCAAATCTGATTTTGTTAGCTATTTTTTCGTTTAAGATAGTCTTTTCATTTGTCTTAATTCCATCTTTAAATGATATATGAAGTTCCTTTTCATAAATCGAAGCATAACCCATATGAATGTATTGAACTCTTTTTCCTTGTGGAACTATTATTTTTCCAGTGAACCAATTCGCAAACACAGTTTCAGTTCCGAACATCTTTTTTAAGTCAGCATTTTTTATTTCAAGTCCGCAACTGTTATGACAACTGGTTACTTGTACTAAATAGAGCTTATCTCCTTTTAATTCCCAAATAGCTTTATATCCTCTCCAACAAGCGGTCGAACCACAACCAACAAAATCAATTAACTCTCTTTTTCCAGTTTGTTCAAAATACTTTTCAAGCGGATTTGAAAAAATTGCAAGTGTATCGCCTTTATAAACCAAATAATCTGGAACTTGTCCAGTTCCATAACTGAATTTGAAAAAGAGAAAAATTGATATGATTAGTAAATATTTCATTAGTTGGATTTAATTTCTCAAATGTAATTCAGCCTTTTTTGTCTTAAAAATCAAAATTAGGGAAGTATGTTTTTCGTTGAGTAAAGTGGTTTCTCAAATTACTGCCAACGGTTACGTATATGGAAAGTTGCGTGTTTGTGTGCGAGGATTTTCCGAAGGAAAATCAGAAGCAAGCAAACAAAGCAACTCACATTGATTAAGCACAAAATAGCAATTTTTTATATACATTGTTACCACACGTTTTTATTTATTCCGATTAATTTTTTCATCACTTGATTGTATCGGTACATTATTCTAATCTTTTCACGGGTCGGTTCAATGTAGTTGTATTTTATCGCATATTCAACTTCTATTTGTCTATGTATTTGCATAGATTTTTCTGTTGGCCAGCAAACAGCTAATCCAAGAAGTTCGCGTTTTCCATTCTTAAAATCCAATTCTGCTTGTTGTTCGCTATACTTATTGTGAAATTCAGGGTTTCCAATTGAATCTCGGTAGACAGATAATTTTTTGTCAGATATCCGAAGTTTTAGAGTGTCTCTAATTTCATTGAAGTCAAATTCAAAGTTTTCATTTAGAACTGGTGAATGGTCATTTACCTTTATGAAAATAGAGTCATTAAATACAGTACTAATTTTAAAAAATCCATTTAAGTCAGTTTTGAGTTCTATAATGCTGTCCTTTTGTAGAATCTTAATTTTATGGTTCCGATTTGTTAGATTTTCTATTGTTTCATCAGGGAATGATTCCAAAACATTCCATTCATTTTCGATTGATTTATAAAATTCCACCTTTCCAACAATTTCTTTTTGCGAGTAAAGACTTTGTTGGAAAATCAAAATGGTCAATATGAAAACGATTTTTCTCAAATGTGTGGTAACGGTTACGTATATGGAAAGTTGCGTGTTTGTGTGCGAGGATTTTCCGAAAGAAAATCAGAAGCTAGCAAACAAAGCAACTCACATTGGTTAAGCTAAAACTAGCAATTTTTTATATACTTTGTTGGCAATAGTTTTTTATTAATTTTAATTATGTTAGTCATACTCAAATTGTCTTTGAGATTGGTTTAACACCAACTTATTGTTATCTGTTTTCTCTAAACCAACATACTTGCCTTTACTTAAATCTAAAGTAAAAATATTCTCGACTTCATTTACGAATATTGTTAATACCAAGGTGGTATTCTTTGTTTTACATTTAATATTTTTTTTATCATTAATAGAGACTACAAGAGTGGCGTTTTCTTTTTTGATTTTCAGGAATATATCAGTCAGACCTACCGATTTGTCACTTGTTAAAATTTTATTTTTAAATACTAGACAATTATTAATTAAAAACGAGATTTTATCTTTTTCAAAGAAATCTTGAAAATCGATATTCAGATATAATTCTTCGTCACTAATTTTTTCATTTTGTGATTCAATTGGTTGTTCCGATTCCGCAAACTTTTCATTCACATTTTCAGGACTTTTCTTTTCATTTTCTTTTTGTCCGCAAGCAGATAATGTTAAAAGGATTAAAAAAAATTGAATGTATTTCGTCATTTCTTAAATTATTGCCAACGTGTTTGTGTATGGTTAGTTGCGTGGTTAAGCAACTAATTTAGCAAACTTTTACGAACCCGAGAAAATTCCGCAGGAATTTTCGAAAGTAG
>NZ_PVEO01000024.1 GCF_002973595.1 Jejuia pallidilutea | reverse complement strand
CAAGGGCAAAAGCAAAAAACTAGCTCTTATTGCAGTGTGCAACAAGTTATTAAAACAAGCATTTGCAGTTGTAAAAAATAGATTGCCATACGATGTAGATTACAGAAGCTCTTTAGTAATAAATAAGTAATAGTTTACTTGTTTTTTACCTCAGTTCTTTGTTGTATGCAGTTTTTTATTCATTTTTAGATTCCGATTGTCAAAAGTCAATTCTATTACTAAATTCAGATTCGGATTCAAAGTTTCCAGTCAAATAAATACTTTCCTCAATTATTGATTCAGTTTTGCAATCAAAATATTGTGAATAGACTTTCATTTCATTTCGACTAACGACATTAATTAAAAACTTTAATTCAACAGCGTCCAAATTAATCCATCTGTCATTTTTCCACTTTCCAATCTCCACATTATTTGAGAAAATCAATCCGCTTTTTTTGAACTGAAAGTCTTTACCTTTTAAAAAGGTTAGATTTTCATTAGTTGCAGGACCTTTAATTTCAGATACTATATACTGTGTTCCTGTCAATGCGAATATTTCTTTATTGTTCAACTCAACTATTTTTGTTGGTTCTATCGGTTCATTTTTGCATTCGCATGATAAAAAAAATGTAAAAAGTATGAAAGGAAGTAAAATTTTCATGATAGGTTCAAATTGCATACAACGGTCTCGGCTATGAGTAGTTGCGTGTTTTAGCACTTAACTTTGCAAGTACACACCAAGTTGGAAATTCCTGCGGAATTTCCAAAGTAGGCGAGAACAAGCAATTACTTATAGCCATTGTTGTGCAACGTTATTTTTTGTTTTTTAATATTTTTAGAAGTTTTTTCGGGTTTTGTCTATTGTCCCAAAAAGCGGTGATAATAATTTCAGTTTCATTAAATTTATAGTAAATACTAAAATTCCCCAACGAAGCTACTCTTGTATCTTTAAAATCTGTTGTTTTATAAATTAATGGTTTCTCGGCTATCTGTTTTGTTCTTTCCGAAACCAATTTCAAAAGTTTTTTTGAGTAGCTATTTGATTTGTTTCTTTTAACCCAATATTCTAAAATTCCCACGAACTGAATGTCAGCTGTTCGTGTCCAAATTATATTGCGTTTAGCCATTCCAAATTCCTTTTATTCATAGCTTCTTGAGAAATTAGTTTTCCGTCTTTTATATCCTGTTCGCTCATTTCCAGCATTATTTTTTGCTCATTGGTCAATTCAACCGTTTCAGATTCCGAAGAACTCGATGTAATTATTTTATCAAGAGCTACTAAAAAGTCTTTGTTTTTAATCGACAGTATCTTGTCAATCAATCCATTTCGTATATTATCTACTGTTGCCATTTTAATAAAAATTATTTTATAAATATCCGAAAAATTGCTCGTTTTTCCTAATGTTGCACAACGGTTTTGTGTAAGAATAGTTGCGTGGTTTAGCAACTAACTTACTAAAAATTGAACGAACCATTGGAAATTCCGCAGGAATTTCCAAGTAGGCAAGTACCAAGCAATTATTTTTACACGTTGTTGGCAACTGGCTTTTATTTATTCCATTTTACAAAGTCAAACATTCTTTCGTTTTTGTTCATCATTTGGCCTTTTTGAATTAAAATCATCTCTTGTTTTGCTTCAAACTTTTCGCCTTTTTGAAATGTGATATTTACTACGTCATCTTTGACTTCATAATATCCAATAGTTTTGAATTCTTCTTTATTAAAATCCTTATCGTTCGATTTTCCGTGTAATAGCACTTTATTTCCTTTTAAAAACCAAAATGCCGTATAATTAAGTTTTTCGAATTTATGTCCAGCGTGCCAATCGACATAATGAAATGGGTCAGATAAATAATATCCATTTTCTGTTATCAATTCCATTTATTATTTCAATTCTTTTTTAAACAATTCTGCTAATTTTTTTCTGTCGATTTCTTTATTCAATATATTCTGTAACCACATTTGCGGTTGTTCAGTTGCACTTTTATATTCCTTATCTTTATATTCTTTAAACTCCGAAAAATCGAACCAATTCTTTTTGTGAAGGTGCTGAAGTGAATATACAGCCATTTCTCCGTTTGTTGCTCCAAAAAATGGGCAAGTATGGACTTTTGTTCTCGTTGTGTCAGAAAGTTTGTTAATTAGAAATTCAGTCAGTTTTCGTTTGTCGTTATCCGAGAATTTTTTCCATTCCGTTTCGCTGAAAACAAGTGGTTTTTCTTCTCTTTTAAATTCCGTTTCATTTACATACTGTTCTCCACCTAAACAACCACCTTTTTCGAAAACTAAAATATTCCACAATTCAGATATTGAGTCAGTTTGCGTTATTTTTTTCAATTCCGTTTTTTGAATTTGAGCAATTTCCGTTTTCAATCCCGATTGATTTTTACACGAAATCAAAGTTAAAATCAGAAGCAATATGTTCAATGCATGTTTCATTTTTCAGCTTGTTGCCAACGTGTTTGTATATGGTTTGTTGCGTGTTTAAGCACCTAATTTAGCAAATAAAAACCGAATAGAAAATCCTCGCGGATTTTCGTAAGTAGGCTAGAACTAGCAATAAATTATATACGGTGTTGGCAACTGGCTTTTACCATTCCATCATACTTATTCCTTGAATTCCGAATTGTAATGCCATAATCAGAAACATAAATATAATTCCGATTATTAATGCAAAAATAATTTGTCCTATTTTCAATTCAGTTTTTAGAGTTTTGTCATCCGAAATGACTTTAGTTCCGGCTATATAATCTCCAATTCTACGTTCAGGTGAGAAAAGTGAAAAAATCACTTCTATTGGCCAAAAAACTAATGTTATATTTCTAACAACTGACTTAATTGGATTTGCTATTTCTCCTGTTTTATTGTCAACTATTACAAGTCCAAGAATTCTTTTGGCAGGACTTTTTCCTTTAATTGCGTCTTTGTTGAAATAGACAGAGAAAATCATTAATCCGAGAAATATCGGAATAATCACAAACCATTCAGGTAAATCAGAATCAGAAGGATTTCCGACAACTAAATATCCAATTCCGACGAGAATAAATGCAATTATTACAATTCCAAAAGTCATAATGAAATGGTCTAAAAGCATTGACGCTAATCTAATTCCGATGTTTTTATTTTTTTCTTGTGTCATTTTTCAGCTTGTTGCCAACGGTCTAGTATAAACGTCAGTTACGGTTTTAAAGTTAATGATTTTCGGTTAAGCACTGACGTTAGCAATTCCGAGTGGATTCGGACGTAGTCGAATCCGCCGTAATTGCGGTTATACATTGTTACCACACGTTTTTATTCCGCAATCTCGTTAATTAATTCAATTCCTTTTGCAAGGGTTTCGTCATTTTCTGTTGTCGTTTGCGTTACATAATTTGTCGGCACATATTTTTCTCTTGGCGTTCCATTTATATGATAAAGTTTTGCTGTCGATAGGCGATAGCCAAATTTTTGATTTATAAACGAAAATCCGTTCATTTCGCCAGCCAATCTTTCCATTTCCGAACCTACGATTTCGGCTCTTTCCATTCCTTCAAACCCGATTGCAAGTCCTTCGCCCATACTTCCAGTCCAACGACCAACTAAAATAACAACTGGCTTTTTATATTGTCTTTCTCTCGGACTTACGTACTCAACCCAACTTCTTTCGACTTTCGTATTTCCATCATATTGTTCAATTGTCCAATGTTTTTGATATGGTTTTTGTTCTGTGATAAATCTACTTAAAATTCCACGAGCAACATAAGAATTTCCGCCATCAACTGTATTTCTCAAATCTATTATTAGCCCTTTTGTGTTTTCCATTTGGTTGAGCGATTTATCAAACTCGTTTATCAATCCGTTATTTCCTAACGAATTGTTTAATCTAATAATTCCAATTCCGTTTTGTGTCGTTGTGTTTAAAAGTCCGTCATCTTTCTTGAATTTGACTTTATCCAAGTCAAATTCGATAGTTTTATTATCGGTCAATTTTAGGCTCAAAACTCTTGGTTCATTATAACGACCTGCCAAAATTTTATTTGCAATCCATTCTCGAACTATTTTAGATTTTTTGTCATTACAATGCGTTGGAAATTGCTCAATTGCTTTGCCGAAAGTCAATCCATTGATTTTTTTGACTTCTGCTCCAATTAGATTTTGGTCAATATTTTCGATTTGAGTTTGCCAAACATTTGAGATTACTGCTTTTCCGTTCTCAATTTTAATATAAATTGGCGAAAACAAACGAAATGATGAGTTACGGTTTGTGTTTAAAATCAAATGACTATCATAAAATTCATCTAATAAATACTCGAAAAAAAGTACTGTTTCTTCTTCTGTATTTAAGTTTTCGATTTGGCTTTCATAATGTTCTCGGATACAATCCAAATCCACATTTTTCTCATCAAGATAAATATAGCTTTGGGAAATATCTGTCAAAATTTCATTCAAATCTTCCTTGATTCTTGTTCTGTCGATTTGATTTTCTTGGGATTGGGCACAAGAGAAATTCAATGTAATTATTAAAATAAAAATCAGTATTTTCATTGAAGCACGATGTTTTTTTTAAATGTGTGGTAACGTTCGCGTATAATAATAGTTGCGTTTGTGTGCGCGAGGATTTTCCGAAGGAAAATCAGAAGCAAACAAACGCGCAACTAACTTAGTTTAGTCTAAAAATAGCAATTATTTTTATACATTGTTATGCGCAGGTTTTTTATTGTTTTTAACGGTATATTCATAATCCGACGTATTATTCAAAATTTTAATTATCCGCTGTTTATATTCAACAGTTTTAGTGAAAAAGCTACAATTTTCATTAGGGCCTTTTTTTGACTTTTTTTATTTTATTCAATCAGAACGAACTTTTGGCAATGCTTAATTTTTGATATTTAAACTAGCTTTGGGCAAAGCTGAAAGTCCGCGTTTTTATTTTTTTTAAGTCAGATGTCTTAAAAATCAGTTACGATGTTATCAAATCCGACGCTTTAATATCTAGGTCAATCCTAAAAGTCCGATGCAGGTTTTGTTGCTTTTTTAACTTGCGCATAACGTTTATGTATAAGGAAAGTTGCGTGTTTCAGCAACTAATTTAGTAAACAAAAACGAACGCGAGAAAATTCCGAAGGAATTTTCCAAATAATCACTTGCCAAAGCAATTAATTATACACGTCTTAACTTAGCATTTCACTAAATTAGATAAATTAATCATAAAGAACCAAAGAGAGGAATAAGGTTAATATACACGTAGAGACC
>NZ_PVEO01000023.1 GCF_002973595.1 Jejuia pallidilutea | reverse complement strand
AAAAAAAGAGCCTAACTACATATGTAATTAGACTCTTCCAAAAAAGGCGGCGACCTACTCTTCCACAAGTGCAGTACCATCGGCGCTAACGGGCTTAACTTCTCTGTTCGGAATGGTAAGAGGTGAGCCCCGTCGCTATAACCACCTTAAATCGTTTCCCCGCGCAGGCGGGGATCTCTTTTAACTCATAAAACACCATCTCTGGGATTATGAGATCCCCGCTTTCGCGAGGATAAAATATCTTAACATATTGAAAATAAGAAACATGATCGTACAATAATTATTGAGCCTATAAAAAAACAACGCACCCCCATTACCCGTTAGGGCAAGTGTCCTCCCCTGATTGGGGGAGTTAGAGGGGGCTTTTACAATAAGCCTATGGGTTATTAGTACTACTTGGCTATGACATTACTGCCTTTACACCTATAGCCTATCAACGTGGTCATCTCCCACGACCCTTTAAAGAAATCTCATCTTGTGGTGGGTTTCGCGCTTATATGCTTTCAGCGCTTATCCCTTCCAAACGTAGCTACCCAGCAATGCTCCTGGCGGAACAACTGGTACACCAGAGGTTTGTCCAACTCGGTCCTCTCGTACTAGAGTCAGATCCACTCAAATTTCTAACGCCCACTGTAGATAGAGACCGAACTGTCTCACGACGTTCTGAACCCAGCTCGCGTGCCACTTTAATGGGCGAACAGCCCAACCCTTGGGACCTTCTCCAGCCCCAGGATGTGACGAGCCGACATCGAGGTGCCAAACCCCCCCGTCGATGTGAGCTCTTGGGGGAGATCAGCCTGTTATCCCCGGCGTACCTTTTATCCTTTGAGCGATGGCCCTTCCATGCGGAACCACCGGATCACTATG
The DNA here is from genome assembly GCF_002973595.1 of Jejuia pallidilutea. Taxonomy (GTDB): domain Bacteria; phylum Bacteroidota; class Bacteroidia; order Flavobacteriales; family Flavobacteriaceae; genus Jejuia; species Jejuia pallidilutea. The sequence goes on along the minus strand of NZ_PVEO01000023.1, from coordinate 4,529 downwards.
CTCTACTTTCGTACCTGATCGACTTGTAGGTCTCTCAGTCAAGCTCCCTTATGCCATTGCACTCTGCGCACGGTTACCAAGCGTGCTGAGGGAACCTTTAGAAGCCTCCGTTACTCTTTTGGAGGCGACCACCCCAGTCAAACTACCCACCAAGCACTGTCCCTTCATAGGAAGGTTAGACTCTAGATAAGCAAAGGGTGGTATTTCAACAATGACTCCACAACGCCTGGCGACGCCGCTTCAAAGTCTCCCACCTATCCTACACATTACTTATCCAAAACCAATACTAAGCTATAGTAAAGGTGCACGGGGTCTTTTCGTCCCACAGCGGGTAATCGGCATCTTCACCGATACTACAATTTCACCGAGCTCATGGCTGAGACAGTGTCCAGATCGTTGCACCATTCGTGCAGGTCGGAACTTACCCGACAAGGAATTTCGCTACCTTAGGACCGTTATAGTTACGGCCGCCGTTTACTGGGGCTTCATTTGAATGCTTCGCCGAGGCTAACATCTCCACTTAACCTTCCAGCACCGGGCAGGTGTCAGGCCATATACGTCTTCTTTCGAATTAGCATAGCCCTGTGTTTTTGATAAACAGTCGCCTGGACCTTTTCACTGCGGCCCCGAAACAAGTTCGGGGCGACCCTTCTCCCGAAGTTACGGGTCTATTTTGCCTAGTTCCTTAGCCATGAATCTCTCGAGCTCCTTAGAATTCTCATCCCAACTACCTGTGTCGGTTTAGGGTACGGGCCGCTACTCTTGCTTTTCTTGGAAGTCGATTCTCTGGATTATCACCGCAACCGAAGTCTTAGTGTACTATCGCCGTGTTGCCACTGGCTTCAACGTGCTATTCCGTCAGCACGCACCAAATATTCGCCTCCGTCACTTTTATTGAGAGCGGGTACAGGAATATTAACCTGTTGTCCATCGACTGTCCCTTTCGGGTTCGCCTTAGGTCCCGACTAACCCTCAGCTGATTAGCATAGCTGAGGAAACCTTAGTCTTTCGGAGTGCGGGTTTCTCGCCCGCATTATCGTTACTTATGCCTACATTTTCTTTTGTAGCTTCTCCAGAATGCCTCACGGCAAACCTTCGACGACACTACAATGCTCCCCTACCACCACGCCAAAGGCGTGGTCCATAGCTTCGGTAGTATGTTTATGCCCGATTATTATCCATGCCGGACCGCTCGACTAGTGAGCTGTTACGCACTCTTTAAATGAATGGCTGCTTCCAAGCCAACATCCTAGCTGTCAAAGCAGTCCAACCGCGTTTTTTCAACTTAACATACATTTGGGGACCTTAGCTGATGGTCTGGGTTCTTTCCCTCTCGGACATGGACCTTAGCACCCATGCCCTCACTGCTGATCATATTTTATAGCATTCGGAGTTTGTCAGGAATTGGTAGGCGGTGAAGCCCCCGCATCCAATCAGTAGCTCTACCTCTATAAAACTAATATCAACGCTGCACCTAAATGCATTTCGGGGAGTACGAGCTATTTCCGAGTTTGATTGGCCTTTCACCCCTACCCACAGGTCATCCGAAGACTTTTCAACGTCAACCGGTTCGGTCCTCCACTGTATGTTACTACAGCTTCAACCTGCCCATGGGTAGATCACACGGTTTCGCGTCTACCACTACCAACTATGGCGCCCTGTTCAGACTCGCTTTCGCTACGGATCCGGACCTGAAGTCCTTAACCTTGCTGGCAACGGTAACTCGTAGGCTCATTATGCAAAAGGCACGCCGTCATTACGCCGAGGCGTAACTCCGACCGCTTGTAAGCGTATGGTTTCAGGTTCTATTTCACTCCCTTATTCAGGGTTCTTTTCACCTTTCCCTCACGGTACTAGTTCACTATCGGTCTCTCAGGAGTATTTAGCCTTAACGGATGGTCCCGCCAGTTTCACACAGGGTTTCACGTGCCCCGCACTACTCAGGATACCACTATGTCCGCACTCTTTACCTATACCGGGCTATCACCGTCTATGGCCGCTCTTTCCAAAGCGTTCTAGTTCATCATGCTTCCAATGATGTGGTCCTACAACCCCAATATTGCCGTAACAACATTGGTTTGGGCTAATCCGCGTTCGCTCGCCACTACTTACGGAATCACTTTTGTTTTCTTCTCCTCCGGGTACTTAGATGTTTCAGTTCTCCGGGTTTGCCTCCTTGCGGATACTATATCTTCAATATAGTGGGTTGCCCCATTCGGATATCTGCGGATCAGTTTGTATGTGCCAATCCCCGCAGCTTTTCGCAGCTTATCACGTCCTTCATCGCCTCTGAGAGCCTAGGCATTCCCCATACGCTCTTTTGTAGCTTATTGTACTTTTTGTCTTTTTAATGAGTTTTATTATTGCTCGTTACAATAATTATTTTTATTAGATATTTCTATCTAATTTTTCATGTATCTTTTTTCAATATGTCAATGAACTTTACGACAACGCCAACGCGCCGTCTGGCTCCTACGTTAAAAATGTCTACTAGACACTTTCTTAACATTTCGGCCCTGTGGAGAATATCGGAGTCGAACCGATGACCTCTTGCGTGCAAGGCAAGCGCTCTAGCCAGCTGAGCTAATCCCCCGTTTTTAGTTGTCAGTTGTCAGTATTCAGTAATCAGTTTAATTGTTGATGTACTGCGTACTGCTAACTGCGTACTGTAAACTGGTTTCCCAACTTCTAAAATTTCCTTTATTTTAATGAACTTGTCCAAAATTGACCTGATATACAACCAAACCAACCCTGGGTCGTAGTCTCAGGCAGACTCGAACTGCCGACCTCTACATTATCAGTGTAGCGCTCTAACCAGCTGAGCTATGAGACTGTACTTAGTCGTTAGCCTTGGCCTTTATCTGCTTAGTTTATACTAACCACTAATGACTAATGACTTACTTTTTATTTTAAAATTAACAGCAAAAAGAATAAACTATCCTTTTCTCAAAAACTTTTGCCTATTTGTCGTCTTTCTCTAGAAAGGAGGTGTTCCAGCCGCACCTTCCGGTACGGCTACCTTGTTACGACTTAGCCCTAGTTACCGATTTTACCCTAGGCCGCTCCTTGCGGTGACGGACTTCAGGCACTCCCAGCTTCCATGGCTTGACGGGCGGTGTGTACAAGGCCCGGGAACGTATTCACCGGATCATGGCTGATATCCGATTACTAGCGATTCCAGCTTCACGGAGTCGAGTTGCAGACTCCGATCCGAACTGTGATAGGGTTTATAGATTCGCTCCTGGTCGCCCAGTGGCTGCTCTCTGTCCCTACCATTGTAGCACGTGTGTAGCCCAGGACGTAAGGGCCGTGATGATTTGACGTCATCCCCACCTTCCTCACGGTTTGCACCGGCAGTCTTGCTAGAGTTCCCATCTTTACATGCTGGCAACTAACAACAGGGGTTGCGCTCGTTATAGGACTTAACCTGACACCTCACGGCACGAGCTGACGACAACCATGCAGCACCTTGTAAGTGGTCCGAAGAAATAGCTGTCTCCAGCTAATGCAACTTACATTTAAGCCCTGGTAAGGTTCCTCGCGTATCATCGAATTAAACCACATGCTCCACCGCTTGTGCGGGCCCCCGTCAATTCCTTTGAGTTTCATTCTTGCGAACGTACTCCCCAGGTGGGATACTTATCACTTTCGCTTAGCCACCCAGCCGAAGCCGGACAGCTAGTATCCATCGTTTACGGCGTAGACTACCGGGGTATCTAATCCCGTTCGCTACCTACGCTTTCGTCCATCAGTGTCAGTATATTATTAGTAATCTGCCTTCGCAATTGGTATTCTATGTAATATCTATGCATTTCACCGCTACACTACATATTCTAACTACTTCATAATAACTCAAGACTAGCAGTATCAAAGGCAGTTCCACGGTTGAGCCGTGGGATTTCACCTCTGACTGACCAGCCCACCTACGGACCCTTTAAACCCAATGATTCCGGATAACGCTTGGATCCTCCGTATTACCGCGGCTGCTGGCACGGAGTTAGCCGATCCTTATTCTTACGGTACCGTCAAGCCGCTACACGTAGCGGTGTTTCTTCCCGTATAAAAGCAGTTTACAACCCATAGGGCAGTCTTCCTGCACGCGGCATGGCTGGATCAGGGTTGCCCCCATTGTCCAATATTCCTCACTGCTGCCTCCCGTAGGAGTCTGGTCCGTGTCTCAGTACCAGTGTGGGGGATCCCCCTCTCAGGGCCCCTACCTATCGTCGCCATGGGGTGCCGTTACCACTCCATCTAGCTAATAGGACGCATACTCATCTTGTACCGTAACCTTTAATTATTTCATCATGCGAATCTATAATACTATGGGGTCTTAATCTTCATTTCTAAAGGCTATCCCCCAGTACAAGGCAGATTGTATACGCGTTACGCACCCGTGCGCCGGTCGTCATCTGGTGCAAGCACCAATGTTACCCCTCGACTTGCATGTGTTAGGCCTGCCGCTAGCGTTCATCCTGAGCCAGGATCAAACTCTTCATCGTTAAATTTTTAAGTCTCTTACGACTTGTTTG
>NZ_PVEO01000022.1 GCF_002973595.1 Jejuia pallidilutea | reverse complement strand
ACCTGCGCATAACAATGTATAAAAATAATTGCTATTTTTAGACTAAACTAAGGTAATAGCACGTTTGTTCGCTTCTGATTTTCCTTCGGAAAATCTTCGCGCACACAAACGCAACTATTATTATACGCGAACGTTGCCAACCATTAGAAAAAAATTGCGAATGAAAGAATATTTCCAACTTCAATTTAAAATGCTTAACCGAAAAATGATTGATTTCGGAATGCCACTTTTGATTGGATATACACTTTTACCAATTATTTTCATTTTGCTTTCTAATTATCTATTTGAAAAAACAGAGTTTGCAAATTATGCTTATGGATTATTGGCAATAAGTTTCGTTTCAAAATTAAGTGAACCTAAAAGAAATGATTTTTTAAAATCTATCTTCAATAAAGACAAGTATAGAAAATTAAGAATAACAGAAAATCTTATCTATTGTTTGTCTTTTACTCTTTATCTAATTTATCAAAAACAATTTATCTTTTCTGCTATATTGAATTTGTGTATAATATTTATCACGCTGTTCAATTTTAGTACAAATCTAAATGTTACAATACCAACACCATTTAACAAAAAACCATTTGAATTTACAGTTGGTTTTAGAAAGACATTCTTTATTTTTCCAATAGCTTATTTCTTGACTTATATTTCAGTATCAGTTGGAAATTTTAATCTTGGTGTTTTTTCTATGCTATTGATTGGATTAACTTGTTTTTCATATTATTCAAAAATAGAAAACGAATATTTTGTCTGGAATTACAATTTATCGTCAAAAGAATTTTTAATAGAGAAAACAAAAACGTGCTTAATTTATTTTACAATTTTAAGCTTACCAGTAATAATAACTTTAAGTATTTCATTTTTTAGAGAAATAGATATTTTAATTATTTTTATTCTTTTATGCTACGCTTATTTAACAGCAATAGTTTTAGCTAAATATTCGTCTTTCCCAAACGAAATGAATATGTCACAAGGAATTTTAATTGCAATTAGTTTTATGTTTCCACCAATACTATTAGTATTTATTCCTCTTTTTTATTCCCAATCAGTTAAAAAGTTAAATACCGTATTACAATGATTAAAATTGAAGAACTATCAAAATTTTATGGTAAAAAACAAGTTTTAAATACAATAAATTTAGAATTTAAGAAAGGTAAAATTTATGGAATCGTTGGAGAAAATGGAGCAGGAAAAACAACTCTTTTCAGGTGTATTTCAGGACTTGAAAGCTATAAAGGAAACATATCATCTGACTTTTCCAAATTAAAAAACCATTTAGGACTTTTATTAACAGAACCTTACTTTTTCTCTAAAATAACTGGTAAAGAATATATACAACTACTTGCCAATGCAAGACAGACAAAACTAACCAACATTGAGGACAAAAATATATTTGATTTACCATTAAATCAATATGCTTCGACTTACTCTACTGGAATGAAAAAGAAATTGGCTTTAACTGCCATACTTTTACAAGCAAATAATGTATTTATTCTGGACGAGCCCTTTAATGGCGTTGATATACAAAGTAATTTAATTATAACAGAAATAATAAAAAGATTTAAAAAGTTAGAGAAAACAGTAATTATTTCATCTCATATATTTTCAACTTTAGCGGACACTTGTGATGAAATTTATTTAATGAAAAATGGAGAAATCATAAAAAAAGTAGACCAAGCGGATTTTAATACTCTGGAAAAGGAAATGAAAGAATTTACCATCGGAAACAGAATTGACAAACTTGAATTAAAATAAATAACGGTTGGCAACAATGTGTATAATTCATTGCTAGTAAAAGCTTACTTACGAAAGTCCTCGCAGTCTTTCTATCTGTAATTTATTTGCTAACTTTAGTGCTTAAACACGCAACGAAATCATACACCAATACGTTGGCAATAATTAAAACTAAATGAGAAACTTCCTGATTTTATTAATACTTTTTGCTTACAACAATACTATTGCGCAAGAAGTAATTGAAATGAAAGAAGTTTATGAAGAGAATAATTTAGTGTATAAAATTAGTGATGACGTACTTTTTACTGGAATTGCTCAAGTTAAACGGAAAAACGGACATCTAGTTTATGAAGAGGAATTTAAAAATGGCGTTATTTTATTTAGCTATTTATATTTCAACGGAAAAGAAAAGAGACTTTCGACCAAAACTATATACAACCCAAAAAAACCTAATGTTCTTTTAAAAGAATTTATGTATGACCTACAGAAACAGATTTTTGAAATTCACACCTATAACGATGACGGAATAAAAATACTTCGAGAACAATTTACAAATGGAAAAGTGTCCTATAGTTGCCAATATTTAGGGAAGAAAAAGCACGGAATTGAATTGGGTTATAAAGATGGCGGAGAAAAAATGACTTTTCGTTGTGAGTATATTAATGGAAAGAAAAACGGAACCGAATATTGTCTAAAAGAAGACGGAACGGAAACTAAAAAACAATATAAACTCGGAAAAAGAATAAAATAACTATTGCCAACACAGTATATAAAAAATTGCTGGTTTTGGCTTAAACAAAGGTCGTTGCACGTTTGTTACGTCTGATTTTCCTTCGGAAAATCCTCGCACACAAACACGCAACTTTCCATATACATAAACGTTGTAAACAAGCTAAACAAACCTATGAACTTCATAAAGAAACTCTTCGGAAAACAAAAAAATAATGATGTCGGAAATTTTATTGTGGCTACCTTAAATGATAAAATTATGCCTATTGACAGAGGAGAAATTTATGAAGACCCATTAGAAGAATTACTAAAAGCAAACGGAATTGGAGAAGTGACAGGTGGAGGAACAATGCAATTGAAATCAGGAGAACTTGAATATTGTGATTTAGAAATTAAACTGTATTCAAACGAAATAAACGAAAATGATATTCAGTTAATAATAAAAAAACTGGAGGAACTCGGAGCACCTAAAGGTTCAAAATTGACAATAGAAAAAACTGACCAAAAAATAGAATTCGGACAAAAAGAAGGGTTAGGAATTTACATTGATGGACAGAATTTAGACCCTGAAGTTTACAAAAACTCTGATATTAACTTTGTGATTTCGGAAATAAAAAAATTGACTAATGACAATTCAGAAATTACAAAATATTGGGAAGGCGGAACTGAAACTGCTCTATATTATTACGCTGACTCTTTTACTGAAATGAAAGAGTCAATTATGGAGTTTGTAAGCACTTATCCATTATGTAAAGGAGCAAGAATAGAACAAATAGCATAAAAAGCCAGTTTACAACAACGTATAAAATTAATTGCTAGTACTAGCCTACTTACGAAAATCCTCGCGGATTTTCTATTCAGTTTTTATTTGCTAACTTTAGTGCTTAAAACACGCAACTAATCTTATACAAGACCGTTGGCAACAAGCTGAAAGAACGAAATGCTGAAAGGAAAGCGCAAACTGATTTTACTAATTGTCTTCATTATTCTGACTTTCATTTTCGGAATGAAATATGAATTGGATTATCGGATTTTGACTCGCAGAACGGTAAAATATTTGGCGGATTACAAACTCGGATTTTATGGTGGAAAGGACTTTCGGATTTTTGAAACGGACATTGCTTTCATTCTGACATTAATCCCAATTGGATTTTATTTTACATCTCGAAGAATTAGTTCTTTGAAAAAAATAATCGGACTGAATCTAATCTATCTGATTTTAATTCCGACTTTTTATTGTCTGTATTGTTATTTCGAAAGTCAGTTTATCAAAATAACCATAACTAACCCAATAATGAATAACGGAATTTTGAAATATCATCAAAATAACGTGAATTATAGAATGATTTTATTTCTGACAATAATCTCGACTTTTATAAGCGGATTAGTAATTAAGAAAATAGCGAATGGAAAAAAGCCAGTTGCCAACAATGTATAACCGCAATTACGGCGGATTCGACTACGTCCGAATCCACTCGGAATTGCTAAAGTCAGTGCCAAACCGAAAATAATCGCTAATTTAACCCGTAACTGACGGTTATACGAGACCGTTGTGCTTAATTAAAAAAGAACATCCTGAAAACGACAAAAATCATATTTCTGATTTGTACAGTTCTACTAACCAACTGTTATTCGACAAAAAAATTGAGTCGAAAAAGTGAATATTTACCAACTGACTTCAAAAAGTTTGGAATAAATGGTTATTACGATAACCGTATGAAAGATTCGACAGTTCGTGAACTTTGGACAACTCTAAAAGAAAACTATAGATTTGAATGGGATACTTTAAAAACAAAAAAAACAATCGTAAAATTAGAACTAATCGATAATGAAAAGCTGAATATAAGCCTAATGAACGAAGGCAAGGTTTTGGACAAATTCTATGTAAATGGAAAGGTTAAAGGAGATTATTTCTCAGTTGACAAAAATTTGACTTTTATACCCTTTTTTCCTATTTATTATATGCATAAAGAAAGTAAAACCATTCTTGGAAACGATAACGATGGGAATTTGATAGTAGTTCACGGATATATTGGAGAAGGACATATCTTGATTATGGGAGGAGGTACCAGAAGAATAAATAGTACAAAATATAAAAGAATAGAAAATAAAAACTAAGCACAACACCGTATAAAAAAAATTGCTAGTTTTAGCTAAACCAAAGTTAGTTGCTCGTTTGCTAGCTTCTGATTTTCCTTCGGAAAATCCTCGCACACAAATACGCAACTTTCCTTATACATAAACGTTGTAAACAATTTAAGACGAACATTGCGAAAAGTATTGAAATATGGACTATTGATATTCGGAACGCTAATTCTAATCGGATTTGCTTTGAAAGGGAATATCACTCATGAACAATTTGACTCTGAAAAGTGGAAAAACTGGACGGAATCAGAAGCTGAATGGTCGTTGCGTTGGGATATGATGAACAGTTTGCGAAATAATCACGAACTGAAAGGAAAATCGAAAACGGAAATAATTGAATTATTGGGAAAACCCGATTCAGAAACGAATTCGGATTTTAGATATTATTTAGGAATGTCCAAACGTGGAATTAATACTGGAAGTTTAACTATTAAATTTAATGAAAAAGGAATAGTAACGAATTTTTCAGTTTGGCAAGGATGAAATGGTATAAACTGAATTTAATCAATAAAGCTGTATTCGTTATTGCATTTGCAATATTGATATTCATTTTATTTGGTAGCAAAGGACCATGGGATTTATACTTTTACATATTTTGCGGAGCTATTTTGTTTATAGTATTATTAATTGATGCGGTAGTTCAAGCCATTAAAGATGACAATAGGACAAAAAAGTAAAAACTGTTTACAACAAAGAACTGAGGTAAAAAACAAGTAAACTATTACTTATTTATTACTAAAGAGCTTCTGTAATCTGCATCGTATGGCAATCTATTTTTTACAACTGCAAATGCTTGTTTTAATAACTTGTTGCACACTGCAATAAGAGCTAGTTTTTTGCTTTTGCCCTTG
>NZ_PVEO01000021.1 GCF_002973595.1 Jejuia pallidilutea | reverse complement strand
GCTGCTCTTTTCAATACTATACCCCAGAACTTTTTTCGAAAAATGGTCCATTAAGATATGGATGTAATGTTTTGCACCGTCATCAGTTTTAAAAATCTATAACCCAAACAAAAATGATATTTATCAGATGAAGAGATGGATGCACCTGATTATGTCTGTTATGCGTTATTAGACTTTTAGCTTAATATAGCAAATTCGCATAAAGCTTTTTAGGGTCAAATCATTGAGTCTTTTTTAAGCAAAAACCTTACTATAAAAAAGCTTTTTGCTTACTGATTCTGAAAGATTAGCTTTCCTAAAACTCAAACATCATCTCTAATTTTATAAGCACATTACAACCATAAATAATGGACTTATGAACACACGTTTTTTAATATTAATATTTCTTGCTTCAACAGTAAGAGTGGCTAGTGCACAAGATTTACCTGAGATAATCCCACCATCCCCAGAAGTAGCTTCTTTTGGAAAGTTTAGTGAAGTTCCAATATCCCACTACACAGGTTTGCCAAATATCTCAGTTCCATTTACCTCGTTTAGTGTAGGAGAAAAATCATTTCCAGTAAGTTTAAGTTATCATGCCAGAGGTATTAAAGTAGAAGAAATTGCATCCAGAGCAGGTATTGGTTGGGCGTTAAATGCAGGTGGAAGTATAAGCAGACAAACCAGAGATAAACCTGATGATGGAGATGGTGGTTATATAAATAGAGGCAATATTCTTATGGACGCTCTGGCAAGTGGATCTTTTTTCACAAATAAAACTGTAAGAACTAATTATGAAACTGCTGATGCATATGCATCTACCCCACCTGATAGATTTCCTGATCAATTCAATATAAGTGCAGGTTCGCTTTCAGCTAAGTTTATATTTAGTTATGTCAATGATGAACCTCTCGTCCAAAATTTTAGTGACATTCATATTCAATATAATATGGGTAATATTACTCAAGCGCCATTTGGAACCAATCTAATTCTAAGTTTTGTTGTTACTGATAAAGATGGGTATAAGTACTATTTTGGCGTTTCAAAGGATGGCTTAAGAGAGGCACGTAATTGGGATAAAAACATAGGTAACTATACGTTTCCCTCAAACAGCTCCTATAATCTTACATCGAGCCCTTTTTATTTAAATTTTAATTCTTGGCAACTAATGGATGTAGAAAGCCCCAATAGTGAACTGGTAAGCTTTGTATACCAGGAAGAAACATCGATTTTTCATAGTAGATCGTATGATAAAAAAGAAAATAATGGCACGTATACTAACTATACTTCAAAAATAGAAAGTCACCAATATCAACTCAAGGAAATTATTCATAAACAAGGAAAAATTATCTTGGAAGCTAATGACGACCGTCAAGACCTAAACGGAGGTAAAGAATTGGACTTCATTAAAATATACGACAATAACCTAAGCTCAATAAAAACTTTTAATTTATATCACAGCTATCCAGCTACAGTAACAGATAACAATCAGCATAGTCAATTAATTTCATTTGAGAGTCAAGCTGCAAAGCGTATTTTCTTAGACTCTATTGTAGAAGTTGGAAAAAACAATACAAAGAAGCCTGCTTATGTTTTTACTTATAATGACCAGGCTCTACCACACCGGTTTTCAAATTCTCAAGATTTATGGGGGTTCTACAATGGAAAACCTAACGGTCAGTACTTAAAATTCTTTGGTCCGTACAATCAAGTAAGTAGGCAAGTAGATATAGAAAAATCCATGGCAGGTATGCTAGAGCAAGTTAAATACCCTACAGGAGGTTTCACTAAATTCATTTTCGAACATAACATAGGGCATTTGGGGGATGAATTTAATCATATATTAATTCCTGATGTAAATTCCGTTGAACCTAAAAGCGCAGCGTTGTCTCATTTTGATCATGCCTTCTATAACAATGGTAAATACGAGAAAAACATTGAGATTTCTAATATTTCGGGGCCTTTAAAAATTGATGTCAGCTTACCGGTGGTAAATGGTGTAAACCAAAATTGGGCATGTGGCAACCCCATACAGAATGATTGCATGTTTAGCATAGACCTTATTGGTATTAATGGAAATCCATTTAGCTATAGCTACATTTTTTCTGGTTATCAAGAGTTCTATGTAGAGTCAGGTGATTATAAGTTGGTGTTTGATCCACACCATACACTTAATTGGGACCCTAGCCCACTAAACGCTCCTTTATTCATGGTTGGTTTGTCTTGGGAAGACGAACTATTTTCCAGTGGTTACCTGTATGCTGCTGGTAAGCGAATTAAGAAAATTCAGTTTTATGATTCAAACTATACGCTAGTCTCTGAAAAAGCTTATGATTATAAACATCCCGACGGGAGCGAATCAGGCGTTATTTTGAGTTTACCATTTTTTGGTGCTCTAGAACCAAATACTAATTTAAACCTTACTGTTTTTCAACCCCGAGGCGCATTTCCTGGCAGTCCATTTAAAACATATCAAGGAAACACTATTGGTTACAAGAAAGTAACTGAATATTATGGTAGTAGTACTAATAACCATGGTAAAACTGAATATGAGTTCATGTTAAACAAGGATTCTGGTGGTTTTATGAACTACCCCATAACACCGCCAACAGATAATGAGTGGTTAAGAGGTTTGCCAATCTATATAAAGCATTATAAATTAGAAACCAACGGGTCATATAGATTATTGAAAAATACATATAATGAATACCTGCATGCTGATCAATACCTTTTGCCTCAGATATTTACCCCAGTCACTAAGGTCTTACCTCTTTTGCATAATGATCCTTGGGTGCCAGGAACTGATCTAAGTAGTGAAGGGCTTCTCTACAATAAGACCAACACATCATACAGGCTACCTTTTATAAATTTAAGACATGCGTATGAGACTCCCGATGTACATGATTATGACTACAAAATATATCATTTTACAGGGGGGACTCTCGGTAATGTTAAAATCGTAGAAACGCTTTACGATGACAATGAGAACCCAACGCTTGTTACCCAAACAGAAACAGAGTTTAACTACCAAAAACATTACCAGCCTGCATTGGTGAAATCTGTTTCAAGTGATGAAAAACCTATAATACAAACGTTTACGTATCCACAAGATTTGGTGACTTCATATGACATACACCCAAGAGATGCTAATGGAAACCTTGATTATAGTAGTATTCCCGATACAGCTCTTGTAGAACAACATAGAGTAGTTCCTTTATTGGTTAAAAAGTATAAAGACACTAATACTAATGGTATAGCTGACAGTTCAGAATTGTTAAATACTACAGAAACTGTTTATGCATGGGATATCAGCGATAGCCATATTTTAGAACCTTCACTCATAAAAACAGGAAAGGGTTCCAATTCAGCAGAAGATAGAATAGAATTTAAAGATTATGATGCTGATGGCAACCTTCTACAAGTTTCAAAAACGGAAGGCACTGACATAACGTATATATACGGTTATGATAAGACCCTGCCAATTGCAAAGATAGAGAACGGCACGTATTCACAAGTTTCAGGTCAAGTTACAAGCTTGCAGGCCTTATCCAATTCTGATGATGACAGGACTATTGGTACTTCTGGTAATGAAGGCAGCCTTCGTACTGCATTAAATAATCTGAGAAATTCATTGCCTAACGCTATGGTAACCACCTACACTTATGACCCATTGATTGGCTTAACAAGTATTACGGACCCTAAGGGCTATACCAGTTATTATGAGTACGATGGGTTTAACCGATTGATAAGGGTAAAGGACGCAAACGGAAATATCCTTAGTGAAAATGAATACTATTACGCGGCTCAAAACTAACAACCATAATTATGAAAAACTTATATAAACCAATAGTAAAACTGTTTATTCTAATATTAATTACGTTTAGTTTTACCAGCAACTTTGCGCAAGAGCAGAACATGGGTTTTGTTCTCACAAGCGATGGATTGGCCATTTTTGGAGAATCCGTTCCAATTACTTCTACGATTACCAAATCATCGGGAACCATAGTTTGGTTTCAAGAAAATAATGGCAACTCAGATACTACAGTCTTTAATATAACCAACACGACAGGGAATTGGGATCAAGCTGCTTCGACAGGTGCTTTGAACTATGAATTGGATTGGGAGGGACTAAGCTGTGAACTGTCCCTAACGGAAGGGGCTTCGGGTATTATAGCAAAACTTACTATTCATATCAGTGAGGAAAAGCATGATGAATATATTTTCAACATCAACTCTGTTACCTACCAATAAATCTCCATACCATGATACAAGCAATAAGTAAAATTTTAGATAAAAAAGTAGTTTACACCATAGCTTTGATTATAACTATGGGGCAATTTTGCACACTAAGCGCCCAAGTAGGGCTCCAGAACGTACAGGCTTTAAGTACACACAGGTATCAGTTCAACAATGCTTTGATTCAAAAAGCCCCAAACTGGTTGATTGTTGGTGGCACAGAAGTGCTTTCGGGAAGCAGTGGCACAAACTATTATGTGGACGTGCAATGGGGAGGTCCTGGCGCAGGATCGGTAACGTTTAAGAATAAGAGTACTGTTAAGGGAACTTTAAATGTCACGATACAAGGAAGTTCTCCTCCGCCAAGTAACCCAACAGATCAAAACTACATCAAAAACTCTACATATAGGGTGCCCACTACAACAGGCAGTGTGCTAAATGATGAAAAAATAGAGTCCGTCTCATATTTTGATGGCTTAGGACGCCCCATACAAAATATAGGCATACGTGCTGGGGGCAACAGCGAGGATATTGTTACACATATAGAATACGATGATTATGGCAGACAGGACAAGGGGTACCTGCCTTATGCAGAAGCATCTACGGATGGTATTTACAGAACAGATGCAGCGAGCATTGTAACCAGTTACTATACCTCGAAATTCCCTGGTGATATCAACGCCTTATCACCAAATCCTTATTCCCAAAAGGAACTGGAAGCCTCACCGCTTAGCAGGGTACAAAAACAGGCGGCACCCGGAGAGGACTGGAAACTGGGTAGTGGACATGAGATTGAATTTGGCTACCAAACCAATACAGGCGGCACAGAAGTTAGAAAATACAAGGTCAACATTACGGAATCTACAAGCAGTAATATTAAAGTTTACAGTCCCAGTCTTGTGGATAATGGCTACTATACCATACATACGCTTTATAAGACGATAACCAAAGATGAAAACCATGATGGCACTGCCAGCAAACTGCATACAACAGAGGAGTTTAAGGACAAACAAGGTCGAGTTGTCTTAAAGAGAACATACGCTTTGGTCGGTAGTTCTGCAACCGCACATGATACCTATTACGTATATGATGATTATGGAAACTTGACCTATGTAATTCCGCCAAAGGTAGATACCTCTAATGGGGTATCCTCGACCGAGCTTTCAGAACTTTGTTATCAATATGAATATGACAGCAGAAATAGATTAGTTGAAAAACAAATACCAGGAAAAGGGCGAGAATATATCATGTACAATGAACTCGATCAGCCCATAATAACCCAAGATGCTAATTTAAGAGCACAGGGCAAGTGGCTATTTACGGCTTATGATTCTTTTGGAAGAGTTTCTTATACAGGAAAAGTATACCGTCCTAGTTGGGCTAGAAGCACTATGCAAAACCATATAAACACAGGAAGTTATTTACAGTTTACAAATAAATTAAGTTCTTCTATTGATATTAATGGAATAAATATTTACTACCCTAAATGCTTCACAAATACAATATATATTGCTGAAACAGCCATTGAAATTTTAACCATCAACTACTACGACAACTACACTTTTGATGGTTTTACAATAATGCCAACAGCCATAGATGGGCAAACGGTTATTAATTACAATAATGCAAGTGGCACCCAAAAGCTAACCAAGGGGCTGGCAACAGGAAGTAAAGTGCGTGTGTTGGATTCCAATCCGGTAAAATGGATCACTACCATAACGGGATACGATATAAAAGGACGCCCCATTTACGTAAAGAGCGACAACCAGTATTTAGAAACGACGGATATTGTAAAAAGCAAATTAGATTTTACAGGTGCAGTAGAGAAAACCGAAACCTCGCACGACAGAGGAATGCAAGACGGATTTAAAGATTTGGTTTATGTTTCAGTAAATGGAAACGAAATAACAAAAACCACAAATTCCAATGCTTGGAATGGAGGAATCGCTACCAATGGTAGTTTTTCTGGAGATGGCTATATAGAATTTACAGTGGAGAAAAATTATCAACGGCTTATGTTAGGTTTGTCATCAGATAATTCAAGCGCAAGTTATAACACTATAGATTTTGCAATATACAACAACAGTAACGGTTATTATTACATTTATGAATCAGGCAGTTATAAAGGTATTTTTGGAACTTATAAAAGGGGTGATCAGTTTAGGGTAGAGCGAATAGGCTCAACTATTTACTACAAAAAAAATGGAGTAGTTTTTTATACATCAGCTATCAGTTCTTCAGGTACACTTATAGGAGATGGTTCTATCCATAATTATCAAAACAAAATTAAAAACTTAAGGATGATTGATAAAGAGATTACTATTGATACCGAAGATTTGTTTTTTTACGACCACATGGGTAGATTTACAAAACAAACCCAAGAGCTAAACGATACCAATGCGCTAGAGGTTATCTCAGAAAACCACTACGATGAATTGGGGCAATTGGAAAGTAAAGGCGTTGGCGGAAGCAGTACAAATGCAAACAGATTGCAGGATGTAGACTATAAATATAACATCAGGGGCTGGCTAAAACAAATAAACAACCCTTATAACTTAGGTACAGATTTGTTTAGCTTTGGCATAAACTATAATACCAAAGATCATGGTGGCACAGAACTTTATAACGGTAACATTGCCGAGACCGAGTGGAAAACAGCCAATGATAATAGCCTACGTTGGTACAGATATGCCTATGATGCCCTGAATAGAATTAAAAGTGGAGTGGCAAACTCCAGTAATTATAACCTAACAGATGTAGATTATGATAAAAACGGGAACATCACCTTTTTGGAAAGAAGAGGGCATACCAATATTAATGGCAGTGGCGTAGTTACAAACTATGGCGTAATGGATAAATTGGATTATAACTATTATCCATCTAGCAATCAATTACAAAACGTCCAGGAACTTACAGGAGGCAATTCCACTTATGGCTTTGTAAATGGCTCAACGTCATTAACGGAATATACCTACGACTCAAATGGCAACATGCTTCGAGATTACAACAAGGGTATTTCATCGAATATAACATATAACCATTTAAATTTACCTACAAATGTACCGCTAAGTGGTGGAAATATTTCTTATATTTACGATGCAACTGGTGTAAAACTTAAAAAAACGGTTAGTACTGGCGCAATAACGGAGTATGCAGGTAATTATGTGTACCAAGATGGTTCTTTGAAATTCTTTAACCACCCTGAAGGGTATGTGGATGTTAATGGTAGTAGCTTTAGCTATGCATACCAATATAAAGACCATTTGGGTAATGTAAGGTTAAGTTATAAGGATGCCAATGGCGATGGCTTTATAGCAACATCTGAAATATTAGAGGAAAACAACTACTATCCTTTTGGGTTACGTCATAAAGGTTACAATACAAACGTAACTTCTACCAACATAGCACTTAAGTATAAGTTTGGTGGTAAGGAAATGAATGATGAACTTGGGTTAGATTGGTATGATTTTGGAGCAAGAAATTATGATGCTAGCTTAGGGCGTTGGATGAATATTGACCCATTAGCAGAAAAGATGCGTAGGTTCTCTCCTTATAATTATGCTTTTAACAATCCTATCTACTTTATAGACCCTGATGGAATGGCTCCTACTGATGAGTGGGATAAGTTAGCAAATGGGGATTTAGTTTGGAAAAGTAATAAAGGGGGAGATACTACCGATTATGTGAATAATGTTGATGAAAATGGTAATGTTACTTCAACTGACACATACGAGGTTGAATCTTCAGAAACAGAATGTAGTAGTTGTGTACAAGACATAGAGTTTAAGTCTCCTGGGAGTAGAGTAACTCTCAAAAGAGGCTCTAGTGATACCGTCGAAGCCATGAGTATCTTAGATGTTGGTTCAGAAATGGCAGATAAGTTAATTACAGCGGGAAGTGCAAAATTAGGAGTGAATCCAGCTGTCGCAACAGTATTAGCCATTATTGTAAATCCTAAAAAAGCTTATAAAAAACTTAAAAAAGCTTCCACTAAAGGAAAGAACAAAGGTTCACTAAGTTCTACTAAAGATGCAGTAACGGATGCTAAGTCTAAAATTGGATTAGATAAAACAGAAACTCTTCCAAAAAGCAATGGTAAGTTTGGTAGTCCACAAAGAGGGGATTCAAAAAAGGGTTATAGATTAGACCCTGCTCACCCTAATGCAAAACCTGGGTCAGCAGAAGAATATCCACATGTGAATTATTGGGATTATACAAATGGGAAAAGAGGGAAAGGTGGAGTAAGCGGAGCTGTACCAATCAAAGAATAAATTAAATAATGGATGAATTTAAATTAGAAAATTTCAAAAAAGAGTATAAAAAAGATTTAATATTTTTAGAATTAAGTGATTTTGAAACAAAAAGAATCGTTAATCGTATTAAAAATGAAAATCGTTTTAATAATCATTTACCCTTGACTTTGTCTCTGTTTTGGAAGGAATTGGAATCAAATAGTATTAATGTTGAGTCTACAAACATATTGGAAGAAATTTTTAATGTTTTAAATTTAAAAGTTTCTAGTAGTTCTATTGTATATATTATTTGGGATTTTGAAAAACCAATAGATGTTTTTAAGTATGATGAAGTTTCTAAATATTGGGATGATATTTGGTATGATACTACTGATGAAATTATACTTTTATGTATAGAAGACTACTATATACTAATAACAGATTACGGAGAAATCAGATATAGTATTAGTCAACCCGCTCTTCAAAATTTGTAACTTCAAACTAACAAGCAAGAATGGAAATACAGAACCACAATGTAAAAGTTGTGGTTTTTTTATGCAATAGATTTAAGCTTTACAGGTGCTATTCCCAAGGTCATTTTAAAATAACTTGTCCCATATAAGGGAATCATTTGAAAATGAACTACTTATATTTAAGTGTGTTAAAATCTATTTATAAAATTATTTTTCTCAAAAGGAAAGTTTTAAGCTGCTTTCCGTTTCTGTAATAATTAACTATTTACAAGCATGTTTTACAGACAGATACTTTATTTTGAGTAATTCTATGCGATTGTTGAGTTTTAAGACCAGTAGTGTAAGCACTCTTATTTATTGGAACCCCAGAAATGTTTCATTTGGAGTATTTCCACCCAAGTTCCATTGTGGTCTTTCATGGTTATAAATCTGTATGCACACACCAAGCACTATTTTAAGTTGTTTTCCAGAGTTAATAGACTTTGGGTGTAAAAATTGGTATTTCAACACTTTGTTAAATGCCTCAATCAT
>NZ_PVEO01000020.1 GCF_002973595.1 Jejuia pallidilutea | reverse complement strand
ATGATTGAGGCATTTAACAAAGTGTTGAAATACCAATTTTTACACCCAAAGTCTATTAACTCTGGAAAACAACTTAAAATAGTGCTTGGTGTGTGTATACAGATTTATAACCATGAAAGACCACAATGGAACTTGGGTGGAAATACTCCAAATGAAACATTTCTGGGGGTTCCAATAAATAAGAGAGCTTATACTACTGGTCTTAAAACTCAACAATCGCATAGAATTACTCAAAATAAAGTATCTATCTGTAAAACATGCTTGTAAATAGTTAATTATTACAGAAACGGAAAGCAACTTAAAATTTTCCTTTTGAGAAAAATAATTTTACAAATAGATTTTAACACACTTAAATATAAGTGATTCATTTTCAAATGATTCCCTTATATGGGACAAGTTATTTTAAAATGACCTTGGGAATAGCAGTGGTCTTTTATTTGATTACTCTTACCGCCACTAGAAAAATTCTAGCGGTAGCCATACTAGGCTATATCGGGGAGAACGATAATGCAGATTTATTTAAAGACCCTAAAATGTTGCAGCGATTTCAAGATATTTCTAATCTTGAAGATAAAGACAAAGAGTGTCTTTTAACAACGGTTGACCATTTTATAAAGGCTTCCAAGATTAGTGCTATGTAATAAAAAAACCACCTCGTTAAAGGTGGTTTCTGCCTTTGTTTTGTGAACATAATATTAATAATCTCCTTCTTGTCTTTTAATTCCTTTGCAAACTTCTTTATAAAGAGCTTCTAAAATCCATTTACTGTCTTTGGATAAGTGCTTATAAATAGCACAAAATTTCTTTTTATTATTAAAGACAACAGTCTCTACGTACACATGATATCCCTCTGCATATTCTCCATCTATAAATTGTGCCATATCCAAATAAAGAAAAAACATTATCCCTTTATCTTCTACTGCGTTATCTAATATTGCTGAAGTTATCGAATTGTAAAGGTCTTGTTTATTTATATCTGGATAGGTTAAACTATAATAGAAATCAAACTCTTCTTCAGAAGTAGGTGTAACACTTTCTACATCTTTAATTGTTATTAATTCACTATCAGCCTTCTTTTTTGAAAAATTATCGATATTGGTCTTATACTCATTAATTGTCCGTACAATTTTATTGGGCTTGATTGTATCAATAGCCTTTACGTTTAGCATATCTTTATTTTCGATTGTATCAATAATTTTTTCTTGCCGAATTTCTATCTTACTCGAAGCTACTGTCTCTTTCTCTAAATTCTTCTTTTCGGTTTTATTATTACATCCAGTAATAAGAAATAAATTAAAAAAGAGCAAAATTATCGTATTCATCGTTCTATTATTTTTCATTAAAATTATGTTTTAATCGGTGGTTTAGGTATTATTACTGGCAATGGTTTAGGGTCAGGAGTTGGCGTAGGGCCTGGAACTACTGGTACTATTGGGGTTGGTGTTGGCCCTGGCACTGGTATTGGCACAATAGGACTAGGAGTTAAAGTAGATACCGCACTAACAGGGTCTCTTTGCTTTTGAGATTTGTTATTTTTAACGGTAATAGATGTTAATGAACCAAATTCAATAATTGCGTTATCAATTGCAACCATTGCTTCTGGATAAACACGAATACAACCTTTAGTTTTTCTAGTTAAAAACGGTCTGTCTTCTCTACCTGCATGAATAGCCATTCCTCCCCTCTTTTTTCCATCGGTTTGTCTAAATGAAGTAGCTCTGTATATACCACCTGCACCATAACTGGAATTCGGCGAATCCAATAAACGCTCAAAAGCCCATTTACCTTTAGTTTCTAAAGTAGTGTGTGTCCATCTTGTTTTTTTATCCAACATATTATATGTGCCATCTTCCCATTTTCCTTGCGAATCTCTAATAGTAAGATTATGAGCATCAAATGTTCCTATCAAAACATCATCAGAAGGATCATCTGGGGTATCATTATCATCATATATATACAGTTTATTTTTCTGACCATCAAAAACAAGATAAGGGTCGAGCATACCTTTGGGAGCTCTACCATCAAAATCTCTATAATAAATTGGATTGTTATATCCGTAATTAAATGGGGATTCACTTTCCATAATTTCTGCCAATGGGTCAATACTCATCCAACGCCCTAAATATGGGTCATAGTTTCTAGCACCAAAGTCATACCAGTCTAAACCAAGTTCTTCATTGTATTCCATCCCATTATATTTAAAAGGATGTTCATCGCCTTGAACCACGTTATTATACCCTTTATGTTCAAGTCCAAATGGATAGTAGTTGTTTTCTTCTACAATTTCAGTTCTTAAGGTATTGCCTTCCAATATTTGAACATCATCAAACCAAACTTTACCAGCATATCTATTATCAATACGCACATTGAGTTTATCAATATGTGGAGGTACCAGAACTGATTTTTTTAGCTGTACCCACTGCCCTAGTGTTCTTGTGCTTGTGGTTATTATTTCTGTATAATATCCAGTTTCTGCATTAGTTTTCATAAAAAGATAGATGCCAGCAAAATTATCGGTTACATCTTCTAAATACACCCAAGCGGATACCGTGTAGTAGGTTGGTTCGCTTATATTTATATTTTCCCAATGGTTACTGTGCACTGCTGTAGCGCTGCTAGTAGTTTCATTTGCATCCAAACGTCCAGAATAATTTCCTGTACGCTTAAACGTACTATCAAAAGCACTAATAGCCGTTCCCCATGAATTTCCACTACCGTCCCAACCAGAAGCACTTTCATAACCATCACTCCATACTTCTTGTACTTGTTGAAAATTAGTGTTCTCTTTATAACTTAATCTCACATTGCCTAAATGGTCTTTATATTGGTATATATATTCATAACCACTACCGCTTGCATCCACATAACCTTCAGGGTGGTTAAAAAATTTCAAGGTTTCATTTCCCGAAGCTCCTTCGTAAATATAGTTACCCGCATATAATGTATTGGTTCCTAAACTCACTTCTTTTTTAAGTTTTACACCTGTAGCATCGTAAATGTAAGAAATAGTTCCCGAATTTCCGTTACCGTTAATCGAAATGTCTTTTGGTAAGTTTAAATGGTTGTATACAATGTTGGTAATGCCCTTGTTTTTGTCCTCTATCATATTGCCATCAGCATCATAACTATAATCGTCATCCCCGTTATCGTAAATAGCATCTGATGCATTGCCATCTTTGAAACCAGTAGTTACACCTGATGCATCGGTTACGCTATGCAATTGGTTACCGTTATAATAATAGCTAAGATTGTCCATTGTTCCATAGTCTGTATTTGAACCATAATCAGGATTTTCAACAATATGCCCACCCCTGCTGAGACTTATAATATTACCGTTCCTGTCATAGTTAAGATACGTATTAAACCTATAGTTTTTACTCCATTCATAAAAGTAAGCATTTTTTAATCGATTTAAATCATCATAGTAATAATTATATCGTCTACTGTTCTCATCGTTTGATGTAGTCCATTCCACTTGCGATATGTTACCATTATACAAGCGGGTACCTAAATCATTATATCCAAGCCTAAATGTAAATAAGTCATCTCCTAGCTCTCCCCAATTAGGGTTGTTTAGTTCTTTTAACCAACCTCTTATATTATAAGTATAATCTACTTCTTGTAACGGATTGCTCTCTATGTCTCCAATATCTTTTTTAATAAGTTGACCAAGCTCATCATAATGGTTTTTTGCAATAAGTTCTTCGCCTTGATTGTTTATGTTTTGTTTTTGGCTTATTAATCGCCCAGTATGGTCGTATTCAAAAATATCTATGGTTGTTATTTTATTGTGTCCGATTATTTGATGAACAGTTTTAGCTTCCTCTACTTTTCCTGTAAAGTCCAGTTTGTTTTTAACTATGTCCGTTGTATTTAAATAATCGTTAAAACTGTAAACAAATATTGGTCTTGACTTTGCGTCATAATAGGTAACGCTGGTAATCCAATCGTTGGTAGTAAGCACTTTTACTTTACTTCCCGTTGCCAATCCTTTTACATTGGTTATTGGTGTAATACCATAAGATGTTTCTGAGTTTCCTCCAGCTTTATCAAAGGTATAATCGTCGTAATAGTTGACCGTGAGAATCTCCATATTGGCATTTGGAAAACTCTGGTTACTATAATAGTGATAACTGCCTTCGGCGTTTTGTTTGCTTTCGTATAAATTATTAGATGTGTTCGTTGTATAAAAAGTATGTAAGTTCCCCTGCATTTGGTTTTGGTCTTGTAAACTGGCATGTGTGTATATACCGGTGTAAACTACACGCCCAAAAACGTCGTACTTAGTGAACAGCCATTTATTGTCTGCCCTTAAATTGGCATCTTGCGTTAATACAGGTCTATCCAGTTTATCATACACAATATATTCCCATGCTTTTCCTGGTATTTTCTTTTCTATGAGCCTATTTCTGCTATCGTATTTGTATTGGTAACATAGCCTATCTAATACTTCTTGAACATTTGCTTGCGTTTCAGCTTCGGTTATGCCCTCTAATGTATTGGATAAACTCAAGGTCTTGGTATTGTCAATATCTGTAATATCAGGAAAGTTTGCCCCTGAGATGTCATTAGTTTCCTCATCAGTATTATAATTGTAGCTATAGCTGTAACTGCTACAGTATAGCTTTCCATTGGAGATATAATAGCGTACAGATCTTGTCCAATCCATATCGTTATTATAATCGTATTGATATACCCCACCTAAATTAATATAAGAGCCTAAAGAAGGATCAAGATTGGGAATATCTATAATTTCTCCGTTGATAAATGTACTATTGCCTAGGTTATGCAAATCTATATCCCCAACAAATTGATACGTGTTTGTTCCTGTTTTTTCTATACCAATAGAAATACTTCCTGTAGGGCTTCCGCCTGTTACCAAACTATTTGCAGGAATGTTTATCATGCCTACTTCATAGAATACCGTCTTTTGCGAGGCCAATGGTGGTAATACATAGGTTAGGTTGCCAAAATCATCATAAACATAATGGGTGTCGTGTGCCTGTTGATTGTCATATGTTCTCTTTAAAACAACCCGCCCTTGCTTGTCTTTAAACTCCTCGGTAGTTCGATCTTTCTTTTCATAAGTTCGCCAGTTTTCGTCCTTTGTAATGGTTTTGTATAATTCACCCTCATTGTAATGGGAATTGGTTAACACTAATTTAGGACTCTCTGTGTCTCCACCGACAAACTCTGTATCAAAATAGATAACTTCATTTGAAGTATTGGCTGCATAACCAAACTTAATGGTGTGGTCTGTATCTGCATTTTTATCTAATGCCCAATCTGTTCCTGGAGCTCCTTGTTCCAATACTCTGTTTAGAGGAGATGACTCTAGGTTTTTTTCTGAATATGGGTTTACGGTCGTTTGCGTTAATCCAGTAAAGTCATCTGCAAACCTTGTGGCATTGTAATAGTAATCTTTTGTGGCTGTTTCAGCAGTGCTTTGATACATGCCCCCTGTGCTGTTTATGGCGTATGGTAAATATTCCTTGTCCTGCCTGCCATATGCATCATATGCAATATGCGTGACAATGTCCTCACCATTCCCTCCAGCACGTATGCCCACATTTTGCATGGAGCGTCCCAAACC
Organism: Jejuia pallidilutea; assembly: GCF_002973595.1. Taxonomy (GTDB): domain Bacteria; phylum Bacteroidota; class Bacteroidia; order Flavobacteriales; family Flavobacteriaceae; genus Jejuia; species Jejuia pallidilutea. Next base: position 4,267 of record NZ_PVEO01000020.1, on the reverse strand, counting down.
GTCAAAATAGGTGACGGACTCTATTTTTTCGTCCCCATTCAGGCCATGCAACTCAGTATCGGTTTTCACTGGCGATTGTGGCACAATGGTATAAACATAGTTTTCATCGCTTAAAGAGGTTGGATTGCCACCACCAAGTGTGGCCAAATTTACCTGAAAGGTAGTTATTACCGAGGTATACAGTTGGCCGTTATTACCTGCTGTGTGCTCAAAAAATATGGCATTGGAACTTAGTGATACCTTTACGGAAGTGTTGTACTCGGTCGAGCCGTTCTTTAAGTTTAAAAACCCCAAGGTCATTGACGGTAATACCGGCGCGTCATTAGCCAAAGAAACCACATGGTAACTGCCGGGTTTCAATTTATTGGGGGAAAAACCGGAGCTGAAAGTTACAGTCAGTTGGTCATTGGCAATGTTAACGGACATGCTGCCGCCCCCGCCCCCTGTCGGGCCGTCGATGAAACTGGTATAGTACCAACTTTGATAATAATCCGCGTACTGGGTAAACGAACTTTTCCTGTCCGGGCTCTCCGATGCAAACGAACAATAGGATGAAAACCACAGGCATATGGCAAATATTAATATATGTCTCATTTGTTATTGTTTATAATTGTATTGATTTTCACTTAATATATTGCCTTCGGCGTCTTTTACCTGTTTTAGGCGGTTGAAACCGTCATATTCATAATAGGTCGTATAGCCCTTGGCATCGGTAATACTGGTAACGCCTATTAAGGGATCATAGGTATAGGTGGTGACCATGGAATTAATTGGCGTTGAGTTTCTGATGTTTTCGTTTAAAGTCTTCAATGTTGCTCTGTTAGAATCATCAATTAGGGTATAACTATCTAGTTGATCTAAATAATTATAGAGTGTCGTATTATTTTCTATATCTGAATATTCGATATTCTCTAATTTTGCCACAGGATATATTTTATTATAACCCCATACATAACTAACTGGAGGAGCATTCGTTTGGGATACTTGTGTAATGTTACCTTCAGTATCACGTAAAATGTTAGTTTTAATATCCGAATCTATACCATGAGGTAAGTTTTCTATAAAATCTAAATCCACAAGAGTTCCGTTAAGTATATAATTGCTCCTTTTTTCGTTCAATAGATTTCCATCTTTAAATGTTTTTTGTACCAGAGGCATATTAATCATATTTCGGTCTCGTAAAATGTTACTTCCTAAATAACTATTGCTATAATCTGTAGGGTATAGGGTTTCGTGTTCGGTGGCTATACCGTTACTATCTATAAGGGTAGTAGTTTTTACAGTACGCTGATTTGGACTGTAATCGTATTTCGTTGTCGTTGTCAATTCTTGCCCATTATCAAAATAATTGGTTTCGATGACTTCATCAATATCATACCAAGAGGATTGTAAGGTGTAAAAGTTAACCGATATTTGTCCTATTTGACCATTAGTACCAGAATAATAAGCTAATTCTGCTCCAGTCCTAGAACCTTTAATTGATCTAACTTTTGAAGGATTATAAGAGTTATGGGTAATGTCATCGTAAAAATGATATTTAGTTTCAATCTTTTTTTGTAGTGAATTGTCTCTTTTATAGAACAATTGCTTTTTTATAAGTCCTCGCTTCCAGTCTTTTTCATCGGACAAACTAAAAGGAAAAGCCCAGTCTTCGGTATCTATCAATATGTCGCCTTTAAAAGTTCTTTCTTGGGGCAATTCGCTTATAGTATTACTATTATAACTTTCTTCTATCCAATTTATATCTCTATGTTGATACGGTGAATAGTAATAATTTTCAATGTAACCATTGCCTAACTCCGAGACAGTAACTTTATTATACCCTACAATACCCCCTTTGGTGTTGGATGTTGATAGAATAGGATTGGAAGTCCTTGCCATGCCTAATCCAAACATAGGTTGCGGATTACACACCATATTAGGAGGATATGTCGGACATGAAGTAAAACCATATATAAATTCAGACATTCTTGCATAACTTAGCCAACCGGATAAATAACCGTCTTCATAAGTATAATTTTTTTGAATAGTTTGATTTGAAACAGGGTCATACAGTTCTATTTGCTTGGTTCTTAGACCGCCTGCATTATTATATTCGAACCCACTAGTGCTTAATGGAATTGCCCATTTTACTTGAAGATAGTATTCATCTTGATTACTTGCCCATTGTGAATCATTAACTTTCATTTGCAATTTGTACTTTCCAGAAAATGTGTAATCAACAACAATATCTAATATATTTATGTCTGGTTCGTTCCTGTATTGATAAGAATCAAAAACCAATTGATTTATACTGTTGTCCGGATTAAGGGAATATAATTTGAGCTCAATCTGGCATGGCCATGAGCCACAGAAACTGGTTTCTGTGGACATATTTAGTATAATTTTACCAGGTTCTTGGCCGTCTACGGTAAAAGTCTTTTCAATGATGCTCTGATTTTGATTGGCAAAGAAATCACTACTGCCCATTGTGTGGGTCTCATATTGGACATTGGAAACACTTGCGTAATCCAAAAAAGAACAATTGTTGCACTCATTGAGCTCATAAACAAATGACTTACTACCTCCAGTTGGAAAAGTAATTTTGGATAATGTACCTTGTATTGCAGCACTAAAATATGGCTTCCTATCAGCTCCGGGCAATACATAACCGTTATAAATTATTGATGGCACTAAAGTGCTGTTTCCCGCTCCATTATAGTACCCCCAATGGTCTTGATTAAATGAGCGCCTAGAAGGCAATCCTTGATTTGTAAGATTGTATTCAAAAGTATATGGGGCTAAGGCAGTATTGTCATTACCGAATTCTTGGATTTTGGTCAAGATTGGGCGTAATCTCTCTCTTTGGTAGTCATGGATAGTAATAGGATTATAGTAGCTTAGATTATTCAGAGCCGATCCATCCTGGTACTTATGTGTTAATACAAATCGTTTTGAAAAAGAAATTTGGGTACTGGTAACAGCTATTTCGGATAATAAATAGTCATTTTCCAAATCTGCCCGCAGAGCACCTTTTACAAAATCTACCCTTTGTCCATCTGACGATTCAATGGCAAGAAGACGGTGAGTATTAATTCTATTTTTCACAGTACAATCGTTATCATTTCTGAAACTGACTATATTTTCATATTTGGTTTGTGGGCCATTTTGATCATATTCCAAATATTTAGTCTCATAAATAAAGTCTACAAAAGCGTCCGAAGTTTGAGATTCAATCCTAGTTAAAAACCAAGTGGTTGGACTTAAAAGTGAGTTGCTGTTTGAAGTTCCAGTGGAATTACAGGCGGTTAATGAATTATTTACTTCTGTCTTATCATAATAATAAACTAATCCATCTGGGGTAGTTATCTTAGGAGGGTTGATTCCATTGTGTTCTATTTTGACGTCTTGAACCGGAAATTGTACAGGAGTACTTCCATTTAAAAAATCTATAGCATATTTACCATTATGGCTGCCAGATGTAAAATAATAATAATCATGTTCTGTATCCATAGAACCACTGGCAGAGCCCACATGGTCAGTAAATCTTGAAGAATTCAAATTATAGGACGGTTCCTCATAAAAAAAGATGCTGGCATTGTCTGCTCTTCCATTAATTCTTCTAATTACTGTACCATTGGCAACTAAAGACCAATTTAACCCGACAGAAGATGCAATTTCTTCGACCCTTACCCCTCCGGTATGGTGTTGAAGGCTTATCGGTACCTGAATATCCTTTACGACGAGGTTATATATGGGTATAGACACTTCTGCTTGCCCTGTATAAAGGCTTATGGGAAAGTCAATATATTTACCTAGGCTGGAAACTGTTGGTGAATGAGGTGAAACTGTAGGTATATCTTGAGATAATAAGATGTTTAAACAGGAAATGATCAACACTGATAGAGTTATTTTTTTCTTCATTAAAAAACGTGTATTCATAAGTCCATTATTTATGGTTGTAATGTGCTTATAAAATTAGGGATGATGTTTGAGTTTAAGGAAAGCTAATCTTTCAGAATCAGTAAGCAAAAAGCTTTTTTATAGTAAGGTTTTTGCTTAAAAATGACTCAATGATTTGACCCTAAAAAGCTTTATGCGAATTTGCTATATTAAGTTAAAAGCGTAATAAGTCATAATTAGGTACATCCATCTCTTCATCTGATAAAAATCATTTTTATTTGATTTATAGATTTTTAAAACTGATGACGGTGCAAAACATTACATCCATATCTTAATGGACCATTTTTCGAAAAAAGTTCTGGGGTATAGTATTGAAAAGGGCAGC
>NZ_PVEO01000019.1 GCF_002973595.1 Jejuia pallidilutea | reverse complement strand
GGTCTCTACGTGTATATTAACCTTATTCCTCTCTTTGGTTCTTTATGATTAATTTATCTAATTTAGTGAAATGCTAAGTTAAGACGTGTATAATTAATTGCTTTGGTAAGTGCTTATTTGGAAAATTCCTTCGGAATTTTCCCGCGTTCGTTTTTGTTTACTAAATTAGTTGCTGAAACACGCAACTAACCATACACAATAACGTTGTAGGTAATTATGACCCGTCCTGAATAAAGGCTACATAATTTTAAACATTATGTACAAAAATGACAAAGTAATTAGACGTTACAGCGAACCTTTCAAATTGAAAATTTTAGCTGAACTTACAACCGGAAAACACACTAAGAGCGAACTATGCAAACTCTACTCCATTGCTCCTACAACAGTTAATGAGTGGATTAAAAAGTACAATCGTAAAGACTTAATGAACACAAGAGTAAAAGTGGAAACTAAAGACGAAATATCTAGAATCAAAGCATTGCAAAAAGAAATTGAACAACTTAAAAAACTACTCCTTAAAAAGGATCTGGATGCTTTGGTACTGGATTCATACCTGGAAGTAGCTGCTGAAGATCTAGGCTATAAATCTGTTGCTGAACTAAAAAAAAAGTTAAGCATAAAGCCTTAGTAAAAGCTAAACAGAAATCTAAGGGATTTGCTTCTTTGACTACCATAACCCATTCATTGTTTTGGACTCAAACGAGATGCGTATTATAAATACAAATCTAGAGCTGATAAACGTTTAAAACTAGAAAAACAGATTATTGAAATTGTTAGTAAAAGACGTAGATCCCTTCCTAGAGAAGGTGTCCGCAAACTCACTAAATCATTAGAAAATGAGTTTAAAATGGCAAAACTTAAAGTTGGCAGAGACACTTTATTTAACGTCCTTAGAAAACACAATATGCCTTACACTTAGAAAGAAAACCAGTAGCAGAACAACCAATTCTTATCATCGTTTTTATAAGTATAACAACATTATTAAAGACATTGATATTAATCGACCTAATCAAGTTTGGGTAAGCGATATCACTTACATTAGAACCGTAAAAGGCTTTTGTTACTTAGCTTTAATAACAGATATGCATTCTCGTAAAATTGTAGGTTATGACCTTAGTGATAGCTTGGAACTAAATGGATGTGTGAGAGCACTTAAAAAGGCTATTTATCAAGCTAAGGACATTAAGCTGCTTATTCATCATTCTGACAGAGGTATACAGTATTGCAGTAATGTTTATACAAGAATACTAAAAAGGAAAAAGGTTGCTATCAGTATGACTGAAGAAAATCATTGTTACGAAAACGCCATCGCTGAACGCGTAAACGGCATCTTAAAAGATGAGTTCTATCTCGACCAAACCTTTGATAACGTAACACACGCAAAACGCGCAGCAAAAAATGCAATTAATCTATACAACGAAATAAGATTACACGTATCTTTAGATTATAAAACACCGAATATGGTATATAAATTATCAGCTTAAAAATCAATTTTAACCTGTAGCCATATTTCAGGACTAGACACATCGCCTACTTCTGAAAATCCTCGCGGATTTTCACGCAACGAAACCATAGCCAAGTACATAAGCACAAATATAAAAAAACGAATCCTGACAATATTAACTATTCTGATTTTGTAGGCTTCCCCAAAAATGTAGGCTTCCCCAAAAATAGGACATTGATTAATTATAAAATTCTAATTTTAAACATCAATAGTCACTATGAAGAAAAGCAGATTTACAGAGAGCCAAATCATCAAAGCTCTCAAAGAAAACGAACAGGGGAGATCAGTAAGTGATCTTTCCAGAGAATTAGGTATTGACAAGAGCACTTTTTACTACTGGCGCAAGAAGTATGGCGGCATGGACCGTCAAGAGCTCAAGCGCCTTAAGGAATTAGAGAATGAGAACAAAAAGCTCAAACAGATGTATGCGGACGTAAGTTTGGACAATAAGATGCTCAAGGACATACTATCAAAAAAGTTCTAAGACCTTCCGACAAGAAATATCGAGCAAAGTATCTAATCAAGCAATACGAAATACCTATCGCAAGGGCCTGTAGTGTCGTTAACCTGTCTCGCTCAATGTGGTATTACCAAAGTAAGAAAGATGATACTGAAGTAATAGATAAATTATCAGAACTGGCTGAGCGCTATCCCACCAGAGGTTTTGATGAGTATTGCTTAAAGGTCCGTCGTGAAGGTCTAAAATGGAATAGAAAACGAGTATTGCGTGTATATCGTCAGATGAAGCTGTCCCTAGGCGAAAGCACAAAAAGCGCATCATAAAACGTATACAGCAGCCTTTAGAGACCCCTAAGGAGCTCAATGTGTGTTGGAGTATGGATTTTATGAGCGACATACTAACCGATAGCAGAAAGCTACGGGTATTAAATATAATGGATGATTGTAACCGAGAAACGTTATCCATAACTGCAGGACTATCCTATCCAGCTAGAACGCTTATAGAAACATTAGAGAATTTAAAAAAAGAAGATTTTTGGTGTTATTTAGAAGTCGGAATAAAAAAAACGTTGTACAACAAGTAAATAAAAACTATTTGTTTAATTTTAAAGTGTCCTAAGAAAGAGAAGCCTACGTAATAATATATTAACTTATGGACTGTTTTAATATGCTTCTTTTCTTTTATGAAATTAATGAATAAAGATAAAGAAAATTGTTAATACTCATTAGTTAAAACAAGAAAATTCTTAATGAAAAATATTTTTTTATTTATAATTGTATTTACTTTAGATTCGTGTTTAATTGCCCAAAATATTGGTGATTTTATTTCTGTCGAACCATCAGTTCAGAGTTCAAACTTCACAATTCCTTCTACTCACATATTTCAAAAAATTATTGAAGAAGGAGATATATTACTCCAAGGAGGAACACTTCCAGGCAATACTGATTTTACTGGATATGTACCTATTAATGGAAGTAGTGAAAATGGGTACATAAGCATAAATTCAGAACTCACTCCGGGAAGTGTAAGCATATTGGATATTAATTATAATTCGACAACTAAACTTTGGGAAATTACTGATTCAAAAGCTATAGATTTTAGTGGAGTTGCAGGCTCCTCCAAAAATTGCTCTGGTACTGTAACATCATGGAATACTATAATATCATGCGAAGAAATTACTTCAAATTCAGACATAAATAATGACGATAGGAATGATTTAGGGTGGTGTATTGAGATAGACCCAGCCAGTAAAAAAGTTATCGATAAAAGATGGGCTTTAGGCAATTTTGAGCACGAAAATATTACTGTTCATAGCAACGAAAGAACGATTTATGAAGGGGCAGATTCTAACCCTGGTTATTTATATAAATTTGTTGCAGATACCGCTCAAGATTTAAGCAGTGGTAATCTATTTGTGTACAAAGGATCTAAAAATGGTTCTGGAAACTGGATTCCCATTAACAATAAAACACCTTCTGAGCAAAATTCAACTCTATCGCAAAGTGCATCTGTAGGCGCAACCGCATTTAATGGGATAGAGGATGTAGAAATTGGACCTGATGGGTTAATTTATTTCGCTGTTAAGGGAGAAAACAAGGTTTATCGTTTTCAAGATTCTGATCCTATTACAGGAATAACAGTTCATAAAATGGAGACTTATGTTGGAGACGCGTCTTATAATATTCAGCACACTAACGGAACATCTACAGTGGTTTGGGCCTATGGAAATGATAATTTAGCATTTGATGGCGAAGGCAATCTATGGGTATTACAAGATGGTGGCAATAATTATATTTGGGTAGTTGAAAACGGTCACACACAAGGTAATCCGAAGGTTAAAATTTTTGGAAACACTCCATTAGGATGTGAACCTACCGGAATTACATTTTCTCCAGATTTTAGATTTTTATTCATGTCAATAATGCACCCTAACAGCAGTAATAATGACACTTCACAAACTGATGCATCTGGTAACCTTATAAGTTTTGATAAAGATATTTCAATAATTATTGCTCTTAACGAAAATTTGGGAGGAACTCTTTCCGATACCAATTTTAATTTGGTAGAAAAATTATCAATCTACCCTAATCCATCCAATGGAAAATATAATATTAATTTAGGGAAAATAATGTCAGATATCAACGTCGAAATATTTAATCTACATGGTCAACTTATCTTAAGAGAAAAATTGAGTGTTTTAAATAAGTTTACTTTAGATCTATCAAGTGAAGCATCAGGAATTTATTTTATAAAAATAAAATCAGACAATAATTTACTAGGAATAAACAAATTAATTAAAAAATAATGATTTAACAGCAGCTCCTACGCAGGGACTAACAACCCTTAGCTGCTCCCCAGTTTTATATAAAAAACAAGGACAGTTTAGTCATGGTAGAAGCTCGTAACTTCTATAAAGAAATGAGAATCAACACTCAACACTTTCTCCGACAGTTTAAAACCTACACTAGTAGTTAAGATATCTCTTTTTATCTAATAAACCTGATAAATATCAACACTATACTCAGAAAGATAGTAAAAAAAGCAAGGATTCGCCCTATTGAAGGAATCTATATTTCCTATTGTTATCATATTTTTATCCTGCTCTTTTATTCTTTCCGATTAAAATATCCAATCTAAATATAACACAAACTTAGGATGACTACAAAGGCAAGCTTTTGTTACAATTTATTTTTTAAGCTAATAGTTAAATTTGAAGATAATGGTATATACTCACGCCACTAATTCTAAAAATTGCTATTGGTGAAAATTTTAAACTTACATACTTTTTTAGGTTGGTGTTAATTTTTATATACTTCAGCATATGTCATTTTAAGCTTTTCACCTTTTGGAACAATAAATATGGCGTCATCTGAGACTGATTCTCCTTTTTTTAAATAATACGCAGTAATAACATATTTTGTAATAACTTTTGTTTCACCTTCCTTGTCGTAAGATTTAAATCTATATCTTATTCTATGCGGTTTCAAAAATAATTGCTTTTCTTTTGCCGTAAGTCGCTTTCCATTAGCATTTAAACAGTTAAATGTTACTAAAGATCTATTTTGTTTTTTAGAAAAATCGACTTTAGTTTCATCTATGTCACTTTCAAGAATTATTATGTCTTGGTTACTAATATTTTTTGCATCTAACTTCACTTCGTACCTATCGTATATAGTGCCTTGAATTTCTTTACTTGTAAAGTTTACTACTTTATAAGAAATCCTTAATTTATCGAGTTCTATTGGTGTATTCTCATCAATACTTTGAGAATTAACCTTTATTATGCTAAATAATATTAAGATAATAAATAGATTTTTTAAATCCTTCATAAATAGTGTTTGCTTTTTTTGTTTGAAATAAACGCTCTTTAAGCGTTTAAAGTTTATCTTCAAATATAAAAATTTATTGGGTCTAACATCAAAAATAATAATTCACCAAACTTTAAAGTGTATCTGAAAAATTTAAGTTTACAATTGCGCTTTAACAAAAAAAATAATACAACATACCAAAACATTAATTTTCTACAATTAATTAAATTTTTACCTTCAATTTTTCACCTTAAAAACCTTTATTTTTTTTACATAAAATAATACACCGCACTATTTGGTAATCAAATATATAATCGTAAATTTGCAAACTCTTTTTGAGAGAGGAATGTTTAATCAGAAAAATAAAAAAGTGTGGACACATTAAGCTACAAAACGATTTCTGCTAACAAGGCTACTGTAGATAAGCAGTGGGTTATTGTTGATGCTGAAAATCAAACGCTTGGTCGTTTAGCTTCTAAAGTTGCAAAACTATTAAGAGGTAAGCACAAGCCAAACTTCACACCACACGTTGATTGCGGCGATAACGTAATTGTTATTAATGCAGAAAAAATCAACTTATCTGGAAACAAGTGGAACGATAAAACATACATTCGTCACACAGGTTACCCAGGTGGTCAAAGAAGTTTAACTGCTACCGAGTTGTTTGGTAAAAACCCAGCTCGTATAGTAGAAAAATCAGTTAAAGGAATGCTGCCTAAAAACAAATTAGGTTCTGCTTTATTCCGTAATCTAACAGTTGTTGTTGGTTCAGAGCACAAACACGAAGCTCAAAAACCAAAAACAATTAATTTAAACGAATTCAAATAAATGGATGTAATTCACAAAATCGGCCGTAGAAAGACGGCTGTTGCTCGTGCCTATGTTTCTAAAGGAAAAGGAAACATTACGATTAACAAAAAAGACTTAACCGATTACTTTACTACAGGTACTTTACAGTACAAAGTAAAGCAACCTTTGGTTTTGACTAACAATGACGGCAACTTTGATATTACAGTAAATGTATATGGCGGTGGTATCACTGGTCAAGCAGAAGCTGTACGTTTAGCATTATCTCGCGCAATGTGTGAAGTTGATGCTGAAAACAGAGGTATCCTAAAGCCAGAAGGTTTATTAACCAGAGACCCAAGAATGGTAGAACGCAAAAAATTCGGTCAGAAAAAAGCGCGTAAGAAATTCCAGTTCTCTAAACGTTAATAGTATCCTCAACTTGATTGGGAATCTTAATCAAGAGTTATCCAATCAAGTTGAAAATTTATTAAGTAAAAAAGTTTCTGAAATACATTCAGAATTAATTAAAAACCAGTTATTGTTGTCTATTCCAAAAGATTTGGAAAGATTTAGTTTAGCATCTAAATGGTTAAGGCGAATTTTAAAAAAAAATGACCACTTAATCATTGCTAATTCAACAGAACGTAAACTATTACAAAATGGCAGTAGAAGTTAAAGAACTACTAGAAGCAGGTGTACACTTTGGGCACCTTACACGTAAATGGGACCCTAATATGGCACCTTACGTTTATATGGAGCGTAACGGCATCCATATTATCAACCTTTACAAAACAGCAGCTAAAATTGACGAAGCTGGCGCAGCATTAGCAAAAATTGCAGCCTCAGGTCGTAAAATCTTATTTGTTGCTACTAAAAAACAAGCAAAAGATATTGTTGCTGAAAAAGCAAGCGCTATTAACATGCCCTACATTACTGAAAGATGGCCAGGTGGTATGTTAACTAACTTTGTTACTATTAGAAAAGCCGTAAAGAAAATGGCTTCTATTGATAGAATGAAGAAAGATGGCACTTTTAACACACTATCTAAAAAAGAGCGTTTACAAGTAGACCGTTTAAGAGCTAAATTAGAAAAAAACTTAGGTTCTATTAGCGACATGACGCGTTTACCTGGTGCTTTATTTGTTGTAGACATTAAGCGTGAGCATATCGCGATTAAAGAAGCTCAAAAATTAAACATTCCAATTTTTGCAATGGTAGATACAAACTCAGATCCTCGTCAGGTGGATTATGTAATACCAGCAAACGATGACGCTTCTAAATCGATAAACAAGATTTTAACTCACGTTACTGATGCAGTAGCAGGAGGTTTAGCTGAACGTAAGGCAGAAAAAGAAGCTGCTGTAGCAGAAAAAGATGCGCCTAAAGCAGAAGCTAAAAAAGCAGCACCTGCTAATAAAGAAGAAGAAGAATAAATAACACTAATAAAACATTATAAAGTCGTTTGATTCTTTTCTTATGGAAATAAATTAAACGACTTTTTTCAATCTCAAAATATTTTAAAGTTATGGTAAAAGTAACAGCCCAAGAGGTTAACAAATTAAGACAAGCTACTGGCGCAGGTATGATGGACTGCAAAAAAGCCCTAGTTGAAGCTGAAGGAGATTTCGATAAAGCTATCGAAGTTTTACGTAAAAAAGGACAAAAAGTAGCGGCAAAAAGAGCCGATAGGGAATCTAGCGAAGGTGCTGCTGTTGCAAAAGTAAATGCAGACAACACTGTTGGTGTAGCCATTGTTTTAGGTTGTGAAACCGATTTTGTTGGTAAAAACGAGAACTTTTTAGCACTTGCTAGTGAATTAGGAGACATTGCCTTAAACTGTGCATCTAAAGATGAATTTTTAGCTGCAGATTTTGGTGGCATGTCTGTTGCCGATAAATTAGTTGAACAAACTGGTGTTATTGGTGAGAAATTAGATATTAATGCTTTTGAAAAAGTAGAAGCGGCCTACGTTGGTGCTTACGTACATATTAATAAAATTGCTGCTATTGTTGGGTTCTCTAGCGTTGTAGACAATATTGAAACTCTTGCTAAAGATGTAGCAATGCAAATTGCTTCTATGGGAGCAACTACACTATCTTACAAAGATTTTGACCCTGCATATATTGCATCTGAAACTGAAGCTAGAATTGCTGTAATTGAAAAAGAAAATATTGAGCTAGGGCGTTTAGGTAAAACACTTAAAAATGTACCTCAGTATATTTCTCAAGCGCAATTAACGCCTGAGGTTATGGCAAAAGCAGAAGAAGCTGCAAAAGCTGAATTAAAAGCAGAAGGTAAGCCAGAGCAAATTTGGGATAGAATTTTGCCTGGTAAAATGCAGCGTTTTGTATCAGATAACACTACCTTAGACCAAGAGCAGTGTTTATTAAATCAAAACTTCATTAAAGACGAAAAGAAAACCGTTGAAGCTTATGTGTCTTCTTATGGTGATGTTGAAATTACTGGATTTAGAAGAGTTACTTTAGGGTAACCTATTCCTGCGCACGCAGGAATCTCTAATATACAAAAACCACTATCCTTTCAAGGATAGTGGTTTTTTTGTGGTGCTTTACAACAAACCTTCTGTGCAAAACCCATAACCTAAAATTCTTAACAATTTTGTAAGAAAAAATTTTGATGTTTTGTCTTTTTTTTTTTTAGATTTGAACTGTTCAAGGATAGCGTTTTGTCATCAGTCTAGACAAGGCAATGTTTTTGGGCAAATGTTGCAACACAATCAGCGCTGATTATTTTTTTCTCCCTCAACAAATTGATGGCGCAACGGTTTGGGCTTAGACTACCCATTACCAAAACATAGACTGAAACCATAGACTGAAATTTTAGACTGATAATTATTTTGTTAAACCAACCAGTTGTAACTTGTATTGACTGGTTTAAAATTTTAGAAATTATGAAGAAATTACTTTTATCACTAGTATTTGTTCTTTTTACTCTTGGTATATCTATTAATGCCACCGAAAACAACAATTATTTAAGCTATCAAGATACAGTTGAATATGACGATACTCAAACTCCATGTGCTTTATATGCTGAATTTATGGGGCTTGAATTTGAAAGAAATGATTTGAATTATTGGAATGGATATTTTGGTGGTTACGCTAAGTATATTGGTATACTTTACAATTAAAATAAATCTGTATAATAGATTCTTTTGTCATGAAAAATTTAATTCTGTATTTCTTTCTTTTCTTAGGAGCATCAATCTATAGTCAGAATAATTCTGGTATAGTAATTTACAAGGCTATTAAAAAAGAGACCTCTACAGATAAGATAAGTGACAAAGATTATAAAGCTTTTTCTGAAAAACTTGAAAAAAGTGCTGTTCAGCTAGAATTTAAATTACAATTTAATAAGCACTATTCTCTTTTTGCTCTTAAAGACGGCTTAACGATTGATAAAAATGACTTTAACTCTCAAATGGCTATAATGTTATTAAGAGGAAATAATGTTTATTTTACAGACAAAAAACTAAATGCTTTATATGAAAATACCGATTTTCTTAGCCAAAAGTTTTCAATAAAGTATAAGTTTGAAGATTTAGATTGGGTTATAACTAAAGACACAAAAATAATCGAAGGCTATAAATGTTATAAAGCCTATTACAATAGACCGTTTTATGATAGAAATGGCGATAAAAAATATGGTACAGTACTAGCATGGTTTACTCAAGATATATCTTCTAGTGCAGGCCCTTTTGAAGCTGTTGGTTTACCTGGTTTAGTTCTAGAATTCCATTCTGGAAAATATATTTTTATTGCTAAAGAAATTTATTTGAAAAAAGATATAAAAATAGAAAAACCTTCAATGGAAAAAACTATAAGTAAAGCAGAGTTTGATAATATTCAAAAAGAGAAATATTTAGACTTAAAAAACTGATTTGTTAAGAATATTTTTTAAAATTTCGATCAAATCGCACTGTTTAGAGGCTGTCTGAAAAGGCAGCTTTTTTTTTGCGATTGATAGAGTTAGTTTTTAACTTTAGGGATGAGCAAAAAAGTAGTTTTTAAGACCTACCATCAAGACCAGCTAAGTCTATTGCCACCAAGTTATGATGATTTAGTCCCTACTAATCATCCT
>NZ_PVEO01000018.1 GCF_002973595.1 Jejuia pallidilutea | reverse complement strand
ACCTAACTTTATACACAATAAAAAACCAGAGAAGCTAGATTCTCCGGCTTAATTAATTATCTTATAACCTGTCAACCTATTTTAGGACGACTCATCAGAACGAACTTTTGGCAGTGCTTAATTTTTGATATTTAAACTAGCTTTTGGCAAAGCTGAAAGTCCGCGTTATTATTTTTTTTAAGTCCGATGTCTTAAAAATCAGTTACGATGTTATCAAATCCGACGCTTTAATTTCTAGGTAAATCCTAAAAGTCCGATGCAGGTTTTGTTGCTTTTTTAACTTGCGCATAACGGTCTCGTATAACCGTCAGTTACGGGATTAAAGATAATGATTTTCGGTTAAGAACTGACGTTAGCAATTCCGAGTGGATTCGGACGTAGTCGAATCCGCCGTAATTGCGGTTATACATTGTTGTAAAACGTTTTTTTATTCAGTTGTATTATTTCTATAAATTCTTCTGGTGTCACATTTAATTCCGAGATATTAATTTTTTGTATTCCAGATGATATTGTTCCAATGATTATTTTTTTCTCCATTGAATTATCTCCTTTACCTCTTATAATTCCGTAATCTAAGATATTATTCCAATGTAAGGTTTTTTCTTTTTGATGAATACCGTTTTCATCTATAGTTATTATTGTTTTATACTTATGATACAAAGCTTTGTAGAAGAAGTAAACAGATAAAATAAGCATTATTAAAATTCCAATTATATTGGTAGAATTTAAATCCCAACTAAATCCATTTTTATAATTTCCGTATAATAGCATTACAATGATTACTCCAATCATAACTAGAATTTGTTTGTCATAATTTTTGTCTCTTTTAAATTCTAATCCGTGAGTTTTTTCTTTTGTTAAATACTTTCTATTTCGATTCTTTTTTGGTTTTTCAAACTCTCTTTCGCTGAAGAAGCTCTCCAATTTTGTTGTTGCATAATTCTCATTTATTTCTGTTTCAAAACGGTTTTTGATTTTCTCTAATTCCAGTCTATCAATTTTGAAATTAGTACAGTTTTTTTCAAACTCCGCAATTTTACCAGTCAGACTACAAATCAGTCCGTCTTTTAATGAAGACTTTCTGTTTGTACAGATTTTACAAAAAGATAAATGATACTCTCTATTCACTATTTTTTTTGTCAAATGTTTTACAACGTGTTTGTGTATGGTTAGTTGCGTGGTTAAGCAACTAATTTAGTAAACAAAAACGAACGCGAGAAAATTCCGAAGGAATTTTCGTAAGTAAGCACTTAAAAAGCAATTAATTATACACGTTGTTGTAAAACGTTTTTTATTCCGTTTTCAAATTCCGTTGTTAGTTTATTCACTTTTCTTCTATTCGCAAACCAATGAAATGGTGATGGACTTGAAAAAAGTCCAAACGAAATACAATTCACAAGAATATCTTTTTCGTCATACAGTATTGTCATTTGTTTTCCCCAATCAGTTCCTGAATCTTGCCAAGAAAAATTGATTATTGATATTTGTTGATTATTAGCTGAAATATTCCATTCATTTTTTTCCGCAATCTTTTTAATCAGATTTGAGTTTTTTCCTCTCGATATTCCTTTAATCCGCTTTAATTTATAAACATTAAAAATCGAATAAATCATAAAGCCTCCAATTACTAATGTAAAAATTAGAAACACAATAGAAAGTCCAATTGGTTCGTCTTTTTTTAAATTCGAATTGAATTCCATTATCGCTATAAATGGAAACATTCCAACAATCATTAATGGAAGTAAATATTCAAATATTTTTTCCAAAATCCATTGTCTCGTAATCAACTTTCCAGATGTTTTAGATTTCGATATGTCGATTGGAATTCTGCTCATTTAAATGTTTTACAACGGTCTGGTGTATGGCTCGTTGCGGAAAATCAGCTATGATTTTCCGCCGTAACCGAAAGATAGCAAATTGCAATGAATTCAGATTAGGAATTCAGCCGCAATGAGCTATACACGTTGTTGTAACACGTTTTTATTCAGGTTTACATTGATTTACGAAATAGTTTCCGTATGCTGTTATATGAAAATCATCTGAACTATTGTAATAGGCTGAAATATCCAAATCTAAATCGACTGACTGCGTATTATCTTCTTCGTCCTCATTTAAATCCGCTGAAGTTGAGCCGTTATCGATTTCGATTTCAGGTTCTTCATATCTTAATAAGCCAAGTGCTTCTAAATTATCAATATATATTTTAGCAAACTCTTTATTTAATTCAAAGTGCTTTTTCACGTTACGAAAGCTAATTGTTATATCATTCAGTTTAATATCTTTTTCAGTGTATTTTTTTCTTGCGTAAGGACTTTTCATTAAGCGAGCTAATTCCATTTGACGTTTTACATAAAAATCCTCGTGTATGAAATCTAAAATTTGTGCTTCTAAAGACGAAAGAGAAGATAGAGTGTTAATTAGTCGTGGTTCAAGTCCATTTTCTGGTGTTGTGGCAATATTAGAAATCAAATTTGCCCATTTGTCTTGCAACAATTCATCTTCTTCTACCGATGATTTTTCAATTAAAGGGACTAATGTTTTTAAATTCAGCTCGTTAGGTTCCAATCCGTTTTTGTCAAGTATCTCTCTCGTTTTATTGAAAATTTTGACTTGATTTTTCCATCGTCGAAATCGAACTTTATCAGCAAATAATTCTCCAAATTCTGTTATTGATGGACCCAATAATTTCGACATAAACTTTTCAGTCTTGTCAAGTATTTGCTTTGGTAAGTTAAGTCCCTCAATTACTTCTTTCATCAATTTCGTTTTGGTTGGTCAAATGTGTTACAACGTTCTCGGGTATGAAACGTAGGGCATTTCGGAGCTGCGCACTTGTCCACCGAGACAAAGCTTGCTAAGAACCTGAAACTTGCAGAAACCAACGTCCGCCCTATGTTTTATACCCATTGTTGTAGGCAGTTTTTATTTTTTTTAATCCGTGTCTGTAATATCAATTATCGTTACGGTAAAATTTCTTTTGTCAAAAAGCATGGTCGAATAATCCCAAGCTATGTCGAAGAACCATTCAGCATTCTTGATTGCAAAGTCGAATAATTGAACTTCTTCAAATCGGTTGTCAAATTCACTTTTAATAAAGTTTGTCACTACTTCCCAAGCTTCTTTTTGATTGATTTTTTTATAAGCTCCGCCTTGTCCTAGAATTCTAGCGAGTCGACCTGGTAAATCGTACATGTCAGTCCAACTTTTCGTAATTTGGATTTCAGGTTTTGATTTGATTTCCAAGTCGTTTCTGTAATCACTTAAGTTTTTGTGTCGCAAAGTCTTTTTGACAAAATCAATCTCGTCAAGACGATTTCGTGAAGCAAACCAATTAAAATGGTCATTGCTGCTTACTTGATATCTATGTAGTTGAATTCCACCGTTCACATGAGTTTGACCGATTTTTTCAATTAAGACTTCGGTAGAGCTTGTCCAATTTTCAACTCTTTCAAATTTCGTTTTAGTCCATAGTCCGACAAGCTGAATTTGACTAGGTCGCTCTTGTTCCCAATTTATTTCTAATTCGTCCATGTTTGTCGTTCTTCAAATTGCCTACAACGTGTTTGTGTATGGTTAGTTGCGTGTTTCAGCAACTAATTTAGTAAACAAAAATGAACGCGAGAAAATTCCGAAGGAATTTTCAAATAAGCAACGACCAAAGCAATTAATTATACACGTTGTTGTGCATAGTTTTTTTATTCATTCCACAGTCGATTCATATAATCTTTGTCGGAATCATTTGTTATATAATATGTCCAATTCGATTCGTCAGCGATTAGAAAATTAAATGTGACGAATTCTTTCTTTTTTCTATTTTCGAAAACAATTAATTTATACTGATAATTTGGATGAAATATTGAGTCCAAAATTCCATCTCGATAATCGGAAACTTTGCTTTTATTCCAGTCTTTTACAAATCGTTCAGTTTTATTTTGGTTAAGCTTTATTCTCTTGTTTGGGTCAATTCCAGAAACCATAATAATTGAGTCAACCTTTTCAATATCAATTTCAGACTTATGAGATTTTAATTCCGTTATTTCTTTGTCACAGATGTTAAGTATCAAATACTGTCCATTTTTCGGCTCAAATCGAAAGTTACAAGAGTCCAATTTATAACCGCTACTTGCAATATATTCTCCGTTCTTTTTCAAGTCAAGAGGATAATAATGTGGTCCAGCCCAACCAAGACATTTATTTTCAATTATTTCATATTCATTTATTGTCCAAGTGTTACTTATTTCGCAGTCAGCTCCAAAAGCTTCTCCGATTGTCTTTAATGCAAAATATCCACCACCTAAAATTAGGACTATCAATATTGAAATTATTATCAAGGCTATTTTTAGTCCTCTACTCATTTTCTCAAATTATGCACAACGGTCTAGTGTATGATTTCGTTGCGTGTTTAAGCACTAAAGTTAGCAAATAAATCACAGATAGAAAGTCCGCGAGGACTTTCGTAAGTAGGCTATAACTAGCAATGAATTATACACATTGTTGTAGGTAGTTGTTTAAAAAAATTTATTCGTATTCCTGTATTTCAATGTGAAAGGATTTAAAATAGGGTTTAAAAGACTTCTTTCGGCAACTGGTCTACCTAATAATGTTATTCGTAAATCTTCTTTTTCTTTCCAATCTATTGCTATAGGAACTCTGTTTAAGTGTTTATATATTTTTATCAATTGTGGTGAACCTCCAATATCTGAAAACTTATCATCTGTTTGACCTTCAAGCAACATTTCAGATAGAACTTGTAAAGGTTCAAAATTCAGAGAACCTTCCATTAAATTTTCATTTTCCTTTAGCTTCTCAATTAGTCTTTTTTTTGCTTCTCCAACATAATCTCCAATAAACACAACTTTTTTATCTCCGCTAACACCTCTCCAAAATTTTATTTGATGTGATGTGAATTTTTTATCTCCTTTTTGGTAAACTATTTTCCAAATTTTAAACTCACTTTTTTCCCAGTTGTAACCTGCGAAAAGAAATTCTATTTCAGGTAATTCATAATCGCTCTTATATTTGAGCATATCATTCATTATTTTGACTACTAAACCTTTAAAAACTCCAATTCTTTGAAAACGACTTTTAATTTTTGGATTTGTGTCAATTGTGTTTTTTATCTGAATTAGCATTGGATAAGCAAAAGTCGTATCTCCTGCAAAACACATTGCACAATCTGTTCTGGAAAATGTAAAAATTTTCGGATTACAATCCCAAGAACCAAATGACCTTAATCGACTATCTGTAGCTATTAAAAGTTCTTCAGCATCTTTATTTTTTCTCAACCAAGCTGTACATAAAGTCATTTCTATATCGTTTTATTCTGGTTTAAGTTAGAGTGGTTAATTACCTACAACGGTCTGGTGTATGGAAAGTTGCGTGCTTGTGTGCGAAGATTTTCCGAAGGAAAATCAGATGCAAGCAAGCAAAGCAACTAACATTGGTTTAGTATAAAACTAGCAATTTTTTATACACGGTGTTGTGTTTTCGTTGTTTTTTTTCTTACAGTTTTGGTCGGTCATTTTTTTTGCGTTTCGCTAATCAGTCCGCCGCAACAGTTGCGCACTGCTTTGGTCAGTCAGATGTTTTTGATTTTTACTCCGCAAACAAGCTAAAAGTCCGGTGTTTTATTTGCGTTTGGGTAAAATCCGTTGCGCAATATTTGAAATTCCGCAATATGATTTTTCTGTTTTTACTTTCTTAAAATTCTAAAAAAAATTCGAAAATTAAACTAGGTTTTTTTTCGAATCGAGTGCGTTCCGCAATGAAACACAACGGTAACGTATAAGAATAGTAGCGGATTTTATGCACTTACTTTTCGGTTTGTTACTGTCGTTTGATTTATAAAATTCATTTTCGTTTAAGCGATTAAACCGCTATTATTTTTATACAATGTTGTACGCTGGCTTTTTTTAATTTATGTTGTACTGAACGTCCAACCATCGCAAATAATAAGGGTCAGAAATACTCTCTTTAACTCGTTTTTTAACTGCATTATTTGTTCTTACTTTTTCTGAATTCAAAACAGAACAAAGAACTAAAAACTTCGAAAGGGGATAAGGTCTTTGTTTGTTTTGAGGAAACAAGTAAAAATTCAAACGACTATTGGTGTTGTTTAACTCAGAAAAGGTCAAAATTTGATTAGCTAAGGTCACAGTATTTGTGATTCCTGACGAAATCTGGTTGTAAAGTAGTTTCTCAACTTTTACATTATTTGAAATAAGAAGTCTTGACAGTATTGCTGTAACTTGTCTTCTTAAGAATGTATCAGTTTGCCAAAGGTTTTTATACTTATCTACAAACCTGTATAAATCTTCTGGATGATTATATTTAGCCTTAAACCATAGCAAACAATAAAAATCCGACGGTAATGTACGCTTAAATGAGAATGCTGTAATTTTTCCCTCAAACTTTTTTAGAAATGCTTTTGATTTATCGTTTACTGGAATTTCCCAATTAGTAACAAGGTTGCATAACTGGTAAAGAGACAAATCATCGAAAATGTCAATGGTATTAAGGATTTCAAGTACAACTTCAGATGACTTTTTTAAATAACCAATATTTGACAAGTACATAAGTAAATGACTCCTTAATCCTGGATGTTCGATGTACTTTTCAGTTAGGATTGACAATAAGGATTTTGAATGTAGTTTGCTGTATGTAGTTATATATCTTTTGGCAATTTTATCCCAATACTTAGCTCCTCTATCTTTAAAATGTTTTTTAAATCGCTTATGCAGTTCAGAGCAAACTTTTTTGTATTCCGTATCGGTTTTCTTTGTCTTTTCGATACTGTCAATGTATCTGTTAGCTTCTATTTGAAAGTGATAAAATCCTTGTTCTTCGTCATAAATGTCTGTTTTTGCGAGGTTTAATGCAAGACCTCTTGTTTTAAGCATATCCGATACGGAACTTATGGTTTCTATCGCCTCTTTTTTTGAATCAACTCCAATGACAATATCATCCATCCATCTCGTGAAACTATTGTCCGTTTTCTGTTTAATTACTTCATCTACTTCAAACAGAAATGAGTGTGCTAAAAGTCTTATTCCCTCAATGTTGGTCGTTGGTAGTCCTCGTTTCGTGTATGGAAGGTAATCAGGTTTCCAAGCTATCTCTTGAATTATTCGAAAAAGTAGGTCAACTAAAACCTCGTCAATTTTGCTGTAACTGGTAAATACTTTTCTTAATTCCTCTAAGTCAATACTGTCGTAGTAATTTGAGAGGTCAGTTACAACTATTAATTCCTTGTCATCTTGAAAATGATAAATCTGTTTTTGTAGTTTTTTCCATTGTTGCCTCCAAGTCATTCCATACTCTTTAACTTCGTGAGGAAAAGCCATATTATGCTTGTCTCGTGAATAAAAAGCATTTTCTGATGGTTGGTTTGACAGAATTTTATCGGCTATGTTTTCGACTAAAGTTTGTAAAACTACCGCATCACTTGGCTGTGGAATAACCAAATGTCGGCAAACACCAAACTTCTTCTCTATACGATATATTAATGGCTGTGAAACTTTATACGTTCCATTCAAAATTTCATTTCTGATTGCAAGAGCTCGTTCCTCAATGTTGAAATTGAAATCGTAATGGTCGTAAAGGTCTCTTAAATCAAGGCTCCTAAGCTGATTTTTAACTATGTTTCTCCAAACATCAGTCAGCTTTTTTTTCTCAAAGATTTTTGAGAGAGTTGCTTTCCTTAGTTTGTTGAATCTTTCTGTTTGCATTTAGTTTTTTCAGCTTGCGTACAACGGTCTTGTATATGGCTCGTAGCGTGCAAATTAGCGATGACTATTCGGTTAAGCACGAGCCGAATTTTTTAATTTTCTTATTATCTTTTTTTATCAATAAGCCAAATTAAAAAATTTGGCGGACTTGCAAATATACCTTAACTTCGATTAAACAACTAACTAGCTATGAGCTATATACGTTGTTGTAGGTAGTTTTTATTCCCAAGTTGATTTTAACTTATCGAATATTTCATCTATTTCTTTGTCGATTTCTTTTGATAAATTCTCTTTGACTCTGTCTATTGCTTTTCCCGAATTATACCAAACGACTGGATTTATTTTAAAAGCTATTTTCTTGATGTCTTTTTCTAATTCAGTTTGAGTATCAGTAAACATATTAGGTTTAATAATTTCCATAACAAGTTTAGAACTCTTCTTAATTTCTTGAGCATCATTCGGATTTTGATATTCCAACATTTTCATCCAACTCTCCATCTGCTCAAATCTTTCTAAAATAGATGATTTTCCGTTCAAATAATAAGCTGTAATAGGGTCAATTTCCGCTAAAGAAAGAATTGAGTTCTTATAATCGTTTTCAATTTCATTTAGTTCGGAAAGCAATCTTGGTTTTAGATAATTAGTGACTAAATCTGAAAAAATTTGGTCGATATATGTTTCCGTTTCAATCGTTTGTTCGTTGTTCGGAATATAGGATTTGACTTTATTACTAATTTTTGTCGTAAACGAATCGAAATCACTTTTACTGAATAAATGATACGTTTCTAATAAATTGAAAAGGACAAATCTTAATGTTTTTTTTTGGTCAGAACGTACTTTAAACCATTGACCAATCTGGTTCAAAAACCAACCGACAACAATTCCGACAATCGAAAATATAAAGCCATAAAGTATTTTGTCAAATTCTTCCAAAGGTGTTTTTTTAAATTACCTACAACGGTTTTGTATATGATACGTTGCGTGGTTTAGCACGTAATTTAGCAAATAAAAACCGAATAGAAAATCCGCGAGGATTTTCGTAAGTAGGCTCTCACTAGCAATGGATTATATACGTTGTTGGCAACTGGCTTTTTATGGTCGAATGAAATCATAATTTCCATTTATTTCGTTCACATTCCAAGTCAGTTTAGGCAATTCTATATTTTTATTAAATTCTATTATTGTCAAAGATTGTAGTTTGTCAAACTTGTAATTCGTTTGAATTCGTGTATTTGATAAAAAGTAACTTCCTTGAATAAATTCTCCTTTTTCCTTTATTATTTTTTCTAGTTCTTTCGAGTTTGTTTTTACATAAAATTCTCTTGAGTCTGCAAATCCAGGTTTTAGTTTTAATTCCACAATTCCGTTACTTTTCAAAACTGCGTCCACAAAAACTGTTCTCGAATAATCTTTGTCCATTCGGTCCAAAAAAATGAAAACAAAAAATCCAAGAGCAAACAGAATAGAAGTCAATTGAAATTTTATTCTATTCTCCGTTTTGTCTGTTAAATAAATAATTGACAATGGAATTAAACTCAAAAAGATTAAATAGGGAAGTAGCAGAACTAAAATCAAAATACTGTTCTGGAAATCAAAAGTTAAATATTTTCCGACTTCGTTTGTTAGTAAAATGCTATATGAAATCGAAGTCAGTAAGTTCAATAAAATTCCGAATTTCGATTTTGCGAATACCAAAATTAGAGAAACAAATAACATTGGATAAAGCAATAAATAAAAGTCAGTCGTATTGTCAATTCCATATGCAAAAACAGTTACAGTTTGGGACAGAAAACTAATCAATCCGACAATTGTCAGAATGATTATTATTAATCGGATTTTTTTCTGTTTTTCCGTCTGTTTCATTTTTGTTCAGCTTGTTGCCAACGTGTTTGTGTATGGTTAGTTGCGTGGTTAAGCAACTAATTTAGCAAACTTTTACGAACCCGAGAAAATTCCGCAGGAATTTTCGTAAGTAAGCACTTAAAAAGCAATTAATTATACACGTTGTTGTAAAACGTTTTTTATTCCGTTTTCAAATTCCGTTGTTAGTTTATTCACTTTTCTTCTATTCGCAAACCAATGAAATGGTGATGGACTTGAAAAAAGTCCAAACGAAATACAATTCACAAGAATATCTTTTTCGTCATACAGTATTGTCATTTGTTTTCCCCAATCAGTTCCTGAATCTTGCCAAGAAAAATTGATTATTGATATTTGTTGATTATTAGCTGAAATATTCCATTCATTTTTTTCCGCAATCTTTTTAATCAGATTTGAGTTTTTTCCTCTCGATATTCCTTTAATCCGCTTTAATTTATAAACATTAAAAATCGAATAAATCATAAAGCCTCCAATTACTAATGTAAAAATTAGAAACACAATAGAAAGTCCAATTGGTTCGTCTTTTTTTAAATTCGAATTGAATTCCATTATCGCTATAAATGGAAACATTCCAACAATCATTAATGGAAGTAAATATTCAAATATTTTTTCCAAAATCCATTGTCTCGTAATCAACTTTCCAGATGTTTTAGATTTCGATATGTCGATTGGAATTCTGCTCATTCAAATGTTTTACAACGTGTTTGTGTATGGTTAGTTGCGTGTTTCAGCAACTAATTTAGCAAACATTCACGAGCCAGAGAAAATTCCAAAGGAATTTTCCGAGTAGACCTGAACCAAGCAATTAATTATACACGTTGTTGCCATTTCGTTGTTTTATTTTCTCAAATTTAAAAATCCAATTATAATTAGCGGAATACTAAAAGGTATCATATATGCTAATAGTTTTTTGTCAGGAATATAAATCCATAATAGAGTAGTGGAAATCACAAAAATTATTGTTTCTCCATAAATACTTTTCAGTTCGTATTTTTTAAAAAGAGCACCTATTGTTACAGGAATAATTGTGCCTAAAGAAATTCCTGAAATCATAATTCCAGAGATATATAGTCCAGTTTCTATTCCATTTGTAAAACTCACAATTATAAACAAGGGAATAACCCAAAGAAACCAAAAGTTAGTTTTTAAAACTGACTTTAGTTTGTTCCGATTAATTTCCACTTTATTCATAGTTTTTCAATTCCTTTTGAGTGAGCAATTCCACAACTTGCTAAATTCCGTATTCAGGTCGGTTTTTTTTGTTTTCAATTCAGATTCAGATTCCGCAAACAAGCTAAAAAGTCAGACGTGATTTTTGGTCAGTATCTGATTTATATTCCAGCGTACTTTTAAAAATTCCGTAATATGATTTTTCGTTTTTACTTTCTTAAAATTCAAAAAAAAATCGAAAACATAACTACTTTTTTTTCCGTTCATAGCGCGTTCAGCAATGAATGGCAACGGTCTCGTATAACCGTCAGTTACGGGTTAATATGCGTTAATTTTCGGTTTAGAACTGACGCTCGCAATTCCGAGTGGATTCGGACGTAGTCGAATCCGCCGTAATTGCTGTTATACATTGTTGGCAATAGTTATTTTTCCAATTTATTAGTTGTGGCTACTTCTCTGTGTAATTTCCATTTCCCATCATTCTTGTCCTTTTTTAGTATAGCCAAGAAAGTATCCTCAATTTCTACTGATTCACCTTGTTCATTGGTGTAATAAACAGAGCTTGTTCCAAAGTCATATGCTATACTGTCACTTACAATAATTGTTTCTTTAGGTTTCATAATTAAACTGTCGTAACTAAAAGAGCCAACGGGTTCATTTCGTAAACGTTTATATTCTTCCCAAGTTCCACAAATAGGGGTTAATGATATTATATCTTTAGTACCAAAATTTCTTAAATCAGCATAGCGTTTTTCTTTAATGGCTAATTGAAATCCGCTCCGAGTCTCTTCAATAGAAGCTAATTCAGCTTGAATATCAATCTCGTTTACATCTGTCGCTTTGATTTCCGATTTACTATTTTTTTCATTGCAAGAAATCAAAAATAATGTCAAAAGGATGAGTATTACATTTTTCATTTTATTTTTGGATTTACGGTTACTTTCTAATTATTGCCAACGTGTTTGTGTATGGTTAGTTGCGTGTTTAAGTAACTAATTTAGTAAACAAAAACGAACGCGAGAAAATTCCGCAGGAATTTTCGTAAGTAAGCACGTAAAAAGCAATTAATTATACACGGTGTTAGCATACGTTTTTATATTTCAGCGTACATAAATTCAACTTTCTCTAATTCAATTCCGCTTTTGGTTTTCTTTAATTTCATTCGATAATTACTATTTCCAACGTATCTAATAATATCTACTGCTTTATCAGATTTTGGTTTTTGTGAAATCCGCAATCTATATTCCGTTTTATTTATCCGAACGAATTCCGCAATTCTATATTCAAATTTTAATTCCGAATCTTCTTTTAATTTGAATGTAAAATGAGTTCCGTTCAGATTGTTTTTCAGAAATTCTACGTCAATTAATTCAGGAATCATTTCCGTGTTTTCAATCGTGATTTCATTCCCATATTTGTCCGTAAAACTAAATTCAGAAGTTTGAGCTTTAAATCCGAATGAAACTCCGATAAAAATCAGAATTAATGTCAATTTCGATATTTTGTTTTTAAGTTCCAATGTTTCTCTTAAATGTATGCTAACGGTCTCGGCTATGAGTAGTTGCGTGGTTTAGCACTTAACTTTGCAAGTACACACTTAGCTGAAAATCCGCTAGGATTTTCAGAAGTAGGCGAGAACAAGCAATTACTTATAGCCATTGTTGTGTGCTGGCTTTTTTATTCCATAATGTTCCAACCAAGCCAGCGGTTCAGTCAGATTATGTTTATTAAATTCTAAATGTATTACTCGTCTTTTCTTTCCGTTTGTCGTTCTATTCGAAGCGTGTAAAGTCAGAGGTTTCATTAACATTGCTCCACCTTTTTCTACTTCACAAACAAATTCGTTCCCTAAATTCCAATCTTTCGAGTCAGCACGAACTATTCCGTTTAAGTGAGATTTCGGAATTACTTTTAACGCTCCATTATTCTTGTCCGTTTTGTCTAAATGAATTCGGATTGTTATTGTGTCTTGTAAAATCTCAATTGGTGGTTGAACTCCGTATTGTCCTTTTTTAAAAGTCCAATTCACGTAATTTTCCAAATCAGCTTTTTTGTCAACTGAAATGCTCAAATCTTGGTGATAAGCAACAAACCAATTCGATTCGCTAGGTTTGTCAAAATAAATAGCTTTTGTCAAGAAATATTCAGATTCAGAAAGGTCAGCAATTAATGCAGTCAGTTTTTTGTTGAACAATAAATCACTCAATTCAGGCACATTTTTGATTAATTGCCTAATAGCAAACAAGTCCTTTGTTTTCATAAACGAATTTCCGTCCTGTTCAGCATTTCCGATACAAGCTAAAATTTCGCTTATTTCGATGTCAGAATACAAGTCAGATAAAACGGAAAATCCATTTTCTTCAAGTTCTATTTTGTTTCTTGCGTAGTTCATTTTTCAGCTTGCACACAACGGTCTAGTGTATGATTTCGTTGCGTGTTAAAGGACTAAAGTTAGTAAATAATCACGGATAGAAAATTCCAGCGGAATTTTCGTAAGTAAGC
>NZ_PVEO01000017.1 GCF_002973595.1 Jejuia pallidilutea | reverse complement strand
AGCCCGTTAGCGCCGATGGTACTGCACTTGTGGAAGAGTAGGTCGCCGCCTTTTTTGGAAGAGTCTAATTACATATGTAGTTAGGCTCTTTTTTTGTTCGAAATAATTTACGGAGGGCCACGCCTAGGGCGTGATTAATTCCTGCAACTGTTTATACTGCGCTGCGCTTGTATGCACAGGCAGTCATTGAACAGGTCGCCGCCTTTTTAGGTTCCCCTCATTAATTTATTTAGTGAAGGTTTTTTTTGTTTTTATTCTCAAATTTGAGATTTCCTGTAGCTCGGTACCCACCAACCCGTAGAAATTGGGACAGTGCAAATATAGCGCCCGTGTCCACGGGACCGCTCCGCAGTGCTTACCTGCCTGAGGTCGGCAAGCAGAAGGTGCGTCGTGGTTCTGCACAGGCTTTGGCCGGTAGGTGCGCGAGCGATAGCAGTGGCCAGCTTTTTTGGGGGGCGGGCACCGGGCCAGAACTAATAGCGGATAGCGCGGTTCTTACTTTTTTTTAAAAAACCCGCCCAAAAAATTATTCTATTCAGTATCTTCATCTTTTAAATTTTTGGAGTATTAATGGCAGAGAATAAGGAGTTGGAATTGGCGTGGGCGTTTGTAAACCATACCAATCGTTCTATTTTTTTAACTGGTAAGGCAGGGACTGGTAAAACAACGTTTTTACACCGTTTGAAGATGCATAGCTTAAAACGGTTGGTGGTGGTAGCACCTACTGGTGTGGCGGCGATTAATGCTAAGGGTGTAACAATACATTCGTTTTTTCAGATGCCTTTTGGTCCTATTTTACCGGAAGCGGATTTGAATTTAAATAAGGGGTTTAACCGCAGATTTAGTAAGACTAAAATTAATATTATTAAGAGTATGGATCTCTTGGTGATAGATGAGATTAGTATGGTGCGCGCCGATTTACTGGATGGGATTGATCGCACCTTGCGACGTTTTAGAAACCGAAATAAAGTGTTTGGTGGAGTGCAGGTGTTGATGATTGGTGATTTGCAACAACTATCTCCCGTGATAAAGGAACAGGAATGGGATTTGCTGAAGCAAGTGTATACTAATGGTTTCTTTTTTAGTAGTAATGCGTTTAGGGATTGTAATGCGATTACCATTGAGTTACAGCATATTTACCGGCAGGAAAACCCTAAGTTTATAGATATTTTAAGTTCCATAAGAACGAATTCGCTTACTGAAGAGGTGGCCGCGGAATTGAATAAACGGTATATCCCTGATTTTAAACCAGAGTCTGATGCTGGTTATATTTCGTTAACTACACATAATAACAAAGCTGAAACTGTAAATAGGGAGGAGTTAGCTAACTTAAAGGGTAAAACATTTACATACACTGCTAA
This sequence comes from Jejuia pallidilutea, assembly GCF_002973595.1. GTDB lineage: Bacteria > Bacteroidota > Bacteroidia > Flavobacteriales > Flavobacteriaceae > Jejuia > Jejuia pallidilutea. The sequence continues at coordinate 39,529 of NZ_PVEO01000017.1, read as the reverse complement.
AGTTGACGGAAAATTTCCTGAATATGCTTATCCAAATGCTGTAGATTTAAAGTTGAAAGTAGGCGCGCAGGTGATGTTTGTAAAAAACGATAGTAGCCCAGAGAAGCGCTATTTTAATGGCAAGATTGGTAAGGTAAAGCATTTGGATGCAAATGAAGTTTTAGTGCATTGTCCTGATGATGATTTTAATATTATTGTAACACCTGAGGTTTGGGAGAATATTAACTATTCTGTTGATACTGAGACTAAGGCGATTACCGAAGAAAAAATTGGCTCGTATACCCAAATCCCTTTGCGTTTAGCGTGGAGTATTACCATTCATAAAAGCCAGGGTTTAACGTTTGAAAAAGCTATTATTGATGCTGGTAGTGCCTTTGCACACGGGCAAACTTATGTGGCGTTGAGTAGGTGTAAAACTTTGGAGGGTTTGGTGTTGAAGAGTAAAATACACGCTAACCAAATTATAAGTGATGATAATGTATCGCGTTTTAATGCAGAAGCAGAAGAAAATGCGCCAGATGAACAGGTTTTAAAGGATTCTCAGCAGGAGTTTCAGTTGGATTTAATTGCAGAGATTTTTGAGTTTTACGGGTTTTTACATTCGCTGAATAGAATTCTGGATGTGTATTACAAAAATAGAACTATTATTGAAGGCCCTATTGAAGCTACTTTTTTACCCATAAAAGATTGTATCACAAACTTTTTGAAAGTTGCTAATGGGTTTAATGCGCAGCTAAAACAATTATCTGTAAATGAAGGTTTAGCGGAAGACAGTGCTGTAATACAAGAGCGCTTTAGAAAAGCGATAGCTTATTTTAATACAGAAACTGAAACAAAGATCTTAGAGTCTTTAAAAACTTTTGCTTTTACAACGGATAACCAAGCTATAGGTGCCGACATAACCAAACAATTATATGATTTTGAGGATTTGCTAACTATTAAAGTACTGTATTTTAAAGGTATGGTTAGTGGATTTAATACAACCAGATTTTTGGAGTTACGGGCAAAATCGGTGTTTTCTGGGAAAGAGAAACCAAAAAAGCAACGAAAAACTGTTATTGATGGTACTAGTAATGTAGAGCTATTTGAAACGTTACGTTTATTGCGTAATGATATTGCGGAGGAACAGGATTTAATTCATTATCAAATTTTTTCTCAAAAAACGCTTTATGAAATGTGTGAAACTTTACCGACTACAAAACAGGAGTTGCTAGAGGTAAATGGTATGGGCAAAAGACGTGTGGGGAAGTATGGTGACGCTATTTTGAAGGTAATTCGCGATTATTGTAAGGCGCATGATATTGAAACATCTCCTGATGTAGAATTTTTTGAAGCACCAAAGCCTAAGCCCAAAAAAGGGGATACTAAGAAGGAGTCTTTAGCCTTGTTTGAATCTGGTAAAACAGTGGAGGAGATTGCTGATATTCGGGAATTGAATACAAATACTATTATTGGGCATTTAGCAAGTTTTATATCTTCTGGTAAAGTGAAGATTACCGATTTAATGTCAGCCAAACATTATAAAGAATTAAAAGTGATAATTCCAGAAAAAACTTTTGAGAATCTGTCGGACTTAAAACATCAGTTGGATGATAAGTATAGTTATGGTGAGTTAAGGTTGGTTTTAAATGAATTGTCAAACTCCCAATGAGAAACTCTAAATGCCAAAACCTAAATCCTGAACAACAAACAACTAAAGATTAACAACTGGTAACTAATAAAGTCTCAAATCCGGAGGATTGTAATTTTTTTGTAAGGAGTAACAAGACTTTAGACTAAAGCATCATCTAGTTTTAATTTAAAAATATTTAGTTACTTTAGTGTCCATGAATTTAATTATCCAATCTACACTTAAAACACTTCAAAAATCCCAAATATTATTAGGCAACTTATCTAACGCGCAATTATGCGACGCTTCAGTGTCTCCCTATTATTCCAGTATTGGTTGCCACATAAGGCATATACTAGATTTTTACGATTGTATTCTTAACGCTAAAGATGGTAAAGTTGATTTAACTGCTAGAAGTAGGAATAAAGCAGTAGAATGTGATTGTGGATGTGCGCAGGATTATCTATCCGATATTCTTGGAAGTTTAAATTTAATAACTTTCAATATGGAAGAAGCTGTTTTAGTAACTGATGATTTAGGTTTGGGTAAAACGGAGATTCCTTATACTTATGGGGCGTTGTTAGCTCAGGCGAACAGTCACACGATTCATCATTACGCGATTATCAATTATATTTTTGATAGTTTGGGTATTGTGATTAACGATAGTGATTTTGGCTATAATCCCACTACACCAAAGCAGATTTTAGAGGAGTAGGTTTCACTTAGTTTAGGTATTGACTCGATATACCTGACAAAAGTAATATTTTTGAAAGTTAAAGGTTCTTAATATTATTTAGTCAAGACTAGAAATCACTCGAACCAACATTCTGTAAAAAGTTAGTTATTTCTTTTTGAACATACTTCCCATGATTGTTCTAATACCTTTAAACATCAAAAACACTGCCATTGCACAAATAGCACAACCAATAATAAGAAGCGGTAAATATAATTTATCATTTGGTTTACTAAATGCAAAACTTAATAAAATAGGTCCCATAAACAAGCTCAATAGCGCAAATACCATGGTTTTAATACCTTTAAATAATTCTTTTTTATCAGTTCTATTTTCTTCCATTTTTATAATATTTTATGGCGTTGCGTACGCTTTTGTATTGGTTTAGTAATTTTAATGCTTCAGTTTCAGAAACATTTATTTCGGCCATTATCATTTTGGTACCTCTATCTACAAGTTTGTTGTTGCTTAATTGCATATCAACCATTTTGTTGCCTTTAACATGGCCTAGTTGGATCATGGTAGCTGTAGTAATCATATTTAAAACTAGTTTTTGGGCAGTACCGGCCTTCATTCTAGAACTTCCTGTAACAAACTCAGGACCAACAACCACCTCTATAGGATATTTTGATACTTGCGATAATGGACTATTATGATTACAAGTAATACAGCCTGTGATAATATTGTTTTCATTACACTTTTCTAAAGCAGAAATAACATAAGGAGTAGTGCCAGATGCAGCAATACCTACTACAACGTCATTAGAGTTTATGTTATATTCCTGTAAATCTTTCCACCCTTGGGAGATTGAATCTTCTGCAAATTCAACAGCTTTTCTAATAGCTGAGTCTCCGCCAGCAATTATTCCAATAACTAAATTGTGAGATACCCCAAAGGTAGGAGGACATTCAGAGGCATCAACAATACCTAATCTACCACTTGTGCCAGCTCCCATATAAAATAAGCGTCCGCCTTCCTTAAGTTTTTTTACTACTTGAGCTACTAAAGCTTCAATTAGAGGTAACGCTTTTTCAACGGCAATTGGTACGGTTTTATCTTCGTTATTAATGTTTTTCAGAAGTTCTAAAACACTCATCTTTTCTAGATGATTATGGTTAGAATCTTGCTCGGTAGTTTTAATGAAACTCATACTTCAAAAGTATGAATAAATACACACTTTTTAATCATAAAGTATGTCTTCAACATCTATTTTCTTATCTTTAATAAAATCATACAAGGTTAGTTGTCGCAAAATGTAATAATCTTGCCAAAATTTTTGAAGTGAATTTAGATATTGAAATATAGCTTGGTCTTTTTCTTGAAGCGCAATGTTTAAATCTGTAATTGTAATCTTTCCTAAAATGTATCTTTTTTTTGAGATATCGTATCGTTTTTGGCCTACTTCCTTAGCCTTTTCAGCAGTTAAAAGAAACTCTCTTTGGTTAGACCAATTTAATACATGGAGATATATCTCCTGCTCAAATTCCTGTATGTCTTGATTGATATTGTTGTTGGTTAAATCTAAATCTGCTTGAGCCATTCTTATGCGAGATTTAGAAACACCCCAATCAAAAATAGGAATGCCAAGAGATACAGATACATTTTGTTGTTTATTAAAGTTATTAAATAGGTTATTAAAATCATCCCCATTATTAGATATCCCAAAGTTTGCTACAATACCAATGTTTAGTCTATTATTGCCTTTTTGAAATGCAACTTCTTTTTCGGCCTCTAAACGCCTTCTTCTAAACTCTATAACAGCCTTTCTATTCTGTTGTGCTTCTTCTAGGGCTTTATCAATGTCGACATCAAAAAGTGTTAATTCTTCAGGTACGGCCAGTTCAATGTTTTCGCTGTCTAGTTCTAAGTATCTTGCTAAGTTTTGCGAAGTTCTTTTTAATTCTATTTGATTTGAAGTAACATTATTGCGTGAGTTTAAAAGGGTTAATTCCATTTGTAACAAATCGTTTTCTGCAATTTTTCCCATTTTAAATCTGCCCTGGGCAATTTTGTATAGCGTATCCTGGTTAGAAAGGTTTGTTTCTGCAATCTCTAATTGTTTTTGTGCTTTAAGCAACTGGAAATATCTACTAGACGTACTTACAGAAATACGTTCCATGTTTTCAACAAATTCCCTTTTAGATTCTTCGTAAACTAAAGGTTCAATTCTTTTGTCCCATTTAAAAGGGTTAAACAATAGGGAATTTTGAAAATATCTAACAGTAAAAGGAATTATGGAATACCCAATATTATCATCTAGCCCAAATAATTCTACACGTTCTAAATTTGTATTTATAGAAAGTATACCGCCAGTATAAGGTACACTTTGCGATATAGATAGGCCTCCTTCAATTAATAATTGGTTTTGGTTTACAAAAATATCCTGACCCGCATCGTTAGTTATTCTTCGTACTTGGTTTCTGTATTCTGGCAAAGTAGCAGTAAGCCTTAATTCTGGTAAAAAACTGGCTTTATAATTTCTAAACCTCCAATAGTTTCTTTGGTTTTGGTTTAAGTTTATTTTATAATCGGGTGATTTTTTTTGAGCGATATTTATAGCTTCTTTTAGAGTTATTATTTTTGATTGAGAAAACAAGAGCAAGGGAAAAATAACAATGACGAAGAGTAGGAGTGTTTTAGTTTTCAAAAGCTTGGTTTTATTTGATTGATGATATACTTATTTTATTCATTCCTAAGTGCTTCTATTGGTCTTTTATTAGCAGCCGATTTGGCAGGAAAAATGCCAAATATTAGTCCAACAATTACTGCTATGAAGAACGATAGTAGGATGGAGTTTAGTGATAGAACAGTTTCTATACCAGATACAAATTCAATGATATACGCTCCAACTATTCCAAGAAAAATTCCAACAATACCGCCTCCAACGCTAATTAATATTGATTCTGACAGGAATTGCAAAATTACATCTTCCTCGGTAGCTCCTATAGCACGAATTATACCTATTTCCTTTGTGCGCTCTAAAACAGAAGCTAGCATAATATTCATAATACCTATACCGCCTATTAATAATGAAATACCAGCAATTATACTTAATACTATATTGAATATTTGTTTGGTTTTTTGTTGTTGTTTAAGCAATTGTATAGGAATTTGAATTTCAAAATCCAGTACATCATTATGCCTTCGTTTTAGCATTTTGCTTAATACTTCAGCTGTAGCTTTTAATTCATTTGAATTTGAAACCTGTACCGTTAATTTATCTATTTGATGATAATTACCTCTGGGAATTTTCTGTTTTGGTCCGTTTTGCTCACCACCTCCAAAAACAATAAAGCCTCCTGTGTTTTCTTGCTCTTTATCGGTAATTATTTTTCTATCTCTGTACCTAACTAAAAAAGTTTTTATTGGTATATAGATGTCTTGATTAAGATCTCTTATCCCAAGATTTTCCTGAGCTTTGTCTGAAATTAATTTTTCTTCAATAACTCCTATTACCTGCAACCAAACATCTTTAACTTTAATATGCTTACCTAAAGCACTTTGGCCAGTAAATAATTTTTTTTCAACTTTTTTTCCAATAACACAAACAGGCAGGGCATTTTCTATTTGATACCTATTAAATTTAGAGCCTTTTTCTATTTGTATGTTTGAAACACTAAAAAAAGTAGGGGAAATACCAACAAGTTTTACCGAATTTTGTCTACCATTGTTTATTACATAAGTATCTAATATAATTTCAGGACTAACGAGTTTAACCGATGGTATGTACTTTTCTATGCTTTGAGTATCTAAAATATCAAGACCCTTAGAGAATTTTTTTGTTTCTTCTTTATTGTTTTCTTCCTCGCTTGTAGAAGATTCTTCTGGTTTGTCGGGTATAGGTGTAACTACAATATTATTAACTCCTACAAGTTCTAGTTGTGCTAAAATTTCTTTTTCTGCACCATTTCCAATAGCTAACATTGTAATAACCGAAGCTACACCAAAAATAATGCCCAGTGCAGTTAAAAAAGTTCTTACTTTATTGGTTTTAATAAACCAAAATGCTTCTTTAAAATTAGATTTTAGTTTTTCTAAAAGTATTTTATCTATCATTATTATTTTAATAGCGTTATACTTTTATCTTCTTGGTCTTCAGGTTTGTTTAAATAAACCGTTTCATTTTCTTCTAATCCTTTTTTTATTATAACAACTTCATTATTGGATAAGCCTAGTTCAATTTGCCTTTTTTGGATGGAATAGCCAGATTCTACATAGGCAAACGTTATAGAATCTTTTGTAAAAACAGCTTCTAGTGGAATCATTAACACATCATTTTCGGTATGTGTTAAAATTCTATTTGAAGTTGTCATCCCAGGTCTTATGTTTTCGTTAGTGTTGTTCAATTTTATTAATACCTGAAACAATTTAATATCTGATCCTTTTTTATTTTCACCAACGTTGGCTACATCTGTAACTACACCATCCAATTCTATATCGGGAAAAGCATCAAACCCAACTTTTACAGGCAGATCTTTTTTTATTTTTCTAATATCGACTTCATTGCTATAGGTTTTAGATTCCATTTTGGTTAAATCGGGTAAGCTCGCAATGGCAGGCTCCCAAGTAGAAACACTGGCACCTACTTTTATTTTGTTGCCATTCCAGTCTTTAATATAAGTAACCATACCATCATCGTGGGAGCGAATGGTAAATTGGTTTTGCAATTCTGTAAGGGCCTCAATTTGTTTTTTTATTTTAGAAACTTCCGTACCAACTTCAATCATTTTAGCGTCGGCTTGTCTTTTTTTAATTGAATAATCTGCCTTTTTTTCTTTTAAATTACGTTCGGTTTTTTCTACACTTATTTCAAGAGACCTTATGGTGGCTGGAGGTTCGTAAATAGAACGTTCTAGCTCTAGTTTGTCTTCTTCAATTTTAAATTGTAAATCTTTTACCGTATTACGTTCTTGTTTTAAGGTTAGCGTGGTATCAAGTTGTTCTTGTATATATTTAGATTGTGCATTTTCTAAATTTAACTGTGCATCAAGAATTTTTGCATTTATTTCTGAAGGATCTAATTTACCTACGTAGTCTCCTTTTTTAACTATGGTACCTTCTGGAATAAGATCTTGAATTTTAAGCTGATATATTTGATATCTTCTTGCACCTGTAGGGCCCATAATTTTTTTTGAACTTGTAGATTGTGCTTCTCCTGATATAATGACTTCATTTAAAAACTGACCTTTTATAACTTGAGTGGTAATGGGGGAGTTTTCATCGTTGGAATTTCCAAAAAGGGAATAGGATGCAATAAGAGCTACAATTATTGCACCAATAATTATAAGTCGTTTTTTGGACATAATTTATTTTTTTGATTGATGATAGTAAATGTAATTAAAAAAAGAGTATAATACCTACAAATAAGATAAACTACTGATAAATATTTAGAATTTAAATGCTTAATCATAATTAAGCATCAAAAAACATACCTTACTGAATGCCTTGAAATTAGTTTTATAAAAATGAGATGTACAAAAAAAGCCCCTTTTTATTAAGGAGCTTTTATATTTTTTAAATATTGTTTTTTAATTTAAAATAGAATTAAACGTTTTACTAGGACGCATAACTTTATTGGTTAAATCCTCATCAGGTTCATAATAACCACCTATATCGGTTGGGTGTCCTTGAATCTCTATGAGTTCGGTTACAATTTTTTCTTCGTTGTCTTCTAAGGCTTTAGCAATTTTAGAAAACTCTGCTTTTAAATCGGCATCTTCATTTTGTTTTGCCAACTCTTGTGCCCAATACATGGCAAGGTAAAAATGGCTGCCTCTGTTATCTAACTCGCCAGCTTTTCTCGAAGGGCCTTTTTTATTTTCTAAAAGTTTATCGGTAGCATCGTCTAAGGCTTTACCTAAAATTTTTGCTTTTGCATTGTTGTTTACTTCACTAAAATGCTCTAATGAAACTGCTAACGCTAAAAACTCTCCTAAAGAATCCCAACGTAAGTGGTTTTCTTCAAGTAATTGTTGCACGTGCTTTGGTGCAGAACCTCCAGCACCTGTTTCAAACAAACCTCCACCATTCATTAATGGGACAATAGATAGCATTTTAGCACTTGTACCCACTTCTAAAATAGGAAATAGGTCTGTTAAATAATCGCGTAACACATTTCCAGAAACCGAAATGGTATCTTTACCATCTTTTAACCTTTTGCAAGTAAATAAAGTAGCTTCTTCTGGCGCTAAAATTCTTAAATCTAAACCAGAAGTATCATGATCTTTTAAATAGGTATTTACTTTTTTTATTAATTCTGCATCGTGTGCTCTATTTTCATTAAGCCAAAATACAGCGGGAGTTTGCGAAGCTCTTGCGCGAGTTACTGCTAATTTTACCCAATCTTGTATTGGTGCATCTTTAGTTTGGCACATACGCCAAATATCACCCTCTTCTACTTGGTGTTGTAGTAATACGTTACCAGAATCATCAATTACTTTTACAGTACCGTTTGCAGGTATTTCAAAAGTTTTGTCGTGAGACCCATATTCTTCAGCCTTTTGAGCCATTAGGCCAACATTGGGTACAGTTCCCATGGTAGTGGGATCGAAAGCACCATGTTTTTTGCAAAAATCTATGGTTGCTGCATAAACGCCAGAGTAGCTACTATCTGGAATTACAGCTTTAGTTTCTTGTAATTCGCCTTTGGCGTTCCACATTTTACCAGAAGTACGAATCATAGCTGGCATAGAGGCATCGATAATTACATCACTAGGTACATGTAAGTTTGTAATGCCTTTATCTGAGTTTACCATGGCAATGCCTGGGCCTTTAGCGTAAGTGGCTTCTATATCAGCTTCAATAGCTTTACGCTTATCTTCTGGTAATTCTTGGATGCGCTCTAAAAGGTTGCCCAAACCAGAGTTAACATTTACACCAAGTTCTTCAAATAGGGATCCATATTTTTCAAAAATACCTTTAAAAAATATTTTTACGGCATGACCAAATATAATTGGGTCGCTAACCTTCATCATCGTGCCTTTCATGTGTAAAGAAAACAAAAGTCCTTTTGCTCTGGCATCGGCAACTTCATTTTCAAAAAAGTTAAGCAACGCTTTTTTACTCATTACAGAAGCATCAATAATTTCTCCTTTTAAAATAGGGAAACTGTGCTTTAACACAGTAGTATTGCCACTGTTATCAGTATGTTCTATACTAACAGTTGTTGCTTCACTAAGCGTAACAGATTTTTCGTTGTGCGCAAAATCGCCATGGCTCATTGTTGCTACGTGTGTTTTAGAATCGCTAGACCATTCACCCATGCTGTGCGGGTTTTTCTTAGCGTAATTTTTTACAGCTTTAGGTGCGCGTCTATCACTATTTCCTTCACGGAGTACAGGGTTTACTGCGCTACCCTTAATTTTATCATAACGCGACTTTATATCTTTTTCAACTTCATTCGTGGGCGTGTTTGGGTAATCTGGTATACCAAAACCTTTGGCTTGCAGTTCTTTTATGGCGCCTTTTAACTGAGGTACAGAGGCACTAATATTTGGTAATTTTACAATATTGGTTTCTGGCTGTTTAGCCATTTCACCAAGTATTGCCAAATCGTCTGAAACACGTTGGTCTTCATTTAAAAAATCTGGAAATACTGCTAGTATTCTGGCAGCTAGGGATATATCCCTAGTTTCAATATCAATTCCAGAAGATTTTGTAAAAGCCTTAACAATAGGTAGTAAAGAACGCGTAGCTAAAGCTGGAGCCTCATCGGTTTTAGTATAAATAATTTTAGACATGTGTGTCGGTTTTTTTTAATAGTTGTACAGCTAAAAAGCGTTATGAAAAGATGTTTTGTTTTTAGCGATTGCGAATATACAAAAATTGGTATTTATAAAAGAAGCTAAAATTAATGAAAAGTACCTAAAACCTATACATTTAGGATAATTTTAATAAATTCTTTAGCATATAAGAATTTATCAAGAATAGGAATATTAAAGTAATAAAAAAACAAAAGCCATATCACTATAGAATTAAATCTATTCTGACATGGCTTTTTTGAGATAACGTGACGTGATGTATTTTAGTGTTACAACTAAAATTAATTTAAGCATTTGCTTAAATCTTTTCAATTCAAATCCAATTACCTCAATGAAACATATTAATGTGATTTTCAAAATGTATTGACCTATCACTATCTATGTTTCAGTAGATTGTTTTTCTTTATGTTTGGATATAAAATACACTTAGTGGATTTGCCTCGACCAAACATTGCTTAAGAACGCACTTTTTTAAGAGCTGCCTTAGTAAGCTTTTAGTTGCATATTCATGTAGCAATTTACGCTGATTCGAATAATTTACAACCTTATGGTTTTAGTTTATCATGTTGTGCATGTTAAAAAAACCTAGAAAAACAATAATATGTAAAGAACGTTACTTTAACAGAATTTTGATAAAACTAAAGCGTTATCATTTATTCTTTTACTAAGATACTACAAAACACATGTTATTCCAAATTTTATAACAAATTATATATCAACCGGTTATAAACAGTTGTTATCAACTTTTGTTAATAAAAAAAGCCTAGATTTAAAACCTAGGCTCTTGTTACTCTTATTGCTAGAATAAATTCTAGTGTCTACTTTCTTTAATTCTTGCTTTCTTACCTGTAAGACCTCTAAAGTAGTAAATACGTGCACGACGTACTTTTCCACGTTTGTTGATTTCAATTTTTTGTAAAGCAGGTAAGTTTACTGGGAAAATACGCTCTACACCAATAGATCCAGACATTTTTCTAATGGTAAACGTTTCAGAAGCCCCAGAGCCTCTTCTTTGTATTACTACGCCTCTAAAAAACTGGGTACGTGTTTTACTACCTTCTTTAATTTCGTAATAAACAGTAATTGTGTCACCAGCACTAAACTTTGGTAAGTCCTTTTTTGTTACAAATTCGTCTTGAACAAATTTTACTAAAGATTCCATTTCTTTATATTTAAAAATAGTTGATTCGAAACAACATTCACGATTTTCGCCAGAGGTTAACCCGAAATTGGCTGCAAATATAGCTAATAATTCATAATGCGCAATTAATAAATTTATTTTTTATGTGGGCGTTTGACTACCAGCGTTAGAAGGGCAGGTTACGCCGCTATAAAAAGCAGGTGTAGGCTTTTTGTTACAAGTCCTTGCCCGTTTATTGCCTTGGGCTTTCTTCTGTAATCTTTTAACGTAAGCTAATTTACTAAGGTCTTTTTTTTAATGTGTAAGTTTGATTTGTTTTGGCGAGAGGCACTTTTAAACGGCCTCGGCATTGAGTAGTTGCGTAGTTTAGCGTTTAATTTTGAAAGCCTGCCGACAGACAGGTACACATTAAACTAAAATCCGTGAGTACTTTCTGAATTAGGAGATAACAAGTAATTATTTATGTCCATTGTTAGCAGTAGTTCTTTTTATTCAGTTGTTTCGTATTCTTTTAGAGTCTTTCCACTTTTTAATTTCCATTCTTTAAGTCCATTCGCATTTCGTCCCATTAGAATAGCGGCAGCGGTTGAAGGACTAGAAAATTCATAATCTTTATCAAATACAAGTCCATTTTCGGATTTTATTATTGTTTTGTTTTCAATTATTCTTTTCCTAATGTTAATTAATGATTTCTGCATTGACTCGGTTGTGCTTGTTGCTACTTCACTATTCTTGAAAACTATAAATCCTTTTGAACTTGGGATTCCAATTCCGTTTGCTCCTCTTGCAGCTTTAATGTAGAAAGTATTCGTTTTTTTTGCCTTATTAGCTTCTGCACTTACTAAGGTTTCAAATACTCTATGACCTAAAGTGTTTGTAAGCAATTTTATATTTTCAATAAATTCTTCCATTTCAGCAATTTCAGATTCAGATATTGATGATTTTGCGGGAATTGTATTATTCTCTAACTCGTAATGATTAATTTTTTTAGTTATCTCATATAAACGACTTTCTAAATATTTTATATGTGCTTTATTTAGATTTTCGTCTTTGCTTATGAATAGAATAACTTCAGACCAAAATTCTTTCTGAGCAACGTGTTGTTTTAGTCTATCAATTATAGTTTCAGCTTCTCCAATGTAGACTAATCCTTTTCCGTCTTCGTTTTCTCCAAATAATAAGTAAATCCCTGGACTTTGTAAATCTTCACGTGAATAAGATTCTTTAATCATTATTCTAGGAATTTTATATGCTTTTCCTGTCCAATTTGAAAGTTCACAAGTCATTCTTCCATTAGGTTCTCCATCGATAAGAAACAACTTAATTGTCCTTCCAAATTTTTTCATAAAGTTCTATTTTTGAATGCGCGCCAACGGTTATGTATAAGGAAAGTTGCGTGTTTGTGTACGAGGATTTTCCGAAGGAAAATCAGAGAGAACAAATGCGCACTAGCCTTTTGATTTAGGAATAAATTTAAGCATTATTTCCTATACTTTGTTAGGTGCAGTTTTTTCTATTTTTTTTCTTTTCAAACTCAAATTAATAGATAGATTTACAAGTCCGTCCATAGGTTGGAAATTCTTATTAGTTATAATTACATGTGGGTTCATAGTCAGTTTAAATTTTTCACCACCAATTCCAAAGAAAGGAACCAACCTTAAACTCCAATTATTGAAGTCGGTGTATGTAACTAACTCAGCACCCATAACTATGAAGGTATAACAAAAAAATCCGCTGATTTTTGGACCGATTGTTATTTTATCAGCACTTAAGATGACCTCAGAACCAATTCCATATTGTAATCCTCCTCCGTGCATTCCTCCAAAAAATGATTCATTAAATCCAATGTCAAGGATGTGATAATTCTCTTCAGTTGTATCTCCATAACTATAGCTATATCCAACACCGATATTCTTTGAATAATAAGAAGCATAATCTCTTGTTTTGCGATTTTGCCCAAATCCAAGATTTATTAAACCGATTAAAAATAAAATTATTATTCTAGTTTTCAATTTTGAGTTCTGTTTTTCAAATTGCACGCCAACTAGCGAATATACATAGTTTGAAAACTTCTATATGGCTCATTAAAAGCGACTTATATTAATTATTTAGCTAAGTTCGATGTTTTTTAAATAAAAACTAATATTTAGCAGCCTTTCCATTACTTAAAGAATTATTAATAAACTCGCGTAAATCGTCATTGGCTTTTATTAAATCTTCGTTACGCAAATACATCATGTGGCCGCTTCTGTAACCTTTAAACGTAAAACGGTCTTTTAGTTTGCCGCTAGGGTCTACTTGCCACATAGTATATTTAGCGCCAAAATAGGTGGTAGCGCCATCGTAATAGCCAGATTGTATTAAAACTTTTAAATATGGGTTTTGTGCCATGGCTTGTCGCAACCCTTCGCGAACATTATCGTTACGTCTATCCCAAGGGTGTACATCCCCAAACATGTTGTATTTTACATCTGTTTTAAACTTTAAGTGTTCTCTTAAATAATAATTTATGGCAGGTGTAAAGGAGTGTAACCACGATGTTAATTCTGCACTGTAATCTGGACTCGTTCCAGCCTCTGTTCTATCTATTCCTAAATATCTAGAATCTAAACGCCCAATGGTTTGTCCGGTTTTGTTGCGTAACAATTCTTTCCAGAAAAAACGTGTAGGCACATCTAAATTATATTGTAAAATAGATGTTTTACTCAAGCCAGAATAGTATGCCATTTTTTCGGCAACATTTTGTTTTTCGCTTTCTGAAACAAAACCTCCTTTTGCTAAAGTTGGCATTAGGGTATTTATGGCAAAATTTTCGGCTTCTGGTAAAATATCTAACAAATCTTTTTGCTGTAGAGGATTTGGTAATACTTTTTGATACCATGCAGCAGCTGTGTAATAGGGTAGGTTTAATGCAGAATATACTGGTTGGTTGGTATTGTACAATTTATAATCTGCTGGACTCACTAAAATTACACCATTTAAGTACATCCATTGGTTGTCTTGTAGTTCTTTTGCAAGCCCCATAACACGCGTGCCACCATAACTTTCGCCAATAATATACTTTGGTGACTCCCAGCGGTTTTTTCTAGTTACAAATGTATTTATCCATTCTGCGAGGTATTTTATATCTGCATTAATTCCGAAGAAATTATCGCGTTCTGGCAATTTGCCATCGTTATCTTCTACCAGTCTAGAATACCCTGTGTTAACTGGGTTTACATAAACAATATCTGCTACATCTAAAATGGAATTTGGATTATCTTTTACGCCATAGGGTTGAATTGGGTAGCCTTCGTCATCAATATTTAAAACTTTTGGTCCTGTGTAAGCAATATGCATCCATACCGAGGCAGAACCAGGGCCACCGTTAAAGGAAATAACCAAAGGTCTTTCAGCTTTATTTTTAACATTATTGCGTTCGTAATAGGTATAAAATAAGGTTGCTGTTGGTTCTCCTTTTTTATTCCAAACGGGTTGTGTACCTGTACTAGCCTTGTACGATACTTGTTGGCCTTTAATATTTACCGAGTGGTTGGTTACTATAAATGTATCAACAGGTATTTTTCTGGTTTGCGCATTAACTATTACTAATGATAAAGTAAAAAATAGTAGGATAGACATGTGTTTCATATAATATTTTATTTTGTTTAAAGATAATAAAATCAAATGTTAAAATCCTTCAAAAACGCCAAGGCCAAATAATGCAAAATCATATTTTACGGGGTCTTTTGCATCTAATTTTCTTAGATTTTTATCTAACTCAGCAAGAGCCTTTCCATCGTTTTGTTTTCGTTTTAGTAGGCCTAGTTTTCGGGCAACATTCCCTGAGTGTACATCGAGCGGACATGATAATTGGCTAGGGGAAAGGTTCTGCCAAATACCAAAATCTACACCTGTATTATCGTTTCTTACCATCCAACGTAAATACATGTTAATACGTTTAGCTGCCGAATTTTTTAAAGGATCGCTTACATGCTTTTGTGTGCGTGGTAAATGTTCAATTTCAAAAAAAATACGCTTAAATTCTGAAATTGAGTTCTGTAATGTGTTTTTTTCTGCATTATTAAAAAATACGTTTTCCAATCCACCATGTTTTTTATAAATATGCTGCAATGATTTTATAAATTGAATGCAATCGTCGCCATTAAAGGTGCGATGAACAAAAGGGTGTAGTTTTTGTAAATCGGTTTCGGAATGGTTTAAAACAAAATCGTAAGGCGAATTATCTAACAATTGCATTAATTTATTGGCATTATTAATAATACTTTTACGATTGCCCCAAGCTATGGTTGCGGTTAAAAACCCCGAAATTTCAATATCTTCTTTTTTTATAAACTTGTGGGGAATCTGTATCGGGTCGCTTTCAATAAATTTGGGGTTATTGTATTGAATAACTTTGGCGTTTAGAAAATCTTTAAGTTCGGTTTTTTTCAAAAGCACATTATTGGTTAACAATTAAACCATCTACCATAACCAATTTTCTGTCGGCCATATCAGCAAGTTCTTCGTTATGTGTAACAATAACAAAGGTTTGCCCGAATTCGTCTCTTAATTTAAAGAATAAATTATGGAGGTTTTCGGCAGATTCGCTATCTAGATTTCCCGAAGGTTCATCTGCAAAGATTAAATCTGGGTTGTTTACCAAGGCTCTAGCCACGGCAACGCGCTGTTGTTCACCACCAGATAGTTCGTTTGGTTTATGGTTGTAACGGTGCGATAATCCTAAAAAATCCAATAATTCTTTTGCACGTATTTCGGCATCGGCCTTTTTTGTGCCTTTAATAAATGCTGGTAAGCATACATTCTCTAAAGCTGTAAATTCTGGGAGTAGTTGGTGAAACTGAAAAATAAAGCCAATATGCTCGTTTCTAAATTTTGCTAAAGCTTTGTCTTTTAAAGATTTAACTTCATAATTATTAATAAGAAGACTAAAATCTTCGGTTTTTGATGCTTTGTCTAATGTTCCTAAAATTTGTAACAAAGTAGTTTTGCCGGCACCAGAAGCACCAACTATTGAAACGATTTCGCCTTTTTTAACTTCAATATCTACGCCTTTTAAAACGTGTAAATCGTCGTAATATTTGTGTATGTTTTTCGCTTTAATCATATTAAATTCCTAAAAAAATGGAAATTTACTGTTTTAAGAACTATTGCGCAATTATAAATACTTTGGTTAGCCTTAAATGGTTTGTTTTACCACTTTTATAAGGTTGTTATAGTCTATAAAATATTGAATTCTTAAAGAAAAGGTATGTTGAATAGGTTGGGCAAACAAAGTATCTAAAGTGTCATAGAAGCCTAGAGTAGAAGCATCATTTGAATTAAATAGCTGATTTCTGTAAAGTGCCGTTAAAAAACTACCGGGAGCAAATTGCCATGAATAGTTTAAATCTAAATTCCAGGTGCTGAAGTTGATGTTGGGATCGTCTTCTAAATCGGTTATTAAAATACCACGCTCCTGGGTTAGCCTACCATTTTCTTGTAAGGTGTATAAGGGTTCGTAGTATTTTACATTAGACCAATAATGCCTAAACGTAAGTGTTAATGCATTAAGTGGATTAAAATTATAGCGTCCTGAAATTCTATTAATTATTGTTATCCTGTCGCGTTCTCCAAAAATACTCTCGTCGTTAAATTTTGTTGCATAGCCTCTATCTTTTTTTCTTTTTTCACTATCAAAAGAATAGGTAAGTAGAAATTTATCGGTTACTCTCACTCTTGGGGCAATATTAAAACCAAAGTCTTTAGAATATCTTCCCGTTTCAAAAAACCTTCTGCCTCTTATTTCAGCATCAATAGCGAATATGTTATTGTAATTTGATGATATAAAAGCGTCTGCGGTTAATCTGTTTTCAAAAACAAAAAATTGGTTTTCCTGTCTAGGTTCAAAATAGTCGTATTGTTTTCCAAAATCAAAATTTACAGAACTTCCAAAAGTATGTAAACTTTTAGTTGTGGCTCTGTACTGTATGCCTGTGTTGCCTCCAGTATATACATTTGGGCTGGCTAATCTTCTTATATTAAACCAAGAGCTTATGCGATAATTATTTAATTTTTTTGTAGGTGTAAATGTTCTGTATGAAACATCAATATCTAAATTGTTAAAATTATTTCTGAAGAGTAGGCCCAAATCGTTTATGTCATAATTGGCATCTGTATAGTTGTGTGCAATACCATATCTAAAATTACCATGTGTTTTTTCTATACTGGCACTGGTGCTGTACCCTGTAGTTTTAGTGCCGTCTATATTGGTAATGTGGCTCATTTTTACTTGACCTTCAATATTATAAGTATTGCTTTTGTTTGTTATATCTGCTAATAACCCAGTGACGTTGGCATCTCTAAAGCTTCCAGATCGTGATACGTTTGTATTGATAAGGCTTACTGAAGAGTTTTGGTTAAATTGTTTGTCTATAACAACAATATTGTAGTTGGAAAATGGCTCTACTACCTCTTCTCTAAATTGGCCTGTTATGGTATCTTTTAAACTTGCTGTTGTGCGTTCGGTAAATGCATTGAACACTCCAACGCCCAAACCTTTTTTTGTTCTACCAGATACTTTTACGGCGTTTAAAACCTTAACAATGTTGGGGCTGTCTACAACAATTTCGTTAGTATTTGGTGAGGTGTTGCCTGTGGGGGCACTACCAACACGACGGGAGAAAAATAAACCACCTTTATTAAAAAGGTCTACACCTTCGGTAAAAAATTGGCGCTGCTCAGAAAAAGCAAGTTCAAAAGGCCCTAGATTGAGCTCTAAATTATCAAAACCTGCCTGACTAAAATCTGGTATTAAAGTGGCATCTAACGTAAAGTTTTCGGTAATACCATATTTTACGTCTAAACCCACAGTAAAATCGGTATCAGTTTTATTGTCGAAAGAATTTATAATGCCAGAGGTAAACGGGTAAAAAATAAGTCTCGTAGGCGGTTTAATACCTTTTAGTCCTCTAAGTTCCCCATGGTATAGGCTAGAATTACCAACAGTTACATCTATAGGATTCCAAGAATATTGTGAGCGATACCTTCTAAATTGTCTTTGAAATTGTAATCCCCAAGTTTGCACGTTTTTATTAGAAAAACGTAACGTTCTATAAGGTATTCTCATCTCTACAACCCAACCATCATCTTTAATTTTTACAGCGCTATCCCAAACGGCATTCCAACTAAAATCGTTATCTCCAGAGCTTGCTAGGGCATCGGCTTGATTTCCAGAACTAAAAACGTAGAATTTTGTATCGTTAATACCGTCGTTATTTGGGTTTAACACCACTTCAAAAAAATCGGCTTGTCCAAAATTATCTCTTGTATTAAACTGGCGCATAATTAGTTTGGGGTCATCATATAAATATGCTGCAATGTAAATGGCATTATTATCATAGCTCATTTTAACCTCTGTACGCTCGTTTTCAGGAAGCGTATTACCAATATCTGGTCTAAACTGAATAAAACCTGTTGCAATTTGTGTGTTTTCCCATAACTTATCGTTTAAAATACCATCAATTACTGGTGGCTTTTCGGTTCGGGATATGGTGTATACTTTTTTATTTTGTGCTGCTATACTGTAGATAAAGCATGAAAGAAATAATAAAGCTGTATAATATTTCATTCTCTAATTACTTCTATTGGATTTCTTTATAAATTATCAGATTTATTATGATTTGGGTAACATTTTACAAAAGTAAATTTGCTAAAGGTTTTAAATCCTAATAAAAAGTTAAAAAAAGTAAGTTGTATTTAGAAGCACAGTACTAAGCCATAAAAATTTAATTAACTTTAGAACTTTAGAATATAAACTACTATGCCATACAAAAATTTAGAAGAGTACAATACAAAGATTACAGAAGACATAAAAGAACGCTACAAGCGTATTATTGAAGATTTAGGTGAAGATACCAACCGTGATGGGTTACTAAAAACACCAGAACGTGCTGCTAAAGCAATGCAGTTTTTAACGCAAGGGTATGCGCAGGACCCTGTAGAAATACTAACAAGTGCCATGTTTAAAGAATCTTATAACGAAATGGTAATTGTAAAAGATATAGAGTTGTACTCGTTGTGCGAGCACCATATTTTACCTTTTTTTGGTAAAGTTCATATAGCTTATATTCCCAATGGTTACATTGTTGGTTTAAGTAAACTCCCCAGAATTGTTGATGTTTTTGCAAGACGCCTACAAGTGCAGGAACGATTAACAGAACAAATTTTAGATTGTATAAACGATACTTTAACGCCCCAAGGTGTTGCTGTGGTTATAGAAGCTTCGCATATGTGTATGATGATGCGTGGTGTGCAAAAGCAAAACTCTATTACTACAACATCTGGTTTTAGAGGACAGTTTGAAAAAATTGAAACACGTAATGAGTTTTTAAAGCTTATAGGGAAGTAACAATTGGTATACTTTTTGTACTAATTAAGTAAAACTATTAGCTATGCATTTAGAAAATTTAAGTAAATCAAAAAAACTTGGCTTAAGTATATTATTTGATGCCATTGGTATGATAACCTTTATAGATATTGTTTGGGCACCTGCTTCAGCATATTTGATGAGTAAAATGTACAAGGGCAATAAAGGAAAAATAGCAGGATTTGTGTCTTTTATTGAAGAAATTATTCCTGGTTTTGATATTATTCCAACGTTTACAATTATGTGGTTGTTAACTTATGTTTTTCAAAAGAAAGAACAGCCCATTACTGTAGAAGTTGAAGCAGAATAATACTAGAATGTAATATTTAGAAAATCCCTTTCTACCTGTTAAATTCAGAAGAAAGGGATTTTTTTATTTCAATAAAATATAATTATTGTACAGTTACTGGAAAAGTAGCTACAATATCTTCTTCACCACCTGCATTTTCAATATTACCTTCGCTTACACCACTTGCATTTTTTAATGGTTCGTGTACTAGAGTAACAGTAATGGTTCCTGTTCCACTTGCTCCAGTTGTAAGTGTAAAACTTAAACCAATTGGGTTGCCATCGTCATCCTCATCGTTATAATCAAAAGTAGCAATAGCGTTTGTTGCAGAGAAAAAGAATTGATGTTCGTCGTCTTCCTCCTTAACTTCTTCTGTAATATCCTCAACATCATTGGGGTCTAGCTCATCTAGTAACTCTATAACTCCATTATATACTGTACTAGCCGCTAAATTTCCTGATACTGTAACAACAGGAGCATTGGGTCCATCGCCATCTAAATCTTGGGTTTTAAGTATAATGGCAGAGCCTCCAGCACTAGGGGTTAAGGTAACCGTCATGGTTGTTATAACTTCTTCCTCATTAATTATTACTGGTGTATCATCATCATTATCACAAGCAATAAAAGATCCAGTTAATAGTGATAAAATTAAAATTCTTTTTAATGTTTTCATTCTTTTAAATTTTTAATAGTTTAACTTTATTTGTAACATAAAATTTCTTCCTAAATCATCGGCAAAATATCTTAATCTGTTTAAGTATTCTCTATAGGAAGTGTTGAATAGGTTAAATACGGTGAATCCCAGATTTAACTTTGTTTTTTCTGATAATGCAAGTGTAATATCACTTCTAAAATTAATTAAATGATAGGCTGGGGGAGGCGTGCTTATATCTACCAAAACCATTTGCTGGGTTGTAGGATTTAAAGTTTCAAAATTAAAATTTGGGTAGTCGTTTTGCTCAAACACCCACTCGCTTTCTAAATTTGCATTAAAATCCAACCATTTTTTATTGGTATACCCTACAGCGTTAACAGTTCTAAAAGCAGGCATATCAATCAAGGCAATTTTAGCATTGGTGTCTCTTCCTTTAATAAAGGAAGTTTTGTTGTTAATATTCCATTGCTTTAATTTATAATTTGCCGTAACATCAACTCCATAAAGCAATGCATTTATTTGGCTATAGTTCCAAACAGGGAAAGCGCCTCTTATGGTTTGCTCTGTGCCAAAAGGTACAATTTGAATAAAATCTTCTATGTAATTAACAAAACCCTCAACATTTAATGATAAGTTTGAAGATTTGAATTGATACGTTGCTCCAAAGCGATTCGATTTTTCTTGCTCAATTCTTAAATCTCCCAATTCTATTCTTGCGGCAGAATGGTGTAAGCCATCGCTAAATAACTCTGCAGGATTTGGCGAACGTCTAGATAAGCCGTAGTTAAGTACAACAGACTGGAGTTGGTTAATTTTATGAAATATTCCAGCCGATACCGATACATTATGAAAGGTATACTCAGGGTTTACTAGTAACTGGCCACCATCGGTTTGTATTATAATATCGCTGAAATCCTCATCGTAATTTCGCTCTTCCCATCTGCTTTCCAAAAACCATTTTTTGGCATTTATTCGATTAAAATCATAACGTAAACCAACATCTAAAACCGTATTATCGCTCAATATAAAGTTTGAAATGGCGTATGCACCAACATCATATCTATCATAATCTGGAATTAATCGCCTTACTCCAGTATCAGGATTAGCAAAATTGTTCTGATAACGTGCATGAATTCCAAAATTATACGTAGTCTCGGTTTTAGCATCTAGCTTTAAATCGGCTTTAATGTAATGTGTTTTTAAATTTAAATCTATCGCTGGCTTATTATCGTCTCCTCTTCGAATATCAAACTCAAAACGTTGGTTGTTTTGAAAATCGTATTGTAATTGTAGCTTTCCAAACTTTTTAAAACGTTTATAAAATTCAGCCTTTAGTATTTGGTGGGTGATTTCTTGTTTTGGAGAATTAATGTCGTAACTAAAATCTTCAATTACTATAGGTTCTCCATTATTAATAGCATCTACCAAATCGTTAATACTCCCAATATGAGCCGATCTTAATATACCAATTTCGGTTTTTAAGTGGCTATAATTGATGTTAAACCCTTTTTCAAAAGTTTTAAAGCCTGTATTTAAGTTAAACCCTTTGGTATCAACACCAGTATTGGTTAAATTATAATTTGCTGCCTTAAAATCTCCAAAACGTTTTGCCGAAGCTTGACCGCTTATATACCAGCCCTTTTGCCAAGTTTTGGTTAATGCAGAAGTAACATTATAACCTCTGCCATTGGTTTGTCCGCTTATAATGGTTTTTCCGTAAACAGAGTCTTTTCTACTTATTTTAGAAGGCGACAT
Organism: Jejuia pallidilutea; assembly: GCF_002973595.1. Lineage (GTDB taxonomy): Bacteria > Bacteroidota > Bacteroidia > Flavobacteriales > Flavobacteriaceae > Jejuia > Jejuia pallidilutea. Next base: position 17,180 of record NZ_PVEO01000017.1, on the reverse strand, counting down.
TACTATTACACCTCCAATAGCATCACCACTATATGCCAATGCATTGGCACCTTTTATAACATTTATAGTTCCTGCGGAATTTAAGTCGATGTTTGGCGCATGCTCTATACCCCATTCTTGGTCCTGTAATAATACACCATTGGTTACAACAGAAATTCTGCTACTGTGCAACCCGTTTATAACAGGCTTTACAATGGAATTACCGGTATTAATAGAAGATACACCAGCTACTTGTTTTAAGGCATCTCCAAGATTTAGTGCGCTAAAGCGTTCAATGTCAGAAGTTTTTAATGCACTTTCTTGTCCGGTTTTCGTTAACCTTACTCCTGCGTTTCCAGAAATTTTTACCTCATTGAGTTCTTCAACATGGTGTTCCATGTTAATTTCTTTGTAGGTGTCTCCTTCTATGTTTACTTCCAAACGTTTAGTGTCGCATCCTACATGAGATACAACTAATATTAAGTTACCGTTGCAGAGGTTTTTTATAGAAAATTTTCCATTAATATCAGCAGCGAGGTATTTATCAAGCGTTTCAACATAAATTGTAGCACCAGACATTGGTGTACCATCATGAAAATCTTTTACTTCACCAAATAAAGTATATGTACAGTTTTGAGTGTGCATTATGTTCGTAAAACATAATACTACAATCAATAAATAATATTTCATCGTATTGTTTTTTAGTTTAAAAATGGGGATTTTAAACTAAAACTGGGGGACCGCGAAGAGAGAAAGATAAAGTGCGATGATTATGAAGAAATTTGTATGTTAATGGATATATTCTAAAATATTGGGTAATATCAAGCCAGTTATGGTGTTCCTCAGGTAGTAAAAAATGTTTATTTAGTTGAAATTTATAAAATTCACAATCTAAATCTACTTGATGAATATGTGTTTTTCCTGGAGTGGCACAAACCTTGTGCTTGTGGTGGGTAAAGGCGTGTATAAATTTAGCTGCAGAAGGAGCAAAAAGCGCTGTAACTAGTACAATAGCAAATATTCTAAAGGCGATATGTTTTTTAACCTCTTGCACTATTCAACAAATTTTTTAAAGCCTAGTCTTTTCAACATTTTCTTTTCAAAATTCCAAAAGAAATGATATTGTCCAAAAAGCCAACCTATGGCCACTAATAGAATTTGATAAAAGATAAAACCTATAAGGATGTACAAAATCCAATAAACAAAAGCTGGTAGGTTATCTTTTGTTATGCCTATAAATTTTATAATTGGTTTGCCTATAAAAACAGATGATGAGCCTGTAATTGCAAAAACAAGAAATATACTGATAAGTTCCCACCTGTACTTAATATCCCACTTGCTTTCCAATTTTTTAAAAATAAACAATACAAACTTAAGCAGTAAAAAAAATATACCAGCAGTTAAAGCTATATTTAAAGCAATGTGTTGTTCTTTTAAGAATAACGAAGATAAGCGAAATGCAGAGTAACCCAGACCTACAATTCCCAACAAAGGAAATATAAGTTGCCAGTTTTTAACGATTTCCCAACGTTCTTTTAGCTTCTTCACAATTGCAATTTGCTTGCAAAACTATTAAAATTAAATTCGAGGAACAAATGGTCCTAGCCTTTGGTTGTATTTTATTTGAAAATAAATAAAATAGTTGTACAGCATATAGTTCACTTCGTAGCCGTAATCTATGTTTGGCTGATAATCTATTTGAAGTTCATAAAGGTTAGGATTGTAGCGCTGAGGTTGCAAAACACGTTGGTTCCACTCTAAAACATAAATTTGGTTTCTTGTTTCCATATATTGTTGGGAGTAAAATCCTCTTGGTTGGGCTACAGATACTATCCAAGCTGAAAATCCGGGATCTATAATAATAATTTCATATTCTAGTTCTTCGTTAGCAATAACAACTGTGTCATTTTTTGTTGTAGCAACTTGCTTTTCGTCTTTTTTTGATGTTGCAGGTGTTTTTGATGTATTGCAATTAAAAAGGAATACACTTACCAATAAGGCATAAATAATATATTTCATGATTTAATGTTTTAATGATACATCAAAAGTATTTTAAGATTACTAGTATTAAAAGTATGATTGAGTGAATGTACACTTTTAATTAGGCATTAACCAAAATTATCATTCTCTACATTAAATTTACAAAAACCATTGCTTAAGTATTAGTTTTTAAGGGTTTTTAACAAAAAAATGCCAAACCTGTAAGATTTGACATTTCACATATTGAAGAGAAGCTATTTTATTTTCCAAATAAACCACCAAGCAAGCCGCCAAGGCCACCTTTGTTTTTAGCACTACCTAAAACCATTCCAGCAACGTCATCTACAACGCTACCATCGCCATCGGCATCTAAAATAGATTCTAAAAAACTTTGTTCTTTCTGGGCAGTACTTCCACCCAATAGGCCACCAAGTAAGCTACCTAAGTCATTTTGTGAACTTATATTGTTTTGTTGTGCTTGTTTTCCTAAAACTCCCATTAAAATAGGTGCAGCAACTTTTAGAATATTATCGACAGAACCAGCATCAATACCTGCTTTTTGACCAATAATTTGTTCTACACCTTGTCTCTTTTGTCCCAATACATGACCTAGAATTTTATCGCCATCGGTTTTAACTTCGTCGTTAACGCCGCCTCCAAACAAACCACCAAGGTTGTCTAAAATGCTGCCATCGTGTTTGTTGCTTAAGGCATTCATAAGTCCTTCGGCGCCTTGTGGAGACGCTGCATTTCGCTCCATGGCTTTCATTAATACTGGTAAAGCCATAGTAAGCACGCTGCTTGTTTTGTTTTCATCGGTTCCTGTAGATCCTGAAACGCCACTAATAATAGTTTTTCCAAGGTCGCTGTTTAATAAATCTAAAATTCCTGCCATGTTTTCTTAATGTTTTTTAATTAATATAGTTGATGTGTGGGGAAGTAATTTACAAAAAAAGTCCCAACATCAATAGTTAGGACTCAATAATTCTATTTAGGTCACATTGTGATGTCCTTAGCCTAGGATATCAACAATTTGTGATGCTAATTCAGTACCAATTCTGTCTTGCGCTTCGTTAGTTGCAGCTCCTGTATGTGGAGTTAATGATAATGCAGCATTCATTAATAATTGTATTTCTGGTTTTGGCTCTTTTTCAAAAACATCAAGTGCAGCTCTTGCAACTTTTCCGCTCTCTATAGCTTTTACCAAAGCTACTTCGTTTACAACTCCACCACGAGCGGCATTAACAAGAATTACACCATCTTTCATCATGTTAAATTCAGCTTCATCAATCACATAATCTTTTTGGGCTGGTACATGAAGTGTAATAAAATCGGCTTGTTTCAAAACGTCTTCTTTAGAGATGGTTTCTATATCAAAGTTTACTTTTTGCCCGTCGAAAAACTCTAATTCTAAGTTTGCTTTTTCTAAAAACGGATCGAAAGCAACGACTTTCATTCCTGCACCAAGAGCGACTTTAGCAGTAGCTTGACCAATACGACCAAAACCTAAAACACCTAAAGTTTTACCTTTTAATTCTGTGCCTTTGGCGTATGCCTTTTTAAGGCCTTTAAAATTGCTATCGCCTTCTAATGGCATTTCCCTGTTAGAGTTATGTAAAAAACGTGCTAAACCGTAAAGGTGCCCAAATACTAATTCTGCTACAGAATGTGATGAGGCGGCAGGTGTATTAATTACATGTAGGCCTTTTTCTCTGGCGTACTCTACATCAATATTATCCATACCAACGCCACCACGACCAATAATTTTTAATCCTGGGCAAGCATCAATTAAATCTTTACGAACTGTTGTTGCGCTTCGTACTAAGAGTACAGCAATATCTTTTTCGTTAATGTAATCAATTAATTGTTCTTGGGCTACTGTGGTTGTACTTACCTCGTAACCAGCTTTTTCTAAGGCGTCGATACCACTTTGCGAGATACCATCGTTTGCTAATACTTTCATGATTAAGTTTAAAGTTATAAGTTTAAAGTTTAAAGTTGTTTCACTTTTTACACTTTAAGTTTTCTATTTATTTTCTCATTCAGGTGAATGAAGGAATCTTAATAATTTTTATGTTAAGTAAGAGTAACTACTGTTAACTGCGACTGTTTACTTAACTATGCTTTACTTTCCAATTCACTCATTACTTCAACAAGCGCTTTTACACTATCAATTGGTAATGCATTATACATTGATGCTCTGTAACCGCCAACGCTTCTATGCCCATTAACAGCGCTAATACCTGCGTCTTTAAGCATGGTCTCAAAGGTTTCTTTTAAGTTTTCGTTTTCTAAAGTAAAGGTGGCATTCATAAGAGAGCGGTCTTCTTTGGCAGCAAAACCTTTAAATAATGGATTCAAATCAATTTCAGAATACATTAAACGAGCTTTCTTTTCATTTTCTTTTTCAATGGCTGCTATTCCACCTTTTTCCTTAAGCCATTGTAAATTTAGCATTGTGGTGTAAATGGCAAATACTGGAGGTGTGTTAAACATACTGCCTTTATCTATATGTACTTTGTAATCCATCATTGATGGTATTTTACGCGATACTTTACCTAAAATATCTTCTTTTACAACAACTAATGTAGTACCAGCTGGACCCATATTTTTTTGTGCCCCTGCATAGATAATTCCAAATTTAGAAAAATCTAAAGTGCGAGAAAAAATGTCACTACTCATATCACAAACCATAGGTATTGGAGAGTTTGGGAACGATTTCATTTGTGTACCATAAATGGTGTTGTTTGATGTGCAATGAAAATAATCGTAATCCTCAGGGATTTCGTAACCTTTTGGAATATAATTGTAGTTGGCATCTTTAGACGATCCTACTTCGTAAACATCATCATAAATTTTAGCTTCCTTTATGGCTTTAGCCGCCCAAGACCCAGAGTTTAAATATCCAGCTCTTTTTTCAAGTAAATTAAGTGCCACCATTAAAAATTGTGTACTGGCGCCACCTTGTAAAAACAAGGCTTTATAGCCTTTGCCTTCAAGACCTAGTAGCTCTAGAGCCAAAGCTCTAGCATTTTCCATAATATCGACAAAAGCTTTACTCCTGTGTGATATTTCTAAAACCGATAAACCGCTATTATCTAAATCAACCACACCTTGCGAAGCTTTTAATAGCACTTCTGGTGGTAAAATACTTGGTCCTGCACTAAAGTTGTGTTTTTTCATTTTTCCTATCCCTAATCTTTTCTAATTCGGCTGCCTTAAGGGCAGTTTTAGAAAGTGATTTTTATTTGGGTAATTTAAAATTATTATTAGTTGTTTTCATCAAAATTACTACCAATTGGGGATTGTAAAATGATGAAATATTTAAAGATGCAAAGTTGCTAATTTATATAGTTTTTTTTAGTAAGAATTCAATAATTTTTTCGTCAAATTGATAATAAAAATTTAACAGAATCTACACTATCCGCATAATCCCAAAGTTGGGGCTTTTGGGTTTCACCAAAATCAATTTCATTTTCAAAGCATCCTTTTGAAACAATGCACTGAATTTGATTTTTATCAGCATGTAATTTTTCCTTAAGCGTTTGTAGGTTATTGTATTTTTCGTAGAATACAGTGGCAATAGGCGAGGCGTAACTTTTGTCTTCCTTAATCATAAAAAAGCCGTTTTCTAAAATATCAAACTCATTCATTAAATACACAGCTTTGTTGTAGTCGTAATTATTAGCGTATTTAGCCTTTTCTATAATTGGGTGCCAATGGTACATGGCTTCAAAAAAACTATTAAAATCATAATCTTCTGGAACAAATAATTTAGATACGTTTCTGCACCCAAGACCGTAATATCTAAAAATATCTTCCGATAGGTTTTTTAAATCCTCAACAGTTTCATTTCCAGTTAAAATAGCTATGGAGTTTCTATTATTTCTAATAATTGACGGTTTGCCCCTAAAATAATACTCAAAATAGCGCGCAGTATTGTTGCTGCCTGTGGCGATAACAGCATCGAAACCCTCTACTTTTTCTTCTGTAAATATTATTTTGCCTTTAAACCCAGGTGCAACATATTCTAGATATTTTGATAAAAATGGCAATAATTGTTTATCGTTTGAGGACTGCTTAACCAAAACATTATGCCCTGTAATTAGCACAGATAAAAAATCGTGAAACCCTACAAGCGGTATGTTTCCAGCCATTATTACGGCAACTGTTTTTGGTTGAATATTATTAATAGTATATGGTTTTAACCATTGTGTAATATTATTTTCTGTAAGTGCCGCAGCCCACGAGTTTAGGGCAAAAGTTATATTCTCTTTTGTAAACCATCCATTGTGCTCTTGGGCTAGTTTTAGTTGGTGTTTAAAACCATCGAAGAAAATAGCGTTGTGTTCAACTTTATCGTTTTTTTGGATAACTTCATTAGAAAATTGCCTTATAAAATCTCCTAATTTTATAAAAGCGTTAATTCTTTCTTGTAATTGCATCCTTAATTTGGTTATGAATGGTTTTGGCTTTATTTTTGCAATCGCAAAGTTAGAAAAAGAAATACGCTATGGCAATTATTATAACAGATGAATGTATAAACTGTGGTGCTTGTGAACCCGAGTGCCCAAATACCGCAATATATGAAGGTGCCGACGATTGGCGCTATAAGGATGGTACCAGTCTTACAGGCAAAGTGGTGCTGCCCAACGGAAAAGAAGTAGATGCAGACGAAGCCCAAGAACCAATAAGCGATGAGCTATATTACATAGCCCCAGATAAATGTACAGAATGTATGGGCTTTCATGATGAGCCACAATGTGCTGCGGTTTGTCCTGTAGATTGTTGCGTGCCAGATGAAGACGTTGTAGAAACAGAAGAAGAATTATTAGCAAAACAAAAATTTATGCATCCTGATGGGTAGGCATTTATTGTTTTCTATTAAAGATTTAATATTGAAACCCCGAGCCGAAAGCTTGGGGTTTTTGTTTGTAAAATATTAAGATTAACGTTATATGTTTTTGACAGAATTCTGTTAATTCGAATTGATTTTATGATTAAAATTATTAGAGGATTATATGTAATGAAAAAAATAAAAAAATATAATGGTTCATATGCCTGCAATAAGTTTGAAAAATAGAATATTATGAATAAATAATTATTCACTTTTAAACGACTTCATCTCTAAACTAGGCTCTAAAATACCTTCATCGTCCCAAATGGTTTTTTCGTATGCATTTAATTTTATTACTGGTGTTTTTTTAACTTGTTGTTCCGCTTTAAAATCTAAAACGGTAAGTGTGTTGTGTCCTGTAATTAAAAGCTCTTCTTTGGTGGCGTTATCACCTTCAATTTTAAAATCGAAATTTACTTTGTACCCTTCGTTGCTGTTTTCTATAAATTTTAGAGGTCTGCTTACATAAAAATAGCTTCCAGAACTTTGTTTTACGTATTTTGGGTGATACAGGTTGCTGCTGTCTTTTTCAAAAATAATAGTGCCCTCGCTTATGTTTTCAATATATTTTACGCCCAAAATTAAACGCAGGTTTACCTTTTGTCCGTGCCTGTTTTTGTAGTAGTTGTAATCTGCTCTTGTAATGGCGTAATTATCATCAGTTACATAAAGCTTTCCTGTGTATTTCGCTTTTCCCTTTCTGGGCGTAAATGTAATTACATATGTTAGTTCTTCGTTGTTATAGCCAATATCGTCAATACTGTAATTGTACAAATTGGAGTTCAATATATTATCTAAAAACGAATTTTTATAAAATTGAGATAACTTTAATAAAGATTTTGTGCTGTTGTTTAAGTACGAAACAGTAAACTCATTGGTATTATTTTCCCTAAAATCTTCATCTTTTAAGGAAAGGGAATCTTCAATTTTAAATAGTCCTGTTTTTATTTTATACGTTTTTGTAGTATCTAGATAACGCAAAATAATATGTTGCATTTTTTCTTGAATATTATCAATAGAAAAATCGTTTTTAGCGTCTAATAATTCTGTGGCTTTTTCAACCTTAAGTTTAATACTGTCTTTATGTAATGTGTATACCGTTCCTTTAAAATCGGTAAATTGTACCATATTACTGTGCTTAACTTGATTTGCTAGTTGGGTTAAACTTTTATTAACGCCTTCTAGTTGTTTCTTTTTAACATGTGATGCTTTATCGATTTCAAACTCTAAACTTTTAAAGTTTACATGGTTTGTACTGCGTTTAAACATATTGTATTGCTGCAAATTAAAATTATAATTATTAGAAAGTTTAGCTTTAACCCTAGCTATTATAGAATCGGCATTTGGTGTTCTTGTACTTATAAAAACTTCATCTAGTTGGTTAATGGCCTGCTGAAGTTCTATAATAAAGTTTAACTTTTTAATGTCGTTTACGTTTATTGTAAGGTTATTATAGCCCATGCAGGAAATGGTAATGGGTTTTGTGTCGTCTTCAAAAGTAATGGTAAAAAAACCTTCATCGTTAGAAATAACACCATTATAAGGCCCTGTTTTTATGTTGGCATAGGGTATGGGTTCTTTGGTATTTTGGTCTATAAGTTTTGCGGTGATGTTTTGTGAAAAAACCGAAAAAGTTACTAAAAGCGGTAGGAATGTAATTTTTAGTTTCATTTGTTTTTGATGATTGATGATTTGCTCTGTTTAAACGAGGGAAGTTAAATAATGTTACCGCGTAAATTGTTGTTTAAAAATCTATTTAACTTTAAATTATATGTTATTGTTGTTTTTTGCTAAAACAATCTTAAAATTTTATGTGGTTTATTTTGGGTTTTTGCAGGAGTAATTAATCGCACAGAATTCTTTTTTATTAACTACATTTGCACTCGCAAAATTATTCTCATTATGAAAGCAGGTATTGTAGGGTTGCCTAATGTTGGAAAATCAACGTTGTTCAATTGTTTATCTAACGCTAAAGCGCAAAGCGCAAATTTTCCGTTTTGTACTATAGAGCCTAATATTGGCGTTGTAAATGTACCAGACCCTCGTTTAGAGAAATTAGAATCTTTAGTTAATCCAGAGCGCGTTATGCCGGCAACAGTTGAAATAGTTGATATTGCAGGATTGGTGAAAGGCGCAAGTAAAGGCGAAGGTTTAGGAAATCAATTTTTAGCAAACATTCGTGAAACAGATGCCATTCTTCATGTATTAAGGTGTTTTGATAACGACAATATTGTTCATGTAGATGGTAGTGTAGATCCTATAAGAGATAAGGAAACTATAGATATGGAGCTGCAATTAAAGGATTTAGAAACAGCTGAAAAGAAACTCGACAAAGTAAAACGTGCTGCAAAAACCGGTAATAAAGACGCACAAAAAGAAGAAACTATTCTTTTAAAAATAAAAGGCGCCCTAGAGGCGGGAACTTCCATAAGAGCTATAGAATTTAATGAAGATGATTATCTTGAATACGTTAAACCACTACAATTTATTACAGATAAGCCGGTAATGTATGTTTGTAACGTAGACGAAGGAGCAGCAGTTTCTGGAAATGCATACGTTGATAAGGTAAAAGAGGCCGTAAAAGATGAAAATGCTGAAGTTTTGGTATTGGCTGTAGGTACTGAAGCAGATATTAACGAGCTTGACGATTATGAAGAGCGCCAAATGTTTTTACAAGATATAGGTCTAGACGAGCCTGGTTCGGCTAAACTAATACGTGGCGCCTACAAATTACTAAATCAACAAACCTATTTTACAGCAGGTGTTAAGGAGGTGCGCGCATGGACTGTTGATGTTGGCGCTACCGCACCACAAGCAGCCGGTGTTATTCATACCGATTTTGAGAAAGGTTTTATCCGTGCCGAAGTTATTGCTTATAACGATTATGTCTCTTACGGAAGCGAAGCCAAAGTAAAAGAAGCTGGTAAAATGCGTGTAGAGGGAAAAAATTACATCGTTAAAGATGGTGATGTAATGCATTTCTTATTCAACGTGTAAAACTATATAAGTATTTTTGTGACTATTTTAAATTTAAGTGTCTAATCTTTAAATAAAACCCTAACTGTAAACCGCAAATAATATATATTTAACATATGACTTTAGTTGAGGTACACACCGAAATTAATGCGGATTTACAAACATGTTTCGATCTGGCAAGAGATGTTGATTTTTATCAAAACTCTTTAGAAAAACCTAACGAAATTCCTATTACAGGAAAAATATCTGGCTTGGTAGAAAAGGGCGATTATGTTACTTGGGAAACCAATCATCTTATTTTAACACAACACCTTACTTTAAAAGTTACCGAGTTTGTAAACCCAGTTTTGTTTGTAGACGAAATGGTAAAAGGCGACTTTAAATATTACCGCCACGAACATATATTTAAGGGCAATGCAAATAAAACGCTAATGACCGATAGGTTTTATTTTGAACCTCCTTATGGTGTTATTGGTAAGCTTTTTAATAAAATGTTTTTGGAGGAATACATGCGCAAACTTCTTATTGCCAGAAATAAAGCTTTAAAAATTAAAGCCGAAGACATAGCAGAGCGAAAAAAAAAGACACAAGAAGTAAGCATTAAACCAGGTGAGATTATACAATTGTGAGGTAAAATTTGTAAACGTTAATTTGCTTTAAAAGTTATGTTTTATTCATTAGCATGCTATGTAGGCTTAAACAATAATTTACACTTTATCGATTTGTAAAGTATCTCCGTTATAATTTATAGTCTAAAACTTGGCTTCGTTCGTAAATAGGGGTAACTAAACCCCAAATTTATGAATGCTAAACAATTATTCTTCACAGGTCTTTTATCTGTTTTTTCAATTTTATTGAATGCTCAAGTAGATGCAGGCGAACCTAAATTTGCTTTAGGGTTTTCTACAGGCTATAACCGAGGCTTTGGAGGACAGGTAAGTTTTACTGCTTTACGTCCGCTAGAAAGTGTTCCGGTGCAAATTCGCTTTGGCATTGGCTTAACAAAATTAAACCCAGGGAATTCTGCCGATGCTAGACGCATCTTTATTAATAATGCTACTAATGGTGTGCCTGAGGAAAAAGCACGTGCTTTTGATTATAGGTTGGATTTTCTCTTAAACTCAAACTTCATGCGAGCTGCATCCTCAAAAATTGTTTTTGGCCCCCGATATTCAAGTTTTAGAGCTAATTTTAAATATGTTGGCGGTAACGAGGATTTTGATGTTACTTCAAAACAATTTGGATTAGGTCTTGGTGCCGAAAGTCAATTTAAAATAAATAATAAGCTCAATTTGTTAGCCGCTGTAGGCTTAGATTATTTTTTCAATAGTACACTTAAAGGGCACGATACGTCCTACAGTCCCGATGATGATAATGTAAACCCCAGAAACGATAATGAAAACGACAACGTTCAATTCACCTACAAAGATGCAAACAAGGCTATAAAGCAACCTGCGTTTATGCCAAGGGTGCTCTTAGGGGTGGTGTATAAACTCTAAATCTTATATGTTTTTGTTATAAAATAAGGTTCTCAACAACTTTGTTTTTTATTGTTAATTACTTTGTATCGCAGCTGTTTTATATTTTCATATGTTGTGCTATATTAGCGTGCTATCACATTAACTCACATCTATTTTATGGCAGAACAAACCAAGTATACCGAAGACAATATACGTTCATTAGATTGGAAAGAGCATATACGCATGCGTCCAGGGATGTATATTGGAAAACTCGGTGACGGATCTTCGCCAGATGATGGTATTTATATCCTGCTTAAAGAGGTACTGGACAACTCAATAGATGAGTTTGTTATGGGGGCTGGAAAAACTATAGAAATTTCCATTCAAGGCAATAAGGTTATTGTGCGCGATTATGGTCGTGGTATTCCCCTGGGAAAGGTGGTTGATGTAGTTTCTAAAATGAATACTGGCGGAAAGTACGATTCTAAAGCGTTTAAAAAATCGGTTGGATTAAACGGTGTAGGTACAAAAGCGGTTAATGCACTTTCAAATTATTTTAGAGTAGAATCCAACAGAGATGGTAAATCAGCTTCAGCTGAATTTGAACAAGGAAACCTTACCAATCAAGAACTGCTAGATGATACTACCCGAAGAAAGGGAACCAAAGTATCGTTTGTGCCAGATGAAACCATTTTTAAAAATTATAAGTACAGGAGCGAGTATGTTGTAAAAATGCTAAAAAACTATGTGTACCTCAATCCGGGGTTAACCATAGTTTTTAACGGTGAAAAGTATTTTAGCGAAAACGGATTAAAGGATTTATTGGCCGAAAAAATTAGCGAGTCAGATTTATTATATCCAATAATTCATTTGCGAGGTGATGATATAGAAATAGCATTAACACACAGTAAAACCCAATATAGCGAAGAATATAACAGTTTTGTAAACGGCCAAAATACTACGCAGGGCGGTACACATTTAAACGCTTTTCGAGAGGCTTTAGTAAAAACCATTCGCGAGTTTTATGGTAAAAACTTTGATGCTTCCGATGTTCGTAAATCTGTTGTAAGTGCTATAGCTATAAAAGTTATGGAGCCAGTTTTTGAAAGCCAAACAAAAACAAAACTAGGCTCTACCGATATGGGGGGCGATTATCCAACAGTAAGAACTTACATTAACGATTTTGTTAAGACAAACCTAGATAACTATCTCCATAAAAATGCTGATACAGCCGAAAAAATTCAACGTAAAATACTCCAAGCAGAACGAGAGCGTAAAGAATTATCTGGTATAAGAAAATTGGCTAGGGATAGAGCAAAAAAAGCTAGTCTACACAATAAAAAATTACGCGATTGCCGTGTGCATTTTGGAGATACTAAAAACGAACGGAATTTAGAAACCACACTTTTTATAACAGAGGGTGATTCGGCATCAGGAAGTATCACAAAATCTAGAGATGTTAATACGCAAGCCGTATTCAGCCTTAAAGGAAAACCCTTAAATTCTTATGGCTTAAGTAAAAAAATAGTTTACGAAAACGAAGAGTTTAATTTATTACAGGCCGCTTTAAACATAGAAGAATCTCTAGAGGATTTACGATATAATAATGTTGTAATAGCTACCGATGCGGATGTAGATGGTATGCATATTAGGTTATTGCTCATTACATTTTTCCTGCAATTTTTTCCAGAAATAATAAAAGAAGGACATTTATATATCTTACAAACGCCATTGTTTAGGGTAAGAAATAAAAAAGAAACCATTTATTGTTATTCTGAAGAAGAACGTATAAATGCTATAGAAAAATTAAAACCAAAGCCAGAAATAACAAGATTTAAGGGGCTTGGTGAGATTTCTCCAGATGAATTTAAGCATTTTATTGGGGATGATATTAGGTTAGACCCCGTAATGCTTGATGATAATATGTCTATAGAGGAACTGCTTTCTTTTTACATGGGAAAAAACACTCCAACCCGACAAGAGTTTATTATTGATAACTTGAAAGTAGAGCTAGATTTAATTGAAGAAAAGTAAATAAACTGTCATTTCACAGGCAATGTGGAATTCAATTTAAAACAATAAAGATTTCTGTTTTTGCAGAAATAAATAGTATGATAGAAGAAGAAAACGACGATTTAACAAACGAACATAACGACGAGCCCCAAGAAACCATAACCCGAGTTACGGGAATGTACAAAGATTGGTTTTTAGATTACGCCTCTTACGTTATCTTAGAGCGTGCCGTACCTGCCATTGAAGATGGCTTTAAGCCTGTGCAACGTCGTATAATGCACTCCATGAAAGATCTTGATGATGGTCGCTATAACAAGGTAGCTAACATTGTGGGGCATACCATGCAGTACCATCCACATGGAGATGCAAGTATTGCGGATGCCATGGTACAAATAGGACAAAAAGACTTGTTGATAGACACCCAAGGGAATTGGGGAAATATTTTAACGGGCGATAGTGCTGCAGCATCACGTTATATAGAAGCACGTTTGTCTAAATTTGCGTTAGATGTTGTTTATAATCCCAAAATAACTGAGTGGCAGGCAAGTTATGATGGCCGTAGAAAAGAGCCCGTAAATTTGCCCGTAATGTTTCCGTTGCTTCTAGCTCAAGGCGGTGAAGGTATTGCTGTAGGACTGTCTACCAAAATATTGCCACACAATTTTATTGAGCTAATAGATGCTTCAATAAAACATCTTCAAGGGAAACGTTTTACAATATTACCTGATTTTCCTACCGCAGGAATTGCAGATTTTTCAAATTATAACGATGGTAATAGAGGTGGAAAAGTTCGCGTACGTGCCAAAATTTCCCAGCTAGACAAAAATACACTTGTAATTACTGAATTGCCTTTTGGTACCACTACATCGTCTTTAATAGATTCCATACTAAAAGCAAACGATAAAGGCAAAATAAAGGTAAAAAAGATTGAAGATAATACTGCTGCCGAGGTTGAAATTTTGGTACACTTGCCCTCTGGTCTGTCACCCGATAAAACAATTGATGCGCTTTATGCCTTTACCAGCTGTGAATCCTCAATATCACCTTTAGGTTGTGTTATTGAAGATAACAAGCCTTTGTTTATTGGTGTGTCTGAGATGTTACGTCGTTCTACTGATAATACTGTGCAACTTCTAAAGCAAGAACTAGAAATAAAGCTAGGTGAACTCGAAGAGCAGTGGCATTTTGCATCTTTGGAACGTATCTTTATTGAAAATAGAATTTATCGAGATATAGAAGAAGAAGAAACTTGGGAAGGTGTTATAGCAGCTATCGATAAAGGTTTGCAGCCTCATATTAAACATTTAAAACGCGCTATAACCGAAGACGATATTGTACGTTTAACAGAAATTAGAATTAAACGTATCTCGAAATTTGATATAGATAAAGCGCAACAAAAAATAGATGCTTTAGAAGCTCAAATTGCCGAGGTAAAACATCATTTAGCGCATCTAATAGATTACGCTATTGCCTATTTTACAAGGTTGAAAAAAGAATATGGGGAAGGGCGCGAGCGTAAAACAGAAATTAGAACCTTTGATGATGTAGATGCTACAAAAGTAGTTATTAGAAACACAAAACTATACGTAAACAGAGAAGAAGGTTTTATTGGAACTTCCTTACGTAGAGACGAATATGTATGCGATTGTAGCGATATAGACGATATAATAGTCTTTACTAAAGAAGGTAAAATGATGGTGACAAAGGTTGATACTAAAACCTTTATAGGTAAAGATATCATTCACGTGGCTGTATTTAAAAAGAAAGACAAGCGCACCATTTATAATATGATTTATCGTGACGGTAAAAAAGGACCATCATATATAAAACGTTTTGCTGTTACAAGTATTACAAGAGATAGGGAATACGATTTAACCAACGGAAACAAAGGCTCTTTTATCCTTTATTTTTCCGCTAATCCTAATGGAGAAGCAGAGGTTGTTACCATTAATTTAAGACAAGCAGGAAGCATTAAAAAGCTTAAGTGGGATATCGATTTTGCAGATATTTTAATTAAAGGAAGAGCTTCTAAAGGAAATTTGGTAACCAAATACCCAGTAAAACGAGTTGAACTTAAAGAAAAAGGTGTTTCTACGTTAAAGCCGCGAAAAATTTGGTTTGATGATACCGTACAACGTCTTAATGTTGATGGTAGAGGAGAATTGATAGGTGAGTTTAGAGGAGAAGATAAGCTGCTAATTATTAATCAATCTGGAATAGTAAAAACTGTAACCCCCGAAGTTACTATGCATTTTGATGATGATATGATTGTACTTGAAAAATGGATGCCCAAAAAACCTATTTCTGCTATTTATTATAACGGAGAGAAAGCATTATACTATGTAAAGCGATTTTTAATTGAACAGGAAGGACGGGAAGAATCCTTTATCACAGATCATCCTAATTCCCAATTAGAAATTGTTTCTACAGATTGGAAACCTATGGCAGAAGTTGTTTTTGCTAAAGAAAGAGGTAAAGATCGAAAAGATAACCTAAAAATAAACCTAGAAGAATTTATAGATATTAAAGGTATTAATGCTCAAGGAAATCAGCTAACTAAAGATAAAGTAAATCAAATAAATTTACTAGAGCCTTTGCCTTACGAAGCTCCAGAGGAAGTGCATGCCGACGACCTAGAGGTTATAGACGAAAAAGAAATTTCTTTAGAAACATCTGAAAAAAAGAATATTACAGATGCTAGTTTAGATAAAGACGACGAAGGGCAGACTACATTATTTTAGATGAAAACAATAAAGCTCTTTAATATAATAAAGTGTTTTATAACGTTTATTTTTCCGTTTTTGTTAATAACAGCCATTGTATCTGTGCTTTTGGGCGATAGCCATACATCATTTATTTCTTCTTTAGTATTGCCTTTTTTGGTGGTTTTAAATTGCATCCAAATTTTATTTCTGCTCATAAAACGCAGTAAAAAAGCTCTAGTAAATTTAGTTGCTTTACTAATGTTCTTTTATTGTTTTGATTCTTTTTATCAGTATAACACCACTGCGAAACCTAGTAATAGTTCAATTAAAATACTGTCATTCAATACATATCAGTTTAAAACAAGTGCTCGTGGTGTAGATAATGGTGAAAGAAAAATTGTAGACTTTGTAAAAAAACAAAATGCAGATATTGTTTGTTTTCAGGAATTTTCGGCTACAAAATATAAACTTTTTATTGACGATTATCCTTATTGGGTTAAAACAAACATAATGATGCCCTATAAATCTGTTTTATCAGTTTTTTCAAAATATCCAATTATAGACACAGGTTATGTGGAGTTTTTCGATACCAAGAATAATACCATGTATGTAGATATTAGCATTAATGGAGAAATACTTAGGTTTTATAACGTGCATTTAGAGTCTTATAAAACCAGTACAATGTATCAATTAAACAACCCAAATAGCTATAAACCATTGATTGAGCGAGTTTTTGAAGCTGATAAAATAAGGGCAGAACAAGCGCAATTGGTTAAAGATCATGTAGAGGGTTTTAAAGGTAAAAGTATTATAGTTGGTGATTTTAACAGTACACAATATTCGCCAGTTTATAGAATTTTAAAAAAAGGTAAAAAAGATACTTTTACAGAAGCGGGCAAGGGTTTTGGTGGTACTTTTTATTTGTTTAATTATCCTTTTAAAATCGATCATATTTTGGTGGATGAGACAGTAGAAGTTATTAATCACGAAAATTTTAATATTGATTTATCTGACCACGAACCAATTTTAGCGGAAATAAAACTATAATTTTAAAGCTCTTTCATTATTGTTTCAGAAGGCACATTCAGAAAATAGCTTGATTACGAGCATCAAAATATAAAAAGCAAGATTTGGTTACTTCCAAGTCTTGTTTTTTTTAGTTTTAGAGCT
>NZ_PVEO01000016.1 GCF_002973595.1 Jejuia pallidilutea | reverse complement strand
GGTCTCTACGTGTATATTAACCTTATTCCTCTCTTTGGTTCTTTATGATTAATTTATCTAATTTAGTGAAATGCTAAGTTAAGACGTGTATAATTCATGCTTACCTCCTACTTCAATTAAAAATTTATATATTTAACAATATGATTTCCAACGACTGAAAATCCTGCGGATTCTCAATCGCACAAATCATACACAAGCACGTTAGGCAACATTTAAAAAAACAACAAAAATAAAATAGAAACATTGAAAGATTTAAAATTCAACCAATTACTCGCTGTATTAATTATCATTTCAACTCTTTTATCGTGTTCGAATGAAGAAAATAACTTAACATCACCATTGGTAGGAGAATACGAATTGATAGAATATAAATCGGAAACCGAATTAGATTTAAATGCGGACGGAATTAAAAGTGATGATATTCTTGATGAACTCGCAGAACTTTATTTTGAAGACCATAACGATATTATCCCATATGATTTGAGTATATCGGATTATTATAATATCAGAATGCATTTGAGACTTCCAGGACTATTATCTTTAGACGATATTCCAAACAGAAATACTTATGGAAACTCTTTTCCTGTATATCAATTAAATCTGAATGAAGATTTAGTGACAGTATCCGATTTTAAATTAATTCCGAGTGAAATATCTTATCCTTCTGAACTTCACGAGATGACCTTTATCGAACCTAATATAATTCAACTAATTAGCAAACAAACATTTCGTTGTTATGTGGATGATGAAGACCGAAGAATAAATACTACTGCAACTTACAGAAAACTCGAACAGGAAGAATAGAAAAGAGAAAAAACGTCTAGCAACAACGTATATAGCTCATATCTAGTTAGTTGCTTAATCAAAGTTAAGATATATTTGCTAGTTCGCCAAATTTTTTAATTTGGCTTATTGAAAAGAAAAGGTAATAAGAAAATTAAAAAATTTGGCTAGTGGTTAACCGAAAAGTAATCGCTAATTTGCACCCTACGAGCCATATACAAAACCGTTGGCTACAATTTGGAAACGATTCGTATTTGGTGTATATTTACATCAAATAATTGAATTATGTCGAGACAAAGTATATCATTTACAAAACCAAACGATGAATGGTTAAAAGCCCAAGTGGACAATAAAGAGTATTCTAGCAAAAGTGAATTAGTTAACGATTTGATTAGACAAGCAAGAAAACAGCAAGTTCAAATTGACTGGATTCGAGCTAAAATTGAAAAAGCTGAAAATAGTGGATTTACGAATGACAGTAAAGAAAGTATTTTAGCTCAATCAAAGTCTTTGCTAAATGGCTAAATACAAACTGACAAATGAAGCGAAAAATGACTTGATTCGGATTCACCATTACGGAGTTAAAAAATTCGGAATGACCCAAGCGGACAAATATTTTGAGTCTTTTTTTGAATATTTTGATAGTATCGCTGAACGTCCTTTTTCCTTTGAATCTGTTGACTATATAAAAAAAGGATACAGACGTTGCGTGTGTGGAGTTGATAGTATTTTCTATAAAGTCAATGAAAATATTGTTGAAATAGTGACAATAGTTGGAAGACAAGATTTGAATGAAAAATTATAATGTAATTTAAAAAACTGTAGCCAACAATGTATAGCCGCAATTACGGCGAATTCGACTACGTTCGAATCCACTCAGAATTGCTAACGCTAGTGAACAAAAGAAAACAACAACTATTTAACCCGCTACTTACGGTTATAAGAGACCGTTAATAAATATTCAAATAAAATGAACAATTTGCTTATAGGGATGAATTTTAAAAGAATATTTAAAATTTATGTAATATTATTACTATTCCCTATTTATGGATGTGATAATGATTCTGGAGAAATTGAAATCGAGAGGGTTGCTAATATTGAAATACTTTCTGGAAATAGTATTGATTTTGATGACGTTATTATTGGAAATGCAAAAACTGCATTTTTGGAAATTAAAAACTCTGGAAATATAGATTTAATAATTTCAAATATCACAAAACCAAATTACATAACCATAAGCTCATACTCTTCTATTGTTGTTCCAAATGAAACGTTAATAATTGAAATTACCTATAGTCCAAAAGAGGTTAATGAAAATACAGGAGAAATAATACTAAATAGTAATACTATTTCAGGAAAAAATATTATTAAAATTCTAGGGAATGGCATTAATAATGTTTTTGAAGGAGATGTTTTATTAGAATCGCAATATGACGTAGATAAATTTGGGAAAAATAACTACATAAAAATCTCAGGAAATTTAACGATTAATAGAACTACGGTACAAAGCAACATATCAAATTTAAATGCACTAAATAGTATCACTGAAATTGGAGGTAATCTTCATATAGTCGAAAACCAAATTACCAATCTTAAAGGATTAGATAATCTTAAGTCAATTGGTGGTTATTTAGTTATTTCTGAAAACGATGCGTTAACCAGTTTAGAAGGCTTAAGCAAACTTAATAAAATTGAAGGTTATCTCTGGATTTATGAGAACGACTTATTATTAGATATAAATGCCTTGAGTAGCTTAGATAATATAAACGGAAACGTAGGTGTGGCTGTTAATAAGGTTTTAACTTCTTTAGATGGTCTTAGTGGACTTCATTCAATTGGCGGTGATCTATTTATTAGTGATAATGCTGCCTTATCCAATTTTGACGCCTTAAGTAACATTACAATAGTAGTTGGTGATCTTTTAATTGATAGAAGCTTTGCTGTAGACAATTTGGACGGTTTGAGAAATATCACTACAATTGGAGGTAGACTTGAAATTAGTTTAACTTCAATAACTAATCTCGATGGTTTTAGGAGTCTTAAGTCTTTAGGTGGCCACCTTAGTATTTCAGGTAATCCATTATTAACTAATATAGATGGTTTAAGTGGACTTGATTCCATTCACGGTTATCTTAGTTTTATCGATAATAAGACTTTAAGAAACGTAGATGGACTAAGTAATATTAAGGTTGTAGAAAATAACATCTGGTTCTTAGGCAATGAAGCTTTAACCCAAATAGATGGATTTATAAACCTTACTACCGTTGGAGGTGACCTTAATTTTGAATTTAACGATGCATTAATCCACATAGATGGTTTTAGTAAACTTAATAGTATTGGGGGTGGTATACGTTTCTATGATAATCATGCTATAACCAATTTAGATGGACTAAGTGAAGTTTCTTCTGTTGGAACTGTTGGTTTTGTAAGGATTGTAAACTGTTATGATTTATCAAGCTTTTGCGGAATTCAATCAATTATTACAAATGGATTGATCCCAAAAAATCAGTATACTGTTTATTCTAATGCTTACAACCCGTCTTATGAACAAATACAAATTAGTGGTATTGGAGGTTGTGAACAATAACATTTGTTAACAATGTGTAAAATTCAAAAGGGTATTAGTGGTTTTCGAGCATGGTCTCACGTATTAAATTTGGGTTGTAATTTGATAGGATTTAACTCCGCTACTCACTAAATTATACACTCACCATTGTAGCAAATTAGACCAAACCAAAAACGAATGAATAAAACTACAGTATTATTACTATTGACAATCGGAATTATATCCTGTAAAACTTCTGAAAAGGAATTTGACAAACTGGAAATTGCTAAAAATTATTTCGTGGCACTTGACGCATCTAATAGTTCTAAAATGAAAGATTTATTAAGCGACAGTCTGATAACCACGATACCGAAATATGAATATGAAGTGAGGTATTCTAAAAATGATTACGTTGGGAATTGGTTAAAATGGGATTCGGTGTTTGAGCCAACTTATAAAGTACTTGAAATGAATTTAGAGAATGAAACCTTAAAAGCAAAGGTTTCAAAAACTGACAAGAGGATTCTTTTCTTTATGCATAAACCGTTTTTGACAAATTACATTATCAGATTTCAAAATGACAAAATAGCATCTATAGAAGAGGAGTATTTGAATTTTGATGAGTCCACTTGGGGAAAGAACAGAAGTGAACTTTTAAATTGGACTAAAGAAAATCATCCTGAACTAAATCTAGATCGTTTCATTAACATACAAACTGAATCTGGAGGTAAGAAATTATTAAAAGCAATAGAACTTTATAAAGACCAAAAACAACGTGCTACACAATAGCCATAAGTAATTACTTGCCTGCCTGTCGGCAGAGAGGTTCTCGCCTACTTCTGAAGGTGTTAGCAAACTTTCTATCTATGATTTATTTGCTATATTTAATGCTTAAACCACGCAACTACTTATACTTATAGTCGAGCCGTTACACACAATATCCTAGAAACTTCAGCCTGAACAATAAATATTTCTATTATATGAACATTAAAAGGTATCTATTTTGTCTTGTTATTATTCTATATGTCTCGTCTTGTAGAACAATAGCCATTGCAAAAAACGAACCTTTAGATAATGTTGTACTAATTACAAGTGACACATTGTACGGAAAGGTTCATTACGTCAATAAAGGATTTGCCTGGAGTGAATTCTACAGAAAATTAAGATTGACAGATATAAATGGTAGAAAAAAAAGGTTAAAGCGAAAAAAGGTAGTTTCTTATAGAGTAAATGGATATGATTATGAAAGCTATATGTTAGACCAAGAAACTAAACTGTTTAAAAATGGTCGTTTTTTTGACTCTAAATACTATATCGACCAAGATGGAGTTCAACATTTTTTAAAAGTAATTTCGAAAGGTAATTTATCGCATTATGAATTGGAGTGGATAGACTATGACAACAACGACTTAGAATCAATTGGCTTAATTAAAAAAGCTGAAGATAATTTCTTCATTCCCGCAGAGAATGCACGAAGCCAAGTATTAAAAAAAGTGGTTAGTGACTACCTTTCTGACTGTCCAGAGATACAGCAGAGAATAACCAAAAAGGATTTTAAGTATGTATTTCAAGTGGTCGATTTTTACAATAAGAACTGTGAATAAGAATGATTGGTTTTGTCCTACAATTTGAAAATGCTTGAGCTTTAAATAAAAGAAAAATATTGTATAAATATTGTTATGTAAAAATTGCTATTTTGTGCTTAAATAATGTAAGTCACTTGTTTACTAGCTTCTAATTTTTCCATCGGAAAATCCTTGCACACAAACACATACTTTTCACACCCAAGACCGTCATCATAACTCATTATTATATTTATTCCAAAAACTAATCACAATAATACTGAATAAAACGTATTTTTAATTTCACCAAGAATAATACTTTTAAAACAATACTTTAAAAATTTAACATCATGAAAAAACTAATTATACTTCTCGCTTTTCTGTCTTTTTCATTTATACCTCAAGCCCAAAATATTATTGGTGCATGGGAAACTACATCTATTTCCAAAGATGGAGATCAAATAAAAAGTGTGCTCATTTTTGCAAAGGATTATCAAGTGCTATCTACGTATAACGCTTTAACTGGCAAGTTCATTCAAACTAATGGTGGTAAATGGGAGCTGGAAGGTGACACAATGATTAAACTTATTGAGTTTCATACAGAAAATGCTGAACTCGTAGGCACTAAAATAAGCTATAAGGTACGTATTACTACTGATGAACTTGAAATTATTGAGCGTGGACTAAAATTTAAAAGAATTGATGATGGCACACCTGGAAAATTACAAGGAGCTTGGTTAATGTCTGGTAGAATTAGAGATGGCGTAACACAATCGCGTGATACAAATAGACCTAGAAAAACTATGAAGATTTTATCTGGTACACGATTTCAGTGGATAGCATACAATACAGAAACCAAACAGTTTATGGGAACCGGTGGCGGCACTTACACTACCAAAAATGGTAATTATACTGAGAATATAGAGTTCTTTTCAAGAGACGATGCTAAAGTAGGACTCAGCTTAAAATTTAACTACGAACTGATTGATGGTAAATGGCACCACTCTGGGTTATCCAGTAAAGGAGATCCCATTCATGAAATATGGAGTATTAGAGAGTAATATTTTCAACAAACCAATACCTTATACACTAAGTGAGGCACTTTTATATACAAGCCGTTTAAACCTTGTATTACTATTTGCTAAAATATTTGTGTATATTAAATTAAGTGTAATGAAATTGAAGGGGTTTTATCCTTTAACTAGATAATAAA
Organism: Jejuia pallidilutea; assembly: GCF_002973595.1. Lineage (GTDB taxonomy): Bacteria > Bacteroidota > Bacteroidia > Flavobacteriales > Flavobacteriaceae > Jejuia > Jejuia pallidilutea. Next base: position 43,975 of record NZ_PVEO01000016.1, on the reverse strand, counting down.
ACGTATCATAAACCTACTATAAGCAACTTATACAAGTTTTTTCATTAAATTGGCTTACATATATACCACAAACAAAAAAACTACGCATTTATGAGAAAACTTTACATATTATTCCTAGCATTATCCTTTTTATCGTTTATTCCTAAAACCGAAACCAATCAGTTTGTGGGCAGATGGACAGGTGAAGACAACGGCGATATAGGCTACATGGTTTTTGACGCCGAAGGGTATGCGTCTTTTGAAATAAAGGGTCAGGTTTTTGGCGGCAAAGAGTTTACACTGCAAGGAAAAAAAGGAAGTATGATGTATGAAATTAATAATACAACAAAACCTATTGAAGTAGATTTTATAGTAACTCAACTAGAAACAGGAGAACAAAAACGAATGTTGTGTATTGCTAAATTTACAGATGCCAATAATATGCGGTTTGCTATGGGCTTTAACAATACGAGGCCAACAGCGTTTACAGAGTTAAATGCAATACGCTTAAAACGCGAAAAATAAAAGATAACACTATAAAACACAAAATAGCCTTTCAATCCCAAAACTTTGGGTGAAAGGCTTTTTTTGGGTGGATGATGGGATTCGAACCCACGACCCTTGGTACCACAAACCAATGCTCTAACCAACTGAGCTACAACCACCATGTAATATACATTTTGCAATGCGAGTGCAAATGTAAATGTTTTCAATGTTATCTACAAAGACTTTTTTTAATATTTTAATATAAAAAACCTAACTACTTCAAATCAAACAAACTATTAACTGCTGGATGCCGCTCTACATTAAAGCCCTCTCCTGCTTCTGTACTTATTAACCTGCCTAAATCCCTTGCACGGTATTTTACACTATCAGTAAAATTTTTGCTAGAAATAGGTGTTACTGGCTCTTTGCTGTTTTCACTGTAGAACTGTGTTTCGTAAGCTAAAACAGCCTTCATTTTAATAGCTACAAAACCTGAAACATCCACAACAATATCTGGCTCTAAATTTTTCCATTGCATGTAATGATACACAAATTTGGGGCGCCAAGGTGTCTGCTGGCCCCCATCTTCATCTAGAGTTTGTATTTTTAATAAACCGCTTAAAAAACAAGCATCACTTACTAACTTGCTTCCTTTACCGTGATCTATATGCCTATCTTCTATAGCATTACATAAAACAATCTCAGGTTTATATGTTCTAATTTTTTTAATTAATGCTAATTGGTGTTCTTTATCGTTTACAAAAAAACCGTCGGCAAACCCCATATTAATTCTGGTATCTACCCCTAGAATTTTAGCGGCATTGGCAGCTTCAATTTTTCTAGTTTCGGCGGTACCTCTGGTTCCTAATTCGCCCTTTGTTAAGTCTATAATGCCTACTTTTTTACCGTTTGCCACTTCTTTTGCAATGGTAGCGCCGCAGCCTAATTCTACATCATCCGGGTGCGCACCTATGGCAAGTATATCTAACTTCATGAATTTAATTTTAATATCATTTATAAAACTTTACATTGTAATTTGCATAAATATGCAACAGTTTTTTAAGAAAATCCTGTTTTTTATGTATTCAACTAAATACAACACATCAATTTTCGAATAAAATTACAACTTAATTTATCAAAGTTGCATAACGAAAGCGTTTTCGTGTTTATAATTTGCAGTTTACAGGCTAAAAAACACTAATCCCGTAAAAATATCAATATATTATAAAGCATGACAATAGTCATAATTATTACTGATATAGCAAGGTAATTTTACACGATAATTGAAAGGAAAAAAATAACAACTTCTTTAATAATTAAACATTATGATCTATTTAATGCTTACCATATTAGTAATAACTATAGCATTATTCGTTTGGGGAAAATTTACCCCAGATATTGTTGCGCTACTCTCTATGATTAGTTTGTTCTTAACTGGAATTTTAGATGCTAAAGAAACACTTAGTGGGTTTAGTAACCCTACAGTTATAATGATTGCAGCACTTTTTATAATTGGCGAAGGCTTGTCGCAAACAGGATGGACTGCTCTTGCTGGTAGAAAATTTGTGGAATGGGCTGGAAAAAGTATTCCTAAGCTATTGGTTATTGTATCTTTAGGCTCTGGTATACTATCAGGATTTGTAAGTAACACAGGGACTGTAGCCACATTAATGCCCTTAACAATATCTTCTGCTTGGAGTATTGGTACATTACCGTCTAAAATGCTAATGCCTGTTGCTTTTGGGTCTAACACAGGTGGACTTCTTACATTAACTGGAACACCTCCCAACATTATTGCAAGTAATGCCCTTGTGCAAAGTGGACACGAAGGTTTCTCGTTTTTTGAATTTGGATTAATTGGCTTACCATTATTAATTATTGCCCTGGTATACTTTAGATATGTTGGTTACAAATTGTTACCTAAAAATAAAACCAGCAATAAACCTATTGATATAGAAACCACATTTCATAAATGGATAGAAGCTTATAGAATTGATGGAGATTATTATAGACTTCGCATACGCTCTGTTTCCCCTTTAATAGACACTAAAATAGGCATATGGGACTTTGAAAAAAATTATAACATTTCTATTTTAAGATTGAAAAGAAGACACCCTAGCCCATTAAAAGGTATTTCTCAATTTGTGGAGTTTCCAGACAACAAAACCTTTTTAAGATATCATGATATTATTACGGTAAAAGGCAGTACTGAAGACATTAACAAATTAATGATTAAATTTAGATTAGGCCTTCTACCTTTAGAGCCCGTAACAGATGAACTAAAAAACAACCTTATAAACCAAGAGGTTGGTATGACCGAAGTAATTGTAAACCCTAACTCTATTTTGGTTGGTAGAAAATATAAATTAGGCGATTATTTTAAACGCTTTGGTATTCAATTATTGGCTGCCTCTAGAAACAACAAACCACTAACCGATAAAGAAATAACTGTAAAGGTTGGAGATGCTTTTTTATTGCGTGGTTCTTGGGAAAACATCGAGAGTTTAAAGGAGCAACATGAAAATCTAGTAATTTGTGGTAGTCCTGAAGGTATGGCCAAAAACGTAGACAACCTAAACTCTAAATCATACATTGCATTAGGTGCCTTAATATTAATGATTGGACTACTTGTATTTAAAGTAGTTCCAGGCTCTATGGCAGCTTTAATCTGTGCTGGTATTGTATTACTTACAGGATGTGTACCAATGTCTAAAGCCTACAAAGGTATAAGTTGGACCAGTGTTGTAATGATTGCCGCTATGATACCTATGGGTATTGCGCTGCAAAAAACAGGAACTGCGCAAATGGTTGCTAACGGTTTGGTAACGTATTTGGGCTCTATTTCTCCTGTAATGTTATTAGGCGGTATTTTTTTACTAACAACTACATTTAGTCAAGTAATTAATAACTCAGCCACTGCTGTACTTATGGCACCTATAGCTATATTGGCGGCTAGTTCTTTAGGTGTTTCGCCTGAACCATTTATGATAGTAGTAGCCATTAGTGCCTCTACAGCGTTTTTAACACCGGTTGGCACAACAACAAACGCCATGGTTATGTCTGCTGGTGGGTATAAGTTTATGGATTACCTTAAAGTTGGCGCACCATTGTTGCTAGTATTCTTTATAGTTTCGTTATTACTCGTGCCAATTATATGGCCGTTTTAACAAGAGCTTAAAAATTAGAAAAGGGACTTTATAAATAATAGAGTCCCTTTTTTTATAATTTAATTTTTGAAGTAATTATTTAACTCAATCGCCATATCCTTTTGAAGTAAAGCTGCTTTTTGTGCTGATGCCTCAGCAAAATCTTCATTTTTAGACGCGTATATAATTCCTCTAGAAGAATTAATTAAGAGTCCAACCGAAGCGTTCATTCCATATTTGCAAACCTCTTGAAGGTTTCCGCCTTGGGCACCCACACCAGGAACTAATAAAAAACTATCTGGAATTATATTGCGAATCTCTCCTAAATACTCTGCTTTGGTAGCACCTACAACATACATTAAATTTTCAGCATTTTTCCATGTTTTTGAAGTGTCTAAAACCTGTTTATACACTTCCTTACCATCTATAGTTTTTGTTTGAAAATCAAACGCACCTTGGTTAGAAGTTAAAGCCAAAAGAATGGTGTGCTTATTTTTAAAAGCTAAAAAAGGTTCCACCGAATCTTTTCCCATATACGGGGCAACGGTAACAGAATCGAACGCTAAATCCTCAAAAAATGCTTTAGCATACATGCTACTGGTATTACCAATATCACCACGTTTTGCATCGGCAATAGTAAATATTTCAGGATACTTTTCGTTTAAATAGGTAATGGTTTTTTCTAAAGATTTCCATCCTTTTAAACCATAAGCTTCATAAAATGCTGTATTGGGTTTGTAGGCTACACATAAATGGTGGGTTGCATCTATAATAGCTTTATTGAAGGCAAAAATAGGGTCTTCGTTATTTAAAAGATGTTGCGGAATTTTTGTTAAATCTACATCTAATCCAATACATAAAAAGGATTGCTTTTTTTTTATTTCTGAAATGAGTTTTTCTGTAGTCATTCCTCATTAATCCTCCAAAAGAGGAAACTATTATGTGATTACTCTAATAAATTTCGAAACTATAAGAGCACTCACTGATTAAAACTAATTTTATTAATTAAGAGTGTCTTTCCTTAAGGGAAAGAATAAGATTAAATTACATCATCACTAGCCTTTAATTTCTCTGTATTTTCAGCTAGTTGTAATTCATCTATTATCTTTTGAATATCACCATTTACAATATTCTGCAAATCGTAAAGCGTTAACCCAATTCTGTGGTCGGTTACACGCCCCTGTGGGTAGTTATATGTTCTAATTTTAGCACTTCTATCTCCTGATGATACCATACTACCACGTTTTGCAGCATCTTCTTCTTGTTTCTTCGCCAATTCTAAATCGTATAAACGGGAACGCAATACCTTAAATGCTTTTTCCTTGTTTTTATGTTGCGATTTTTGATCTTGACATTGCGCTACCAAACCAGTTGGCTCATGTGTTAAACGCACCGCGGAATATGTTGTGTTAACCGATTGCCCACCAGGACCCGAAGAACAGAAATAATCTATCCTTACGTCTTTAGGATCTATTTCTACATCAAATTCTTCAGCTTCAGGAAACACCATTACGGTTGCAGCACTTGTATGCACACGCCCTTGTGTTTCGGTTTGTGGCACACGTTGTACCCGGTGCACACCAGCTTCAAACTTTAGTGTACCGTAAACATCATCACCAGTTACTTCAAATTGAATTTCCTTAAACCCACCATTGGTACCTTCACTAAAATCTACAGTACTTACACTCCAACCTTTACTTTCGCAGTATTTGGTATACATTCTAAATAAATCGCCTGCAAAAATACTAGCCTCGTCCCCTCCTGTTCCTGCACGTAACTCTACTACTGCGTTTTTGGCATCTTCTGGATCTTTTGGTATTAATAATACCTTTATTTCTTCTTCAAGTTTTGGAATGCCTTCCTTAGCTTCATCATATTGCGTTTTGGCCATTTCTACCATTTCTGGGTCGCTACCATCTGCAATAACCTCTTCTGCTTCTTTTAGGTTATTTGTTAATTCAATGTAAGCATTGCGCTTATCCATTAAAATACGTAAATCTTTATATTCTCGGGTTAGCTCCACATAGCGTTTTTGGTCTGAAATAATATCTGGTTGAATAATTAAATCACTCACCTCATCAAAACGCTGCTTTACTATTTGTAATTTATCTAACATCTGCTTTTAATAAAAATTTCTTTAAACGAACCTTTTTGACGTTTAGTCAAAAAAAATAAAGTTCTATTATTTCATTTAAACTTATTAACTAAAATGAAATTTAGTATTTGTATTTCCGTTCCTGTTTGCCAAAAGGCAGGTTCTCGGAAATAATAATTTTAAACGAAACTTCAATGTTAAGCATTGAAGCGCCCCATTCTAAATTGGACACCAAAAATACGATAATTTATGAATTTTAAGCGTTTGAAGCCTCTTGATATGTTTCAAAATAAAAATAATCTAAAAGTTTCTGCGTTACTACATTTACTATGCAGCAGCTTTCATCAATCTTTCTGTTTTACAGGCCTTTCTTTACATGGTCTTATGCTATTAATTTTTTTCTCTTGCTTTTGGGGTTAGATGTAGTACCACTATTTCTTGTTAAAGTTTTCCTAGTGGTATTCTTGTGGTATTTTATTACTGAAATCCAAGCAAAACGCAAACTAGTATTCTATAAAAACCTAGGTATTTCAACACTTAAATTATTTGCTTTATTCTATTTGATAGATATTATCCTTAGCTTACCATTTATTTTAATTCTTAAAGAATTTGTATGATTCTAGAGATAGATAACGTTGCGTTGTATTTTAAGGAAAAACAACGAAAAATTATAATTATTACCAACCATATGTATCGCCATATTGTTGATGTTTCTGATAATATCTACCTTTTGAAAAACGGGTGCACTAAAAAATAAAAACCTAATTGAACTCGAAGATTACAAGTATTTGAATATTGGGAACTTATAGGTTTTTATAAAAAAAGACCTGTCGGGTTTTCAAAACCTGACAGGTCTAATACTACTCTATTCTATAAATTAACCACACTTTGAAGAACCACAATCCTTACAGGTTAAACAGCCTTCTTGATAGATTAAATTTTCAGATTCGCAATTCGTACAGGTTTGTCCCTTTACTTTTGTGCCGTCTTCAATAAAACGCTTTAACGCTCTACCAACACCATTTTTCCATGAATTTATCGAAGCACTATCTAACTGCAAACTATTAATTAAATCTACAATTTTATCAATAGGCATCCCGTGTCTTAAGGTACTTGAAATTAGTTTTGCATAATTCCAAAATTCTGGATTGAATTTATGAGATAAGCCTTCAATTGTGGTTTTATAGCCTCTTGTATTCTTGTATTGAAAATCGTAACGCGACGATCCGTCTTCGTTTCTGTTTTTTATAATAAGTCCACGATTTACCCAACGAGGCAATAAAATACCGTCTTCATCATCGGCTAAACCAGTAAAAATCTCGTAAGGCTTATCGTCTACAAGTCCAATAAATGCAATCCATTTTTCTTTATTGTTTTGAAAACGAACAACATCAGCCTCTAAAGTTTGCGGACGCTTATTAGGAAAATTTGTAAGCTGATTATCGGCGCCATCTTCCTTCTTTTCCTCGTTTGAAATTAATACACCAGAACGCGATCCATCACGATATACTGTTACGCCTTTACATCCTACTTCCCAAGCTTTTACATATAAATCACCCACTAACTCTTCGCTAACATCATTTGGTAAGTTAATGGTAACACTAATAGAATGGTCTACCCATTTTTGTATAGCACCTTGCATGCTTACTTTACTCAACCAATCTACGTCGTTTGATGTAGCGCCGTAGTAAGGTGATTGCTTAATTAAATCGTCTATTTCTTCTTGAGAAAAGTTTTTGGCACTGTCTATACCATTTACTTCCATCCATTGCTTAAACTTATGGTGAAATACTACGTACTCCTCCCAAGAGTCCCCAACCTCATCTACAAAATCTACACGCACATCTTTATCATTCGGGTTTACTTTTCGTCTTCTTTTGTAAACTGGTAAAAATACAGGCTCTATACCAGATGTGGTCTGCGTCATTAAACTCGTTGTACCTGTTGGCGCAATAGTTAACAATGCTATATTTCTTCTGCCATATTCCAACATCTCGTAGTACAGCTGACTATCGGCTTCTTTAAGTCTTAAAATAAACGGGTTGTCTTTTTCCCTATCAGAATCAAAAATTGAAAAAGCACCTCGCTCTTTTGCTAAATTCACCGATCCCCTATATGCTTCAATAGCAATAGTTTTGTGTAACTCTACCGAAAACGCATTACCTTCTTCACTACCGTATTTTAAGCCGAGGGCAGCAAGCATATCGCCTTCAGCGGTTATACCAATACCTGTTCTTCGGCCTTCGTGTGCTTTTTTTCTAATATTTAACCACAGGTTACGTTCTACTCTTTTAACTTCATCTTGCTCTGGATCTTCATCTATTTTTTGGAGAATTACATCAATTTTTTCTAATTCTAAATCGATAATATCATCCATAATACGTTGTGCATAGGCAACGTGCTTCTTGAATAAATCGAAATTAAATTTTGCTTTCTTTGTAAATGGCGCTTCAACATAAGAAAATAAATTTATAGCCAATAGCCTACATGAATCGTAAGGGCATAAAGGTATTTCACCACATGGGTTTGTAGACACAGTTTTATAGCCTAAATCTGCATAACAATCTGGCACAGATTCGTTTGCAATGGTGTCCCAAAATAAAATACCAGGTTCGGCAGATTTCCATGCATTATGCACAATTTTTTTCCATAACCCGTTTGCTTGTATGGTTTGTGTAAATTTAGGGGCCTCACTAAATACAGGGTATTTTTGAACGTATTCTGAGTTGGCCTTTACGGCTTTCATAAAATTATCATCAATTCTAACCGATACATTAGCACCAGTAACTTTTCCTGCTTCTAACTTTGCATCAATAAAATCTTCGGCATCAGGGTGGTTTATAGAAATTGATAGCATTAAAGCACCTCGTCTTCCATCTTGTGCAACCTCTCTAGTTGAATTAGAATATCGTTCCATAAAAGGCACAATTCCTGTAGAAGTTAACGCTGAATTCTTAACCATAGAACCTTTAGGGCGAATGTGCGACAAATCGTGACCAACACCGCCACGTCGCTTCATAAGCTGTACTTGCTCTTGGTCTATTTTCATAATTCCGCCATAAGAGTCGGAAGCACCATCATTACCAATTACAAAACAGTTTGATAATGAAGCTATTTGATAAGGGTTACCAATACCTGCCATTGGGCTTCCTTGGGGCACAATGTATTTAAAGTCCTTAATCAAATCAAAAACCTCTATTTCGCTCAACGGGTTTTTGTATTTTTTTTCAATTCGGGCAATTTCCTTAGCGATACGGCGATGCATATCTTCAGGTGATAATTCGAATAGGTTTCCTGCTGAATCTTTTAACGCATATTTATTGATCCATACGCGTGCTGCTAGGTCGTCGTTTTTGAAGTATTTTAATGAGGCTTCAAAGGCTTCTTCTTGAGTGTAAGATTTTTGTTTAGAAGATGTTTTTACGTTCATTGTAGTTTCGAAGTTTTATTAAGTTGATGGATTAATTAAGAAACTATAAAACAACGAAAATTATTTCATTCCGAACATGATAAAAATCATAAAGTTTACACCTAAAACATATTAATTATATGATTTTCAGTGTTTTAAAAATTTATCAACATAAAAAAGTTAACAAATTTTTTATTTTAGTGTTTGATTTTTTTTAAAAATCTACAGCAAAACCAATACCCAAAAATTGTTTCCATTGTATCTTAGCACCAGCCTCATCAAACTCGCCTTCCACATCACTAGGTTCTAGCGTTTTTACATCATCATCATACCGTAAATGAGACTCTAAAGTTGCGCGTACAAAACTATTCACTTTAAAATCAAAATTCACTCTCCAATCTACATCTACATTACCAAAATTATTAATGTAATCTGTATAAACACTCAATAAATTAGTGGCTTTAATATTTTTGGCAAGTTCCATAGCATAACTATTTGTTATTAAAATCCCTACTTCCCTTCTAATGTTGCTTCCCTCCCGCACTAAATTTCCGTCTTCATCAAAAATAGCTGGGTCTACCCCAAACGATCCGGCATTTGCTAAATCTTGATCTAGCACAAATGTGGCTTTTAGTGTTAATGGGGAAGCATAAAACGATAATTCATCTATGTTTTTTCCATACTCCATTCCTCCACCAAAGAACAAATATCCTGGTGCCATAAGTGTAGAAATTGGGTTATCGGTATTAGGGTATTTATACCCATTGGTAATTTGAGTTTTAAAGTTTAATCGTGCAGAATAGAACCATTTTGAATCATTAGCTGGTTGGTAGCCAAGGTTAGATGTTATTTCGAAAATATCATCGGTTTTTCTAAGTTCCCTATCTTGTTGTTTATTTACACCATAACCTATTCGTAGTCCATTATTCCAAAAGAAAAACTTGTCTTTATAATTAGCCGTATATTGGTATCCTAATAATGCTGAAATAGAATTTGTACCACCCGCGTTCCAGTTGGTAAAACTTACCTGACTTAAATCTACGCTAGCTTTTTGTTTTAGTTTCCACTGCGGACCATCGTACACTTTTTTTTCTTTAAGGTATAAAGAGTCTGGTTGTGCAAAAGCAGCGGCACAAAACAACAAGAAGACAATTGCTAGCAAAAAATTTTTTATTCTATCTGGTATTTTGCTTTCTAAGTTTTTCAATAATAAAAAATCTATGACCTTTTGTAATAACGAACTTTTGTGAATGCTCATTTTTATTAGTTAAGAATGGTTGTTTTTAAAACATTTCTACTTCACAAAAACTATTCCAGTTTTTTTGTAAAAAAGAAATTTAATACCTAAACTCACCAAACTCACTTTTTATTGTAAGCTGTTTTTTTAATGATGCCTCTACTCTACCAATTATTTTTGCGTCTACATTAAAAGATTTAGAAATTTCAATAATATCTTCTGCAATTTCAGGAGACACATAAAGCTCCATTCTATGACCGCAATTAAAGACTTGATACATTTCTTTCCAGTCTGTTTTAGATTGTTCCTGAATCAACTTAAACAAAGGCGGAACAGCAAACATATTATCTTTTACTATATGCAAATTATCTATAAAATGAAGTATTTTAGTTTGCGCACCTCCAGAGCAATGCACCATACCATGTATCACATCACTTTTGTATTTTGATAAAATAGCTTTGATAATTGGCGCATAGGTTCGTGTTGGAGACAGCACTAATTTACCAGCGTCTATTGGTGCATTTTCTACAGCATCAGTTAATTTTACACTACCAGAATACACTAAATCTTCTGGAACTGCGGCATCAAAACTTTCTGGATATTTTTCAGCTAAATATTTATGAAACACATCGTGCCTTGCTGAAGTTAAGCCATTACTACCCATACCGCCATTATATTGGGTTTCGTAAGTTGCCTGACCAAAAGACTCTAGGCCAACAATAACATCGCCTGCTTTAATATTAGCATTATCTATAACATCTTCACGTTTCATTCTAGCGGTAACAGTAGAATCTACAATAATAGTGCGCACTAAATCGCCAACATCGGCAGTTTCGCCTCCTGTAGAGTGAATGGTAACACCGAATGATTTTAAATCTTCAATAAGTTCCTCTGTTCCGTTTATGATTGCTGAAATAACCTCGCCCGGAATTAGGTTTTTGTTTCTTCCAATAGTGGAGGACAACATAATATTATCTGTAGCACCTACACACAATAAATCGTCAATATTCATAATAAGCGCATCTTGTGCAATACCCTTCCAGACAGAAACATCACCAGTTTCTTTCCAATACATATAAGCTAAAGATGATTTTGTGCCAGCACCATCGGCATGCATAATCAAACAGAAATCCTCGTTGTTGGTTAAATAATCTGGGACTATTTTGCAGAACGCCTTTGGAAACAATCCTTTATCAATATTTTTAATTGCATTATGAACATCTTCTTTTGATGCCGAAACACCACGTTGCGCATATCTTTTTGAAACTTCTTGACTCATAATAGTGTATTGTTTTGCAAAGAAAAGGAATATTTTAAAGATTTATAAGCTTTAATACAATTATGAAAAGGGTTTTATTAACGGTTTTTTTAACTGAATTGAAAATGAACAATTATTTTTCTAAGTCTATTCATTTGAATTTGTTAGACACCAAAAACGAGCATACCTAAGGTTATAATTGTAATAGCATTTTTTTTAGTTAAGCGAACACAACGCTGTTTAAATGACCTACAATGGCGTAATCTGTTGCGCTTTAAAAAAACTATCTAATAAATAAAAGCTCTCTATACTTTGTTAATGGCCATAGCTCATCATCTACCAAAAGCTCTAGCTTATCGCAATGATAACGTATGTCCTCTAAAAAAGGCTTTACGTTTTGGCAATACGCCTCAGCTTTTTTTGTAACATCGGTTAACAAATTTGCTTTTTTGCGCTCTTCAATCATTTTGGTAACATTGCTGTTAATACCATCAATATGCTGAGAAATAGCTTTTATTAAATTAAGTTGCTCTTTAGCTAAATTTGTATACTCCTTATCAAAAATATCTTTTAAGCCTTTTACATTGTCTATTAATATATTTTGATACTTTACTGCTGTTGGCACGATATTATTTCTTGCTATATCACCAAGCACCCTGCTTTCTATTTGTATATGTTTTATGTAAGATTCTATTTCAACTTCATAACGCGCCTCGGCTTCTATTTTGCTCATAACCCCCATTTCTTCAAACAGATTAATGGTGCTTTTATGCACTTTTACCTTTAAGGCTTCTGGAGTATTTTTATTATTACTTAACCCTCGCTTTTTTGCTTCTTTCTCCCATGCTTCGCTATATCCATTACCTTCAAATAGAATATCTTTTGACGCTTTAATATATTCTCTTAATACATTAAAAATAGCCTCGTCTTTTTTAAAGTTTTTGTCATCTACAAGTACATCTACCTCCTTTTTAAACTCTTTTAGTTGTTTAGCCACAATAGTATTTAAAACCGTCATAGGGTTACCGCAATTCTCTAAAGATCCAACCGCACGAAACTCAAATTTATTACCCGTAAAAGCAAAGGGAGAAGTTCTGTTTCTATCGGTATTATCTAGAAGCACATCTGGAATTTTACCCACTACGTTTAATTTTAAATCGGTTTTTTCTTCAGGCGATAATTTACCTTTAGTAACTCCTTCTAGCTCTTCTAAAACCTTAGTGAGTTGCGCGCCAATAAACACAGAAATTATTGCAGGAGGCGCCTCGGTAGAGCCTAATCTGTGATCGTTACTAGCCGAAGCTATAGAGGCTCTTAGCAGCTCCTCGTTTTCGTAAACCGCCTTTATTGTATTTACAAAAAAGGTTAAGAACTGAAGGTTGCTCATAGGGGTTTTCCCTGGTTTTAGGAGGTTAATCCCCGTATCGGTCGACAAAGACCAATTATTGTGCTTACCAGAACCATTAATATTGGCAAAGGGCTTTTCGTGAAGCAACACTTTAAAGTTATGGCGCGATGCCACACGCCCCATAACATCCATAAGTAACGAGTTATGGTCTACAGCCAAATTAGCTTCTTCGTGAATTGGTGCAATTTCAAACTGATTTGGTGCAACTTCGTTATGCCGTGTCTTAGCAGGAATACCCAAAAGCATACATTGGTTTTCTAAATCGCGCATAAAATTTAATGCTCTGTTGGGTATAGATCCAAAATAATGATCGTCTAACTGCTGACCTTTTGCCGAAGAATGGCCCAACAAGGTTCTTCCTGTTAACGTAATATCTGGTCTACACGCTACTAAATTTTTGTCCACCAAAAAATACTCCTGCTCCCATCCCATAAAGGACGTTACTTTCTTTACATTTTTATCAAAATATTTACACACATCTGTAGCAGCAACATCTATGGTATTTAGCGCTCTTAACAAAGGGGTTTTATAATCTAAAGCTTCACCTGTGTAGGCCACAAAAATTGTTGGTATACAAAGAGTAGTTTCGTAAATAAAGGCTGGTGACGAAGGATCCCATGCGGTGTAACCTCTAGCCTCGAACGTATTGCGAATGCCGCCACTAGGAAAACTAGATGCATCTGGCTCTTGTTGTACTAATTGACTGCCTCCAAACTTCTCTATGGCACCACCGTCTTCTAGCGTTTCAAAAAAAGCATCGTGTTTTTCAGCCGTGGTTCCAGTTAATGGCTGAAACCAGTGCGTGTAGTGCGTTACGCCTTTAGATAATGCCCAGTCCTTCATTGAAGATGCCACTTGGTCTGCAACATTTCTGTTAATTTTTTTCCCTTCTTCAATAGCACTCTTTACGCCCTTAAAAGCATCTTTAGTTAAGTATTGGCGCATAGTGTTCTCATTAAAAACATTTGTGCCAAATAATTCCGATCGCTTACCTTTTTCAATAAACGTATTAGGTTTGTAGGTTATAGATTCTTTAAGCGCATGAAACCTTAAAATTGCCATTGTTTTAGCTTGTTTAGTTCGTTAAACATCAAAATACAAAAATACACTATATGAATAAACAAGTAATGATCTACAACTGCTTTTTTATCCATTATCAATATTTCAATATTTATATAAAAAACTATACTTTTTTTAAAATAAACCTTAAAAAAATGGGGTATAAACAAAAATAACATTGCCTTTTACGAAAAGCCCCCCTAATAATTCAAAGTAACTCAATAAAAATTTATATTTGTTCAAATTAATAAAAATAATACATCAATAAATCATTAATTATGGCAAAATCTAAACTTGAGTATATTTGGCTTGATGGACACGAACCAACTCAAAACATGAGAAGTAAAACTAAGATCGAAGAAGACTTTAGCGGTAAATTAGAAGACTGTTCTATTTGGTCCTTTGACGGAAGTTCAACTGAACAAGCATCTGGAGGTGCTTCAGATTGTTTATTAAAACCAGTTGCTATTTATCCTGATCCTACAAGAAAGAATGGATATTTAGTAATGTCTGAAGTTTTAAGTGCAGATGGAACTCCGCATCCAACAAATGCAAGAGCTAAAATTGATGATGACAATGATGATTTCTGGTTTGGTTTTGAGCAGGAGTATTTCCTAATGGACACCAAAACAGACTTACCTTTAGGATTCCCTCGTGGAGGATTTCCTGGACCTCAAGGTAAATATTACTGTTCTGTAGGCGGCCGTTACACATGGGGTAGAGATCTAGTTGAAGAACATGCAGACCTATGTATTGAAGCTGGATTAAATTTTGAAGGTATTAACCAAGAAGTAGCACCAGGACAATGGGAGTTTCAATTATTTGCAAAAGGTGCAAAGAAAGCTGGTGATGAAATTTGGATTGCACGTTACTTATTAGATAGACTTACTGAAAAATACGGATATTATATTGAATACCACCCTAAACCTGTAAAAGGAGACTGGAACGGATCTGGTATGCACGCCAACTTCTCTAACTCTACTTTAAGAACTTGTGGATCTAAAGAGGTTTATGAGAAAATATGTGAAGCTTTTAGACCTGTTACCGATGAACATATTGAAGTTTATGGAGAATTTAATGATGAGCGCTTAACTGGATTACACGAAACCGCTCACGTATCAGACTTCTCTTATGGAGTGTCAGACAGAGGTGCATCTATCAGAATCCCTATCATTACAGTAGAAAAAGGCTGGAAAGGTTGGTTAGAAGACAGAAGACCTGCTTCTAATGCAGATCCTTACAAAGTAGCTGGAAGAATTATTAAAACAGTTAAATCTGCTAAGGTTTAATTCTTAATAAATTAGTTAAATCTAAAAAACGCTTCAAATATATTTATTTGGAGCGTTTTTTGTTGCTTCATACTTAAACATTATTTTAATCGTTATTTTTGCCACAAACTTTTTTAATTTGAAAACATACATTTCTTTACATTCATTGTTCTTTCTTGCCTTTTTTACATCGGCATCCCTTTACGCACAACAAAGTATTGAAATTAAGTATTCTGGATTTTTAACTTTTAATGAAGAAGATTATCCTGGTGCGAAAATTTTAACTCGTGACGACTCTGAGCAAGTTCATATTTTTCATGCTGGAACAGATATGTGGTGCGACAAAGCTTATTATTATGGCAAAGACAATTTTATAGAGGCTTATGGCAATGTAAAAATGATACAAGGCGACACCATAAATATGACTTCTAAATATGTAGAGTACAATGGCACAAATCAACTTGCATTCGCAAGTGGCAATGTAGAACTTACAAATCCAGATTCAAAAATAACAACAGACACTTTATACTTTGACAGGGAAAAACAACAAGCCTTTTACAGAAGCTATGGTACCGTAGCAATAGATACCTCTGGCACAATAACAAGCAAAATTGGGCGATATTACATGCAGGAAAAAAAATACCGTTTTGTTGAAGATGTTGTACTTACAAACCCTGAAGCCAAAATAGAATCAAATTACTTCGACTTTTACGATGAACCAAAACACGCCTTTTTATTTGGCCCATCAACCATTACTACCGAAGAAAGTGTAACCTATTGTGAAAAAGGATTTTACGATACCGAAGCAAAAACTGGTTATGCCATGAAAAATGCCAAGATTGATTATGATGGCAAAGAAATAGTTGGTGACAGTTTATATTTTGACCAAAATAAAAATTTTTCCTCTGCAACAAACAATATAAAGATTACAGACACGCTAAACAATAGCGTTGTAAAAGGGCACTATGCCGAAGTTTTTAAAGCAAAAGACTCCATATTTATAACTAAACGGGCCTATGCTATAACAGTTCAGGAAAAAGACTCTATCTACATTCACGGAGACACTCTCATGGTTACCGGAAAACCTGAAAAGCGAATTACTCGAATTTTTAGAAATGTAAAGCTTTACAAATCAGATATGAGCGGAAAAGCAGATTCCATTCATGTAAACCACGAAAGCGGCTTAACGCAGCTTATAAACATAAATACTCCCGGTTCCAGTGCAGCTTTCTCTACGGCTAGAAAACCTATTTTATGGAATTTAGGCAACCAAATGACTGGAGACACTATTCATTTACAATCAGACACAGTAAAAGATAAGATGGATTCCCTCATAGTGTTTAATCATGCGTTTTTGATAAGCAAGGACACATTAGGAGATGGCTTTAACCAAATCAATGGAAAAAAACTTGTTGGTTTGTTTAATGACAAAAATGAATTATATCATGTTGATATCATTAAAAACGCGCAATCTATTTACTACTTTAGAAATGAAAATAATGAACTTGTAGGCATAGACAAGTCGAAGTCTGGCTTAATAAATATACTTATTCAAGATAACGCTATTGAAGAAGTTAGGAAAATAAACCAAATTGACGGGAACATTTATCCTGAATCTAAATTCCCTAAAAACGAACGCATTCTTAAAGGTTTTGATTGGCGCGAAGACGAACGCCCAAATAGTGTTGAAGATTTATTTAAAGACGACCCGCCGCTAGAATTGCCTGTTATTAAGGGGCTGGATGATTATATCCCTGAGGAAGATTTTTTTGATGAAGAACATTTAAAAGATCAAAACAAAACATCTAATAGTAAACAACACAAGAACAAGCCTAAAGCTAAATTACCAACACCAAATATAGGTAAAAAAAGAAGTTAGCAAGAGTGAAACAAGAATTCTTAAAATATCAAGCGCAAACCACACCCCACCCATTAGCCATGGAAATTTCCCATGCTGATGGTAGTTACATTTACGATACAAACAAAAAAGCCTACCTAGATTTTGTGGCAGGAGTATCTGCTTGTCCGTTAGGACATAATCACCCTAAATTAAAAGCTGCCATTCAAACACAATTAAATAAATATTTGCACGTGATGGTATATGGAGAATATGTGCAAAAACCAGCAGTAGAGCTCACAAAACTTTTAGCAAAACACTTACCTTATCCTTTAGAAAAAACATATCTCACAAATTCTGGCACCGAAGCTATTGAAGGCGCTTTAAAACTAGCCAAACGCGCCACTGGCCGTAGCGAAATAATAGCGGCTAATAAAGCATACCACGGAAACACTATGGGAGCTATGAGCGTAATGGGATACGAAGAACGCAAACAAGCTTTTAGGCCTTTACTGCCAGATATTAAGTTCATAGAATTTAATAACGAACCAGATTTAAATTATATTACCAATAAAACAGCTTGTGTAATTCTAGAAACCATTCAAGGTGGCGCTGGTTTTATTGTACCATCAAACAATTATTTACAAAAAGTAAGACTAAAATGTAACGAAACCGGAACACTTTTAATCTTAGACGAAATACAACCTGGTGTTGGCAGAACAGGAAAACTTTTTGGGTTTGAACATTACAATTGTATCCCCGATATTTTAGTAACTGGTAAAGGTTTAGGTGGCGGACTACCAATTGGTGCCTTTACAGCTTCTGGTGAATTAATGGATTTATTGCAAGATAACCCAAAACTAGGACATATAACCACCTTTGGCGGACATCCACTTATAGCAGCTTCGGCATTAGCAACATTACAAGAAATTACCGAAAGCAACCTAATTCCTAAAACATTAGAGAAAGAAAAATTATTTAGAAAACTTTTAAAACATCAACTTATTCAAGACATTAGAGGCAAAGGATTAATGTTGGCTTTAATGCTACCTTCTGCAGAAATAGCTAACGAACTGGTGTTAGAAAGCCAAAACCAAGGATTAATACTTTTCTGGTTATTGTTTGAACCAAAAGCAGTTAGAATTACTCCTCCCTTAACGATTTCAGAAGAAGAAATTATTAAAGGTTGTACTATTATTAGCAATATATTAGATGATATTCTTGCTAAACAACAACACTAAGCCATTGATTTTTAGATTACAACACAAAATTATCATACAAATTATACTAACCTGTTCATTACTTTGTTAAAAACATTTATTGTAAACTCACAGAAAACCTACATTAGAACATTATTTTTATCTCAGTTGAACAGTACACACAAACGTGTTTATGGAGTTTAGTCAAAGCGACAACAACAATTTACCTCTTACTAAGTTTGAATCGATGTTAAAAACAAACCATGTTTTGTTTTTTGATTCTGAAGAGTTTGAAAACATCATTCATCACTATCTAAACCAAGGAAAAATAGCTTTAGCAAAAAAAGCAATAAAACTAGGATTAGCACAACACCCTACATCTATTAATCTAAGACTTTTTAAAGTTGAAGTTTTTGTTTTTGAAAACAACCTAAAAGAGGCCGATAAGTTATTAAATGAACTTTACCAATTAGAGCCCCACAACGAAGAAATTTTTATACAAAAAGCCAATATTTTATCTAAACAAGATAACCACAAAAAAGCAATTGAAGTTCTTAAACATGCACTCGATTTAACCGATGATACAGTAGACATCTATTCGCTAATTGGGATGGAATATTTGTTTTTAGATGCTTTTGAAGAAGCTAAAACTTTTTTTATGAAATGCCTTGAGGCAGATATAGATGATTATTCTGCGCTATATAATATTATTTATTGTTTTGACTATCTAGAGCAACATAATGAAGCCATAGAATATTTAAATATATTTTTAGATAAAAATCCATACTGCGAAGTAGCATGGCATCAATTAGGCAAGCAATATTTAACACTAAAAAAACATAAAAAGGCATTAGCAGCATTTGATTTCGCAATAATTTCAGACGATACATTTGTAGGTGCCTATTTAGAGCGTGGCAAAGTTTTAGAAAAACAAAGAAATTATATAGAAGCTATTGAAAGCTATAATATAACTTTAAAACTAGACGACCCCACTTCTTTCGCGCTCTTAAGAATTGGTAGTTGCTACGAAAAATTAGGACAGAAGGATTTAGCAATTCAATATTACTACAAAACCGTTCACGAAGACCCCTTATTAGACAAAGGCTGGATTGCTATTACCAAATTTTTTAAGAAAAACAAAAATTATCAAAAAGCCCTTTACTACATTAATAAAGCCATTAATATAGATTCTGAAAATGTTATCTATTGGAAGCTTTATGCACAAATAAACCATCGTCTCAATTTATTTGAAGAAGCAGAACGTGGTTATAAAAAAACCTTAGATCTTGGTAACTTTGAAATTGATACTTGGATTACAAGAGGCGATTTATTATTAAGACTTGGAGAACCACAAGCCGCTATTATAAATTTTGAGGAAGCACTTGAGTTTCACCCAGAAAATGCCGAAATACATTACCGCTTAGCAGGTTTATTTTTTACCTTACACGAACAGGAAAAGGGTTTATTTCATTTAAAGAACGGTTTAAAAAACAATAACGAATTTAGCTTTATTATAGATGAGCTATTCCCTGCATTGCTAAAAAACTCACAAGTTAAAAGCCTGTTAAATTCAAAGCCTTAATTTACTTCAAATTATCTACCTTTGATGTTTCTAAAATCACGGCATGCAAAGACGATTAATCGATTATTTAATTATTTCCTTAAAAGGTGTAGCCATGGGGGCTGCAGACGCTGTTCCTGGCGTTTCAGGAGGAACCATAGCATTTATTTCTGGTATTTACGAAGAATTAATTTCTACGATAAGTAATATTAATTTATCTCTTTTTAAAACGTTATTTAAAAATGGTGTTAAACAATTTTGGAAAGATTTAAATGGCAATTTTATTGTTGCACTATTAGCTGGTATAGTAATAAGTTTTGTGTCTTTTATGAAATTAGCTAAATACTTGTTAGAGTATCACCCTGTACTTATTTGGTCTTTTTTCTTTGGGCTAATCATTGCCAGTATATATTTTGTAGGCAAACAAATTACTAAATGGAGTTTAAGCACAATTATAGCCTTAGCAGCAGGTACTGTAATTGCATATTATATTTCTACGCTACCATCAATGGAAAATAGCGAAAGTCCTTATTTCTTATTTATTGCTGGTGCCATAGCAATTTGCGCTATGATACTTCCTGGTATTTCTGGTTCTTTTATATTAATAATTCTTGGTGCTTATAAAACCTTAAGTGATGCTATTCACGATATAGATCTAAAAAAAATAGTGTTATTCGCCTGTGGTGCTGTATTTGGTTTGTTAAGCTTTAGCCATGTTTTAAAATGGCTGTTTAAGCACTATCATAATATAACACTAGCTTTATTAACAGGATTTATTTTTGGATCTTTAAATAAAGTATGGCCTTGGAAAGAAACTATATCTTGGTATAAAAATTCTAAAGGTATAGAAACACCACTTTTACAAAAAAGCGTATCGCCTTTTTATTTTAATGGCGACAGCCAACTTACAACAGCTATTTTATTAATGGTTTTAGGTTTTTTAACTATTTTTATTCTAGAAAGATTAGGCTCTAAAAAACAATAATGGAAAGTACCAGAAGCTTTAGCGATAAAATTTTTTTAGTACTAAAAGGGTTAGGTATGGGTGCCGCCAATAAAGTGCCTGGTGTTTCTGGTGGTGTAGTAGCTTTTGTGGCAGGCTTCTATGAGGAATTTATTTATTCCCTAAAAAAAGTAAACGGAAAAGCATTTAAACTCCTTATAAACGGGAGGTTTAAAAGCTTTTACAATTACATAAACGGTAGGTTTTTAGGACTTTTGTTCTCAGGAATGATAATTAGTTATTTTAGCATTTCTAAAATTTTAGACTACCTTATTCTTCACTATGAATTGTACGTGTGGAGTGTGTTTTTTGGAATGATTATTGGCTCTATTTACTACATTAACAAAGATTTCAACGATTGGAATAGAAACACCATTTTATCTTTAATTCTAGGTATTTGCCTTGGTTTAGGCATTAGCTTTTTAAGTCCAGCAAAAGAAAATGATAATTTATTATTTGTATTTTTTTGTGGTATTATTAGCGTTTCTGGAATGACATTACCTGGCTTTTCAGGATCATTTATTTTAATTCTACTAGGTAATTATGTGCTATTACTAGTAGATTCCGTAAATGCACTTTACGATACAATATCTGATGTTTTTAGCGGAAATTTTAATTTTATTTACAACGAAACACGTTTAAGAATGCTGCAAGTCTTAGCCGTATTTACGTTAGGCTCAGTTACTGGACTTGTAACATTTTCGCATGTATTAAGCTATATATTAAAACACTATAAAAGCATTACAACCGCTTCTATAATAGGATTTATAATTGGATCGTTAGGTGTAGTATGGCCTTGGAAAAAAACAATTTACAAGCATTTGAATAATGGCGAGTTTATGCTAGATTCTAGAGGTGAAAAAATTATTGAAAACTATAAACGTTATATCCCAGAATTATCAACAGAAACCTACTATGCTATTGGCTTTATAATTTTAGGGCTAGCTATAGTTATAGGACTAGAAATTTATGGTCAAAAACAAAAAAGACATGCTTAAATTAGGACTTTTAGGTAAAAACATATCTTATTCATTCTCTAGAAATTATTTTAAAAATAAGTTTGAAAAGGAAAATATAACAGGTATTACCTACGAAAATTTTGATATTGAAGACATTTCCCTATTCCCAGAAATTGTTAAAAACACTAATGGTTTAAAAGGGTTAAACGTTACAATTCCTTATAAAGAAGAAGTTATGCCCTTTTTAGATAAAATAAACAAAAAGGCAAAAGCCATAGGAGCAGTTAATACCATTAAAGTTACAAAAAAAGGTAAACTTGTAGGGTACAATACCGATTGTTATGGCTTTATAAATTCATTAAAACCATTCTTAAAAAAACATCACAAAAAAGCATTAATTCTTGGTACAGGCGGTGCTAGTAAAGCTGTTATGTATACGTTAAAAGAAAAGGGCATTACCTGTCATTACGTGTCCAGAACTGCTTCTAACAAAGTTAAATATACTTATAAGGATTTAAACGAAACCATTATTTCTAAATACCAAATTATAGTAAACTGTTCGCCTTTGGGCACTTATCCAAATATTGAAGAATGCCCCAATATTCCATATGGTGGTATTACCAAAAAACACATTCTTTTCGATTTAATTTACAATCCTGAAGAAACAAAATTTTTAAATTTAGGGAAGCAGAAAGGCGCAACTACAATTAATGGGCTACATATGCTTAAGCTACAAGCAGAAAAGGCTTGGGCCATATGGAATCTTTCAAAATAATCAATTTAAACATTAAAATACCTTTCCTTTTTTGTAAATACTTTAGTTGTTAGTATCTTTAAACAAAAACAATACGAACCCTAAACATTTACTAAAATGTCTGAGCCAGATAACCTGCAACACGCAGATGGAAAAAACGAAAAGATAGAAGTTTCTGAAACCAAGAACACGCCTATAGAAAATACTGTACCACAAGACGATAGCACTCATAATAATGCACCAGAAGAAGAGCGTGATACAACAGAAAAAAAAGTTTCTGAAACCCAAGAGGACGACGGTATTAACGAAATAGAAGAATCTAATGCAGAAGATGCCGAAGACGAGGGCAATAAAGAACGCCATACCATAGCGTTTAAGGAATACGATAAAATGTCTTTAGAGGCACTTGCTATTGAGCTTGAAAAACTTTTAAAAAGTGAAAAAGTACAAGCCATTAGAAGTCATGTAGATGCTATAAAAAGTGAGTTTAACTCAAAGTTCCACGCATTGGTCGATGAAAAAAAAGCAGATTTTATTAACGATGGCGGTAATGAAATAGATTTCTATTATTCTAGCCCAGTCCAAAAAAGATTTAAAACGGCCTACAAAGAATACCGCAGCAAACTAAACGAACACTACAAAAATATTGAGCAAAACCTAAAATCTAACCTTCAAAAAAAGCTAGAGATTATAGAGGAGCTAAAAGGCTTAATTAATGTAGAAGAAAATATAAATACTACTTACAAGCATTTTAAGGAACTCCAGGAACGCTGGAGAAACACTGGCCCCATTCCAAGAGACAAGTACAATAATGCATGGAACAGTTATCATCATCATGTAGAAATATTTTACGACTTTTTACATTTAAATAGAGATTTGCGCGATCTAGACTTTAAACACAATCTAGAAAAAAAGCTCATGATAATTGAGCGTGCCGAAGAATTAGCAAAAGATGACGATGCTATGCGTGCATTTAGAGAGTTACAGGAGTTGCACAAAATGTGGAAGGAAGAACTAGGACCGGTAGACAAAGAACATCGTGAAGCAATTTGGGAACGCTTTAAAGCAGCAACAAAAGCAATAAACGAGAAAAAACAACTCTACTTCAAGGAAATTGATAAAATTTACGAGAAAAACTTAGAGAAAAAAGAGGAAATAATTGCAACTATTGAGGCCATAGCATCAGAAAAAACAAACTCTCATGGCTTGTGGCAAAAAAAAATAAAAGAGATTGAAGCTTTACGCGAAAACTTTTTTAATGCAGGTAAAGTTCCTATTAAAGTAAACGAAGCGACATGGGCTAAATTTAAGGAGGCTGTTAGAAACTTTAACAGAAAGAAAAATGCATTCTATAAAGAACTTAAAAAAGAACAATACGATAATCTTCAGAAAAAAAGAGAGCTTGTAAAAATTGCGGAGGACAATAAAGACAGTGAAGATTTTGATGCCACTACCCCTTTGATGAAAAAAATTCAAAGTGATTGGAAAAAAATCGGTCATGTTCCAAGAAAAGACAGCGATAAAATTTGGAAACAATTTAAAACGGCCTGTAATTTTTATTTTGATAGATTACATGCCAAACGCAACGAAGCCAATAAAGAGTTTATTGAGGCTTTTAAAAAGAAGCAGGAGCTTTTAGATACGCTAAAAAACATAGAGTTTTCTGATGACAAGAACAAAGATCTAGAAAAAATAAAAGCTCATGTAAACACTTGGAAAAACCTAGGAAGAGTACCTAACGACAAACGTTTTATTGAAGGTAAATTTAATAAAACTGTAGATGCTTTATTTTCTAAACTTAAAATTGATAAAAATGAAGCTGAAATGATAAAGTTTGAAACAAAACTTGAAACATTGAACAGTAACGATGACAACAACCGTAGTTTAGATAACGAACGCTCATTTATTAGAAAGAAAATTGATGAAGTTAAGAGTCAAATCAATCAATTAGAAAATAATTTACAGTTTTTTACAAACGTTGATGATGATAATCCTTTAGTTAAGGAGGTTAACGACAATATAGACAAACACAAAAAAGAACTAAAGCTTTGGAAAACCAAACTTAGTAAAATTAAAGAGTTGTATTAACACAATGTAACGTTGAGCCGTTTTACATTTTGAATTAAAATAATTTTACTATGTAAGTTCTCGATATTAATTTTTACTCATTTTAATTGTAAAATTTACTCGAATCAACAAAATTATGTTAATAAACATAACAGTAGACTTTATATGGTTTAATAAGCTTTCTTGAAATATGTTTCAATGTTATTGGGGTTAGGGCAGCAAAACTCCCAATTGTTCTATTTGTGATATTGTGAAAATAAACACTTAAGCAAACCAATAAAAAAAACCTCCAAATTAGGAGGTTTTTGTTTTATTCTTCTTCTTCACTTGCTGGTGCTTTATCTTCCTCATCAAGTAAATCTAGCATATCGTGTTTTTGCAGAAGATTATACCATTGCAATACCTTTTTTATATCGCTGGCATATACCCTATCTTCATCATAATCTGGCAAAACATCAAAGAAATACTCCTCAAGTTTGTCTTTGCCATCTTTAGGGCCAACACTAGAGGGCTGGCTATTTTCTTTCTCTTTAATTTTTGCGAGTACCTTATATAAAGGCACTTCTTCTGTTAATGTATAAATAGCTATTTCGCTTAACACGCTAACATTATTTTGTAAGCTAATAGATAAGCGTTTACCATCCATTAAAGATTCTGCTACAAAACCGCCACGGGTTTGTGTTACTAATTTATAAAGTCCTGGTTTTCCAGAAATGGCTAAAACTTTTTCTAAGCCCATAAATAATTTTTTTTAGAGAGGCGCAAATATCATATTTTTAAAATGTATAGCAAAAATTATCGCTTCTTTTTTTGGTTAGGAAAACGCATTTTGTAATCTACATTAATCTTCCCTTTAGATATGTTTAAAAGCTTTCCTTTTATCAATCGTTTTTTAAAGCTCGACAATTTATCAGTAAACAAAACACCTTCTATATGATCGTATTCATGCTGAATTACCCGCGCAATTAATCCACTGTAAGACTCCGTATGTTTTTTAAAATTCTCATCAAAATATTCAATGGTAATTTTTGGTTGCCTAAACACATCTTCCCTAACATCTGGTATGCTTAAACAGCCTTCGTTAAATGCCCATTCATCGCCTTCTTCTTCTAAAATAGTGGCATTTATAAATACCCGTTTAAAATCTTTTAAAGCGTCCCCTTCTCCATCTGCTAGGTCTTCGTCTTCGGCAAAAGGTGACGTATCTACTAAGAACAAGCGAATTGGCAGACCTATTTGCGGTGCAGCCAAACCTACTCCCATAGCATTATACATGGTTTCGAACATGTTTTCTATTAGTTCGTTTAAATTAGGGTAGTCTTTAGATATTTCCGTTCCTTCCTTTTTTAGAACAGGGTCGCCATAGGCTACAATTGGTAAAATCATAGATTAGGATTAAATTATTTTTGCAAAAATACGACTCTTCTATGGTAAAATAGTAGTTTGAGAAAAAAATCTATTTAGAATATAAATAACTTTGAAGAATTAATGTGGCGCTTATCTCATCTACCAAAGCTTTGTTTTTACGTTGTTGTTTCTTTAGCCCGCTATCAATCATGGTTTGAAAAGCCATTTTTGATGTAAAACGCTCATCTACCCTTTGTATTGGAATATTAGGAAATACTGCCGAAAGTTGTTTTAAAAAAGGTGCAATTAAGGCTTCACTCTCAGATGGCGTATTATCCATTTGCTTTGGCTCTCCTACTAAAAATAGCATTACTTTTTCTTTTTCTAGATAATCTTTTAAAAAAGCGACTAGTTCTTTTGTAGCAACAGTAGTTAACCCAGAAGCTATTATTTGTAGCTCATCTGTTACAGCTATTCCGGTTCTTACTTTTCCATAATCTATTGCTAAAATCCTACCCATGCTTTGCTTTTCCGCAAAAGTAATTCTTTAAATTAAAAAAGACTGTCTTTTTTAGACAGTCTTTCTTGTGTTTAACCTTATTATTAAATTTGAATACGTAATCGTGCTTTTAAGATAACTTTCTTTTATTAATTTTAGGAAATACTAATTTGATGTTATCTACTTTTCTTTCTCTATTTAAGAAAATTCTAATATCGCTACTACTTTTTGCAATAGCTTCTTTAATTTTTACAGTGTCTATAATTACTGTAGCTTCATTAGCTTCAAAAACAGTAACGTTAGTTTCTACGTTATTAGTCTTAACTTCATTTTGAGCTCCTATTGCAGAGAAAGAAAGTAATAAGATAAATAAGATGTAAAAATTTGTTTTCATGATTTGGGATACTTCGTTTAATTCAATAGTCCAAATATATATCCATGTTGTAGCTAAAACGCAATAAATTAGTTGTATACCATTGAATTTTCGATTATTAGAAAACCTGAAAGTTTTCACCGATGAATAGTGGAAATGCTAAATTTTAACGACGAAAAACACACAAAATGCAGTTCATCTAATTTTATTATTTATTCAAAGGGAAATCACGCTGTTAATTCTTAAATAATCCTTAGTAATTCAATACTATTTTTCAAAATAATTAAAGATAAAAAACACTACCATTTTAGGCTGTAGATAGTATATTTGCCCAAAATATTAATACCAATGACAGAATTACAACAAATTATAGAAAGTGCTTGGGATAACCGAGAGCTTTTAAAAGAAACAAAAACAACTGATGCCATAAGACAAGTGGTAGACCTTTTAGACAAAGGCGAATTACGTGTTGCAGAGCCTATTACCGAGGGGTGGCAAGTAAACGAATGGGTAAAGAAAGCTGTTGTATTGTACTTCCCTATTCAAAAAATGGAAACTTTAGAAGCTGGTATTTTTGAATATCATGATAAAATTCCTTTGAAACGCAACTTTGCAGAGAGAGGTATTCGTGTAGTACCAAATGCTGTAGCTAGACATGGTGCTTATATTTCATCTGGTACCATTTTAATGCCTAGTTATGTAAATATTGGTGCTTATGTAGACGAAGGCACCATGGTTGATACTTGGGCTACCGTTGGTAGTTGTGCGCAAATTGGTAAAAATGTACATTTATCTGGTGGTGTTGGTATTGGTGGTGTATTAGAACCATTGCAGGCTGCACCTGTTATTATAGAAGATAACGCCTTTATAGGGTCGCGTTGTATTGTTGTAGAAGGTGTAAAAGTAGAAACCGAAGCTGTTTTAGGCGCTGGCGTTGTGCTAACCATGAGCACTAAAATTATTGATGTTACCGGAGACGAGCCTAAAGAGTATAAGGGCATTGTACCCGCTAGATCTGTAGTTATTCCTGGTAGTTACGCCAAAACATTCCCTTCAGGAAGTTATAATGTACCTTGTGCTTTAATTATAGGAAAACGTAAAGAAAGCACTAACAAAAAAACGTCGCTTAACGAAGCGCTTAGAGAGCATGATGTAGCGGTGTAAAACAAGATATCTAAAAAAAAACTAAATTCCAAATTCCAAAATACTTAAATTGGAATTTGGAATTTTTTATTTGTAATTTAAACATATGAAGATTTTAGTAATACAACAGAAAATGATAGGCGATGTATTAACATCTAGCATTTTGTTTTCTGTACTTCGGAAAAACCATCCTGATGCTGAACTTCATTATTTAATTAATTCGCATACGTTACCCGTTGTTGAAGGTCATCCTGATATTGACAAAATAATGCTCTTAACTCCAGAAGTTGATAAAAGCGTCTTACTTTTTTATAACTTTTTAAAAAAAATAAGAAAGGAAAAGTATGATGTTGTGGTTGATGTTTACGGGAAGTGGTCTAGTAATTTTATCACCTTATTTTCAAAAGCAAAAATAAAGATTGGCTACTTTAAATGGTACACGCAGCAGTTTTATACACATCCTATAAAGCGACACAAAATCTCTAAAAACAATCAAGGATTAGCTATTGAAAACAGGTTACAACTCTTAGAACCTATATGTGAGCGCATTCCTAATGTTAAACCAAAAATTTATCTGTCTTCAAAAGAAATTACAGCTGCAAAACAATTTCTTTCAAACTTTAAAGTCGATTTGTCAAAACCGCTATTTATGATAAGTGTTTTGGGCAGTGGAGCTAATAAAACATATCCTTTTTCTTATATGGCAATAGTTATTGATACTATTGTAAAAGTAACTGATGGTAATGTTTTGTTTAATTACATACCAAAACAAGAGGAAGACGCAAAAACCATTTACGGCCTTTGTAAACCTAAAACACAACAACATATTCAATTGGGTGTTTTTGGAAATAGTTTAAGGGATTTTATTGCTATTACCTACCACTGTAGCGCCATAATAGGAAACGAAGGTGGCGCCATAAATATGGCTAAAGCTATTGATATACCAACATTTGCTATATTTTCACCATGGATTGATAAAGATACTTGGAATATTTTTGAAGATGAAAAACACAATATTTCAGTGCATTTAAAGGATTATAAGCCACAACTTTTAGAGAATAAGAATGGAGCACAAATTAAAAACAAATTTAAAAGTCATTATTCCGAATTTAAACCAGAATTGTTTTTAGGCAAATTAGTAGGTTTTTTAAAAAGCCTAACCAACAACAATTAAAGTAGAGGCTAAATATAACAACTAACTACACATAATTTAACAGATATTATACAAATATTAGTTATTAGTCTTAACAAT
Source organism: Jejuia pallidilutea (assembly GCF_002973595.1). Taxonomy (GTDB): domain Bacteria; phylum Bacteroidota; class Bacteroidia; order Flavobacteriales; family Flavobacteriaceae; genus Jejuia; species Jejuia pallidilutea. Next base: position 14,636 of record NZ_PVEO01000016.1, on the reverse strand, counting down.
ACCATAAGCAGTATAAACAGATCTTTGTTTTTTAGTTGCAACCCTAATAATCTTGTTATTAGTTAAAATGTCCTTTCTTTTGTAAGGTCGCTCATGATATAAATGTAAACAAACAGCACTGTAGCGTATTTGCTTAAATTTTATACCGTAATTCATTAAACGCTCGCCAAGTTCCCTATCCTCTCCTCCATATTCCATACGCTCATCAAAACCATTTACAGCTAAAATATCTTGTTTCCAAGCCGAAACATTCATGCCATCAAATGTAGCTTTGGTTGGTGTAATTACATTTAATATTGTGGTTTTTATTTTCGAAGTACTTAATTTACTCATTTTAAAGCTTTTGGGCTGCCCATTTTGAAGCAACCAATGGGCCGAAAAACAGACTTGCGACGCAATAACATCTAAAGTAATTTTTCTCGAAACACTTTCAGTAAGTTTAAAATAACCACCAGATAAAGCAATACCATTATGGCGTAAGGCAATATGAGTACTAATAAAATCGTTTCTGGCAACACAATCGCCATCGGTATAAATTAGGTATTTCGCCTTAGCTGCAACCGTAGCCTTGTTTAAAATTTTAGTCTTTTGAAAACCATCATCGGGTTGCCACACATGTTGTATTGAATAATTAACTTTCTTTGCAATTTTTTTTATTAGCATTTTGGTATCATCGGTAGAGCCATCATCTGCAATAACAACTTCAAAATTTTTAAATGTTTGAAATTGGTAGCTCCACAACACTTTTTCTAAGTATGCTGGTTTGTTGTAAGTACTTATAATTACCGAAACTTCAATTGCGCTCATTGCATCAAAAATAACTATTTTTACTAAAAATATTAGCGTATTTATGATTAAACTATCTGGAGTTATTATTACCTATAACGAAGAAAGAAATATTGAAAAATGTTTAAAATCTCTTGTGAATGTTGTGGACGAAATAGTTGTAGTAGATTCTTTTTCAACAGATAGCACAAAGGCAATTTGTAACCTATATAATGTAAAATTCATAGAGCAAAAGTTCATGGGATATATAGAACAAAAAAACTTTGCTTTAACACAAGCAACATATAATTACGTAGTGTCCTTAGATGGTGATGAAGCACTTTCTGAAACCTTACAGGATTCTATTTTGAATCTGAAAAATAATTGGACTTTTGATGGTTATTTTTGTAACAGGTTTAACAACTTTTGTGGTCAATGGATAAAATATTCTGATTGGTACCCTAACAAAAAACTTAGGGTGTTTGACCGAAGAAAGGCGAAATGGACAGGCATAAACCCACACGACAATGTTATGCCGCATAATAAAAAAGCTAAAATAGGACATTTAAAGGGCGATATTCTACACTGGACTTACCAGAGCTATTCTGAATTTAACAACAAAACCGAATATTTTTCAACCATTGCAGCCCAAGCCTACTTTGACAAAGGAAAAACAGCATCGTTCTTTAAAATAGTGTTCAATCCTTCTTGGGCATTTTTTAAATCTTACATTTTAAGATTAGGGTTTTTAGACGGTATTAACGGATTTGTAATTTGCGTACAAACTGCCAATATTACCTTCCTAAAATATACTAAATTGTGGGAGTTACAGCATCAGCTTAAAAAATAATTGTCGATAGTTTTAGAACAGTTTTCCCAAGTATAGGGCATTACATATTGCCTTACATCTCCCTTTATTTCAAAAGCTTTTTCAATGAGAGGTACAACGTCTTTATAGGTTGCATCAACGTCAAACAAATAACCATTTTTGCCCTCTGCTATTAAATCTGGTGCGAATCCTGTTTTAGAAGCTACAATAACGCAGTTAGACATCATAGCTTCTAGAATAGGCACAGGGCCTCCTTCTAAAACAGAGGGAGACACAAATACATCTACCTTATTATACAAATCTGGGTAAGATTCATAAGGCACATCGTTATGATATACAAGGTTTGGTAAACGTTTCAATTCATCATATCTATCATACTCTTCCCAATTTCTTCCAATAATATGAAACCTTCTATCAGGTAAGTTTTTAATAATATCTAGCACTAAATCAGGATTTTTTCTATCTCCATAATTAGAACAAAAGCCTACATCTCCTTTACCTCTTTTATGTGGATAAAATGCAGAAGGAGAAGTACCAATATGTAGAACTTTCAATAATTCTGGTCTTACTCCACTAGAAATTAAATAGTCTTTAATATTTGAATTTAAACAAATTACGGTATCGGCTTTATTTAAACACCAAACTACATGTGTTTTAGAGTATTTTTTTGTCCAATTAGGATGGGTAAACATTACAATGTTTTTCTTCTTCAATATACTTGGTGTACTACGTATACATCTGCAAAAATAATTTTGATAAATAAAAAAATAGCCATCTGCTTCAGGTAAATCGCAAAGTTTATCATGATGGTGAGTTGAAGCTTTTAACGATGAAAATTTAGATAATCGTTTAACTTTTGTGCCAAAAATCCAATCTTTATCTTTTTCTCTGGCAACATATACTATTTTTTTTACGGCATTAGGGGAATCATGAAGTTTGGATTTCATAATTGCTATCAAATACTTCCACTTATGAACTAATGTAAAATATAATTGTTCTCCCATGCTTATAATGCCTCCTTTATTAAATTGGCGATTTAGAAACTCTATCCTTATACTTCTTCTTCCAAAAGAAAATACGTTTCTTTATTCTAATTTTACGGTAATAGTTTTCCTGAAATGCTCTAGTGTATTCCCACATCGCATTAAAAATCTTGGTTTCATCTTCTCCCGTACATTTTGCATATTCGTTACTCATTACCTTTATCATAGGTTTATGAATGGTTAACTTTGAAAAGTTTTTTATTCTAGTCTCGAAATCCAAAGTCTTAAATTCCATTCGGTTTAAATCCACTAAATAAAAATCATAACCGTGCTTAGTTCTAGAAATTAACGTATTACCTGGCGAATGGTCTAGAAAATGAACGCCTTTTTCATGAAGTGTATAAGTAAACCTCGTAAAAGCCCTTAATATAATTTCATGATCTTTTATGTTAAAATCTGTAGTTAGCGCTCTATAGGTTAAATCGCAATCTACAAATTCGCTAATATAAAAACTTCTTTTAAAGGCTAAGGGAGTAGTTTGTTTTTGGTATGCAATTGGTATTGGTGTTTTTATGCCCAAACCTAATAATTTGTTAGCATAAATATAAGAGCGTTCTGCTTTAGATTTTCTAAAAAACCTGTAAACAATTTGGTTAATAATATTGGGAATTTTAAAAGACTTAACCGTGTAAACCTTACCATTAATTGTTACATTCTTAATTACATTCCGTTCTGCAGCACCAAGTACTTTGGTGTAGCTGTTAAAATTAGATATGGCATCTTTTATTTTATGGCCCAAATCTCTATAATCAGGATGTACAACTAAGGTTGTTTTCATTTATACGCTTTAAATATTGCCAAATATGCGTTGCAAATATATCCAAATTAATTTGAGCAAAATGGAGCGTATTCTAATTTGTGTAATCAATATGCAAGATGTACTTTTGGATGCGTACAAATTTGGTATTTAATGCATGTTTTACACGTATCGGGAGTAACTAATTGGGGTGGTGGCGAATACCATATAGAAAATCTGTGCTCTGAATTATCTACTTCTAACCCTGGCATAAAAAATACAGTTTTATGTGTTAAGAACTCCCCTTTTGAAAAAAGACTATCTGAAACAAACATTACGTTTGTAAGTGCTTCATTAGCTATAAAAATAGATTTAAGGTACGTATTTAAAATAGGAGAAATTTGTAGAAAACAAAAGGTAGATATAATTCATATACACGACCCAAGCGCATTACAGCTTACTATTATTGCAGATAAAATATATAATTTACCATCTTTTGTGTACAGTAAGAAAACCTCTTTCCCAATAAAAGAGCGCAAAAAAACGCTTTACAAATACAATTATTCAAAAATTAAAAAAATACTGTGCGTTTCTAAAGAAACACAAAAAGTTGCCGAAAAAGCCATAGCAGACAAAACTAAGCTCCTTACAATATACCATGGCACCAACCTTAAAACGAAAAGTACCAAAACTCCTTTTTTAATTAGAGAAAAGTATAATATCGCAAAAAACAAAGCTATTATTGGCCATATTGGAAACCACATAAGGGCAAAACACCTAGAAACTTTAATAAACGTTGCCCATAGGCTTATAAATATTGAAAAACGAACTGATGTTTTCTTCGTTCAAATTGGCACCTTTAGCGAACGCACCGAAGTGCTTTTAGAGCAGGTTAAAAATTTAGACCTAAAAGAACATATTGTTTTTATGGGCTATACACCTAAAGCCTCTAATTTTATCCCACAGTTTGATATTGCTTTAATGACCTCACAAAGTGAAGGTTTACCACAATTTATATACGAATCTATGTATCATAAAACACCAATTGTGAGTACAGATGTTGGAGGTATTCCAGAACTTATTTCTCATGAGGAAAACGGACTACTGGCACCAATGCATGATGACCAATCCTTAAGCAACCACATTAAAAAACTTCTAGACTCAAAAGAACTTAAAGCCCAATTCGCCTCTAAAAGTTACAATAAACTTTTAGAACAATTTACAACAGCAAATATGGCCCAGGAAACCGTTAAAGTTTATAAAACGATTTTAAAACATGCCTAACATACACTTAGAAACAAAAAATGCTGTTGAAGCCTTAAAGGCCGGTGAACTAATTCTATTTCCAACAGACAGCTACTGGAGTGTAGGTTGCGATGCTAACAATAACGCAGCAGTAGAAAAATTATTTACTTTAAAAAAAAGTAATAGCCAACGCAACATAACATGTTTTGTTACAGACGATAGGATGTTATACCGATATGTGAAACAAATACCTTACGCAGCCCAAAGCATTATTGAGGTTGCAGATACGCCAACAACTATTATTTATGATGCACCACAAAATATAGCATCAAATTTAATTCCTAAAGACAACACCATAGCGATAAGAATTCCAGATGATGAATTTTGTTATCAACTCTTAAGACGGTTTAATGGCGCTATTGCTACTTCAATTGCTCATGTAGATGGAGAAACTATTCCAAAATCCTTTAAAGAAATAGTGCCCGCTATTTTAAAAGATGTAGCGTATGTCGTAAATTTGCAAAAGGAAAAAATTTGCACTACCTCTGCTTCAATTATTCAAATAAGCAACAGCAGTATTGTGAAGGTTTTACGAAAATAAATAGCTCAATTTTTATCAAAATTCATTATTGGATTTTGAAATTTGAATTTTGTTCATGAACTATAAAAAAGCACTACAAAACAATATATTTAAAGTCATCTCTAAATCTGCAAAGCAACTTAACCTAGATAGTTATGTTATTGGAGGTTATGTGCGCGATTTTTTATTAAAAAAAGGTGACGCCAAAGATATAGACGTTGTAGCCATTGGTAGCGGTATAGCACTAGCAAAAAAGGTTGCAGAAAATTTACCTACGGTACCAAAGGTACAAGTATTTAAAACATACGGTACAGCTATGTTACGCTATAAAGATATTGAAGTGGAGTTTGTTGGGGCTAGAAAGGAATCTTATGCTAAAAACAGTAGAAACCCAATTGTTGAAGATGGCTCTTTAACAGACGACCAAAACAGACGCGATTTTACTATAAACGCCCTTGCTCTAAGTTTATCAGAAGCTAATTTTGGTGAATTACTAGATCCGTTTAACGGCATGCAGGATTTAGAAAATAAAATAATACGCACACCTCTAAACCCAGATATTACTTACAGTGACGACCCCTTACGCATGATGCGCGCCATTAGGTTCGCAACACAATTAAATTTCAAAATTGAAAAAGAAAGCTTAAAAGCAATTACAAGAAATGCAGAACGCATTAAAATTATTACCAATGAACGTATTGTAGTTGAGTTGCATAAAATATTAGAAAGCGAAACACCATCTATCGGATTTTTACTTCTGGAAAAAACAGGTATTTTAAAATATATTTTACCAGAACTTACAGCGCTTAAAGGTATAGATGAAATTGAAGGACAGCGCCACAAGGATAATTTTTATCACACACTAGAAGTAGTAGATAATATTGCAAAAAACACCAATAACTTATGGCTGCGTTGGGCTGCATTATTACACGATATAGGAAAAGCACCAACCAAACGATTTAGCAAAAAAGTAGGTTGGACGTTTCATGGACATGAGTTTGAGGGTTCTAAAATGGTTTTTCGTTTGTTTAAGCGTTTAAAAATGCCATTAAATGATAAAATGAAGTTTGTACAAAAAATGGTACTTATGAGCTCTCGTCCTATTGTGTTGGCTCAAGATTTAGTTACAGACTCCGCAGTAAGACGTTTGGTGTTTGATGCCGGTGATTACGTAGATGATTTAATGACGCTTTGTGAAGCAGATATCACCACAAAAAACCCTAAAAAATTTAACAAGTACCACAATAATTTTAAAATAGTTCGTGAAAAAATTGTTGAAGTTGAAGAGCGCGACCATGTACGGAATTTTCAGCCTCCAGTAACAGGAGAAGAAATAATGGAAACTTTCAATTTAAAACCCTCACGCGAAATTGGTGTTATAAAAGAAGCTATTAAAGAAGCCATTTTAGAAGGCGATATACCAAATGAACATGAAGCTGCTTATAAATTAATGCTGAATAAAGGAAAAGAATTAGGGCTTAAAACAACTAATGAACAGTAAATTAGTGCTAAAACGAGTTCCTAAATAGGATAATAAAAAGTTGTAAATCTTTAAAAAAATTGTCTGTAAAAAAAGTACAAAAACTATTTGTTTTAAAAAAAGTTGAGCTATGAAAAAAGATAATAAACGCGTTATTTATTGGTTACTTACAGGCTGTGCACTCATTTTTATAATGGTAGTAGTTGGCGGTATTACTAGATTAACCCATTCTGGTTTATCAATTTCAAACTACAAACTAATCTCTGGAACTATTCCCCCCATGAACGAAGTTGAATGGCAGGAGGCTTTTGATTTGTACAAGCAATATCCTGAATATCAAAAACTAAATAACCATTTTGATTTAGAAGACTTTAAGGACATCTATTTTTGGGAATGGCTGCACCGTGTATTGGGGCGCTTTATTGGCATTGTTTTTATTATACCTTTTATATATTTTTTAGTTACTAAACAACTTACAAAACCAACAATAAAGAAGTCTATTATCCTTTTATTAATGGGGAGTTTTCAAGGTTTTTTAGGCTGGTATATGGTAAAGAGCGGTTTGGTAGACAGGCCAGATGTAAGCCATTACAGGTTAGCAGCTCACTTAACTACTGCATTTTTAACATTTGCATATACGTTTTGGGTAGCTCTAGATTTAATATTTCCTAAGAAAAAAGACATTAACAAGAACTTTAGAAACTTAGTGCGTTTTGGGTTGGTTATATTAATTATTCAAATAATTTATGGTGCATTTGTTGCAGGTTTAGATGCAGGATGGATACACAACCATTGGCCCATGATGAGCGAGGGTAAGTTTATGCACGAAACCGTATATATAGAGCAAAATCCACTTTATAAAAATTTTATAGAAGGCAAAAGTGGTGTGCAGTTTGTACACAGAATTCTAGCATACGTAGTTGTATTTATTATTATTGTTATTTGGAGAAAAAGTAAGCAATTAATACTTACCAAATATCAAGTTAATGGTATAACTTGGCTTTTAATTATGGTATGTATTCAGTTTATACTGGGAGTATTTACTATTTTATTACAAGTACCCGTTTGGTTAGGTGTAGCACATCAAGTTGGTGCATTTATATTGCTACTAGCTATGGTATTTACACTGCATCGGTTTAGCAAGTAAACCACTTATTTACTACTTGAAGATGTAGATGTGCTCTCTAAAAAAGAGAATTAATAACTTTTTTTAATACATTAATAGTTACACCTTTAGCTCAACTAAATTCTAACTATATCTTATGTAGATTAAAAAAAAGTAATAAAAATTAACATAAGCAATAACACTACAAAACTTGCCTAAAATAGATAAAACTAAAAGGTTTTTAAACGTTAATAGTATTTGCGCACTATCTTACCATATTGCAAAATATTAATTTTCCCATCATTTAATCGGTTGTTTGTAAGTTTTTTTGTGTTTCAAGTACTCTTAAAAGGGTGTTATCTTTCTTACTTAAGAAAAAATTAGTATCTTTATAAGGAGTCAACCAACCCACAAAATAAATGAGAAAACTGTTTATATTATTGTTTTGTATATGTGCATCAAGTACTTACGGCCAAGACAAAACATGTTTAGATTTTAAAACAGGGAAATTTAAATATGAAAATCCTTCTTATGCCGATTGGCAGATAAACAGAACAGACTCTATACAAATAGAAACCAATACTGCCACTGGATTGGTAATACACAATGATGTAAATTGGATATCTAATTGTGAGTTTACACTTACCTGTACTAAAGTATCTCAACCTGTATACAATAATGCTGTTGGAAAAGTATTTAAGGTAATAATTACTGATACCTCAAATAATGGCTATTCTTGCATTTTAATGCCTAATGAAGTCCAGCCTAACAATATGAAATTTAAAATGATTAAAGTAGATTGATTTCTCTTTAAAACACCAAATTTCACTTTAAACGCATATTGACTTTTTCTATTCTAATTCATCTTGTTTTTGCTGCAAATTCCTTTTAATTTCATACATTTAAAGGATATAATATCTTTTTTTTAAATTATTTATGACTGATTTAGAAGTTGCCAAAAACGTTACCCTTAAACATATTTCACAGATTGCCGAAATATTTGGAATTCAACAAAACCATATAGAAATGTATGGCAATTACAAAGCTAAACTACCTTTACACCTTATAGATAAAACTAAAGCACAAAACAGTAATTTAATACTGGTTTCGGCCATATCGCCTACTCCTGCTGGCGAAGGAAAAACAACAATGTCCATAGGCTTATCTGAAGGGCTAAATCGTTTACAGAAAAAAACAACGGTGGTGTTAAGAGAACCTTCCTTAGGTCCTATTTTTGGTATAAAGGGTGGCGCTACTGGTGGTGGTTATTCGCAAGTATTGCCTATGGAGGATATTAATTTACACTTTACAGGAGATTTTTCAGCAATTGAAAAAGCGCATAATTTACTAGCTGCAGTTATAGATAATAATATTCAAAGCAAAACAAACTCATTGCATATAGATCCCAGAACAATAGGTTGGAAACGGGTTGTTGATATGAACGATAGGGCGCTAAGGCGCATAATTGTTGGTTTGGGTGGTACAACTTCTGGTGTGCCACGAGAAACAGGTTTTGATATTACTGCTGCCTCTGAAATAATGGCAATTTTATGTTTAGCAGAAAACTTAACAGATTTAAAAATGCGCTTAGGCAATATTTTTATTGGGTATACTTACGACAAAAAACCAATATACGCTAAAGATTTAAAAGCTGAAGGAGCAATGACCGTGCTTTTAAAAGATGCCATTAAACCTAACCTAGTACAGACAATTGAAGGTAACCCTGCAATTATTCATGGTGGTCCTTTTGCTAACATAGCCCAAGGCACTAATAGCGTTATAGCTACTTTAATGGGAATGACGCACTCTAACTATACCGTTACAGAAGCTGGTTTTGGTTTTGATTTAGGTGCCGAAAAATTCTTTGATATTAAATGCCAAAGTGCTGGTTTAAAACCTAAAGCCGTGGTTTTAACCACAACTATTCGTGCATTAAAATACCATGGAGGAGCAGACTTAAAAGCTTTAACAGTACCAAATTTAGATGCGCTAGAAAAAGGAATTCCTAATCTAGAAAAACACTTAGAAAATATTGAAAAATTTAATGTTGCTCCTATAATTGCTATAAATAAGTTTGCAACAGATACTGATGCAGAAATTAAAGTAATTATGGATTTTGCAGCATCAAAAGGCATAAAAGTTGCTTTAGCTGATGTTTGGGGAAAAGGTGGCGAAGGTGCTTTAGATTTGGCAAAACAAGTAGTTGAAATGGTAGAAAATAATACATCGAACTTTAAACCGCTATACCAATGGGAAGCCTCCATAACCGATAAAATAGCAACTATTGCTACCGAAATTTACGGCGCCGAACATGTAGACTATAACTCTAAGGCCAAGGCAGATTTAAGAAAAATAACGAATTTAGGTTTAGACCACCTTCCTGTATGTATTGCAAAAACACAAAAATCCTTGTCAGATAACCCCAAACTTTTGGGACGCCCAAAAGATTTTATAATTACCGTAAGAGAAATAGAAATTGCCGCAGGCGCAGGATTTTTAATTCCTATTACTGGAGATATCATGCGTATGCCAGGGCTACCAACGCATCCTGCTTCAGAAGGTATGGATATTAATGAAGATGGGGAAATTATTGGGTTGTTTTAGTTTACCAATTTTTTAATAATCTCTTTAACAGGCAAAATGGCGTTGGTATGTTCTATACTTGGGCCTGCTACCCATACCGTTTTGTAAGTTGCTTTGGTGGCAGCATTTTTAGTGGTATTCATCCCAATAGAAAAACGAATCATTTTCACCCACTTTTTAAGCTTTTTATTCTTATTGAGCAGGTTTTCTATCCAAGTAGATTTAGTACCTATTTTCTGAACATAGGGCGTGTTTATTACAGTACAGGGAGTTCCCGAAATACGTTCGGTTATTACAATATCCTCAGCCCCATAATCTACGCACGCTTGCTTATATTCGTTGGTAACATTAGCCTCTTCTGATGCTATAAACGGACTTCCAACCGATACACCTGCTGCTCCGTAACCAAGCATTTTGTCAATATCTGCCTTACACCCTACCCCTCCTGCTGAAATAACCGGAATTTCACAATTTTTACTTATTGTTTCTATTAACTCTTTAGGAGAAATATTTCCTCGGTGGCCACCAGCTTCGTTATTTACAGCAATAATTGCATCTGCACCTAAGCCCTCTACTTTTTTTGCAAAATTTAAATCGGTAACATCACAAAACACCTTAATGCCCACTCTGTGCGCTTGGTTTATAGTTTCTTCGGGACTTCCAAGAGATGTAATTATAAAATCGCAACCTTCTTCACAAATAACTTTTAATTGTTCTTTATATTTAACGTTAGATTTATTTACAATTAAATTAAAACCAAACGCCCCACCATTAACCTTAGTACGCTTTAATAGTTTTAAAGCATCTCTTAACTCATCTAAAGTTCTATAATTTAATGCAGGTATACATCCTGCAATTCCTCCTTTCATAGCTTCTTGCACCATAGCAACATTTGATACTAAAAACATTGGTGCTTGAATAATGGGATGCTTAATCTGTAGTAACTCTGTTAATTTTGTAGCCATCAAAAATATTTTATCAAATATAGTAAAATATTATGCATGCATAGTATTTGATAATCAATAAGTTACAAAACAACACTAATTAAATTAAGCTAAATAACTGATAACATGACTTTTATCATTTTTTTATTATGCATGCATAGTTAATTTTGAAAAACAATACCTGTAAATACATCCATCATGAAAAAATTAATCTTTAGCTTATGTACTTTTATCTGTTTTACATTTATGTATTCGCAAACAGTAGAACTACCAGAAACCGTTATTTCAGTAAATTCAGATTACTTTAATACAGTAGACTCTGAAAATTCTTGTAATTACGTAAAAAAACTAGAAGAAGCGTTATTAGAATATAATCCTTCTGAATTATCAGACCTTTATGATTCTAAAAAAGACATCTACAACGTAACTTTTAAAATCCCAGAAGGTAAAATAATTGCTTCTTTTAATAAAGACGGTAAAATTGTTGAAACTTTTGAAAAATATAACAATATAAGGTTACCAAAAGCAGTAATAAAAGCAATTGTAGACAAATATCCAGATTGTAATATTGTAGAAGATGTGTATGTGGTTAAATACCATTGCAATAAAGAAGCTTTAAAACAGGAGTATCGCGTTAAAATTAAAAATAAAGATTCAGTAATTACTGTAAAAACCGACAAACAAGGCGTGTTTATTTAAGCCCAACTAATCTAAAAAACGATAGTACCCACTTTTTAAATAAGCCCCTTCTGGAAACCCAATAGGATGATCTACATCGTGTTGGGTTTTTAGTTTTAAGGTGTATGGTCTATTTTTTGACGATAAAACTTCATTATTAATATCAAAAAACGTCTGTGAAACTACTCTAGATGAGCACGATGCTAGTACCAACAAGCCGTTTTTAGCGGTAAGTTGTTCTCCTAACTTAGCAAGTTGTGCATATTTCTTTTTAGCCAATTCAATTTCTGAGGCTTGTTTTGCAAAACTTGGTGGATCTATAACAACTACATCAAAAGTTACTTTAGTATTAATTAGTTTTTTTAATTCTTTAAAAGCATCACCAGCAATAGTTTTATGAGTTCCTGAATAGGAATTTAACCTCCCATTTTGCACCGCTATTTCTAAAGCTTGTTTACTAATATCTAAACTCGTTACTTCTTTAGCGCCATTGGCTAAAGCGTGCACTGAAAATCCACCAGCATAAGAAAATACATCCAATACCGTTTTTCCTTTACTCCATTCGCCTACCTGCTTTCTATTGGCGCGATGATCTAAAAAATACCCCGTTTTATGCCCTTTTATTACATTGGCTGAAAAATTTACACCATGTTCTACAAACGCTACAACTTCGTTTTCTAAAGTACCATAAACTACTTCTCCATTTTTTAGTTGATGTGATTTAGAGTTTTCCAAACCTCTACTTAATCTAATAACTACTGTTTTAGCATTTGAGGTATGTTGCAAACTTTCTAAAATAGGTTCTAGATAAGGCAACCATATTTCAGAATAAATTTTAACCACTAAAACCGAAGCATATACATCGGCAATTAATCCAGGAAAACCATCGTTCTCTCCAAATATAAGGCGGTAACTATTGGTATTGGTTTTTAATAAGGTTTGTCGTTTTTTGAATGCTTCTTTTATGTTATTTTGAAAGAATTCTGAATTGATTTCTACTTTTTCAATTCCTGAATGCAACATTTTAATTCGTATAGGAGAATTTGCATCATACAACCCTAAACCAATAACTCGGTTTTTATTCTTGCTGAAAATTATGGCTAAATCCCCAGTTTTGGCATCGGTATTAATCTTAGTAATGCTATTTGAAAATACCCAAGGGTGGCCTTTTAAGACAAATTGTTCGCCTTTAGCATTAAGTTTTACTGCTATCCGGTTAGGAATACTAGTATATTTTATGTTTTTAGAAAATTGCATTTACTTATTTTCAGAGGATCAAAAATATTGGTTTTGTTGCGCATAAAAAAACGCAACCATCTGTAAAAGGTTACGTTTTAGCTTAGCCTATTATATAATTTATGCTTTTAATACAACTCTAAATCTAGCTTTTCCATCGTGTAAATGTTCAATAGCTTTGTTTACATCTTCCATCTTAAATTCTTCCACCGTTGGATAAATATCATGACGTACACAAAACTCCAACATTTTACGAGTTAACGCAATACTTCCCAACGGACTTCCGCCTACTGACTTTTCACCTGAAATTAAACTAAACGCTGGTATTTCCATGGGTTCTAAAACAGCTCCAACTGTATGTAATTTTCCTTGTGGTGATAGTGTAGCAAGAAATGCATCCCAATTAAGTTTCACATTGGTGGTATTTAAAATAAAATCGAGAGTTCCTGTTATTTTATCTAATTCATCTTTATCGGTAGAGTCCACAACATTATGGGCACCCATTTCCTTTAGTTTTTGGGTCTTATCTTTACTAGATGTAAATGCTGTGACTTCGCAGCCCCAAGCTCTTAAAAACTTTAGAGCTAAATGTCCAAGTCCACCAATACCAATAATACCAACTTTATCTGTTGGCTGAACGCCTGAAATAACTATTGGACTAAATACGGTAATTCCTCCACAAAATAATGGTCCAGCTTTAGCCATATCAATTCCTTCGGGTAGCAACGTTGTCCACGACCAATGTCCGCGAACCTTGTCTGCAAATCCGCCATGACGTCCTACTATAGTGCCTTCGGCTTCACTACAAAGATGTTGCTTTCCGCCCATACATTGATTACAATGCATACAAGACGCACTAAACCAGCCCATACCTACTTTATCACCCTTCTTAAGGCCTTTTACTTCGCTTCCTACATCTAGAACCTCGCCTACTATTTCGTGGCCAGGAACTAGAGGGTACTGAGACATTCCCCAATCGTTATTAATCATACTCAAATCGCTATGGCACAAACCACAGTAATGCACTTTTATGTCTACCTGTTCCTTACCAATTTCTCCAAGTTCATAGTCGTACTGCTCTAATTTTGCCCCGGCTTCATTAGCCGCATATGCCTTTACTTTCATAGTTATCCATTTTTTTGGTTGTGCATTGAATATACGAATAAGATATTGAACTTATTGATTCTGAAATCAAAAAAATAAGGAAAAGTTTGTGTTGCTACTTATTAAAACAAAGAGGTCGTCTAAAAAGTAATTTTTAGGCGATTTTCTTTTTGGTTATTTTTCAGTTTGTTTTTTTTGACGTTTAATTTTTGTTACAAAACGCTCAATATAAAAAAGCAAAAGTGATTTTATATTGCCAAACTATACTTTTTAAGGTTGTGGGCCATTGCAATTAGCCCTATTTCAAC
>NZ_PVEO01000015.1 GCF_002973595.1 Jejuia pallidilutea | reverse complement strand
TAGCCCTGGACAGCTGTTTTCGGGGTTTTTGTGTACGTTAATTTAAAAAGAAACACTCGTATTTACAAGGGATGTGATTTTTATGAATGTGCCTCAGAAGAGAAAAGGTGCATCAAATTATGTAGTAGTTCTACGTATTTTATAAGTTCTTCTTTGGCAATAAACTCGTTTGCTCTATGGGCTTGATCGATGGAACCGGGACCGCATATAATACTCTGTAAACCAGCTTCGTTATACTGTCCTGCTTCAGAGGCGTAGGCCACAGTTCCAAAGTTGGTATTGGCGTTTATTTTGGATATTAGTTTTACAATATCGCTATCCGTTTTACTGTCAAAAGGGGTAACTGGTGGATGAATTTCTTTTGTTTCAATCTTAAAATCGGGGAATATTTTCTTTAACTCTTGCATGCGCTGTTGGCAATGTAACTTAAATGCATTTACAATAGTTGATATATCATCACTTGGAATTACCCTAGCATCCCAAGAAAAATACGCCTTGTCTGCAATAACATTTGGTGCAATACCACCATGGATTATACCCGTGTGTAATGAAGAATGAGGTGGTGTAAAACGCAAATCTATATGTCCAGCGTCTATAAGCGCATTCATTTTAGCTTCCAGCCATAGTATTAAACGTGCAGATTCGTTGATGGCGCTTACCTCTTTTCTAATACCACTACTGTGGCCTGCAGAACCATTTACGGTTGTAGTGTACAAACAAATACCTTTATGGCCTATAATAGGTTGCATTAACGATGGTTCTCCAATAATGGCATATTTTGGAGTTTCAGGATAATAATTTTGTAAATGGCGTATTAATTCTGGAGCAGATAAGCACCCAATTTCCTCATCGTACGAAAAAGCAAAATAAATAGGTTTTTTCAAATCTGCTTTAACCAAATTAGGAAGTACATTTAGGCAACAAGCTAAAAAGCCTTTCATATCGCAAGTGCCACGTCCGTAAAGGTTTCCATCATCTTTATTAGTCAAAACAAAAGGATCTGTATCCCAATTTTGACCTTTAACAGGAACTACATCGGTATGCCCTGAAAGTATGATGCCACCGTCTACAGAAGGGCCAATTCTACAGTGCAAAGAGGCTTTTGTGTGTTCTAGATTAGGAACTAAAGTGCAGGCTACACCAAATGATTCTATATAATCTTTTATCCAGTTTATAATAGTAAGATTAGAATCTCCCCCTAAAACAGGAAAGGCAACTAGTTTTTTTAACAAGGCTGTTGTGGTCATTTAATTTTTGTTTCTAAGTCCTTAATAATTTTAGAGGCATCCTCCTTATAATCAAACCATATGATATCTTCGGTTTTTTTAAACCAGGTTAATTGTCGTTTGGCAAAACGTCTTGTATTTTTTTTTATTTCTGAAATAGCAAATTCTAAGGACCACTCACCATCTAAATAATTAAACAATTCTTTGTAGCCAACTGTATTTAGGGCATTAAGATGTTTATACTCTTTTAAGGATTTTACTTCGTTAAGTAAACCTTCTTCTAGCATAATATCTACACGTTGGTTAATTCGGGAATAAATAATGTCTCTATTGGCATTTAAGCCAACGGTTATGGTGTTAAAAGAACGCTCTTGTTTCGCTTTATTTAAAAAGGAAGCATAGGGTTTCCCCGTGCCTATGCAAATTTCCAAAGCGCGAATTACGCGATGGGGATTATCAATAGCTATGTTATTGTAGCTCTCAATGTCTAGTTGTTTTAATTGTTGTTGCAGATAGTCTAATCCTTTTAGTTTAAGGTCTGAATTAAGTTGTGTTCTTATGCTTTTGTCTACATCAGGAAAGTGGTCTAGCCCTTTAGTAACAGCATCTACATACAAGCCAGAACCTCCCACCATAATTACAACATTATAGGTTTTGAAGAGGGAGTTTAAACAATTTATACCATCTTTCTCAAAACTACCAACATTGTAATTGTCTTTAATGGATTTGTGATGTATAAAGTGGTGTTTTACAGTAGCTAGTTCTGTTTTGGTTGGCGCAGCAGTACCAATTTGCATTTCCTTGAAAAACTGACGAGAATCGGCTGAAATTATTTCAGTATTAAAATATTGAGCTAATTTTATACTCAGCGCTGTTTTGCCAATTGCTGTTGGGCCAACTATTGAAATTAGATATTTGTTTTGAGTTTTTATTGGTTACTATTTTTAGAAATGTAAAGGTACTATGAAAAACAAAGTAGACCAAGGTATGGTTTTAAAAATAGTGTTTGCGGATAGATGCGATAAGGATTGAAGCGACATCCTTTTTTGAGGAACGAGAAAAAGATATAGCGGAAAGCCTGACCACGCCTAAGCGTGGTATCGCCCAAAAAATTAAATATGCAACTTTTCGCCACAATTGTAGCAGTAGTCGGCTTTGTCTTTATGGTTTTCTGCCAAACAATTTTCGCACGATTGGGAATTTAATGAAACGTTGTTACGTGTATCTTGTTTTTTGGGTTTGCTCTGGGCTGTGTATTCTGCGGAAACAATACCAGTAGGAACCGCTATAATACCATAACCTAAAATCATTACTAAAGATGCTATAAACTGCCCTAAAGGCGTTTGGGGAGCAATATCCCCAAATCCTACCGTTGTTAGCGTTACAATACACCAATACACACTTTTTGGTATATTAGAAAATCCATTTTCTTCACCTTCTACCAAGTACATTATGGTACCAAGTATTATTGCAATTATTAGTACCGCAAATAGAAAAACTGATATTTTTGCTTTACTTGCTTTTAAAGCGTTTACTAGATTATTTGAGGCGCCTAAGTACCTTGCTAATTTTAATATTCTAAATACACGAAGTAATCTTAAGGCTCGTAAAGCTGCTAACGCATGAATGCCACCAAAAACAAGGGAAATGTATTTTGGAATTGTGGATAATAAATCGATAATGCCATAAAAACTAAACACATAGTTTAACGGTTTTTTTACTGTAATAATTCTTGCAATGTATTCTATAGTGAAAAGAATGGTGATAACCCACTCTGAGATATCTAAAAAATTATGATATTTTTCGTCAATACTATTAACGCTCTCTAGCATTACAAAGAGGATACTAGCAATTATTACTATAAATAGTACGAGGTCGAATAATTTACCTCCAGGGGTATCTGCTTCATAAATAATGTCATGAAGTTTGGTTCGCCAGCCTTTTTTAGGTGTTATATCCATAATTCAAAAGTAGTAAACATTTATTACTTCTTTTTTGTTTTTTAGTTAATGGCTAAATCCTAGCAAATTCATTGCTGTTTCAGTTTTTGGGGTTTAGTTGTATATGTTAGAAACCTTAGCTATATAAGAACGTATAAGTATTATGCCGTGGTTTAAATTTTAATAACTATTAAATAGTTATTAGTTTTACTTTTTTATTACGTCTTAGGTAACTTTGAATAATGTGCTGGGTGTCTCTATTATTTTGCATGGGCGTAATTATAGATTCTAAAACCTCAATATTGTTTATTTGATAGTTGAGGTTGAAGAACCCAAGTCCTTGAAAAACACCATCTTTTATAAGAATTGCGCTTCTTTCATCCACATCACGTCCTTTATCTACAATTACCATATTTTTATTAGCGTAACTGTTTTTGTCTATTAGTGCTAAAACACGTTTGTTATAATCTGATGCCGATTCTTTGCCTATACAGGCACCGTTACATTCTTTTATGTCGAAGTTAAAACAGCTAGATTTGGTTTTGTATTCGCCTGTTAGTTTTTGGCATAAAACATAATCGCTAATAGCTTTGGTTATAAAACTTTTGCCACTTTGCAAATTACTAAAAGTGGTTATGGGTTTTTTTCTATTATCAGCTTTTCTTACACTTAGGTTTATATAATTATTATCGTCTATAAAACTATAAAGTGCATGTGTAAAAATAGAACGTCTTAAAGCTTTATTAAATATAGGTTTGTTGCGCTTTATCTCTTCGCTTTCTTTTAAAAGTGCAACGAGTTCGCTGCCAGTAGCTTCGTATGTTACAGCTGTAACTAGAGATTGAATTTTTTTTGATTTAGGGTTTGTGTTGGTAAAATGTTGATTAATACGTTTTTTTATATTGTTGCTTTTTCCAATATAGATTATTTCTCCATCTGCATTATGGATATAGTATACTCCTGTTATAGTTGGCAATTCTGCAATAATTTCTAAATGCTTGGGCTCTAGTTGGCGTTTGGGGTTTAACCTAACTACATCTTTAATTATGTTTTTTTCGGTATCCTTATCCAGCAACATTTTAAAAAGTTTTACGGTTGCTTGCGCATCACCAGAAGCACGATGTCTGTCGGCAACGGGAATACCTAAAGAGCGTACCAATTTCCCTAGGCTGTAAGATGGTTGCCCAGGAATTAAATATTTAGATAATTCTACTGTACAAAGCGATTTCCGTTCGTATTCAAAACCCAAGCGTCTAAACTCGGTACATAAAATTCTGTAGTCGAATTGTGCATTGTGGGCTACTAAAATACAACCTTCGGTAATTTCAACAATACGTTTTGCTACCTCATAAAACTTGGGCGCATTTCTTAACATATTGCTATTTATACCTGTTAAATTTACTACGAATGGCTGTATGTCTCTTTCGGGGTTTACTAAGCTTATAAATTGGTCTATTATTTTATGACCATCAAATTTATAGATTGCAATTTCGGTAATACCTTCCTCGTTATACTTCCCGCCTGTAGTTTCTATGTCTAATACTGCGTAAATACTGTAAAATTGTTTGTTATTAATTTTCGTTTTATAAACTAAAAACTATGGTTTATTTTAAAAACGACTAATTGTAATTTCTTGCCCCAAATATACTACTTCCAACACGAATCATTGTACTACCACAATTAATGGCCAATTTATAATCGCCACTCATACCCATGCTAATGGTTTCTGGTTTGAAATTTGAAACCTCTATGGTTTTTAAACTATCAAAAGTATTTTTTAAACTTTCAAACTCTTGTTTAATTTGTGTGTTGTTATCAGTAAATGTCGCCATTCCCATAACGCCCGTTATTTTGATGTTTTTTAATTCGGCAAAGGCAGAAGACTGTAAAATACTTGATGCGTCTTTGGCAGACATTCCAAATTTAGAATCTTCATTGGCTATTTTTATTTGCAGTAAACATTCAATAACCCGATTGTGTTTTTGGGCTTGTTTGTTTATTTCTTTCAACAATTTAAAATTGTCTACACCATGAATTAAACGTACAAAATTCGCCATATATTTTACCTTGTTGCGCTGTAAATGCCCAATCATATGCCATTCAATATCCTTAGGCATTTGTTCGTGCTTTTCAACCATTTCTTGTACCTTGTTCTCGCCAAATACACGGTGGCCAGCATTATAGGCTTCCATAATATCGCTTACGGGTTTAGTTTTAGAAACAGCAACAAGTGTAACATGTTTTGGAATTGCTTCTAAAATAGTATTAAGATTTTGTTTTATGCTCATTCTGCAAAATTACGAGTATTGAAAAGTTGGTGCAATTCTATATGTATTTATAATTTATAAAATGTATAAGTTGATTTATCTTATAAACTGAGAAGCTACTTTTTCTGCTTTTTTACTTTCTGAATAGTCATAAAACCCTTCTCCAGATTTTACGCCTAGTTTTCCAGCATTTACCATATTAACTAACAAAGGACACGGCGCATACTTGGGATTTTTAAACCCATTGTACATTACATTTAAAATAGACAAACACACATCAAGACCAATAAAATCTGCTAATTGCAAAGGGCCCATAGGATGTGCCATACCTAATTTCATAACCGTGTCTATTTCGGTAACACCAGCAACACCGTTGTAAAGCGTTTCTATAGACTCGTTTAGCATTGGCATTAAAATACGGTTGGCCACAAAGCCTGGGTAATCGTTAACCTCTACCGGTATTTTACCCAGTTTTTTAGAGAGTTCCATAATGGTTTGGGTTACTTCGTTACTAGTATTATAGCCACGAATAATTTCAACCAACTTCATAATAGGTACAGGGTTCATAAAATGCATACCAATAACACGTTCTGGATTAGAGGTAACAGCAGCTATTTGCGTAATTGAAATAGAAGATGTATTTGTTGCCAAAATTGTGGTGCCTGAACATGCTTCATCTAGCGCTTTAAAAATGTTTAGTTTTAAATCTAGGTTTTCAGTGGCAGCTTCAACTACTAAATCTGTGTTGTTAACACCGGTTTTAATATTGGTAAACGTTGTAATGTTATTAAGCGTTGTCTCTTTATCCTCTTTAGATATTTTTTCTTTGGCAACCATTCTATCTAAATTATTGGCAATGGTTTGCAGGCCTTTATTTAGGGCTGTTTCACTAATGTCTATAAGGTTAATTTTAAATCCGTTTTGTGCAAAAACATGGGCTATACCGTTTCCCATTGTGCCTGCGCCAATTACTGCTATGTTTTTCATATTTGTATTATATTATGATTATTTTGCTGTGATGTAAAACGAACTAAAAATGAAGGCAAAGGCTAAGAATTCTTCATCTCGATAAAAATCTTAAAAAACACCGATTTGAAAACTCAGCGTTGAACGTCCAATTTTTAATTCTTGGGGCTTTTAAAACTGATTAATAATCATATTTGCTACACGTAGTGCTTCTGTGCCGTCATGTAACGTTACAACAGGGGTTGTGTCGTTATTTATGGCATCCGCAAACGTTTCTAATTCCATTAAGATTGAATTTACATCAGGAATTTTAGGATTATCAAAATAAATCTGTTTTTTTATGCCTTCTGCATTTTGCAAAATCATATCAAAATCTCCCGGGTTTTCTGGGGCATCTTTCATTTTAACCACTTCACACTTCTTCTCTAAAAAGTCTACTGAAATGTAAGCATCCTTTTGAAAGAACCTAGCTTTTCGCATTTTTTTTAGCGAAATTCTACTAGCGGTAAGGTTTGCAACACAGCCATTTTTAAATTCAATACGTGCGTTGGCAATGTCTGGTGTGTCGCTAATTACTGAAACACCACTGGCAGAAATATGTTTTACTTCAGATTTTACAATACTTAAAATAATATCGATATCATGAATCATTAAATCTAATACCACAGGTACATCGGTGCCTCTTGGGTTAAATTCTGCTAAACGATGCGTTTCTATAAACATTGGTGTTTTTATATCCTCTCTTACCGCTATAAATGCAGGGTTAAAACGTTCCACATGGCCTACTTGTCCTTTTACCTTGTGTAGTGCCACTAAAGCTCTTATATCTTCGGCCTCTGCAACGGTATTTGTAATGGGTTTTTCAATAAAAATATGTTTGCCTTTGGTAATGGCGTTTATGGCACATTCATGATGCGAGAGTGTAGGTGTTACAATGTCTACAACATCAACAGCATCTATAAGTTCGTCTATAGAATCAAATAATTTATAACCAAATTCGTCGGCAACTTTTTGTGCCGTTTTGGTATCGGCATCGTAAAAGCCAACAAGCTCGTATTTTTCGGATTGTTTTAAAAGTCTTAAATGAATTTTTCCAAGATGGCCAGCACCAAGAACACCTGCTTTTAGCATAATTTATGTGTGTTTAACTAAAGTATTTACTATAAAAATTTAATTATGAATTTTTGCCAATATTAAAATAGAAAATGGTATAAATTTCACAGCTTAAAGATACTAAAATTAAATTCTGTGAAAATTGTTTTTAGCTTAAAAATGTTTGCTTAATTTTAGCAAAACTAACCTCCTGAAAATTGAAAGATACATTTAAACACAAAGGCTTGCGCCAACAATTGGTTAATGTTATAAAAGCCAAAGGCATACAGGACGAAAAAGTGCTAGCGGCTATTGGAAAAATACCGCGGCATTTATTTATGGACTCTGGTTTTTTAGACCATGCTTACCAAGATAAAGCATTTCCTATTGCGGCAGACCAAACTATTTCTCAACCCTACACCGTAGCATTTCAAACAGAGTTAATGCAGGTATCTCCCGAAGATAAAGTTTTAGAAATAGGTACAGGAAGCGGCTACCAAACAGCTGTTTTGTGCGAGCTGGGTGCACGTGTTTACAGTATTGAGCGTCAGCAAGAATTGTTTAAAAAAACAAGTAAGTTTTTGCCAAAATTAGGGTATAGGGCTAAAAAAATAATTTTTGGCGATGGCTACAAAGGGTTGCCAGACGAAGCTCCTTTTGATAGTATTATTGTTACAGCGGGCGCTCCTTTTGTACCCAAACCTTTATTGAGCCAGTTAAAAGTTGATGGCGGACGCTTAGTAATTCCTGTAGGCGATGATGTGCAGGTAATGACACTTTTTATTAGAAAAGGACCAAAGGAGTTTGAGCAGCATGAGTTTGGGGAGTTTCGGTTTGTGCCGCTTTTAGAGGATAGGAATTAGTATGTTGGTTAGTAGAATCTAGAATTTGGAGGTTGTTATTTATTTATTTATGTCTTTTCGAAAATTCCAAACAATTCCCTGCCCATTCTAGAAGGAATGGAATTGTAGCAATTTTTAAAAGTATTAACATTAAAAAGTGGTTTAAAATAGTTTAGATATTCTTCTTTTGAACCACCAAACGGACGTTTTTCCATATCGTTAGTGAGTGGAAAATTAAACCACAACCCCACAAGTTTTCCACGTTTATGCAGCAATTCATGAATTTTTAAGGCATATTGTTTTCGGTTTTCGGGCAGTGGTGGAAAAGAACAAAAGAAGGTTTGCTCTAAAACTAAATCGTAAATGCCTTTATGCTTAAAAAAATCACCTTTAATGATTTGTTCTGAAGGAAAATGAGGAACTCTTTTTTGAAAAGCTATTAAAGGTACATTCGCAATATCTAACACATAGGTATTTTCAAATCCGTTTTTAAATAAGTATTCGGCCTCATAGGAATTACCAGCACCGGGAATTAAAATTTTTAAGTTTTTGTTCTCCAGTTGGTCTATATATGTTTTTAGCGGGGTAGAAGGCACGCCAATATCCCAACCAGTATTATGTTGTAGGTAGCGTTTGGACCAATAATTTTCTATGTCTTTGGAAAACAAAGTTATAAGCGTTTAAAAGAAGTTATTCACAAATTTCTGTTTCGAACCCATCAATACTCTTGGTGTTATTTTCTTTCCAGTAGCGTTCAATGCGTTCTTTACCTTGTTTTTCTGCCCAAGCATTAAGTTGTTGGCGTTCCTCTTTAAACTCCATAAAAGGTACAGCATAACCGCAGGAGGTTTGCACACTTTCAACAGTCATATCAACTATTTGTCGGGTTCCTGGAATTTCAGGAAATAAATGTTTGTTGTCTTTAAATTCGGTATCTCTTTCGTGATATACTTTAGCGGTGCCGTAAAGTCTAAGTATAAGCGGTTTCCCTTCAAAAGAACAAAACATAACGGTCATTCTATCATTTTTTAAAACATGTGCTGCAGTTTCATTGCCACTCCCTGTTAGGTTTAGCCAAAGCACACGGTTTTTATTAACAATTCTAAACGTATCGGCTAAACCTTTAGGCGATAAATTAATTCTTCCTTCTGCAGCAGCAGTAGCAACAAAAAAAATATGTTGTGATGT
Source organism: Jejuia pallidilutea (assembly GCF_002973595.1). Taxonomy (GTDB): domain Bacteria; phylum Bacteroidota; class Bacteroidia; order Flavobacteriales; family Flavobacteriaceae; genus Jejuia; species Jejuia pallidilutea. The sequence goes on along the minus strand of NZ_PVEO01000015.1, from coordinate 45,911 downwards.
AATAAATGATTGAAGTTCTGTAGGTATTTCAGTAAAAAATTTCGACATAGTTTTAGTTGCGAGGTAAGTAAGCTTTAGGTATGGCGTGTTCTTCGGTTTCCTGTGCCCAATATAAATTTATAATCCACCAGCGGTCTTCGTCGTAAAAAAGTTGAATACTATTAATACCACGCATAAAAGGTTTTTTGTCATCTTTACTATAATAACATTCGTAAGTGCTAAATACATGGGCTATATTGCCAAAGGTATTTACCGATCGGTGGATTTCTTTTTCAATAAAACCATTCATTTTTAACCATTTTTGTGAGTTTTTTATGTACTCGGCAGGTGTTAAATATTTGGCTTTGTATTCATAATCGGTATTCATTCCAGAGGCTATTAATTTAGCATCGGGGTGAAACAGGTATTTAAATTGTTTCCAATTACGGCTTTCTTCTTTTTCAGCAGAAATAACATTGTATAGTGTTTTTATGGTTTTATCTAACGTTAACACCTTGGTGCTATCTACTTTAAATTCTTTTTTTTCGGAAGCTTTTTTGTCTTCAGGTTTTTTTTGTGCTTGTAATATAAATGGTATACAAACTAAAAAGAGAAGGAGTGGTGATTTTTTCATTTTCAAAACTATGAAATACAATATAAATTAGCTAATTGTAACTTGTAAACGGTTAATTGTTTATTAAATTATTTGTAGATTTTTTTTATCCTATCTAGATTGCGCTTATTGTCACGATCTTTAATGGTTTCGCGCTTGTCGTATAGTTTTTTACCTTTAGCTAAGGCAATATCTAACTTTGCGTAGCCTTTATCGTTTATAAATAGGCGTAAAGGAATTATGGTTAACCCACTATTTTGCACCTCCTTATTAAGCTTTTTTAGCTCTCTTTTGTTCAATAATAATTTTCTAGTAGCCTTGGGCTTGTGGTTGTAATAATTACCAAAGGCATACTCTTGTATGGTCATATTTACCACAAAAAGTTCTCCGTTATCATTAAATTCACAAAAACTTTCGGCAATAGAGGCTTTACTGCTTCTAATAGATTTTATTTCGGTACCAGTTAACACAATACCCGCAGTATACTTGTCTAATATTTCATATTGAAAGCGCGCCTTTTTATTCTGTATGTTAATGGTTTTTTGCATACCTACAAAACTACATAATTTTATGGATAGAGGTTAAATGGCATAAGACTAAAAAACGTTAAATAATATAAAATAGAATTAAAGATATACGAAATACGTTTATTTTAGCCATCAAAATTTTTTCTGTTGAGTATGAAACTATTGGTTTTAAGTGCTTTTGCAATTTCAGTTTTGTTTTCGTGTAGCAGCGTACAAAAACATAACGAACAAATATCTAAACTACATGATGTTGAATTGCTTAGAGCAGATGTAGATAAAGTATATCTTCAACTTAAACGTCACCATCCAAAACTTTACCAATATACGCCACAAGAGGTTATGGAATTTAAGTTTGACAGTTTAAAGCAATCAATAAAATCACCAATGACATCGCGTGATTTTTACAAAAAACTTGCCCCCGTATTAACAAGCGTAAAACAAGGCCATGTATCTGTTCGTCCTTTAGGAAAACGTTTTAAACGTAAGGAACGTAAAGCGCTCTTAAAGAAAAAGTTTGAGTTTTACGATTTGGATTTTGAATATCTAGATGGAAAATTATGGGTAGAGCGTACTATAGGAAAAGACTCCTCCTTTGTTGGAGCAGAGGTGCTAAGTATTGCAGGAGAACCAGCTAGCGAATTGGCAGAATTGTATAAAACACGTTTTGCTTCCGATGGTTATAATACCACACTATATAACAGGTTTGTAAGCAAAGGCTTTAGACAATTTTATGTAAGGGATAAAGGGTTTTTAGATAGTTTACAAGTAACTTTTAAAACCAAAGATTCTGTATTTTCCAAGCTTTTTAAACGCGTGCCTAAAAAAGAGAAAGAAGATTCCACAAAAGTAAAAACCGATAGCATAAAAAAAGAAAAGCCTAAAAAACTAACTAAGGCCGAAAAGAAAGCTAATAGATTAGCCGCCAAAAAACGAAAAAAGGACAATAAGAAGTATGGGTTTATCTCCAGAACTAAAGAATACACCAGAAGTTTAACGTTTATTGGAAAGGACAGTAGTGTAGCCTACATGAAAATAAGAGGGTTTTCCAACGGTAATTACAAAACTTTTTACGAAGAGAGTTTTAAAAAAATAGACTCAGCCAATGTGAAAAATTTCATTTTAGACTTGCGCGACAATGGTGGTGGCCGTATCGCTGAAATAGAACGCCTGTATTCTTATTTAACCAATAAAGAATTTCAGTTTATTACAGAAAGCGAAGTAAATAGTAGAGTGCCTATTTTAAAATCTATAATGAGCAACACAACGCCAACCGGCATAAAAGTGTTGTCTGGGATACTATCGCCTATTTTGATAGTTCAGAATTTATTAAAAACTAAAAAAAGAGATGGTAAATTGTATTACAAATTTAAATATGCCAAACCAGAAGCACCAAATCCTTTAAACTATAAGGGTAAAGTATATGTATTAATTAATGGTAATTCGTTTTCGGCCTCTTCAATTATATCTACAAACTTAAAAGCTACAAACCGTGCTACCTTTGTAGGAGAAGAAACAGGGGGCGCGTACAACGGTACCGTAGCAGGATTTTATAAATTGTACCAATTACCTACATCAAGGTTAGTTGTTAGAATTGGCTTAATGCAAGTAGAAGCGCCATACAAGCAGGAACCAGACGGTTATGGCGTAAAACCAGATGTTGAAATTTTACCAACTGTAAAAGATAGGCAACAGCAAAAAGACCCTGAATTAGAATGGATTCTAAATGATATACAAGCAAGTAAATAACTAATAAATTAAAGTTATTTTGGCGCCTGTATACTTATAGTGAGTATGCAGTTTTTTCGCCTAATGTAGGTTTGGGCTTTCCGCTAATAGTTTTGGTGCGACGTTATCCCCAACAAAAACTCCCAATTTGTTTGCTGAGGTTCTAGAAGCAGAATCCCAAACACTGCCTATTTGTTTAAGTCCCTATTAACCAATTTTAAGGCGTTTTTTTTTATGGTCTTCACACAAAACATTTGTATTTTTGGTTTTCATATTTTTTAAATACAAAAACACACTATGAAATCATACGATGTAGCCGTTATCGGTTCTGGCCCTGGAGGATATGTTGCCGCCATCCGTTGTGCGCAATTAGGCATGAAAACAGCAATAATAGAAAAATATGCAACCTTAGGAGGTACTTGTTTAAATGTAGGTTGTATACCAAGTAAAGCACTTTTAGATTCTTCACACCATTACGAAGATGCGGTAAAACATTTTGAGGAGCATGGTATAGAAATTCCAGGTGATGTAAAAGTAAATTTGGAAAAAATGATTGCTCGTAAGCAAGCCGTTGTAGATCAAACTACAGGAGGTATAGATTTTCTAATGAAAAAAAATAATATTGATGTTTTTCACGGTTTAGGCACGTTTAAAGATAAAACTACCATAACGGTAAAGGGTAACGATAGTACCGAAACTGAAGTTGTTGCAAAACATACCATTATAGCTACTGGTAGTAAACCTTCAACATTACCCTTTATAGATATTGATAAGGAACGTATCATTACATCGACTGAGGCATTAAAGCTTAAAGAAATTCCCAAACACTTAATTATAATTGGAGGAGGCGTTATTGGCTTAGAATTAGGGCAAGTGTATAAAAGGCTAGGAGCCGAGGTTACCGTTGTAGAATATATGGATAGAATTATTCCAACAATGGACGCAGGACTTTCTAAAGAATTAAACAAAGTCTTTAAAAAGGCTAAGTTTAAAATGCAAGTGTCGCATAAGGTAAAATCTGTAGAGCGCAAAGGCGATGAGGTTATTGTGAAGGCAGACAATAAAAAAGGAGAGGAAGTAGAGTTTAAAGGCGATTATTGCTTGGTTTCCGTAGGGCGTAGTCCGTATACAGACGGATTAAATGCCGAAGCTGCTGGTATTAGATTAGATGATATAGGCAGGGTAGAAGTTAATGCGCATCTACAAACTAGTGCAGAAAATATTTACGCCATTGGTGATGTTGTAAAGGGTGCAATGCTAGCGCACAAAGCAGAGGAAGAAGGCGTATTTGTTGCCGAAACTATTGCAGGACAAAAACCACATATAGATTATAATTTAATACCAGGTGTGGTTTACACATGGCCAGAGGTGGCCTCTGTAGGTAAAACAGAAGAACAATTAAAAGAAGCTGGAATTGATTATAAAACAGGACAATTCCCAATGCGTGCTTTAGGTAGAAGTCGTGCTAGTATGGATTTAGATGGTTTTGTAAAGATTTTAGCCGACAAAACTACCGATGAAATTTTAGGTGTACATATGATTGGTGCCCGTGCTGCTGATATGATTGCAGAAGCAGTGGTAGCTATGGAGTACCGTGCTAGTGCCGAAGATGTATCGCGTATGTCTCATGCACACCCAACATTTACCGAAGCTATTAAGGAAGCGGCTTTAGCGGCTACTGACGATAGGGCTTTACATGTATAGAAATTAAGTTTTTTAATATTAAAGAGACTGTCTAAAAAGTATTTCAGTAGTATTTAGAGCTAAAAAAAACCTTAATGGTTTGATTATCAAATTTTTGGTTTTTTAAAGAAGCACTACATACATAAAAAGTGATGTTTTTTAGGTGGTCTTTTTAGTTTTTGTTTCATAATTTAACATTTTATTTAAACAAAATAAATCGAATTGCTTAATTTTGTGCGTTAGAAATCGCTTTTATGATGCACCCAAAACTATTATGTGTTTCGTTGTTACTTTTACTTTCCGTAGTTGTTACAGCTCAAGAAAAATTTGCTATTAGTGGTACTGTTACCGATGCATCAAATGGTGAAACTCTCTTTGGAGCCTCTGTTTTCTTAGAAGGCACTACCAGTGGCGCTATTACCAACGAGTATGGTTTTTACTCAATTACTGCAGAAGCGGGCGACTATAATTTAATCGTTTCTTACGTAGGGTATGCAACGGTTTCAAAAAAAATCTCATTAAATAGTAATCAAAAAATAGATTTTGAAATATCAGAAGCTTCAACAGAGCTAGACGAAGTGCTCGTTATTGCAGAAGAATCTGAGCGACTCAATATTAAAAGTCCGCAAATGAGTGTTTCAAAACTAAAACTTGAGACCATTAAAAATATGCCCGTAGTACTTGGTGAGGTAGATATTATTAAGTCTATTCAGTTACTACCTGGCGTTACAAGTGGTGCAGAAGGGTCTGCTGGGTTTAATGTAAGAGGTGGTGCTGCAGACCAAAATTTAGTATTGCTAGATGAAGCTATTATCTACAATACATCGCATTTATTTGGTTTCTTTTCAGTATTTAATGCCGATGCCATAAAGGATGTAAAATTATATAAGGGCGGTATACCGGCCCGTTTTGGTGGTCGTGTGTCTTCGGTTTTAGATGTGCGACAAAAAGATGGAAACAGCAAAAATTTCGAATTGAATGGTGGTATTGGCTTAATTTCTAGTAGACTTTCAGCAGAAGGCCCATTGTTTAACGATAAAGGTTCGTTTTTAGTTGCTGGTAGGGGCTCTTACGCACACCTGTTTTTACAGGCTTCTGGAGAAGAGAATGCAGCATATTTTTATGATTTAAATTTAAAAACAAACTATAATATAGATAAAAATAACAAACTGTATTTATCTGGTTATTTCGGAAGGGATGAATTTAATTTTGGTGCAAACTTTAATAGTGGCTACGGAAATACATCGGGTAATTTAAGGTGGAATCATATCTTTAGCGATCGTGTGTTTTCTAATTTATCCTTTATTTACAGCGATTATGATTATGTACTGGATTTTAAATCGTTTGATTTCGATTGGATTTCAGAAATTACAAACTACAATATAAAATACGATTTAAGTTATTACCAAAGCGATAGGCTTCAATTAGATTTTGGACTAAACGCTATATATTATGATTTTAATCCTGGAGAAATAAATCCAACTTCCCCAAATTCATCTATTAATCCACTAGTTTTAGACCAAAAAAGAGCCTTTGAAAATGGGCTGTATGCAAGTGCAGAATACGAAGTTTCAGATAAGTTAACAGCCACCATTGGCTTACGTTACAGCTATTTTATTAGAAACGGCGGACAACCAATTACAGAATACGAAAACGGGCTACCTATAGTTTACAATGAAACTTTAGGTGTTTACGAAGAAGGGAATGCCATTGGCGAAACTAATTATGCTAAAAGTGAAACCATAAAAACTTATGGGAATTTAGAACCTCGTTTGGCATTGGCATATCAACTAAACGAAAATTCATCCATAAAAGCGGGTTACAGCCACACAGCGCAATACATACATTTATTGTCTAACACATTATCTGTTACACCTTTAGATGTGTGGACGCCAAGTGGCTCGTTTATAAAACCACAATTGTCCGATCAATACGCCATTGGATATTTTAAAAACTTTAAAAATAAAAGCTATTCTTTAGAAATTGAGACCTATTACAAAACGGTAGCTAATAGAATTGACTACGTAGATGGATCAGATTTAATTGGCCAAAACACTATTGAAACCGAAATTTTAAATGGCGAATTAAGAGCTTATGGTCTAGAGTTTTTGTTTAGAAAAGCAAAAGGTGATTTTACCGGGTGGTTAGCCTATACCATATCTAAAGCAGAACAGCGCACACCTGGAGGTGCCGCAGGCGGACCCGGAATTAATAATGGTAATTGGTATTATGCGCCTCACGATAGAACCCACGATTTATCAATTACAGGAAGCTACAAATTAAATGATAAATGGAATTTTGGCGCAAACGTAATCTACCAAACGGGTCGCCCTGTTACGTATCCTGATGGGCAGTATACTTATGAGGGTTTAAACATCGCTAATTTTTCAGATAGAAATGCAAGTAGATTAACCGATTATCATCGTATTGACGTTTCTGCAACTTATGTGCCCAATAGAAAACCAGAAAAACGATGGAAAGGCGAGTGGGTTTTTGGTATTTATAATATTTATAACCGCAGAAATGCCGCATCAATTTCTTTTGGTCAGAACAGGGAAACTGGAGCAAATGAGGCTACACGAACTGCAATTTTTGGAATAGTACCATCTGTATCTTACAATTTTAAATTTTAAACCATGAAGCAGCACTTATATAACATCATAGTTCTTATTTTGGTTGTGTTTACATCTTGTACCGATGTGGTTGATGTAGATGTTCCAGAAGCAGCTCCAAGACTGGTGGTAGAAGCTTCCATAGACTGGGAAAAAGGCACCCAAGGCAACGAGCAGTTTATTAAATTAACTATGTCTACGCCATTTTTTGACAATTTAAGTAACACCGATGTTGCTGGTGCTTCTGTTAAAATTACTAATAATACCACTAACCAGGAGTTTGTATTTACAGATCAAGGTGCTGGTATATACGGCACAACTGCGTTTGTTCCTGTTGTAAACCAAACGTATACTTTAGAAATTAATTATCAAGGCGAAACTTATATTGCAGAAGAAACCATGACTCCTGTTGTAGACATCGATGAGATTAGTCAAGCTAGAATAGGAGGTTTTAATGATGAAGCTTTAGAAGTTGATATATACTTTAACGACCCACCTAATCAAGAAAATTTTTATTTCTTTAGGTTTGAAGAAGAAGGTGATTTATTGCCAGAATTACTTGCTATCCCAGATGAATTTACCGACGGTAATAGAATGAAGGTGTTTTTTGAAAAAGAAGACGATGAAGATATCGGTCAAGAAGAATTTGAACCAGGCGATGTAGCGTACATTAAATTTCATGGTATTTCAAAGCAGTATTTTAATTACATAGATTTATTAATTGAGCAATACGATAATGCTGCCAACCCATTTGGTACAGTTCCAGCCACTCTAAAAGGTAATTGTATTAACCCTGCAAATCCAGATAATTACGCTTTCGGGTACTTTAGGCTTTCGCAGGTTATTAGTGTTACATATATTTTTCAATAATACTAATAAGTTGTTTTATTGTTCAATAAGCTGTAGGCTAAGTAATTAAATAGTTTTACGTAAACCCTAAAATTACACCATACAGCAGTGCGTATAAAATGCGTATTAATATGGAGGGTTTTTAGTACACTATTACATTTTTTTTACTTTCTTTTGTTGTACATGTGACTTGTTTAATAATCATGTGTCTTAATACTATCAACAACATTATTTAGCCAAAAGCTACATTTGAAAACCCTAGAAGACATTAACAGTAAACCAGATGAAGATTTGGTAAAAGCAATCGTTGAAACTAACGACACATTGCTTTTTGAAGTGCTTTATGATAGGTATGCAACATTAGTGTATAATAAATGTTATGGTTTTGCTAGGGATGAAGATGAGGCTAAAGACTTAACACAAGATGTGTTTTTAAAACTTTTTGTAAAATTAGCTAGTTTTAAAGGCAAATCTAAATTTTCAACATGGTTATATGCGTTTACTTATAACCATTGTGTAAATTACGTAACGAGAAATACAGCTAAAAAAATTGAAAAGCAATCTGTAGATTATCAAGATATTGAAAATGTATCAGATAGCGAGATAGAAGATAAAGATTTTCTTAATATGCGGGTAGATAAGCTAAAAAAAGCTATGGAATTAATCTCCCCAGATGAGAAAATGATACTATTACTAAAATATCAAGATTATTTAACCATTAAGGAAATAGAATCGGTTTTAGGTATAGGTGAGAGTGCAGTTAAAATGAGAATTAAAAGAGCAAAGGATAAACTTAAACAAGTTTACTCTGATAATTAATAACTAATGGAGAATCCGTTTAAACAAATAAATAGACCGCTTAAGGAAGTGCCTCCAGAACTAAAGGCTAAGGTTATGAGCGATATCGCCATGGCGAAGCTTATTATGGAGTTAGCGGCTTTGTTTTCCTATAACATAGGTCATGTTATAGAAACGGTAATTAGAGAAAGAGAAAAAAAATAACCCAATTTATAAAAGAGAAATTAAGATAAACCAAATTACAACCCTTTAATTATGAAATTTATAGATCAACTAAAAGAATCGCTTCAAGCCGTTTGGTTTGAAATAGCTGCTTCCGTACCAAAAATTCTCGGTGCTATTGCTGCAATTATTATTGCGCTATTAGTAATTAAATTATTAGTAGGGGTAGTAAGAAAAACTTTAAAAATAGTTAGAGCTGATAAGTTAGATGATAAGATTAACCAAATAGATCTTTTTGGAGACAAAAAGATTAACATTAATATTATAGACATACTAGTTAAAGTAGTTAAGTGGCTGCTTTATGTTATTTTAATATTTATCATCACCGATATTCTTGAATTAACAATGGTATCAGATGGATTAAAAAATCTGTTAGGTTATCTGCCAAAATTATTTACAGCGCTAGCCATATTTGTTCTAGGCTTATTATTTGGAAATTTCGTTAAAAAATCATTGCAGTCCTTTTTTGAAAGCATGGAGCTTTCAGGAGCTAAAATGATAAGTCAAATCGTATTTCTGCTCATTTTAGTTTTTGTTTCTGTAACTGCGTTAAACCAAGCAGGGATTGATACAGAAATAATTACAAGTAACATCACCCTTATTATTGGAGCTATATTATTAGCTTTTACAATAGCATTTGGTTTGGGTGCTAGAAATGTAATAGAAAAACTATTAAGCACATTTTACACTAGAAAGCTTTATGAGGTAGGACAAAAAATAGAATTCAATGGCATTCAAGGTGAAATAGAAGCTATAAACAGTATATCTGTAACATTAAAAACAAAAGAAGGTAAATTAATTGTACCAATTAAAGATATTGTAGAGAGTAGAGTAAGTATACAGGATTAACTTTAAGTTAGGGTTAAAATTTGGTTGGTTACTTTTCTGTATGCCCAAAAGCTCTCTACATCTTACCATCCCTTTTCATTAGTTTGAAAAGGGATTTTTTTGTTTTTAATTTTAATAGGCTTACTTTTAAATAATGCTAAAATTTACAAAATGAACTCCCTTTACATATTAAAGATAAGTTGCGCCATATTTTTGGCCAGTACATGTCATATACATGCTCAGTCCCAAATACCTAAAAATTATAATTTGGTTTATAGTCAAGATTTTGAATCGACAAACGCCATTGATGATTTTGAAATGACTGACGATAATGTATGGCAAATTTCAAAAGATAGTACAGGCAACTGTATGGAGTTGCTCAGCCAAAGTAAATACGAGCCTAAAGTAAGATCTCCATTCAACATTGCACTAATAAAGGATGTTTTGGTAGGCGATTTTATTTTTGAAATAAAACTGAATCAAAACGGGCGCGAATATCCGCATCGCGACTTGTGTTTAATGTTTGGTATTACAAATGCCTCTAATTTTTATTATACACACATAGCCACAAAAGCCGATGAATATGCGAATTCTATCTTTATTGTAAATGACGAACCTAGAAAGAGTATAGCGACTGAAAGAACAGAAGGCAGCAACTGGGGAGCTATAGATTCTTGGCACACCGTTAGAATTGTTAGGAAAGTTGAAACTGGACTTATTGAAATTTATTTTGATGATATGTCCCAACCCATCATGAAATCTAAAGATACACATTTTAATTCTGGCTACCTTGGGTTTGGCTCTTTTGACGATACAGGTAAATTTGATGATATTAAGATATGGGCACCAAGAATGTTGGAGAAGAACGAGGGTTTTTTTAAGTAGTTATACATCTTTTATTGCAATTTAAGGTTTAGATTTGAAGGTATAAGAATTAAAACAGTAATTATAATTTTCTTTCTATTTGATTATTTGAGGGATACAATTCTTAAAAATTGTTTTTTCATGTATGGGAATAACGTAAATATTGAATTTAGTAGTTTACAGCTATTTTTAAGTTGGTTGTAGTTTAATAAAATATCGACATATAATAAACTGATTAACTGATTTTTGAAAATAAGTTTAAAAAAATCACGTTTTTAAACTGGGAGTTTAGTCGACTTAATTGTTTTTATAATACAATTAACAACAAAAAATTAATAAAAATGAAAACCCCAAATTTTAAACTAGTTACAATTTTTACTGCAATAGGATTATTCATTGGAACATTTTCATCTTGTTCAGATGATGATGGACCAACTGCTAATATAACTGTTAATGAAGGTCCATCTGGCGATATTGGTGGTGATTTTACTGGAAATGGAGGAAATACTTCTCGAACAATAAATTGGACTAATAATATAGCTACGGCTGATTATAATGCAGATATAACTGCTAATGCAACAGGAACATTTAATATTGTAGTCGCTGATTCTGAAGGAACTGTAGTTCTAGATAGAACTCTTAATGGAGGAACTGAACCTGATAGCATTGATGGTGTAACACAAGCTGGAGAACCTGGAAATTGGACTGTTACAATAACAATTGCTTCATTTAATGGCGATGGAAGTTATTCGTTAAGCGAAGGAAACTAATAATGGATTAGTAAATTAATAATATGTAAGGCTGTCTGAAATTGATGGCCTTTTCTTATATAAATAAAAACTAAGGTACAACATTGGCTCTAAGTAACTACTTAACTCCGCCTACTTCTGAAAAATCTCTCGGTTTTTATTTGATAACGTTAGTGCTTAAAACAAGCCCGAATCTACTCTAAGTTGCTAACGTTTGTGCCAAAGCCAAAATTAAAGCATATATACGTAGCCTGTGGTTATGCCATGCCGTTTTACTTGGCGTTAATGCGAGGCGTAAACTGTAAACCCTACCCGATAAGGTAAGGTTCAACTAAAAATAGCGACTGCTGTTATTAAAATAATTACTTCCTCTTATTCCGTTTGTTGTAGTTTTTATCGCCTCTAGTTTTTGGTTTCTTGTATTTTTGTGCAATTTTAAATTTGTAAGAACCTCCTAGGTTTTCCTTTTGGTTTTTTTCCTTTTTTTCATGAAATGCAGGTCCTGGTGCATCGTCATCACTACGCTTGGTAGGGTTGTTGCGCTCTCTAATTTGCGGACGTTCTTCTTCAATTAGTTCAGTAGAAATTTCAACCGTATCAGGGAGTTCCAAAACAGGAATTTTCATTTGCATAAGCGTTTCAATATTCTCTATAGCCTCTTGTTCTTTTTCAGTTGAAAATACTAAGGTTTTCCCTTCACGTTCTGCACGACCAGTTCTACCTATACGGTGCATGTAGTTTTCTGGATAATCTGGTGTATCAAAATTTATAACATGGCTTACGTTGTCTATATCTAAACCACGCGCCATAACATCGGTAGCAATTAAAATGCGGTTTTCACCGTTCCTAAATTGTTCAATGCTTCTTAGTCTGTAATTTTGGGTTTTATTAGAGTGAATTACGCAGAGTTCTTCTTTAAAATAATCATCTAATTTTTCGAACAAACGGTCTGCCATTCGCTTAAACGCTACAAAAATTAAGACTTTGTTAAAACTATCACGGTCTTGTAATAAATGCACTAACAAATTTACTTTGGTGTAAAAGTTAGGAACATTATAGCGGTATTGCGAAATATTATCTAAGGGCGTTCCAGAAACTGCGATGGATATACGTTCTGGATTCCTAAAAAAATCAGTAATTAATTCATCTACATCTTGCGTCATGGTAGCAGAAAACATAATATTTTGTCTGCGGTCTGGTAGAATATCAAAAATATTTATAAGTTGATGTCTAAATCCTAAATCGAGCATTACATCCACTTCATCAATCACTAATTTTTGAATAGATTTTAACTGTAATACGCGACTCACGGCTAAATCGTACAAACGTCCTGGAGTGGCTACAATAATATCTAGTCCTTCGGCAACTGCTTGCTTTTGTGTGTTAATATTTGTGCCGCCATAAACTCCTAAAACACGATTATTGATGTATTTTGATAGTTTTTCAATCTCTTCAACCACTTGTACCACCAATTCGCGTGTAGGTACTAAAACCAAAACTCGAGGATTATCTTGTTTAGAGAATTTTAAATTCCGCAAAATAGGCAACATGTAGGCAAAGGTTTTCCCTGTACCTGTTTGCGCTATACCTACAACATCCCTACCAGAAGCCACAACGCCAAAGGCTTCAGCCTGTATAGGTGTTGGTGTTGTAAAGCCTAAATCGTCTAAGGCGTTATAAAGCGGTGTGTTTAAATTAAGGTCTTGAAAGCTCAAAAGTGTAGTGTTTTGCGGCAAAGTTACGCTTATTTTCCTGTTTTACAGATGTGCATTGTTTATTTCTATAGTGTAAATGGCATTAAAGGTTTTGTTGGGTGGTAACGTTAAAATGGCTTCCTTTTGCTCTAAAACTTGATTGGTGTCTTCTGCATCAGCAATACCCAACCAAGGTTCAATACATACAAAATTACCATTGGGTTTTGCCCAAATACCCAAATAATTAAAATCTGGATAGCTTACAGTTACTACGTCTCCATTTTGTTTGCTTTTTAAAGTAACTTTTCTGGATTTTAAATTTTTAAAGATAAGCGCATCATCATTAAACAGATTATGGTGCAATTGCAACAATTTAGTGTTTTTTAAAATAGGTTTTGTTTTATTAGACACAAGTCCGTTCTCTGTATTTAACAAATGTGTATGTGCATTTTCGTTTACTTCAAACTCCAAAGAGTAATCGTTATAACTTTCATTGTTAAACACAGGGCACTTAAAGGCAGGATGCCCGCCAACTGAAAAATACATGGTGCTTGTATCTACATTTGTAATGGTGTGCGATACTTCAATAGTATTATCAACTAAAGTAAATTTTAATTCAAATTCAAACTTAAAAGGGTATTGTTTTAATAAGGTTTCGTTATGTTTAAAGGAAAAACTTAAACTGTTATGGGTTTCTTTGGTAAGTGTAATGGCGTTACTATTTCTAATTAAACCGTGTTTTGGAAGTGTGTAGCGTTTGCCATTATAAAAATAGCAGCCATTTTTAAGTCCGCCTATAATGGGAAATAAATTAGGCGCAAAACTACCCCAAACCTTAGGATTTGCATCCCACATAAATTGGGTGTTGTGTTTTACTGATGAAATCTCACAGAGTTCAGCGCCAGTATTTTGTACTACAATTTTTAATTTATCATTTTTTAAGCTATACATAATTAGAATATTTAACTGCTACAAAAATCTTAAAATTTTAAGTATTCTAAGTAACTTTGCAACTTTATTATTTTCTATTGAGAACAGAACGAATTTATAACATTCCCAACCCAAAAGCTTTTAAAAATCTACTATTGATTTGGGCGCAGCAGTTTGATGAAGTGGTTTGGCTAGATTCCAATAATTATAAGCAGAAATTTTCTAATTACGATGCCGTTTTAGCTGTTGATGCCTTTACGAGTATTCAAACCGATACTGAAACAGGCTTTGAGAAGCTAAAAGAGTACCAAACCAATACCAACGATTGGATTTTTGGCTATCTTTCTTACGATTTAAAAAATGATATTGAAGCTTTAACATCTAAAAATTACGATGGTTTAAGGTTTCCAGATTTATATTTCTTTCAGCCCAAAAAACTTTTTCTTTTAAAAGACAATACCCTTAAGGTTAACTATTTGAATTGTGTTGAAGATGAAATTAACGAGGATTTACAGGCTATAAATCAAAGCGAGGCAATACAACAAGGCAACCTGTGTAGTACCACTAAAATAAAACTAAGAATCCATAAAGACGATTATTTCTCTAAAGTCAATAAAATACTAGACCACATACATCGAGGCGATATTTACGAAGCTAATTTTTGTCAGGAGTTTTATGCTGAAAATACTTGTATTCATCCTTTAGAAACCTATAGAAATCTTAATGCTATTTCTAACCCGCCATTTGCATCATTTGTAAAGTTTTACGATAAATATGTTTTATGTGCATCGCCAGAACGCTACATTAAAAAGGAAGACAACAGCATTATTTCACAACCCATAAAAGGCACAGCAAAACGTTCTAGTAACCCCGAAGAAGATTTAAAGTTAAAAACTGCATTACAAAACGATGAAAAGGAGCGTAGTGAAAACATTATGATAGTAGATTTGGTACGTAACGATTTATCTAAAACAGCATTAAAAGGCAGTGTGAACGTAGAAGAATTGTGTAAAATTTACACGTTTGACCAAGTGCACCAAATGATATCTACAGTTACTTCAAAAGTAAGTGCCCAAACACATCCTGTAGATATAATAAAAAGCACATTTCCTATGGGAAGTATGACGGGTGCACCTAAAATTTCGGCTATGAAAATTATAGAAGGTTTAGAAGAAACCAAACGCGGTGTGTATTCTGGTGGAATAGGTTATTTTACACCTAGTGGAAACTTCGATTTTAACGTTGTTATTAGAAGTATTCTGTACAACGCCACAAAACAATACATCTCGTATTCCGTTGGTGGTGCCATTACTGCAAAAAGCGACCCACAAAAAGAATACGAGGAATGTTTGGTAAAAGCAAAAGCTATGCGAGAAGTTTTAGAAAACTAGGTTAAATGCTCTTTAAAATCTTCTATAGCCAACTCTAAAATGCGCTCTACGCGTTTTACTTCAATATTTTTTATTGTTGCAATATCTTCAAATGATAATTTTCCAAAAACGAATAAATCTACAATATCCGATACTTTTAAGGGCAACCATGTGTAGTATTTGCCTAGTAAATGCTTGTTGCGCTTGGTAGAAATATTAGAAATTTCAAAAGCATTTTCAATCGCGGCATTTTTGTCGTCGTACACAAAAACTTGTTTGTTCTCGTGGTCTTGATGGTAGGAAATATCACTTAATTCCTCATTCATAATAAAATCAAAACCTTCATCGGCAGTAAATGCCTCGTCTAAGCCATCTAGTTCGTCTATTAAAATGGAATGCGTACTCATTGTGTTTTGATGAAACGCTTCCTTTTTAAACAGCTCGTCTAAATCTGTATCTACAATTTTAAAAAGTTCTATTTTAATCGAAGCAGCATCAGCATCAATATTGTATCCCTGTTCGTAAAATTTCGCAATACCTTCATCTATAATATCATGAGATTTATACATGTTTTTAGGTATAATCTTTGTAGACTCTGCAATATAAAGCCTGTGCTTTACGTAGGCTTGCAAATGTTGCGTAGCAGAAACCACTTTTTTATTAAATTCCGTTTGGGTGTTTTTATCTGTTAATTTATCTATGGTACACATGGCTTTTTTATTTAAAAATTAGTTCTTTAAAGTTACAAAAACCCTATAATGAACTTATGATTTTTGTCATGTAAAAACTAATAAAAGATACTTATATACTATAGCAAACCTGTACGTACAGTTTTGTTTTTTATGGCGCAACCCAAAAGGGTCGGGCTTTCCGCTATATCTTTTTTTCATGCTTCAAAAAAGGATGCCGCTGCAATCCCTTGCGCGCTTATCCGCCAACTTTATCTCTAAACCCAAGTTGTATAAAACCTAAAAACTTTGCGCTTTGGCTGCTTTACAAGATTAAAATAAAACGTAAATTTGAGCATGCTTCAGAATTTTGAAAAACATATAGATAACAAACTTCCTTTTTTAAGGCATTCAAAAATACTTATCGCCATTTCTGGTGGAATAGATAGCGTAGTTTTAACACATTTATGCCATAACATAAAATTGAATATCGCTTTAGCGCATTGTAATTTTAACCTTCGGGACGATGAAAGTGATGCCGATGAGGATTTTGTTGTAGAGCTTTCAGAATATTTGGATGTAGAAGTATTTGCGCAACGGTTTGATACCAAAGCCTATGCTGAAGATAATAAACGCTCTATACAAATGGCTGCACGCGAATTACGCTACAATTGGTTCTCTGAATTAGCAGAACAATTACAATTCGATTGTATTTTAACTGCACACCATGCCGATGATAATCTAGAAACATTTTTAATAAACTTTACAAGAGGCACTGGTTTAGATGGTTTAACGGGAATTCCTGAAATTAACGGTAAATTTGTGCGTCCGTTATTACCATTTTCCAGTAAAGATATAGAGCATTACGCCAAGGAAAACAACATAAAATGGCGAGACGATAGCAGTAATACATCAGTTAAATATTTACGCAATAAACTAAGGCACGAAGTGGTTCCTATTCTAAAGGAAATCAACCCGAGTTTATTGCAAAGTTTTCATGCTACTTTAGAAAATTTAAATGATACTGCCGACATCGTAGAAGAAAGTACTTATGCGGTATTAAAGCGTGCTATTGTAACGATGGATGAAAACCATGTAGCATTCAAGATTTCAGAATTTAAAAAGGTAAATAACCCCAAGGCTTATCTCTTTGCGGTATTTAAGGATTTTGGATTCACGGAATGGAATGATGTGGTAGATTTGTTAGATGCCGAAACGGGAAAGCTAATTTGGTCTAACACGCATCGTTTAATAAAAAACAGGGAACATTTATTATTAACTGCCATAAATAATACCAACACAGATGAGGTAATTTTAATAGCGCAGAGCGAAACAAGGAAAGAAACACCACTCGGGACACTGTTCTTAAATGAAACTGATGTTGTTTTAGAACCCAATAACACTATGATATATGTTGATAAGGACAAATTAAAATTTCCTTTGGTTCTAAGAAAAAAACAGGAAGGAGATGTGTTTTATCCCATAGGGATGAAGGGTAAAAAGAAACTAAGCAAGTACTTTAAAGATGAAAAACTATCGCTTTTAGATAAGGAGAATACTTGGTTGCTTTGCTCTGGCGACAAAATTGTTTGGGTGGTAAAAAGAAGAGCAGATGAGCGTTTTAAAGTTTCTGAAAATACTAAGAATATCCTGAAAATTAAACTGTCATAATTTTTTATTAACGCCCATTATTAGACATCTATTTAGTTAAAACTATATGAAGCTACAAGGTAACATCGTAGACATACAAAACAAGCGTATTTACAAAGGTGAAGTTACTTTTAAAAACGGTATTATTACATCTGTTATAGAAAAAGCGCACAATGTAAATCATTATATTTTACCAGGTTTTATTGATGCACACATCCACATAGAAAGTTCTATGCTAGTACCATCAGAGTTTGCTAGAATTGCCGTTAAACACGGTACAGTGGCAACGGTTTCAGATCCTCATGAAATAGCTAATGTTTTGGGGGTTGCAGGTGTAGAATTTATGATTGAAAATGGTAAAAAAGTACCTTTTAAATTCAATTTTGGAGCACCCTCCTGTGTGCCTGCTACAAATTTTGAATCGGCTGGTGCAACTATAGATTCTGAAGCTATTAAAACATTGTTGCAAAATCCAGATATAAAATACCTTGCAGAAATGATGAATTATCCAGGTGTTTTATTTGAAGATGAAGAAGTGCTAAAAAAAATAGCTTGGGCAAAACATTATAAAAAGCCTGTTGATGGGCATGCACCAGGAGTAATGGGCGATGATATTTCAAAATATATTGATGCAGGAATTTCAACCGATCATGAGTGTTTTACACATGATGAAGCTTTGGAGAAACTTCAAAAAGGAATGAAAATTCTAATTCGCGAGGGGAGTGCAGCCAAAAATTTCGAGGCTTTAATTGGTTTGCTGCCAGAGCATTTTCTAAATATAATGTTTTGTAGCGACGATAAGCATCCAGACGACTTAATGCTAGGACATATTAACCAACTTTGTGCTAGGGCAATTTCAAAAGGAATTGATGTTTTTAAAGTGTTGCAAGCAGCTTGTGTAAACCCTGTAAAACATTATGGCTTAGATGTAGGTTTACTGCAAGTAGGTGATGCCGCAGATGTAATTGTTGTTGAAGACTTAAAAGATTTTAAAACACTTAAAACTTACATTAATGGCGAATTGGTGTATAATAATGGTACATCGTTAATAGCACCTGTAGTTTTTAAAAACCTTAATAACTTTAATTGTGAAACGAAAGTTGTTTCAGATTTTAGGTTTGAGTCCTCTACAGCACAAATCCAGGTTATCGAAGCTTTAGAAGGACAGTTGGTTACCAATAAATTAATAGAAAAAGCGACTATTAAAAATGGTAATCTAATTTCAAATACTAATAATGATATTTTAAAAATGGCGGTAGTGAATCGTTACGAAAATAAACCACCAGCTATAGCATTTATTAAAAATTTTGGTTTAAAAGCGGGCGCCATAGCATCATCTGTTGGTCATGATTCGCATAATATTATAGTAGTTGGTGCCTCAGATGAAGCCATATGTAGTGCCGTAAATTTAATTATAGAAAACAAAGGCGGTATTTGTGCTGTTTCAGATTCAAAAGAAAAAATAGTACCGCTACCTGTTGCTGGAATTATGAGCGATAAGGATGCAACAACCATAGGTAAGGCTTATGCCCAATTAAATACATTTGCAAAACAGTTGGGGAGTACATTAAACGCACCTTACATGACACTATCTTTTATGGCGCTTTTGGTAATTCCATCATTAAAACTAAGCGATAAAGGTTTGTTTAATGGAAAAGATTTTAAATTTGTCTCACTTGAATTATAATCTTTAACAACTGAAAACTGCGACTGACACTGTCAACTAAAATATGCCAATACTAGAATCTACCTATAAACCACCATTTTTATTTAAAAACGGATTTGTTGCTACCGTGTATTCAGGTTTGGCAAGACGCGTTACATTAGAGCAAGAACGAGAACGCATTACTTTAAAAGACGGAGATTTTTTAGATTTAGACTGGAGCTATTCAAAAGAAAAAAGTAATAAACTCATTATTTTGCTACATGGTTTAGAAGGTCATGGCCAACGCCCTTACGTAACGGGTGCAGCCAAATTATTTAATGCAAATGGGGTAGATGCCGTTTGTATGAATTTTAGAGGCTGCAGCGGAGAGGAAAACTTAAAATACTATAGTTATCATTCCGGAGCAACAGGAGATTTAATTGAGGTTATACAACATGCCATTACTAATAAAAACTACACTGATATTTATTTAAAGGGCATTAGCCTTGGTGCTAATATTATATTAAAATATTTAGGTGAAGGTAATGTAATACCAAACGAAGTTAAAGCAGCTGTGGCGGTTTCTGTGCCATGTAATTTATCTGGAGCAGCTAAAGAGTTGCATGCATTAAAAAATAAACTCTATCATGATAGGTTTTTAAAACCTTTAGTAAAGCGCCTTGAAGAAAAACAGCGCCGATTTCCTGGATATTTAAAAGAAGCTGATGTAAAATCCATAAAAACATTGTACGATTTTGATAATGTTTACACATCAAAAGCCCATGGATTTAAAGATGCGGAAGACTATTATGATAAATGCGCCAGTCTTCAATTCCTTCCAAATATAAAAACCCCATCTTTAATTATAAATGCGCTAAACGATTCGTTTTTATCTCCAGAATGTTACCCAGTAAAAGAAGCAAAAAACAACGCCAATCTTTATTTAGAAATGCCAAATTTTGGCGGACACTCTGGTTTTGTGCATAAAAAAAATGTGTACTATAACGAAAGGCGGGCTTTAGAATTTGTTTTGGGAGAATAAGTTTTTTAAGCTATAAAGAAGGTGTGTTTCTTAAAAAAAATCTGCTTAGTTAAGCGCTTTTATGTTTAAGCTAATATTTACTATATTTAAAATATGGGTAAATCACCAACAGAGAAAGCGTTAACACCTGAAGGTTTTAAAACTTTAAAGACTAAGACACCGCCAACAAATACCGCAGGTTTTGCAGGAATAAAAGCCGCAAGTTCGCATGCCTTTAAATATATTAAACCCAGTAACATTTTAAAGATATCAAAAAAATTAAATCAAAAAGGAGGGTTTGATTGCCCGGGTTGTGCATGGCCAGATCCAGATGATGAGCGTTCTTCTTTAGGCGAATATTGTGAAAACGGATTAAAAGCAATGGCTGAAGAAATGCAGAATACCTTAATTGATCGCGATTTTTTCAAAAAAAATTCTGTTGATGCTCTATCGGATTTATCAGATTTTGAAATTGGTAAATCTGGACGTTTATCAGAACCTATGTATTTACCCAAAGGCGCAACACATTACCAGCCTATTACATGGGCCGAAGCTTTTAAAAAAGTTGGTGCGCATTTAAACGCATTAGATAACCCAGACCAAGCAGTGTTTTATACCTCAGGAAGAACTACTAACGAGGCAGCCTTTTTATACCAATTATTTGTTAGGGAATTTGGCACTTCTAATTTACCAGATTGCTCTAACATGTGCCACGAAGCGAGTGGAAGCGCATTATCAGAAACCTTAGGCATTGGCAAGGGGTCTGTAACTTTAGATGATTTATATAAAGCGGAACTGGTAATGATTGTTGGGCAAAATCCAGCAACAAATCATCCACGAATGTTGTCTGCTTTGGAAAAGACAAAGCAAAATGGTGGAAAAATAATAGCTATTAACCCTTTGCCAGAAGCAGGATTAATGAAATTTACCAATCCGCAAAACCCCATAAAAATGTTAACTGGCGGTACAAAATTATCAGATGTATTTGTACCAATAACAATTAATGGAGACGTGGCATTTTTTAAAGCTTTGTTGTTAAAGTTAATTGAAAAAGAAGAAACTATTGGAAACGTTTTTGATAAAGCTTTTATAAATACCCATACCTCTGGGATTGAGGCTTTTATTTCAGATGTAAAAACCTATGATTTTAAGGCATGTTTGCAAGCATCAGGGGTTTCAGAAGCAATTTTTAATGATGTATTCAATTTAATACTCAATAACAATAAAATTATTATTTGTTGGGCAATGGGCTTAACACAGCATGAGAATGCGGTTGATAATATTCGCGAATTAGTAAACTTATTGTTGTTAAAGGGCAGTATTGGGAAAGAAGGCGCTGGTACTTGCCCTGTACGCGGACATTCTAACGTGCAAGGCGATAGAACCGTAGGTATTTGGGAATCTGCACCACAAGCTTTTTTAGATAAAATTGAAGCTAAATATGGTTTTAAACCATCGCCTAAACATGGTTATAGTGTTATAGAAGCCATAAAAGCCATGTACGAACAAAAAGCCAAAGTATTTTTTGGTTTGGGTGGTAATTTTATTTCGGCAGTTCCAGATACAGCTTATGCTGCACAAGCATTAGCTAATTGCAATTTAACGGTTCACGTAAGCACTAAGTTAAACCGTTCGCATTTGGTTACAGGAAAAGAAGCATTGATTTTGCCTTGTTTGGGAAGAGCAGAAAAAGATTATCAAAAAACAGGAGTACAAATACAAAGCGTAGAAAACTCCATGGGGGTTGTGCATACCACCAAAGGAGTATTAGAACCATGTTCAGATGCCTTATTGAGTGAAGTTGCTGTAGTATGTGGTATTGCAGATGCAACGTTAAAAAACCGCTCTAAAGTAAATTGGTTAGCCTATAAAGATAATTACGAATTGGTAAGAGATGATATTGCTGAGGTTGTTAATGGATTTGAAGATTACAACACCAAATTAAAGCACCCATCTGGGTTTTATTTGCCTAATGGAGCTAGGGAACGACAATTTAAAACCAAAACCGGAAAAGCTAATTTTAGTATTAATAAATTGCCAAATTGGAAATTAAAAGATGAGGAATTGATTATGATGACCATTCGTAGTCATGACCAATTTAATACTACTATTTATGGTTTAAACGATCGTTACAGAGGTGTGTTTAACGAACGCCGCGTTATATTTATGAATAGAGCCGATATGAAAACTCGCAATTTAAAAGAGCAACAGATTGTAAATTTAAAATCTGAGTACAATGGCGTTATACGAGAAGCCAATAATTTTAAGGTTGTTGGTTATGATATTCCTAAAAACTGTTGTGCTACCTATTTTCCAGAAACCAATGTATTAGTGCCTTTAGATAGTTTTGCTCATACAGCAAAAACGCCAGCATCAAAAAGTGTAAGAATAACTGTAGAAGCTTCATTGTATAAATAAAAAAACTGGCTAAAAGCAGCATTTTTTATTGCCTTTAGCCAGCTTAATTAAACTTTAGCTACTAATTATTATTAGTTAAATATTACGTCTTCAGTAGGTTTAATTACACTGTTAACTACATGTATTACACCATTTTTTGCTTCAATATCACTTTTAATAATTTTTCCGCTACCTATATAAGTAATTCCAAAAGGTTCGTCAACAGAAACAGTAATTTCTTCGTCGCCCTGTGTATCGATTACTTGTGAATCTTCAAAATTAAGTTTCATCACTTTATTGGGTAAAAAATGGTATGTTACAAAACGTACCAAATCTGCTCGATTTTTAGGATTTGTTAAATGTAAAAAGTCATCAACAGACATTTCTTTAAAGGCTTCATTAGTAGGGATTAGCAATGTATGGTCGTCTGTCATTAACATAGAAGGCGCCAAACCAGATAAGAACACCAAATTTGTAAATGTAGATAGGTTTCTATCCATTTGTGCCAATTCTAATGTTGTGTAATTTTGTGGCGCTTCAATGTTGTTTAATACTTCGTTACTGCTCCATTGAGCTGATAGTTGAAAAGCAAAAAGTAACATTGCTGTTAATAGTATGCTTTTAATTTTCATAATTTTTAAATTTTTAAAGTTAATATTTGTTTCTATTTGAAAATAAGTTAGTTATGTTGTTTTTTTTGACAGTATTAATGATTTTTTTAACGCATTTCCTAAGTTTAAGACTGTTTTTTTACTCATGTAGCTATTTTGCTTTACAAGCTATATTAAAGTTTAAATCGCTAAAAAGGGAATATGTTTTCTTTTAGATTGTGATAGTAATGCGAACTAAAAAATCTCTAATAATCTCTTTAGTATTGAAACTTGAAATGTGTATATTGCTTTCTATAATAAGAATGATATAAGCATGAAACCAACGCGATTTGAAACTGCCATAGCCTTAATAGATAAAGTAAATTCTGAAGATGTTAATACTTACCAAGTTGCTGGTATGGCGTACCCAAAAGAGCTATTGTATTCGCAACGAATGACTAGAAAGTTATTACAGTTTGAGCCCAATGCCTCAAAAGCATTACAAATTGCAGCGAGAGCACAACATATTTGTAGATGGCGAATTCCTAGGGATGAATATCCTATGGATAGGGTAGGATATTTAAAATGGCGAGAAACCTTAAAAAAAATGCATGCAGACTTAACTACCGAAATTTTAAAACAAGTGGATTATGATGCTGAATATATTGATAGGATAAGAAATATTATCCTTAAAAAAAGGATAAAGAAAAATGAAGAATCACAAACCATAGAAGATACCATTTGTTTGGTGTTTTTAGATTACTATTTTGAGGAATTTGCAGAAAAACATCCTGATGAAAAAGTGATAGATATTTTACAAAAAACATGGAAAAAAATGTCTGAAAGAGGTAGGAACGAGGCTTTAAAATTAAGTTTCTCAGAACGAAGTACAAAACTAATCCATTCGGCACTTTCTTAATTTTAATAGCACCAATATGACAAGAAAATTAATAAGTTCGGGGTCTACTTTTGAAAGGGAAATAGGCTACTCTAGAGCTGTTGTTCAAGACAATTGGATATTTATTTCGGGAACTACAGGATATAATTATGGGAACATGACGATTAGTGATGACATAGTTGAGCAAACCGAACAATGTATACTAAATATCAAAACAACTTTAGAAAAGGCAAATGCTACTTTGTTAGATATTGTTAGGATAACCTATATTTTGCCTGATGCGAACGAATTTAAAACGTGTTGGCCAGTTTTAAAACGCTATTTTGGAGATATTAAACCCGCAGCTACCATGTTTTCAGCTGGTTTGGCTGATGATAAAATGAAAATTGAAATTCAGGTAACTGCCCTAAAACATTAAAATATATGGAATATGCTACGCGATTTTTTGGTGCGATACAATCTGGAGATAAAAACCAGATAGAACATTTATTAAAGTTACATCCAGAATTAGTTAGCACAAAAGATGCTAGAGGTTTTACTCCACTAATTTTTGCCGCTTATTTTGATAAAATTGATATAGTAGAAACGCTTTTAAGCCATAAAGCACCTGTTAATGCTACAGATGCTTCTGGAAACACAGCGCTTATAGGCGTTGCATTTAAAGGGAATATACACTTAGCACAATTGTTGCTTAAATATGGAGCAACTATTAATGCGCAAAATAATTTAGGCTATACGCCTTTAATTTTTGCCGCAATGTACGGACAAACAAAAATGGTAGAATTACTCTTAAGCCACAATGCAGATACTGCCATTAAAGATAATAAAGGAAAGTTAGCTTTAGAGTATGCAAAGAATAAAGGATTTACTGATGTTGTTGATTTATTAAAGTGATATTTTTATTTTGTTTAATAGGTTTTTAGGCTATGGTTAGCAAAAGGTTTAATTCTGAATAGTTTTACTTTACTCGTTTAGCTTGTGTTGTAAAGGATAAGCCTTGTTGCCCCATAGTAGAGGTCATTACTGCCTCAAACAAAGGCTCGGGACAATCTTTAGGTATTTTCCATTCAATAATAAAATTAGAACCAGTTCCTCCAGAAACATCAATTTCATCAATTATTATTTCTGTTGTTTCCATAGGAGCCAAAAAAATTGGAGTATTAAAATATGTTCTAACCGATTTTCCGTGGGTATCATAATATTCTGCTCTTAACAGGTAAATTGTATCTAGTTCACTAGTATTTCTCATACTTACCATGGAAGTTAGATTGTGAGTTCTGTGTTCTGTTATACTATAAATTTGAGAGTAAACAGATAGATAGGATTTTCCAAATTCAAGAGAGTCTTTTGGTGATAGCTTTACAGCGCGTTTAGACCAATTTTCTGGATTTATAGAGCTAATTTCTTTTTCTTTGTTACAACTTAAAAAAAATATGGTTGTAATAATGACTAAATACTTTATTTTCATTTTAATTAAATGTGTATAGTAACTTTTCAGTATAATGAGTTGTAATAATTTTTAGTTGTGCTGTGGTAAACGAATGTAACTGAAATTTTAAACAATATCAAGCAGTTACAATAAAAAAACCATCCCTAAACAGAGATGGTTTTATGAAACAAATTTTCCTTTTTCAATTATGTATCTATAGATCCCATAACGCGTCCCATAAAACTATTTAGAGCGTCTTTTTTTGGTGTACCATCTTTGGTCATTTTATGCACTTCAATAGCGCCATACATGTTAGAGATCAATTCTCCAATTACATCTAATTCTTCATCTTTTAAAGATGGCACTTCGGTTAAGGCTTCTAGGGTTTCAATAGTTTCAACAACAAAATCCTCGTCGTTGTCTTCTATAAAATTAGTGAGATGCTTAATTACTGGTAACTTCATTTACTAAATCTTTTAAAACATCAAACTTATTGGTTTGTACTTGGTTTACAAAACTACCATTTTTAAAAGTAGCAAAAGTTGGTAGATTGTCTACCGTTGCCAGCTTTCTAGACTCAGGGAATTTTTCGGCATCGGCAATTACAAAAGTTACGTCTTCTAACTCAGAGGCTAATTTTTTTACCTTTGGTTTCATAATACGGCAATTGCCACACCATGTAGCTGAGTATTGTACTACTACGGTATCGTTTTCTGCTACTAAGCTTTGTAAATTGTCTTGATCTAATTCTTTTAACATAAGTAATTGTTTTAAAGTTTAAAAAAATAGGTTCCAAATCCTAAGACATAACTCTTGGGATTTAGAGCCTAAAATTTGGGATTTTAGTTGGCGTGTGTTGCTAAATACTGTGCTACACCATCTCTATTTGCGTTCATAGCGTCTTTACCTTCTTCCCAGTTTGCAGGACAAACTTCTCCTTTTTCCTGCACATGTGTTAAGGCGTCTACCAAACGTAAGTACTCACCAACATTTCTGCCTAAAGGCATGTTATTGATGCTTTCGTGTTGTACAATGCCGTCTTCATCTATAATGTATGTAGCTCTGTAAGTAACATTATCGCCTTCTACAGTTACAATACCAGTCTCTTCATTAAAGGTTTCGTTTGTAATGTCTAAAATACCTAAAGTAGAAGCTAAATTTCGGTTAGAATCTGCTAATATTGGGTATGTTACACCTTCTATACCACCATTATCTTTAGCTGTATTTAACCATGCAAAGTGTACCTCAGGCGTATCACAAGATGCACCAATAACAATGGTGTTGCGTTTTTCAAATTCGGCTAATGCTGCTTGAAATGCGTGTAATTCTGTTGGGCACACAAAAGTAAAATCTTTTGGATACCAAAACAGTACTACTTTTTTCTTGTTGTTTACTGCTTCTTCTAAAACGTTTAATTTAAAAGTATCGCCCATTTCGTTCATTGCGTCTACGTTTAAATCTGGAAATTTTTTCCCTACAAATGCCATATAAT
The DNA here is from genome assembly GCF_002973595.1 of Jejuia pallidilutea. Lineage (GTDB taxonomy): Bacteria > Bacteroidota > Bacteroidia > Flavobacteriales > Flavobacteriaceae > Jejuia > Jejuia pallidilutea. The sequence continues at coordinate 18,678 of NZ_PVEO01000015.1, read as the reverse complement.
TGTGTTTTAAAGTTTAAATATTATTTTAATTTCAATGCAAAACTAACATATCATTACGGCTGTATATATAGATTGTAATTATTAAATTTTATTTAAGAATAGTATTTCTGTATCGCTCTAAAAAGTGGTGCTTGTTTTTAAGAATTGAGCAAAAATTAACTACTAAAATTATGAAACTTATAAATTGAACGAAAAAGTGTTGGGGTATTCTTATTTGGAATTTGAAAGTTGTTTTATTTTAATGCGTAAGGCAGCAAAAATTAGGGTTGTAAACGGGCTCATCCAATTAAAAATGGCATAAAAGAAATACTCGCCAACACCAACTCCTAAAACTCCAGACTGGTAGGCGCCACAAGTATTCCAGGGAATAAGGACTGACGTTACTGTACCAGAATCTTCGAGTGTTCTACTAAGATTTTCTGGAGCAAGACCTTTATCTTCAAAAGCTTTTTTAAACATTTTCCCAGGAATTACTATGGCTAGATATTGATCGGAAGCTATGGCATTTAAGCCTAAACAACTTATTACAGTACTTGCAAATAACCCAAAAACAGAGGTGGCTACAGAAAGTAAGGCTTCGGTGATTCTAGATAGTGCGCCAATGCCATCCATAATACCTCCAAATATCATAGCACAAACAATAAGAAAGATTGTCCACAGCATACCTTCCATACCACCAGATGAAAATAATTCATTTAGTTTTTCATTATTAGTAGAAATCTGCGTGTCTGTAAAAATAGAAGTAATAACTGTTGATAGTTTAGAATTACCTAAGTTGTTCAATACTTCAGTTTGAAATATAAATGCAAAAATAGCTGCAATAATAACGCCTGTAGCTAATGCAACTAACGGTTTGGTTTTCATTAAAATTAGTGCAATTACTATTATTGGTACTAAAAACAGCCATGGTGTAATGTTAAAGGTAGCATCAATTGTTTGTAGCAAATTACTAACATCTGCACTTCCGGAGGTGTCGATAGTGGCGCTTATAATAGCAAAAACAACCAGTGTTACTAAAATTGTTGGTACTGTTGTTATGGTCATATATCTAATATGAGTAAATAAATCTGTACCTGCCATTGCTGGTGCTAAATTGGTGGTATCGCTTAGTGGCGACATTTTATCACCAAAATAGGCGCCAGAGATAACAGCACCTGCAATCATGCCTGGGTTAATGCCCAGAGCAGTACCTATGCCTACTAGGGCTATACCAACGGTTGCAGAGGTTGTCCAAGAACTTCCTGTAGCAATAGAAATTATAGCTGAAATAACAACTGAAGCTGGTAAAAAAATAGCAGGACTTAATACCTGTAAGCCATAATAAACCATAGCTGGAATTACTCCGCTAATAAGCCATGTACCTGCGAGTGCACCTACCAAAAATAGAATTAGTATAGGCACAAATACACTTTTTAGGTTTTCCCAAATTTCAGTTAGCATAAGCTGTAAGGAAACCTTATTAAAAAAACCAACAAAGGCAGCTATGGCGCCTCCAATTAATAGTATAAATTGATTAGAATATGTTCCTAAAAGTTCGCCATCTGCAAACACTATATTGTAAAATAAGAGTCCCATTAATAGAATAACAGGAATTAATGCTTCAAAAAAATTAAGTGCTTTATTTTCTACAATATTTTGGTTATTGGCTTTAAAATCGGAGATATTCTTGTCGTCTTTCATCTAGAATTTTTTGATACGTAATGTTACGATTTTATTAATTTCTTTCAAAATGATGTGACTTGTTTGATTATTAGGGTCTTATATGTTAAAGGCCTAATGCCCTTACTATGATTTTTGCACTATCAATTTTATTTGTCTTTGTTGCTCTTTATTTTTTGGTGCATGAAAGTCCGTCTTCTTATAAAAAGCATATTAATTTTAATGACATTAAGAGTGCCAAGGATAATAGCCATACATGTTCGCCAACATCTACAAGTATTGATTTTGACATTGAAGCTTTATTAATGCCAAATGAATTAAACATTACTGTTGTTGAAGAAAAAAAAGTTTAGTTTTTTAACATTTTATCACATAAGCTTACTGTTTTGTTAATCGCGTAACTAAAAAGTTGGTTAACTTAGCTAACTTATATGGATTCTCTAACTCAAATTGTTTTAGGTGCTGCTTGTGGAGAAGCGGTTCTAGGAAAAAAAATTGGAAATAAAGCACTTCTGTTTGGTGCTATTGGTGGTACCATTCCAGACTTAGATGTTTTGGTAGGTAGTTGGATTTATGGTAACGAAATTGATGCAATGCTATTTCATCGAGGGTTTATGCATTCTATTTTTTTTTCTGTTGTGGCCGCTTTTGGTTTTGGTTGGTTGGTTTATAAACTATATAATTCTGGAAAACGACAAAGTACCACAACGCAAAAAGACTGGATAATGCTTTTCTTTTGGTCGTTATTTACGCATCCTATTTTAGATGCATTTACGCCTTATGGAACACAGTTGTTTGCGCCTTTTACTAATTACAGGGTAGCACTTAATAATATTGCAGTGGCAGATCCTGCTTATACGCTGCCATTTTTAATTTGCATGGTTGTTGTAATGTTTTTTAAACGTGTGTCCAAAAAAAGGCGTTTATGGTTAAAACTGGGTATTGGTATTAGTTCTGTTTACTTATTATTTACTCTGGGCAACAAGTTGTATGTAAATTCTATATTTAAAAAATCTTTAATGGCAGCTAATATTAATGCGTTTAGGTATAGTACACAGCCTGCAATTTTTAATAACATTTTGTGGTATGCCATTGCTGAAACAGAAACAGCATATTATGTGGCCGATTACTCATTGTTCGATACACAAAAAAGGTTTTTAAATTTTAGGGAAATACCCAAAATGAGAGATCTACAACCTTCGGAGTATAGCGATATTAAGGCTTTAGCATGGTTTAGTAATGGTTACTATAGTGTTTATGCTATAAACGATAATGAATACAGGTATAACGATTTGCGCTATCCGCTTTTAGATCCAGAAGACCCGGACAGCTCTGTATTTAGTTTATTATTGTATGAAGACGATAACCGATTGAACATGAAGCCTTTCGAGCCCAAGTTCGATCGTTTTGATGCGGTTCTTGTATCTCTTTGGGAACGGATCAAAGGTGTATGATTTTTAAGCTTTTAAAACTCCTATCTCTAACATACATTTTCGCATTACACCGTAAGTACGCTCAATATCCGCATCCAATCCTATTGAAAAACGAATAAGTCCGTCACTTAATCCCATTTGTTTTTGTTCTTCTTCAGGTATTTCAGAAGATGTAGATGTTCCAGGAGCAGAAAATAACGTTTTGTAAAACCCTAAGCTTACTGCTAAATACCCCAAATTTTTATGTTGCATCAGTTCCATAAGCGCATTGGCTTTGTTTAAACTTCCCACATCTATGGTTAGCATACCTCCAAAACCATATTCGGTATTCATCATATTTTTAAATAATTGATGCGACGGATGCGACTTTAAACCAGGGTATACCGTTTTTAGTCCTTCTGCTTCAAATTTTTCAGCTAAAAACATACCATTTTTACTGTGCTGTTGCATTCTAATATGTAATGTTCGTAAATTCTTTAAAATAGAAGAAGCGCGTAAACTATCCATAGTGGCACCAAGCAACATGCAGGCACCATCATTTACATTGCGTAAAGCGTTTATAAATTCTTGAGAACCACAAACAACGCCACCAACCGTATCGCTAGAGCCATTTATAAATTTTGTTAAGCTATGAATTACCACATCTGCTCCTAAAATAGCTGGCGAAATAGACAAAGGAGAAAATGTATTATCTACAACCAGCTTTAAACCATGTTTTTTGGCGATTTTTGCTAAATTTTTAATATCGGCCACTTCTAATAATGGGTTGCTTACCGATTCACAGTAAATAACTTTTGTGTTTTTGGTAATAGCAGCCTCCACAACGTCTAATTTCGTAATATCCACAAAAGAAGTTTCAATATTAAACTTTGGGATAAAATTTTTGAAGAACGCATAAGTGCCGCCATAAATGGTTCTACTAGAAATAATGTGGTCTCCGGCATTACACAATTGCAGCATTACCGAAGTAATGGCACCCATTCCAGATGCAGTAACATTTGCTGTTTCAGTATGTTCCATGGCAGCCAGAGCCGCTCCTAAATACAAATTAGAAGGCGAGGAGTGGCGCGAGTATAAATAACATCCATCTGCATTTCCTTCAAAGGTATCAAACATGGTTTTGGCAGAAAGAAAGGTGTATGTTGAGGAATCTGAAATTGAAGGGTTAACACCTCCAAATTCGCCAAAATATTGTAAATCCTGAATACTATTTGCGGGTTTAAAACTCATAATACAATTGTTTTATAATGATATAAATTTCGTAATATTTAGAATTAAAATCAACTATTATGTGTATATGTAAAAAATAAAACTATATAAATTGTATAATGTAGATTTAAAGTTTGTAATTTGTAAGATGAAAACCCATAGAGCGAATATTTTTCAATTATGATTTTTGATGAAACCGATAAAAAATTATTAGAACGCCTTCAAAACGATAGCAAGCAGACCAATAAAGAATTATCTAATGCCTTAGGGCTTTCTGTAACAGCTGTATACGAACGTATTAAAAAGCTTGAAAAAGAGGGGTATATTGATAGTTATACTGCTGTAATAAATAAAAGGAAAATAGACAGGAATTTTGTGGCATTCTGTCATGTTAAATTATTGCAGCATAGTCAGGATTTTGTAGTTAGTTTTGAAAAGGAAGTAAATGGTTTAAATGAAGTTTTGGAATGTTATCATGTAAGTGGCGATTACGACTACCTTTTAAAAGTAATTGTAAAGGATATGGAAGCATTTAGAGAGTTTATGGTAAAAAAATTAACCACCATAAATCATATAGGAAGTACACATAGTATGTTTGTAATTAATGAAGTTAAACAAACCAATATTATAAGGTTTTGATCTATTCCTCAACATATAAGTTTAAAGAGTCTTTTTTCGGTTTATCCACAGGAGTTAATATATCGTACTTTTTTCTTTAAGCGATATGTTAACTTTTTTAAGTGGTATTTTATTTGCTACAACATATAAAAACTCCAAATCCACACTTTTGGTTGCTGTAAAGCACGTTATTTATGGATGTTGATTATTTACCGTTGGTATGGTAGAAATGCTTGGGTTTCCTATCTAAATAATAAAATAAACCGCCCCTAATTAAATGTTTTTACTATTTTAGACCTAGCTATTATTAACCAATATTATTAATTATGAAAAAATTAGGACCTATTATCTTAGGATTTATTATCGGTGCAGTGTTAACGTATTTGTTCTGCCCTAGGCAAACGGAAGATATGCATACTATTGACACTAAAATTAAAGTGCCAAAGGACACCATTTCAGTAGCAGAGGCTACTAAACTATTTAAAAACTGGAAACAAAACAATGCAACAGAAATAGACTCTACACTTGAAGTTGAAGGTTCTAGAAAGAAAACAACTAATGTTGGTTGGTCTTTAAGTGAGGTTAGAAATTATTTAGATTATGCTGAAGCAACATCAGATTCGTTAGGGTTTAAAATGACAGGTATAAGCGTATATATGGGTAATTATGGTAAAAACGCTAATCCCAAACTTAAAAATAGAAACACCTTGTTTATTGTACCTACTGGCAGTAAAAAACTATCTAAGGCCAGTGCTCTAAATATAACACTTCAAGATGATGGAATTATACCAATAACTCCATTAAACCATGGTGGTGGAGGTACAGGTGAATATCCTTGATTATAAATGAGTAATTTTTTATTAGATAATTATCACCTTATAACATACTCTTTAGAGTTTTTAGCAGCTGTTACAGGTTTGTTTTTTTATATAAAATACAAAAACACAGCTGCTAAATATTTTATTTATTTTCTTTGGTTCATAGCTATTTCAGATACGCTATGTTACTATACGCACTATGTAAAACCAGATAGATTTTTAAGCTTTTTAATTGGAACTAAGTTTGAAAAAAATCATTGGTGGGCTAATTTATATTGGGTAATTGGCGCTATAATGTTTTTCTCTTTTTATTATCGTAAAATTTTAAAAACAGAATTACACAAACGCATGATTAAGGTAGCAAGCTATGGCTTTTTTGCTTTTTCACTTATTTATATAGCCCTTAATTGGGATGCTTTTTTTAATCAATTCTTTTTTGTTTTAGATTTGCTTGGAGCTTTAATAATATTTCTTTGTGCCGTTTTATATTTTATTGAAATTCTGCTCAGTGAAAAAATATTAGTGTTTTATAAATCGCTTAATTTTTACATTAGTGCAGTTATTTTTATTTGGTGGCTAATTATTGCACCGTTAACATTTTATGATGTTTACTATAAATACGAAATAGGTGTTGGAGTTTTTGATAAGGCTTTTGTTGATTTAAGATTTCAAATTTTCTTATTTGCTAATTTATTTATGTATTTAACCTATACCTTTGCTTTAATATGGTGCAAACCGGAGAACGAATTGTAAGTAGCGCTTCAGAACGCTATATGTTGATATATATGATTGCCGTTTTGGTAATTATAACGACGCTCGTCATCATATTTTTTATTGTTTTTCAAAAACGGAAAAACAAGCTACTTCTTGAAAAAATAGAGCAACAACGTGCTTTTGAAAAAGAGATGATTTTGGTACAAACCGAAGCGCAAGAACAAACCTTAAAAAATATTGGATGGGAACTACACGATAACGTTGGCCAATTACTGTCCTTTGCAAGTATGCAACTAAGTATTTTAAAAATGCAGGTAGCAGACGATGTTAAGGATAAGTTTAAAGACACTACTGAAGCGCTGAGCAACGGGTTAAAAGAAGTACGTGCATTATCTAAAACGCTAAATAACGATGTGATTTTAAATATTGGTTTTGAAAAATCTATCACCAATGAACTAGATCGCTTAAGGCGTATGAAATTTACATCTGCTGAACTTAAAACTATTGGTAACAAAGTAGATTTTAAAGACCGAAAGCATGAAATTATTGTATTTAGAATACTTCAGGAGTTTTTATCTAATTCTGTTAAATATTCTGAGGCAAAAAACTTAAATATTACTTTAAATTATCAACCCAATCAAATTATTATATCTGCAAACGATGATGGTAAAGGTTTTGATACGGATACTATTGAGAAGGGTTCTGGACTTATAAACATGAAAAGTAGGGCTGAACTTATTGGTGCAAATCTAGAGTTGAAATCGCAACCCAATAAAGGTGTACTATTACAATTGTTTTATCCTTTAAGTTGATAATTATCCAAGATATTTAAACACTTTTCTTAGTAAATTTAATTTCTTTTTGTAGGGTGCATATCGCATGGGTATATCTAACCAAGTACCACGTTTCATAATAGATTTTTTATGAGAGAATGCATCAAAACCATGCTTACCGTGGTAATTGCCCATACCGCTAGTGCCTATACCGCCAAATGGTAATTTAGGGTTTCCAAAATGTACCAAAACATCGTTTATCACACCACCTCCAAATCTATATTTTTGGATGGTTTTTTCTATAAAGTGTTTGTTTTTAGAGAAGATATAAAACGATAGCGGTTTATCTAAATTCCTAATAATAGTTTCAATATCGGCTTCATCTTCATATGTTAATACAGGAAGTATAGGACCAAAAATCTCTTCTTGCATTAACTTACTATTTAGCTTTGGCGCATCTACAAGGGTAGGACTTATATAGTTCTCAACTTCATCAACATCACCGCCATAAATAATGGTTTCATTGTTTAAAAGCGCTTTAAGTCTTTTAACATTTTTCTTATCTATAATTCTAGGAAAATCATTAGACGTTTTTGGGTGTTTACCATAACGTCTGGTAATTTCTTCAATTATGCTATTTACAAGCTCGTCTTTTATGTTAGGGTTTACAATAAGATAATCTGGTGCAATACAAGTTTGCCCGCCATTAAACAGTTTTCCCCAAACCAAACGGCGTGCCACTAGCTCAATATTATTAGTATGGTCTATTATACATGGCGATTTTCCGCCCAATTCCAATGTAATGGGTGTAAGGTGTTTAGCTGCGGCTTCTGCCACAATTTTACCAACTTTGGTACTTCCTGTAAAAAATATATAATCCCATTTTTGGGCCAATAGTTCGGTGGCGGTTTCTACACCACCTTCAACCGAAACTGCAACAGGTTCTGGAAATACATTTTTAATAATTTGGGTGAGTATATTAGATGTGTTTTGCGTTAATTCACTGGGTTTTAAAACTACTGTGTTGCCAGCTGCAATTGCCATGATAAGCGGTTCTAAAGCTAATAAAAACGGATAATTCCAAGGCGCTATAATTAAAACCGTACCATATGGCTCTTTGTAAATATAATCTTTAGATGGAAAGGTTAACAAGGAAGCCGAAACGCGTTTGGGTTTTGCCCAGTTTTTAATATGTTTAATGGCTAAGTTCAATTCAGAAATTACTAGTGCAAATTCACTAATATAAGATTCGAATTCCGATTTTTTGAAGTCTGTATTTAACGCATCTAAAATTTCTTGTTCTTTCTTTAGAATTTCAGATTTTAAAGCTTTTAATAGCGATAGCCGATACTGAATATCTTTTGTTTTTTGGGATAGGAAAAATGCGTTTTGGGCTAGTACAATATCAGGAATTGATTTCATTCCTTAAAGATAAAAAATTAAAGGCATGCATTCCAAATAACATCTTCTGGTAATGGTGCAATTACCGAGATTTGTTCTTTTTTTACAGGGTGAGTAAACTCAATATGTCTAGCATGAAGATGTATGCTTGCATCTTTATTACTTCTATCGAAACCATATTTTAAATCGCCTTTAATTGGGCAGCCTATGCTGGCCAATTGTGTACGTATTTGGTGGTGCCTGCCCGTTTCTAAGTGAATTTCAAGTAAAATGTAATTGTCTAGTTTTTTTATGGTTTTATAATGAAGAATAGCTTTTTTACTATCCTTAATTTCTTTAGAATGTGTATAGGATTTATTGTTTTTAGGATTTTTTTTAAGCCAATGTATAAGTGTGTCTTCCTGTTTTAAGGGGTGTTGTTTTACAACCGCCCAATAGGTTTTTTTAATAGCTTTTGATAAAAATAATTTATTTAGCCTTGGTAGTACTTTACTGGTTTTAGCAAAAATTACAATGCCGGATGTTGGTCTGTCTAAGCGATGTACAGTGCCTAAATAAACGTTTCCTGGTTTGTTGTATTTGTTTTTAATATACGCTTTTACAACATCGCTTAAGGGTGTGTCTCCTGTTTTATCGCCTTGAACAATATCGCCCGCACGTTTATTCACAATAATGATGTGATTATCTTCGTAAAGTACCTGGAGATTGTTTTTGTTTGAAAGTATTTTTTTTGACACTTTTTTTATTTTACACTAAGATGCACTTAAGCTTTCACAGAGCTTTTAGGTTTAAAAATTAGAAACGGATTTTACTGATTTTCACAAATTTTAAAATGAAATTGAATATTACAATTACTTTTTCACTTTTTGGCACATATTTGTTAGGGCAATAGTACTAATTAATAAGACTCACTCTCATTAGGGAAATCCTGAGTTTTTACATCATCAACATATTGAGAAATGGCATTGCTCATGTCTTCATATAAGTTCAAATATCTACGTAAAAACCTTGGGTTAAATTCGTGGGTCATCCCAATCATATCATGAAGTACCAGTACTTGTCCATCAACATCGGGTCCAGCGCCAATACCAATAATGGGAATGCTAACGCTTTTAGCGACTTGTTTGGCCAATTTTGCTGGAATTTTTTCTAAAACTATGGCAAAACAACCTAGTTTTTCTAGCATTTTAGCATCTTCTAAAAGGCGTTCAGCTTCTTGCTCTTCTTTAGCACGAACTGTATAGGTGCCAAATTTATAAATAGATTGTGGGGTTAAACCTAAGTGTCCCATTACAGGAATACCGGCATTTAAAATACGTTTTATAGACTCTTTTATTTCTTTGCCGCCTTCTAGTTTTACAGCATGGGCGCCACTTTCTTTCATTATTCTAATGGCAGAACGCAATGCTTCTTTAGGATCGCTTTGGTAGCTACCAAAAGGCAAATCTACCACAATAAGCGCGCGGTAAATAGCACGAACTACAGAAGATGCATGATAAATCATTTGGTCTAAAGTAATGGGCAGCGTGGTTTCATGTCCCGCCATAACATTACTAGCAGAATCGCCTACTAAAATAACATCAACACCTGCGCTATCAACAATTTTAGCCATGGTATAATCGTAAGCGGTTAGCATAGATATTTTTTCGCCCGTAGCTTTCATATCAACGAGTGATTTTACGGTAACGCGCTTGTATTCTTTTTTGGCTGTAGACATGTCTTATTTATTTTATTCGCCCGTAAAAATAGTAAATTAAAGGTATTCCTAATTATTTTCTTTATGAAGTTGTTGTAGATACCTTATTTGGATAAAATGAAATGTTGCTGCGAGCTAGTGGGCAATGGTTTGAAGTAGTACCTTTTTTTTGAAGTTTGAAAAATAGACCTGCCTGCTTGCATCTGGTATGCAAGTATGGCGGAAGTCTCTATGCAGGCTTGGGTAGCTTGAGCGATCAAGGGACGGTGCCAAAAAACTACTTCCTTTTTATAATTTTAAAAGATTTTTCCTTACCGTTTTGGTTGGTTTTTAAAATATAAATACCAACAGATAAATTGTGCCCATTAATTGGTAGTGGGTAATTTTGGTTATCTTCTGAAATGGTGATGTTACCGTTAGTAATAGCGCGCCCCATAATATCGTATAGTACAAAATGTAAAGGCTCGTTTTGTGATAAGCTTACTATTCTTAATGCTATGCTATCTATAAAAGGGTTTGGATATACCGATGCGTTATAGCCGTCTTCTTCATTAACTACAAGAAACGGATCTGTTATGGAGATTTTTAATTCGCTTAAGCCATAACAGTCTCCTCCAAAATTTGATGTAGGTGTTATAAGCACATATCTTGCTTTGGTTGCATTAAAATCTGGTCCTTCTACACCTTCATAGGTTGAAGTTCCTGTAGCTTGTTCTATGTTAAATTTACCCAAGTTATCCCAAGTAACTCCATCTAGGGAGTAATCTATAGTGAATTCATTAATTCCATAATTTAACTGTTTTGGCGTATTTGTGTTCCAAAATTTAGTTTCGTTAAGTACGTAATCATATCCTAAATCGTACATAATCCAATGGGTTTCCCCATAAGATGAAATAGGATTTTGCGATGGTTCGCAAGATATCCAACCATCAAACCAATTGGTACTATGCCTATCTGGATAGCATTGTGCTTGTAGCATTTGCAAACCAGAAATTAAAAATACCGTTATGTATATGTTAAAACGTTTCATCATGATATATTCATAAAACCTAATGGAGGTGTACCGCTATTTGTGTCGTAAAAATTGGATAGGTTTGGTAAAATGGTATTTAAATCTGAAGGGGCAACGCCAAACCAGAGTGCCAATTCAGCCATATATAAATCGGCAGCTGTGGTAGGTATTATTACACCACTTCTTAAATCTAAATCACTACCTAGGGCAAGAGTAGGGTAGTTGCCATAAATTTCTCTCCCGTTAACTGCTCCACCCATCATAAAGGCATTTCCGCCCCAAGCATGGTCTGTTCCGTTGCCGTTAGAGGTTAATGTTCTTGAAAAATCTGATACGCTGAAGGTAGTAACGCAATCATTCATATTTAGTTCAAATAACAGGCTATTAAAATAATTTAAAGCGTCATTAACTTCCTTTAAATTGCTACCGTGATTTATTAATAGTTCGTCATGATTATCAAACCCTCCAATTTCTACGAAGAAAATTTGTCTTGAAAAGCCTAGGGTATCTCTAGCACCAATGGTTTTAGCTACCATGTGCAATTGTTCTGCCAAATTGTTTTCTTCTGGAAGTGGCGTAATAAACTCTTGAACACCATCTACAGCTTCTTGAAATGCTAAATTGGCATCATTGGATGCTTTTACGGTGTTTTTGTAAGTGTTTTTATAAATGTCTTGATAGTCTTTTTCCAGCATAGAATTTAACGCCTCGGTTTTTAGTTCGTTAAAAAAACCATTGCCACCATAACCGCTAATGCCAACACTACCAGAGTTTTTAATGGTGTATGGGGTAATTTGGTCTCCACGTTGAAAAATATTTGAACCACGTAGGGAAATATTCATGGAGATAGCGTTGTTGGAATTCATTGATTGTACTAAATCTGCAATTTTTCCGCCCCAACCAATATTTGAGCGTTCCCCAGGATTGCCCGTTTGCCACTGTTGTACTTGGTCTGAATGCGAAAACAAGCCCAAAGGTGTTTTAACTACATTGTTTTTAATATCGCTTTTTGTTGAAGGTTCTATTAATGTTCCTACGTTTGATAGAAACGCTAAATTGCCACTTTCAAACATTTTACGCATATCTGTAAGTTCAGGATGCAATCCAAAAACTCTACCATCAGACGTATTCGGGTTTATTTGTAAAATATCGTTTTTGGGAATTGCTAAATTAGAGCGTGTAGTAGCGTATTCGTTATATTCTGTATTGCCTTTTGGAATTAACATGTTAAATGAATCGTTTCCACCACTTAGCAATAAACAAACTAAAGCTTTATAATCGCCGCCATATGGGATGATTGCTGAATTATCCATGGCAGCTGCCGCCATAGCTTTTAGGTTTATTAAAGACGAAAAAAGGGTAGTATAACCTAATGCAGCACAGGAGTCTCCAATAAATTTTCGTCTAGATATCGTGTTTTTTTTCTTTGTCATAGGTTTTATTTAAGGATGACGTAATCTGGACTAATCATAATAAGATATAATGCCATTTTAACTCTTAAATCTGCTTGGGTTACATCGTCGCCCCAACCTCTCGTTATACCTTCAACAGCTTTTACTATAGTTTGTTTAGTATCGTTTGAAAGTTGCCCACGAGTAAATAGTTTGTCTAGCTGATTTACTAAAACCTCACTGTCTTTTGCGTAGTAAGTTAAGGCTTCAAAATTTAATGTTGTGCCTTCTAGTTCTAATCCCCAAGTTCTTAAAACCTCGTACCAACGCGGATTTGTCCAAGCATCAACCTGATTGAGGTAGTTAATACTTGTAGCTGAATTATGAATTTGAAATTCTGGTGCTACTAGTTTAGCGTTCGCAAATGCACTGTTAGGCACATATTCTGGTAGGAAAAAATTAAATACACTAGGAGCCGATAGCGGTGCTTGACCAGTGTCTCTGTAAAAATGCTGACCGTTATTCCAAAATCTTCCATCGTTATCATCTAAATCTATTTGGCGAACTACATTAAAATAGCGCATCATAGGTTCAATCATTTTACCACTCGTTGGGTTTTCTGCCCAACTACAGCTTCGGGCCTCTTCATCTAATAAAATAGCTTTAATTACAGCTTTCATGTCGCCTCTTACGCCTTTGGTATTATTAAACGCAGCACTAACGCGAGATACATAAGCAGGCGAAGGATTAGATTTTACCAATTGCTGAATTAAGCGTATTGAAATAAAAGGTGCTGTATTTTGGTGGTTAAATAAATGGTTGATGGCAGCATCTACATCTTGCATTCCCGATTGTCCACTAGGTACGGTGTAACCATTTAACAAATACTTAGGTCCTGGTTCATGCCACTCATCATACATCATCATAGGTACATCCTTTCGGGCATGGTAGTGCCCTAATCCAAATTTTGGTGTTTTATTTGAAAAATCCTCTACTTCTGCGGGGCCCAAACCTGTGAAAATTTTTGCAAATTCCTTAATATCGTCATTATTATAGGTTGGTATACGGTTGCCTTGTCCATCTATAACATAGGTGCCATCTTGGTTTAGTTCATACAAACCTATTGTAAACAGTTGCATGATTTCGCGTGCAAAGTTTTCATCGGGATGTATATTTCTATCAGGTATACTTTTTGGGTTGTTATAATGACTTAAATATACGCCCATCATTGGGTGGAGCGTTATGTCTTTTAGAAGGTCTTTAAAATTACCAAAAGCGTTATCTTTTAGTACATCATAATAATCTGCTAAACCAAGCCCGTAACCAGATAAGTTGGAATCTCTAGAAACTACTAAAATTTCACTTAATGCCAGAGCGATTCTTTGGCGCAGTAAATCTTCGTTGTTAATATTGCTTTGCCACCATGCATACATAAAGTATTGCCAATTTGGGGTGTCAAAATCTTCAGCATTGCCACCGTTCGAGATATGTATTTGGCGTGCTTCTGAAAAAATATCTTGAGTTAATTGTTGAAGTGGTGTAGATTCTATACCGAATTGATTATCAATCCAGTCTTCAAAAGGCATTTCTGAAACGTTTTTTATATAATCTAAATTTGTACCAAAAGTGGCTTGTGCTAAAAATCTTGAGGTTTCTAAAAGTCTGCCATCTAAACCATTACCATTTATTGTATTTACGGCATCGGCACTTTCTCTCCAATTTGTTTTTGTTTGTTGGCTGCTAGATGTTACCGTAATACCTTTACTGTGGCCTGCACCTAAATAATCTCTGTAATTCTGAGCAGAAATACCAATTGAGAAACAAACAAGCACAAAAAGTAGATGTTTTTTCATAGTTTTTAGGTTGAACATGTTTAGGAATGTAAGTTTTTTAAGTCTTAATTCGTTCAAATATAAGTAATTAACCGATTAAAGAATTATATTTTCGATGAATTGCATATTTTTGATTCATTTAATCGGAATTTCTAATGTATAATTAAGAATTAAAACGATAAATTAAGTAAGTGATTGTGAATCATAAGATTTGGTATAATACTTAACAGTCTGATAGGTGAACACCAATAGCTAAACCACCTTCCGAGGTTTCTTTGTATTTTGTATTCATGTCTTTTGCGGTTTCCCACATGGTATTCACAACTTTATCCAAAGGTACTTTTACATTTTCGGGAGAGGTATCTAGAGCCAATTCTGCTGCATTTATGGCCTTTATGGCGCCCATAGCATTGCGCTCAATACAAGGTATTTGCACTAAACCACCAATAGGATCGCAAGTTAAACCCAAATGGTGTTCCATGGCAATCTCAGCAGCTACCAGAACTTGCTCTGGCGTACCGCCAAGTAATTCGGTTAGTGCTCCAGCGGCCATTGCAGAAGATACGCCAATTTCTGCTTGACAACCACCCATTGCAGCACTAATTGTAGCACCTTTTTTAAAAATACTGCCTATTTCTCCTGCAACCAGTAAAAAGCGTTTAATATCCTCGAAATTACCATCGTGGTTTTCTATTACCAAATAATACATTAACACGGCGGGAATTACGCCTGCACTTCCGTTTGTTGGTGCTGTAACTACGCGACCTAATGATGCATTAACTTCGTTTACGGCCAAGGCAAAACAACTTACCCATTTAAGGATTTGCCGAAATTTTACTTCTGTATCTCGTATAGCATAAACCCATTCTACAGGACTACTGTAAGGTTTGTTACCTTTTAAATTTTTATGCAAATCGTAAGCACGACGCCTTACGTTTAATCCACCCGGTAAATTTCCTTCAGTGTGGCAACCTATGTAGATGCACTCTAGCATAGTATCCCAAATACGTTGTAGTTGCGCATTAATTTCGGTTTCGGTACGTATCGATTTTTCATTCTCTAAAACTACTTGAGAAATGGGTTTATTAAGTTGTTTACAGTATTGAAGTAATTCTGTGCCCTTATCTATAGGATAGGGGAACGTACATTTTATTTCGTAGTTCTTTTTAGCGTTTTTGCGTTCTTCCTTAACTACAAAGCCACCACCAATAGAGTAAAATTTTGAGGTTAACTTTTTACCGTTAATAACGGCTGTAAAACTCATACCATTGGCATGGAATGGTAAAAATTTTCTATTGAATATAATATCTGTTTTTGGATTGAACTTTAATTGAAATTCACCTCCAAAATTTAACGTATGGTTGTCTTTAATGTTTTTTACAGTGCTTTCTATATCTACGGTAGGAATGGTTTCAGGATCTTTTCCACTCAGTCCTAACATAATGGCATAGTCGGTTGCATGTCCTTTTCCAGTAAGAGACAATGAACCGTAGAGGTTAACAGTGATAGCTTGTACGTTTTGGAACTTTTGCGACGTTTTAAGCTCGCTTATCCACCGTTCGGCAGCACGCCATGGACCAAGTGTATGAGAACTTGAGGGGCCAATGCCAATTTTTAGCATGTCGAAAACAGAGATACATTCCATAGTTACGCAAACGTTATAGTTAGCAAATATAGATTGTTTTTTTGCGCTCGCAAAACCAAAAAGGAGCAAAGTATTTTGAAGGTAAAATAAATAAGTTTGATGACGAGCTTTAGCACACAAACCCGCGCAAGGGATTGCAGCGGCAGCTTTTGGTCCCGCCAATGCGGGAAGCCAAAACTATTAGCGTAAAGCCCGACCCTTGTGGTTGCGCCCAAATACATAGTGATTATAGTTGTATTATTTTATACAACTGTGGTATACTGCAGATTGAGAATATGACAGTATGTCACACTTTTTGCCTTGGCATAATGATTGACTGTCTTTAAACGATTTATAAAACGAACATTCAACACAATAAAAAACATATTATGAGTAAAATTATTGGAATCGATTTAGGAACAACCAACTCTTGCGTTTCGGTAATGGAGGGTAACGATCCTGTTGTAATCCCAAATGCAGAAGGTAAGCGTACCACGCCATCGGTAATTGCATTTGTGGAAGGCGGAGAAATAAAAGTTGGTGATCCTGCAAAACGACAAGCGGTAACAAACCCTACTAAAACGGTTTATTCTATTAAGCGTTTTATGGGGAATAAATATTCTGAATCTAAAAAAGAGGCAGAACGTGTACCTTATAAAGTGGTAAAAGGTGACAATGACACACCAAGAGTAGATATTGATGGTAGATTGTACACGCCACAAGAACTTTCGGCTATGATTCTTCAAAAAATGAAGAAAACTGCCGAAGATTATTTAGGACAAGATGTAAGTAGAGCGGTAATTACAGTACCTGCTTACTTTAACGATTCGCAACGTCAAGCAACTAAAGAAGCTGGTGAAATTGCTGGATTAAAAGTAGAGCGTATCATTAACGAGCCTACAGCAGCAGCATTGGCTTATGGTTTAGATAAAAAAGGTAAAGATCAGAAAATTGTGGTATTCGACTTTGGTGGTGGTACACACGATGTTTCTATTCTTGAATTGGGAGATGGCGTATTTGAAGTATTATCTACAGATGGTGATACACACTTAGGTGGTGATGATGTTGATGAGAAAATCATTAATTGGTTGGCAGATGAGTTTAAGGCAGAAGAGTCTATGGACTTGAGACAAGACCCAATGTCTTTACAGCGTTTAAAAGAGGCTGCTGAAAAGGCTAAAATTGAGTTATCTTCTTCTTCTCAAACAGAAATTAACTTACCTTACATTACAGCAACTGCAAGCGGACCTAAGCACTTAGTACGCACGTTAACACGTTCTAAATTCGAGCAATTAATAGACGATTTAGTAAAACGCACTATTGAGCCATGTGAATCTGCTTTAAAAGCAGCTGGATTAAGTAAGAGTGATATTGATGAAGTAATTCTTGTAGGTGGTTCTACACGTATTCCTGCGGTACAGGCAGCGGTTGAGAAA
The DNA here is from genome assembly GCF_002973595.1 of Jejuia pallidilutea. Taxonomy (GTDB): domain Bacteria; phylum Bacteroidota; class Bacteroidia; order Flavobacteriales; family Flavobacteriaceae; genus Jejuia; species Jejuia pallidilutea. The sequence goes on along the minus strand of NZ_PVEO01000015.1, from coordinate 1,062 downwards.
TTCTTTGGTAAAGCCCCAAGTAAAGGTGTAAACCCAGATGAAGTTGTATCTCTAGGTGCTGGTATTCAAGGTGGTGTATTAACTGGTGATGTAAAAGATGTATTGCTTTTAGATGTAACGCCATTATCTCTTGGTATTGAAACTATGGGTAATGTATTTACTAAGTTAATTGAGGCTAATACTACCATTCCTACTAAGAAATCGCAAGTATTCTCAACAGCAGCAGATAATCAGCCTTCTGTGGAGATTCACGTATTGCAAGGTGAAAGAGCAATGGCTGCAGATAATAAGACTATCGGACGTTTCCATTTAGATGGTATTCCACCAGCAAGACGTGGTACACCGCAAATTGAAGTAACGTTTGATATTGACGCCAATGGTATCATTAAGGTATCTGCGGAAGATAAAGCTACTGGAAAGAAACAAGATATAAGAATTGAAGCGTCTTCTGGATTAACAGAGGAGGAAATCCAGAAAATGAAAGCAGATGCTGAAGCGAATGCGGAAGCAGATAAAGCTGCAGCTGAAACAGCTCAGAAATTAAATGAAGCAGATTCAATGATTTTCCAAACGGAAAAGCAATTGGAAGAGTTTGGTGATAAATTATCTGATGATAAGAAGAAGCCAATTGAAGACGCTTTAGAAGAGTTGAAGAAAGCTTATGAATCTAAAGATTTGGCACAAATTGAGCCTGCTTTAGAGAAAATAAACGAAGCTTGGAAAGTAGCGTCTGAAGAAATGTACAAAGCACAAGCCGAAGCGCAACAAGCTGGAGGTAGTGCTCAACCAGGACCTGATGCAAATGCAGGTGGTGGAGACTCCAATGAAGGCAGCGATGTTGAGGACGTAGATTTTGAAGAAGTGAAATAACACTTTAAGTCGGAAGGCCAAAAGTAGAGGTTTTAAAGAGGCTGTCTGAAAAGGCAGCTTTTTTTTTGCGATTGATAGAGTTAGTTTTTAACTTTAAGGATGAGCAAAAAAGTAGTTTTTAAGACCTACCATCAAGACCAGCTAAGTCTATTGCCACCAAGTTATGATGATTTAGTCCCTACTAATCATCCT
>NZ_PVEO01000014.1 GCF_002973595.1 Jejuia pallidilutea | reverse complement strand
GAAGAAATTTTAATTGATGGTACAGAAAATAGTTTCCTGTTCGGTGCCACAAATGCACGTTTCCGTTTTGTATTTGATTCCGACAATACTAATAGAGCAGATGGCTATCCAACCACCTTCGATGGGTTTATTTTTGATGACTTTAAAGTTATTAGTATTGACATTCCATGTGTAGTTTCTGTACCAACAGGTGTGGAGAGTAGCAATATCACTGAAACCGATGCTACAATTACGTGGGATAATATACCATCAGCTTCATACGATTTGAGATATCGTGAAGTAGGTGCACAAAGTTGGACTGAAATAAATGGGTTAACCACTCCAAACTCTACCTTAACAGGGTTAGCTAATCTTACGGACTATGAGGTACAAATAAGGGCAAATTGTGGCACTAACAATTCAGCTTACACAGTGTCTGATAATTTTACGACATTAGATGTTCAATTAAATTATTGTGCTTCTGCGGGAAGAAATGTTAATGACGAATTTATAAGTAAAGTAGAACTAAATACCATAAATAATAGTTCTGGAGCACAGTTTTATTCAGATTTCACAAATATTTCAACTACATTAACTAAAGATTCCCAATACAGTATAACAATAACACCAACATGGACAGGCACAGTTTACAATGAAGCCTATTCTGTATGGATAGATTATAATAGGGATGGCGATTTTTTAGATGCTGGTGAACAAGTATTTACGCAGGGAAATACACAGGCAACTTCAGTAAGTGGCAGTTTTACAATTCCTTCTAATGCTGTTGAAAATTCAACTAGAATGCGTGTGTCTATGAAGTATAATGCCATTCCAACGTCGTGCGAATCTTTTCAATATGGCGAGGTTGAAGATTATACTGTAATTATAGAAGGTTCTGGTCCAGACGTTGTGCCTCCAGTAATTACATTAAATGGTGCAGCTTCTATAGATTTGAATGTTGGAGATGTTTATGTTGAACAAGGTGCTACAGCAGTAGATGATTTAGATGGAGATATTACGGCAAACATCGTTATAGGTGGAGATGTTGTAAATACAGGGACAGGTGGTACATATGAAGTAACTTATGATGTGAACGACGCTGCAGGAAACCCGGCACTGCAAGTTACCAGAACCGTAAATGTAATACCAGACACTATTGCACCAATAATTTTATTAAACGGTGCTTCAATAGTAAATTTAAATGTAGGAGATATTTATACAGAACAAGGCGCTACAGCTTCCGATAATATAGATGGTGATATTTCTTCGAACATTAGTATTGGTGGTGATATAGTAGATACCAATTTAGGTGGCACCTATTTGGTAACTTACGATGTTATTGACGCTGCTGGAAACACAGCAACACAAGTAGTAAGAACTGTAAATGTAATACCAGACACTACTGCTCCAATAATTACATTAAACGGCGTAGCTTCCATAGATTTGAATGTTGGAGATATTTATGTTGAACAAGGTGCCACGGCAGTAGACGATTTAGATGGAGATATTACGGCAAACATCGTTATAGGTGGAGATGTTGTAAATACAAATATTGTAGGAACATATAATGTGACCTACAATGTTAGCGATAATGCAGGAAATGCTGCTGTTCAGTTAAATAGAATAGTTAACGTGCTTCCAGATGTCACCGCTCCTATAATAACTTTAAACGGATCTTCTTCAATAAGCTTAAATGTTGGAGATGTTTACATTGAACAGGGTGCCACTGCATTAGATAATCTAGATGGAGATATTACAGCCGATATTGTTATTACAGATAATGTAAATACTTTAATAGCTGGTACGTACTTTGTAGATTATAACGTTTCAGATGCCTCAGGTAATTTGGCCAATACTGTAACTAGAACGGTAAATGTAATTGCTGATACCGTTGTACCTACATTAGCATTGATTGGTTCTGCAACTATTAATTTGAATGTTGGAGATATTTATAACGAACAAGGTGCAACTGCTTCTGATAATATTGATGGCGATATTACTGCAAATATTGTAATTGGAGGCGATACCGTAAATACAAATCTAGCAGGAACATATATTGTAACTTATAATGTAAGTGATGCTTCTGGAAATGCGGCAACTCAGTTAAACAGAACAGTAGTTGTTTCTCCAGTTACTATTGGCTGTTCTGGAGGTATAGCAGCTTTCCCTTATACGGAAGGATTTGAGAACACTCTAGGGGCTTGGACGCAATCATCTTCTGATGACTTAAACTGGCTTATCGATGCTAATGGAACGCCTTCAAGCAATACAGGGCCTTCTAGTGCAACACAAGGTAGTTATTATCTTTATGTGGAAGCATCAGGTAATGGCAGTGGTTATCCAAATAAAAGAGCAATCCTTACGTCACCTTGTTTCGATTTGAGTGCTTTAACTCAAGCTACCTTCAGCTTTAAATATCATATGTTTGGCGCTTCAGATATGGGAACAATAGCTTTAGAGATAAGTGATGATGAAGGTGCAACCTGGACTAGCTTATGGACTGAAAGTGGAAACAAGGGCAATTCTTGGCAAACGGTTAGTATTAATTTATCAGCTTATGTTGGTGGAGGCATACAACTACGGTTTAACAGGTTTGTGGGCAGTACATGGCAGGCAGATATCGCTATAGATGACATTAGTTTAATTGATGAAGAAATAACTATTGATAGTTGTACAGGAGGAATAACGTCCTACCCTTATGCTGAAAGTTTTGAAAATACTCTAGGAGGTTGGACACAATCTACAGCAGATGATATTAACTGGACTATCGATGCAAATGGAACACCATCTAGCGGAACAGGGCCTTCTAGTGCTATAACGGGGAGTTACTATATTTATGTTGAAGCTTCGGGTAATGGCACAGGTTATCCTAATAAAAGGGCAATTATTAATTCGCCTTGTTACGATTTAACTTCTGTGGTCTCACCCATTTTTAGCTTTAGTTATCATATGTATGGGTCTAGTAATATGGGAACAATAGCGCTAGAAGCTAGTAATGATGACGGCTTAAGTTGGACGACCTTATGGAGCGAATCTGGCAATAAAGGTAATTCTTGGCAATTGGCTGTTGTAGATCTTTCTGCTTATGCAGGAAATAGTGTGCAATTAAGATTTAACCGAGTTACTGGAAGTACATGGCAAGCTGATATTGCTATTGATAATATTAGTTTAGATGCAGGTTCAGCAGCTGCCAAGGATAGTGTGAAGGATAAATTCAATACTGATTTAAATACACTTACATTGTATCCAAACCCCGTAAAAGATTTATTGAACCTTAAAACATTAAAAGTAGGCGAAGTATCTTATAGAATTATAAATTCGTTGGGTCAAATAGTTCTTGAAGGTAAAACTGGAGATAGAGTAGTAGTAGATCGCTTAGAAGCAGGAATGTATTTTATTGAAGTAACACAAGGGAAAGATATTATGATGAAACGCTTTATAAAAGAGTAATTAATAGCATATAGCCATGTATAAAACGTCCAGATTTATAAATTTGGACGTTTTTTTATACGTGAATAATTTCATCATCGTTCAACAATGCGTCACCTCGTAATCTCAAGAAAATTTGTGCTACCGCAATAGTATCCTTTTCACAATAGGTAATTATTCTATCTATATCGCCTTCTTCATAATAAACACCATATACTTCGCTACCATCAATATCATCTTTTGGTGAAGGTATACCTAAAACATTGGTTAATAATTTTAAGGAAGTATAGGTTTTATAGTCTCCAAATTTCCATAATTCTAGAGTATCTAAATGAGGGACTTCCCAAGGCTTTTTACCAAAGAGATTTAATTTATAAGGCAGTTCTATATTATTTATAATCATACGGCGCGCTATGTATGGAAAGTCGAATTCCTTACCGTTATGGGCACAGAGTAGGTGTTTATTTTGATTAAAATGCGTAAATAATAAATTTTTGAAGTCTTTTAATATGGTAACTTCATCGCCATAAAACGAGGTAACCCTAAATACACGTCGTTGCCCTTGAAAGTTAAAATAGCCTACAGAAATACAAACAATTTTACCAAATTCTGCCCAAATACCAGCACGATTATAGAATTCTTCTGCGGTAAACTCGTCCTTTCTTTGGTATTGCGATTTGTTTTCCCAAAGCGCTTGTTTTGTTTTATCTAAATCTGAAAAGTGCTGAGTTTCTGGTACGGTTTCAATGTCCAGAAACAGTATATGCTCTAAATCTAGTCTTTTAATCATCTCCTATCATTTTATAAGCCTCAGAAATATAAGTACCAACATCAGCAGTAAATTCGCCAGCATGCGTTTGTGGTGCGCGCTTGTGTCCTAATCTTACAATAATAAGATTGTCTGCTCTATTAACAATTACCATTTGTCCCAAATGCCCACGCATTAAAAAGAAATCTTTTCCGTCTTTATGGTATAACCACCAACCATAACCATATTCAGGACTTTCAGGGAAACGAGGTGTAATAGAGGTTTCAATAAAGGTAGAGTCTAACAATTGTTTTCCTTTCCATTTCCCATGATCTTTGTATAACTTGCCTAAGCGTGCAAAATCTTTTGCATTACTGGCAATACAGCAATACGCTTTAACTAAATCTTCTGCTTCACTATCTACTTGCCAAAGTGTTTCGTTTACGCTTCCTAAGGGTTTCCAAAAGGTTTCCTCTAGATACTTGTATAGTTTTTTTCCTGTTGCTTTTTCAATAACCATAGCCAATAGTTGCGTGTCTCCACTTGCATACTTAAAGGCTTGTCCTGGTTCTTCAATTACCTTTAGGCCTAAAACAACCTTTGCTAAATCGTCATCAAAATAAGCACGCGTTGTAATAGAAAGCGGTGAATAATAGGCCTCGTCCCAATTAGTTCCGGATGCCATAGACGATAAATCGCCCACAGTCATTTTCGCCGCTTTACCCTCGCAAAATTCTGGCAAAAAATCACACACGGGTTGGTCTAAATTTTTAATATACCCCTGCATAATTGCTTTTCCTAACATGGCAGAAACGTAACTTTTTGCCATAGAAAAGGAGTTGGATTTAGAATTTTCACTAAAGCCATCGTAATAATTTTCAAACCAAACACTATCGTTTTTTATAATAACGTAAGCTATAGTGCCCCATTTATTATTTACATCAATAAGCTCTTTTGTTTCTTTGGTAGTGTTGTAATCTTTATGATGTGGCCAAGGTTGAGGTGTACCAACTTCAATGTTTTGATTGTCAAAATGCTTATAATCTTCTAAATACGCGGTAGTGTGTCCTTTTAAATAAATGGTTCTAACGGCTTTAATAAGGTAGTCTGTATCGGTAATGTATAAGACTATAATTAGTAAACCAATGAGTATTACCAGCCATTTAAAGAGTTTTTTTATAAGTTTCATTTTTTAACATTCGAAGTGAAATCTAAAGATATGAAAACTCTTATTAATTTTGAAAATAGATTTTTGTTTTTGGCTACGTATTTAATTTTCTTTTTTCTTTATAAAAAGTCTTGTCTGCAACGTAAATAGTTTTGCTTAATTTGGCAATAACGGTACCATCTTTGGTAATAATGTTTGGATTTTTTATAATATCTATTTCTCCCTTTTTAGATATGTTAAGTTTTATTTGGCGAATTTCTTCAGTAGTAAATACAAATTCACAATACACAGTAGAAGTTGCAGGTCTGCGGTACTTAATAGTGGCGGCCTTATCCCAAACCACATAGGCATCGCCTAAAATATTTATTAGCTGAATCATGTATATAGGATCTGTAGCAGAAAGCATACTACCACCAAACATAGAGCCTACGTAATTTCTGTTTTTCCAACTTAAAGGAATTTTAATTTTTACGTAGTGTAAATCATCAGAGACTTCAATTATTTTGCCTGTGGAACGTTTGTACATAGGCGACCAATTAAAGCCATATTTATAAATTTGCGCATCGGTAAAAAAGCGTTTGGCTATGTTTGCGATGGTTCTATACATTAGAATAATGATTGTTGTTTAAATGGGCTTTCGTGCTCTAAAAGCCATTTTTTACGATGTAATCCTCCCGCATAACCTGTTAAATTACCATTGCTACCAACAACACGATGGCAAGGAACAATTATCCAGAGCGGGTTTTTACCATTAGCATTGGCTACAGCACGTATTGCTTTTACATCGCCATATTGCTTAGAGAGTTCTAAATAAGAGGTGGTTTTTCCATAGGGAATGTCTTGAAGTAGTTTCCAAATTTTCTTTTGAAAATCGGTGCCTTTAGGGTTTAATCTTAATTGAAATTCTTTTCGAGAGCCTTCAAAATACTCCTTTAGTTGTATAACACAATCTTCCAGTATTTCTGGGATAATATCACTAATTCTTTCTTTGGAATTTAATACTGAAATAGAGGCTACTCCATCAATATTACCAACAATTTTAGTAAAACCCAAAGGCGAATTAATAATGCAAGTTTCCATTATTTTTCGGGTTTATCCTCACCTAATATACCTAGTTTTTTTGCACGCGCTTCCCAACTTTTTCTAGCAAGACTTTGTAAGTCTGAAACATTATCACTTTCGTCCATTATTTCGAGACCAAGAAGCGTTTCAATAACATCTTCCATAGTTACCAAACCGCTTACAGAACCATATTCGTCTACCACCAATGCCATGTGGTTTCTACTCTCAATAAGCTTTTCAAAAAGGGTTGGTATTGGTAAATTTCTGTTCACCACAATAATATCGCGCTTTAGTTCTGCCAGTGTTGTAGTTTTATTACCTAGCGCCATTTCTTTAAAAATTTCATCTTTTAGCACAAGGCCTGTAATATTATCGGTTTCGTCTGTATAAACAGGAATTCTAGAAAAGCGAATGTTTAAATTTTTATTGAAAAAATCTTTAACAGTATTGGTTTCATCTTCAGTTTTCATTACCGTTCTTGGCGTCATAACATCTTTGGCAAAAATCTCTTTGAAGTTTAAAAGGTTTTTAATGATTTTGCTTTCGTTTTCTTGAAATACCCCTTCCTCGTGCGCTACTTCAGTCATGGCAACAAACCCTTCTCTGGTTAATACACTACCGTGGCCCTTACCTCCAATTAATTTTGTAGTTAATTGCAATAGCCATAAAATACCTGTCCATTTTAAAGGAAATATTAAAACGGTAAGCGCTTTAGAGGCAAAATTAGCAAGTGCCTCCCAGTAGGTTGCGCCAATAGTTTTAGGGATAATTTCTGAAGCTACAAGAATTAAAAACGTCATTATAGCAGACACAATACCAACAGTGTTTATGCCCCAAAGTTCTATTTTATATGGTAAATTTTCAGCTTCAATACCTACCATCATCGCACCTAGAGTGTGCGCAATGGTGTTTAGTGTAAGTATAGCAATAAGAGGTTTATCTACATCTCTTTTTAGTTTTTCCAACGTTAAAGCATAGTCTTTTCCTTCCTGTTTTTTTACATTAATAAAAGTTGGGGTAACACTAAGCAAAACAGCTTCGAGAACTGAGCATAAAAATGAAAAGAATATAGAAATGGTTGCCCAAAAAATTAGTGCGTTCATTGCATAGGTTTTAGTTGATGGCTAATTTACGAAATCAATTTTACAACATCTTTGGCAAAATAACTTGCTATAATATCTGCGCCAGCACGTTTTATGGCGGTAACTTGCTCCATCATTACAGCATCATGGTCTAGCCATCCTTTTTCAGCAGCAGCTTTTAACATGGCATATTCGCCAGAAACTTGATAAACAGCCACGGGTACATCAATTTCGTTTTTAATATCACGTACAATATCTAAGTAGCACAAACCTGGTTTTACCATAACAATATCTGCACCTTCAATAATATCCATTTCGGTTTCCTTAATAGCTTCTAAACGGTTGCCATAATCCATTTGATAGGTTTTTTTGTCTTTCGGAATATCTACCAAATCCACAGGTGCAGAGTCTAGTGCATCGCGAAAAGGCCCGTAAAACGCCGAAGCATATTTTGCAGAGTAACTCATAATTCCTGTATTAATAAAGCCTTCATCTTCTAAAGCCTCACGAATGGTTAAAATTCGCCCATCCATCATATCACTTGGTGCAACAAAATTGGCGCCAGCTTGGGCGTGCGAAACACTCATTTCTGCTAAAAACCCAGCAGTTTTATCGTTATTGATTTGTCCGTTTTCAACAATACCATCATGTCCATAAGCTGAATAAGGGTCGAGTGCTACATCCGTCATCACCAACATATCAGGGCATGCATTTTTTACGGTTTTAATAGCGCGCTGCATTAAGCCGTTGGGATTTAAAGCTTCAGCACCTTTATTATCTTTTAAATTATCGGGTACTTTCACAAAAAGTAATACCGATTTTAAACCTAATTTCCAAAGTTCTTTTACCTCACCTTCCAATAAATCTAAACTGTAACGAAAGTAGTTGGGCATTGATGGAATTTCATCTTTAATGCCTTTACCTTCAACCACAAAAAGCGGTACTAAAAAGTCGTTTGGCGATATTATAGTTTCACGAACTAGGGAGCGAATGGCTTCGTTGGTTCTTAATCTTCTATTTCTTCTTAATGGGAACATAGTTATTATTTTATGTTATTCTGAGTAAAACGAAGAATCTAGGATTCTGAGATTCTTCACTTCGTTCTGAATGACAAAGTTAAACCCAATCTACAGGATTTTGCAAAACGTTAATTAATTTTTCTTCGTCGCTTCCAGCTTCTGGATGATGATCGTACACCCATTGCACATGCGGTGGTAAACTCATTAAAATACTTTCAATACGTCCGTTTGTTTTTAGTCCGAAAAGTGTGCCTTTATCATGCACTAAATTAAATTCAACGTAGCGTCCACGACGGATTTCTTGCCAATTACGTTGTGTTTCTGTGTATGGTAAATTTTTACGCTTTTCAACAATAGGCACGTAAGCTTCCAAGAAACTATCGCCTACTTCGGTTACAAAGTTATACCAATTTTCCATGGTCATGGTTTCTGAAGCTTTACAATAATCGAAAAACAGTCCGCCTATGCCTCTGCCTTCGTTTCTATGTGCGTTGTAAAAGTACTCATCACAACGTTTTTTGTAAGTTGGATAAAACTCAGGATTATGTTTGTCGCAAGCAGTTTTACAGGTTTGATGAAAGTGTTTTGCGTCTTCTTCAAACAGGTAATAGGGCGTTAAATCTTGTCCGCCACCAAACCAACTATCAATAATATTTCCATTGTCGTTATACATTTCAAAGTACCGCCAATTGGCATGAACGGTTGGCACCATTGGGTTTTTTGGATGCAACACCAAACTCAGTCCACAGGCAAAAAAATCGACATCGCCCACTTTAAAATAGGTTTGCATAGATTCAGGCAATTTACCATGAACACCAGAAATATTTACGCCCCCTTTTTCAAAAACGTTACCGTTTTCAATAACTCGGGTGCGTCCGCCGCCACCTTCTGGTCGTTTCCAAATATCTTGTTGAAACTTGGCTTTTCCATCAATGGCTTCCAGTTTAGCAGTAATACGGTCTTGCAGGTTTTGGATGTATTTGTAAAATGTATCTTTCATCTATTCTATCTCTTTATAAAGCTCATACAACTCCATGTTTAGAGGCTCTTCTCCCGGAGGTGTATGTTCGTTTTTTAATGTTTTAATATATGTGAAATTACAATTATCAGCAACTTTTACACTCCCTATATTACTTTTGTGTACAATAATTTGAAGTGTTTCTATGCCTAAATTTTTAAAAGCATATTCTGATAGTTGCTGAATAGCTTCCGTCATGATGCCTTTGCCTTCAACATTATAATCAATACAATAGGCAAATTCGCCTTGTTTTTTAGTCCAATCTAGCTCCTTTATGTAAATTAAACCAACCAATTTATTAGATTTGTTTTCTCTTAAAGTGAATAAAAACTCTTCTTTTAATTCAAATTGTTTTACCTTTTTTTCAACGAAAATATTAGATAAATCAGGGGTTAAATTTTGTTCTAATGTTTTTGGGAAATAACGTTTTAATCGATTTTCATTGGCTACAGCAAAGTTACAGATGTTCCATGCGTCTTTTGGGTGTATTGGGACAATAGAATATGAACCAAAATTAAGCTGCATGCACAGGTTTGTTTTTAAGTTGAAGCGCTTCTACCGTTCTAGTTGAAGCTGCGGTTACCGATAATGGCAACACTAAAATAACACCAATTACTGGAATTAATAAAAACAGAATAAACACAATACCGTTACCAATAGCTAACCCACGATGTTTGCGTACAAATTGTAGACTTTCTTTGTATTGATAGTGGCGTTCTAACGTATAATCCATATTACCAAAACCTGCATAATAGGCTTGCACCATAAATAACAAAATGGTTGAAAATATATTAACAACTGGAATGAGTTTTAAAAGTAGAATAGGTATTGTTAGTAGTAACTCCATGAATAAATTCCTACCATTAATTTTTATACCCCGAACCAATTGCTGCAAAAAAGTGGTGTTTCTATGAGAATGTGGTGGATTGCCTGTAAAATACGCTTCTATTTTTTCTGAAACAGGACTCATGAATGGTGCTGATAGTGCCATTATGATGTGTTTAAACAGGATAAGACCGATAACTATAATAATAAGTCCGCCTATAAAATTACTAATGGACGAAAAGGTGTCTTTACCCCAATCCCAAATCCAAATTTTAGCAATAAAACCACCAATATTATCTGATAAACCGTAAGCAGAACCAAAAATGACAACGGCAGTAATAAAACTGATACCCATAGGAATAGCAAAATAGGTCCAGAGTTTTAATTTTGAAATTAAACTGAAAGCACCGAAGTATGCTTTAATTCCTGAAATGATGTTTTTTATCATAACCTTCATTTTGCGTTAGGGATTGAAGGATTTGTTGAAGCTCCCCGACGTAGGAGGGAGCGACTCCTGAAAGCCCGACCTACTTTTTTACAGCAATTAGTTTACTTTTTAAACCTAATGTTACACAAAAAGTAGGTAACGCCCGAAATATTTTAATTTCCGTATTCCTTAACGGCATCGATAAACGCCTTGGCATTATCTAAGCCAATGTTGGGTAAAATACCATGACCAAGGTTTACGATGTATTTGTCTTTACCAAATTCGTTAATCATTTGGTGTACCATTTTCTTGATTTCTGCGGGTGGTGAAAATAAACGCGTTGGGTCGAAATTACCTTGTAGCGTTATGTTGCCACCAGTTAAATAACGTGCGTTTTTAGGGGAGCAAGTCCAGTCTACACCTAAAGCTGCAGCGCCAGATTTTGCCATTTCGCTAAGTGCAAACCAGCAGCCTTTACCGAAAGCGATAACAGGCGCATCGTCCTTTAAGGCATTAATAATTTGCTGGATGTATTGCCACGAAAATTCTTGATAATCGACTGGCGAGAGCATGCCGCCCCACGAATCGAATACTTGAACAGCGTTACATCCTGCTTTTACTTTTTCTTTTAGATAGGCAATAGTGGTATCTGTAATTTTCTGTAATAATTGGTGTGCTGCTATAGGGTTTGTAAAGCAAAATTCTTTGGCTTTATCGAAATTTTTACTGCCTTGTCCTTGCACGCAATAACATAAAATAGTCCAAGGTGAACCTGCAAAACCTATTAGCGGAATTTCATCATTAAGCTTTTCTTTGGTGACTTTAATCGCTTCATATACATAGTTGAGTTCCTCTTTAACATCGGGAACAATAACATTATCTACATCTTTTTGTGAGCGCACAGGATTTGGTAAATACGGTCCAAAATTAGGTTTCATCTGTACCTCGATATTCATGGCTTGTGGAATTACCAAAATATCACTGAATAGAATTGCGGCATCCATACCGTATCTTCTAATAGGTTGTACTGTAATTTCGCTTGCTAATTCTGGTGTTTGGCAACGTGTAAAGAAATCGTACTTTGCCTTTATTTCCATAAATTCTGGCAGGTAACGTCCTGCTTGACGCATCATCCAAACTGGTGGACGGTTTACAGTTTCTCCTTTTAATGCTCTTAAAAATAAATCGTTCTTCATAATTGGCTGTTAGCTATTGGCCTTTAGCTGTTGGCTAAAAAGCATTAACTATTTTTGATTTTATTTATTAAACTATTTATCATTCTTGCTTCTTTTTGGATTAAAGTAAAAATAATTTCTAGTTCTTTTTCTTCTATAAATTTTAATTCTTGTGCGATAACAAGTTGTGTTTCCACTTCGAAGAGTGAACCTATTGCTATTTCAAGAAAACGTTTAAACTCAACCTCACTATTTCTGCTATAACCTTCAGCTATATTTGAAGGAACGGATACCGATGCTCTTGTAATCTGACTTCGTAAACCAAACTTCTCTTCAGATGGTAATTTATCAGATAATTGATATACCTGTTTTACAAGTTCAATCCCGTTCTTCCAGATTTAAAGTTTTCTAAAACCCCTCATTCTATCTAGCTTTTGGCCTTTAGCTATTAGCCTTTGGTTTTAGTTTTGTATTCATAACAGTGGCGCCAACAGCTAAGAGCTAAAGGCTAATAGCTATTATCACACATAATGTTCATTCACCAACTCAATCACACTCTCCACAGTTGGTACTTTCGCCACCCTAACATCTTTAAAGTGTTTATTGGCTTCTTTAGCCGTGGTTTCCCCTATACAAAAAGCAATAATTTCAACATTATTACTACGCACAAAACTTTCTACGGTTGAAGGGCTGTAAAACATAACGCTTTCTACCGCTTCATCAACCTTAAAACCATCATATTTTGTTTGGTAGGCTTCAACTTCGTTTACTTTAATATTGTTTTCGGTTAAAATGGTAGGTAATGCATCTAACCTAATATCACTACAAAAATAGGTTACTTCCGTACCTTCTATGTATTGAATAAGATGTTCTGCTAATGCCTTGGCATTTTTAGCAGTGTATTTTACTTTGCCTATTCTGTTTTCAATTAGTCGTTTAGTGCGCCGTCCAACACAATAAATATTTTTAAATTGTAACTCTGCTGCCGAATAATTTGTAACCAAAGCTTCAACAGCATTTTTACTAGTAATTATAACATTCTCAATTTCAGTCTTTAAAACTTGTGGACGAATTCTATTAAGGTTAATTTTTATAAAATCCTCGCTTTTAGATACTACCTTTTCGTGAAATAGCTTTTTTTGGTCTTCTGTTAATTTCTTGGTTGAAACTACGTTGGTAATTTTGTGCGAGTATTTTATCTCGTCCATTAAACGTTTTCCACCGCGTTCAATTACATAATCTGCGCAATATATTGCTAAATTGTTGTGTTTACCCAGCTTTTCAGAACGTTCTACTTGAATTTTCTTAGAACCATCTTTACTTAAAAGCACACCTTTAAAATGTACTTCTTCATCCTTAATATAGGCCAGAGCGCCTATTGGTGCTGTACAACCACCTTCTAAACGGTTTAAAAACTTACGTTCAATAGTGGTACAAATTTCGGTTTCTTCGTGGTTTAAGGTAGCACAGGCTTCTTTTACAAATTCATCGTCTTCTAAAGCTGTAATCATAATGGCGCCTTGTGCCGGAGCAGGAATCATCCAATCTAAATTTATAGCCTCTTCGGGTCTAATGCCAATTCTACCAATACCTGCTGCAGCAAAAATTGCACCATTCCAATCGTTATCTTGTAGTTTTTGTAAACGCGAATTTACATTACCTCGTAAATCTGTAATGGTATGGGTTGGGTACCTGTTTAGCCATTGTGCTTTTCTGCGCAAGCTTCCAGTGGCTATTACTGCATTTTTGGCACTTAAAAACTCCTCGTTATTTTTAAATACCAGTGTATCGTTAACATTGCCGCGTTTTAAAACAGCTGCTTGTATAATGCCTTTTGGTAATACTGTAGGTACATCTTTTAGGGAATGTACTGCAATATCAATATCATGGTTTAACATGGCAATATCGAGCGTTCGTGTAAAAATACCTGTAATTCCTAGTTCGTAAAGTGGTTTGTCTAGTACTAAATCGCCTGTAGATTTTACCGGAACTAACTCTGTTTTGTGGCCTTCTTTCTCGAGTAAACTTTGTACTATTTTGGCTTGCCATAGTGCTAATTCACTATCGCGAGTACCAATTCTTATGGTTTTAGACATTTGTTTTTTGAGGTTCTTCTAGCTGAAATACTTTTTTAATAAGTTCTAGGCTATCATCTGTAGATACATCGTCATCTTTTAAATGATGCGCAAAATGATTGGTAATTTTTTGAATGATTTTATTACTTATTATTGCTGCCTGTTCTTCGTTAAAGTCTGTTAACTTTTTACGCTGGGTATCCAATTCTGCTGTAGCAAAATCAGTTAATTTATGTTTCAAAGCTTTTATAGTTGGTGCAAACTTTCTGGTTTCTAACCAACTGTTAAATTCTGCTTTAACGTCTTCAATAATAGCTTCAGCTAATGGAATGTGCGATTTGCGTTTTTCTAAGGTTTCATCTGTAATTTTAGATAAATCGTCTAAATGCACTAATGTAACATTTTTAAGTTCCTTAACGTTCTCATTAACATTTTTTGGAATAGATAAATCTAGAATTAAAAGTGGTTTTTTACTCTGTATAATATGTTTGTCTATAGTGGGGCGTTGTGCGCCAGTAGCCACTATTAATATATCCGATGTGCTAATTTCTTCCTGTAAATTTGCGTAATCTTTAACTACCAAATTAAACTTACCAGCAATTCGTTCGGCTTTGTCCTTAGTTCTGTTAATTAAGGTAATATGTTCGTTTTCGGTATGTTTTACTAAATTTTCACAGGTATTTCTTCCTATTTTTCCTGTTCCGAACAATAAAATATCTTTGTTGGAAACATCTTCAACATTGTTAAAGATATATTGTACCGAGGCAAAAGATACCGATGTGGCACCCGAAGAAATGTTAGTTTCTGTTTTAATGCGTTTACTTGCCTGAATTACTGCATTTACCAAGCGTTCGGAAAAATGGTTTAGTAAGCCGTATTTTCTAGATAGCTTACTGCTTACTTTTAGCTGACTTATAATTTCGAAATCACCAAGAATTTGGCTGTCTAAACCAGAACCAACACGAAACATGTGCGCTATAGCCTCTTTATTTTTATAGATGTAAGCTACATCGCGAAATTCTTCAACAGTACCGTTTGTATTATCGCAAAGCAATTCTATAAGTTGGTAAGGGTGTTGGGCAAAACCATAAATTTCGGTACGGTTACAAGTAGAAGTAACAATTAAACTTTCTATACCATTGTCTTTGGCTTGTTGTAATAATTTATGCTTAGAGTCGTCGTCTAAACTAAAGCGACCTCTTATATCTGCATCGGCTTTTTTATAACTTAAGCCAATGGCATAAAAGTAGTTACTACGTGATATGTTGTACTTTTGCATTGCTATACCTGAAATTGCCACACAAATGTAAAGGGATTGATAATAAAAAAGTAACGCTGAAAGAACTTTTAATATCGTTTGTGGTTTTTTAAACTATTTTCTAGAAAAAATATGATAAATGTCATATTTTAGCGGTGTATTTGGTGGTTTCGAATGTTTTAATTTAGAATAAATCTAAATAAAAGAAAAAATGAACATGGAAAATAATATAAAAAGTATCGCTAAAAGTACTTTTGAGGAGACTAACGTTGATGATGGTTTTTTGGTTTTAATGTTTAAAAACGATGAAAGTGTCGCCCAAAGTGTTGCAAAAGAAATAGATAGTATGTTTATTCAATTTCATTTTTGTATCAAGGGAGCTACTAAATTTGTATTTAATCAAGGCCGTTACAGTTTAGATATTCATGAAGAGAATTCGTTACTGTTGTATAATCCGCAACAAGAATTGCCTATAAATCTTCAGGTAGCCCCTAATTCTTGGATAGTTTCAATTTTAATATCCATTAAAAAATTTCATGGCTTATTTTCGCAGGAGGCTGATTATATTTCATTTTTAAATTCTGAAAACAAAGACAAAAAGTATTATAACGATGGTGTAATTAGCCCATCGATGGCTATCGTACTAAATCAATTAATTAATTACAGTTTAAATTCATCCATAAAGCAATTATACTTTAAGGCAAAAGCGTATGAGCTGCTGAGTTTGTATTTTAATAGAAGTGAAGATGCCAATGTAGAGCAATGCCCGTTTTTAGTAGATGAAGCTAACGTTATTAAAATACGAAAAGCCAAAGATATTATTGTTTCGCGAATGGCAGAACCACCTACATTACAAGAGTTAGCCGATGAAATAGGATTAAATATTAAAAAATTAAAAGAAGGCTTTAAGCAGATTTACGGCGATTCTGTATTTAGTTTTTTGTTTGACTACAAAATGGAAGTTGCCCGTAAGCTTCTAGAATCTGGCAATAATAATGTAAATGAAGTAGGCCTTAAAGTAGGTTACAGTACTTCTAGCCATTTTATAGCGGCGTTTAAAAAGAAATATGGTACCACGCCAAAAAAATATGTAATGTCTTTAAGTTAGAGCTATAATTTATGTAAGTTTAATGAGATGAAATATTTAACCCCAAAAATAGAAGCCTTGTCTAAACAACTTGTACAAGGAAAATCTTTAGCTAAACCTAACGTGTCTTGTGGTATTTTTCAAGATTGCAACCCACTAGAAGACCGATCTGAATTATATGATAAAAAGCAAAAGCTAGGGAACTAATATACCGTTCTTTAATACATATTTACCTTAATGCGCTTTCTTGTTTTATGTTTAATTTGTAGTACAATATCTTCTGTAACATCCTTTTCTGTTTTATAACCTGAAATGGATATGCCATTTTTTAGACCTATAAAATAAGGGGTAAGCCTGAAGGTTTTACCTTTGGTATCCTCAAAGGCTATGGCATGCAAAAACTGATTTTCTTCTGGTTGCCTTTTGTCTGTTCGTTTAAATAAAAATAGCCGAATAGATGTGTCGTTATCTGTTTTAAAGGTTTGTTCTTCTACAAACTCAATTGTATTATCAGCATCTTTAAAGTAACTGTTAGCAAATAGTTTAGACTTTGCATAGGTTTTTAAATCTACAATGGTGGTTTCCTTTTCGTTTAAAAGTTTATGCTTTTTTAGTTTCGCAATAAGCTTGTACTGCGCGTCTTCATTTAAAAGTGTTTTGGCTTTTAGCTGTTCTGAGATAGGCTCGTTTTTATGCTTTAACAGAACATAATATGTAGTTAGTGCTTCAAAATCTTCACTTTCTAATAGTCTTATGTAAAACAACTTAACATGCTTGTCGTCTCTGTATGGAAACAATAATTTCACATAACTATCTAAAGAAAAATTATTTCTGGAAGAGTAAGAATAGCGTTGCGTGCTGCCTAAACTACGTTTTATTTGTATTTTGGCATCGTTAATAATTTGCTTTTTAAACTTTTTATACACCTTGGGTTTTACTATGTTACTATCAAGTAATTTTGATAATAAGCTGTAGATGGGTGATTTATAGTCTTCAACTATTGAAAAATTTAGCAACTCTGGAAATAGCACTTTTACTGTTTTTAGAGAATCTGCACTTGTATTGTACACAGAAAAAGATGGTGTTTTAGAACCCAAAGGTAAATCTGTATTTAGCAACTCTAAAACAAATTCGTAAGCGGCTTTATCCTTGCGTTGAAAAAAGGTATTTAAAATAATGTCTTGTATGGCAGGCTCTGAATACGACGTTACGTAGAGTTGTTTTGCAAAATTAGTAACGCGCGGGCTTTTATCGTTAGTTATTAACTCGCGAAGTAAATAGTATTTTATTTGTGTTTTGTTTTCAGGAAACTCAAAATTATCTATTACATCAATAATTTTTGATGTGTGTTTGTTAGAAAACTTTAGTTCTGTATACCCATTTAACACAATACTATCGTTGTTTTTTAGAGCCTTAAAAAACAGGTTGGTTTTATCTTCAAAAATAGCTTTCCCCATAAGGGTATCCATCGGTTTAAACGAATTAAAGAATTCAGTTAAAAAACGAGAGGGTTTGTTAATAGAATCTGTTAAAGCAGTTAACTGATATAGTACGCCCTCTTTTTGTATATATTTTACTAAAATTTCCTTAACACTAAAAGAGTCTCTTAGTTTATAAGTATAATAATTATAGCCATTGTTACTATAACGATTTTCAGCCAAGGCTATAAGTGTTTTATCATGGGATGATTCATTTAGTTCAGGAAGGTCTAAAAAATCTTGTTTTCTGTTAATTTTATTCCATAAACTATCTGCGTTTTTATACATTTTCAGGTCGTGAAACTTGGTACGTTTTACTGTAACTTGCTCATTGGCCTTGGTGGTGTATGTTGTAATTTTTTCAGTTTCGTCATAAGGTTTTTTTCGCTTGTAGTTATTGTAAAACTCATTGTAGGGCAAGGGTGCTTTAATGGGTGATTTTACGGTAAAATACAGTGATGTATCGGTAACTGTTTTAAAGCTTTCGTAGGTGGCGCTCTTGAATTTTAAAGACTGAAAATAAGATGTAGCTCTATCTTTTACATCGCCATAATAGCCCATTAAATAGTAACTGCCATCTTTTACAATAGATTTTAACCACAGTTTATTTTGGCTTGTAGAATCTAAAACAACTTGAGACAGGTAACTTTTGTAAATGGTATTGTTGGCTTTTACTTCTACATTGTCTATATCTAGGTTTTTATAAAAACTTGTATGGATGTATTTAGCTTCAAAAGCATCTTCTTCAATATATTCTACATCGTGTTGAGGAGATTCTATAAAGAAATAAAAATCGTTGTTTTTACCCAATGCCTGTACTAATTTTTTTCCTGTATGCTCAAGGTTTGCAGTAATAAAATATTCCGGACATTCAAACTCATATTTTTGGTAAGGGTCCTTAAAAGTTGTTGAAGTATTGTTTACAGACTTAAAACGAATGGAGTTAAAAATTTCAGCTTCATGTAATACTACAAAATCTTTTTTGCCACCAAATTTCACTACAATAATTTCTAACGGTGTTTTATAGATATGGTATTTTTGGTAATCGCCTTTTTTTGTTTTGTTTAAAATGCTAATACCTGGATAAGGTGTTTTAAATTCTTGTTTTTCTATAATTGTTCCTGGCACATCTTCGTATAATAGGTTTTTTATAAAAGTTAAATCTACTTTGTCATTTTGGTTTGGTAAATACTCAAATGTGTTTAATCTATTTATGGTTAAGTACGCACCATTTGTCATGTCTGGCGCTACATAGTATTTTATGCCATCTGCGGTAAACTCTCTAAGTTCATCAAAACTTTTAATGCTAATAAATCCATCAGAAGTAGATTGTAGGAAGAGTTCTGGATTGGTAAATTTTTGCTCTAGTTTGTCTTTTTCTGCTTTAGCGTATTTGGTTTGTTTAGATACCAAAGGCTTTACGGTATAGCCTTTTTCTTGTAACATGTGTAGCATACCTTTTTCGCCTCCAAGATGTGCTGCCCCAACACCAGAGAACACAATTTTTTTGTGCATTAAGGAGTCTAAAACATGCACCATGTTTGCATTACGTTTAAAAAGCATATGCTCTCTATAATACTTGGTGTTTGTGGCGGCTCCAATAGAATCTAATAACTCAATATCTCGCTCGCGATACACGTCTTCCTGAAACATAAACATGTTTTTCTTCTCCATGAGTTTTATAAACCAATCATCTGGTTTACGCTTGTTTACATTAAAACTAGCTTTAGTGGTTAGGTAACGCGACTCCCTAAAATCTTCTAGTCCAATTACAGGTTTGTTGTTTTTTCTGCCTGCTTGGTAAATAAACATATCTAGATATGTTTCTTCTTCAAAATCATCAATGTAAGAATTTTTCCGGTACAGGTAACTGTTAATTAAATAATTATCAAACCTAATAACACTACGTATTTGCACGGGGTCTAGTGCAGATAACCTAAAGAGGTTTGCGTAAAAATTATCCCCATGCATGTAGTTGTCCATATTGTAATTAAACCCAAAATCTTCATGCATAAATTTTAGCCATTGTGTGGGATCAGATTCTAATGCAATACATTCGCTTTTGTTCAAGGCTTTGTAAAACACATCGTCTAGCCTAAAGGCAACTTTACTGCTTACATGCATGGTACCGTAAATGTAAGATGGATGTTGTAAACCGTTACCAGAAATTTCCCAGAGCAAACTTTTTTCTTGAGAAAAACAAAAATTGTAGAAAATGGAAGCAGATAACAGGAGCAGTAATTTTTTCATATTTTAATTTTGAATTGATAAATATAGAAATAAAAAGGGTGTTACATACCCTAAATGAACGCATAGATTTTATCAATGAGTGAACGTGTAAATAATAGCGCTATTGTAAAATATGTATCGTATTTTTGCAATAAACAAATACTATAATGAAATTTTTTACTACACTAGTTCTCGCTTTTTTAATTACATGTTCAAGTTTTTCGCAATCTCAAACAGAAGCTATAGAAAAAGAAGCACAAACCTATTACGATTATATGACCAATATGAATCTTGATGGGGTTTTAGATTATATGCATCCAAAAATGTTCGATATGGCTCCAAAAGCACAAATGAAAGCGGCAATGGAGCAAATGTTTAATTCGCCCCAAATGAAGATTGAGTTCATTTCAAATACGGTAAATAATATCAGCGACACTAAGAAAATAGATAATGTTACTTACGCTGTGGTGTACTACAACAGTAAAATGAGAATGATATTTTTAACTGAAAAAGATAAACCTAAAGAGGCGCAAAACGATTATTTAGAATTAATGAAATCTACCATGGCAGCTCAATTTGGTAGTGAAAACGTTACTATTGATGCCGATACAACATCTCTAGTAATAAACAACAATGCAAGTATGTTTGCTATTAATGATCCACAGTATGACGGTTGGAAATTTTTAAGCAATGAAAAAAACATGGCTGCATTTGTTAACTCTATTGTGCCAGAAGCTGTAAGAACAGCTTTGTTAGAGAAAGAATAATAAGCATAACATATAAGATAACCTGTATAATTGCAAAGAAAAAGAGATTTATGAAAGGCATTCTTCTAGTTAATTTAGGTTCTCCAGATAGCCCAGAACCTAAAGATGTGAAAAAATATTTGGGTGAATTTTTAATGGACGAACGTGTTATAGACGTACCGCTTTGGGCAAGAAACTTACTTGTAAAAGGTATTATTTTAAATACTCGACCCAAGGCTTCGGCCAAAGCATATAAAAAAATATGGTGGGACGAAGGCTCCCCTTTAATAGTACTTTCAGAAAGGCTTCAAGAAAAAGTACAAGAAAAGCTTGATATTCCTGTGGCATTAGCCATGCGATATGGGAGTATGACGATTAAAAAAGGGCTACAGGAATTGGTAGATAAAGGGTGTACCGAAATAAAAACCATTCCGCTATATCCGCAATTTGCTATGGCAACTACCGAAACTATTGATGTGAAAGTCGATGAACTGGTAGCTGCACACTTTCCTCAGTTAAAAATTACACAAACGCCTGCGTTTTATGGACGGCAAGATTACATTAATGTGCTTTCAAAAAGTATTGCAGAACAACTAGATGGTTTAGATTATGAGCATATTCTGTTTAGTTACCACGGTGTGCCAGAACGCCATATCCGCAAAAGTGATATTACTAATGGAAACTGTAAAATGGACGGTAAATGTTGCTTTAAAAAAGGGAGTCCGCAACATGAATTTTGTTACCGTCACCAATGTGAAATTACCACCGTTAATGTTGCTAAAAAATTGGGCTTAAAAAACGGCACGTATTCCACTACATTTCAATCTAGGCTTGGTTTCGATCCTTGGTTACAGCCCTACACAGATCGTACTATAGAGCGTATGGGTAAAGAAGGCATAAAAAAAATGGCTATTGTTACTCCAGCATTTGTTAGCGATTGTTTAGAAACTTTAGAAGAGATTGCTATGGAAGGGGAAGAGATTTTTCACGAAGTTGGTGGCGAGCAATTTACGGTTATACCATGTTTAAACGACCGTGAGGATTTTGCCCAAGTAATTGCTAATATGGCAAAAGAATGGACTGTTGACGAAAAGCCGGCAACCGTTTAATGGCTAAGGTTTCCTCACAAGATTTAGGCACACAGCCAATAGGCAAACTTCTTATAAAGCAAGCTGTTCCAGCTTCTATTGGAATATTGGTAATGTCGCTAAACATTTTGGTAGACACTATTTTTGTTGGACAATGGATTGGTTCTATTGCAATAGCAGCTATAAACGTAGTATTACCTGTATCTTTTTTTATTGCAGCATTAGGAATGGCGATTGGTATTGGCGGATCTTCTATAATTTCTAGAGCACTTGGTGCCGACAATATAAAAAAAGCCCGCATTACCTTTGGGAACCAAATTACGCTTACTTTGTTGGTTACCGTTACTATGGTAATTCTAGGATTATGGTTTATAAATGGTATTATTCCAGCATTTGGTGGCAAAGGTGCTATTTTAGAACCAGCAACTATTTATTATAGAATTGTATTGTACGGAGTACCTTTCTTGGCACTTTGCATGATGGGGAATACTGTAATTAGGGCTGAAGGTAAACCAAAATTTGCCATGTATGCGATGATGATTCCATCGGTTGGAAATTTACTTTTAGATTATGTTTTTATTAATGTATTCGATTGGGGAATGGCAGGAGCTGCATGGGCTACAACAGGATCTTATTTGTTGTGTTTTGCATTCATTCTTTGGTTCTTCTTGTCTAAACATTCTGAACTAAAACTTCTAAAATGCCATTTTTCACTTAAAAAACATATTGTTTCAGAAATTGGATCTTTGGGGTTTGTTACCTTGTCTCGACAAGCCGTAGTGAGCATTACATATTTATTTATGAATAATATTTTGTTCGATTTAGGTGGCGAAACCTCTGTTACAGCCTATGCCATCGTTGGGCGTATGTTAATGTTTGCCCTATTTCCCGTATATGGTATTACACAAGGATTTTTACCTATTGCAGGATTTAATTATGGTGCTTCAAAATTTAATCGTGTTAGAAAAACAATAATTACGGCAATACTTTACGCATCTGGTTTAGCCACTTTAGTGTTTGTGCTTTTAATGGTGTTTCCAGAAGCTATTACCCGTTTATTTACCAAAGACGAAAATGTAATTTTAGAAACACCCTCGGCAATGCGTTGGGTGTTTGCCGCAACACCTATTATAGCCATTCAACTTATTGGTGCAGCATATTTTCAAGCGGTTGGAAAAGCAATTCCTGCACTGCTATTAACGCTTACAAGACAAGGTTTTTTCTTTATTCCTCTAATTTTAATTTTGCCAAAATTTTACGGTGAAATAGGGGTTTGGATATCTTTTCCTATTGCAGATGTACTGTCTACCATAGTTACAGCAATTTTTTTACATCGCGAGGTAAAGTTAAAATTACTCACAACGGTACCATAATAATATTTATGCTTAAATTTAGGCTATCTATATATTCACATTAAAACCCTTGCGATAATGAGATTATTTGCTGTTATTTTATGTTTTTTTTTCTTTGGAAACTCAATATTACTTCAAGCACAAACCTTTGATGAATCAAACTATAATGCATTACAATACCGGTTATTAGGCCCCTTTAGAGGCGGTAGAAGTGCTGCGGTTACGGGTGTTCCTAACAAACCAAATCTTTATTATTTTGGTGCAACAGGAGGAGGTATTTGGAAAACTACTAATGGAGGAAGGTCTTGGGAAAATATCTCCGATGGCTTTTTTGGTGGGAGTATAGGAGCTATATCCGTCGCTAAATCAGATCCTAACGTAATGTATGTTGGTGGTGGCGAAAAAACAGTAAGAGGAAACGTATCTTCTGGTTACGGTGTTTGGAAAAGCGTAGATGCAGGTAAAACTTGGACGAATTCTGGATTGAACACCTCAAGACATATTCCAAGAATAGCAATTCATCCTACAAATTCAAATATTGTATATGCAGGAGTATTGGGTAATATTTATAAACCAACCGAAGAGCGCGGGGTTTACAAAAGTATAGACGGAGGAAAAACATGGAAAAAAACCTTATTCTCTAATGCACATGCTGGGGTTGTAGATTTAATTATGGATCCTACAAACCCAAGAATTTTATATGCCTCAACATGGTGTGTACAGCGTACACCTTACAGTTTGAGCTCTGGAGGTGAAGGGTCTGCCTTATGGAAAAGTACAGATAGTGGCGAAAGTTGGACGGAGATTTCAAAACACGAAGGCTTTCCAACCGATACTTTGGGTATTATTGGTGTAACCGTATCTCCTGTTAATAACCAACGTGTTTGGGCTATAGTAGAAAACAAAGAAAAAGGAGGACTTTACAGAAGTGATGATGGTGGAGACACATGGAAACAGGTGAATAGTGAACGTAAACTACGCCAGCGCGCATGGTACTACACTAGGGTGTATGCCGATACTAAAGATGTAGATTTGGTGTATGTTTTAAATGTACGTTACCATAAAAGTACAGATGGAGGACAAACATTTAGCACTTATAACGCTCCACACGGAGACCACCACGATTTATGGATAGCCCCAGAAAACCCCAACCGCATGATTATTGGAGACGATGGTGGCGCACAAGTAACTTACGATGGTGGCGAAACATGGAGTACATATTACAATCAGCCCACATCACAGTTTTATAGGGTAACTACAGATAACCATTTTCCATTTCGTATTTATGCGGCACAACAAGATAATTCTACAATTAGAATTGCCCACAGAACAGATGGTAGAAGTATTACAGAAGACGATTGGGAACCAACCGCAGGAGGAGAATCGGCGCATATAGCCATAGACCCTACAAATAACGACATTGTTTACGGTGGGAGTTACGACGGGTATTTAACCCGATTCAACCATAAAACAGGAACCGTTAGAGCTATCAACGTATGGCCAGATAACCCCATGGGCCACGGTGCCGAAGGTATGAAATATCGTTTCCAGTGGAATTTCCCTATTATATTTTCAAAACATAATCCCAATCGTTTATATACGTTTTCACAACATGTACATGTTACTGAAAACGAAGGGCAATCCTGGGAAATTATTAGTCCGGATTTAACTAGAAATGATCCTTCAAAATTAAAATCTTCGGGTGGTCCAATTACACAAGATAACACATCTGTGGAATATTATTGTACCATTTTTGCAGCCCAAGAGTCTCCTTTAAAAGAAGGTTTGTTATGGGTTGGTAGTGATGATGGACTAATACACGTAACACAAGATGGTGGAAAAAATTGGACGAACGTTACGCCAAAAGGTATGCCAGATTGGATGATGATAAACAGTATAGAACCTAGTGTTTTTAATGCCGGTACTTGCTATGTTGCTGGTACAAAATATAAAACAGGCGATTTTACACCGTATTTGTATAAAACTACTAATTATGGTAAATCGTGGACAAAAATTACAAACGGGATAGCTCCAGAACATTTTACAAGAGTTTTAAGAGAAGACCCTAAACGTAAAGGCTTGCTTTATGCTGGTACAGAAACTGGAATGTATATTTCTTTTGATGATGGCAAAAACTGGAAACCGTTTCAGTTAAATTTACCTATAGTACCTATTACAGACCTCACCATAAAAAATAATAGTTTAATAGTAGCAACGCAAGGTAGAAGTTTGTGGATACTTGATGATTTAACCGTATTACATCAGTTACACGATCTTAAATATTCAAATCAACTTACATTGTTTAAGCCAAAAGATGCTTACAGAATGCGAGGGGGCACATTAAAAAATAGTAAAACTTCAGGTACAAACCATCCAAATGGTGTGGTAACGTATTTTAATATTAAAGATTTCGATGAACAGAAAGATACGGTGTCTTTAACGTATTTTAATATGAAAGGTGATACTATTAAAACCTTTAGTACAGCAAATAAAAAGAAAGACAAACTTGAGGTAAAAAAAGGGGCAAACCAATTTGTATGGGATATGATGTATGAAGGAACCGAAAAACTAGAAGGCATGATTTTATGGTGGGCTAGTTTAGATGGCCCTAAAGCTGTTCCTGGAAGCTATAAAGTAACTTTAAATAAAAATGGAGAAAGCGTGTCGCAACCATTTACTATACTTGCTGATCCAAGAGCAGAAAGCGATTTGGCCGACATGCAAGCGCAATTTAATTTTATAAAAGATGTAAATAATACAATGGATAAGGCGCATAAAACCATTAAAAAAATTAGAAACATTAACAAACAGCTCTTAGCTTTTGAAAAGCAGTATAAAGGCGACAACACGGTAAAAGATTTGCTAGATAAAGCAAAAGCATTACAAAAAGACTTTAAAAGTATAGAAGAAGCCTTATACCAAACTAAAAATAAGAGTGCACAAGACCCACTTAATTTTCCAATTAGGCTTACCAATAAATTAGGGCACTTAAATGCCTTGGTAAGTATGGGCGATTTTGCGCCAACCGAACAAGATATTGCGGTAAAAAATGAACTTACCCAAAAAATAAATAAAGAATTAAGTACTTTTAATGCGTTGTTAAGCAACGAAATTAAGGCGTTTAACCAAGCGTTTAATGCTAAAAATTTAAACTATTTATTTATCGATAAATAATGGCATATTTCTATCTAAAAGCATTTCATCTTATTTTTGTAATTACTTGGTTTGCAGGGTTGTTTTATATCCCAAGGCTTTTTGTGTATCAAATAGAAGCATTTCAAAAACCATCACCAGATAAAGAAATTTTAGGCAAACAACTTAAGCTAATGGCAAAACGGTTATGGTTTATTATTACATGGCCCTCGGCAATTTTAGCCCTAGTTTTTGGATTAAGTTTGTTTTATATTAATCCTGCATTATTTTATCTGCCATGGATGCAAGTAAAAATAGGCTTTATTCTGCTGCTTTTTATATATCACTTAAAAACGCATCAATACTATAAACAATTACAGAATGATGAGGTAAAAAAAACATCCAGCTACATGCGTATTTGGAACGAAGGTGCCACATTCATACTCTTTGCAGTTATTTTTTTAGTTATCCTAAAAAGTGCTATAAATTGGATATGGGGTATTATTGGTATTGTGGTTTTGGGTATTCTTATAATGTTAGGGTTTAAACTTTATAAAAACTTTAGGGAGAAAAACCCAGAGGCTTAATTTTACTGAAGTTAGATTAAGCGCATAAAAAAACCTTGACTCTGTTTCGATTTGGAGCACAAGGTTTAATTAAAATGATTAATAGCGTTGCAAACATAATACTTTTTCAGAAAATAAACATATGTGAAGGTTAAATTATGGTTAAATTTATTAACAAATGTTAATTGTATTTTACCTTCCTTAAAATCCGCATAGCTTCTTTATATAGTAGATAAACACCATTATTTTGAGTTTTTAAAAAAGGTTTAGCTTCTTGTAGCTTATCTATAGCGTTTTCAAAATCGTTAAGGTAGCAAATAAGATATGTAGATGGCAAATTGTTTAAATCTACAGTTTCATTTTCAGTTAAGGTTACCCCCTTTTTTAGTTTTTCTAAAAGCGCATTATTGCTGTTGTACATATGGTACAATGTTTTTTTATTGAATTGTGGAGGCTCAAATAACAATTTGGTTTCAATGGTGTAACTGGCATTATCCTGAAAATTAATAACAGTTTCTTCTAATGGGTAATATTTGTGGTTTTTTTGAAATCCTAGGTTAACATATTCAATAATTTCAAAAGTATCATCGGTAATCGTTATAGAAACCTCATCGAGTGCAGAGAAAAATAAACGTACCTGTTCGTTAATCAATTCTATATCCACCCTAGAGTAAAATGTCTCCTTTTTTATAATTTTTTTTTGTCCAGCCCAACACACTACAAAATATTCTTTAAACACTTTGTATTGTGCATTATAGTCTTTGCGCTTTTTCATAAAATCCATCACACCATCAAGGGTGTGCTCTATATTGTTTTGAGCATTTTTTTCAATAGCTTCTACAATTTTAGAGTTCACATCAACAATATCACTTTCAAACACTTTGGGCATACTTATACTACCATCGCGAAAAAACACAGATCCACCGTAATACTTCCAGATATTTTTACGTAGCGAGGTTAGTTTTCCAGTAGGCCTAATGGTTACAAGCCCTACCACTTTATCGTCTGGGAGGTGTGGAAACGGTATGTTTTCATATTGCACAATGGGCGGATGGGTTAAATAAGCATTTATGAGATTTTGAATTTTGCTATCATCAAAAAAATCTACACCAACAATTGTGTTGTCTTCATCTTCTACACCAATAACTATGTAGGAGTTGTTTTTTGGGTTGCTGTTAGAAAGAGCACAGATATGCTTTAAAAACTTAGCCTTACCTTCTTTTTGGCCAATATCAATTTTTCGCTTTTTATCATAAAAGCTGTTCTCATCATTATGAGCCAAAAGGTGTTTTATAAGTAGGCGTTTGTTAATCATATCTGTCATTCCTGCGAAGGCAGGAATCTATTTTAAAATTCTACTGGGATGAAAAATTGCTCTACGAAAGTTTTAGGGATAAATTTAATTATTTCTTTAGTCGATGTTGCTGGTTTATCAGGTTTGCCTAAATTAAAAAACGATTTTTGCCAAGGAACCATATCTTTTATTTTTTCAATTATATCGTTGGCGTTGTTTGGGTCTTGGATATAAATTTTTTTCAAATTAGACATTGAATCTAGGATAAATTTATCAACCTTTCTATTAAAAAAAGGGAATGAGTAACCAATGACAATCAAAATTTCGGTTTCGGAAATAGAATGCCTTAAATTTGGGAAAAATCCTTTTTCTGTATTAAAATCTTCCCAAGCAAATGTCATATTAGGCTGGCTTTTGAAATTTTGTAATTCTCCATGTAAATCCAAAAAAGTTTTTATTATTGAAGTGTTGTTTGATTTAAAGTCAGATAAAATGTTATCAATATTAAAATCTCTTTTTTGAATATTGGTAGTTCCATTTATTTTATAAACGCAAAATTCATTAGGAGCGTAAGCGTCGAACATGATATCTCCTTTTGAATGTAATTTAAGTTTTTTCTTAGCTTCATTTATAGAGTCATTGGTAAAATTGCTAAGTGCAATTTCCAACTGAGAATCGTAGTTCCAAGAAAGCAATTTTATTTGACCTGGAAGGTTATTTAAGTCATCAAGAACCGATGCAAAAAGACTATCATATCTTTTATCAAATTTTTTTGTTTGCAAGAAAATGAAGAAGCATGATAAAATTGTTTTTAGTTTTTTTAGATTAGGTAAATCCTCTTGTAGGTATAGTTTTTTTGCAAAAGTATCAATGCTAGTGTGTTTTTTTGCTTCAGACTTTAACCATATTATATCTTTATAAAAGTCTCTAAGTTTTGAGTGATACTCCCGTAAAGTTTTCACATCATTTTGGTGCTGATATAAAAAAAGTTTAACTATTGTTTGATTTTTTTCATCAGAAAACTCTATTGGAGCAAAATTGTGATAAGCTTTTCCAGGATTAAATTCGTTTGCAAAATGATCCAACGCATCAGGTATTCCATCAACTACGGGTATTGCATTAAAACTTGCACCGGCTCCCAATAAATAAGTAATATTTTTTGCCATCTAAAACTCCTTTTTTACCGTTACACTATTAGCTTGTGCCGTACAAAACATCAAAACATCTGCAATGTTTACATGAGGAGGTCGTGTTACCGCAAAATAAATCACTTCGGCAACATCTTTCGCCTGTAATGCTTTAAATCCTTTGTAAACACTGTCGGCCTCTTTTCCGCCCTTAAAACGTACTTTGGAGAATTCGGTTTCTACCAGTCCGGGGTTTATGGCACTTACTTTTATACCAAACGGATTTAAATCTATGCGCATACCTTCGGTAATAGCTAAAACCGCATGTTTGCTACCACAATATACATTGCCTTTAGGATATACTTCTTTTCCTGCCGAAGAACCAATGTTAATAATATGCCCAGATTTACGCGCTGTCATTTGTGGTATAATCGCTTTGCTAACATAAAGTAGACCTTTTACATTAATATCCATCATGGCATCCCAATCCTCTAAATCACCAGTTTGTATGGGGTCTAAACCATGCGCATTTCCTGCATTATTAATAAGAATATCAATTTGTTTGAATGCTTCGGGTAAGTTATTAATAGCATGCAGGGTAGCATCCTTATCTCTAACATCAAAATTCAAAATGTGCACATCGGTTAAACGCTCTAAAGCATTTTTAATGGTTTTTAATCGGTTTAACCGTCTTCCGCATAACACTAATCTAATTCCATGTTTGGCAAATTCATAAGCTGTGGCTTCTCCAATACCACTTGTGGCACCTGTTATAAACGCTGTTTTTTTCATTGTTGTTATTTAATTCTCTCTAAAAATACCTAAAAAGGCATTTATAACCATTTTGTTGTACAGAGATTTAATTAATAATTATTCACCATTTTGCGCTATTTAAGATAAACTTATCATAATTAATGGTTAAAGTGAGGTTTCATAGTGTTTTGCCAATTTTTTTAACCAATCTTTAACAGGTTTCAAATAAAAATTTTAACAATTTGCATTGCTTTAAAAATGGGCGATATAATAGATCTCTAAAAACTTAAAAATGATGGAAGAAACCAGTACAATTGATATTAAGTCTATTAACGAGAAAATTGAAAAGGAAAGTGCCTTTGTAGATTTGCTTACTTTAGAAATGAATAAAGTAATTGTGGGCCAAAAACACATGGTAGAGCGTTTGCTTATCGGGCTTTTAGGTCGTGGACACATTTTATTAGAAGGTGTGCCTGGATTAGCAAAAACCCTAGCCATAAATACTTTGGCACAGGCGGTAGACGGTGCTTTTAGTCGTATACAGTTTACACCAGATTTATTGCCTGCCGATGTTACAGGGACTTTAATTTACAATATGAAGGAGAACGATTTCTCTATTAAAAAAGGCCCAATTTTTGCAAATTTTGTACTGGCAGATGAGATTAACAGAGCACCTGCAAAAGTACAATCGGCATTACTGGAAGCCATGCAGGAAAAACAAGTTACCATTGGAGACGAAACCTTTACCTTAGACAAACCGTTTTTGGTTATGGCAACGCAAAACCCAGTAGAGCAGGAAGGAACTTACCCATTGCCAGAAGCACAGGTAGACCGTTTTATGCTAAAAACGGTTATAGACTACCCAAAGCTAGATGAGGAGCAGTTAATTATTAGAGCAAATTTAAAAGGTGCTTTTGATAAAGTAAATCCTGTAGTGTCTTTAAAGCAAATCTTAACTGCACAAGAGGCGGTGAGGGATGTGTATATGGACGAAAAAATAGAAAAATATATTTTGGATATAATTTTTGCAACCAGATATCCTGAAAAATATAGACTTACCGATTTAAAACCATTAATTTCTTTTGGAGCCTCGCCCCGTGGTAGTATTAATTTGGCAACTGCGGCCAAATGCTATGCTTTTATTAAGCGCCGAGGTTATGTTATTCCAGAGGATGTTCGCGCTGTAGTTTACGATGTATTACGCCACAGAATAGGTATTACCTACGAAGCTGAAGCTGAAAACGTAACCTCTGAAGACATCATCAACAAAATTGTAAACGAGATAGAAGTACCATAAAAAGAGTTTTCAGTGTTCAGTTACAGTTAGCAGTTGCTTACTCAAACTGAATACTAAAAAAAACTCAACGGTTTTTAATAACTGAAAACTGCGACTGAAAACTGTTTACTGAAACATGGATACTAAAGAATTACTAAAAAAAGTACGAAAAATAGAGATTAAGACACGCCGTTTGTCTGATCATATTTTTGGTGGTGAATACCACTCTACATTTAAAGGGAGAGGTATGACTTTTAGTGAAGTACGCCAGTATCAATTTGGCGACGATGTAAGGAATATAGATTGGAATGTTACCGCACGTTACAACGAACCATTTGTAAAAGTATTTGAAGAAGAACGCGAATTAACCATGATGCTTATGGTAGATATCTCGGGTTCTGAGTTGTTTGGTACAGAGCAGCAGTTTAAAAATGAAGTGGTAACAGAAATAGCGGCAACCTTGGCATTTTCAGCCACACAGAACAACGATAAAATAGGGCTTATTTTATTTTCAGACCAAATAGAACTTTATATACCTCCCAAAAAAGGACGTTCGCACGTGTTGCGTATCATTAGGGAATTAATAGAATTTCAGCCAGAAAGTAAACAAACCAATTTAGCCGAAGCCTTAAAATTCATGCAAAACGTTATGAAGAAAAAAGCGATTGTTTTTGTGCTTTCTGATTTTATTGCAGACGATTACGAGCGCACTATGAAAATAGTTTCGGGAAAACATGATGTTACAGGAATAAGAGTTTACGATAAACGAGAAGAAAACATTCCTAATATTGGTGTGGTACAAATGCAAGATGAAGAAACAGGTGAGCTTATGTTGGTAAATACAACCTCTAAGAAAGTAAGGGAAAACTATGCAAAATTTTACAGAGGAAAAGTAAATTATTACAAAGAAACGTTTTCGCGTTCAGGTGCCGGCGTTATAGACTGTAGGGTAGACGAAAGTTATGTAAAGAAATTATTGGGATATTTTAAAAGAAGAAGCTAAAATATTAACGATTTATGATGAACGATTTTAGATTTATGAATAAAAGAACTTCCGTTTTCGGCAGCCTGTTTTCGGTTATTCGTCTTCGGTCTTCACTCATTTTGTCTTTTGTCTTTTGTCTATGGTCTTTATTCTCATTCGCACAAGTAACATCATCAATAGATTCTACTACCATAAAAATAGGAGAGCAAATCACCTATAAAATTCAAGTAGAAACAGATTCTATAAATTTGGTTGTGTTTCCAGAAGGGCAAACATTTACACCCTTAGAAATGATAGAGTCTTATGCTATTGATACTATCAAAAACAAAGATAAATTCAGTTTAATAAAAAAATACGGATTAACGCAATTCGACTCTGGTGCCTACACCATTCCGCGTCAAAAAATAATTGTTGGCGATAACACGTTTTTTACAGATTCGCTTAAAGTTGTAGTAAATACCATTGAGGTTGATACCACAAAACAAGGGCTTTACGATATTAAGCCCATAATTGAAGTAAAAAAAACAGGAAGTAATTGGTGGAAATATCTAATAATTACGTTGTTAATTTTAGGCTGTATTGCCGCTTTGTTATGGTGGTTTATTTGGCGACAAAAACCACTAAGCGAAGAAGAAAAAATTGCACTTTTACCACCATACGACCGTGCAAAATTGGCACTTAAAAAGCTAGATGAAAGCCACTATTTAAAACACGAACAGTTAAAGGACTATTACTCTGAGTTAACGCTAATTATTAGAAAATATTTAGACGAAAAAGTATACGATCACGCTTTAGAAAGTACCACAGATGAGTTGGTTAATAAATTACGCTTATTAAAGGATGGCAATCAAATAGATTTGAGCACAGACACAATAAAAAATTTAGAAAGCATTTTAAGACGTGCCGATTTAGTAAAGTTTGCAAAATCTGCTCCAGACGTAGCTTTAGCCGAATTAGATAGAAAAACTATTGATGCCGAAATAGACCATGTTAAAGAGGTCTTGCCAGAACCAACCGAAGAAGAAAAGCTTTTAGATGAGCAATACCGCAAAGAGCAAGAACTAAAAAAGCAACGTAAAAAGGTATGGCTAACGGTTGGCATTAGTATCTTTTTACTTTTAATTACCATTACAGGGTTTTCTATAAAATATGGTTTCAATTATGTTAAAGACACCATTATCGGCCATGAAAGTAAAGCGCTTTTAGAAGGCGAATGGATAACAAGTCAATACGGCGTCCCTCCAATAACCATTTCAACACCAATAGTGTTAAAGCGTATGCCTGCTCCAATACCCGAAGAAGCAAAACAACAGGTGGACATGACGATGTTTGGTTACGGAAGCCTTTTGGAAGGATTTCATGTGTACGTTATCACTACAAAAGTGAAAAACCTAGGAGAAAACAAAATTGAATTAGAACAAATTGCAGAACAAAGTATAAAAATGATAGAACAACAAGGTGTTGAAAATATGCTGGTTAAAAACGAAAAATTCGCAACACCAAATGGCGCAGAAGGACTAAAAGTTCATGGTTCAGGCGATTTTCCAACCCTTATTGAAGGTAAAAAACAAAAAGGAGAGTACACCATTCTATTATTTAATTCGGGCAATATTTTTCAGCAAATTGTAATTACAACCGAAGAAGATGATGTGTATGCAGATAAAATAGAAGAACGCATTTTAAACTCCATAGAACTTAAAGCAGACGAAGAATAATGTTAGAAGGTATTGAGTTTTTAAATAAAGAATTGTTTTGGTTACTGCTATTGTTGCCAGTAGCTATAGCTTGGTATGTTTTTAAAAACAAAAAACAAACAGCAGAACTTAAAATATCTAGCTTAAAAGGATTTAAAGTTACCAATTCTTGGTTGCCAAAACTAAAGCATATCCTGTTTGTGTTTAGGCTTTTAGCTTTAGCGCTTTTAATTACGGCGTTAGCAAGACCACAATCTGTAGATGTGTCTTCTAAAACCAAAACTACACGAGGTATAGATATTGTAATGGCTATAGATGTGTCTGCAAGTATGTTGGCAAAAGATTTACAACCAAACCGATTGGAAGCTCTAAAAGATGTAGCATCAGAGTTTATTAAAGGGCGCCCAAACGACCGTATAGGTTTGGTAGAATACGCTGGCGAAAGCTATACAAAAACCCCTATAACAAGCGATAAAGCTATTGTGTTACGCTCTTTAAAAAGTATAGAATATAATACAATTATAGAAGGCGGTACCGCTATTGGCATGGGTTTAGCCACCTCGGTAAACCGCTTAAAAGATAGTAAAGCCCAAAGTAAGGTTATTATTTTACTAACCGACGGTGTAAACAATACAGGTTTTATAGACCCTAGAACTGCCAGTGAATTGGCTGTAGAATATGGCATTAAAACCTACACCATTGGTTTAGGAACTAACGGTATGGCATTATCGCCAATAGCTTTAGATCCAAGAACGGGTAGAATTCAGTACGGTAGAGCCCAAGTTGAAATTGATGAAGAATTACTTAAAGAAATAGCAGATGCTACAGGTGGAAAATACTTTAGAGCTACCAATAACGAGAAATTAGAAGAGATTTATAAAGAGATAAACAAATTAGAAAAAACAGAAATAGAAGAGTTTAAGTTTTACAATTACGAGGAAAAATATCGTCCGCTTGTACTATTAGCAGGATTGTTGTTGTTGTTGTTAGAACTGTTATTGCGCTTTACTATTTTTAGAAGTTTTGTATAATTTTTTTGTCATTTCCGCGAAGGCGGAAATTTTAAAATAATAATTTAAAGTAAATAAAAAGGTGGTTAATTAGGTTTGAATCCTAACTGTGAACTGCCACAATAAACTGAATACTAAGAAATGTATCAATTAGATGAAAAAATATGGTTTTGGACTTTGGGAGTTATCCCAGTAATCATCCTATTCTTTTTGGTGCTTCAATTATGGAAACATAAAACACAAAAGAAATTTGCTGACAAGGATTTATTAAAAAGGTTAAGTCCAGATAAATCATTCTTTAAATCGGTCTTAAAGATTGTACTATTAAGTTTGGCTTTTTTGTGTTTATCAGTTGCATTAATTAACCCTAAAATAGGTACTAAGTTAGAAACCGTAAAGCGCGAAGGGGTAGATATTGTTTTTGCTGTAGATGTTTCTAAGAGTATGTTAGCAGAAGATATAGCACCTAATCGTCTAGAAAAAGCCAAACAATTAGTCACCCAAATTATAAATAATTTAGCTAGCGATCGTGTTGGGATTATTGCTTATGCAGGAAAAGCTTTTCCGCAATTACCCATTACAACAGATTATGCATCGGCAAAAATGTTTTTAAATAACATGAATACCGATATGTTATCATCTCAAGGAACAGCAATTAACGAAGCAATAAAATTATCTAAAACTTATTTTGATAATGATGAACAAACAAATAGGGTGTTAATTATTATTTCAGATGGTGAAGATCATAGCGAAACTGCAATAGATTTGGCAGAGGAGGCTAAGGCTGAAGGTATTCGTATTTTCACCATTGGCGTTGGCGACGTAAAAGGCGGTCCAATTCCATTAAAACGCAATGGTGTTGTGGTAAGCTATAAAAAAGATAACCAAGGTGAAACCGTAATTACTAAGTTGAACGAAGACACCTTAAAAGGTATAGCCGAAGAAGCCAATGGCGCATACATTAATGGAAAAATAACTAATGATGTAGTAGAAAATATTAGGGAGATTTTAAACAAAATGGATAAAACCGAATTTGAAGCGAAACAATTTGCCGATTTTAAAGACCAGTTTCAGTGGTTTTTAGGGTTTGGTGTTTTCTTTTTGTTTCTAGATATTTTCCTATTAGAGCGAAAAACGGCGTGGTTGAAAAAATTGAATTTATTTAACGAGAACTTTTAAGTCTTTAAAATCTGTGAGGTTTTCAAAATCTCATAGTTCTTTTAGACATCCGCAAAAAGGAAAAGTTTTTAGTGAGAAACATAAACTTTGGCTGGTATGCCCGTGTTAGGGATTGAACGGTATTTTTATACCGATGATAATCGGGGAGAGCAGTAAAAACCTGCCGGCAGGCAGGCGCGATCCTATAGGGTAACGCCCAAATTTATAGTTTTTTTAACGCAATAAAAACAACAGTTTTATAACTTAGAAATATAGATGTTTTAAAAATGAAAAAATTTATAGTATTAATTATATTCTGTATAACATTTGTTGGGGTTTCGCAAGAAAACAAAGAACGTATTATGGCTGAGAAACAAGCTAATAATTACGTTTATGAAGCCAATGAGCTGGTAAGTGAAGACTTTGTCGCTGCCGAAATGGAATACCGAAAAGCGCTGTCTAAGCAATCGGACAATATCGCTGGAATTTATAATTTGGGCAATTCCTATTATGAAAAAGGAAATTTTGAAGAAGCCTTATACCGTCATCAACAAACAGCAAAATTAGCTACTTCTAAAACAGCAAAACATAAGGCATTTCATAATATGGGGAATGTGCTCATGCAAAATAAAAAATGTAAAGAAGCTGTAGAAGCCTACAAGAGCGCCTTAAGAAACAATCCTACAGACGACGAAACACGCTATAATTTAGCCTTGGCGAAAGAGTGTGCGAAACAGCAAGAAGACGAAAATAAAGACGACGAGAACAAAGAGGACAAAGACAATAGCGACGATAAAAAAGACGAAGACAAAGAAAACCAAGACAACAATAAAGATAATCAGGACAATAAAGACGGTGAGGATAAAGAAGATGAGAAGCAGGATGGAGAAGATAAAGAAGATGAAAACAAAAAACCTGAGGATAAAAAAGAGGATAAAAATAAAGGCGATAAAGAAAAAGAAGACAATAAAAAACCCCAACCAAAGCCTGGGCAACTATCTCCTCAGCAAATTAAAAGTTTGCTAGAGGCTATGAATAACCAAGAGCAAAAGGTACAAGAAAAAATGAATGCTGAAAAGCAAAAAGGCGTTAAGGTTAAAACTGAAAAGGATTGGTAATTGCAAGATTGAAGCATGAAGCATGAAGTTTGGAGTTTGGATCATGAAGTTTGAAGTTTGAAGTCAAAGCGGGTTTTGTAATTTAGTTTTTTTTTGATTTTAGAATTTAACGTGTCGATATTATTGAAAGTAGAAAAGGAAAATGAAATTAATAAAACACATCTTAGTAGTAGTTACAGTAATGCTTGCTACAAATGTGGCCTTAGCTCAAGTTACTTTTCAAGCTAAGGTTAGCAAGAAAAAACTGGGTGTAAACGAGCGTTTACGCGTAGATTTTGAAATGAACAAAGATGGCGATAATTTTAATCCACCAAGTTTTAATGGATTTACTGTTGTTGGAGGGCCCAACCAATCGGTAAGTAATTCTTGGATTAACGGTGTTCGTACCTATAAAAAAACATATAGCTATTTTTTAGCGCCTAAAGAGAGAGGAACATTTACATTAGGGCAAGCCACTATTGAAATTGAAGGTGAAATCTATAAAACAACCCCCGTTAAAATAGAGATAACCGCTGCTATAGATAAACCTAAAAACCCAAACGACCCTAATTATGTAGCTTCTAATAATATTCATTTGGTTGCTGAGGTTTCAAATGCAACGCCTTATTTAAATGAAGCTATTACGGTTGTTTACAAATTATATGTAGCACCAACAACAGGTGTAGATAGCTGGCGGGAAATAGATGTGCCTAGGTACGATGATTTTTGGAGCCAGAGTATAGATACCAAAGGGCAGCGTGTGCAAAACGGAACGTTTAATGGTGAAGACTATCGCTTTTTAGTATTGCGTAAAACCGTATTATACCCGCAACGTACAGGAAAACTAAATATAGAGCCATTATCATTAAATGTATCGGTACAGGTGCCAACTAACCGTCGCGACATTTTTGGAAGTCGCTTAATGACAAGGGTTAATAGAACCGTATCTGCAGGAAACAGAACCATTAATGTAAAGCCACTACCAGAAAAAGGTAAACCTGCAGATTTTAGCGGTGCTGTGGGCGATTTTAGTTTTAAGGTAACCACATCTAAAACAGAGTTGGATGCTACAGAATCGTTACAAGCAAAAGTAGAAGTTAGCGGAAAAGGCAATTTAAAATTATTTAACCTTCCTAAAATAACCTTACCAAGCTCCTTAGAGGTTTATGAGCCAGAACATCAAGAAAACGTGAGTACAACTACTCGCGGTATGCAGGGAAGCATTTCTGATAGTTATACCATTGTACCGCAATATAAAGGCAAATATCCATTACCTAGTATTTCATTTTCGTATTTCGACTTAAAAACTGAAAGTTACAAACGCTTATCTTCTGATGAAATTATTATTAATGTTCTCGACGGGCCAGTAAATACCGCATCAGAGGCTTCAAATACATCAAATGGTATTGTAAAACAACGTGTAGAAACAAATAGCAACCAGTTTGCTTTTATTAAAACAAAAACCGATTTTAAACCAATACAAAAGGAATATTTTTTCAAAACTAAATTATTTTGGAGTTTGTTATTAGGTCCATTTTTAGCCATCCCTTTAGCTATTTTAGTTAGAAGAAAAAAGGCAACTAGAGATGCTGACGTTGTTGGTAATAAAATTAGAAGAGCCGATAAACTGGCTAGAAAATATTTAAAAGGTGCTAAAAAGCAATTAGGAAAAAAAGAAGCGTTTTATGAAGCTTTAGAAAAGGCACTTCATAATTATCTTAAAGCAAAATTACATATTGAAACGAGTGAATTAAGCAAAGATAGAATACAAAGTTTGTTGCTAGAACGTGGCGTAGAGACCAATGTTGTAAACGATTTTATAGCCATTTTTGAAAATTGCGAATTGGCACGTTATACGCCTATTACCAATGTAACTATGCAAGCAGATTATGATAAAGCAGCAAAAACCATTTCTTTAATTGATAAACAGGCAGGTTAAGATGAAACATGTTGCATATATAGTAATAGTACTGTTAAGCTTCGTAAGCGTCGAGGCCCAAAACAATACGCTTTTTAATGAAGCGAACACATTGTACAACCAGGGGAAATATGCCGAGGCTATAGATAAATATATGGCTGTTTTAGAAACCGATACACATTCGGCAGAACTGTATTATAATTTAGGAAATGCACATTATAAGCTAAATAATATAGCACCAAGCATTTATTACTTTGAAAAGGCGCTCCTTTTAAATCCTAATGATAAGGACATAAAAAATAATTTAGATTATGCCAATAACATGACCATAGATGCCATAGAAAATGTTCCAGAAGTGGGATTTTCTAA
This sequence comes from Jejuia pallidilutea, assembly GCF_002973595.1. Taxonomy (GTDB): domain Bacteria; phylum Bacteroidota; class Bacteroidia; order Flavobacteriales; family Flavobacteriaceae; genus Jejuia; species Jejuia pallidilutea. The sequence continues at coordinate 15,960 of NZ_PVEO01000014.1, read as the reverse complement.
GTTAATAAAAAGCATGACCAAAACTTTTAGTTTTGATGTGTGGGCAAAAATCGCGGTAGCCTTTGCAATTGTTTATGTGGTTTTGGTGTTGCTATATTACTTTTCGTATTCGTCTCTTAAAAAGCGTATTACCTTTATAACAAGCATAATATGTTTACTGTTTTTATGTATCTCGTTAGCATTTGCTTTCAATAAATTTGAATTAGATAAAAAAGAGAATCCAGCTATTGTATTTGCTCAAGAATCTCAAGTAAAGACTGAGCCAAATTTAAGAAGCGAAGAGTCTTTTAGGCTTCACGAAGGTACTAAGGTTCAGGTACTTGATACTGTAAATAATTGGAAAGAAATAAAGCTCTCTGATGGGAAAACAGGATGGATTCCTTCTGAAGATATTAAGCTTTTAAAAGCGTTTTAAACTTACCTTTACAGTAATAATGCACCCCAATTTTCAGTTGAAATTAAAAATTGAAGTTGAATTAATTAAAAAAAAAGGTTTCAAATTCGAAACCTTTTTTTTGTGATATTCCAACACACACAAAGGTTTAGGCTTAATTATAAAAATATTTTATGTTATTCATTTAATATATAAATAAAAATCAATGGAATAGTTTTTTAAAATTTGCACTGTCAAGGAAAAATAGGTTTTCCGAAGCATTCAAATAAAACTAAAAAAAGATTTTTATTTCTTATGAAAGCAAATCCATTAGATCAATTAAACAAAAGATCTACACTATCAAAAGTTTTAATTCCACTAACTTGGTTTATATTTTTACTAAGCGCAGGATTAATTGTTTATTACTTTTCTGCTTTTCCATCATGGCGATTAGGCGGGTGGATTCACATTAACGGCTTTAGTATTGTTATTTACGCTGTGGTTTCATTTTTTAGCGGTATAGTGCAAATGTACTCAGCTAACTACATGAAAGGGTTTAAGTACCAAAATAAGTTTCTTTTACTGTGTTTGGCATTTTCATTATCTGTAATGTTGTTTGTTGTGTCAAACCATGTGGTATTAATGGTACTGTTCTGGTTTTTAATGGGAGCCATTATGTCTAAACTCATAGGTATCGATTCAGAATGGAAAGAGGCAAAACACGCCTCTAAATTTGCACGAACAAATTATTATGGCGGCACACTATGTTTTGCATTAGGTATTGCAATACTGGTTTTTACCACAGGCGCATTTTCTAGAACCGAAATTCTACTGAATTTAGAAAGCGCTGTGCAGTGGCAAATTACTTTAGCTTCGTTATTTATTCTAACAGCCGCTATTATTCAGTCGGCCATATTTCCATTTCACAGATGGTTGTTATCGGCAATGACGTCTCCTACACCTGCATCTGCCCTAATGCATGCAGGTTTTGTAAATGGTGCAGGAATACTACTTACCTTATTTGCACCAGTACTTTTTAAGGCAAATATATTATTGCTCATATTTATTATTGGAGGTGTAACCGCAATAGTAGCGCAATTTAGTAAACTGCTTCAGGTTAATGTAAAGCAAAAGTTAGCGTGTTCTACCATTGCTCAAATGAGTTTTATGGTAATGCAGTGTGGGCTTGGGTTTTTCTCAGCAGCTATTACGCATTTAATACTTCACGGGTTTTATAAGGCCTATTTATTTTTAACAGCAGGCGAAGAAGTTAAAAACGCATTGCCAAAGCCACCAGAAACAATTATAATTAAACCCTTACAGGCAGTAGTTATTACACTATCTGCAATTTTAGGCGGTGTGTTCTTTAGTTTTTTAACTGGTAAAGGTATAGCATTAGATAGCGGATTATTTTTAACATTTATTGTAGCCATTACTGTTGGGCAAGTGGTTTATAATATTTTAAATCATGCCAACGTAGCTGGTGTAACAAAACTAATCATTACACCAATATTAATAATTGCAGGAGTTGGGGTTTATGCCTTAGTATTTAATGGTGTAACCTTACTAATGTACGATATGCCAATGGCAAATGTAGCTGTAGAATTAACAGCAGTACATATAATTTTTGGCATTGTATTTCTTATAGCATTCCACATTATGCTTTCGGGTATATATCGAAAAATACCATGGCTTTATGTAAAGCTTATGAATGTGTCTCAACCATTAAACAAATCTGTAATTTCCTTTAAAACCAAATAAGTTATGACAAAAAGAGAACAAATACTTTTAAGTATAGAAGCCGCTTCTCAACGCATTGGTACTACGTGGCCGTTGTATTCTTTTGTAGCTTCTAATCCATTATCAGGTTACGAGAAGTTGTCTTTTGAAAACGCTGTAAAGGAAGCCGAACATTATTTAAAGTCAAAGTCCTATCCAAGTGCATCTGTTTACCGAACAGCGCTGGAAAACAATCATATAGATAAATCTATTTTAGAAGGTATTTTACGCGAAGCAGAATACTACGATAATCCAGAGGCATATTTAAACCAGATGGAGAATGCGCCACAAAAAACATCACAACCACAATCTAAGCTAGATGTGATTATGACGAAATGGTTGGCGGTTTTTATGGATGAAGGTATGGCCGAATGGCAAATGCCTAATAAAGAAAAAGGCTTTTTTAAAGCATGGAAAGCCTTAGCAAGTTATGATAAGGACATAGGCAAACCAAGTTTAAAGCATGTGCCAGACGATAGCGTAGATGCCATAGAACAGGTGTTGAGTGCACACAACATTTCTAATTACAACGAATTGTTTACAGCACACATATCTGCCTTACCAGGGTGGACAGGATACATAAAGCACAGAACAAACACCAATACGGTATGGCAACAACAATTTCCTATAACTATAGAAGATTATCTAGCTGTACGTTTAACCATTGCAAACCATTTAGGGTTTTCTTTAGAAGTTGATAAAAAACCTAAAGAAGATACGCCAGATACAAAGTTAAAGCACCTTTGGTTAAAGGCATGGGAGAAGACATTTCAAGATAAACTTACATTAAATCTAGCAAGTCAAGCAGCTCAAAACACATTAGAAAATAAAGCAGATCTACCAGATGCACAAATGGTATTTTGTATCGATACACGATCGGAACTCATCCGCCGTCATGTAGAAGCTTCAGGAAATTATGAAACTTTTGGTTATGCTGGCTTTTTTGGAATTGCTGCCGATTATCAACATTATCAAGAAGACATTAGTGTAAAGTCCTGCCCTCCAATTGTGGGATCTCCTTATAAAATAACAGAAGCGCCTCTCGAAAATACATCTGTTAAAGATGAGGCTTTTAAAAGAAACAAAAAGGTAGCTACATCTAAAACGCGCATTTTAAAACGCCTTAAGAACATGTTGCCATCGTCCTTTGGGTTTGTGGAAGGTTCTGGGGCATTCTATGGTTTGTCGCTTGTAGCACAATCTTTTATGCCTAAAGTATTTTTAAAATTAAAGAATGATAAAAATGAATACGAATCGTTTTGTGAACCACAAATTACTTATAACGATACTACACAAAAAGCAATTGCACTCGAAGAAAAAGTAGCTATTGTAAAATCAGGGTTCGACCTAATGGGATGGGAGCAATTTGCTCCATTAGTATTATTTGTAGGCCATGGTAGTAAAACTGCTAACAATCCATTTGCATCAAGTTTAGATTGTGGGGCTTGCGCAGCGAATCCTGGGAGGCATAACGCAAGATTGTTAGCTACTTTAGCAAACGATAAAGATGTAAGACGGGTTTTAGCGAAAGCGCACAATATAAACATTCCGAAAAGCACCATTTTTGTTGGTGCTGAGCATAACACCACTACAGACGAAATAGAGTTGTTTGATAATCAAGTTCCAGAAACACATAAAATGTCTTTAAAAGCATTAAAAGATAATTTACTAAAAGCCCAAGAAACAGCCACAGCTGAAAGGCTAGGTGTTACGTCTGGAAGCATAGCACTAGCACAAGCCAAATCTATAAATTGGGGAGAAACAAGACCAGAATGGGGATTGGCTAAAAATGCAGCTTTTATAGTTGGTTCTAGAAAATTAACGGCATCTAGTAACTTAGATGGCAGATGTTTTATGCACTCTTACAATTGGAAGTTAGATCCAGAAGGAAAAGCTCTAGAAGGCATAATGGGCGGTCCAATGGTAGTAACCCAATGGATTAACAATCATTACTATTTCAGTACGGTTGATAATGATAAATTTGGTGGTGGCTCTAAAGTAACCCATAATATTACAGGTCATTATGGGGTGGTTCAAGGTAATGGTGGCGATTTAAAAATGGGATTACCATTACAGTCCCTTAAATCAACAGATACGGATATGTACCACCAACCATTGCGATTAACTACAATAATTCATGCGCCTTTAGAGCGTGTGGAGTCTATCTTAAGAAAAAATAAGCACTTACAAATGCTTTTAGATAATGAATGGATGTATTTAAAGGTTATGGATAGTAGTGATAAAAATACAATTAGAACTTACACGAAAAACTTCAATTGGCATCCAGAAAAGATTAACGTTTCTAAAGTGAAAATTGAAAATGTTAAAGTCACAAATATAGATATTAACTAACCTGATTAAAAATTGCTATGAAAAAGAATAAAAATAAGGTATTAGTACTTCTAGACTTAAATGCTCCTACCGATGAAATAATTAGCTATACGGCTAAATTGGCAGAAGAAATAAATGCCGATTATGAGTTTTTTGCTGTAAAAAAACCAACCGAAATAGTAAATACCGATAGCCAATTATCTGCTATGCGTTCAATAAATAGAGATTATATAGATGTTACTAATAAAATTAAAGCCATAGTAGCGCCTTTGTCAAATCATGTAAAAGTTAATGTCAAAACATCATTTGCTATTGGCAATGTTAAAACCGAAATAGAAAATAAACTTAATAAAACTAAACCTAATATAGTTGTTATAGGTAAGAGAAAACAAAAAAACTTCAATTTTATGGGAGATCATATTACGAATGTTTTATATAAAAAAAATGATATTGCGGTTTTAGTGGCATCTAAAAATAATACATCAAATATTCTAAAGGATTTACCATTACGTTTAGTTTCGCAAAAGCGGAAAGAATTAGTTTTATAATTTATTATAGATTCTACTTCAAAACTACTTAATGCCTAGGCGTTAAGGGTAAATAGTAAAATAAAAGCTTGCAATTTCTTGTAAAATTGCAAGTTTTTGTAATTATAAGGCGTAGTTGTATGGTTTAGGTGTTTGTAAACAAACTTTATAAATCAATTTTTGATTTTTTAAAAATTAGGTTAACTTCGGAAACTATAACCATTTTATTAAAATAACTATTTCTAATAAAATGGATTAATATTATTTGATATATGAAGAACTTGTTTACAAACATAAAAGGAGATGCCTTTGGCGGAATTACAGCAGGAATTGTGGCGCTACCTTTGGCGCTCGCTTTTGGTGTGTCCTCTGGATTAGGACCTACAGCAGGACTTTACGGTGCTATTTTTATTAGTTTTTTTGCAGCCCTTTTTGGTGGTACAAATACCCAAATTTCAGGCCCTACAGCACCAATGACAGCTGTAAGTATGGTAATTATTGCAGGTATTATTGCTGCTAATGATGGCGATGTAAACAAAGCACTTCCTACCATACTCACAGTGTTTTTACTCGCAGGACTAATGCAAATTGGTCTTGGAGCATTAAAATTAGGCATGTATATTAGATATATCCCATACCCCGTTGTTTCGGGATTTATGACGGCTATAGGCGTTATAATTATACTCACCCAAATATTACCCTCTTTAGGATACTACCCAAAGGAAGACATGGAGTTTGTAAATACGTTTAAGGCACAGGCACAAGAGGTAATTTTAGAAAACATTCTTAAAGATGAGGCAGGAGAAGGCATATTAGTTCTAGAAAATTTTAAAGAAACCATAAATAGAGCCGATGAAATTACACAAGATGCTGTTTTAAAGGAATCTCAAACTCTAGCGGCAAAAGAGGCTTCAGGTGCTTTAGGTGCTATAAAGGCTATACCAAGAGCTTTGCAAAACATAAATTGGTTAGAGTTAATCTTAGCTTTAGGTACTATTATCATTATTTATGGGTTTAAACGCATTACCAAGGCAGTACCAAGCACGCTTGTAGCATTAATAGTAATGTCTGGCATTGCCGTTGGCTTCAACCTTGGCTACAGACCTATTGAAGAAATTCCTAGCGGGTTGCCAGTTCCTAATCTCGAAATATTTACCGAGTTTAAATTAAGTAGTGTAACACCATATGTTTTTACAGCGTTAACCTTGGCCTTGTTAGGGGCTATAGATTCGTTACTAACAAGTGTTGTGGCCGATAACATGACCAAAACAAAGCATAAACCTAATAAAGAGTTAGTTGGGCAGGGTATAGGCAACAGTATAGCTGCCGTTTTTGGGGGTATACCTGGGGCAGGAGCAACCATTCGTACCGTAGTAAATATTACTTCTGGAGGTAAAACAAAACTATCTGGTATGATAGCTGGTGTGCTGTTGTTTATTATTCTATTAGGTTTAGGCCCAATAGCATCAAAAATTCCAGCTGCGGTTTTAGCAGGAATCTTAATCACGGTAGGTATTGGTGTTATGGATTATAAAGGCTTAAAAGCGATTCCTAATTTACCTAAAGATGTAAAGATTGGCCCAGTTAAATTTAGCATGGAAGTTTTAATTATGTTAACTGTTTTGGTGCTATCAACATTCTGGAATTTAGTATACGCCGTAGGCATAGGTTTGGTAATAGCATCTTTAATGTTTATGAAAAAAATTGGTGATATTACGGGTGAACGCTCTGGAATAACCTCCTTAAAAGAAGAAGAGGCTTGGGCAGATGAAAAAGAATTCCCTAATAATTTAAAAGAAGAAGTGTTTATTAAGCACGTTAAAGGGCCATTGTTTTTTGGTTCTACAAGCGATTTCCAACAACTTGTAGCTCAAATTCCTAATACAGCCGAAATTGTAATTATGAGGTTGGCCCGAATGCAGTATATGGATCAATCTGGCTTGTATGCTATGGAAGATATGTTGCAAGATTTACAAAAAAACGGTGTAGAAGTACTCTTTGTTGGTTTACCCAAACAACCACGTTACATGATGGAGCGGATTGATATTATTCCTGATTTTGTTCCAGAAGAACACATTTTTAATAGATTTGAGGAATGCTTGAATTGGGTAAAAGCAAACATTAAAGATAAATATTAAAATATAAAACTATGGCTGAAAATGATTATTATCAAAAGTTATTGTCCAATAACAAAGCTTGGGTTGCAAGAAAGTTAGAGGAAGATAAGGATTACTTTACTCGATTAGCAGAATTACAAAAACCACCTGTGTTATGGATTGGTTGTGCCGATAGTAGAGTACCAGCAAACGAAATTACCGGAACGCACTCTGGCGAAGTTTTTGTACACAGAAACATAGCCAATATGGTTGTACATACCGACATGAATATGCTAAGTGTTTTAGATTATGCAGTGAACCATTTAAGAGTAAAACACGTTATTGTTTGTGGGCACTATGGGTGTGGAGGCGTGCATGCTGCAATGCAAAATAAATCTATTGGTCTTATAAATAAATGGGTAAGAAATATTAAAGAGGTTTATAAAAGCAACAAAACAGAACTTGATAAAATTTCTGACGAACAAAAACGTTTTGATCGTTTAGTAGAATTAAACGTAAAACAACAAGTTTACGATTTGGCTAAAACATCAATAGTGCAACAAGCTTGGAAAAACAACTGGGACTTACAACTTCATGGTTGGGTGTACGGACTTAGCGATGGGGTTATAAAAGACTTAAAGGTAACTATGGAAAGTACAGAACATTTAGACCAAATGTTTAGACTAGAGTTCGATTAAACATTTAAACTTAAAACTTAAGAAAGGCTGTCTTTACATAAATTATAGTAAGACCGCCTTTTTTTATTGGAGTTATAAGGGTTTTTAAAAACTACATCATTTGTATAAAAGCATAATAAATGGGCATGCCTAATGTAATATTAAACGGAAAGGTAATCCCTAAAGCCATAGGTATGTAAATACCAGCATCTGCTCGTGGTTCTGCCAGTTTCATAGTTGCAGGAACCGCAATGTAAGACGCACCCGCGCCAAGGATAGCAAATAACAATCTGTTACCAGGGCTTTCGGTAATAAAACCACTTAAATAGGCTACAATTAAGCCATTAATTAAAGGCACTATAATCCCAAAAGCAAATAAAAATAGTCCGTACTTTTTAAAACCTTGTATACGTTTAGCAGTAACCATTCCCATTTCTAATAAGAAAAGCGAAAGGAATCCCTTAAAAATATCGGTAGTAAAAGGCTCTATACCTCTAGCTTGATTTGCATCAGCAATTAGGCCAATTACCAAGCTTCCAATAAGCATTAAAACACTACCTCCAGTAAGCGAATGCTTTATTAAAGACCCTATAGATTTATCGGTTTTTTTACCAGCATCGTATAGCATTATTAAAATTACACCAACAATAATGGCAGGCGATTCCATAATAGCCATAATAGCTACCATGTGCCCGCCAAAAGTAACACCTTGTTGCTCTAAAAATGATACAGCAGTAACAAAAGTAACGGCGCTAACAGAGCCATACGCTGCTGCTATAGCCCCTGCATTTGGCACGCCAACCTTTTTTTTAAGTGCAAAAAAAGTATAAATAGGCACTAAGCTAGAGAGTAGTATTGCAAAAATAATAGAGTATAAAATCTCAGAATTAAATGCGCTATGAGAAAGTTCTTGTCCGCCTTTAAAGCCAATAGCAAAAAGAAGGTAAAGCGAGATAAATTTAGAGGAGTTTTCAGGAATTTTTAAATCGCTCTTTAAAGCTGTTGCCAATATTCCAAGAATAAAAAATAAAAGAACAGGATTTGTTAAGTTGCTGATGAGTACATCAATATTCATATAGTTTGTTTAAAAGTTGGCGCAAAAGTATTTTATCTATTTCATATATTTTTATTTAATTTTGTTATCAAAAACATAAATACATTTTATGAATTTCACATTACACCAATTAAAGGTATTTAGCGTAATTGTTCAAAAGAAAAGCATTACCAAAGCTGCCGAAGAGTTGAATATGACGCAGCCCGCGGCTTCCATACAACTTAAAAACTTTCAAGATCAGTTTGATATTCCATTAACCGAGGTTATTGGTAGGCAGTTATACGTTACCAATTTTGGTAGTGAAATTTACAATATTGCAGAATCTATTTTAAACCAAGTAGGAACTATAGATTATAAAACACAAGCATTTAAAGGATTACTGTCTGGGAAATTAAGAATATCGGTAGTGTCTACAGGAAATTATGTAATGCCTTATTTTTTAAATGGATTTTTAAAACAGCATCCGCAAATAGATTTGGTGCTTGATGTATCAAACAAAACCAATGTTATTAAAGACTTAGAGCAAAACGAAGTAGATTTTTCTTTGGTAACTATTAGTCCCAAGCATCTAGATTTGTACGAAGAGCCCATTATGATTAATAAACTGCATTTAGTGGCAGCTTCTAGCAATAGCTTAAATATTAAAAGTATAGAAGACAAATCGATATTTAATAGAATTCCACTAATTTATCGCGAAGAAGGCTCTGGAACACGATTTACAATGCAAGAATTTTTTGCAGAACAACACATTCAACCCAAAATAAAATTAGAGCTAACAACCAATGAAGCTATAAAACAAGCGGTTGTTGCAGATATTGGTATGTCTATCGTTTCATTATTAAGCATTAAAAACGAATTATCGCAAAACGAACTAAAAATTATTCCGGTAAAAGGATTGCCTTTAGAATCGCAATGGAAATTAATATGGTTAAAAAAGAAGAATTTATCGCCAGTGGCTTTAGCCTTTTTAGATTATGTAAAACAAGAAAAAGATAAGGTTTACAACAAATTTTTTAAATGGATGGAACAGTATTAAACGGTTTGTTTAGTGTTAGCCTTAGTGTTTTCCTCTTTCTTTAAAAGGTTTGGAAAAATCATTGGGGCTAAAGATTTTACGGGTTCATATAAAACAGAATGCTCTAAATCATCATCACTTGCAAACGGTATTGTGTTATTCAAATTACTAAAAACCATAAGAATAACGCTTAAAATTACGCCAATTTTTAAACCACCAAAAACAGCACCTAGCACTTTATTTATAATACCTAAAGCTGCAAAATTAGCCAGTTTAGTTAGGGCTTTTCCAGCAAGTGCAATAGCTAACACTATAATTATAAAAGTAATGGCAAATGCTACAATATTAATGTACTTTTCGTCCCAAGTTACTTTTTCCATTAAAAATTCGGCAGCAAAATTACTAAAATGAATGGCGCCATACACGCCAGCAACTAAAGCAGCAAGCGATGCTACTTCCACAAAAAGGCCTTTCATAAAACCGCGAATTATTCCAAATAAAATGAGTGCTCCAAGAATAATATCAATAACTGCCATGTCTGTAAATTTAAACAAATATAGAATAATACTAATACCTAGGTTTACTAACTTTGCAACTTTAAGTATGTGAAACGCAATATATGTAAGCATTATTGCCAATACAATAGTAACAGTTAAATGCTTCCTTAAATAGTAAAGGGAATTTCTTATATTGATAAAACAGATAAATGTCTAGAGACGAAAAATTAAAAGAACGATGGGGATTGGTAGTGCAAAAACTATCTAACCAATTCGCAGATGGCGATATTTTAGATCTTGATGCTATAATTTATCTTATAGGTGTGCAAGAATTAGGGCAATTAAACAGAACGTTTAAAAAAGATCAAAAGCTAGATCTCATGCATATTGCAATTTGTAAGCTGCTTTCTCCGTATGGCTATTACGAGCTCGATTTTGTAGACGATGAGGGTTGGCCACATTACAAAACCTTAGAGGCACTTCCGTTTTTAAAAGCAGGTGAGCAATCTGTTTTAATGAAAGAAGCCATAGTTAACTATTTTTTAGAAACCGAATATATTACCTAAAGCACCATTACTTCTAGTAATTCTTATTTTTTTATCAAAATTGTAAATTAAAAAAAGGCTTTACTCATTAATTCTTGTTTTAAACAAAAACATAGTGAATATAAAAATTGTGGCAGTTGCTTTGTGGTGTTGTATGCTCATCTGTTGGCAGGATTCGAAATAACATAAAAATCGTTTAAAACTCTAACTAAAGCCAGCCATAGTGTTATTAAGAGTTACACTTTTTTTGTAATATGGCAATCTCTTAATTTTTAAAGATTACTTTGCCGTTTACTCCCAGTAATGTTGATAATTTCATTAAATTTGCCATCATTTTTGGTACTGAAATAAATTCAGCATAAAGTATTATGATAGATAAAATACAAGAACTCATTGCAGAAGCCGAGGCGTTTAAAGCGCAAACAAAAGAAGAGGTAGAAGCTTTCCGTATAAAATATTTAGGTAAAAAAGGGTTGTTAAACCAATATTTTGCTGAGTTTAAAAATGTGGCAAACGACCAAAAGAAAGAATTTGGACAAACCATTAATAAACTTAAGAAAACTGCTGAGGAAAAAGTAAACACCTTAAAAGAAGAATTAGAAAGTAAGGAAGAGGTAAAAGGGGTTTATGGCGATTTATCGCGTCCTGGACAGCCAATAGAAATAGGTGCGCGTCACCCTATTTCCATAGTAAAAAATCAAATTATCGATATATTTTCGCGTATTGGATTTAACGTAAGTGAAGGGCCAGAGATTGAAGACGATTGGCATAACTTTACGGCACTTAATTTGCCAGAACACCATCCGGCACGCGATATGCAGGATACATTTTTTATTCAAACCAATCCTGATATTTTATTGCGTACACATACCAGTTCTGTACAAGTGCGCTACATGGAAAATAATAAACCACCAATTAGAACCATTTCTCCAGGACGTGTATATAGAAACGAGGCTATTTCGGCGCGTTCGCATTGTTTTTTCCACCAAGTAGAAGGTTTGTATATAGATAAAGATGTAAGTTTTGCAGATTTAAAACAAACCCTGCAACATTTTACTACCGAGATGTTTGGAAAAAGCAAAATACGTTTACGCCCAAGTTACTTCCCGTTTACAGAACCAAGTGCCGAGGTAGATGTGTATTGGGGCTTAGAAACCGAAACCGATTATAAAATGACCAAGGGCACAGGTTGGTTAGAAATTATGGGCTGCGGTATGGTAGACCCTAATGTATTGGAAAACTGTGGCATCGATTCTAAGGAGTATTCTGGTTTTGCCTTTGGTATGGGAATAGACAGAATAGCCTTATTGCTGCATCAAATAAGCGATATTCGTTTGTTGAGTGAAAACGATGTTAGGTTTTTAGAACAGTTTAAAAGCGCTTTTTAAGTCGTTTTTAATATTGCCAAAGCGGTTTGAGTGTAGTTTGGCAACTAAGTTAGTAAATGTAAAACGAATAGAAATTCCATAGTATCTTCATGAGTAGGCGATTACTAGCCATTATTTAAAGTGATTTTAAGTTTGTAAAACTTAATTTTTAATAAATTTTAATCATTTAACAAAATTTTCAATCCTTCTTTTAAAAGTTCCGTATACTTTCCGTGTTCAATTTTTACATTTACTACTTCAGCGTTTTTTGATTTGAGAAATGCTATTTCTTTTTCTGTTAATTTTCCAACGCTTTGGTCTATTTCACTATAAATGTAGGTGACATTTGATAGGTCGGTGTCTTTCAGCAACTCAGTATATTTCTCATCTCTACTTAATGCAGAGGCTATTTTTCTCATATTTACCGTATAAATATTATCAGACTTTTCACCTACAATAGGTGTTATAGCGTCCTCTTCAAATTGTGCTTTTAGTCCTTTAGAATAGGCATTGCTTACTTCCTGTGTCATATCCAGTCTGCCTACCATTAACAAATATCCATCAGCGATATTCTTGTAGTCAGCAATGGATTTTAGACCAACAAAAGAACCATAAGACCCACCAACAACATAAACTTTTTTATTTTGTGATTTAAAGAAACTTATGAGTTTATAAAGCGTTTTAGCTGTTTCAGTATTATACTTTTTTGCTCGTTCCCAAGTTATTTCTTCCCTTTCTGTTTCTTCTGGATACATTGTTTGTGATTCACGCATATTTACCAAAAAATAATTGTTATCATCAATTCCACCTGAAATATTCATTAAGGCTTCAAACCCATAGGTGGTAAGATAATTTACTGGTCCACCTTGTAAATAAATGATTACTATATTGCTATCTGGATTTCCGAATGAATAGCCCGATTTTGTTAATGATTCAGGTATGTTTTCATATTCAATCTTTATGTCTTCGTTTTTCGTTAGGTTCTTAACAACTAAAGCTTTGTAATTTCCGTTTTTGTCAACGAACATTAAGGGCTTTAACTTATTTTCCATAATTAGCGGCAATACTTCTTTGAAGTTTGCTTTTGTGCCATCTTCATAGAATACTGGCTTAAAATCTTCGGGTGGCTGTTTTTTCGCAAGTTTTTGTATGGGCAGCAGTTTTAGACTGTCAGGTATGAATGCATATTCTTGACCTTGTACAACAAAGCTTATGAATATGTTCGTAATTAGAATCAGTTTTTTCATTATGTACTTTTTGAGTTTGGTTGATTATGTTTTACAACGGTTTTGGCTATGGTTTCGTTACGAAATGGTACGCGAGTATCATTCCGTAGTAACCATAAATTTAGCAAAAAGGCTCGAAATTCCGATTAGGAATTTCAGCCGTAATGAACTATAGCCGTTGTTGTGCATAGTAATTTATTCTTTAAATTGCTCAAGTAATGCCAAACTACGGACAAGGGCTGTCATATACATGTTATTATTCGTCTCATTCTTTTTTGCACTAAAAAAAGCAATAACCAATCTTTTTGTTGGTGATATGTAAAGACCCTGACCTCCAAACCCAGTTTTAAGGAAGTCGCCATCTTCAAAAATCACATCCCAATGATAGCTTTGAAAATCTGCACCTTGATCTTCATAATATTTTTTCCTCAAATGCTGATCTGTTCCTCCTTCAGATCTAAATAATGATCTATCTCCAGTATGAATTTGATTTATATATCGTGTCGATGCTATTTTTGTAGTAGTATCATCTGTAAAGGCCAGTCCGTATCTAGCCAGATCTCTCAGGCGCATTAGTATTGGACCGTAACTTCCAGCAACACCAGTACTGGATAGCGTTACCCTTGCGTCATCTTCAGCTCCGATTTTTGTCCATATATAGTCCTGAACCAACTCATGAAAAGGTTTGGAAGAAACTCTTTCGGCGATGGTGGTCAGAATAACAGAATTGGCAGAGGTATAATCGTAGGATTGACCAGCGGGTTCAATTTTTCCCGAATTGGACAATAATTCTATTAGGCTCTCTTCAAATCCAGGATTTGGCTCTGTATAAACCGCAGAATGCTGAAGTAATTTGTAAAAACAATGGTTTGGGTCAGTAAAGGATCCCTCATCGCTTTCTCTGCAGTTGATTCCTGAGGTCATCCTTAACAAATTTTCAATAGTTACATTCTCCAATGGCTTACCTTTAAACTCTATAAGATATTTCCCAATAGGATCCTGTTCGTTAAGTTTACCTTCATCTGCCAAGTGTGCGATTATGGTTCCTAAAAATGTTTTACTTACAGAGCCCAAAAAATGCTTGTCAGAAGGTTCCATTTCTGGATACCTTTCATAAACCACTTGCCCTTTGTGAAGAACAATTACTCCATTAACTTGTTTTTCATCGCAAATTTGGTCAAGTGACGTTTCCTTTCCAAAGAAGGCACTGGTGAGAATCTCTTGACCGAGGGTTTGACTAATATTTTCTGGAAGCTTTGTTGTTTTTGTATTTCCTTTTTCTATCAGAATAGTAGGAATATAGTTTTCCATATGGCTAAATACCTCTGTTATTTGAGGTCCTCTTCCAATGAGTGATTCAGGAATCGTAAAACTTACTTTATGGTCTTTTGCTGTGGGTATTCTCCTAGACTCAATAGCTAATGTTATTTTCTCTTCTAAAGTAAGCTCTTTGGCTCGTTGAACTTCTTGTTTGCAAGCAAAAAGCAAAAGCATACAGAATACAACGATTGTGCTTAATGTCTTTCTATTTGTTTTCATCATATTCTGTTGGTTAAATTGAGCCTAACGGTTTGGGCTATGGTTTCGTTGCGTGAAAATCCGCGAGGATTTTCCGCCATAAACCGAAGATAGCAAATTTGCGAGGACTTTCCGAGAGGAAAGTCAGAAGCAATGAACTATAGCCGGTGTTGTGTGTAGTTTTTATTTCAATTCATTTTTTACTTTCTTTTCCAAACGTTCTAATGTGCGTATATTATAAATTGAATCATTATAACTTAACCATTCTTTTTTAAAATCAGAATAATAACGTCTATGCATTTTATCAAAATCGGATGCTTTTAAATCTTTTACGCTCAATTTTCTAAAACTATCAACTTCTTTTTCCATTCTGCGCCGATACGCTTCAAGTAAATCAAATTTAACTTGAGCAACTCTTAAATCTCTTGGGTCAGTTGTGTCAGATATTTTTGCGTTTTTAGGCTCAAAAACTGTATGCGACCTAAATAAAATCGGGTCATTTACATTAAACCTGGAGTGAAGTCCTATTCTTGCGTCAAGGTCTTTTAATTCGGGGTCTGTAGTAAAATTAAAGTCAGAATATTTAAGTTTTCTATTCTCCGTCCAAACAATTTTGTCCTTAAGGGTCAAGTATTCCGAAAAGTCATGATAGTAACTCATAAAAAACAATCGAAATGTTATAAATCCAAGGATTATTATGGAAATTGCCAGAATAATTTTTCTTTTTCTATTCATGTTCTCAAATTACACACAACGGTCTTGTGTATGATTTCGTTGCGTGTTTAAGCAACTAAATTAGCAAATATAAACCGAATAGAAAATCCGCGAGGATTTTCGTAAGTAGGCGAGAACCAGCCATTAATTATACACGTCTTAACTTAGCATTTCACTAAATTAGATAAATTAATCATAAAGAACCAAAGAGAGGAATAAGGTTAATATACACGTAGAGACC
>NZ_PVEO01000013.1 GCF_002973595.1 Jejuia pallidilutea | reverse complement strand
CAAGGGCAAAAGCAAAAAACTAGCTCTTATTGCAGTGTGCAACAAGTTATTAAAACAAGCATTTGCAGTTGTAAAAAATAGATTGCCATACGATGCAGATTACAGAAGCTCTTTAGTAATAAATAAGTAATAGTTTACTTGTTTTTTACCTCAGTTCTTTGTTGTACATAGTTATTCTTTTATATCTTCCTATTAATATAGGAATTCCTTTATATAACCAAAACTTTGTACTAACAACACCTCCAGACATTCCACCTTTATTATATTTTTCTACAAAAATTGAATTATAATCATGTTCTTCTATTGGTGTTCCTGTTAATTTTTTTATCGCATCATGTATTAATTGTTCTAATTCTAATTCCGTTTTTGGCAGTTTAGTGTTTTTAAAATACTCGATTAAATCTTCCCATAATTCAATGTCTCCACGAAATCCATATTGTCCTGGTCTATCATTGAATAAATCACTTATTGAGTCTGTTTTTAATTCATCAAAGTAATCGTAGATTATACTAAAATTACCTTTATTTTTATGGTTATATAGAATAACCAAGTCTTCTATTTTTTCAGATAGTTTAGGATTTCTATTTCTCAATTCGTTTATATTCTGAATAATAATAGTTTGTGGATTATCAATTTTTACATCATTAATAAAATTCCATAGTTTATTCCATTTTCCGGTTTTATAAAATGGTAGATATTTTAAGCTCAGAAAATTATTGGGCAAATTTTCTCTAACATCAAAAATTTCAATGGTTTGGCTCATAATTATGTACAACGTTCTGTGTATGGCTTGTTGCGAATATAAATGTATGAATTTTCAGTTTAGCAATAACTCAATTTAAAACGACTTAACTTTGATTTAGCAATGAATAGCAATAAACCATACACTTTGTTGTGCATAGTTTTTTCTGAAACCAAAAGACAATTAAAAGATTTTCATTAAAGAGTTAATTCAATAACGCAATATTTTCACGAATCATTCTTGATTAGAAAACTCTTTAAATTAGAAATAATTTATCATACTCGCTTTATTTAAAAGGTTCTTATAAAATTTTATGAAAGTTGACAACTAAATCATTTTAATAGTAATCTACTCAGATTTGATTAAATTTTCGTATTATTACTTTTAATTTAATCATAATAATTTTGAAGCAAATAATTTCTTTTTTTATTTTTTACTTATTCCTTTTAAATATAAATTCTAACGCCCAAAATTGTTTATCGTCTGGAATTACATTTTATATGCAAAGTCAGATAGATAATTTCAATACTAATTATCCTGAATGTACTGAAATATTAGGTTCTATAACAATCAGCGGTAATTCAATAAACAATTTACAAGGATTATCGCAAATTGAATCAATTCAAGGAGATTTAATTTTAAATAGTAATAGTATTACTAATTTAAACGGATTGAATAATTTAAAAACAATAGGTCAATCACTTGAAATTGAAGATAATACTAGTCTATTAAGTTTAGAAGGGTTAGATGCTTTGGATAGTCTTGGGAATAGTATTATTATTGATAATGTAACTTTTTCTAGTATTGCGGGTTTAAATTCACTTATTAATATTGGAGGGAGTTTAGAAATAATAAATAATGAAAATCTTACCCATTTTTATGGGTTTAACAATTTGGACTCCATTGGAGGCGATATTAAAATAACCAATAACAGCTCACTGGTTGATTTTAAGGGCATTGGTAAACTGACAACCATATCAGGAGATTTTAATATTTCAAGTAATTCATCTTTGGTTAATTTTACAGGGTTTGACAGCTTAACTAATATATATGGAGAAGCAAATATTAGTAATAATCAAGTGTTGATGAGCATGGTAGGTCTGGGTAGTCTTGAGAGAGTTCATGAATCATTTTCAGTTCAACATAATGACGGATTGAAAAATTTTAGTGGGATGAATAGCCTATCCTCGGTAGGAACTTTGTATTATCATACATTTGAAATTGCTCGAAATAATGCTTTATTAAATATGGAAGGCCTTGAAGGTTTAACAAATGTACTCACTTTAAGAATCAATGGAAATAATTCATTAGAAGATTTAGAAGGGCTCAATAACCTAAGTGAGATATCAAGATTGTTTAATTTTTGGGGTACACCATTAACAAATTTTAAAGGGTTGGATAATTTAATTACAATTGGAAATGTTCATTTGGCTAGCAATGATTCCTTACTTAATTTTGTTGGTTTAGAAAATCTTGAGACGATTACTGGTGAATTTGCAGTAACCAGTTCTTCTTTAGTAGATTTTACTGGTTTGGATAATTTAACATCAATAGGTAGTCTCTATATTGATTTTTGCGAAAAACTTGTGGATTTCAAAGGTCTTGAAAGCTTAACTAATCTGAACAATGGTACAATAACAATTCAGTACGATATGGACAGCCTCTCAAGTTTGAATGGAATGGATAATATTGATTATACAACCATGGGACGAGTGACAATAACTTCTAGCCCTAATTTATCATTTTGTTCTGTAAATAGTTTTTGCAATTTATTTAGTGACCCAAATTTGAGCTATACATTACGTAATAATGCAGTAGGGTGTAATAATCGCCAAGAAATAATAGATAATTGTGGGCAATTATCTGTTGAGAATTATGAGGCGATAAGGTTCAAATTATTTCCAAATCCAGCTAATTTATATTTTAATATAAAAACGGAATTGATTATTAATAAAGTAAAAATATACTCAATTTTAGGAAATTTAGTAAAAGAATTCGAGTCGTCTCAAGATAAATATTCAGTATCCGATTTAAATCGTGGAGTTTATTTCGTGAAGATTGATACAGAAATTGGAACCCAAATTGTTAAGATTATGAAAAATTAATATATTAAGTATTAAAAAAAAATCAGCATAATAATTTATTTAAATATGCAGTAATTCTTAATGAGAAAATGATAGGGAATTCTATTAAATTAGTTCAAGAATCACTGAGTTTTTTAATTATGCACAACGGTCTCGGCTATGAGTAGTTGCGTGGTTTAGCGATTAACTTTGCAAGTACACACCAAACTGAAAATCCATGAGGATTTTCAGAAGTAGGCGAGAACAAGCAATTACTTATAGCCATTGTTGTAACCAGTTTTTTTAATAACATAAACAACCATTTTCAAGTTCATAATTAATGGTCTTCTTGAAGTAGTTGTTTTCTATGTTTTCTTTAATTTCTAATTTTTTAAACTCTTTGTTGTCAAAGTCAAATAAATGGTAGTCTTTTCCATTGTCATAATCCAAATCAAAAATTATTTGGTCTTTGAACTGATATAATTCAAATTCAGTCTCATAGTTGAATACTATTTTTTCTTGAAGAATATCATAGATTGAGAAGCCACAATAGCCAATATCACACTCAGCTAAGTTTATAAGGTATTTGTTGTCAATTAATTCAGATACTGAACCTCCAGCAACTTCTGTTATTTGTCCATTTTTGCTAACAATAATAGTTCTTCCATCATAATCTCCGTGTTTGACAATTAAAATATGATTAGGTACTACATTTTCCAAAAAAGCAATTCCAGCTGAACCACCAAGAGCTTCTATAAATTCATATTTGAACTTTTTAGTTTTATCCGAAGTGATTTCAATGTAAGCGTCACAATATGATTTAGGATTCTTTATTTGAGATATTTTTATTTCAGTGTTACCAATCTTTTTAGACCTCACTTTTAGTTTTGATTCATTCGATTGATAGGTTTTTCCGTTTATAGTGAATTCGCTCAAATTTTCTATTCTGGATTGGTGCATAAATCCAGAACGCCCATTCATATTCGTAACTCTACACCAATTTTCAATTTCTGAACTTTCGTAATAAAAGTATTCAGTATCCAAAATCTTAAAAAGAACTTTAGATTTAGTCGTTGGCTTTTCTCTAACATTGGTATAACCGTCAGGGTCATTGATTTTTCCTAATTGTTCATTTCCAAACATATTTAGGGAAATCAAAAATCCAAATATTAATGTGATTACTCTCATTTTCTGAAATTGGTTACAACGGTTCAAATAAGCGCAGTGCGGCTTCGTCCTCGGTTTTGTAAAATAACAAAATGTTTCTCTGTCTGCCGTGATGCCCTTTAAAAGCAGGATTAAAGCCGCATTGCGTTTATTTTTTGTTGTAGCCAGTTTTTATTTTTTGTCGGTTGTTTCAAAGATAAGTCCCTGTCATAATTTGGTTACCGTATTGAGTATCCTTGATTTTCCAGTCTCCATTTCTTTTGATTTTGATTTTTCGGCTCATAGAAATTACTTTTTTACTGAAGCACCCATGATTTTTTCCATGTCCTTCAAGGTGTTCACATGATAGCGGTAGGAAAACAATATAGCTCACCGATACTTCGTAGCGTGACTTTGATTTTTGAAGAAAGGAAATCTGAAATGGAGAACACTTTGTTGAATCGCTATAATTATGTTCTTCCAGAGATGCTCCGTTAAAAGTTAAATCAAACTCTAAGTCGCCTGAATAGTTGACTGGTCTATAGGGGATATTATAAGCAGGACTGTCGATACATTTATGGTTAGGGTCATGAAGCACGGTGTATTTGAACGTTGAATCTGAAAGGCAACCTTGTATCATTTGTTGAAATAGGTCTTTCTTTTGACCAAATGAATTTAGGCTAAATAAGGTCATTAAAACTAATAGCTGTTTCATGCTGTCTTCAAATTGGCTACAACGGTCTTGTATATGAAAAGTAGCAGGTTGTAAGCACTAACTTTTCGGTTTATAACTGACCTTTGTTTTATTATTTATCTTTAGTTTAAGCACTAAAACTGCTATTTTTTATATACGTTGTTAGCCACTGGCTTTATTTCAAATCGTATTTTATTTCACGTTGTTTGAAAGCTTCGTTTCCACCTTCTAGGATTTCACAAACGTGCTCTTTTATTCCTTGTCTTTCCAAAATTATTTCAATTCCTTCATCAGTTTCTTTTGAGTTTTCTAAACTGCCCGAAACATACTGGAATTTAGCTCCATTTCTGTTTTTTGTGTCAACTCCATTTTGATTTGCGACAATTACTTGTTCAGAGTCAGCACCAACAACGATATTAGGGTTATGAGTTACGACTATTATTTGTCTTTCCTTTTTCTTCTTTTTGAGGTACTTAACTAACTCTTTGTAAATCGCACGATTATCTAAATCATCTTCGGGCTGGTCAATTAGTATAGGACAATCTTTGTCGCTAAAGTCCAATAACAGCATTAAAACTACAAATGCTTTTTTACCTTCCGACATTTGATTAAATGTATCATCATAGCGTATATCGTAGGAAATGTCAAAGAAATTTGTAGACATTAATTTTAAGGCTAAACCTAAATGTGAGTTCCCACCTTTTAGTGTTAGAGATTGATTCAAAAGTTTTTCAAAAATCTCGGTAGTTAGCTTAAAATATTGTTCAACATTTATATCAAATGTGGTATTTACAATTTTTTTTCCTTGGTCGCTTTGTTGGTTCACGCTCCAATTTAAAAGCTCCCTAAATTCAAATGATTTTAGCTTTGGAAAGGCGATTATTTCTAATTTTCCTTCCGAAATATTTAACTTCTCCTTTATTTCTTCGATTTTGTTGTAGAAGTTTCTATGTGCTTGTATAATTGAGGTTTTGAAACTATTTATTTGTAACAAAAACTCCTCTATCTCTTTTTTGATTAATGTAATATCAGCAAGTTTGTCTCTTTGAACTTTAAGTTTTTGTTCTGTTTCTTTGTAATGCTTATTATTCTTGAAGGTTTCAATTCCTTTGATGTAACTCGCATTCTTTTCAATTTCTAACAGTTTTTGACTATTTGCTTTTAGAGTAGCAACATTTTTCTGTGAAATTTTGTCCAACTCTGAATCCCATTCATCTTGAAACTTATTTTTAAGTTTTTCAAAAGAAGATTTAACCTCAAATCTATTTGAATCGCTCAAAGAGACAATATCAAAATCAATATCTTTATTTATAAAGAATTTCTCCTTTAAAGATTGAATTTTTGATACTTGCGATCTAAGATTTTCATTTACTTTTAAGAGTTCTTCAAATTCTAGTTTAAGTTTATTGTAATCCTCTAATTCTTTCTCTGTGATTTGAATCTTTAATTTTAACTCAGACAGTTCCTTTGTTAATTTCTCAATTTCGGCTTTAATCCCTTTTTCATCTCCTTTTTCCTTCAGTTTGATTCTGCGTTTTACAAGTTCCTCTTGTAACTGAAATAACTTATTTATTTTTGCTGTTATATCAGAGTTGTTTTCACTTGAAAATGATTCATAGTTAGTAATTAGTTGGTTTTTCGTTGCATCCTGCTTTATTATTTCCTCTACCAAATTATCTAATTCGCCACCTTTATTTTTAGCTAATTGATACATATAACTTTGAGGGAAGTATTCGATATTCCTGTCATTATTTTCAACTCCATCTTTCCAAGTTATCGACATTCCGGATACTATTGCATTAACAAAATCAGTGTACTCTTGATTGCCAAATTTCACAGGTTTATCGCAATTCAACTTTTTAGCTATAGCTCCTAACAAAACTGATTTTCCTGTAGACCTACCACCGATGATACAGTTTAGGTTTTGGTTGAAATACAAAGTTTGATTTGTAAAATCGCTATGAGTAATAGTAACAGAATCTATTGCTTGATAACCTGCTTTTTCTTGAGGTTTGATTTGTTCAATTGATACTCGTTCATCTGGTTCGTAACCAATTTGTTTAATTCCATTAAAAGTCGGGTCTGCTTTTATCCAAGTATGACAATGGTAGTTTTCTGATGGTTTTTTACTTCCATCTTCATTGAACTCGTACGTGTCTAAGCTCTGAAAAGAATGAATATCTAGAGAATGAAGTAATCTTTTCTTACCAAATTCATTAAGCCAATTTTGATTTTTTTCATTCGTTGCTACGTTATTGCTAAAAAATGCTTTTACTTGAGAATATAAATGGTCTTTAAGAGGCTTTAATTGCTGGTTTTTTTCGAGATTACTCCATTCTTTATAACCAAGGAAAAGGAATGTTTTGTCTTTCCAAGCAGTTGAATTTACAAGTTCTAGAACTTCCTCAGTGGAAGGAATTAAAGATTCAAAACCATCTTTTAAAGTGCCACCAATTTCACTAAAATTTTCTTTTGATAGCTTTTTTGTTTTGTGAGCTTCGAGTTTCGAAATTTTAATGTTGTCAATAAACTCTTCTCTAATTTTTTTTATTTCGTTTGATAAATTTGATTCATCAACATCAAATAATATATGTAGATTAATTTTTTGAAGTTTGTTTTCATTTCCACTTCCAAAAGTGTCAATTCTAAATTCTAGTATTGGAAAGATTTTGTCAATATTCGCAAGTCTGCCTTTAGCCTTGAATCCCATTACTTTTTCATAACCGTCTATGAAATAATAATCAGTTATTCCAATAACCTTGACTTCTTTAGGTAAGTTCTCTAAACAATTAATGAACTTTTCCCAATTTTCTGGTGTGTTTTTGTATTCCTGACATATTGATTCAGGTGTATGAATATGTAAATCCCATATTCTCCATTCCGACCCTCTTTCTTTTTTTGTCATTCTGTTGTTTTTTTCAGCTTGTGGCTAACGTTCGCGTATAATAATAGTTGCGTTTGTGTGCGCGAGGATTTTCCGAAGGAAAATCAGAAGCGAACAAACGTGCTATTACCTTAGTTTAGTCTAAAAATAGCAATTATTTTTATACATTGTTATGCGCAGGTTTTTTATTGTTTTTAACGTTATATTCATAATCCGACGTATTATTCAAAATTTTAATTATCCGCTGTTTATATTCAACAATTTTAGTGAAAAACCCACAATTTTCATTAGGGCCTTTTTTTGACTTTTTTTTTAATCAGAACGAACTTTTGGCAATGCTTAATTTTTGATATTTAAACTAGCTTTGGGCAAAGCTGAAAGTCCGCGTTTTTATTTTTTTTAAGTCAGATGTCTTAAAAATCAGTTACGATGTTATCAAATCCGACGCTTTAATTTCTAGATGAATCCTAAAAGTCCGATGCAGGTTTTGTTGCTTTTTTAACTTGCGCATAACTAGTTTATAAAAATAATTCAATTTAAAATAACATTCCAAACGAGAAGGATAACACTGGTTTTTTAATCTACTTTTAGTCGTTCTTCGCGGTTTGCCAATTCCCAAGCTGTATAAAAAATTAAGCGTGTACGGGTTTCTAAAAATGGGTAGTTAATTTTATCTGGTGTATCGCTTGGTTTGTGGTAATCGGCATGTGTGCCATTAAAATAAAATATTACTGGAATGTTATGCTTTGCAAAGTTGTAATGGTCGGACCTGTAATAAAATCTATTGGGGTCGTTTTCATCATTAAAGGTGTAATCTAGTTCTAGGTTTACTGTAGCTTTATTTATAGAATCTGAAACGGTATGTAATTCTGTGCTCAACCTGTCTGAGCCTATTAAATATAAATAGTTGGGTTGGCCTTCATGCTTTTCGTCTACGCGCCCTATCATATCAATATTTAAATTGGCTACGGTATGTTCTAGCGGAAAAATAGGGTCTTCGTCTGTGTAATATTTAGAGCCAAATAGTCCTATTTCTTCGCCTGTAACATGCAAGAAAACTATGGTGCGTTTTGGTGCAAACCCATCTTTTTCAGCAGCTTTAAAAGCCTCTGCAATTTCCAAAATACCCACAGTGCCAGAGCCATCATCGTCGGCGCCATTGTTAACCTCTCCTGTGCTGGAAATGCCTATGTGATCCAAATGTGCAGAAATAACAATAACTTCATCTGGTTTTTCTGAACCTTTTATGTAAGCAATAACGTTTTCTGAAGCATTACTGGCTCTTCCTTTAAAATATTCCACTGGTATTTCTTGAAAATAGTCGCCTGTGGCAATAGGCGAGGGTATGTTATTGTTTATGTAGTGGTCCTTAATAAAATGTATTGCTTTTTTCTGGCCAGCTTCACCGGTTTTTCTGCCTTCAAAATCATTAGAGGCATAGGTGTAAAGCATGTCTTTTAACTCGTTGGCAGTAATGGTGTTGGCATAGGTTTCTGGGTTTGCTGTATTTTGGTTTTTTTTGTTTTGGGAATTACTACAGCTACATAGTGCTATAAAGACTATTAGTAATAGGCCTATTTGTTTCATAAAAAAAGTTTTGTAATGTGTAAATTAGTTTAAAAATACGCTATTTTCATCAATCGCCACACGCTTTTCCTGATTTGCCAATTGCCATGCAGTAGCAAATATTAATCTTGTTCGTTTTTCTAATAAATTATAGTCTATTTTATCGGGCGTATCGGTGTGTTTATGGTAATCTTCATGTTCGCCATTAAAATAGAAAATTACAGGAATATCGTGTTTTGCAAAATTGTAATGGTCTGATCTGGAATAGTATTGGTTAATATCTTTTAATGCGTTATACTTATAGTCTAATTCTAGATTTACATAAGTGTCTCGCACTTTTTCTGAGATGTAGTGCAGTTCTTTACTCAATCTATCAGAGCCTATTAGGTAAATATAGTTTTTGTTATTTGTGTGCCTGTCGTCCACACGTCCAATCATATCTATATTTAGGTTAGCTATTGTATTTTCTAATGGAAAAACGGGTTGTTTTACATAAAATTCAGAGCCGCGTTTTCCAATTTCTTCGGCGGTAAAGTGTGTAAACATAATACTCCTTTTGGGCGGATGACCGTTTAATACTGCTGTTTTAAAAGCTTCGGCAATTTCCATTACAGCTACGGTGCCAGAGCCATCATCGTCTGCACCATAATAAATATTGCCATCTTCTACACCAAGATGGTCTAAGTGGGCAGATATAACTAGTACTTCCTCGGGTTTTTCTGCACCTTCAATAAATGCGAGTACATTTTCTGAAGACGGTGTATCTTCAGACAAATAAATTTTAGAGATACCTTGAAAGTAGTTATTGCCTCCTAAAGGAGACTTTATATCTTGGTTTACATAAAACGATTTTAAATAATTGGCAGCTTTTTTTTGTCCTGGCTCTCCTACCTTTCTGCCTTCAAATTCTTTTGAGGCAAACTCGTAAAGGTGTTTGGTTAATTCTTTGGCGGTAATAGTTTCAGAATATTTTTTAACTAAACTGGTATCTACAAGTGTTATACTAGTTTTTAAATTTTCTATTCTTGCGGTGTATTTTGGAGTGGCGCAAGTGCCAACCAATGCTAAAAGTGAGAGGGTGCTAAAAAATTTCATGCGGTCTTTTTATTATTAACAACACGCCAATAAAAAGTTTTTTAGGGGGATAAACTCTATGTTCGCTTTGTTTTTAAAACGTTGTAAAGATAAGAAAAAGCGTAAAAAAATAACTACTCATCAAGTTCAATCTCTTCTAAATTTAGTTCTTCTAATTCTTCAATGGCTTCTTCTTTAGAGGTTTCCTCTTTTTCAACTAATGTTTCTGTGTTTCCAACTTCGGTTGTATTAAAAATAGCTTTGTAAGTTGTAACGGCTAGTGCCATTATGGTTAACAAAAATGAAAACTGAATAATTTTTTTTACTTCTCCAGCTTTTTTAGAGAGGTAAAACGCTATTAGTCCAAATATTAAGGCCAATGCTGCGGGAAAAATAGCCAAATTTGATACAGGTAGTACCGATAGGATTAAAGCTAGAATGGCAGTAATTAAAGCAAGAATTGTAAATAATTGTTTCATGATGCTATATGTTTAGTTTTTTACTCCTGTGGCAGATTTTATTTTAAGTTCTCCGTTGCCAACAGGGATCTTAAATTTTCCGTAGACCATAATTTTATTGGCATCGGCAGTGAGCCATAGCATATTGTCTTTGTTGCCTTTTATAACATTAGATTCGCTACTGCCAACTGCAATTTTATAGCATGTTTTACTACCAATTGCGGTACTTAAGGTTTCTTTACCCAAATAGGTAATTTGTGCATTTATTTCTTTTCTGTCAAAAATAACCGTGAATGATTTTTTTGCACCAACTTGCATAGATTCAAAATCAAAAAGTCTTATTTTATAAAGTGTAGCCACAATATCGTAAGTGCCAGAATTTATATTAACGGTCTTTTCTTCTACCCAATCTCCCTTGGTTTGTACGGTTTTAACTGTTTTAGTTTTGTGGCTAAACGTATATTTCATGTTTTTAGAATAGCCACCTTCGTTTATATCGCGTTTGTAGAGGTATGGTGTTAAAGTTTTTGGGTTTACATAGCTTTCGTATAAATCTCTAATTTTAAAAAAGTTATCCCATTTACTGTATGTTACAGCTTTACATTTTAAATGCAATAAGGTTGCTTTAGAGGTTTTAACATTACTTGTTTCTAAAGTAACTTGTGCTATATCGTTTAGTACACCAGACATATTGTAAGAGGCAGTGTACACTAGTTTTTCGCCTGCTGCTACAGCATTGTTTTGCGCCTTTAGGGTTGCTGTTGCAAAAAAAAGTAGCGCTATAAGAATATGCTTCATTTAAGAGGTTTTAGGTTATTAACGAATTGTTAAGCATTTATTGTGCCGAAAATACAATGCAGGCGCCTTAAATGCTAATATTTTTTTAAAATTAAAGATGAACTGATAAAAGTCATTTGATACTCTTGTAAGAGAACATAACTTTATAAACCATCTAAATCCATTGTTTATGAAAGCTGTTTTGTTTCCTACCGATTTTTCTAAAAACTCTGTTAACGCTATACATTATGCAGTGGCTTTACTAAAAGACCAACCTTGTAAGTTTTATTTTTTAAATGTGCAAAAAGCATCATCGTTTTTGTCTGATGATATGATGGTGGTAAGTTCATCGGCCACAGTATATAAAACACTTGTTGATGCTGCCAAAACCTCTATAGAGAACATTATTTTAAAACTAAAACAAAAGTTTAAAAACGAGGAGCATCAATTTTTTTCAATAGTAGATTACGATAATTTTACCGACGCCATCCAGCAATGCGTAGTAAAACATCATATAGATTTAATTGTTATGGGAACTAAAGGCGCATCTGGTTTACAAAAAGTGTTATTTGGCAGTAATACCGTAAGGGTTATTAACAGATGTACTACACCGCTTTTAGCTATTCCTAGCGGTTGTAAATACCAAAAACTAAAAAAAATTGCCTTTACCGCAAACCACATAGAACTTTACACCACCAAAACTCTAGCAACATTAAGTAATATTCTAAAAAGTTACCAAGCAAAATTAACCATATTGCATTTAGCAGATTCTAATACAATAGCACACAAACGTGCAGATAACATGACGTTTTTAGAGACACATTTTCCAGATGCAGCACACGAGTATATTGATGTTGTTGATAAAGACATTGTTGATACTATTAGTACCTATATGAAGGATCAAAATTTTAATATGTTGGCAATGGTAAAAAAACCTCACTCGTTTTTAGAGCGCTTAGTGCACAGTTATACCGAAGAAAAAATTGCATATGGTTTTGATTTACCGTTTTTGGTATTAACTAATCCAGAATCCTAAGTTTTAAAGTTTGTATAAATGAAATTAACAACCCTGTGTTTATGTATCCTGTTGTTTGTGAGTTGTAATACTAACAAAAAAAAGAAAAACGAAACTGTAGCAAGACCAATTCCTACCAAAACAACCACGCATCCAGGTAAAAAATTAATGAAGGTATATTGCTACCAATGTCATGATGCTACAACCCCAGAAAAAAATAGATTAGGGCCGCCTATGATTGCAATTAAGCGTCATTATATTACTACTAAAACCACAAAAGCACAATTTATAGCCGATATGCAAAACTGGATAAAAAACCCTACAGAAGACAACGCTAAAATGCATGCTGCTGTAGCGCGTTTTGGCGTAATGTCTAAAATGGTATATCCAGAGTCTGTTATAAAAAAAATAGCAGATTACATGTACGATAATGCTCTGGATGCGCCAGAGTGGTTCGAAGCGCATTACCAAAAAAATATGAAAAGTAACAAGCATAAATAGTTATTCTCCGCATAATTTTTTAAAAAACATGTAACATTTTTTTGGTAATTACGTCTTGTAAGTATCAATACAAATATAACTATCATGAGACAAGATAACCAATTATTAGTAGTAACCCATTTAACACAACTCATATCGTTAGTAATAGGTTTTGGGAGCCTAATAGTACCACTAATATTATGGGCTACACAAAAAGAAAAAGTGTACCAAATGGATGCACATGGTAAAAATATTATTAACTTCCAGCTAAGCTTAATTGTGTACTGCTTAATATGTATTCCGTTAATTTTCTTGTTCGGTTTAGGGATATTAGGTCTTATAATCTTGGGTATTTTTTCTATAGTTTTTCCTATTATAAACGCTATAAAAGCTAGCAATGGCGAAACACCAAAATATCCTTTATCTTTTAATTTTATTAGTTAGTGAATTCTTGTAAAAGCAAGTATGCTAAGCGATTACATCTTTTGCGATTTACAGGATATAATAAAGCAGTGGTCTAAAAAGTGTCATTTAAAAACACATGAAGTATCTCTAAAAAAACAAAATATTGATAATCAGTATTTTGAATTTATTTATTATCACTTTTAATGATTTTTCAAACACTTTTCATTCAGTCTCTCTTTTTAGAAAAAAAACAAGGCATATCAGAAAAAAAATATAACAAAACATATATATAAGTTTTAAGTTTGTTTTTTTTTTTTCATGTTATGCAGAAATACTATAAGCATATTGCGTTTATTTTTGTAACGTTAATTGGTCTTTTGCCGCTTATAGCCCAAAAGCCAATTGCATATAATTTGTCTGATATTTCAGATTTGCCAGATAACGAGTTTTATGATATTCTTGAGGATAACCATAACTATATTTGGTTAGCTGCTAACAAAGGCCTGTATCGCTACAACGGAAGACTTTATAAAAAGTTTAGTAACCCACAACAAAAAGCAAAATCTTTATTTCAGTTAAAATTAGATTCTCAAAATCGTTTATGGTGTAGTAATATTTATGGACAGATTTTTTATGTTGAAAATAATAGTCTTAAGCTTTTTTACGATGCCAATTTGCTGGTAAAAGGACAATTATCACCCTTTATTATTTTAGATGATACCATTAGGCTATTTACAACACAAGGAGTTTTTGATATTGATAAAACCAACAAAACGGTTACTAAGTATTTAAATGAAGCAACACTTAGTGTTGAGGCTGCCCATACAACAGCATATGCTTTTATGCTTAATACGAAACCTTCTAATCATCATCATTTTGTTTATCGGATAGATGAAAACGCTATTGAAACCATTTTGAAATTTGATAGCAATTTACCAATAGACTCTCCAAAGGTATTTGCATTTCATAACGATGTTCTGGTAAATTTTAAAAGTAATGGTGTAAATAACATATACCATATTAACACCAATAACAATAATTCTAAACCATTACATGTACCTAAAGCGCTACAGCAATTAACTATTTATAACATACTTAATTTTAATAATAATTATTGGTTTTTAACAACATCTGGAGCGTATATCTATAAATTAAATAATGGTAAGCTAGAATTTATAGATCAAATTTTTGAAAACGAATCTATAACCGATCTACTTGTAGATTTTAACAATAATTATTGGTTTACAACTTTAGATAACGGTGTTTTTGTGTCACCAAATCTCAATATTAAAAAAGTAGATTTATCTACTTTAAAAGATAAAATAACTGCCGCATGCGCTCTAAAAGACAACAGAATTTTATTGGGAACTAACAAGGGCAAGTTATTGTTTTATAACCAAGCTGAATTGGTGAATACATTACAATTACCGGGAGCAAAAATTATTGGTAATTTATTTTTTGATGAACTTGAACATCGTGTTATAGTAAGCATTAATGCTTCAGAATCTTATGTTATAGATCTAGAAACCAATACTATATTTGATACTAAAAATAAGTTTTCTGTTGCCAAATCGTTTTCAAGGCTAAATAACAATACTTTATTTTATGGCAATTATAAAGAAGGTATAGTTTACTATAAACCGTTTTTGCTAGATTCTTTAAAAATTATACGCTCTAATCGTGTAAAAACGTCTTTAGTTATAAATAGTAAATTATTGGTCTCTTTTATAGATGGGTTATTTACATTTCATCCTTTAAATTTTAGTGCCACAGAACTAAAGTATAGAAATAACAGCATTTTAGCACATACTATGGCCAATATTAATGATACTGTTTGGCTAGCAACGCAGCATAAAGGTTTACTTAAATTAAAAGGTAATACTTTAGAGCAGGCAAAATTATCATTACCAAGCAAGCTTCAAGTAAACACAATAAAACCAGATGGAAATATACTATGGCTATCTACAGATGTTGGCTTGTATAGCTACAATACTCAATTAAAACAATTACAAGTGCTAAGAGGTCAGGACGGTTTAAATATGGCTGTTGATGAGTTTATTGTTTTAAAAGATTACATAACTATTGTTTCACCAAATGCCTTTTATTTAGTGCCCAAAAACAATAAGGTTTTCAAACATTATAAAACGTCCAAAATTACAATAGAATCTATTAAAATAAACGATAAGGATACATTAGTACAGCCAAATTACAAATTACCTTATAACTTTAATAAAATTGGTATTACATTCAACTCTAACGGGTTTCAATCCAACCAGCATGTTAAGTACCATTATCGAGTAAAAGAGATAGATACAGGTTGGCATAACATACCGCTAAACACGCACTTTGTTAATTTTAATAGTTTGGCTAATGGCACTTATACCTTCGAGCTTAAAGCACAAAACGTAAGTGCTAAAAATCCTGTTTTTTCAACACCAATAACGTTTAAAATCTCCAAGCCATTTTGGGAAACCTATTGGTTTTATACTTTAGTATTGTTATGCTTTTTTATGTTAATTTGGTTGTATTTTAGAAAGCGACTTAAACAAAAAGAAAGGCAACGCATTGCCGAAATTGATAAGATATTGGTAGATAAAAAAATTACAAGTTTACGTTTAGAAAATCTACGTTCGCAAATGAATCCGCATTTTATTTTTAATGCATTAAATTCTATTCAGGACTACATTATTTCTAACGAAAAAGAATTGGCAAGCTCGTATTTAGTGAAGTTTAGCCGATTAATACGAATGTATTTAGATTACAGTCAGCAAAACGAAATTTCTTTAAATGAAGAATTAAATGCGCTAAGCCTCTATTTAGAATTAGAAAAAGTACGTTTTGAGGATGAATTAGAGTTTCAAATTAAAATCGATAACAATCTTAAAACCAGCCAGATAAAAGTACCGTCGTTATTTATTCAACCCTATGTTGAAAATGCCTTAAAACATGGCTTATTGCACAAACCAAAAGACCGAAAATTAAAGGTAGAAGTAAAAGTAATTCAGAAAAACAAATTACAGATTACAGTTGAAGATAATGGCATAGGTAGAAAACAGTCTGAAAAATTAAAACAATCAAAACAACAGCACAAACCTTTTGCTACTAAAGCCAATGAGGAACGTGTGCACCTTTATAAAAACAAACTAAAACGAGATATAACCATAGTTATTGAAGATTTGTGCGACGAAAACAAAATACCTACGGGTACAAAAGTGGTTATAACCATGCCAATATAAATACAACAATGAAAGTCATAATAATAGACGATGAAAAACGCGCCAGACATTTGTTATTTAACCTCATAACCGAGCATTGCTTAAGTATTACTACCATAGAAGAAGCACAAGATTTAGCATCGGGCGTAGATTTGATTAAAGCATCAACACCAGATATTGTGTTTTTGGATATTGAAATGCCAAATCAATCAGGATTAGATATTTTAGAATACTTCCCAAACCAGATAGATTTTAAAATTATTTTCGTCACGGCTTACAATCAATATGCAATTGAAGCTTTCAAATTATCGGCAGTAGATTATCTCTTAAAACCAGTTGATACAACCGAGTTAAAAGAAGCAGTTGCAAAAGCAGAAGAAGCGATAAAAGCCAACAATTTAAACGACCAGCTAAATAAGTTACGCGACTCGTTAAAGCAACTCTCAATGGATAAAATTGCTTTAGAAATTCCAAAAGGCATCATGTTCGCGTCGCACAATGATATCGTATATTTTGAAGCTGATGGCATGTACACCAACGTACAACTTATTGATGGTAAACAAAAAACCATTTGCAAGCCATTAAAGCATTTTGTAGAACAATTAGAACGCAACGCGATGTTTTTTAAATGCCATCGTTCGTATTTAATCAACTTAAAATATGTAGATGAATTGGTGAAAGACGATGGCGATTATTTACTAATGAACAACCAAAAGCGTATTCCAATTTCAAAATCTAAGCGTAATCAGTTTTTAGAGGTGATTAAGGAGACCTTCATGTAGTTTTCCATTCAGAAAGAAATTAAAGCTATTCAGAAAAAAACTAATTGAAAACCTTTTATGTTGCGGTTGTTTTGTAGTTGATTAATTATATAAATACTCAACTACAATGAAAAAAACATTACTCTTATTAACCTTTTTAATAGCAACTGCATGGTGTAGCATACATGCACAAATAAACATTCCCGATGCTAATTTTAAAGCTTATCTTGTTGGAAATCCAGCTATTAATACTAATAGTGATAGCGAAATTTCGGTTTCAGAAGCGCAAGCATTTTCTGGTGAATTATTAATTAATGGTTTGTCAATTTCAGACTTAACAGGAATTGAAGCTTTTGTAAATATTACTAGATTAGATTGTTACAGTAATAATCTAACGTCTTTAGATGTAAGTAACAACCTTGCCTTAACACGTTTACACTGTGCTGATAATCAAATAGAAACGTTGGATATTAGTGCAAACACATCAATTACAGATATACAATGTCATAACAATGGTGTTTTATATGAATTAAACATTGCTAATGGTAATAACAGTAACTTTAGCTATATGAAAGCTTATGGAAATAGTTTATCATGCATTCAAATAGATGCTGGTTATACACCACCAGCAGATGCCGGAATATATAGCCAAGGTTGGACTAAAGGGAACTCAGCATTTTATAGTGAAGACTGTGCTGCATTAAATCAAATTGTAAACATTCCAGATGCTAATTTCAAAAGTTATTTAGTAAACAATAATAGTATCAATTTAAATGGTGATACTGAAATTACAGTGGCTGAAGCACAAGCTACAACAGAGCTACTTATCAATGGTTTGTCAATTTCAGATTTAACAGGTATTGAAGCCTTTACCAATTTAACACGTTTAGATTGTTACACAAATAGTTTAACGACTATAGATGTTAGTAATAACTTATCATTAACACGTTTACATTGTGCAGATAATCAAATTGAAACTTTAGATATTAGTGCCAATACGCTAATTACAGACATACAATGTCATAATAACGGTGTTTTATACCAATTAAATATAGCTAATGGTAATAACAGCAATATAAACTGGATGAAAGCTTATGGTAATCCAAGTTTAACTTGTATTCAAGTAGATGCTGGCTTTTCACCACCAGCAAACAGTGGTTTGTATGCGGCAGGTTGGACTAAAGATAATCAAACAAGTTATAGTGAAAATTGTATACCAGCAGTTTATTATGTAGATGCAAATGCAACAGGCGCAAACGATGGTAGTTCATGGACAGATGCTTTTACAAACGTAACAGACGCTTTAGCACTTACCAATTTAAATGATGCTGTTTGGGTAGCAAAAGGCTCGTATACATTAGCAGATAAAAACACACCAATAGCTGTTAGTACAAACGAAGTAGATATTATTGGAGGTTTTGCAGGAACTGAAACTACTTTAGCAGATAGAGACTTAACAGCCATTCATACTACAAATGCAACCATTTTTACTGGTGATATTAATGGTGATGATATCGATGGTGATTTCTCTTCGAATAAAACCGATAATGCTGAACGATTATTTGAATTAAGAACAAGTAACGTCACTTTTGATGGTATTATTTTTGAAAATATTTACGATACTTCACAATCTGGTGGCGTAGAAGAAAACGGTGTGATTTTTATACCAAATAGTTTGAATACTAATAATTTAAAAATTAAAAATTCGGTATTCAGAAGTAATTATTCCAATGGGTATTTACTTAAAATTAGAAAGTTTAATCAAGGATTACTTATTGAAAATACCAAGTTTATAAATAACACTATTGTTAATATGGGATTGGTTTATGTGCAATCTGATAGTACAAACGGCTATATTTTTACACGTTGGGCAAACGTTTTGGTAGCCGATAACGATATTAATCTTTCGGCATTACATATTTTCAGAGAAGATTGGAATAACGGAAGCACTTTAGATGTTGTAATTAATAATAGTACGTTTGTTAATAATGATTATAACGGTACTTATGGTAATTCTATAACGGCATCAGGTAATGGTAGTGTAAACCTAAATATTAATAATTCTATCTTTTGGCAGAATACAGTCAATGGTACAACAGCAACTAGAGATATTTCTAATGGATTAGACGAGCATTACGATGTGTTTATTAGAAATTCTATTGCAAATGTATCATCAAACGCCGGAACTTACGGGACATTTAGTGCAACAAACGTAACAACTTTAGATCCAGCAACTGATGATTTAAATTTAGATATTGATTATAAGCCAACATCAGCTTCAAATTATATTGTTGATCAAGGAGATAACGCATACTACGATGAAGCTTTGTTTGGCGATTTAGATTTATCAGGTAATGATAGGGTTTTTAACACTACGATAGATTTAGGAGCTTACGAGTACAATTCTACATTAGGAATTGATGATATTTCTTTAAATACAAACTCAGTAAAACTATACCCAAATCCTGTAAGTGATAGATTATTTATCAAGTCTAAAGAGAAAGTTGAAAGCATATCTATTTACAATATTAAAGGTCAGCTTGTAAAGCAAGCTATTGAAACTTCAAACGGTATAGATGTGTCTGTATTACCTTCAGGATTATACATTATTCAAATCAACACCTCTAACAATTCTATTAATCAGAAGTTCCTTAAGGGTTAGTTTGATACTGCATCAACTTGAACTAGCGCTCACTCTTGTGGGCGCTTTTTTTAATAAAAATATTCAAAACAAAAACTATGAAATATTTAAAAACAATTACACTTGTAGTGCTTACTATTTTATTAACTTCTTGTTCATCTGATGATGATTCCAATACTTTAGAAAGTAATTTCATTAAAGTTGGTGAATCTTCTTTTGAGATGAAAGCAGCATTAGTAGAGCCATCATTAAATTCGGTTTTTTTAAGTTTAGCCAATAAAACTGAAGCAGAAATTAATGCTTCTTTTTCAGGAATAACACTAAATAATGTCGATTATTTTACCGCAAGAATCAATCATTTAGATCTTTTATCAGGAGAAATGTATGATTTAGATGATATTTCTAGTTTAGAATTTATTGTTAATGGAGATGTTATTAATTCTGAATTTGAAAACGGTTTCAGTCAATTTTATAAAAGTGGAGGTAGTGCTGATTTAGAAGTTACTTCTGGCAGTATTACTGTTATAGATTATACAGTAGATTCTATTAATTTATCATTTTCTTTTACAAGAGGAGATGGTACTGAAATTAAAGGAACTTACGAAGGTTCGTTTTTATATATAACTTCTGAAGATCAATAGATTTCTATATTGAATATAAAGTTAAAGGTTCATCATAAATTGATGAACCTTTTTATTTCATAAAAAAGACTCATCATTACAATGAGGCTTTATTTAATAAGTAAATGTTGGAATAGCGATATTGTTATCAGCTTAACTATTAAGCATAACAGGCATTACCAACATTGTAATGTGCTCACCTTCATCCAAGCCATCAACAGGTGTTAAAATACCAGCACGATTTGGCATACTCATTTCTAATTGAACATCGTCAGAGCTTAGGTTGTTCAACATCTCTGTTAAAAAACGAGAGTTGAAGCCTATTTGCATATCATCACCTTGATAATCACAAGTTAAACGTTCTTCGGCTTTATTGCTGTAATCTACATCTTCAGCTGAAATGTTTAACTCGGCACCTGCAATTTTCAATCTAATTTGGTGTGTGGTTTTATTAGAGAAAATACTAACACGACGCACAGAATTTAAAAATTGAGTTCGGTCTATAGATAATTTATTAGGATTTTCTTTTGGTATTACAGCCTCGTAATTAGGGTATTTACCATCGATAAGGCGGCAGATTAATACGGAATTATCAAACGTGAATTTTGCGTTAGAATCGTTGTATTCTATAGCAACTTCGTCTTCGCTACCAGCTAAAATACCTTTTAACAGATTTAAAGGTTTTTTTGGCATGATAAATTCAGCTACTTGACTTGCATTAACGTCTTCTCTTGTATATTTTACTAATTTATGGGCATCGGTAGCTACAAAGGTTAGACCTTCTGTAGAAAACTGAAAAAATACACCGCTCATTACTGGGCGCAAATCGTCGTTTCCTGCAGCAAAAATAGTTTTGCTAATAGCATTCGCCAGAATATCGCCCAATATAACAGTTTTGCTAGGGTCTTCTAAGGCTACAGCCTTAGGAAATTCTGCACCGTCGGCATACGCTAAGGCATATTTACCGTGGTTAGAACTAATTTCAACAGTATTATTTTCCTCAACAACAAAGGTTAACGGTTGTTCTGGGAATGTTTTTAAAGTATCTAGTAATAAACGTGCAGGAATAGCAACACTACCTTCGCTATCGCTTTCTACATCAAGGGTAGAAGACATTGTGGTTTCTAAATCACTAGCCGAAACCGTAAGTTTGGTATGGTCTAATTCAAATAGAAAATTATCTAAAATTGGTAGTGTGTTAGAGCTATTAATAACACCACCTAGAACCTGTAATTGCTTTAAAAGATAGGTACTTGATACTATAAATTTCATGCGTTGATCTTTATTTTTTTAGAAGTCTTAATGTAACATTTATATATATAAATAGCCTAGTTTAGGCTATAAATGTGTTACCTACAAATATATTCTAAACCTATGTTTTTTCGAAACAAACTTATTAACAGTTACGCGGCGTATTTTTTCTTTCTAAGGTAGTTGAATGTAAAACCAAAAATAGCGAGTAAAGCTATTGGTAATCCAATGTTTAGGAGTTGCCAAAGCGTTTTTTCTCTAGCGATTTTTTCTTGATTTAAAAATGCAACGTCTATTTCTTTGGTTCTAATGTTTATAAGTCCGTTATCGTCAAGAAGGTAATTTACTGCATTTAATAAAAATTCTTTGTTGCCATATTGTTTTCCTGTCCAGCGGTCAAAACCTAATTCTTGTGGTCTGTTGCGTACCACATCATTTTTAACAACATCGCCATCGGCAATTACAATCATTTTAGTAGCAGCACTCTTATCTTTAGTATTGTTTGTTTTAAAAGGCTTTATACGATTAGCAAAAGCCGATTTAAACTCACCTTCTAGTAATACCGCAAGTGTTTGCTTTTCAGTTTTAAAATCTTTAGGATTTATAGGTTGTGTTACCAAGTCTAAACTTATCTCACGTGGCGTACCTTCTAATCTGGATATAGGTGCTGTTTCTAAAAGAATGGTTTTTTTAACGGTATTTTTAAGTGTGTCTATAGGGTTTGCAAAATCAAACCTCACCAAATTGATGTTGTTGGTAATAGGATGGTTTTGTGTAGCCGTTGCTAAGGGAGAATATGGCCAATTTAAATGCTGAAATTGCGATTCGCTACCATCGCCAATAGCTAGGGTAATAGGGGCGGAGTAGGGTGTCGCTACCATTACGGGATTAATACGGAACCCGTAATTAAAAAATAAGTCTGTAACATTTAAGTCTCTGCCTACCGCATAGTTCTTCCCAGCTTCGTTATATAAACTGTCCTTTTCCATAGCAACCGCATCTATTAACCATAAACTTTTCCCTCCATGCATGGTGTGCTGGTCTAGTACAAATTTTTCGTTTTCAGTAAAAGCTTCTGTAGGTTTTGCAGAAATTATAAGATGATAACTAAGTAAATCTTGCAGTGTTTTTTGTGGGTTATTGGCAACACTATCTAGAGTAAAAGGGGCGATAAAGTAATATTCACCTAAGGTTTTGGCAATATCTGCTATGTATTTATCTTCTAGTTGCGCGTTGCCTTTTAAAACCGCAATTTTTTTAGATTTTGGCGTTACTAACTTCTTGAATCCATCAGCAAATGCATATTCTAAATGTTGAACAGAATTGCTTACCAGTTCTTGTTGCGATGCTCCAATTTTAGTTTTTACTAGTGGAATTATAACAGTTTGCTCATTATAACTTGCCAAAGCCCAGGGGAAAATAACCTCTTGTGAGGCTTTACCGTTTTCTCGAACCTCCAATTGCATTGGCGTTAATCCGCGTTGAGTTAATACTTGTATGGTTTGTTGCCTGTTGGCTTCGTTTTCAAGAGGGTTGATGAATTGAAAAACTATATTATGGTTAACGTTTGAAAATTCTTCGAGAAGCTGACGTGTTTCGGTTTGTAAACGTCTAAATTCTGAAGGAAAATCTTCCCCCTTCAAAAACACATCAACAATTAATGGTGAGTTAGCTTTTGTTGCAATTTCCTTAGCAGAATTACTTAGCGTATAACGTTGGTCTTTAGTTACATCAAAACGCTTGTAAGCATAATTAGAAATGGTATTTAAAACTAAAATAACGCTAAAAATAATTGCTATTTTTATTATATCTTTTTGGTTGGCTTTTCCAGTTTTAATACCCAATTTTGTTAAAAGGATAAAAAATACAATAACACTTAAAAAGTAAATAATATCTCGTGTATCGATGACACCGCGACTCATGCTTTTGTAATGGTAATTCATACCAAATTGCTCTACAATAGTACTTGAGGTAAACGCTGTAATACCCTCAAAACCAATGTAAAACATAAAGCAAATAAATACCGAAATTATAAAAGCAACTATTTGGTTATTAGATAAAGTAGAGCAGAATATACCTATGGCAGTATAGGCACCTGCTAAAAAAATAAGCCCAAAATAGGAACCAAAGGTACTGCCAAAATCTATGTTACCAATTGGGTTCCCTAATTGGTAAACCGTGTATACATATAACAAGGTTGGCAATAAGGCTATTGCTATAAGTACAAATGCGCCAAAATATTTACCTAAAATAATATTGAGATGCGAGATTGGTTTGGTGAGTAACAATTCTAAAGTACCTTGTTTTTTTTCATCTGAAAAACTGCGCATTGTTACAGCAGGAATGAGGAATAATAAAATCCAGGGTGCTAATAAAAAAAATGCAGATAAATCGGCAAACCCATAATCCAGGATATTAAATTCTCCTTTAAAAACCCAAAGGAAAAGTCCGTTTAACACTAAAAAAATAGCAATAACTAAATACCCTATAGGTGATGCAAAAAATGTATTAATTTCTTTTTTAAGTAATGCTAGCATGTATTTTTGTTACTGGTTACTGGTTACTGGTTACTGGTTACTGGTTACTGTTTACTGTTTACCGTTTACTGGTTACTGGTCACTGTTTATTTAAAAATCGTTATTCATTAATTTTCACTCGTCAATATTAACTTTAATCTTCAAGTATTAATTTAAAGTTTCCAATTTATCTACGCTCCAAGCTTCGGGTTTTGCATTAAAAAGCGCTTTGGTTTTGGCCCATACACCTTTAAACAATTCAGAATGTCGATAATTTTCTAAATCATCTTCAGAATCCCAATAGCTGTAAGTGAAAAATATATTAGGGTTATTTTTATCTCTATACAATTCTAAAAACTTACAACCTTTAAACCCTCTAATGTGTGTTTTACTGCTTTCAAAAATACTTAAGAATGTTTTAATATTATTGGTTTCAAAACTCATTTTTACAATTCGTACAAGCATACATGTTTTTCTTTAAAAAATATCTTCTTTTTGCGATATGGCAGGTACGGTTATAAAATCTATACCAATGGTATCTCTAACCTGTAACCCCATAAGTGTTGCTGCGCTTCCGTGTTTTTTAGAATCGCTTTTGTACATGGCGATTTCTAAAAACCCTCCGGAATTAAAAACAACCAAACCTTTACCTTCATCTTGTCGCTTTTCCTTCGGAATATCAAAATTTACAACATCACTATATTTTTTGTAAATGGTTTTAAACTTGTATTGTCTGGCAGTAATTTCAAAATTGCGTCCTTTTTGTATGTTTTCAAAAAATTGTTTTCTCACATTTGTAACCACGTTACCGTAAGTATCTATATAGATAACCCTACCAATAATTTTAGTTTTATCGTCATTTACCGTAGGTTTTAAATTGTTAATGGGCTTAATACTATTTATAGCTTTTCCAATAACCTCTAAGGTGCCCCCGCGAGCAATATGGCATGCTACTTTTACAAACACATCCAGTACAGGAAAGCTGGTTTGTATTTTATCATGAATATTAATTTCTACAATTTTTTCCGGGGCAATTTCAGAACATATCATACTCATTATACCATTGTTGGCACAGATAAAATAATGGCCATCCAATAGCATTGCAATATGCTTATTTTCTACATTTAACTCTGCATCTATACCAATAATATGAATGGTGCCTTTTGGAAAACTGCTGTAGGCATTTTGAATAATGTAAGCTGCCTCAGGAATATTAAAGGGCGATACATTATGCGAGATATCAACAATATTTACATCAGGAAGCTCGCTATAAATAGCGCCTTTTGTTGCGCCAGTAAA
Organism: Jejuia pallidilutea; assembly: GCF_002973595.1. GTDB lineage: Bacteria > Bacteroidota > Bacteroidia > Flavobacteriales > Flavobacteriaceae > Jejuia > Jejuia pallidilutea. The sequence continues at coordinate 31,043 of NZ_PVEO01000013.1, read as the reverse complement.
GTGGTCTTTATTGCCAAAATCGGTTGTTAATGTTATAATTGCCATGGGCAAAATTGTTGATATGTTTTTAACGGTAGCTCCTCTAAAATTATGTATTTTTGATTTGAGGGAGTGTGATGTACAAAACTAATAAATCATTTCATCTCAGTGAACATTATTTCAATTAATGTTTTTAACCAAAACTTATATTAAATAAACGCTTTTGAACGAAATTATTATTGAACTTGAAGAAATTAGCCCAAAAGAGTTTTTTGGAGCTCAAAATGCAAATATAGAACTTCTTAAAAAGTATTTTCCAAAATTAAAAATAGTAGCACGCGGCAATAAGGTTAAAGCCTTTGGTGATGAAGAATTGCTAGAAGAATTCGACAGGCGTATTACCATGCTTTTAAAGCACTTTGGAAAATACAACAAACTAGACGAAAACACCATAGAACGTGTATTAACAAGCCAAAGTAGCGACGAATACACCACCTCAAAACAAAGCGGGGAAACCATTGTTCATGGCGTAGGCGGAAAACTTATAAAAGCCCAAACTGCCAACCAACGTAAATTGGTAGAGAGCATGCAAAAAAACGATATGGTATTTGCCATTGGGCCAGCAGGAACAGGTAAAACCTATACAGGTGTTGCACTAGCGGTACAAGCTCTAAAAAATAAAGAGGTTAAGCGTATTATATTAACACGCCCAGCAGTAGAGGCAGGGGAGAACCTAGGCTTTTTACCGGGCGATTTGCAGGAAAAACTAGACCCCTACATGCAACCCTTATACGATGCTTTGCGTGATATGATTGCTCCCGAAAAATTAGCAAATTATATAGAGAAAGGCACCATACAAATTGCACCATTGGCCTTTATGCGTGGGCGCACCTTAGATAATGCATTTGTAATTTTAGACGAAGCACAAAACACCACGCATGCACAAATGAAAATGTTTTTAACCCGTATGGGTAAACACGCAAAATTTTTATTAACCGGCGACCCAGGACAAATAGATTTACCCCGTCGCACAATTTCTGGCTTAAAAGAAGCCTTGCTAATTTTAAAGAACGTAGAGGGTGTAGGTATCATATTTTTAGACGATAAAGATGTAATTCGTCATAAATTAGTTAAAAAAGTTATAGAAGCCTACAAAAGCATAGAGAACAGAGATTAGTAAGTTGGCAGTGTACAGCTGCGGTTAGCAATAACATTGGCAACTTAAAAATACATAAGCCTACAACATATGTTTAAACACAATAATAATTTTTTAAGGAGCTATTTCCCGCTTTCCACTATATCTTTTTCTCGTGCCTCAAAAAAGGATGCCGTTTCAATCGGGGCTAAGGTGTTTGCCAGCTGCTGTTTCAACTTTAAACAACAAACAAATTAACTCATAAAACGAATAGCATGAGTAATACAATAATAGATACCAATTTTAAGTTTCCAAATCAAAAATCAGTTTACAAAGGCAAGGTAAGGGAAGTTTATAACATTAACGATGAGCAACTGGTAATGATTGCAACCGATCGCCTTTCGGCTTTCGATGTGGTAATGCCAAAGGGCATCCCATACAAAGGGCAAATATTAAATCAAATAGCAACCAAAATGATGGCTGCAACAGCAGATTTGGTACCCAACTGGTTAACCGCCACACCAGATCCTAACGTAGCCGTAGGCCACTTATGCAATCCATTTAAAGTAGAAATGGTAATTCGTGGCTATATGTCTGGACATGCAGCACGCGAATACAAAGCAGGAAAACGTATGCTATGTGGTGTGCCCATGCCAGAAGGTATGAAAGAAAACGATGCCTTTCCAGAACCCATTATTACACCCGCAACCAAAGCAGAAATGGGCGATCACGACGAAGATATTTCAAGAGACGATATATTAAAACGCGGTATTGTTTCAGAAGAAGACTATACTGTTCTTGAAGATTATACCCGTAAGTTATTTAAAAGAGGATCGGAAATTGCGGCATCTCGTGGGTTAATTCTTGTAGATACCAAATACGAATTCGGAAAAACCAAAGATGGTAAAATCGTGTTGATAGACGAAATACACACCCCAGATTCCTCACGCTATTTTTATGCCGATGGTTACCAAGAGCGTCAAGATAAAGGCGAAGCGCAAAAGCAATTAAGCAAAGAGTTTGTTCGCCAATGGTTAATATCAAACAACTTTCAAGGTTTAGAAGGGCAAACCGTTCCGTTTATGAGCGATGACTATATTGAAAGCGTTTCCGAACGTTATATAGAACTTTATGAAAATATTACAGGCGAAACTTTTGTAAAAGGCGATGTTTCTAATATTCAAAAACGTATAGAAGACAATGTTTTGGCGTATTTAAAACAATTATAAAGCTTTAAGTAAATCTAAGGGTGTATTTAAAATACAATCAGCGCCTTGTTCTATAAGTTCTTGGGTGTCTCTAAAGCCCCAACTAACGCCAACAGCTAGCATGTTGGCGTTTTTTGCGGTTTGTATATCAATGTTTGTGTCGCCTACGAATATGACTTCTTCTGGCTTTATACCAAAACTATCACAAATATTCAGTGCCTTTTCAGGGTTAGGTTTTTTTAGTGCCTCAATTGTTAACCCTAAAACTTGATGGAAATATTTGGGTAATATTGTATCTGCTACGCGTTTTGTTAAAATCTCATCTTTATTAGAAAGGATATTCAATTTTAGATTTCTAGAATTTAGGGCATCCAATAATTCTAAAACGCCATCATATGGTCGAGTTTTAGTGGTGCAAATGTTACTGTAAACTCCCATCATTTCTGAGAGACTGTCATCTACTTCACTTTCATTAGGGTTTGCGTCAGGAAGCGCTCTATGAACTAAAGTTCTAATGCCACTACCTACTAATAATTTATAGGTATTGTAGTTGTGTATTGGGTAATTTCGGTTTTTCAATACTGTGTTCATGGCATCTCCGAGATCTTGTATGGAGTTTACTAAGGTGCCATCTAAATCAAAAATTACAGCTTTATACATCATTAAGTATTAATAATTATAATTTACCACACGTTCGTTAATGGGTTGTTCGTTTCTATAATTGTTGATTGGCATGTTGTTTCTTAGTTTTAAAACCTCTTCAACTGATAATACTATAGGTTCTTTAAATACAACCCAGTTAACACCTTCGCTACAAGGCGGCGTTGTTAAAGAACCTCCATAAGTGTAATAATGTTTATCTTCTAAAAATAAGCTGGACAGATCAATTTTTTGATGAATGTCCTTAGTTTCACCTTCTTTAATTGGTAAAAAGCTTTCAAAGAATTCAAAAAGCTGACTTTCTTCACCTTCTTCACCTAAAACACCAAGAACGGTTATTTTACCAGCTTTACTTACATGCACCAAATGCATCTCTAATGGGTAAATAATACCATTAATTTTATGTTCGGAGGGTTCGTGAAAATGTATTTGTTTTAAGTAGTAGGTTTCGTTTTTGTAGTTAATGGAATCTCCAGCCTCAAAATCAAACTGTACGGAATGTCCGTTATTCTCAACTTCGCTAATTAAAGTTGTAGGTGTATATAATATTTTTAAATCGTTAGTTATTTGTACCGAATCTACATCTTTATGGATAATGTTGATGGGGGATTGGTGATTGCCGTTGCAATCAGAGTTTTTTTCTATCTCTGCCCAATGTTCGGGAGACGTTTCACCTGAATAGCTCCAATGCGCTTCTTCGTGGTTATTATTGGCATGAGCTGTTTTTTTTGTGTCGTTACAAGACACAACAATTAATAGAATGATGCTTAACAGCATACTAACTTTAGTATTCATTGTTACTCAATTAAAGGCGTTATTAATTAAATGATTATTTAAGGAGCTAAAATTAGTTGGTTTGGGTTTTACAAAACCTTACATTTATCAGGTTTTGATAAAAAAAAGTATAAATTATTAACTATTACGTTTTCGTGGTTTTACGGGTATAGATTATTTAAGAGAATATCTGTAATAAGTGACTTTTTTTAATGCGTATTATGGCAAAATGAGATAAGCTAGCTGTTTTTTAATTTTTATTACGGTTTAAGTTTAGAATTTAGTTCGAGAGTTTGTTTTTTTAATAAAATCAAACTTTTCACAATATTCTGGGCTATTCATAATTGTCTTTAAATCATTTTTTGAACTTCTGTTGTTAAATTCAAATTTATTAGTTGAAATTTTTAGATATCCAATTTTTTAGTTTTATAAAAGATTGTCCAAATAGAAAATAAATACCTGATATATAAACAGCAAGAGCTATATGTTTTAGATATGCATTTTGATTTTCTTTGTCGTAAAGGAAAACATAAAACGTTGAAACCAAATATAAAACCCAAATACAACCACAAAAATTTTATTGGTTTCCTTTGTTTTTACTATTTCTGTTTTAAATTCTGTGGTCATTTCTTAAATTATGGTTAACATCGTAATATTTATGTTTTTAATAAATAATCCCACTCTAAGTTTTGATTTTTTGTTTTTAAACGCGACAAGGTTTTTAAAAATACTATAGCCGTAATTAAAGCATCGCCATTAGCTGTGTGTCTGTCTACCACAGGTACGTTCAACTCTTTTGCAAGCTCATCTAGTGAGTAGTTTTTTAAATTGTCTTGATAGATGATATGTTTTGATTTTTTAAATAAAACAGCAGTGTCTATAAATTCATTTTTAAGTTCACCAAGGCCATTACGTAGTAGCATGCTGTTTATCATATTAAAATCAAACCTAGCATGATGTGCTATTAAAACATTGTTTTTTATATAATCTAAAAAAGATTCAATGGCCTCTAATTCTGAAATTTTTTTTAGGTTTCCTTTTTTTAATAAACCATGAATTTTAACGGTTTCTGGTTTAAATATTTCTTGGTTTATATACACTTCAAAATTACTATTTACGGCAATTCTATTATTTTTAAGTGTAACAGCGCCAATAGATAATACACGGTCTCTATCTATATCAAAACCAGTGGTCTCGGTATCAAAAGCAATAAATTTAGTACTAGAAATAGGTGTTTTATGGGTGTTTTTAAAATACTCCAAGTAGGTATTCCAAAATTCGGGCACCTCCTTCTTTTTTTTATTTAACCATTTAGGAATCATTTACAAAATACTATTAGACGTATTAAAACGTAATTTAAGGGACTCTTGAATTTCTTTAATAGGTTTAAAGCAACGTTTTAGTTTTAATTGTTCTTCTTTTGTTAGTGTGCTTAACTCTATAAATTTTCCAGAGTTTTCGTGCAATATCCCTTGTTTGGTTTTAAATTTTAACAAGGCTTTAAACGCATAAGAACACGATAAGAATAGTTCTTTATTGTTTTCTTCCAACTCTGCTAATTTCTCAAACCGCTGGTAGGTACTGTTTACGTTTTTTATTTTTTTGCTTAAAACCAACACTCGTGCAGCATCAATTAAAGGCATTAACGCTCTACTTTTTATGTTAAAAAGATCTTTATGCTCTCCATTTTGTTCTACCAAAAATTGTTTAAAAAAACCAAGTGGCGGCGGGCTTTTCATGGCATCATTTGCAAGAATACTGTAAAACCGTGATGAGTCTCCTACGGTTTCAAATATATTATCGGTAAGTCTATCTACTAGCGTTTTATCTCCGTAAATATGGTTGTAATCAAAGAATATAGAAGATAAGAGAATGCTCTTTTCATCGGGGTTTAAAATCCAATTGCTAAATTGTGTTTTCCATTCAGATATAGATTTACACCATTCAGGGTTGCTAGCCATCATATCTGCTTTACAGTACTCAAACCCAATTATATTTAAGGTTTTTGTAACATGTTTAGAAAGTTCAATAAAGTACGTTTTTACTGTATTGTAATTGTGTTTTGGTACATCTTCAAAAATAAGTGCATTGTCTTGGTCTGTGAATAATAATTGTTCTTGCCTGCCTTGGCTTCCTATGGAAATCCATGAAAAAGCAACAGGAGGTGGTGTTTTCATCTTTTTAATAGAAAGATAGATAGCACGTTCTGTAACAGCATCATTTATAGAAGAAATAACTTTTAGAATATGAGTTAAAGGTATGTTTTGCTCTAAATAACTTTTTAAAAGTGTGTTTGCTTTTAATCTAGCTATTCTTAAATAGCGTGTGCGTTTTGCGCGTCTAACGTCTTTTAATATTACAGAAGGGTTGTTGCCTTGTGTTACTAAAATATCGTGGTGTGTTAATATACCTGTAAGTTTAGAGTTTGGTGTGCCATCTTTTGTAATGCATATATGGCTTACACTGTGTTGTATCATTTTTAATTGTGCGTTGGCAACAGTAATATTTTCTTTATCGGTAATAACAGGAGCCGACATAATATTGCTCACTTTTGTTGTAATAGGGTACAGGCCTGTAGCAATTTTATTTTTAATATCATTGTTAGAAATAATACCAATAGGGTGCTTATTTTCATCTACTACAATAATACAGCTAATATCGTGCTTGCACATTTTATTTGCTGCATATTGTAGAGTTTTAGAAGGTTTGCATGTAATGGGCTTTGTGGTAAAATGTGCTGTTTGAAAATTAGCTATATCGCTAGATTTATTGGGTATATAATCTACAAAAATTTCATTGTATTCCTCCGCAGTATAAGGGTCGTAAGCGTTACTTGCAAAAGATGTAATAAGATATTTATTTATTTTTACAATATTGTTTGTAACAGACTCAAAAACCTCAATAGGTATTGCGTAAACTATGGACTCTTCGTTTGCTACGGCAGACAATTTGTAATTTTCTTTGGTAATTAATGCCCTTAAACCAAAAATATCGCCTGTATCATTTATGCCAATAATGTTTTTGTCGTTTTCGTTAGTATGGTATAGATATATAGCACCATCTCTAACTATGTAAAAATCATTATGGTAGGCATCACCTTTTTCAAATACAGCATCGCCTTTTTCTAAATATATAATTTGTACCTGAGCTGCTATTTTGTGTAAACTCTTTTCATTAAGCATATTAAATGGCGGGTAACCACTTAAAAAGTACACAACTCGGTCTGCAATAGAGTTTTTCATAGATTTAGCAACAAGGTACGCTTATATCATTTTAAAATCTAAGAGTAATTCGCCTTCAATTGAAGCCTGTAAGTGGTCGCCTTTGTAAATTAATCCGGTACCAGATGCTGGGGTTCCTGTAAAAATTAAGTCGCCTTCGTTAAGTGTCATAAAGGTAGATACATAAGCTATAATTTCAGCAAAACTATAAATCATTAAAGCAGTATGCCCTTTCTGTTTTTGTTCACCATTAATTTTTAAATCGAAATTAATATCATTTAAATCTGAAAACGCTGTTATTGGTTTAAAACTAGAAATAGGGGAGGCACCATCAAATCCTTTAGCTAAAGCCCACGGCCCTTTGTTTTCTCTGCTTTTTGCGAGTACATCTTTTGCTGTATAATCTATTCCTATGGCTATTTCGCTTATATAGGAAGGCGCATCTGTAACAGCTATATCCTTGGCTGTTTTACCTATTTTGGCAACGAGTTCTACTTCGTAAGCAATCTCGTTAGTTATTTTTGGATAAGGCACATCTTTGTTTCCTGTAACTAAAGAACTGTCTGGTTTTGTAAAAATTAACTGATTTCCAGTTTTAATAGCATCTATTTCAGATGTCTCGTTAACGTAATTTTTACCGATACCTATTATTTTCATTGGGTTTGTGTATTAAAATTATTAGCCATTAAAGTATAAAAATTCTTTAAAAGAGCATGGTGAAGCTGTTAAATTTTATTTAAGCGTTTTTTTGTTTTACTTTAGATATTGAAAACTAGAATTTACAACATTTAAGCTGAATGAAAAGACATGTAATTACCAAAAATGAGTATCACGACTATTATAATACATATCTAGAAAAAGTTCCAGACTCCATTAGTTTACATGAAGGTTTTAAAACAGGAAAAGATGAAGTATTGCAGTTCTTTAGGTCTATTCCTATTGAAAAACAAAATTTTGCCTATGCCGAAGGAAAATGGACTATTAAGGAAGTGTTTCAGCATCTAATTGATACAGAACGTATATTTCTGTACCGTTGTTTTCGTTTAGGGCGTAAGGATAATAGTGCTTTGGTTGGATTTAATCAAGATGATTATATAATGACCAGTAATGCTAACTCCAAGTCTATAACGCTTCTTCTGGAAGAATTTACAACTACCCGAGACAGTTTTATGGTATTACTAAAAACATTAAAAGAAACCGACTTAGAATTTATAGGTACCGCAAGTAATGCTCCAATATCGCCGCGCGCACTGGCGTTTATAAATTTAGGACATTATTTATGGCACATAGATATTATAAAAGAGCGCTATTTGTAAATTATGCTTCCACTGTTTTAACTTTTTTTCTCATTATTATAAAAACAGATACTGATAGAAGTCCGAATATAGAAAATCCAATAAATAGAGGTAATACCGAAGTAGATACAAAATTACCAATATAATTTGCAATAGGCACCGCCAATACCGTACTTACAAAACCATTTATTGCTGCACCAATACCTGCGATATGGCCTAACGGTTGCATTGCTATGGCTCTTAAATTCCCAAAAAGGAAGCCTACAGCAAAAAACTGTAATGCAAAAAAACTTAGTAACACAAAAATATTTGGATTGTTACCAGAGAAAAATACAAGCACATAAACTATAGAAACAACAGAATATGCAATAGCAGCTGTAAATGCCATACGCCACATGCCAAATCTTTCAACTAACCTACTATTTAAATAAGTTGCCAAACCTACAGAAATGGCTAAACTTGCAAAAATATAGGGAAATAACTCCGCTAGATTATATTGCTCTTGAAAAATTTGTTGCGAGGTGCTTAAATATACCATAAAAGAGCCCGTTATAAAACCAGAAACAAATGTAAAGGCCACAGCTTCCTTGTGTTTAATAAATTCCTTTAGGCCATCAAAAAATAAATGAGAAGAAAACTTTATACGTTTTTCCTTAGGTAGAGTTTCTGGTTGTCGTAGCCAGAACCAAACCATAATTAAAACACCAAATAACAAATTGAAATAAAATATAGATTGCCAATTAAACAGATGCATTAACCATTGCCCCAGTGTTGGCGCAACAATAGGTACAAGAATAAAAAACATTACAATTATAGACATAACTTTGGCCATATAATCGCCACTAAATAAGTCTCTTATCATAGATAATGCGATACTTCTGGGAGAAGATAAGCCAACACCTTGCAATACACGACCTATAACCATTATTTCAAAACTTTTAGTGTTTACACAAATTACACTAGCAATTATAAACAGTGCAAAACCAACATAAACAATAGGTTTTCTGCCAAAACTGTCTGATAGTGGGCCAAATAATAACTGCCCAAAACCTATACCTAAAAAAATCATGGTAATGAAGAGCTGGTTGTCTTTTGTATTAGTAACGTTAAGGTGTTCCCCAATATCAGGAAGGGCAGGTAGTAAGGCATCGATTGATAATGCTACAATAGACATTAGGGATGCCATTAAAGCTACAAATTCAAAATTAAATTGGTTTTCTTTTTGCATGCAGCAAAAGTATATTATTTCCTAAGCTATATACTTTATTTCTCATTTTATAACACAATCTTATTATTGTTAAACTTGATGGTTACTAATTTTATACCTATCAAGGTGTTGATTGCTAAACCATTATTCTGTAGTAGTAGGCACATTCAAACTTATGTAGCTTTTTATATTGTATATACCTACTCAAATAGATTAAGCATATTTCGCATAAGCTAGTAGGTTAGTAATCACTGCATTGTGTTTGTTGTAAGATATTTTTTATAATTTCTGAGTGTTTAATTATCTATTTACGATGATTTTTCTATTTTTGTACTATTAGCATATTAACAATAGCCTTTACAATTGGCAGCACCTAAGAACAATTTTTCTCTCAAAATAGTTAGGGTACTTTTATTTCTCTCACTAGTGTCCTCTTCTTGTTATGGACAAGGAGAAGGCGATTATTATCGCTTTTTAGATTCTGCGAATGTTACCGTTGATATCAATTCCCAAAAAACATTACAGTTTCTAGATAGTATTCCAAAACCTTTAGAAGAAAATATAAAAGGCCGAATAGCTGAATATTACTCAGTAAAAGCTCTTATTCATGATGAGCATAATGAGTATACTAAATTTCAACAAAGCAATATTCTTGCACTAAAATACGCAGTAGAGGAAGATAACTATTGTATTGCGGGGCAAGCTAGTTTAGATTTACATACCGATAAATATTTAATTGCAGCAGATACAGCCGACACTAAATATTTAGACAAAGCCAAAATGTATTTAGAAAAATGCGAGGAAGATAAATATGCAGTTTTACAAATTGAAACAATGCAATCCTATTACAAGTCGCTTGACGGTAAATTTAAGGAAAGCAATGCTATTTTATTAAATAGGTTAAATTACTACCGTAGTATTAAAGATGAGGTTGGCTACTATTATATGTTCGCTAACTACATGTTGGCATCTAACTATTTACAGCTTAAAAACCTACAAGAGGCACACAAATATTTAAAAAGATTAAAAAAGCTAAAAAACAATAAGACTATTTTGCTTTACAATTATAAATCTTTTATGGCTTCAATAGATTTGTTTTTTGCTGAAATATATTTTGAAAAAACACAAATAGATTCTACGTTTTATTATTTAACAAATGCATCCAAAAACACAAAATACATGGTTGGAGATGCACTTCAGGATTATTATGAGTTATCGGCACGTGCACATAAACATTCAAATAATATTGAAATGTCTAAAGCTTATATAGATTCTTTGGTAATGTATGGAAACAACCTTTTTGTTGATAATTTAGGTGCGAGTTTTGATGTTAACAATGATTTGTTAAATGCTGAATCTGAATTAATTGAACAAAAAAACCAAAAAGCATCTATATTAAAAATAGTATTCTGGTTATTGGGTTTTATTGTTTTAGTAAGTTTAATCTATTACTTTTTTTACGTAAAACAACGCGTTCACTTAAAGAAAGTAGAAGATAAAACCAAAGGACTATCATATTTAAAATCTAATAACGAGCAGCTTACAGTAAAAGTACATGGTTTAGAGGCCTATATAAAAAACCTTAAGAAAGAAGTTAAAGATATAGCAACAACAAAGTGTTTGGAGGAACAAAAATCCAGAATTAAAGAACTTTATACAAATCTACATATTAACTCTTCTACTATTTTAGATAAAAGTGAAAGCCATCTAGAGTTGATTAATGAATTAAATATTGATTTTTTTAGAAAAATAGACGAGACATATCCGCAGTTAAATAAATCGGAGGTTATTATATGTTATTACATTCTTATAGGATTTAATAACAAAGAAATATCGGTATTCTTGAATACATCTATAAGATCGGTAGAGAGTAAACGTTATAGAATTTCTAAAAAAATAAATTTTGATAAAGAACGAACTACCTTAGTAGAACATTTGCATAAAACCTTTAAAGATACCTTGCATAGTACAATTCATGACAATTAATATGCTATATTTTAAAGTGAGTACGTAATGCGTAGTAAAAAATTATGCTTAACACCTAAGTTTTTTCATATTTGTGCTTTGCTATTATCAATTAAATTAATTGTGCGTAACAGTCTTTCCTGTTTCTATTAGGGAAAAAATTAAACAGGATTTAATATACAAGGGTTGGTTGGCTATTAATATCCGTTTTCATTACATAACAGAAAGATGTTACAATTAATTTTTTAAACTTATTCTTACTTGAAAAAGTTTATTGATTACAATTAAAAGGAGTCTAAAATTTAGGCTCCTTTTTCTGTATGTATTATTTTAAAGAGGAATGTTTCCGTGTTTACGCTTTGGTTTAACAACATCTTTATTTTCTAATGTAGCAAAAGCTTTTAATAGTTTTCTTCGTGTATTTTCGGGAAGTATAACCTCGTCTATAAAACCGCGTTTAGCGGCACGATAAGGATTTGCGAACTTTTTGGCATATTCAGCTTCCTTTTCGGCCAGTTTTTCTTCTGGATTTTCGGCAGCGGCTATTTCACGTCTAAAAATTATTTCGCTTGCCCCTTTAGCTCCCATTACGGCTATTTCTGCTCCTGGCCATGCAAAATTATAATCTGCACCAATATGTTTAGAGTTCATAACATCATAAGCGCCACCATAAGCTTTTCGTGTTATTACAGTAATTCTGGGTACGGTAGCTTCACTTAACGCATACAGTAATTTAGCACCATGAATTATTATACCATTCCATTCTTGGTCTGTTCCTGGTAAAAATCCAGGTACATCAACAAGTACAAGCAATGGAATATTAAAACAATCGCAAAAACGTGTAAAGCGTGCAGCCTTTCTAGAACTTCTTACCCCTAAAACACCTGCAAAGGACATTGGTTGGTTTGCAACAATACCAATACTTTTGCCTCCTAATCTTGCAAAACCAACAATAATACTTTCGGCATATTCTTTATGTATTTCATAAAAAGAATCGTCATCTATAATACCAGAAATAACCTCGTGCATATCGTAAGGTTTGTTGGGGTTGTCTGGTACTATGTTGTTTAAAACCTCTCTAACTTCATCCTTCATGTCATAGTTTAGAGGTTGGGGTATTTCTTTATTATTTTGTGGTAAATAACTAATTAGTGTTTTAATGTCGTTTAAGCACTCTACATCATTACTTGAAGTTTTATGTGCCACACCAGATTTTGATGCATGTGTATGCGCCCCACCCAACTCTTCGCTGGTTACCTCTTCATTGGTTACGGTTTTTACAACGTTTGGTCCTGTAACAAACATATAGCTTGTTTCTTCAACCATAATAATAAAATCGGTCATTGCAGGAGAGTACACGGCTCCACCTGCACAGGGTCCCATTACAGCCGAAATTTGTGGTACAACTCCAGAGGCTTGCACATTCCTAAAAAATATATCGGCATAACCACCAAGAGAGCGTACACCTTCTTGAATACGCGCACCGCCAGAATCGTTAAGTCCTATTATAGGGGCACCTACTTTTACGGCCATGTCCATTATTTTACAAATTTTTTCTGCATGAGTTTCAGATAAAGAGCCACCAAATACAGTAAAATCTTGCGCATAAACATAAACGAGTCTTCCATCTATGGTGCCATAACCTGTAACTACACCATCCCCATAAATAATTTGGTCTTCCATACCAAAATCTTTAGTTCTATGTGTTACAAAAGCGCCAATTTCTTCAAAAGACCCTTCGTCTAGAAGATAGTCTACGCGCTCTCTGGCGGTTAGTTTTTTATTTGCGTGTTGCTTGTCTATACGTTTTTGTCCGCCTCCAAGCTTAGAAAGCGCAATACGTTCGTTAAGTTTATCTATTTTATCTTGTTTAGAGTCCATAATCTTTAGTTGGTGGGTAATCTCAATGTCTTTTGGTCTTTTAAATATTGATTTACAGCTACCAAAGCAGCAATTTTAGCTTCGTTTTGGGTGTTTTTTTGTAGTATTTCGGGTGCATAATAGTTTTTAACAAAATGAGTATCGAAGTTTCCAGAGGTAAACGCTTCATGTTCGCAAACGTACTTTCCGAAAGGTAATGTGGTTTGTACGCCTTTTACCTTATAATTATCAATAGCCTGTTTCATTAACATAATGGCTTCTTCTCGTGTTTTTCCGTAAGTAATAAGTTTGGAGAGCATTGGATCGTAGTAAATTGGGATATCCATACCTTCTTCGTAACCATTATCAACTCGTATACCTTTGCCTTCAGGTAATTTATAAACATCTAAATGACCTACACTAGGAAGAAAATCGTTTAGCGGATCTTCAGCATATACCCTAAGTTCTATAGCGTGACCGTTAATTTTTAAATTGTTTTGTTCTATGTTTAGTTGTTCTCCACGAGCTACTTTAATTTGAAGCTCTACCAAGTCTACACCCGATATAATTTCGGTTACAGGATGCTCTACCTGCAGGCGCGTATTCATTTCCAGAAAATAGAAGTTGTGATCAGCATCCAACAAAAACTCTACGGTTCCAGCGCCTAGATAATCACAAGACTTAGCTACTTTTATGGCAGCTTGTCCCATTTTTTCGCGTAATTCAGGAGTTAATACTGATGAAGGCGCTTCTTCTACTACTTTTTGGTGGCGGCGTTGAATACTACATTCTCGCTCAAAAAAATGAAGAATAGTACCGTGGCTATCGGCCATGATTTGAATTTCGATATGGCGAGGGGAACTCACATATTTTTCTATAAATACTGAGCCATCTCCAAAAGCTGAGGTTGCTTCGCTAATGGCCCTATTCATTTGAGACTTTAAATCTTTTTCGTTTTCAACAATGCGCATGCCTTTTCCGCCGCCGCCAGCCGAAGCTTTTATTAAAATAGGAAAACCAATTTCTTTAGCAATGTCTTTAGCTTTTTCAACATCTGTAATGGCTTCGTCTATGCCAGGAACCATAGGGATATTATAGGCTTTAACAGCTTCTTTTGCAGCTAGTTTGCTTCCCATTATTTTTATGGCTTTAGAACGAGGACCAATAAAAACAATGTTGTTTTTTTCGCATAACTCTGCAAAATCTGCATTTTCGCTTAAAAAGCCATATCCAGGATGAATGCCGTCTACATTTAGATGTTTTGCTACTTCAATAATTTTATTGGCTTTTAAATACGATTGGTTAGAAGGAGGTGCGCCAATACAAACGGCTTCATCTGCAAATTTTACATGTGGTGCATTTCTATCAACGGTAGAATATACAGCTACAGTTTTAATGCCCATTTTTTTTGCGGTTTTCATTACCCTAATAGCAATTTCACCTCTATTGGCAACAAGAATTTTATTCATAATTATTCAAATTCTATTATCAGTTGGTCTTTGGTAACAGCGTCTCCTTTTGTAGCGTGAATCGCTTTAATAACTCCATCAATAGGTGATGTAATGATATTTTCCATTTTCATAGCTTCAAGAATAAGTAGCGGATCGTTTTCTTGAATTTCCTGACCAACCTTAACATTAATTTCTAATATAAGCCCTGGCATAGGCGCTGTAATAGATGTAATTGCCTTTTTAGAGCCAATGGAAAAGCCCATATCTTTAATTAGTACGTCTAAATCGTTAGCAATAGCAATATCATAAACCGTATTGTTTACAGAAACTTGATATGCTTTAGTATTGAAATTTGAAGCAATTATCTTGCAATGAAACGATTTATTATTGTGAAGTAGGTGATAGTTTGAGTTTGAACTTTTTATGATATCCAGCTTAGAAACATCATCTGTACTAATATCAAAATCAAAGTTATTATTTACTTTGGCTTTTAAATTTTTACTCATAATTATCTTGCTTTCTGTAAATATAAGCAAGATTTAGCTTTTAAACTAAAAGATTGTTTTACGATAAAGTATCTACTATTTTTTTGTAAACTACCTGATAGTACTTTTTATTTGAAGCTACAAAATGATTGTCTTTTCCAATATTATTTAGTAGCGTTTCAAATTCATTAAATGTTACCAATTTAAGGGCTTCTACTTCGTTTTTTTGAGGTGATAATTCAGAAATATCTACTTTAAGTTCGGCTGTAAATGTATTGTGAAACTCATTGTCTATCAAACCGTTATCATAACTCTGAAAGCAATTAAATACGCCTATTAATTTTAGCTGTTCTTTAGGAATCTCCAGTCCAATTTCTTCTTTTATTTCTCTAACAGCAGCGCCTTTGGGTGTTTCTCCAGCATCAATATGTCCTGCTACCGATACATCCCAAAGCAAGGGGCAAATTGCTTTTTTTGCAGAACGTTGTGCCAATAAAATTTCTTTCTTCTTAGTATATAACCAAACGTGGGAGGTATGGTGATACAACCCTTTTTGATGGATAATTGATTTTAGTTCGCGCCTTCCTGTTAAGGCACCATCTTTGGTAGCAACATCTATATACTCATCCATAATTTACTGTATTAAATAACTTGTTCCTACAAAATTATACCAATTGGCATTTAAAATCTAGAATAATATAATAGATTTTAAAATTGTAGTTTTTAAAACAAATTAAAATTAATTCGTTTTAAATTTTTGCATTACCTTTGTGTACCAAACACGTTTGGGTAGCATATGAGTCAGAAAGTTTTACTTAACGCAAAAGAGGTAAACATCATTCTTCATCGATTGGCTTGTCAACTTATTGAAAAACACAACGATTTCTCTAATACGGTATTAATTGGTTTACAGCCTCGTGGGGTGTTTTTAGCAGATAGAATAACAAAAATTCTAAAAGAACATTATAAGGTAAAAGATGTTAAATTAGGATATTTAGATATTACCTTTTATCGAGATGATTTTAGAAGAAGCGATAAACCGTTAGAAGCCAACAAAACCAAAATAGATTTTTTAGTTGAAGATAAAAACATAGTATTTATTGATGATGTTTTGTACACAGGTAGAAGTATAAGAGCAGCATTAACTGCAGTACAATCTTTTGGTAGACCAAACGAGATAGAATTACTAGCTTTAATAGATCGCCGTTTTAGTAGACACCTGCCTATACAGCCCGATTATAGAGGACGACAAGTAGATGTAATTAATAGTGAAAAAGTAAAAGTAAATTGGAAAGAATATGATGATGAAGATTCTGTATATTTAATTGATAAATGATTAAATGATACAGAACGCTTAAACAAATACTAGAGTTAAAAAAGAAAAGTACTGGCAATTAAAAACTGCCACAGAATACCGATAATATGAGCGAATTAAGTGTAAATCACTTACTGGGAATAAAATATCTTAATAAAGAAGATATTAAACTTATTTTTGAAACAGCCGATCATTTCAAGGAAGTCATTAATAGGCCAATAAAAAAAGTACCTTCTTTAAGAGATATAACCATTGCTAATTTATTTTTTGAAAACTCCACGAGAACTAAATTATCTTTTGAATTGGCAGAAAAACGATTATCTGCCGATGTTATTAACTTTTCTTCAGGTCAATCTTCAGTAAAAAAAGGAGAAACCTTAATAGACACCGTAAACAACATTTTATCTATGAAAGTAGATATGGTGGTAATGCGTCATCCAAACCCTGGTGCTGGTGTATTTTTATCTAAACATGTTAAAGCAAGTATAGTTAATGCTGGAGATGGCGCTCATGAGCATCCAACCCAAGCACTTTTAGATTCTTACTCCATAAGAGAAAGACTAGGAGAGGTAAAAGGTAAAAAAGTAGTTATAGTTGGCGATATTTTACACAGTAGAGTAGCACTCTCCAATATATTTGCATTACAATTGCAAGGCGCAGAAGTAATGGTTTGCGGCCCTAAAACTTTAATTCCTAAATACATAGGTAAACTAGGTGTTAAAGTTGAAACTAATTTAAGAAAGGCACTACATTGGTGCGATGTAGCCAATATGCTCCGTGTACAAAACGAACGAATGGATATTAGCTATTTTCCATCAACTAGAGAATATACCCAACAATTTGGAGTAAACAAAACATTGTTAGATAGCTTAAATAAAGAAATAACCATTATGCACCCAGGCCCCATAAATCGTGGAGTAGAAATTACCAGTGATGTGGCCGATTCTAAACAAGCCATTATTCTAGATCAGGTTCAAAACGGTGTGGCTATAAGAATGGCAGTTATTTATTTATTGGCTTCTAAAATAAAATAGTAGATTATGATTATAGACAAAACAGGTAATATTACCATTTTAACCCAAGAAAAATATACAATTGTAGAGCTTGTTAAAAAGTTAGAAGCTTTATATCCTAAATACAAGAACGACAATATTATTGTTATTTTAACCACATTAGGTAAAATAGGTCTTAAGGACATTATAGAGTTTTTAAATATATCGAACATCCATAGAGGTAAAAAACATTCTTTTGTTATCGTTTCAGAAAATATAAATTTAGATGAAGTTCCAGATGAGTTGGTAGTTGTACCAACACAGCAAGAAGCTTTTGATATTATTGAGATGGAAGAAATGGAACGCGATTTAGGGTTTTAAAACGTTTAGTTGTTTTAAAAGGCATTTAGCTGTTTAAACAACAAACTAATAACAATTTAATGAAATTAACCATTTTAGGCTGTTACAGTGCAACTCCAAGAACTTTAGGTAACACTACCTCCCAAGTTTTAGAAATTGCCAATCACATGTTTTTAATAGATTGTGGCGAGGGCACCCAAGTACAATTACGCAAACACAAAATTAAATTTAACCGTATAAAACATATATTTATATCTCATTTACACGGCGATCATTTTTTTGGTTTGGTAGGTTTAATTTCAACTTTTAGACTTTTAACTCGTGAGACAGACTTACATATATACGGGCCAAAAGGTATTAAGGAAGTTGTTACCCTTCAAATGAAGCTTGCTGATTCTTGGACTAACTATAGATTGTATTTCCATGAGCTGTCTTCAACAACTTCAGAATTGATTTTCGAGGATGATAAAATTCAAGTACATACCATTCCTTTAGAACATAGGGTTTACACAAATGGTTATTTATTTAAGGAAAAGGAAGGTGATAGAAAATTGGATATTGATGCCGTAGAAGAAGCAAATATAGATATGGCATACTACCGAAAGCTTAAACAGGGGTTTGATATAGAAAATGAAGATGGTGTTTTAATAGATAACGAAACAGTAACCTTTCCTGCTGAAAAACCTAAAAGCTATGCGTTTTGTAGTGATACCGTTTATAAAACGGATATTGTACCTATTATAAAGGATGTAGATGTGCTATACCATGAGTCTACATTTTTAGAAGCTCATGCGCATTTAGCACCTAAAACTAAACATTCTACAGCAAAAGAAGCAGCTAAAATTGCAAAACAAGCCAATGCAGGTACTTTAATATTAGGGCATTATTCATCTAGGTATCCAAACTTAGAAGTTTTTAAGGATGAAGCCAAAACTGTATTTAAAAACGTAAAGCTAGCCCAAGACGGTAAGATATTTAGTTTTCACTAACACAAGTTTTATTTTTTACCCATTCTATAGCAGCGCTTAAAGTATTAAAACTTCTCATTTCCTTTGGGCATATGTAGTTTTCAATCTCAAAATTCATTAAACCAGATAAACTGTAATACACAATGGCTCCTGATGAAAAAATATCATTTTCTTCCAGAGCTTTTACCCATAATTGTGGCGTAGATGAATAAGAGTTTACTCGATTTGAAATGTAACATACCTTTGCATTTTTACCATAATAATCAACAAGAGTTTCTACTATTTTAAAAATCTTATCTTCATTTAGGTGTATTTCAGAAAAAATTTCAGATATAAAAAAATTATCACAAAGGTATAGTACCCCAAAAGGAAACGACACCTTATGGTAGTTTAGCTCTTTTGCGTAAACAGACAATTCAAATTTCATGCATCTTAAATCCATTATTGAATTTAAACAATAAAATACAAAGTATTTGTCTGTATAAATTAATTTATTAACCTAAATACAAAGCCGTTTAGTTAAACTCTTCTAAACTTTCTATCCACTCTATAGCTTCTTTTAAAGATAAGCATCTTTTAATGCTTTTTTGGGTAAATAATTTTTCTAAAGATGCATTAATATATGAGGCGTTATTATACACTACAATGGCGGCAGCTACTAGGATGTTATATTTTTTTTCAATTTTTAGCCAGTTTTGTGGATCTACAGAATACGCATTAATTCTATTGGCTATGTATCCTAGTTTTACACCTTCACCGTAAAACTTATGAATTTCTTGTATTAGCTCTTGCACCATATCCCAGTCGAAATGAACGCCTTCAAAGAGTTCGCTAACAATAAATTTTTCACAAAAGTAATAGTTGCCAAAATTAAGTTCTAGTTTATAAGGTTTTAATGTTTTAAAATAAGGGGACTTTTCAAATTTCATTGGTTGGGAATGAATTTTAAATTATATTAAATTAGTTAAAAAGAGAGAGCACCGAAATTAAGAAGTTTAAATGAGTTTTTGTATTTATTGGAGTTATTTTTTCATTAATTTCGTTGAATGGAAAACGATTTAAGTAATTATAGAAAGACTTATAACAAGGGAGAATTGTTATTAGAGAATGCGCCAGAAAACCCGCTAGAATTGTTCCAAAAGTGGTTTTTTGAGGTAGACAAGTACTTTTCTGAAGATGAGAATAATGCCATGACTATTTCTACAATAGGGCTGGATGGCTTTCCTAAAAGTAGAGTAGTGCTACTTAAAAAATTCACCTACGAAGGATTTATATTTTACACTAATTACAATAGTGAAAAAGGAAAGGCTATTGCTAAAAATCCAAACGTGTGTTTGTCCTTTTTCTGGCATGGTGCAGAACGGCAAGTAATTATTAAGGGTAAGGCTGAAAAAATCGCCCCGAATTTAAGTGATGGTTACTTTGAGTCTCGCCCCATAGGAAGTCAGCTTGGAGCATTAGCATCGAACCAAAGTGAAGTAGTACCAGATAGAGCTTTTCTGGAAGAGAAATTAAAGGCTTTAGAGCATGAATACGAGGGTAAGGCTATAGAAAGACCAAAGTACTGGGGTGGTTACATAGTAAAGCCTGTAGAACTCGAGTTTTGGCAAGGGCGACCAAATAGATTACACGATAGAATTAGGTACCAAATACAGACAGATTATAATTGGAAAATAGAGCGATTATCGCCTTAAATCGATTATTAGATATTTACTTACTTATATAATGTATTTCATCGATTAAAAACATTTATATTCGACTAAATACATGTTTTTAATCGATTTTAACATTTTGTTAACGCTCTAACCATGGTTTAGAAAGTAGATTTATAGTCCCAAATCTAAATTTACTTAACCATGAAGTTACTAACCAAATTATCGCTATTGGCGGTTATTGCTGTACTTTCATTTTCCTGTGCACCAGAGTCTATGGATGATCAAGCAGACGCCCTAATAGATAGCGTTTCTGTACCGGAAACCAAGACCATAGAAGTACAAATTTTAGAATTAATTAATAACCACAGACTTTCTTTAGGTTTAGCGCCTTTAGAGAGTATGACGATAATTAAATCTACAGCTTTTTCACACACAGATTATATGGTAGATACCCAAACAGTATCACACGCCAATTTTTTTACAAGAAGTAATTATTTAAAGAGTAAGGCCGGTGCCAAAAGTGTATCAGAAAATGTTGCTTACGGATACTCTTCTGCCGAATCTGTAGTAGGAGCGTGGTTAAGAAGTGAATCGCACAAAAATAATATTGAAGGCGATTTTACATATTTTGATGTTTCAGCAGAAAAAGACATCAACGATAAATGGTACTTTACCAACATATTTATTAAGAAATAAATTATAAAAATATTCTTTATCATACATAATTTAAATAGGTGTATTTATTGAAATAAAATGCGTCCTAATTTATTTCAAACGTTTATGATATCTCACCCTTAAAATATTTAAACGCTTATTATAAGTTTAGTAAACAAATTAATAATGCAGCTTTAACTATATTTTTAACTTATAAAGTATTAAACCCCATAACCTTTTAATTAATAAGTTAATTAGCAGGTTGTATAGTATAACTTTGTTATTATTAAATTTAGCTTTTGGATTAGACCCTTCCGGAATTGGAAGGATTTTTATGCTTCACATATTTAATTATCTAGTTGAAATAAAGATAAAAAAAACACTACCAAAACTTAAATCTTGGTGGTGCGAATATTATATACTAAGCTTAAATTATTTTACTTTAATAACTATAAAATTTGTACGTCTATTAAGTTGGTGCTGTGCCTCGGAACAAGGTGTTGTACCATCGCAATCGTTTACCAACTTGCTTTCTCCAAAGCCCTTATATTCTATTATTCTTGAAGGATCTACTCCTTTAGATATTAAATAATTATAGGTTGAGCGCGCTCTTTTTGAAGATAAAATATCATTATATGCCGATGGCCCTCTAGAATCTGTGTGCGACTGTATAGTAATGGTCATTTCAGGATATTTGTTTACCATTAAGTTTACAATTCGGGCTAATTCATCTGAGTCGTCTTTTCTTATTTTTGCACTATCAAAATTAAAGTAAATAGGACCGAGATTGTCTATAATAATTTCTTCTTGTTTTTGTGTTGGACTAATTTCAAAGTTGGCGGTTATTGATTTAATAGTATCGTCTAGCCCTTTTGTTGTAACAGATGTTTCATACTGTGGATAACCATCTTTATTTGCAGTTACTAAATAGTCGGTATCTCTATCAATATTAATATCGTATTCACCATTTTTGTCGGTTTCAACATAGGCTATTTTATTTCCATCTGTATCCAACAATGTTACAATGGCATTTTCTACAGGGGTGTTATTAATAATATCTTTAACAGTACCTTCAAGCTTTAAACGAGGAATTCTATTGTATGCATAAATATCGTCATCACCAACACCTCCATCTCTATTTGATGCAAAATAGCCTGTAATACCATCGGTATTCATAAAAAATGAAAAATCATCTTTATTAGAGTTTACTGGTATTCCTAAGTTTACAACATCTGTTAGTTTACCTTCCTCATCGTAAACAGTTGCAAAAATATCTAAAAGCCCAAGTCCTAAATGGCCGTCTGAGGAGAAAAATAAAATATCTTCTGTATTAATAAACGGAAACAGTTCGTTTCTTTTTGTATTAATGATATTTCCAGCATTTTGTGGTATGCCGTAACCATTATTTTTATTAATGTCTACATAATAAATGTCTGATCCACCTAGGCCTCCAGGCATATCTGAAGCAAAATATAATTTTGTTTCGTCTTTATTTAAGGTAGGATGACCAACAGAATAGTTATCATCATTAAATGGTAATTCTTTAATATTTGTCCATTCTCCATCAACCAAAGAAGCTTTGTATATTTTTAGGTTGCTTATACCATTTCTATCTTTTCCTAGTTTTTTATCGTCGTAATTGTTTCTTGAAAAGTACATGGTTTTTCCATCTTTGGTAATGGTAACAGGGCCATCATGATATACCGAGTTTACATCGCCTTTTAATTTTGATAGGTGATGAACGATGGTGTCAGCATTTTTTTCTGTAACATAAACATCCAAAAAAGGCTGTTCGTTCCAAGCGTATATGTGTTTAGTAGATACGCCCTTATCTGCAGATGAAGCGAAGTATAGTTTGCCATCTTGTTCAAATGCGCCAAAATCGCTTAATTCTGAATTTATTTTTACGTCTTTTAGAAAGTACTGATGTTTTGCATTAAAAATAGCATTTATAAAGTCTGGATCTTTGGTTATTTTATTTTCATTTATAACACCACCTGCATCGTTAAACTTTTTTAACCAAACTCTAGATGCTTTGTAATCTTCTATACCTCTTAAGGCTTGTGCGTATTTGTAATAATATTCAATAGGGACGTTATCTTGTGCCACAGCGTTTTTGTAGTATACAGCTGCTTTTTCAGGATTACGCATGTAAGCATAGCAATCTCCTAATTGTCTAGTGGCATAATCTGTATTATAATCTTTTTCTATTAGTTTTTTATAGGCTTTAGAAGCGTCTACAAAGGCAAATTTATGAAAAAGACTGTCTGCTCTTTTTTGTAAGCCTTGTTGTGCAAAAGTACTAAAGCTTAATACGCTAAGGGCATATAATAACAAGTAGTTTTTTTGTTTCATGGGGTCTTGTTTTTAATAAAACAACATATTTTTGATGACACAAGTGGTTAATTTGCGTTTTATTCCATTTGTACAACTATAAATTGTGTTCTACGGTTTAGTTGATGCTCTTCATCTTCACATTTTGCTCCATCTTCACAACCATTGGTAAGTCGTCTCTCTCCAAAGCCTTTATGTTCTGTAATTCGGCTAGGATCTATACCATTGGAAATTAAATATTCGTAGGTAGCGTTAGCACGGTCTATAGATAATTTGTCATTGTAAGTTAATGAACCCCTAGAATCGGTATGCGATTCTATTCTAATTATCATTTCCGGATAATCGTTGTTCATTAAGTTAATTATTTTATCTAGTTCTTTCTTAGCATCCTCTCGAATATTATGTTTATCAAAATCGAAATAAATTGTATTTAATGATAAATCTGCTAATATTTCTACATTTTGAACAGGGTTTAAAATTAAGTTTGCTACAATAACAGACTCTATACTAGATATATTTTTTGAGGTAAATTCTCTGTAATCATCTATATACTTATCTAAGCTCGCTACTATTTTATAATCTTTGTTTCTATCAATATTTATATTGTAGTACCCATCTTTATCTGTAACCATGTAAGCTATTTTATTGCCATCGGCATCAAATAGATTTATTTCAGAATTTGGAATAGGTTTGGTGTTTATAGCATCAACAACTTGTCCGCGAACATTAAGAAGAGGTTTGCGGTAATATTCGTAAATATCATCATCACCTCTACCACCTCTTCTGTTTGAAGAGAAGTAACCCGATAATCCGTCGGTATTCATTGTGAATGAAAAATCATCTTTTTCAGAATTTACAGGAACTCCAAGGTTAACAACATCTGTTATAGTTCCGGTTTCATCAGTTACCGTTCCAAAAATATCTAATAATCCTAAACCTAAATGCCCATCAGAAGAGAAGAATAGAATCCCTTCATTATTTATAAAAGGTGTACCTTCAGAATCTTTAGTGTTTACAACATTTCCTAGGTTTATTGGTGCGCCATAAGTACCATCAGGATTAATATCTACATAATAAATATCTGAACCTCCGTAGCCACCAGGCATATCTGAAGAGAAATACAAACGAGTATTGTCTTTATTTAATGCAGGGTGCTGTACAGAATATTCATTGCTATTAATTGAAAGTTTTTCAACATCTGTCCAAAGGCTATCTTTAAGGGTTGCCTTGTAAATGTTTATGTTGCTAATTCCTCTTTTATCATTTTCCTTACCATATTTATTAGCAGCATTTCTTGAAAAATACATTGTTTTCCCATCATTAGAAATTACTACAGGACCATCGTGGTATATGGAGTTTACATCACCTTTAAGCTTATGGGTATGATCTACTCTTTTTTTGCTATCCTTTTCAGTTACATAAACATCTAAAAAAGGCTGCTCGTTCCATCCATAAACGCGTTTTACAGAAACGCCTTCGTCTCTAGATGATGCAAAATATATTTTACCATTATGTTCTATGGCTCCAAAATCACTAAATTTTGAATTAATACGTGTTCGTTTTAAAAAATATTGTTTCTTAGAACTGAATACATGGGCCATAAAAAGCTGGTCTTTTTCAAAGCTATCGGTATTGGTAACACCACCAGAATCTTTAAAACGTTGCATCCATTCTCTAGATTCTTTATATTTCTTTATACCTCGTAAAGCTTGTGCATAACTGTAGTAATACTCAATAGGTACATCTTTTTGTTCTACCACACGCTTATAATATCTGGCAGCGGCAGAGGGATTTCTTAAGTAAGCATAACAATCGGCTAATTGTCTTGTAGCGTAGTCTTTATTATAATTATTTTTAATAAGATCTTTATATACTTCTGCAGCTTTAACAAAAGAAAATTTATTAAATAATGTGTCTGCTCTTTTTTGCTTACCTGGTTGGGCAAATACTGCAGACATCATTACTAATGCAATACAAACTAATATGTAAGTTTTTGATTTCATAATGATTTCTTGCAGTTTATTAGAAATATCTTGGAGATTTTAGTTTAGAGCTTAGGAATTTAAATTCATAAATTAATAATACCTCGTGGGTACCACTGGTATAAGCTCTAATGTCTGAAATTGGTTTTTCGTATGAATACCCAACGCGTAATTGTCTAGATAATTGAATATCGGCAAAACCACCAAATGCTCCTGTATCTTGGTTTAATCTGTAAGATGCACCTAGCCAGAATTTTTCGTTAAAAAGAAAGTTTGCTGTAAAATCGAATGATAATGGTGCTCCATTGGTTGCTTTCATTAATGTTGAAGGCTTAAACTTAACAGAGTCACTAATATCTAGTACAACACCCGCAATAGCATAATAACTTAATCGTTCTAGGGCTTCAAAACCTTCGTCGGTATTTCTATCAGTATTTAGTACTCTAGGGGCAGAGGCTCCAATATAAAATCTATTGGTATGATAAAATAAACCTAACCCAATATTTGGTGTCCATCTATCTTGAATTCCTCTAATTGAGGGATCAAAACTCTGTGAATTTCTAAAATCTGGATCTAAACTATAACTGGTAAAGCCTGCTTTAAGTCCAAAAGCCAATTTTCCAGTAGCACCAGTAGGAATAGTATAAGAGAAATCTCCGTACAAATAGGTGAAATTTTCAGGGCCTAAATCATCCTCAATAAAAGATAACCCTAAACCTATTCTATCATTTCTTAATGGGGAATGTATAGATAGTGTTTGTGTTATTGGTCCACCATCAAAACCAACCCATTGGCTTCTGTGTAATCCAACAATGCTTAAAGCTTCTCTACTTCCAGCATAAGCTGGATTTATAGAAATTGTGTTATACATGTACTGTGTAAATTGTGGAAGCTGTTGTGCTACTCCAACTGTACAACTAAATAACGCAAAAGCAATTATGTAATGTTTAATAAATTTCATAGGTTACGTTTTATTTGGTTCCAATGTAGATAGGGCCAGTATAAGGTGGTAATCCACTATTTTCTAAGTTTATAATATAGTAGTAGGTGCCATTAGGTACTTTTCCAGCAGATCCTACTGATGATTTATGTGAGTTTCCTTGCCATGATCCTTGACCTTCACCTAAAGTGTAATTATCAGATTCATATACCAATGCTCCCCAACGGTTGAAAATTTTAACATTAGCTGTAAATCCACATAAATCTATACCCATAATATCAAACGTGTCATTAAAACCATCACCATTAGGTGTAAGTGCTTTAGAGATTTCAATATCTGAGTCGCCACATGGTAAAACCACACAATCTGGATTTATTCTTATTGTTACTTCTGTTATGTTAATACAACCATTATCAAGGCCTGTATATCTAAAAATATAGTCAATAGAATCACCATTATTTGGTAAGAAATCAACAGTTGGCTCTAAAGTAGTTGGGTTGAATAAGTTACCATTCAATTCTGCTACAGGGTCGCCTTCTAACATTTCCCAAGTACCTTCTTTATTTTCAGAAGTTAGGAATTCGTCTAAGTCTATTATACCATCATCATAACATCTATCAGGACCATTAACTTGAGTAATAATTTCGTCTAACATTACATTTAACGTTTGTGTGTAAGTAGCTTCATTATTACAAGCATCTCTAACAGTCCAAGTTCTTACAATTTGATAATCTTCATAAACAGTATCATCAAATCCGTTAACTTCGTTAAACACTACTACAATGTCACTAGAACAGTTATCTTGAAACTCAACTTCTGGTGCTTCAGGAATGTCTGTACAGCTTACTGTAATATTTTCCTCAATAGCTTCTACGGGAGTTGGTGCTGTAGTATCAACTACATTAATGGTTTGAGTGTAAGCTATAGATAGGTTACATTCATCAGTTGCAGTATAAGTACGTTCTATTGTATATGTTCCAACACATGGGCCATCAATAATTACATCTTGGGTAGTTACAGTAGCGGTGTTACAGTTGTCTGTAGCTGTAATAGTTTCAGGTGTTGGTATTGCATCACATTCTACAGTAACATCGTCTGGTAATCTTTCTACAAACACAGGGGGTGTTGTATCCTGAACAGTTATAGTTTGAGTATGAACGGTTGTAGAACCAGCTTCATCAGTAGCTGTCCAAGTACGTTCTAAAATATAGTTAGAAACACAAGAACCATCTATTCTAACTTCTTCAAAGGTTACTACAGCATCACCACAATTATCTGTAGCTGTTAATGTTTCTTCAGTAGGAACATTATCGCACTCAACAGTAATATCTGTTGGAAGCGCCTCAACAAAAGTTGGCGGAATGTTGTCTATAACAGTTACTATCTGGTCACATATTTCAGAATTACCAGCAAGATCAGTTACTGTCCATGTAACAGTAGTGTCTCCTAAAGGATAAGTAGACGGAGCGTTGTTAGTAATGATTACATCTGTACAATCTTGTACATCTAAATCGCCTAAATCTACATTAGTAGCTTCACAGCTACCAGCATCAACATTTACTGTAACAGCAGGTGGGCAAGTAAGTTCAGGTAATTCTCCATCCACTACTGTAACTATTTGTTCGCAAGTTGCAGTGTTTCCAGAATTATCAGTTACGGTCCATGTTACTATAGTTTGTCCTAGAGCGAAAGGTTCTAAAGCATTATTTAGAACAGTTGCAACACCACAATTATCGTTTGCTACAGGTACGCCAAGATCTACATTTGAAGCAGAACATAATCCTGCATCTGCATTAACTGTAATGTCATCAGGACAGATAATAGTAGGGGCTTCATCGTCTGTTACCGTTACGGTTTGCGTACAGGTAGTTGTGTTGCCGGCCGTATCGGTTACCGTCCAGGTAATAATAGTGTCCCCAAGCGGGAATGTGCTAGGTGCATCGTTAGAGGCAATAGCGCCCGAACAGTTGTCGTTGAATACGGGAGCGCCCAGGGTTACGTTAGAGGCATCGGTTGAACATACACCGGTATCAGCGGTAACGGCGACATCTGCTGGACATTCCGTAATAACGGGGTCCTGGTCGTCGGTTACGGTAACAATTTGTGTACATGTTACGGTATTTCCAGAGCCATCTGTAATGGTCCAGGTCACTGTGGTATCACCAATAGGGAACGAGGCAGGGGCATCGTTGGTTATGGTAGCCCCAGCGGAACAGTTATCGGTAAATACAGGAGTTCCCAAAGTTACGTTAGTAGCATCTGTGGCACAGATATCTGCATCTGCAGTAATGGATATGGGCGCTGGACATTCTGTAATAACGGGGTCTTGGTCGTCGGTCACGGTCACGGTCTGTGTACAGGTAGCGGTATTTCCGGAGCCATCGGTAACGGTCCATGTTACTGTGGTGTCCCCAAGCGGGAATGTACTGGGGGCATCGTTCGTTACTGATGCTACGGAACAGTTGTCGTTTGTAACAGGAGTCCCCAGTGTTACGCTTTCAGCGAGTGTTTCACAGCTATCGGTATCAGCTGTAACGGACACATCAGCAGGACAGGTAATGGTAGGGTTCTCGTCATCAGTTACCGTCACGGTTTGCGTACATGAAGCTGAGTTTCCAGAGCTATCAGTTACCGTCCAGGTAACAATAGTATCCCCAAGCGGAAATGTACTAGGCGCATCGTTAGTTACGGTAGACACCACACAATCGGATGTTGTAGGTGTGCCCAAGTTTACACCAGAAGCGGAACAAAGCCCTGCATCGGCGGATATCGATATATCGGCAGGACAGCTAATAGTAGGGTCTACATTGTCAATAACGGTAACGGTTTGTGTACAGGTAGCTGTATTTCCAGAGCCATCGGTTACCGTCCAGGTAACAATAGTATCTCCTAACGGATATGTACTAGGCGCATCGTTGGTTACAGAGGCCACGGAACAGTTATCGTCTGTGATAGGTGTACCCAAATTTACGGTAGAAACATCACAAGCAGCAGCGTCAATATTAACGTTTATGTTAGCGGGACAGGTAATTGTAGGATTCTCATCGTCGGTAACGGTAACGGTTTGTGTACAGGTAGTTGTATTTCCAGAACCGTCGGTAATTAACCAGGTTACGGTAGTATCCCCTAAACCAAATTCAAAAGTTATAGGGTCAATGGTAGTACCATTTACTTGTGCCTCAGTAGTAGCTACTGAACAGTTATCGTTAGATACAGGAGTACCTAGGGCAACAGTTGTGGTACAGTTTCCAGTACCGTCATCAGAGGTATTGGCAGTAGCATCAGCAGGACAAGTAGTAATAACAGGGTCTTCATCGTCTGTTACCGTTACGGTTTGCGTACAGGTAGTTGTGTTGCCGGCCGCATCGGTTACCGTCCAGGTAACAATAGTGTCCCCAAGCGGGAATGTGCTAGGTGCATCGTTAGAGGCAATAGCGCCCGAACAGTTGTCGTTGAATACGGGAGCGCCCAGGGTTACGTTAGAGGCATCGGTTGAACATACACCGGTATCAGCGGTAACGGCGACATCTGCTGGACATTCCGTAATAACGGGGTCCTGGTCGTCGGTTACGGTAACAATTTGTGTACATGTTACGGTATTTCCAGAGCCATCTGTAATGGTCCAGGTCACTGTGGTATCACCAATAGGGAACGAGGCAGGGGCATCGTTGGTTATGGTAGCCCCAGCGGAACAGTTATCGGTAAATACAGGAGTTCCCAAAGTTACGTTAGTAGCATCTGTGGCACAGATATCTGCATCTGCAGTAATGGATATGGGCGCTGGACATTCTGTAATAATGGGGTCTTGGTCGTCGGTCACGGTCACGGTCTGTGTACAGGTAGCGGTATTTCCGGAGCCATCGGTAACGGTCCATGTTACTGTGGTGTCCCCAAGCGGGAATGTACTGGGGGCATCGTTCGTTACTGATGCTACGGAACAATTGTCGTTTGTAACAGGAGTGCCCAGTGTTACGCTTGCGGCGAGTGTTTCACAGCTATCGGTATCAGCTGTAACGGACACATCAGCAGGACAGGTAATGGTAGGGTTCTCGTCATCTGTTACCGTCACGGTTTGCGTACATGAAGCTGAGTTGTTTGAAGGATCAGTAACTATCCAAGTCACAGTAGTAACTCCTAAGTTAAATTCATAAGTTATAGGGTCAATAGTTGTACCATTAACTTGAGCTAGTACAGAATTTATAGAACAGTTATCTGTTGCAGTTGGAAGTCCTAAAGCTACAGTTGTTGAACAGTTACCTGTTCCATCATCAGATGTAACAGCTATTACATCAGCAGGACATGTAATTGTTGGACTAATATTATTTTCAACTGTAACAATTGCATCACATGTAGAAGAGTTTCCGTTTACATCGGTAACCGTAAGTGTTACTGTATTGTCTCCAACATTAGAACAATTAAAAGATAATTGAGATGCTGTAATAGATGCAATACCACAATTGTCGTTAGAGCCGTTGTCAACCTGAGCAGCGGTGATGGACGCATTACCGGCGGCATCAAGCTGTACCGTAATGTTCTGGCATATGGCGTTAGGGCTAACGTTGTCCTCAACGGTCACAGTCGCGTTACAGGAATCAGTGTTCCC
>NZ_PVEO01000012.1 GCF_002973595.1 Jejuia pallidilutea | reverse complement strand
GTTACCATCCGCCGTGGCACTGATCGTTACGCTGTCGCCCGTTAGGGTTACCGTGTCGGCATACGCCGTTAACGTGCCTGCATCGGCCGTACAAGGTTGATGCCCGTCGTTGATAGTGAAAGTTACTGTTTCTGTATCACACTTAAAGCCCCATGCTAAATCAAACTTGTAGAGATAGGTTGTTATTTTAAAAGTTCCTAACCCCAAATGCCATGATGCATTTCCAGCAGGAAATGTGTAGGGCAATAGGTTTTCAGTAATATTGTACGTGCTTCCCGTATCAAGGTTTTTTACGATAAATCTAGCACTTTGGGAATAACCATCTACATTTAAGTTAATGTAGAAGTGTTCTGGTAAGTCATTAATATTATAAACTTCATGATCTTTCAACATAACGGTTTCATGACCGTTAGAGAATTCTAGCCCTGTTATGTGGCCACAATCTGTATCTGCTGAAAGATTAGAAGAAAATAATAATAATGTAAAAAAAACTACTAAAAATGATTTGGGGTTTTGGAAGGATAATTTTTCTTTCATTGTTTGCTGTTTATGTTTTTCACTATAAACTTAAACAAAATATATTTATGTTTAACATTAAAATCGTTTAGTTAAACAAAAATTAAGTTGAAAAACAAAATAAGAGAATACACGTATGAAATTTCCTAAATATTTTTCAGATGTAATTTGAATTTTTCAAAAAAAAGGGAGAAAAATATCCAATACCCTAATATTAAAGGTCAGATATTGAGAATATTAAATTATTTCGAAAACAGAACTGATAATAAAAATACCAGAATAGAAAATTATAAACAACACCTATTATGGCATATATACTTTTTTAAGTGTGAACTAAAAAAGACGACTAATTAATTGAATGTTCTATTTTGATTTTTATTACATACGTTCTGGGACATCTATTCCTAGAACCTTAAAAGCGCTTTTTATGGTTTTAGCTACCGTATAGGATAGTTGAACCCTAAAGAGTTTTTCATTTTCATTATCTGCTCCCAAAATAGAAACGTTTTGATAAAAGGAGTTGAATTCTTTAACCAGATCGTATGTAAAATTTGCTATTAATGCTGGACTATGATTATCGGCAGCGTTTTGAATTACTTCTGGAAATAACTGAATTTGCTTTATTAACTCGCGTTCTTTATCATGTAAATTAACATTAATTGTAGTTTGAGCAAGATTAGTAGCTAAATTAGCTTTTCTTAGAATAGATTGGATTCTAGCATAAGTATACTGAATAAATGGCCCTGTATTTCCTTGAAAATCGATAGAATCTTTTGGATTAAACAAAATACGCTTCTTAGGGTCTACTTTTAAAATATAGTACTTTAAAGCCCCAAGTCCTATTGTTTTGTAAAGTTGTTGCTTTTCTTCATTAGAATAGCCATCTAATTTGCCTAACTCTTCTGATATTTCTTCGGCAGTATTCGCCATATCGTTAATTAAATCATCAGCATCAACAACGGTACCTTCCCTACTTTTCATTTTTCCGCTAGGTAAATCTACCATGCCATAACTTAAATGGTATAGATGTTTTGCCCAATCAAAACCTAACTTCTTCAAAATTAAAAACAATACTTGAAAGTGATAATCTTGCTCATTACCAACGGTATATACCATACCCCCAACATCAGGATGGTCCTTGATTCGTTGTATAGCAGTACCTATATCCTGAGTCATATAAACAGCAGTACCATCGGCACGTAATACTATTTTTTTATCTAATCCTTCTTCGGTTAAATCGCACCAAACGGAACCATCTTCCTCTTTATAGAACACACCAGATTTTAAACCTTCTGTTATAAATTCCTTTCCTAATAAATAGGTATTACTTTCATAATACAACACATCGAAATCTACCCCTAAATTTTTGTAGGTTTCATTAAAACCCTTGTAAACCCAGCTATTCATAGTTTTCCAGAGTGATACGACTTCCTCATCGCCAGACTCCCATTTGCGTAACATATTTTGTGCTTCTAGCAATATAGGTGCGTTTTGCTTAGCTTCTTCTTCCTTTATGCCTTTAGCAACTAGGGCTTGAATTTCCTTTTTGTATGCTTTATCAAACTTTACATAATAATTGCCAACCAACTTATCACCTTTTAAACCCGTACTTTCGGGTGTTTCACCGTTACCAAACTTTTTCCACGCCAGCATACTTTTGCATATATGTATACCTCTATCGTTTATTATTTGGGTTTTATAAACTTTTTTTCCACTTGCTTTTAAAATTTCGGCAACGCTGTAACCTAATAAATTATTTCTTATATGCCCGAGGTGCAGTGGTTTATTGGTATTTGGTGAAGAGTATTCTACCATAATAGCTTTGTCGCCTTCGTTAGGCTTTACAAAACCATAATCTTTATTGCTTTTAATTGCATTAAAGAGTTTTAAAAAATAAGCATCACTAATTTCTATGTTTAAAAAACCTTTAACTACGTTAAAATTTTTAACCTCATTTACGTTTTCAACTAAATACTTACCAACGGTTTCTCCAATTTGCACAGGATTACCTTTTATAAAGCGCAACATAGGAAAAATTACTACAGTAATATCGCCGGCAAATTCCTTTCTTGTTGCCTGAAATTCAACCGATTCTAACGTAACCTTATATACTTCTAAAACCGCTTGTTTTACTTGTTGTGATAATATATTTTGAAGACTCATTATGCTTAATTTATAAGTGCCCAAAGATAGAATTTTTAAATCAAGTTTAACAGAGATTAATAAGCGAAATATTTATCTTAGATTTATGAAAAAACTTTTAATCTTACTGCTATTTTTAAGTATTCTTACAGGCTGCGATAGCGACACTAAAACTATTGATTTACAACCTGAAACGACATTCTACAAAGGTATGGACCTTTCTTTTCAACCAGAGTTGGAACAATACAATATTACTTACAAAGATGCCAATGGTAAGCCAATAGACTTATTACCTTTTGTTGCAGAGAATGGCACAAATTTAATTCGTTTAAAATTATGGCATACGCCTAAAGATGGGCAAAATAGCTTAAATGACGTAAAGGCCTATGCAAAACGCGTTAAAGCACAAAACATGGATTTTTTATTGAATTTTCATTATAGTGATTATTGGGCTGATCCTGGTAAACAAAATCCACCAGAAGCATGGAAAAACATGAACATCCAAGAAATTAGGACCGCTATTTACAATTATACCAAAAGCGTTATTGAAGAACTAAAAATGCAAAACACCTTACCAGAGATAATACAAATAGGGAATGAAACCGACAGTGGATTTTTATGGGATTACGGAAAAGTTTGGAACGAATTTGATAACAATTGGAATAATTATGCCGCTTTAGTTAAAGAAGCCATAAGAGCAGTTCGAGAGGTAAGTGGCGATACTGTAAAAATAATGCTGCACCATTCCAGTGTTGAAAATGCCGTGTTTTTTTTCGATAAACTAACACCCTATAATATAGATTTTGATATTATAGGTTTATCCTATTATCCACAATTTCAAATTAAAGATTTAAACTTAGTACAGTTAAAATTAAACCAATTATCCCTAAACTTTAAAAAAGATATTTTAATGGTTGAAGTTGCTTACCCTTTTACTTTAGAATGGAACGACAGCAATACTAATTATATAGGTGATTCTTCACAAATATTAAAAGAATTTGCGGCCACACCAGAAGGCCAAAAAGCTTATTTTAACTGGTTAATAAGTACCATTAAAAATATTCCCGATAACAGAGGCATAGGTTTTTGCTATTGGGCACCAGATTGGGTAGCATTTAGTGGCAATTCCAACACTTCTACAAGCGGCAGTTCATGGGAAAACCAATGTATGTTCGACTTTAACCACCAAGCATTGCCTGTTTTCGATTCTTTTAGAAACAATTAAAATTCTTACATGAAAAAATAATCAAAAAAAAAGCTAGTATTTCAACGAAAAATATACCGTTTTTCTATGTTTTTTGCTTTTAATCTATTCGTCGATTTTTTGAAAAAAGTGGACTCGCTCTTTATCTAATTTTTTGGTAGAAAAACCCATAAATTAGAATATAAAAAGGCTTTTTACAACTTTTGTTAGCCGATGCTATTATTAACAAAGAACTGAAACATTTATAAAATCTCAAATAAAAGAAATCTTGATTTCCCTCAACCAAGCTTCTTTAAATAATAGCTCTGTAAAAAGCTATAATTAAGCGTTGTATGAGGAGAATAATTACTCTAATTATATTCTTATCTCTATTCTTAGGTTATTCTCAAACCAAAGAACTGGATAGTCTGTCTATTGCATTAGGCTTTGAAACTAACGATTCGCTTAAGGTAGACATCTCTTTAAACATAATTGACCTTCTATATGAAGCCCAAGATTTTGATCATGCCCTTAAATATATAAAGCTAAGCGATAAACTTTCGTCTGATATAAACTACAAAAAAGGCATTGCTAAAATTACCTATTACAAAGCGCTTATTTATGCCAAAAAAGACGACTACATTAACGCTATGGACGGCTATACTAAAGCCAAAACTTTGTTTAATACTTTAAAAGACACATTAAATATTGCTAAGGTTAATAATAGTATTGGGCTTATAGAAATGGAGCGCGGTAACTTTAATAAAGGTTTGCAGTATTCTTTATCGGCCATAAGAGAATTAGAACGTAGAGGCCTTAGCCACGAATTGCGCTCTGCTTATGCTAGTCTTGGGAAAACTTATTATAAACTTAACAACGTTGATAAATCTATAGAATACAATATAAAGGCTCTTGAAATACAAGAACAAATGAACGATTCTATTGGTGTTAGCAATTCTAGCTTGCTTCTAGCTGAGCTATATTCCAAATCTAAAGAGCATAGAAAAGCTATTGAGTTTTACGAAAAAGTATTGAATAGCGCCAAAGGAAAATCAGATTCAATTAGAAGTAGTGTACTTCCTAAATTAGGAGGTGAATATTTAGAGTTTAACGATTATGACTCTGCCGCTAAATATTTAATAAGAGGTTTAACACTAAATAGAAAAAACAAAAACGAAACCAATTTAGCAACTACATTAAATAATCTAGGGAAACTTAACTTAAACCAAGGTAGATTACGTACTGCAGAACAACAATTGTATGAGGCTGGTGCTTTAGCAAAAAAACTGAACGATACTGATGAGCTTTTAAAGTATTACGGCTTAATGAGGTCTTTAGATTCTACCAGCAGAAGGTTTGATAGGGCTTTTGTTTGGCTACGTCGCTATTATAACTTAAAAGATAGCCTTAACAAAGCAGCAATTACTTCCATAACTAAAATACCTGAGATTTCTAACAAAGATTTAAGCTTAAATTTTGATAGTAAGACAGCAAAAACCGAAGATAAGCCAAACACTGAAATTACTGCTGATGAAGATGATAAACTTAAAAAGTTTAAACTCTTTTTTTATATACTACTTGGTATTTTAGCTATAGTATGTGTGTTTTTAGTTTTAATTTATTTAAAGCGTAACAACAGTTTAAAATACGTTCAAGAGCTTGAAGAAAAAAATCTAAAAATCCAGCTGCAAAATGAAGCGTTTGTTGAGCAAACCAAACATTTAGAAAATGTAAATAATGTAAAAGATAAACTATTTTCTATTGTTTCGCACGATTTAAAAGATTCCTTATCCTCAATTAATGGATTTATTGATTTATTAAGAGACGGCTCTCTTACCAGAGAAGAGTTTGATAATCTAATTCCAGAACTTAGTGAAAATGCCAATAATGCGTCGCTACTATTATTCAATTTATTAAACTGGTCTAAATCTCAAATGCAATCGCTTAAACCTAGCCCGAGTTTATTCGATATACAAGAAGTTTTTGAAGAAAAAATAAAATTAATAGAACAACGCTTAGAAAGCAAAGGTATAGAACTAATAGACCATTCGTTGCGCGATTTTGCTTATGCCGATAGAAGCATGATTGAAATTGTTATTCAAAATCTATTAGCAAACGCACTTAAGTTTTCTAGAAAAGGAGACACAATAACCATCTCTAACCATATAAGCAACGGTAGTTGCATTATTAGTATTGCAGATACCGGTATAGGTATTTCTAAACACAATTTAGACAAATTATTTAAGAGCAATACCTACTCTACAATGGGTACAAATAATGAAAAAGGCACAGGCCTAGGGCTCTCTATTTGTAAAGAACTAGTAGAACTTAACGGAGGAAAAATTTGGGTAGAAAGTACAGTTAATGTTGGCAGTACTTTTTATGTACAGTTACCAAAATCTAAAACAGATTAAAATTAAAATTTAAGTTGTAGGTAAAAATATTTCGGCCATCATACAACGTGCGCTTCCGCCTCCACAGGTTTCTATAGTATTTAAAGCGCTATACATAATTTTACAATGTTTTTCTATACCATTTATTTGGCTTTGGGTTAACGAATTATAAGCCGTTTTACTCATTATTAAATAACGCTCATCGTTATCTCCTCTTACCTGCAACATGTTACCTGCGAAATTTGCAACTTGTTTTTCGGTAATATCTATAATGTCCTTACCACTTAACTTTAAATGTTTAATTACATTTTTACGCTCTTTTTTATCGTCTATACTGCTTAAACAAATTACTGCAAAATTTTCGGCAATACACATCATTACGTTGGTGTGGTAAATTGGCTTACGCTTCCCATCAACAGTTTGGTTAGCTGTGAAAATTATAGGGAAATATTCAAAATCTTCACAAAATTCAATAAACAAGTCTTCATCTGCTCTTGGAGACAATGCGCAGTAAGCTTTTCTATTAACCCTATCTAAAATAACGCTTCCTGTACCTTCTAAAAAAACCCCTTCGTCTTCTGCACTTGTGTAATCTATAACATTATTAATTATAAACCCCTCAGATTCTAAGGTCTCTAGAATATCTTCTCTTCGTTCTAAACGCCTATTTTCAGCAAACATAGGATACACACCAACATTGCCATCTTCATGGAATGACACCCAGTTGTTGGGGAAAACAGAGTCTGGTGTATCGGTCTCTATTCTATCGTTTACAACAATAACCTTCACCCCGATACTACGTAATTTTTCAACATAAGCATCAAACTCTTTTTGTGCCTTAACATTAACCGTTTCTGGCAAAACACCTTCAACTTCATG
This sequence comes from Jejuia pallidilutea, assembly GCF_002973595.1. Classification (GTDB taxonomy): domain Bacteria; phylum Bacteroidota; class Bacteroidia; order Flavobacteriales; family Flavobacteriaceae; genus Jejuia; species Jejuia pallidilutea. The sequence continues at coordinate 94,599 of NZ_PVEO01000012.1, read as the reverse complement.
CTGGTAATAATTATTTACTGCTGTTTGCTCATTCATCCTAAAATTAACAGGACGCACCATTAATATTGTATTTGTTGTTTGTTGCATATGTTGTAGAACCAGTTTTAGTGGCAAATGTAAACCTATTTTTCACAAAACCATTTTATTTAGTTAACCATTATAATACCTTAGTCTGAAAAAAATCCCATAAATTCGTTTTCAAATATTAAGAAGCGACCAATCTTCTTCATATTTAATGATTCATGAAAAAATTCGTTAAAAACATATTAAACGCTTTTAATTACAGTTTGATAAAAACCCCAACTTTAAAAGGTTTATTAAGAGACCAAATAAAAGCAAAGGAACTAGATTTTATTTTTAGTTACCCTACTAATATAAGTGCTAATTATGTGAAATTTAAGGACAAGTCTAAATCGCAAATTAAACAAGACCTGTTTGTTCTGGCAGAATTAGGTTTTAAATATGATGGGTTTTTTGTGGAATTTGGGGCTACCGATGGTGTTTCTATGAGCAATAGTTTTTTGTTAGAAAAAGAATTTAACTGGAATGGCATACTAGCAGAACCAGGAAAATGTTGGCATAAGGCGTTAGAAAAAAACAGGAGCGTAGCTATTGAGAAAGATTGTGTTTGGTACAAAACTGGTGAAACCCTAAAATTTCAAGAAGCTGATAGTTCTACACTTTCTACAATTGCTGGTTTTGGTGATACAGACCAGCATTCTAAAACTAGAGATAAAGCCAAAGAATATACTGTTACAACAATTTCGTTTAATGATTTATTATCTAAATATAATGCCCCAAATATAATTGATTACCTATCGATTGATACCGAAGGTAGTGAGTTTGTAATTTTAGAAAGTTTAAATTTTGATGATTATAAATTTAGAGTAATTACAGTAGAGCATAATTATACCAATTTGCGTTACAACGTATTTAATTTATTAACATCAAAAGGCTACAAAAGAGTGCATAAAAACCATTCTTTATTTGATGACTGGTACGTTTTAGAAGATTAAAAATCTGTTTTAACCAAATAAACTATTTTACAGGCTTTGATATTAGCATAAAAATTGAGAACTTATGCTTATTAGCTTATGTAATAAGATAAAAACAGATATCATGAAAAATATATTAGTTGCTATAGATTTTGATACCAACGAACAAAAACTCTTAAATGTAGCTTTTGAATTTGCCCATAAGTTCAAAGCCAAATTATGGCTAATACATATTACAGCTCCAGACCCTGAATTTGTAGGCTATGATGTTGGTCCGCAATATATAAGAGATAATCGTGCTTCAGAATTAAAGCGAGAACATAAAATATTGCAAGACTATGCTAATGACCTTGAAAAAAAAGGGATAAAAGCAGATGGTCTTCTAATACAAGGTGCTACAATTGATATGATAATGGAAGAGGCCGATACACTTAATGTAGATTTAATTGCTATTGGCCGTTTAGAACATAGTTTTTTGTATAAAGCCTTTTTTGGAAGTGTTACCGAAAAAATTGTGAAAACGTCAGATATACCGGTGTTGGTAGTACCCTTAGATTAGTTTTTAATAAAATATTAATCTCTAAATAAAGGCAAAGTAGTACACCTAAGTAAGCCTTCTTGCTTACCAATTTCGGCATATGGTACTTCTTCTACGGTAAAACCTTGCTGCCTTAACCAATTATTTAACCTAGTAAAATTACGTTCTGAAATAATTACATCTTCTGAAATTGAAAACACGTTGCTGTACATCTCGTACATTTCATCTTTGGTAATTTCGAATATGTTTTCTTTACCAAAAAAATTAACCAACCACTCATATTCACTTTCTACTAAAAATCCGTTTTTATGAATTATGGCTTTTCCTTTTCCAAGCGGATTAAAACAACAATCTAAATGTAATGCGTTTTCCCTAGGGTTAGTATTAGATTTTCTTAACTCGAAACACTTTACTTTCTTCTTCGGAAACAACTCCTGTATTGCATTTACCGCTTGAATATTTGTTCTAGCTGTGATTAAATCTGAATAATCCTTACCGGTGTAAGTACCCATAAAAATATAATCGTTCCATGGCATAACATCTCCACCTTCAACGTGGCAGTCTTCAGGAAGAATAATGCGCTTATCTTCTGCAATTTGGTTCCATATATAATCTATAGCGTGCACTTCTTCCTCTCTATGGGGAAGTATATTCGCTTCAATCATTATATCATCTATTACAAATGCTATATCCCTAGAAAATATTTGGTTGCAATTTTCAATTACTTGCGGACGGTACACCTTAACATCGTATTTTTTAAAAACCTTTTGAACCGCATTTATTTCTTCTACCATAGCATCCTCTTCAGGATAAGTTCCTGATTTAATATGCTCAATACTTTTTGGATCGTAACACTCTTCAATTTTAGGAATTGGCCCGTTACTTTCAGCTGTCCCTAAAACTACAGAGCGCAACCTTGAAGTTTCATTTTGAACATTTAATTTTATTACAGGTTTTGGTAGCATATTAACTCTAAACTTTAAAAGTGCAAAACTAAGAATAAATAGTTAATTTTAAATTATTCTTAAAAATAAAGCCTAAAAAAAGAAAAGCTTCATGAAAAACCCATGAAGCTTAATAATATTGTAACAAGCGTTTATATATTACCTATTATCAACGTCGATAAAATCACGCTCGGTTGCACCAATGTAAACTTGTCTTGGTCTGCCAATAGGCTCCTTACGTAAACGCATTTCTCTCCACTGTGCAATCCAACCAGGTAAACGCCCTACGGCGAACATAACGGTAAACATTTCTGTTGGAATACCCATGGCTCTGTAAATTATTCCAGAATAAAAATCTACGTTAGGATATAATTTTCTATCTACGAAGTATGGATCTTCCAAAGCTTCTTTTTCTAAACCTTTGGCTATTTCTAATATGGGATCTTGAATACCTAAATCGTGCAACACTTGGTCCGCAGCCTTTTTAATTATTTTTGCACGGGGATCAAAGTTCTTATAAACTCTATGCCCAAAGCCCATTAACCTAAAAGGATCATTTTTATCTTTAGCTTTTGCCATATATTTTTTAGTGTCGCCACCATCTGCTTGTATGGCTTCCAACATTTCTAAAACTGCTTGGTTAGCACCACCATGAAGTGGCCCCCATAGCGCAGAAATTCCTGCCGAAATAGAAGCAAATAGTCCAGCATGGGATGAGCCAACGATACGCACTGTAGAAGTAGAACAATTCTGTTCGTGATCTGCGTGCAATATTAATAACTTATCTAAAGCATCTACTAATACCGGATTTTGAACATAGCAGCTGTTTGGTCTTGAAAACATCATTTTAAGAAGGTTCTCTACATAACCTAGAGAATTGTCTCCATAGTCTAAAGGTTGCCCTTGCTTTTTTCGCATTGTCCAAGCTACTAATACAGGCATTTTACCTAGAATTCTCACTACAGATTTATACATGGCTTCTTCAGAAGAAACATCTACAGATGACGGATTAAATGCTGTAAGTGCACTTGTTAAAGAAGATATTACCCCCATAGGATGTGCAGATTTAGGGAAAGCATCTAAGATCTTTTTTATATCTTCATCTACATTAGATTCTGCTTTAATATCCTCATGAAATTTGTCGTTTTGCTCTTTGGTAGGCAATTCCCCAAATATTAGCAAATAAGCTACCTCTAAAAAATCTACTTTTTCTGCTATTACTCCAATATCATAACCTCTATACCTTAAAATCCCTTTTTCTCCATCTAAGAATGTGATAGCACTTTCGCAAGACCCTGTATTTTTATAACCAGGATCGAGAGTTATTACGCCTTTAGTATTAGTTCTTAGTTTAGAAATATCAATTGCAACTTCGTTCTCTGTTCCTTTAACTAAAGGAAACTCATATTTTTCTCCTTGGATTTCTAGAGTAGCGGTATCTGACATAATGTATTATTTGTTTAATTTTTTGGAAATGCTAAATTACAAAATATACCTTTATGTTGTAAAGCCCTTTAGTAAAGGTTTTGTTAATTTGTGTATCATTAAAATTGATACATAAAAAAAGCGATTACTGAAATAAGTAACCGCTTTTTATTTTGAATTATGTCACGTCCTAAAATAGCGATACACTAAAACTATAGTGTAATGAAAACATCAGTAAACAATGTCACTACCAAACGTACCCAAAAAGATTACTCGCTCTCTTTTAAACTCCAATTGGTAGAAGAAGTAGAACAAGGGTTCTTGACAAAATCCCAAGCAAAACTAAAATATGGCATCCAAGGCGATTCCACCGTAACAAAATGGTTACAGAAATATGGTAACTTTGATTGGGAAAACCAACTACCTACAACAATGTCAAAAACACCGGAACAAAGAATACTTGAACTTGAAGCCAGGGTCAAGCTATTGGAGAAGCAAAAGGCAAGAGCGGAACACCTCGCAGAACGTGCAGATAAGAAAGTCATAATCTTCGATATGCTAGTGGACATGGCAGAAAAGGAATATGATATCCAAATAAGAAAAAATTACAAACCCGAGTTATCAAATGCTTCAAAGAGGAACAAAGAGAGACCATAATCTCTACCTGTGAATTACTCGGGGTTAATAGACAGGTATATTACAGATCTATAAAATCCAGAAAGAACAAACAGCTTACAGCAGCACGAGTGGTCAACATGGTACGCTCCATAAGGAACTTAATGCCCAGGCTGGGGACAAGGAAACTGTATCATATGCTCAGGCCCGAACTGAGTAAAATCAACGTGGGAAGAGATAAATTGTTCACAATATTAAAGGCAAACCATATGCTCATAATTCCTAAAAAGAGTTACCACGTAACAACGGACTCACATCATAGGTTCAGAAAGCACAAAAATTGTGTGAGCGAGGTTCAATTTACCCGTCCAGAACAGGTATGGGCCAGTGATATAACATATACAGGAAATAGAGAAAACCCATCTTATCTCGCCTTGGTAACAGATGCTTACTCGAAAAAGATAATGGGATATGATGTATCATCCAGTCTTGAAACGGAAGGTTCAATAAGAGCTCTTGAAATGGCCTTAGAAAAAAGAAGCTATGGCAACCACCCTTTAATGCACCACTCTGATAGAGGGCTGCAGTATTGCTCGAATGAGTATCAGAAACTATTAAAAGACAATACAATCACCACTAGCATGACCGAAAAATATGACCCATACCAAAACGCTATTGCTGAAAGGGTAAATGGAATTTTAAAACAAGAATTTGCAATAGCTCAGTATGGCACAAATTTAGAAACAAAGAAGTTAATGGTTAAAGATGCGGTCAACCTTTATAACTCATTGAGACCACATTTATCAAACCATGTGTTGACACCAAATATGATGCACAAACAACAAAAATTAGAAAGAAAACAGTATAAATCAAAAAAAGCTGAACAATCCTAAAATTGTTCAGCTTTTATTAATAGCTTTAATCCTTTAATAATCTGTATCGGTTATTTAGGACTAGACATTATATTATAACTATTGCTTTACTTTAAAAGCATTTTCTCCAGGAAAATAAGCTACAGAACCTAACTCTTCTTCAATGCGAAGTAATTGATTGTACTTAGCCATACGATCACTACGTGAAGCCGATCCTGTTTTTATTTGTCCACAATTAAGTGCAACCGCTAAATCTGCAATTGTATTATCTTCTGTTTCTCCAGAACGGTGAGACATTACAGAGGTATATCCTGCATTTTTAGCCATATTTACCGCAGCAATAGTTTCAGTTAAAGAACCAATTTGATTTACTTTAATTAAAATTGAATTGGCAATACCGTTTTCTATACCTCTTGATAAGCGCTCTACATTAGTAACATATAAATCGTCACCAACTAATTGCACCTTATCACCAACTTTTTCAGTTAAAGATTTCCAACCGTCCCAATCGTTTTCATCCATTCCATCTTCTATAGAGATAATTGGATATTTTTCACACAATTCAGCTAAGTAAGCAGCTTGCTCTTCTGATGTTCTTACCACACCTTTATCACCTTCAAAAAGTGTATAATCGTATTTGCCGTCTTTGTAGAACTCGGCCGAAGCACAGTCTAAAGCAATCTTAACTTCATCTCCAAATTTGTATCCTGCATTTTCAACTGCTTTTGCAATTGTATCTAGTGCATCTTCTGTTCCACCTTCTAGGTTAGGAGCAAAACCACCCTCGTCTCCAACTGCGGTACTTAGGTTTCTGTCGTGCAATACTTTTTTCAAATTATGGAAAATTTCTGTTCCCATTTGCATAGCGTGTGTAAAGCTTTTGGCTTTAACAGGCATAATCATAAACTCTTGAAAAGCAATAGGCGCATCACTATGCGAACCTCCGTTAATGATATTCATCATAGGCACTGGCAATGTATTTGCCGAAACACCTCCAACATAACGGTATAAAGGCATATTTAACTCGTTAGCTGCTGCTTTTGCGACTGCTAAGGACACACCTAAAATAGCATTAGCTCCTAATTTTGATTTATTTGGCGTACCATCTAAATCAATCATGGTTTGATCTATAAAGTTTTGTTCGAAAACCGAAACCCCTAATAACTCTTCTGCTATTGTAGTATTTACGTTTTCTACTGCTTTTAAAACGCCTTTACCCATATATGTATCTCCACCATCACGTAGCTCTACCGCTTCATGTTCTCCTGTTGAGGCTCCTGAAGGAACAGCAGCTCTACCTAATACACCATTTTCGGTTATTACATCCACCTCTACAGTTGGATTACCTCTAGAATCTAAAATTTGTCTTGCGTGTACACTAATTATTACGCTCATAATTGGTTTGTTTTTAATCTTTTAATACTTCAAATTTACGGCTAAATCTTTTTGTAATAACTAGCTTTTATCATAAAATAATAAAAAGAAAGCTATAACGTTTTAGTTATGAATTGCCTGTTTATTACTGTTTTACTCTGCTGTTGATAGTTTGCTCTTTTTTATGTTTTCAACAAACTGATCGAATAAGTATGAGGAATCGTGTGGTCCAGGACTTGCCTCTGGGTGATATTGCACCGAAAATACATTTTTATTCTTCATAGCTAAACCTGCTACGGTATCATCATTAAGATGAATATGTGTAACTTTTAAATTGGTATTTGCTTCAGCTTCTTCCCTATTTACAGCAAACCCATGGTTTTGAGACGTAATTTCTCCTTTACCAGTAACTAGATTTTTTACTGGATGGTTTATACCTCTGTGGCCATTGTGCATTTTGTAGGTTGAAACACCATTGGCAATGGCTATAACTTGATGCCCTAAACAAATACCAAACAATGGTAAATCGCGTTTTATTATTTCTTTCGCAACTTCCTGAGCATCAACTAAAGGCTCTGGATCTCCAGGGCCGTTTGATAAGAAATAGCCATCTGGATTAAATGCTTCTAAATCTTCAAACTTGGCATTGTATGGAAATACTTTAATGTAACAATCTCTACTTGCAATGTTTCTTAAAATATTTTTTTTAATTCCAATATCTAATGCTGCAACTTTATAAGTAGCGTTTTCGTCCCCGAAATAATAAGGTGCCTTGGTTGAAACTTTTGATGCCAACTCTAAACCTTTCATACTTGGTACGTCTGCTAATTGCTTCTTTAAACCATCAATATTATCCACATCGGTAGAAATTACGGCGTTCATAGCTCCATTATCTCTAATGTAGCTTACCAAAGCCCTGGTATCTACATCTGAAATTGCCAAAAGGTTATTTTTATTTAAAAAATCTTCAAGTGAGCTATCTGCGGCAGAACGGGAATACTCGTAGCTAAAGTTTTTTACAATTAGTCCAGCAATTTTTATTGAATCTGATTCTACCTCGTCTTCATTGGTGCCATAGTTTCCAATATGTGCATTGGTAGCCACCATTAATTGCCCATAGTAGGAAGGATCGGTAAAAATTTCCTGATAACCTGTCATACCCGTATTAAAACAAACCTCTCCAAAGGCTGTTCCTTGTTTTCCTCCTACTGCTTTTCCGTAAAAAATTGTACCATCTGCAAGTAGGATGATGGCATTTTGTTTCTTTTGATATTTCATCTAAATTGTTTTGCTTAACGTTTAAACTATATTTTCGAAACCATAGTGACGAGTAGCGCCAAAAAGTTTTACAAAAATTCAAAAAAAAAGGATAAACTAAAAATAGTTTATCCTTTATATATTAAATGCTTATTAACATTTATTCTTCCTCTTCGTTAGTGCCTTTGTTTTCAACTGGTACAGCTGCGGCTGGTTTACTACCTCCTCTTCTACTTCTTCTAGTAGTTTTCTTCTTAGCTTTACCTGCGTTATAAATTTCGTTGTAATCTACCAACTCAATCATTGCCATATCAGCGTTATCGCCTAAACGATTACCTAATTTAATAATTCTGGTATAACCTCCTGGTCTGTCAGCCACTTTAGTAGCTACTTCTCTAAACAACTCTGTTACAGCCTCTTTTTGTCTCAATCTACTAAAAGCTATACGCCTGTTGTGCGTAGTATCTTCTTTAGATTTTGTAATAATTGGCTCTACAAATTGCTTTAGTGCTTTTGCTTTAGCAACCGTTGTATTAATACGTTTGTGCTCTATTAAAGAACAAGCCATATTTGCCAACATTGCTTTTCTGTGAGCTGTTTGCCTACCTAAGTGATTGAATTTTTTTCCGTGTCTCATGACCTTTGTTTTAAACTTCTATCTTGCTACTACACTCTTTTGAGGAGCAAACTATAGAAGAGTTATCTAATAATTTTTAATTTAAAATTTACTATTGATTATTTATCGGCACGACCATGAAATCGTCAATAATAAATAATCAATTTTCAATTCTTAGTCTTTATCTAATTTATATTTGCTTAAATCCATTCCGAAATTTAATCCTTTAACATGAACAAGCTCTTCTAGCTCTGTTAAAGATTTTTTACCAAAGTTGCGGAACTTCATTAAATCGTTTTTGTTAAAAGATACTAAGTCTCCTAACGTATCAACTTCTGCTGCTTTTAAACAGTTAAGCGCTCGTACGGATAAGTCCATATCGATAAGCTTAGTTTTAAGCAACTGTCTCATGTGAAGTGATTCTTCATCATAAGTTTCAGTTTGTGCTATTTCATCAGCTTCTAATGTTATGCGCTCATCAGAGAACAACATGAAGTGGTGAATTAAGGTTTTAGCAGCCTCAGTTAAAGCATCTTGTGGTGTAATTGAACCATCAGTAATAATTTCAAAAACCAGCTTTTCGTAATCTGTTTTTTGCTCTACACGATAGTTTTCAATGCTATACTTAACGTTTTTAATTGGTGTATAAATAGAGTCTGTAAATATTGTTCCCATAGGAGCAGAAGGTTTTTTGTTTTCTTCTGCTGGAACATATCCTCTACCTTTTTCTATAGTGATTTCCATATTGATGCTCACTTTAGGGTCTAAATTACAGATTACTAATTCTGAATTTAGTACTTGGAATCCCGAAATGAATTTTTGAAAATCTCCAGCTAAAATTTGCTCTTGACCAGAAATTGAAATAGATATAGATTCGTTGTCAATATCTTCAATTTGTCTCTTAAAACGTACTTGTTTTAGATTTAAGATGATTTCTGTTACATCTTCTACCACACCCGATATTGCTGAAAATTCGTGGTCTACACCTTCTATTCTTACCGATGTAATTGCAAATCCTTCTAAAGAAGATAATAAAACTCTTCTTAAAGCATTTCCTACTGTTAAACCATAACCAGGTTCTAAAGGTCTGAATTCGAATTTACCTTCGAAATCAGTAGAATCGATCATGATTACTTTGTCGGGCTTTTGAAAATTAAATACTGCCATAGTGTTGTTCTTCGTTTTAATTGTTATTTGGTTGCGCGGTTTAAAAGTTTGAAGAGGACTAATAAACCCTTTGGCCAAATACCAATATGATTAATATATTATTTAGAATATAATTCTACTATGAATTGCTCATTGATGTTTTCTGGAATTTGAATTCTAGCAGGCACAGAAACGAAAGTTCCTTGCTTAGTATCGTTATTCCAAGTAATCCACTCATAAACGTGGCTTGAGTTAGATAAAGATTTATCAATAGCTTCAAGTGATTTTGATTTTTCTCTAACTCCAACAATATCTCCTGCTTTTAATTGGTAAGAAGGTATATTTACAATTTCACCATTAACAGTAATGTGTCTGTGAGATACCAATTGGCGTGCTCCACTTCTAGATGGTGAAATTCCCATTCTGTAAACCACATTATCTAGTCTAGATTCACAAAGTTGTAATAATACTTCACCTGTAATACCTTGAGCGGCTCTTGCCTTTTTAAATAATCCTCTAAATTGACGTTCTAAAATACCATAAGTATATTTAGCTTTTTGCTTTTCCATTAATTGGATAGCGTATTCAGATTTTTTACCACGGCGTCTATTATTTCCGTGTTGTCCTGGAGGGTAATTTCTTTTTTCAAAAGATTTGTCTTCTCCAAAGATAGCTTCGCCAAATTTACGGGCGATTTTAGTTTTAGGACCAGTATATCTTGCCATTTTTAATTGTTTTTAAGAGTAGTTATGAATTAAGGTCTTAATCTTATCCTTCGATAACCGTTATACTCTTGTTGATACTTGTTATTATTTGATTTTTTCGGTTTGCAAATTTATACAAAAAATTAATACCATCTGACAAACAGATGATATTAATTTTAAGTCAATTTTATCTATTTAGATTAGAGATTTTTTATAAAAAACCTGAAATCGAAAATCTAAAATCGTAATTTGTTAAACTCTTCTACGTTTTGGTGGACGACATCCATTATGTGGTAATGGTGTTACATCTATAATTTCTGTAACTTCTATACCTGCATTGTGAATAGATCTTATAGCAGACTCTCTACCATTACCTGGACCTTTTACATAAACTTTCACCTTTTTTAAGCCCGCTTCTAATGCTACTGCTGAAGCGTCTTCTGCTGCTAATTGTGCAGCATAAGGTGTGTTTTTCTTAGACCCTCTAAATCCCATTTTACCAGCAGAAGACCAAGAGATTACATCTCCCTTCTTATTGGTTAATGAAATGATAATGTTATTAAAAGAAGCTGTTACGTGTGCTTCTCCAATAGCGTCTACTATTACTTTACGTTTTTTAGTACTTGACTTTGCCATATTGTTTTGTTATAGTTGTTAGCTTTAGTTGTTAGAATCCTAAACCTTCCGATTTCGAACAGATTCATCTAACGTCTAAACACTAATGACCAACGTCTTTAATTATTATTTAGTTGCTTTTTTCTTATTAGCAACCGTTTTTCTTCTACCTTTTCTCGTTCTAGAGTTGTTTTTAGTGCGTTGTCCTCTTAAAGGCAAACCTGCTCTATGACGAATACCTCTGTAACACCCAATATCCATTAAACGTTTAATGTTAATTTGAGTTTCAGAACGCAATTCACCTTCAATTGTATAAGTTCCAACAGCCTCACGAATTGCTCCAATCTCGTCGTCTGTCCAATCTTGTACTTTAGTGTTCTCGTCTACTTTAGCTGTAGCTAAAATTTCTTGTGCTCTACTTTTACCTATTCCATAGATATAGGTTAAAGAGATAACGCCTCTTTTTTGTTTTGGTATGTCTACACCTGCAATTCTTGCCATAATTTACCCTTGTCTTTGTTTAAATCTAGGATTCTTTTTGTTTATCACGTAAAGTCTACCTTTTCTACGCACAATTTTACAATCTGCGCTTCTTTTTTTAACTGATGCTCTTACTTTCATAATAATTTTATGTTCAAAATTCTAGGTTCTAGGTTCAAAATCCAAAGTTTGAAATAACCTTAAACTTTGAACTTAAAACGTCGAACTTTTAATATCTATACGTTATACGAGCCTTAGTTAAATCATAAGGACTCATTTCTAATTTCACTTTGTCCCCTGGTAACAACTTAATGTAATGCATACGCATTTTACCAGAAATATGTGCTGTCACAATGTGACCATTTTCTAATTCAACACGAAACATAGCATTTGATAATGCTTCTATAATTGTTCCGTCTTGTTCTATTGCCGCTTGTTTTGCCATAATATCTATATTAAGCTACTGCTTTTCTATTTTTACCTGTTTTCATCAAGCCGTCATAATGTCTATTCAATAAATACGAATTTATTTGCTGCATCGTATCTATAGCAACACCAACCATAATTAGTAATGATGTTCCTCCAAAAAACAATGCCCATCCTTGAGTTACGTTCATTAGCTTAACAATAAACGCTGGAAATATAGCGATTAATGCTAAAAAAATAGAACCTGGCAATGTTATTTGAGACATAATCTTATCTAAATACTCAGACGTTTCAGAACCTGGGCGAATTCCTGGAATAAAACCACCACTACGTTTTAAATCGTCTGCCATTTTGTTAGTAGGTACTGTAATTGCTGTGTAGAAATAAGTAAATACTATAATTAACAAAGCAAAAATTACATTATACCAAAATCCGAAAATATCAGAAAAGTTAGTCTGCATCCATAAACCAGCTGAAGTATCTTTTAAGAAAGATGACCCTCCAATTAATCCCGGCACAAACATAATAGCCTGAGCAAAAATTATAGGCATTACACCAGATGCATTTAACTTTAAAGGAATGTATTGTCTGGATCCACCAGCGGCGGCTCTTTCATAACCGCCAGAAGCAGTACGTCTTGCATACTGTACGGCAATTTTCCTAACTGCCATTACTAACATTATTGACGCTAAAATGATAACAAACCAAACTACAAGCTCAATTAAAATCATAATTAAACCACCGTTAGATTCAGTAACTCTAGCTGCATATTCTTGTACAAACGATTGTGGTAATGTTGCAATAATCCCTACCATAATTAATAATGAAATGCCATTACCAATTCCTTTATCGGTGATTTTTTCACCTAACCACATAGCAAAGATACAACCTGTAACTAAAATTACTATGGAAGAGAAATAAAACAATCCACCTGTACCTAATAAAAATGCAGACTGAGGAATTCCTAAAGCTGGTAAACTTGCCAAATATCCTGGTGCTTGGACTAAACAAATAGCTATGGTTAACCAACGTGTTATCTGTGTAATTTTCTTCTGACCACTAGCACCTTCTTTTTGTAATTTTTGAAGATAAGGAATAGCAATACCCATTAACTGTACAACAATAGAAGCCGAAATGTATGGCATGATACCTAATGCAAAAACTGAAGCATTGGCAAAAGCACCACCTGTAAAGGCGTTAAGTAAACCTAATAAACCACCATCAGTTTTATCAGCTAGTCCGCTTAATTGTGCAGCATCAATACCTGGTAATACAACTTGGGCACCAAATCGATAGACTAATAGCAGACTCAAAGTAACTATGATTCTGTTTCTTAGCTCTTCAATTTTCCAAACATTCTTTATTGATTCTATAAATTTCATACGTTAATGTAATCTTATAAAGTTATAGCTTCTCCTCCAGCTGCTTCTATAGCAGCTTTAGCTGAAGCAGAAAACTTGTGAGCCGATACTTTTAGTTTTGCTTTTAATTCTCCTCTACCTAATACCTTAACTAAATTGTTCTTACCAGCTAATCTATTAGATAATAGTGTTTCAAAATCTACTGTATCTTTTACTTTCTTTTCGTCTACTAACGCTTGTAAAGTATCTAAATTTACTGCTTGATATTCTACACGGTTAATGTTAGTAAAACCAAATTTAGGCACACGTCTTTGTAGTGGCATTTGTCCGCCTTCAAATCCTAATTTCTTAGAATATCCAGAACGCGACTTAGCTCCTTTGTGACCACGTGTAGCAGTACCACCTTTTCCTGAACCTTGTCCGCGACCTACTCGCTTGCCTTGTGTTTTTACCGATCCTTTTGCCGGTTGTAAGTTACTTAAATCCATTTTATAGTTATATTTTAAGCTTCTTCTACAGAAACTAAATGTGACACTTTAGCAACCATACCAAGAATGTTTGGTGTAGCTTCATGCTCTTTTACTTGTCCAATCCTTTTAAGACCTAAAGCTTCTAAAGTTCTTTTTTGTCTTTGCGTACGATTAATAGCGCTTTTAACTTTTGTTACTTTAATTTTTTCCATTTTTTTAGTTATTGGTTATTGGTTGTTAGTTATTTGTTAATCGCTGTAAAACCGATAACTATTAACTATGAACCAAAAACTATTTATGCGTTAAAAACTTTTTCAAGTGAAATACCTCTGTCTCTTGCAATTGCATTTGCATCTCTTAGTTGTAATAAAGCATCGAAAGTGGCTTTCACAACATTGTGAGGGTTAGACGATCCTTGAGATTTTGATAATACATCGTGTACACCAACTGCTTCAAGAACAGTTCTAACAGCACCACCAGCAATTACTCCAGTACCTGGAGCTGCAGGAATAATATTTACCCTTGCACCACCATATTTCCCTTTTTGCTCATGAGGTAGAGTTCCTTTTCTAATAGGAATACGTACAAGATTTTTCTTAGCATCTTCAACAGCTTTTGCGATTGCACTAGCTACATCTTTAGATTTCCCTAAACCTTGACCTACAACACCTGCTTCATCTCCAACAACAACTATTGCTGAAAAACCGAATGCTCTACCACCCTTTGTTACTTTAGTAACTCTTTGCACACCAACTAAACGATCTTTAAGATCTAGTCCACCTGGTTTTACTAATTCTGCGCTTTTATATTTTTGATACATAATTTCTTAGAATTTAAGTCCTGCTTCTCTTGCGCCTTCGGCTAATGATTTTACTCTACCATGATATAAATATCCACCTCTATCAAAAGAAATAGTTTCTATACCAGCTTTCAAAGCTTTTTCTGCAATTGCTTTTCCTACTAAAGCAGCAACTTCACTTTTGTTTCCTTTAGCTTTCGCTATATCTTTATCTCTAGAAGATGCAGCGCTAATGGTTTTACCAGAAACGTCATCAACTATTTGAGCATAGATTTCTTTATTACTTCTAAAAACAGCTAATCGTGGTCTTGCTTCTGTACCAGAAACAACCTTTCGGATTCTGCTTTTTATTCTTAATCTTCTTTGATTCTTTGTTAATGCCATAACTCAATTATTAAGCTGATTTACCTGCTTTTCTTCTTAATTCTTCACCAACAAACTTAATTCCTTTTCCTTTGTAAGGTTCTGGCTTACGGAAACCGCGAATTTTAGCTGCTACTTGACCAACTAATTGTTTATCGTGAGAGGTTAATTTAATGATTGGATTTTTTCCTTTTTCTGAAACAGTTTCTATTTTAACTTCAGGAGCAATGCTCATAACTATATTATGAGAAAATCCTAAAGCCAAATCTAACTTCTGTCCTTGGTTTGTTGCTCTATAACCTACACCAACCAATTCTAATTCTTTAGTCCAACCTTTAGAAACACCTGCAATCATATTGTTAACAAGTGATCTATATAATCCGTGTTTTGCCTTGTGCTCTTTAGTTTCAGCAGAACGCTCAACAAAAACATTACCTTCTTCTACTTTAATAGTTACAGTATCAAAATTCTGCGTTAATTCACCTAATTTTCCTTTTACTGTAATTACGTTATCTTTTACTTCTACTGTAACTCCTTCAGGAATTGCTACTGGGTTATTTCCTATTCTACTCATCTCTTTCTCCCTTTAATATTAGTAAACGTAACATAATACTTCTCCACCTATGTTGTCTCTTGTAGCTTGTTTACCTGTCATTACACCGTGAGATGTAGATACTATGGCAATACCAAGACCGTTAAGTACTCTAGGTAGTTCTTTAGCACCAGCATACTTACGTAAACCTGGTTTACTGATACGCTGAATCTTTTTAATTACAGGCTCTTTAGTCTCTTTATTGTATTTAAGCGCTATTTTAATAGTGCCTTGTACAGTAGAGTCATCGAACTTGTAACTTAAAATATATCCTTGCTCGAATAATATTTTAGTGATGTCTTTCTTTAAGTTAGATGCAGGAATCTCAACCACTCTGTGGTTAGCTCTAATTGCATTTCTAACTCTAGTTAGATAATCCGCTATTGGATCTGTATACATATTTATTAATTTGCGGTAATGGTTTTCAAAACTGTCCTTCAGTTTGAACCTTCTACCAGTTTATAATTCTTTATTTACCAAGATGCTTTTTTTACACCTGGTATTAACCCTTGGTTTGCCATTTCCCTAAACATTACACGAGAAATCCCAAATTGTCTCATGTATCCTTTAGGTCTACCTGTAAGCTTACATCTGTTATGCTGACGTATAGGAGATGCATTTTTTGGTAACTTTTGCAATGCTTCATAATCTCCAGCTTCTTTTAAAGCCTTACGCTTTGCAGCATACTTAGCTACTGTTTTAGCTCTTTTTACCTCACGGGCTTTCATTGATTCTTTAGCCATACTTAGTTCTTTTTAAAAGGTACCCCTAATTCGGTTAATAATGATTTTGCTTCTTTATCGGTTTCAGCTGAAGTTACAAATGTAATATCCATTCCTGAGATTTTGTTCACTTTATCAATGTTAATCTCTGGGAAGATAATTTGTTCGGTAATTCCTAGATTGTAATTTCCTCTTCCGTCAAAACCAGTAGCTTTAATGCCATTAAAATCTCTAACACGTGGTAGTGCTGAAGTTACTAAACGATCTAGAAACTCATACATTCTTTCGCCACGTAAGGTAACTTTTGCGCCAATAGGCATACCTTTACGTAATTTAAAAGATGCAACATCCTTTTTAGACATTGTAGCTATAGCTCTTTGTCCAGATATAGTTGTTAATTCCTCCACTGCGTGGTCAATTAACTTTTTGTCTGCTACTGCTGCCCCAACACCTTTAGATATTACTATCTTTTTTAGTTTTGGAACTTGCATTACATTTTTATACCCAAATTCGTCTGTAAGAGCTGCAATTACTCTGCTTTTATACTCTTCTTTAAGTCTTGGTGAATATGCCATAACTATATTACTTCATTAGATTTTACTGAAAATCTTACTTTCTTATCACCTTCCATCTTATATCCAATTCTAGTAGTTTCTCCATTTGAAGTTAACAACGATAAATTAGACATGTGTATAGGTGCTTCTTTTTCTACGATTCCTCCTTGAGGGTTTTGTGCGCTTGGTTTAGTATGTTTCTTAACCATGTTTACACCCTCTACAATCGCCTTGTTCTTATCTATTAATACTTGTTGTACTTTACCTTCAGATCCTTTGTGGTCTCCAGCAATAACTCTTACAGTATCTCCAGTTTTTATTTTAAGCTTTCCCATCTTAATATTTCTGTATTAAAGCACTTCTGGTGCTAATGATACAATCTTCATAAACTGTTTGTCACGAAGTTCTCTAGCAACAGGTCCAAATACACGTGTACCTCTCATTTCACCCGTTGGGTTTAATAGCACACAAGCATTATCATCAAATCTTATATAAGATCCATCAGGACGTCTTACTTCTTTAGTAGTACGAACAACAACTGCTGTAGATACCGCACCTTTTTTTATGTTTCCATTAGGTGTAGCGTCTTTTACGGAAACAACAATTTTGTCTCCAACAGAAGCATATCTTCTCTTAGTACCACCTAGTACTCGGATTGTTAAAACCTCCTTAGCACCGGTGTTATCAGCTACTTTTAATCTTGATTCTTGTTGTACCATAATTATTTAGCTCTTTCAATTATTTCAACTAATCTCCAACATTTAGATTTACTCATAGGTCTTGTTTCCATGATTCTAACAGTATCACCTTCGTTGCAGTCGTTTTTTTCGTCGTGCGCAACATATTTTTTTGTTTTTAACACGAACTTACCATACATAGGGTGTTTTACTTTTTTCACCTCAGAAACCACAATAGATTTCTGCATCTTGTTACTTGTAACAACTCCTATACGTTCTTTTCTTAAATTTCTTGTTTCCATATTCAGCAGAATTATTGTAATTCTCTTTTAGTTAATTCCGTTGCAATTCTAGCCACGGTTCTTCTTAATGAACGTAACTGAATTGGGTTTTCTAAAGGAGATATTGCATGAGACAATTTAAGGTCTGAATAACTCTTTTTAGTTTCACTAAGTTTTTCTTGTAACTCAGCTACAGATAATTCTTTAATTTCTGATTGTTTCATCATCTTAAATTATTATGCTTCGTAATCTCTAGCAATTATAAACTTAGTTTTTACTGGTAGTTTTTGAGCTGCTAAGCGCAATGCTTCTTTTGCAACGTCTAGAGGTACACCTCCAACTTCAAATAAAACACGACCTGGTTTAACAACGGCTGCCCAATATTCTACAGCACCTTTACCTTTACCCATACGTACTTCAAGAGGCTTTTTTGTGATAGGCTTGTCTGGAAATATTTTTATCCAAAGTTGTCCTTCTCTTTTCATGTAACGGGTAGCAGCAATACGTGCAGCTTCTATTTGACGCGATGTTAAAAAATTCGAGTCTAGTGATTTTATACCAAAAGTACCACTTGAAAGTTGATGCCCTCTTCCGGCATTACCTTTCATGCGCCCTTTTTGCTGTTTACGAAATTTTGTTCTTTTTGGCTGTAACATTTTTCTCTTACTTTAAAAAATTACTTTCTACGACGAGGTCCTTTATTTCCACCACGTCCACCTTTTCCTTGCTTCTTAGACAATCCAACAAGAGGAGAAAGCTCTCTTTTACCATATACTTCACCTTTCATGATCCATACTTTAACACCTAATCTACCATAAGTAGTGTGTGCTTCTACTAAAGCATAGTCAATATCGGCTCTAAAAGTTGATAAAGGAATACGTCCTTCTTTGTAGTGCTCACTTCGTGCCATTTCAGCACCATTTAAACGACCACTAATTTGAATTTTAATTCCTTCAGCATTCATACGCATTGTAGCAGCAATAGCCATTTTTATTGCACGACGGTAAGAGATGCGGTTCTCTATTTGACGCGCAATACTTGATGCTACTAAAAATGCATCTAGTTCAGGTCTTTTAATTTCAAAGATATTTATCTGAACTTCTTTTCCAGTAATTTTTTTAAGCTCTTCTTTCAACTTGTCTACCTCTTGTCCACCTTTCCCGATAATAATACCAGGTCTTGCAGTAGTGATAGTAACGGTTACAAGCTTAAGAGTTCTCTCAATAATTACTCTACTAACACTTGCTTTAGATAAACGTGCGTGAACGTACTTTCTAATTTTATCGTCTTCGGCTAGCTTGTCACCATAATCGTTTCCTCCGTACCAGTTAGATTCCCATCCTCTGATAATTCCTAAGCGATTTCCGATTGGATTTGTTTTTTGTCCCATACCTCTATCTTAGCTTTGTGTGTTATTATTAGCACCTACCACTAGTGTTACGTGGTTAGAGCGTTTTCTAATTCTGTGCGCGCGACCTTGAGGTGCTGGACGTAATCTTTTTAACATAGATCCACCATCAACTCTAATCTCTTTAACAAATAATTCTGCAGTTTCAACATCAGCATCCTCATTCTTTGCTTGCCAATTAGCGATAGCTGATAGCAATAGCTTTTCTAAACGACCGGATGCTTCTTTATTGTTGAATTTTAAGATATTAAGTGCTTTTTCTACTTTTTCGCCTCTTACTAAATCGGCTACTAAACGCATTTTTCTCGGTGACGTAGGACAGTTATTAAGTTTAGCAAAAGCAACGTGTTTTTTTGCTTCCTTAATAGCGTCTGCCATTTGTTTTTTACGACTTCCCATAGCTTACTACTTTTTACCTTTATTTTTTGCACCTGCATGCCCACGGAATGAACGTGTTGGTGAAAATTCTCCTAATTTATGACCTACCATGTTTTCAGTTACATAAACTGGAACGAATTGACGGCCATTGTGTACTGCTATGGTTTGTCCAACAAAATCTGGGGTAATCATACTGGCCCTAGACCAAGTTTTGATTACAGTTTTTTTGTTGTTCTCTACATTTGCAGCAACTTTTCTTTCTAATTTATAATGAACGTAAGGTCCTTTTTTTAATGATCTTGCCATGTCTTATTTCTTTCTACGTTCTACAATATATTTATTACTCGCTTTTGTTTTAGAACGGGTTCTATAACCTTTAGCAGGTATACCATTTCTAGAACGTGGGTGTCCACCTGAAGCACGACCTTCACCACCACCCATTGGGTGATCTACAGGGTTCATTCTAACAGGGTTTGTACGTGGTCTTCTTCCTAACCATCTTGTTCTACCCGCTTTACCACCTACTATTAATTGGTGATCGGAGTTAGAAACAACACCTATTGTTGCCATACAAGTAGTTAACACTAAACGCGTTTCTCCTGATGGTAATTTTACAGTAGCAAACTTACCGTCTCTTGCCATTAACTGAGCAAAAGCACCAGCACTACGTGCCATAACAGCACCTTGGCCTGGGCGTAATTCTACACAAGAGATAATGGTACCTAGAGGAATTTCGCTTAATGGCATTGCATTGCCAATCTCTGGAGCAACACCTGCTTTACCTGAAACCACATTTTGCCCTACTTGTAAACCGTTCTGAGCGATAATGTATCTTTTTTCACTGTCTTGATAATTCAATAAGGCAATAAAAGCTGTTCTGTTTGGATCGTACTCTATAGTTTTAACTTCGGCAGGAATTCCAGCTTTGTCTCTTTTAAAGTCTACAAGACGATACTTCTTCTTATGACCTCCGCCTATGTAGCGCATGGTCATTTTTCCTTGACTGTTTCTACCACCTGAACGTTTTTTCGGAGCTAATAAACTCTTCTCCGGCTTATCAGTAGTAATGGCGTCATACCCATTTACTACTCTAAATCGCTGTCCTGGTGTGATTGGTTTTAATTTTCTTACTGACATTCTAATTACATATTAGCATATAAATCAATCATCTCACCTTCCGCCAGTTGTACAATTGCTTTTTTAACAGCATTTGTTTTACCATGTTGAATACCAGTTTTTGTATACTTGGTACTACGATCTGGACGGACATTTATAGTACGAACTTTTTCAACAGAAACACCGTAAGCAGCTTCAACTGCTTTTTTAATTTCTACCTTGTTCGCCTTTGTGTTCACTGCGAAAGTATAGCAGTTTCTCAACTCGCTATCTGCTGTCGCTTTTTCTGTGATTATAGGTTTAATTAAGATATTCATCTGTTTCTTATTTACTTAAGTTTGTTTCAATTCCTTCTAAAGCACCTTCTAAAAGCACTATTTGATTCGCGTTTAAAATCTTATAAGTGTTTAATTCTGAAGAAGTTATGACTTCAGAACCTTTTAAATTGCGCGATGACAAATATACGTTATTATTTGACCCACCCAACACAAACAAGGATTTTTTGTTTTCTAGTTCTAAAGCCTTTAAAACTGCTGTGAAATTTTTAGTTTTTGGAGCATCAAAACTAAAGTCTTCTATAACTGTAATTGATTGCTCACCTGCTTTGATACTTAATGCAGACTTACGGGCTAAACGCTTTAAGTTTTTATTAAGTTTAAAACTATAATTTCTAGGTCTTGGACCGAACATACGACCTCCACCTTTAAAAACACCAGATTTAATACTACCTGCTCTTGCGGTACCAGTTCCTTTTTGCTTTTTAATTTTGCGTGTACTTCCAGCTATCTCAGCTCTTTCCTTAGATTTATGAGTACCTTGTCTTTGGTTTGCTAAATACTGTTTAACATCCAAGTACACCGCATGATTATTAGGCTCAATAGCAAACACATCTTTAGAAAGGTCTGCCTTTCTACCTGTGTCTTTTCCGTTTATATCTAAAACTGCTACTTTCATTATTTTCTAATAATTACATAAGCGTTTTTGTGTCCAGGTACACAACCTTTAACAACAAGCAGATTCTTTTCAGCAACTACTTTTAAAACTCTTAAATTTTGAACTTTCACTTTTTCTCCACCCATTCTTCCGGCCATTTTCATGCCTTTGAATACTCTTGCAGGATAAGATGCAGCTCCAATAGAACCAGGTGCTCTTAAACGGTTATGTTGACCGTGTGTAGCTTGACCTACACCACCAAACCCGTGACGTTTTACAACACCTTGAAATCCTTTACCTTTAGATGTTCCTGCTATATCAACAAATTCTCCTTCGCTGAAGTGTTCAACAGTAATTGCATCTCCTAATTTGTACTCCTCATCAAAACCTTTAAATTCAACGATTTTTCGCTTTACAGAAGTACCCGCTTTTTTGGCATGACCTAAGTCTGCTTTAGTTGCGCTTTTTTCTGTCGCGTCATCGAAACCTAATTGAACAGCTTTATAGCCATCTACTTCTTCGGTTCTGACTTGGGTAACGATACATGGTCCAGCTTCGATTACTGTACAAGGAATATTTTTCCCGTTTTCATCGAAAATGCTGGTCATACCGATTTTTTTTCCAATTAACCCAGACATTTTAATTTACGATTTACGATTGTTGGTTTTTGATTACTCTAAACCTCTAATCTTATTAATAATTATTTACTTATTTAAAAAATTTCAGGGACAAAATACGTTTCGTCCCTGAAATGTATTTTTTCCGTTTTTCCCGCGACCGCATCGGTGGGACATGTTTTATAATTCTGAATTCAGAATTCTGAATTTCGAATTACACCTTAATCTCTACTTCTACACCACTTGGTAACTCAAGTTTCATCAATGCATCAATAGTTTTTGATGAAGAAGAGTAAATATCCAATAACCTCTTGTAAGATGATAATTGAAACTGCTCTCTTGATTTCTTGTTTACGTGTGGAGAACGTAGTACAGTGAAAATTTTCTTGTGCGTTGGTAATGGAATTGGTCCCGTTACTACAGCTCCAGTACTTTTTACTGTTTTTACAATCTTGTCAGCAGATTTATCTACTAAATTGTGATCGTAAGACTTAAGTTTTATTCTGATTTTTTGACTCATTTTCTTAAATTTTAAGCTTCAACGCCTTTAGCTGCCTTAATTACCTCTTCTGAAATATTAGAAGGGGTTTCAGCATAGTGTGAAAATTCCATTGTTGATGTAGCACGACCTGAGGACAATGTTCTTAGTGTAGTAACATATCCGAACATTTCAGATAATGGTACAGTAGCTTTTACAGTTTTTGCACCAGCTCTATCGCCCATGTCGCTTACTTGACCTCTTCTTCTATTTAAGTCACCTACAATGTCACCCATGTTTTCTTCAGGTGTAATTACCTCAAGCTTCATTATTGGTTCCATAATTACAGCCTTAGCAGCTTTTGCAGCATTCTTAAATCCAAGTTTTGCAGCTAATTCGAACGATAATTGATCTGAATCCACATCATGGTAAGACCCATCAGTTAAGGTTACTTTCATCGCATCAACTTCATAACCCGCTAAAGGACCGTTAACCATAGCCATTTTAAATCCTTTTTCAACTGAAGGGATAAATTCTTTAGGTACGTTTCCTCCTTTAATCTCAGATACAAACTCTAATCCTGTTTTACCTTCTTCAGCAGGCTCTAACGTAAATACAATGTCAGCAAATTTACCACGTCCACCAGATTGTTTCTTATAAACCTCTCTATGTTCAGCACGTTGCGTAATAGCTTCTTTGTACTCTACTTGTGGTTGACCTTGATTAACTTCAACCTTAAACTCACGACGTAAGCGATCCACAATAATATCTAAGTGAAGCTCACCCATTCCTGAAATGATAGTTTGACCTGAAGCCTCATCAGTTCTAGCAGTAAATGTTGGATCTTCTTCAGATAACTTAGCTAATGCCATACCTAATTTATCAACATCTGCTTTGGTCTTTGGCTCCACGGCTATACCAATTACAGGGTCTGGGAAATCCATAGATTCTAAAACTATAGGATGTTTTTCATCAGACATGGTATCACCTGTCTTTATATCTTTAAATCCTACTGCTGCTCCAATATCACCTGCCTCGATAAAATCGATAGCGTTTTGCTTATTTGAGTGCATTTGGTAGATACGAGAAATACGTTCTTTTTTACCCGAACGGTTGTTCAATATGTAAGAACCAGCATCCAATCTTCCTGAATACGCTCTAAAGAAAGCTAAACGACCAACAAAAGGGTCTGTAGCAATCTTAAATGCTAAGGCAGAGAATGGCTCAGTTGCGCTTGGTTTACGCACTGCTTTTTCTCCTGTTTCTGGATTTACCCCAACAATATTATCTCTATCTAATGGAGATGGTAAATAACGACAAACAGCATCTAATAAAAACTGTACTCCTTTATTCTTAAAAGCAGAACCACAAATCATAGGAATAATTGCCATATCCATTACAGCAGCTCTAAGTGCAGCATGCACTTCCTCTTCTGTAATAGAGTCTTCATCTTCCATGAATTTCTCTAAAAGGTTCTCATCGTAAGTCGCAACTTCTTCTATTAAAAGTGCTCGATACTTACGCGCTTCTTCTTTCATATCTTCTGGAATATCAATCACGTCAAAGGTCGCCCCTTGAGTTTCGTCATGCCATACAATAGCACGGTTTTTAACCAAATCGATAATTCCTTTAAAGTCTGCCTCATCACCAATGTTTAAAACAATTGGGACAGCGTTAGACTTAAGCATGTCTTTTACTTGTTGACAAACACCTAAAAAGTTAGAGCCTTGGCGGTCCATTTTATTAACGAAACCAATACGTGGCACTTTGTAGTTGTCGGCAAGTCTCCAGTTTGTCTCAGATTGTGGCTCAACGCCATCAACCGCACTAAACAAAAACACTAAACCATCTAGCACACGTAATGAACGATTTACCTCAACGGTAAAATCAACGTGACCCGGTGTGTCAATTATATTGAAATGATAATCTTTAGTTTCAGGTGTTGGTTGTGCATTTTCTAGTGGAAACTTCCAAGTACAAGTTGTTGCAGCAGAAGTAATAGTAATACCTCTTTCTTGCTCTTGCTCCATCCAGTCCATTGTTGCAGCACCATCATGTACCTCACCAATTTTGTGAGATACACCTGTGTAATAAAGAACACGTTCTGTAGTTGTTGTTTTTCCTGCATCAATATGTGCAGCAATACCTATATTTCTAGTGAATTTTAAATCTCTTGCCATGTCTTAAAATCTAAAGTGAGAGAATGCCTTGTTTGCTTCTGCCATTTTATGAGTATCTACTCTTTTCTTAACCGCCGCCCCTTCTTCTTTGGCTGCTGCCAAAATCTCAGAAGCTAAACGTTGTGCCATAGATTTTTCATTACGCTTTCTTGCATAACCAATTAACCATTTCATGGCGGTTGAAATTTTACGATCTGGACGTATTTGCATAGGTATCTGGAATGTTGCTCCTCCTACACGACGACTACGTACTTCTACGTGCGGCATCACATTAGACAGGGCATCTTTCCAAATTTCTAAACCAGATTTTTCTTCGTCAGTCTTTTTAGATTCTACAATATCAATAGCATCATAGAATACTTTGAAGGCTACAGACTTTTTACCATCCCACATCATGTTATTTACAAAACGTGTCACCAATTGATCGTTAAATCTTGGATCTGGTAAAAGTGGTCTTTTTTTCGCTGCTCTTTTTCTCATGTCTTCTTCTTAAAGTTTAATTACTTTTTAGGGCGTTTAGCACCGTACTTAGATCTACGTTGGGTTCTTCCAGCAACACCTGCTGTATCTAAAGCCCCACGAACAACGTGATATCTAACACCTGGCAAATCTTTTACCCTTCCACCTCTAACCAATACTATCGAGTGCTCTTGTAAATTGTGTCCTTCACCACCAATGTATGCATTAACCTCGTTACCGTTTGTTAAACGCACCCTTGCCACCTTACGCATTGCTGAGTTAGGTTTTTTTGGTGTTGTTGTATAAACACGAGTACATACACCACGTCTTTGCGGACAAGAATCTAAAGCAGCCGATTTACTCTTCTTGGTTATTTTGGCTCTTCCTTTTCTTACTAATTGTGAAATTGTTGGCATATATTTTACTATAAAATTATATTAACCTCTATTTAGAGGGCTGCAAAGGTAGAAATTAAAATTAATTATTCAAATCCTAATTCATTAATTTTGAATACTTTTTAAAATAAAATTTTTACAACATATTATATGTGTTCTTTTTCCTTTAGTTTTACAGCTTAAAGACGGGCAGTAAAAGCCATAGAACTAAACCATTGAAACCCAAACTTTAATTGAATTTAGAAAATTTTACTTGTGTGTAAGCCTTATTTTTTTGTTGTTTTTATGTGTATGCTTTTTTTTTCGGAAAGTCATGCCCAAAATTTACACCTAAAAATAACCGGAAAAACGATTGACGAAACTAAAACAATTGATGCTATTGGTTACTCTAAAACACATAATAATTACTTATCTGTAAAAAACGAAATAGATTCGCTAAGAAATTATTTGAACACTCTAGGCTTTATAGAAAACAGGCTTATTAACATAAAAAAGTCCAACGATTCTGTTTTCTCAGCAAAACTACATTTAAAACAAAAATTTAATACCATATATATATACTACAACTACCAAGATGTAAATACATCTTTTTTAGAGTCTATATCAAAAAAGGTTACCAAAAACTATTTTGTTACGAATATTGCCAATGTTAAATCTGCACTGGACATTTTAAACTCTAAACTCGCAAACGAAGGGAAGCCTTTTTCTAAATTAAAACTCTCGAATATTAAGAAGAAAGATAGCGTTAACCTGAAAGCTGATTTGTTAGTTTTATCTAACAAAACAAGAAGGACTATTGATGATATTAAAATTGTAGGCTACAATAAGTTTCCTAAATCTTATTTAAAGCACTATCTAAAACTAAAAACATCACAAACATTTAATTTGTCTACTATTGAAAAGAAAACCGAACAACTCAATAACTTAAGGTTTGCTAAACAAGTAAAGCCTCCTGAAGTTTTGTTTCAAAAAGACTCTACATCATTATATATATATGTAGAAAAATCTAAAAGCAACACATTTGATGGCTTTTTGGGCTTTGGCACTAACGACGAAACCAATAAATTAGAATTTGATGGTTTTTTAAACTTAAGACTTATAAACAATTTAAATTATGGCGAAACATTTAGCTTGCTTTACAAAAGCGATGAAAACGACCAAGACACTTTTGATGCCACTTTAAGCCTACCCTTCATATTTAACTCTCCTGTTGGGATTGATTTAAACTTGAGAATATTTAAGAAAGATTCCTCTTTTACAACTATTGACCAAAAAGCAAAAATAAATTACCAAATTAACCCCTTACATAAAGTTTCAGTCGGTATTTCCAGTATAGAGTCTAACAACTTACGCTCTGAGAATACCGTGGTTGCGCTTCAAGATTACAACTCAAATTACTTTGCAATATCGTACCATTATTTAAAACCTCAATTTTACGATGTTTTGTTTCCTATTAAATCAAACTTTTTTTTAGAATCTAATTTTGGTAACAGAACATCCTCCAATATCAAAACAAACCAATCTTTAATTACGCTTAATGCTTTCAATAATTTTAAACTTAACGAAAAAAATAGCATTTATGCGAATATTGATGTTTCAAACCTAAGCTCTGACAATTATTTTGAAAACGAACTTTTACGCTTTGGTGGTATCAATTCTATAAGAGGCTTTGAAGAAAACAGTTTATTCGCATCCCTTTTTGGTGTTTTAAATGCCGAATACAGGTACCGCATAAGCAATTCTATATACATACACTCCATAACAGACTTTGCGTATTTTGAAAATAAGTCTTTAGAAACCAAAGAAAAACTTTTTGGATTTGGCTTTGGTTTTGGAATTCTTACCAATTCTGGAATATTAAAATTCAACTACGCTAATGGCAAAAATGAGAATCAAACATTCAAGTTATCAAATTCTAAGATTCATTTAAGTTTAATAGCTAATTTTTAGAAATTATTGAATTATTCTCAGTTTTTTAGCCAAAACTATAAGTTTTAACCATTATTAATTGTTTTATTAACTTTTTATTTAGATTTTTGGTATTGACTAATTCAAATAAATTACAATATGAAAACAAAGTTTAGTGGATTTTTAACGCTACTACTGGCGTTTGTCCTGCAAGTATCTTTTGCTCAAGAAAAGACAGTTTCAGGAAAAGTAATCGATCAAAACGGGCTACCCCTTCCCGGAACCACAGTCTTGGTAAAAGGCTCTTCTAATGGTACTTCAACAGATTTTGATGGCAACTACTCAATAAAAGCAAATACAGGAGCAACTCTGGTATTTAGTTTTCTTGGTTATACCTCAAAGGAAGTTAAAGTAGGTAGTTCGAACACAGTTAATGTTACCTTAACTGAAGACGCTTCAACATTAGAAGAGGTTCTTGTTGTAGCTTATGGTTCAACTACCAAAGAGTCCTTTACGGGTTCTGCTAGCGTAATAAGTTCCAAAGAACTAGAAATAAGAAATGTAACGTCCCCTATTGCTGCAATAGAAGGTCGTGCTACAGGTGTTCAGTTTACAACGGGGGCTGGTGGTCCAGGTGCATCTCCAAACATTATTATTAGGGGAGTTGGAACGCTTCAAGGAAGCACTTCTCCATTGTTTATTGTAGATGGTGTACAATATGATGGTGCACTTAATACAATTAACCAAGAAGATATTGAATCTTTTACCATATTAAAAGATGCAGCATCTACGTCATTATACGGCAACAGAGCTGCTAACGGAGTTGTTATCATCACAACAAAAAAAGGTACCAAAGGAGGCATTAGAGTTAATGTAAGTGCCCAAGTGGGTGCTGTCACCACTGGTATTCCTTTTTACGATGAGGTTACACCTGGTCAATATTACGAAACCATGTGGGAAGCTCTTAAAAATTCAAGTGCAGGAGGTGGAGATCCACAATTTGCTACTGATAATATTTATAACCAATTAGGCTACAATCCTTTTGATGTCCCTAATGATCAAATAGTTGGTACAGACGGACGATTAAATCCTAATGCAAA
The DNA here is from genome assembly GCF_002973595.1 of Jejuia pallidilutea. Taxonomy (GTDB): domain Bacteria; phylum Bacteroidota; class Bacteroidia; order Flavobacteriales; family Flavobacteriaceae; genus Jejuia; species Jejuia pallidilutea. The sequence continues at coordinate 65,801 of NZ_PVEO01000012.1, read as the reverse complement.
TGTTATTTACAAGAGTTTAGATTGGTACGATGTACTTCAGCGTACAGGTACGAGAACCAATTATAACATTAATGTAGCTGGCGGTGGGGATAATCATAAAGTATTTTTCTCAGCATCTTACCTTGACGAAGAAAGTTATGTGATTAGAAGTAAATTCGATCGTTTAACAACTCGTTTAAATGCTGATTTTGATGTTAACGATTGGCTAAAAATTGGTGGTAGCGCAAACATCACCATTACTGAAGCTACTGCTCCTAGTTCTGCTAACACTACAAGTATCGTCAACCCTTTTGGATTCGCAAAAAACATAGGATCCATATACCCTGTTTATGTTAACGATTTAAATGGAAACCTAGTACTAGATGCAGCTGGTAACCCTGTTTTTGATAACGGGGAAGGTTTTTCAGAATTTAATATCGGCACAAGGCCTATAAACCAAGGGCGCCATGCGCTGCAAGAGCTAATACTAAATGATGAAAGAGACAGGGACAACACTTACGGCTTTAGATTCTACTCTGATTTTAAAATACTAGATGGGTTAAACTTTAAGATAACTTACGGTAGAGATATTAATGAAGGTGTTGAGAAAGAATACGAAAACAATATTATTGGTGACGCCCAACCTACAGGGAGATTCTCTGAAACAAGATTTAGAAGACAAATTGAAAATTTTAACCAAGTAATAAATTACTCTAAAATATTTAACGACGTACATAATTTAGATCTCACCTTGGGTCATGAGAGTTTGGCTCGTACGTTCTCGTCTTTTGATGCACAAGCTACAGAGCAAACGGCAGAGGGCATTTATGAATTTGATAATTTTGCAAGCCCTACAAGTATTGGTGGTTCTACTACAAATTACAGACTAGAAGGCTTTTTTGCAAGATTAAATTACAATTATAACGACAAATATTATTTAAGTGCATCCATAAGAAGAGATGGTTCTTCTATATTTAACCAAGATGTTAGATGGGGTACTTTTTATTCTGTAGGTGCATCTTGGAGAATCGATCAAGAGAGATTTATGGAAAATGTGTCTTTTGTAGACAATTTAAAACTAAGAGCAACTTATGGAGAGGTTGGTAATGACAACCTAGGTAATCCAAGAGATTACTTCTTGTCTCAAGCTAGATATTCTCTAACCGCCAATGCAAACCAACCAGGAATATGGTGGTCTGATCTTGGAAATGGTGCCTTAGAGTGGGAGTCTTTAGAAAGTTACGATGTTGCTCTAGAATTTGGTCTTTTTAACAACTTCTTAGATGGTAGCATTGAATATTACAGGAGAAATTCATCTGGTTTACTTTTTGAACTACCAATAGCCTTAAGTAACGGTTTTGACCAGTTTGTTACAAACCTAGGAGAGATGTATAATGAAGGATTTGAATTAGGTTTAACAGCACACCTGTTTAGGCAAAAAGATTTTACTTGGGATTTAACCTTACAGGCCTCTACATTTAAAAATGAGATCACCAATATAGAAAACCCTTCCATTAATGGATCAAAAAGATGGGCTGTGGGTGTATCTCGTTACGAATTTTATTTATTACACTCTGCTGGTGTAGACCCAGACAATGGTGATGCCTTATTCTATATGTATGAGTTTGATGATGACGGCGAAAGTATACCTGTTTTGGATGCAGACGGAAATCATGAAACTACAAACGACTGGGAAGAAACCGAAAGAGCTTACACAGGAGCTTCAACTATACCAGACCTTTTAGGATCAATATCTAACTCCTTTACTTATAAAAATTTCTCATTAGATATTTTATTTACCTACGGCATAGGCGGAGAGGTATTAGATAATGCATATTCAGCGATGATGCATACGGGCGTTTTTGGTCGTTCTTACCATCCAGATATTTTAAACGCATGGCGCCAACCTGGAGATATTACAAATGTACCTAGGTTAGAGCAAGGCAGTAACGACCAAGTACTTACACAATCAACTAGATTTTTAACAGACGCTTCCTTTTTTAGCCTTAGAAACGTTAGCTTAGGCTATACCTTAAGTAGAAGTGTATCAGAACAAATTGGTGTTAACAACTTAAGAATTTCTTTAACCGGAGAGAACTTGTTTATTAATACTGAAAGATCTGGTCTTAACCCTCAATTTAGTTTAGCGGGAACATCGGCAGGTAACTCATTTAATCCATCGAGAATAATCTCTGTGGGTGTAAATGCTTCTTTTTAGTGAAAAATAATTTTAAAAACATGTTAAATATGTTAAACATAAAAAAATTGTTACTCGTATTATTAGCTATTACAGTAACATCTTGTTCAGAAGACTTTCTTGAAACAAAACCAACAGATGCCATATCTGCAGCAGATGCGCTGGCAACAGCTGAAAACATGGCATTGATTCTCAATGGAATGCACAGAACTCTATTTGCCCAGTCTCAAACTATTCTCCCAGGAGATACCGGTGATAGTGCTAGATCCGGGGAACATTACTGGGTTCCTATGGGCGATAATATTTCAGGAGGCATTATACATAGCGCCAATGCCAATAACCTAGGATGGAGAGATGAAATGCAATGGCAAAATCATACTCTAGAAACAGATATAACTGTTACTGTTTTATGGTATCACCGTTATAACATCATAGCAAATGCCAATTCAATTATCAATACAATTGAAGGAGGGTCATTAACACTAGACGCTAGGTTAAAAGAAATTTTAGGACAAGCTTATACTTACAGAGCTTATGCTTATCTTTCTTTAGTTCAACATTTTGCTAAAGGGTATTTAATTGGAAATCCAAGTACAGACCCTGGAGTACCTTTATTGTTTTCCACATCCGCTCCTTACACCAGTGCACCACGATCAACAGTTCAAGATATTTATAACCAAATCTTTCTTGATTTAGATGATGCAATAGCTGCTTTTGATGGTGCTACAGATAGAGGAGACGATAAATCTCAACTAAATGTTAATACTGCACACGGGCTTAAAGCAAGAGCTGCGCTAAACACGGGTAAATGGGAAACCGCAGCAAGAGAAGCTGTTTTGGCTAGAGAAGGCTACCCCATTATGGATGAAGCCGACTGGAAATCTGGATTTAATACTGTAGATTTACCTGAAGTTATATGGGGGAGTGTTGTACTAGACACCGAAACCACTTTCTTCCGCTCTTATTTCTATTTAATGTCCAATACATTTAATGGTAGTCAAGTTAGGAACAATCCAAAAATTGCGGACAGAAGATTAATTGATGCTGCACCTGACACCGACTACAGAAAAGATATGTTTCTAATTGACGCTCCTAACTCTAATAACTCAGCCGCAAATAACATGGGTGGATGGGACAACAATACAAACCCCTTATACACTACAGAGGAAGAGTTTGAAGCAGAAATTGACAGATTAGCTAACGAATGGGGTTGGACTTCTGCCCATAATACACATCCATATATGCATGTAAAAATGAGACAAAAAACGCCAGGAGGTATACTACCAGACGACATTATTTATATGAGATCATCAGAAATGTACCTTATAGAGGCAGAAGCAATGGCTATGATGGATGATATTCCAGGTGCACAAGCTGCATTAGCCCCACTTGGTAATGAACGTGATAGCGCTTTTGATGTTACTGTTTTTAACACAAAAGAATCTATGATGGAACAAATAAAGTTTCAGAGACGTTTAGAACTATGGGGAGAAGGTTTTGGTTATACTGATAAAATTCGTTGGGACGAAGGTATCGACCATGCAGCCGATGGAGGTTCTGGAGCATCAGCAGTTCTATATCAGGATGGTTATCAACAAGACAAACCTTCCGTTAACGACGATTGGATATTTAAAATCCCTCAAGCAGAAATTGATGCCAATCCAAACTTAAGTCCATCTGACCAAAATCCATAAAGCATTTGTAAGTTATTAAACTTAAAAGAGACTACTGAACAGTAGTCTCTTTTTCTTTTAAGAATATTTCAGAGCATTAATTAAAAGAATTTATAAGCAAATTTGGCTTTTCTTAAACAAAACAGACACGAAAAAAGCGCTTTTTGCAACTAATTTTTAGAGAATACATCAAATTTAACGCAATTTTGTTGCTTTGTTAACTTTTATTTATGATTTTTGGCATTGACTAATTCAAATAATTATAACATGAAAACAAAGTTTAGTGGAATTCTAACGCTACTACTAGCGTTTGTCGTGCATATTTCTTTTGCACAAGAAAAGACAGTATCTGGTGTTGTTACCGATCAAAATGGGCTACCATTACCAGGAACAACTGTCTTAGTTAAAGGTACAACCAGTGGTACTTCTACCGATTTCGATGGTAAATACTCAATTAAAGCAAACCAAGGGGCAACTCTTGTATTTAGCTTTGTTGGTTATGTTACCAAAGAAGCGAAGGTTGGAGGATCTAACACAATTAATGTTACTATGGCAGAAGATGCTGAATCTCTCGAGGAGGTATTAATTGTTGGGTATGGTACCGCAACAAAACAATCTTTTGCTGGTACAGCAGCATCAATAAGCACAGAAAATATTGAAGCTAAAAACTTCACTAACGTTACACAGGCTCTTGCTGGTGAGGTAGCTGGTGTTACAGTAATTAACACATCAGGACAACCAGGTACAATTGCTACAGTTCGTGTAAGAGGTTATGGCTCTCCACTGGGGAACAGAGCTCCGCTTTATGTTGTAGACGGAGTTCCTTTTTCAGGAACTTTTGAGCTAAACTCCATTAACCCAGCAGACATTAAAAGCACTACAGTTTTAAAAGATGCGACAGCAACAGCCATTTATGGATCAAGAGGTGCTAATGGTGTTATCTTAATAACAACTAAAAATGGATCAGCTTCAGAAAAAGGTTCAATAGAAATTGATGTTAAAACTGGTATTAACAAACAAATAATACCTCGTTACGATGTTATAGGTTCTCCAGAGCAATACATTGGCTTAGTATGGGAAGGTCTTTATAACAGAGGTGTTGTTACTGGAAATGCCGATCCTGTAGCTTTTGCAAACAATACTTTATTGGGTGATAATGGTATTGGTGCAGGTTACAACATGTGGGATGCTGCCACTGGTGCAGATTTAATAGACCCTAGTACAAGAACTGTAAGAAATGGTGTTAATAGATTGTTCACGCCAGAACGTTACGCAGACGAAGCGTTTGGTACTGGTTTTAGAAAAGAGGCCAACATAAGATTTTCCGGTGGTTCAGATAAAACTAGATATTTTGCCGCTATTGGATACTTAGATGATGAAGGATATTCCATAAATTCTGATTTTAAAAGATATTCAGCTAGAATAAATTTAAATACTGATGTAAAAGAATGGCTAAAAATTGGAGGTAATTTAAATTATGCCAATTCTATAACTACAAATAATGGACAAATAGATGGGTCTGAAAATATTTTTGAATTTGCTGATAAGATGGCACCTATCTATCCTGTTTTTGCAAGATACCCTAACAGTGGTGAATTAATACCAGACCCAATATATGGTGGCTTTCAATATGATTATGGTTCGCCTACTGGAACAACTACTCCTGATCCTTCGAGAGCTTTTGTTAGAAACCGCCCTAATGCGAACTTATTAAACCCTGTTGGTTCTGCAATATTGGATTTTGATGGTAGAGATACTCATGCCTTCAATGGTAACATTAATATGACTTTCAAAATAACTGAAGATTTAGACTTTGAAACTACTTATGGTGGACAGTACTCTTTCTTTAGAAGGAACAATGCTAGTAACCATGTTTATGGTACAGGAGCTAACACTAAAGGTAATATTACAGTAACAGATCAAGTTAGATGGTCTCAAACTTTCCTTCAGTTGTTGCGTTATCAAAAAACTTTTGGATTGCATAATTTAGAGGTTTTAGCTGCTCATGAAACATTTGAAGCGAGCTTTACACAATCAAGACAATTTAAGCAAAATGTTATTTTGCCTGGAGTATACAACCTAAGTAACTATCTTGAAGTTGTATCGCCTTCTGACGGCTACGAAAATGCATCTGGTTTAGAGTCTTATTTCGGGCAAGTAAACTATAACTTTGCAGATAAATATTTCTTAACAGGTTCTCTTAGAACAGATGGTTCTTCTCGCTTTATTAACGACAAGTGGGGTACGTTTGGATCTTTAGGTGCTGCTTGGGTAGTAAGTGCTGAAGACTTTATGAGCGACAGCTTTTTATCATATTTAAAGGTTAAAGCATCTTATGGTATCACTGGGGATCAACAAGGAGTTTCTACAACACTTGCCTTTGATAGATTTAACACAAACCTAGTAGGTGGTGCATTGGCTATTGACCCAGATACTTTTGGTAATCCAGATTTAACATGGGAAACTTCTAGAATGTTACAAGCAGGTGTAGAACTAAGTATGGGTAATTACTTAGATGTTAATGTTGATTATTATCGCAAATACACAGACAATTTATTCTTCGATCAAAGAAGAGGGTCTTCTGCCGGTTTAGCATTCATTAGAGTTAATGACGGTGAAATACTTAATGCTGGTTTAGAATTTGACGTAACAGGGCATGTAATAAATACAAAAGATGTTAAGTTAGATGTATCTGTGAACGGAGAACTTTTGCATAATGAATTCCGTAAGCTGCCTGTAAACCCTTCAACTGGTTTAGATAGAATTATAGATACCGGTTCTAGTGAAGATGGTAATTATGGTTTTGCGGTAGGACGTTCTATGTTCGATTTTTGGATGAGAGAATACGCAGGTGTAGATCCAGCTGATGGTGCTCCAATGTGGTATCAATATTATGATGATGCGAATAACAATGGCGTTTTTGATGCAGGAGAAAACGACTTCTCTGTAGATGATGGAAATGGTGGTGACGCTAACTCATCAGGAACACTTTATGAATACAGACAGCTGAGTTCTGATGCTAACATCAAGAAAACCATTACCAAAACTTGGGGAGATGCTACACAAGTGTTTGTTGATAAGTCTTTTATCCCAGACGTTAGAGGTGCATTTAGAATTACAGGAAGAATTAAAAGCTTTGACTTCTCTACACAATTTACCTACAGTTTAGGTGGATGGGCATATGATGCACAATATGCTGAACTAATGAGTGATCGTTTTGGTGCAGCAGGAAATAACTACCACTCAGATATTTTAAGAAGATGGCAAAACCCTGGAGACATTACTGATGTCCCACTATTATCAGACAATGCAATTATTAATGCAACATCTACATCTACTAGATTTATAATTAGCACTGATTATATAGCACTAAATAATGCAAGAATAGGATATACGCTCTCAAGTGATTTCGTTGCTAAAGCAGGTCTAGATACTGTGAATTTATGGATATCAGGAGACAACTTATTTATACAAACTGCTAGAGACGGATTTAATCCATCTATTAGAGAAGTTGGTAACTCTGCCCGTCAAATTTACGCGCCAGCAACAACAATAACTCTTGGAGCTAGAGTGAAATTTTAATTAAAAAAAAATGATTATGAAAAATTTATTGAAAATTACATTTGCAACTGTTGTGGCACTTAGTGTCAGCAGTTGTGCGGATGATTTACTAGACAACAGTGGTGTGTCTGGAACTAGTCAACCTACGCAATTTATTACAGCTGAGCAATTAACGGAAGGTTCTAAAACTAACCTAGAAATACCAGCAGCTTTCGTTGGTGGTATTTACTCACAAATGATTCAAACTGGTACTGGTGGAACAAACTTGAATCATGATGACTTTGGACAAAAAGGTTATGATATTTATGGCGATATGCTTTGTGGAGACATGGCTTTAAGCGTTAGTACTTATGGCTGGTACCGATCTGATATTACTGAATTTCAAGCACCTTTAGATTTTGCTAGAGGACGAAACAGAATGGTATGGAGATACTATTTTAGAATATTAAGATCAGCCAACACTGTAATTCAAAGTTTGGGCGGTAACGATGCAGTTCCTGATAATGCAGACAGTCAATATGCTATGGGGCAAGCCAAAGCAATGCGTGCACATTCATATTTTTATTTAACGCAGTATTTCCAAAAGGAATATAAACCATCAGAAGAGATTTTACCTTTATATGATACACCTATCAATACAAACGTACCAAAATCTCCTGCTAGTGAAATTTACGACCTAATGGAAAGCGATTTACGTGACGCAATTAATTTATTAAACGGTTTTAACAGAAGTGCTAAAAACGAAATTAACCAAGATATTGCTAAAATGCTCTTAGCCTATGTATTAGGTGCAAAAGGCGGCAATGATGTTGAGGTAGCTTCGTTAACTCAAGAAGTTATTAACTCTGGAAACTATTCAATAATGCCAATGAGTGATGTTACAACAACTGGTTTCAGTGATGTAAACGACCCAAGTTGGATGTGGGGTATAGACATTACCGCAAACAATGGCTTAGACTTAGTATCTTGGTGGGGACAAGTAGATGCTTTTTCTTACAGCTATGCTTGGGCTGGAGATTACAAAGCTATCGATAAGTCTTTATTCGATGCTATTCCATCTGACGATGCAAGAAAAGCACAATTCTTAGATAACCCTGCAAGTGGTAGAAACTTACAGCCTTTGTTTAAGTTCTTTGCATCAAACCAAATTGGAGGTTCATCGCAAACAGTTACTGCAGACTATGTATACATGCGTGTAGAAGAAGCTTACTTATTAAATGCTGAGGCAAACGCAAGAATTGGTAACGACGCTGCCGCTAGAACTAGCTTAAAAGCGTTACTAGCAAACAGATTACCTAGTACTGCATATGTAGATGGCTTAAGCGGTACCCAATTACAAAATGAAATTTATCTACAAACACGTATTGAACTGTGGGGTGAAGGTAAAAGTTACTTAGCTATGAAACGTAACAAGGCAACAACAGTTAGAGGAGATAATCATTTATCATTCGTTGGAGTTCCGATTCCATATAACGATGAAAGAATGCAATTTGAAATACCTCAACTTGAGATACAAAACAATCCATTTATCTCTACGCAAAACGACTAATATGTTGTTGGTATTAATAACAACCAAATAAAATTAATATTTATGAAAAAAATAGTTTATAATATTTTAATATTAACCTTAGTTGCATGCTTTCAAAGCTGTGATGAATCCATTGTTGAGGAAGTTGAATATGTAACTTTTGGAGCTTCTCAATATTCTACTGGAGTAGATGTTGGAGGTAGTACTAGTTTTGACATTCCGGTTTACACTACGAATTTGAGTTCTTCTGATAGAACTTATAATATAACTGTAGACGAAAGCTCTAATGCTGCCGCGGGTTCTTATACTGTACCAAGTTCAGTAACTATTCCTGCTGGTGCTAATGAAGCTATGCTAACAATTGCTTTAACCGATACTAATTTAGGTATTGGTGTAAATAACTTAGTAATTAATTTTGCTAATAGCGAAGGGTACTTTACAGGAGAATCTACTACTTTAGGTTATATTCAAAATTGTGAGGAAGTAACAGCTACTCTTGATATTGTATTTGACGGCTATGGAAGTGAAACTGGATGGGAAATTACAGATGCCTTAGATGGTGTGGTTGCTTCAGGTGGCAACTATGCTGACGGACAAGTAAGCGCTTCTGAGACAATTACACTTTGTGGAGGTAGAGACTATACATTTACTATTACCGACGCTTATGGAGATGGGCTAAGTTTTCCTAATAATGGTACATATACTTTAACCATTGGAGGTAGTGTTAAAGCTAGTGGTGGTGGAGATTTTGGTTCAAGTGAATCTACCGAATTCAACACTAATTAAAAAGCATAATAACTTTTTTAAATAAATTAAAAATAGATTGCCTAAATTGGCAATCTATTTTTTTATGATGCAAAACCAAACCCAAATATTCGGTATAAGAGCTATTATTGAAGCTATAAACTCTGGAGAGACCATTGATAAAGTCTTTTTACAAAAAGGACTTCACGGTGAACTGTTTTCAGAATTAGAGACTCTGCTAAGAAAAAACTCAATAAACTCTTCTTATGTTCCTGTTGAAAAGCTAAATAGATTAACTAAGAAAAATCATCAAGGTGCTGTAGCACAAATTTCTCCTATTGCCTTTTATGATTTGGAAGATTTAGTGATGAATGTTATTGAATCGGGCAAAACGCCTCTTTTTTTACTTTTAGATCAACTTAGCGATGTCCGCAATTTTGGAGCTATTATTAGAACCGCAGAATGTACTGGTGTAGACGGTATAATTATTCAGAAGAAAGGTGGCGCACCTGTAAATGGTGATACCATTAAAACAAGTGCTGGAGCCGTTTTTAAAGTTCCTATTTGTAAGGTTGACCATATTAAAGATGCCGTGTTTTATATGCAGGCTTCAGGAATAAAAGTTATTGCTGCAACTGAAAAAACAGAAAATACACTTTATAATATTTCCTTCAAAGAGCCATGTGCTATTATTATGGGATCTGAAGGCAAAGGCATCAACCCTTCTACTTTAAAAGTAGTTGATGAAAAGGCTAAACTGCCTTTATTGGGTGATATAGAATCCTTAAATGTTTCTGTAGCTTGTGGCGCATTTTTGTATGAAGTTGTACGACAACGCTCTTAAACCCCTATTCTTCACGTTTTTTGTAGGTGTAATTTATTTTAAAATCTTCTTGATGGGGTTCTGGTTCTATGTGCTCAATAAAATTTCCGTCCTCATCAAAGTGCTTTAAAAAAGGATCGTCCTCCTCGTTATAATCGTCTTGTTCCCAACTATATTTTTTTGGTTTTGCGATTTGCTTTCTAAAAAACAGGGCAAAAAGTAAACCTGTTATTAAGCCTGATAAATGGCCTTCCCATGAAATGCCTTCTTCTATTGGTAAGGTATACCAAATCATACTTCCATAAAGAAATACAACAAGTAAAGAGAGAGCAATAAGCCTGTAATGTTTTGCAAAAACGCCTTTAAAAAAGGTAAAGCTTACCAAAACATAAATTAATCCGCTGGCACCTATATGATAAGAAGGTCTACCGATACACCAGGTTAAAAATCCTGAAAATAAAACACCCCAAATTAATACCTTCCAAGCTATTGGCCTGTAGAAGTAAAACAGTGCCATGGAGAGCACAAAAAGTGGTATTGTATTATGATATAAATGCTGAATATCGCCATGTATGAACGGACTTAAAACAACGCCTTTTAGTCCCGATAATGTTTGTGGATATATTCCAAATTTTGAGAATTTAAATCCAAAACGTACTTCAAACCAGAATACAATCCAAAGTATTAAAATAAATAATACCGGATACACTATAACTCCTGTAGAATATTGAAAATGTTGCCTTTGTTTCACATAGTGAATATAGCAAATAATTAACCACATTGATAGTAATGCTAAAATGGCAGATAGCTGCGTGAGGGATTGAGGTATTTGTTGAAGCTCTCCCGCTTTTTGCGGGAAGCGACTGCCGAAAGCCCGACCCCGATTTTTATCGGGGGCACGCCCAAAACTTAAATAAATTCGCTTAATTTTACAGTTATGAATGTGAATACGCCTTTAGCGGAACGATTACGCCCTAAAAATTTGACAGATTATGTGAGCCAAACACACTTGGTTGGCAAAAACGGTGCTTTAACACAACAACTAAAGCATGGACTGATTGCGTCTATGATTTTTTGGGGGCCACCAGGAACTGGCAAAACAACCCTGGCAAATATAATTGCCACAGATTCCAAAAGACCCTTTTACACTTTAAGTGCTATAAATTCTGGTGTAAAAGACATAAGGGACGTTATTGAAAAAGCAAAACAAAGTGGGGGTTTGTTTACTACTAAGAATCCTATTTTATTTATTGATGAAATACATAGGTTTAGTAAATCGCAACAAGATTCTTTACTTCAGGCTGTAGAAAAAGGTTGGATTACTTTAATTGGTGCTACTACTGAAAATCCGAGTTTTGAGGTGATTCCTGCATTATTGTCTCGATGTCAGGTATATATTTTAAATGCTTTTTCTAAACAAGATTTAGAGACACTCTTACATCGCGCCATTGAAAATGATGAGATTATCTCCCAAAAACATATTAAACTTGAGGAAACGGACGCCTTATTAAGGCTTTCTGGTGGAGATGCTAGAAAATTGCTTAATATTTTTGAATTAATTGTAAATTCTAGTGATGCTGATAAAATTATTATTACCAATAGCTATGTGTTAGATAAGGTACAGAACAATACGGTTAGATATGATAAAACTGGAGAGCAACATTATGATATTATTTCTGCCTTTATAAAATCTATACGTGGTAGCGACCCAAATGCAGCCGTATATTGGCTGGCACGTATGATTGAAGGTGGTGAGGATGTTAAGTTTATTGCACGCAGGCTTTTAATTTCTGCTAGTGAAGATATTGGAAATGCTAATCCTACGGCTTTGGTAATTGCAAATAATACATTTCAGGCAGTATCTACTATAGGTTTTCCAGAATCTAGAATCATTTTAAGCCAATGTGCTACCTATTTAGCGTGTTCTCCTAAAAGTAATGCTGCCTATAAAGCTATAGGCGCCGCACAGCAATTGGTTAAGGAAACAGGCGATTTATCGGTTCCTCTAGAAATTAGAAATGCACCAACAAAACTAATGAAAGAATTGGGGTATGGGGAGAATTACAAATATGCGCATAACTACGATAACAACTTTGCAAACCAAGAGTTTTTACCAGAAGATGTAAAAAACACAAAACTGTATGAACCGGGTAATAATGCTAGGGAAAATGCCCAACGGGATTTTTTAAAAAAACGTTGGAAAGATAAATATGGCTATTAGGCAGTGTTTCATATTAAAATTTTAGATTTAGTTCTTTTTTACTCAACTCATCATTTACATATTCTTCTAGTATCCAAACATTATCTTGTTTGTAGATAATGGCGCTCTCCCCTTCCACTAAAAACACATTTTTAAGTCCGGTTTTTTTAATTCTGAATACTACTTTTGGAGTGCTATCTACCAATTGATAACCATTAGTAATTTCCTGAGCATACAAAATACCGTTAACCACTTTTATTGCAGTACTTTTTGTAGAAACAACCTTTTGTTCTGCTTCGGTTACTATAGCTTTTGCCATTTTGGTTTCTTCGTTAGCTGCTGTAATTGCTTTTTGTTCTTTAAGCGTTTGTAGCTCTTCTTTAAGTTTTTTTACTTCTTCCAAAACCTTTGCATCTGTTTTATTATCTGACAAACTTTTGGTTACTGCCAGTTTTGAAGGTTTTGGCGTGTAATTATAATTTAAAGCTTCAAAAGAAGTAAAGGCATCTCTTAACGACCTGTTGTATGCCACGTCAAATTCTTTTTCTCTACTTTCTCCTTCCTTAGAGGTAAATACTACTCTATCGTTACAATCTTTTAATACAACTTTTAACTTTGTTTTAAACATACCAGAATCTTTCATAACGTGTGTACGTAAAGCTAAGCACCTATCTTTTATTAAATCCTCTGGATATTCGCTGCCTTCCATTAAAGCGGTAAACCCATATTTATTAAACAAGAACTGAGTTAGCTCGTTTAAGCGATATTGGTTTTCTTCATTTAGAAAATCGAATTTATTTGGTACAATTACGTATTTGTAATTATTAAGATTGGTTTGCGCAAATACGCTTGAAATTATAAAAAAAGCGATAATAGAGATAAATACTTTAGTTTTCATTTTTAAAAATATAATTAAGTCCTAATTGTAAAGATACATTTTGTGCATCATATATGTTTTGATAAGACAAAAAATTATCGGCCATAAGGTATATATTTAAGCCCAAAATATTTGCAGATACGCCTAATCCAATATTACTAAAAGAGTACGGATCTATGGTGTAGGTTGCCTTGGCGCTTAAACCTTTAAGAATACGTCTGTAATAATACGCCGTTAAAGCAGCCTGTAGGCCTTTTGGTCTTTTTACCGCGTATAGTTGTGCACCTACCCTGTTTAAAAAACCACCATCTTCTGCCAAACAGTCGCAATCTTTTAACTTTTTTTTACCGAACGCATAATTTAAAGAGGCATTTAATTTTACAGGTCTCCAAACGGTATATTGTGTTTGCGTTGTGTCTATTTCAAAAAGGTCTTCAAAATCTTCTTCTAGTTCACTCCAATAATCATTAGCAGACTGCCCTTCGTTCGATTCTGGAAAAAGTGGATCTATCCCTTCAAAAGTAAAATCGTCTTTTAGCTCATAGTTTTCAATATCTTTAGAGTGATGTATAAAACCAATATCCAACAAACTACCGTCTACATACCATTGTTTATTTATTTGATAGGTAAAACCTATATCGAAACCTAAACCTAAGTTTTGGCCAAATAATACACGCTTTTGTAGTGTTTTAATATCTTCACTAAAATCATCATTATCATCGTTTATGAGACTTGATATACCAGAAGTTCTTACTGCTAAATCTAAATTAAAAATATGTTCATATATATTATTGTCACCGTTAACGGTAGTAAATGTACCTTTATTTTTAGTTGAATTTACATTAAAAATACTTGAATATATTTTTCCGCGTACACCATAGGTAAATTTACCATTCACTTTTTCATTATAACCTACATGCAGTACAGAGAGTATGTCGGCGTTTAAATTTAGATGGTCTAATTTAAAAGGCTTTCCGATATTAGATTGATTACCTTCTAAGGCCAAAACAGCATAATCTTTGGGAAAATAACCAACAAAATCAAACTCTTGGTAAAGCCCAAAACTTAAATACTTATTTTTATTATAAGAAGGCCCGAATGCAAAACCACCAGAAAACAGTTCTAATTGTTGTGTAGCTGTTAAAAAATCATTTGGTTGCAATTGTTGTACTGCATCTCGTAATTTTACATTAAAATCTCTACCATCCTCAGCAAAAATATCATAAATAGAAATTTCTGAAGACCCTCCATTTAAATGAATCTGTGACAGAAAGGGAATGCCAAAATAGCCTTTATTTTCAACCTTTCCCCCAGGATTTAATAGCAAAGCTTGTGGTATTTCAGAAAACCCATAAAGCAATTGTTTGTTTTGTGAGAAACAAAAGCTTAGTGTTAGTATTAAAATAAAGGGAAGTTTCTTCAAAATCGTTAATTAATGTTTAAAGAAAAGATACCTTTGGATTGCACACTTATTTCTCCTGGAGTGTCTGCATTAATAGCTTCACCAGGAAGCATTACGAGCGTAAAAACAAGTATTCTTGAACGTTTTATACGCTGAAGCGTTTCGCCCTCGAAAACTTCGGTATGGGTAGTTTTTATAATGTTATTATTTGCCGAGGCACTTGTATTTACTGTAAAACGTTCTAACAATTGGTTAGCATTATCTAAAAAGCTTATGTGAAGTTGGTAGCCACGGTTAATGGAGTTTTCAATATTAAAAACAAACTCTGCTTTTACAAGGTTATCTTGTACAAAACTATTGTTAAAAAAATCTATCTCTATAAAATCCTCAGCTACACTCTCTTCGGAGCCACCAAGAAAAAAATCTTTAGCTGATGCTTCATAAAAAATTAAACTAGATTCTACAACAGGTTCTAAAACTAAAGTATTGGCCTGATTAAAATCTACGGGCTTAGTACAACTAAAATAATTTAGCAAGAGCACCCCTAAAAAAGTAGTTATAACAATTTTATTTTTTATCATCAAATTGAAAACGTTTGGTTTAGCAATGGTATTGTTTTACAAGTACATTTTTAGTTCAATTAATTTAGAAACTCCTTTTATACCACCGTTAAAACTTGCGTTATTAGGGTTGAAGAAAATAGCATCCATCCCTATATTTAGGGCACCTTCTACATCGGCCTCCATACTATCGCCTATCATTATACTTTGCTCTGGTTTAGCTTTGGCCAAATTCAATGCAAAATTAAATATTTTAGGATTTGGTTTCTTTACGCCTGCTATCTCAGAGTTAGTAATGGTTTCAAAAAAATGAATGATATTAGATGTATCCATTTTTCTATACTGAACCTCATTAAAACCATTGGTAATTATATGTAATTTGTAATGAGACTGAAGATATTTTAATATACTTGTGGCATCTTCCATTAAGAAATTAAAAGCAGATAAGTGTTTAATGTAATCTTCTGAGAGCTGATGAATTACACGCTCTTCAACTGATAGTTTTAAGGCTTTAAACGTATCATTTAACCTAGAAAAGCGCAATGCTTCTTTTTTTATTCGTTCTTCTCTGTATAGTTTCCAATACAGGAAATTAATAGGAGTATAATGCTTTAAAAATTCATTTAATTCTACGGGTATCCCGTTTAGTTTAAATATTCTATCAAAAGTTAGTGCAGAATTTTTTTCGAAATCCCATAGCGTATGGTCTAAATCAAAAAAAACATCTGTAATCCCGTTAAGCTTCTTCATTTGTTGAGGCTAAAATATTGTTAAACAATTCTTTAAACCCATTCCATCTGGCAGTATTACTAAATGTATAATTATGAAATATTGGTACAAATTCTCCATTTACACGCTTTATTTCTTCTATAATAGTATTAAGTACTTTCTTTTTATCTAACATGGATGTTGTTTTTAATAATACGGAATCCATTAAATGAAACGGACAAACTTTTAGTGGTGTTTGCACTTCATAATCTAAATCATAAAACAAAAAAGGGGTGCAGGAACCAGCTCTAAATCCTATATAATCAATGTAACCCATGGTATAATCTTCATTTATTTCTAACTGTACTAAATTGCGATACGATTCTGGTAAGCTTAATTTTGAAAACGAAAATCTTGACGCTTTTAAGGATGTATTTATAACATCTTCCATTTGGCGCTTTTCTTTTTTTAAGAGCACCACATCTTTTACCGAGAAATATGATGCTTTTAAACCTACCTCGCAATAATCTGCCACATGCTTTATAAGCGATACATATTTTCGTTTGTTAATATTTATACCTTTGTCGAAGGTAGAATACGAACCTACAAAAAAGAATACCAAAAACTTAAATTTACTTTGCTTCTGTTTGTTAATAATATACTTAAAAGTATCGAAAGGGTCGTGTTTAAAACCAAAAAGTACAGCATACCTATTGTATAAACTCTTAAACCTAAATCTAAAAAAATCCTTAAGCGTCCCTCCTAGAGAACGCATTACCCCTTTTAATTTATAATTATAGGGGCTTGGTACATCTATTATTGGTTTTATACGGTATTCGCGCTTTGGAAATTTAAAATCTGGAAACTGTTTTTGTATTGCTACTTTAAATTTATATGCCCAAATATCTACAACAGGTTGTTGTAAAAAGCCGTGGTTGTAAGCTAAACTTTCGGTGGCTAAAAACCTACCATATTCGTCTTTTCGTTGAGGTAAATACTCCTCATAACGTGATAACATATAAAAGGAAGCTGCAAAAATATCAAATGGTATGGCGCTTTTATCACCATTAAAAAAAAAGCATTTAGTATTTTCCCATTTTTGTACGTTTATTTCAATATCCGACAGTCCCTGCTCAAACAATATATCGTTACTTTTTATAAAAAACTCATTTCCTAAATGCTGCTTAGTGTACGACATTTTTAAGCTATCGTGCGCTATAAACTCTTCAATTTTAGTTGTAAACTCTACCTTAATACCCAAAACACGCGTACATATGTGCTTAAATACATATTTTAATCTTGGTGATATTTTGTGGGTATATACTAGTAACATTTTTTCTGTTTTCAAAAAAATAATCTTCTGTTATAATAATGCTTCATCAGCAAAACTAAAATAGGCTTTTTCTGTAATTATTAAATGATCTAAAACTTTAATATCTAAACTTAATGCGGCACTTTTTAATTTTTGGGTTATTTGTTTATCAGCCTCACTTGGTTTTAAAGTTCCCGATGGGTGATTATGTGCTAAAATTAATGCTGTAGCCCCAGTTTCTAAAGCAGTTTTTAACACCAAACGCACATCAACCAAAGTTCCTGTAATACCACCTTTACTTAATTGATTTTTTTGAATGACTTTATTGGAATTATTCAAATAAACAATCCAAAATTCTTCATGCTCCAACTCTCCAATAACTGGTTGCATTAATTCGAATACCGATGCACTAGAGGTTATTCTTTTCTTTTCTAAGGCCTCTTCTCCTCTACGACGCCTTCCTAATTCTAGAGCAGCTGCAATGGTTATTGCCTTAGCTTCCCCAATACCTTTAAACGCCATAAGTTGTTTAATGCTAAGTTTTCCTAGTTCGCTTAAATTATTATCTACACTTGCTAAAATACGTTTGCATAAAGCCACGGCACTTTCTTCCCTATTGCCCGAACCTATTAAAATAGCAACCAATTCTGCGTCGCTTAACGCAGATTTGCCTTTGTACAATAACTTTTCACGAGGTTGGTCGTCTTGATTCCAATTTTTTATTGAAAATGAAGTCTTTTTTTCTGTCACGCACTAAAGATAAATATTGTAATTTAGAGAAACAATAAAAACCTAGTATATGAAGCCTTTAAAAAAAGAGGATATAAATCAAGATGTTTTTGATTTGTATGACGATTACGCCCATAATAAAATTGATCGACGCAAATTTGTTGAAAAATTATCCCTTTATGCCATTGGTGGCATTACAGTATCTTCACTCCTCAGTTTTATCACACCAAATTATAAAGACAACCTTGTTGTAGCAGTAAACGATAAGCGGTTAGACTCAAAATACATTACCTATAATTCGCCCAAAGGCGGAGGTACTATAAAAGGATTATTATCTAAACCTAAAGATGCCAAAGGCAAATTGCCAGGTGTAATAGTTGTGCACGAAAACCGAGGCTTAAACCCGTATATAGAGGATGTAGGCAGACGCACTGCCCTTGAAGGGTTTATATCATTAGCTCCCGATGCGTTAACACCACTTGGCGGCTATCCTGGAAATGATGACGAAGGGCGCGCTCTACAACGTAAACGAGATAAACAAGACATGCTTGAAGATTTTATTGCTGCATTTGAGTATTTAAAAAACCATAAAAATTGTAATGGCCACATTGGTGTTGTTGGGTTTTGTTTTGGCGGATGGATTTCTAATATGATGGCTGTAAAAATTCCAACCTTAAAAGCTGCTGTACCGTTTTACGGCGGACAACCATCTGCTGAAGAAACAGCCAAAATTAAAGCACCTTTGCTATTACAGTTTGCAGAACTTGATAAACGTGTTAATGCAGGTTGGCCAGCTTATGAAGCAAGTTTAAAAGCAAACAATGTAGCATATACAGCCTATTTCTATGAAGGCGTTAACCATGGTTTTCACAATAACACAACACCTAGATATGATGAAAAAGCCGCTACCTTATCCTGGAAACGTACTATTGATTTTTTTAATGATAAATTAAAGTAACACACTACCGGAAAGCTCTCAATAATAAGAATAATTTACATTGCTTTTGCACAAAAAATAAGGCTTTAAAAATAGATTTATACAGATGAATATGTATGGCTATATTTAAATTCCATAAAACTATGCTGCTTTTAGTAAACTTAATTCCTCATACCTAATGCTAGTACAATCTACCAATATTTCTAAACCAAAAACTATTTTATGGCACAATACCCAAGTAAGCACTGGTATATTTAAAACGCCTGTAGCAAAAGCTATTTTCTTGGGTAAAAATGGTATTATAAATGATTATGTTGCTGATAAAAAAGTACATGGCGGCACTTATAAGGCGTGTTATATGTTTTCAGCAGATCATTACCCGTACTGGAAAAAAATGTACCCTCATTTAAAATGGAGTTGGGGTATGTTTGGAGAAAACCTTACCATAAAAGATATGAACGACACCCAAATTATGGTAGGAGATATTTACAAAATTGGCGAAGCTTTGGTACAAGTTACACAACCAAGAGAACCGTGTTTTAAATTTGGTGTGAAATTTGAATCCCAAAAGATTATAAAACAGTTTGTAGACTATGGATATCCAGGAACCTACGTTAAGGTTTTAGAAAAAGGTTTGGTGAGTAACAACGATAATGTAAAACTTGTGGAACGCCCAAAAAAAAGTTTAAGTGTGGCGCAATTATACAATTTGATATTTGCAAAAATCAAAAATCAAGACTTATTGAAAATAGCAGTAGATTTAGAGGTTTTACCTCAGCAAAAACGGGATAAACTAAAAGGGTTTATCATTTAGTTTAAATTTTTTTAACTACTTTCTTTTAAGTCTAAAGATTTATCACTCTTAAATGATGGCATATCTCAAAATTTGATCAAAAAATCTACAATAAAACTCCAAAATAAATGTCTGATAATCTTCAACATAAAAATTTGAATCCCCTTAGTTTGGTAGTAAAGGTGCTTAGGCTAACGCCCCAATTTCCTAGAATGTTAAAAAACATAAAACTGGCAAAGGACATTGCTCCAGATAGTTACCAGTCCATCGGTAAGATTATAGAACACAATGCCCAACACTACGGAACTACCACTGCTTTAAAATTTGAAGATGAAAGTTATACCTATTCAGAATTTAATCAAACCGTAAACAAGTACGCAAATTATTTACTTCAAAAGGGTATTAAAAATGGAGAAACGGTTATTGCTTACATTGAAAACAGACCAGAACTCTTGTTTTTAATTACTGCATGTGCTAAAATTGGCGCTGTTATTTCGCTTATAAACCCTAATCAGAAAGGAAAGGTTTTAATCCATTCTATGGAACTTGCCAAATCCAATCACTTTTTTATAGGTGAAGAATTGGTGTCTTTTTTTGAAGAGGTTAAACACTCGCTTTCTGGAAGTTTGTCGCACAAATATTATTGGGTTAGCGATCAACAAAAAACAGATTGCCCACAAAACTATACCGCACTTAAAACCGATTTGGAGCATATAACTACAGAAAACCCAATAACGACCCAAAACATAAAATCGCACCAAGTTTATGCCTACGTTTTTACATCGGGCACCACAGGACTCCCCAAAGCATCGCGACAAACACACCGAAAGTGGCTGTCTACATATTATTGGTTCGGTAAGGTAAATATGAATCTTGGCAGTAAGGACGTAATGTACGTACCGCTACCTTTTTACCATACCAATGCACTAATTGTTGGCTGGCCTACAGCTCTTGCCGCACCTTGCACTATGGTAATGCGAAGAAAATTTTCTGTTACCCATTTCTGGGAAGATGTTAAAAAATACCATGTTACGGCATTTATTTATATTGGGGAATTGTGCCGCTATTTGCTAAATGCCCCAGAAACATCTTTAGACAAAAACCACAGTATTAAAAAAATTATGGGCAATGGCCTGCGGCCAGATATTTGGCACCAATTTAAAGAACGTTTTAACATTAAAAACATTTTTGAATTTTATGGTGCTGCCGATGGTAATGTTGGATTTACCAACACGTTTAATTTTGATTGTACCATTGGATGGTCTCCCCAAAATTTTAAAATTATAAAGTACGACGTAGAAAACGATATGCCAATTAAGGATGCTAATGGGTTTTTAATTCCTGTAAAAAAAGGCGAAACGGGTTTATTAATTTCTGAAATAAGCGACAAATCGGTATTTGACGGGTACGTAAACAATAAAAAGAACGAAGACAAAATACTACGCCATGTGTTTAAAACTGGCGACATTTGGTTTAACAGTGGCGATTTACTTCAGGATATTGGCTATAAGCATGCACGGTTTATAGATAGAATTGGCGATACCTTTAGATGGAAAGGTGAAAATGTAGCTACCGCTGAAATTGAAAGTATTGTTGGTAATTTAAAATGTGTTGAAATTTGCGCCGCTTATGGTGTGCAAATCCCAAATAACGATGGTAGAGCAGGTATGGTAACCTTAGTAAGGCGAACAGATGCTCATTTTGATATAGATACCATTGCTGCTCATCTCTTTAAAACACTCCCAAAATATGCGGTCCCCATTTTTATAAGAATTAAGGATGCAATAGATTTTACACATACACATAAAATAAAAAAGTTTGAATTAAAAAAAGAAGGCTTTAATTGCGATGATACCGTATACGTGTTACTTCCAAAAAACAGTACATATGTACAAATAGACAAAAACCTGCTGAAGGAAATAAATACAGGTACTTTTGTTTTTTAGATGGAAAACTGTAGTAATATGCGTGTCAATAAATGCTTTAAGTTGGGGTTAACCCTAATCTTATTTAAACAATCCTAAAATCTTATCGTTATTTCTAACTACTTTTGTGAGGATAACACCCCATAATGTTTGTGGTAACTTAAATTTATGATTTCAAAAAAAATCGCCAAACATAGATTAATTTTAGAGAGAAGGTTATATCAAAATAGTACTTTAAAAAGCATTTCAGCAATAGATAACCAAACCCTAAAACACATAGTTTCAGCTTTTAAAGCTGTAAAAAATAAATCTTACACAAAAGAAGATCTAAATGCTTTTTCAAGATGCGAAAACTATAGAAACAATCTTTTAAAAGACTCTAGAGTGGTTACTTATGAAATTTTCTCATTAAACCAAACTGCGCTTGTAAGCGATATATGCAAAAAAGCAGCTTCTAAAGCTAAATGGTGTGAATTTTTGTATATGATTGCAAAACACATTAATAACCCAAAAGTTTTAGAAATAGGTACAAATCTTGGGGTTTCCGGGGCTTATATTTTAGAAGCTATAAACGCTAAAGATGGATATTTTGTAACTATAGAAGGCTTGCCTAAACTTTGCGAAATAGCCTCCCAAAAATTTGGAACTATAAGCCATGATTCTAATTTTGAGGTTGTAGAGGGCTTATACGATGATACGTTTCCAAAGGTTATGAATAAGAATACTGCCTTTAATCTATTATTTATAGATGGTAACCATAAAAAAACACCAACACTTGAGTATTTTAATACATTAAAATCTAAAATTAGTTCTCCAGCATTATTTGTTTTTGATGATATTTACTGGAGCAATGAGATGAAAGAAGCGTGGCAGATTATTATTAATGACAACGACGTTAATTTCTCTATAGATTTATACGAACAAGGTTTGGTAGTAATAGATAAAAACGAAACTTTAGATAAAAAGCATTTTGAGCTACACCTTAGTTATTAAAAAATATTAAGTTATCAAGCCCTTTACGTCATCAAAATCTAAACCACCATAGTTACCAGAGCTCATTAATAGTAATGTTTTTCCATTAAAGTTTTGCGAAAAGAGAAAGTTTTTAAAATCGTCTGAATTGGTGTAAATAATTAAATCGTCGCGTTGAAAAGCTTCAGCAATTTGCTCGTGGGTAACTTCTTCTAGTTTCTTAATTTCAACAGCATGGGGCGAATAAAATACCACAGCAACATCGGCTGCATCTAAAGCGCCTTTGTACTCCTTTAAAAATTTGGCATTTAAACTACTATAAGTGTGCAACTCTAAACAAGCTATTAAGGTTCTATCTTGGTATTGCTCCTTTACGGCATTAGTGGTGGCTTCTACTTTACTTGGTGAATGGGCAAAGTCTTTATAGGCAACACTTATTTTACTTTCTGCAATTTTCTCTAGGCGTTTACTAGCCCCTTTAAAAGTAGCAATGGCCTCATAAAAATCATCTTCGTCAATGCCCATGTGCTGACAAATCCATTTTGCCCCTGCTAAGTTATTTAGGTTGTGTTTTCCAAAAACTTCAATTGGCAGATCGCCTTCGGGAGTTTCTAAAAAAGTTTGTCCGTTTTCAACAGTATATACTGGTGTTTGATAAGGTATTTTTCTAATGGTATTTTCGGATGCTTCAACAACACGTTTCACTTCTAAATCTTCTTCATTGTAGTTAATGCTTCCACCGTTTACTATAGAATCTACAAAAATGCTAAACTGCTCTACATAATTCTCATAGGTTGGAAACACGTTAATATGGTCCCAAGCAATACCGCTTAACAATGCAATATTAGGTTTATAGAGGTGAAATTTTGGACGGCGATCTATAGGCGAACTTAAATACTCATCGCCTTCTAATACTATAAAATCGTTGTCTTTGGTAAGTTTTACCATAACATCAAACCCCTCTAATTGAGCGCCAACCATATAATCTACATCCTTGTCGTGATAATGCATTACATGCAAAATCATAGATGTTATGGTTGTTTTTCCATGGCTACCACCAATTACCACTCTGGTTTTGTGTTTAGATTGTTCGTACAAAAACTCTGGATAGCTGTAAATTTTAAGTCCTAGTTCCTGAGCCTTCAGTAGCTCTGGATTGTCGGCTTTAGCATGCATGCCCAAAACAATAGCATCTAGATTTTTTGAGATTTTTTCTGGATACCACCCAAAAGCTTCGGGCAACAATCCTTGAGCTGCTAATCTTGATTTTGAAGGTTCGAAAATGGTATCGTCGCTTCCTGTAACTATGTATCCTTTGTTATGCAGTGCGAGTGCTAAATTGTGCATTGCGGCACCACCTATAGCTATAAAATGTACATTCATGTAGCAAATATCTACTTCTATATTTAAAGTTCAAAGTATAAAGTTTAAAAGTTAGTAAATCCTATTTTTATTTGAAGGAATTACTAGAACTAAAAACATAATATTCACCACTTAAAAAATTCTTGAAGACTCTAATAGCAAAAATGCATTAATAATTTCTGGGCTAATACTTAAAACGCTTTTTTTGAAAAAAATTATGGTTAAAACCTGTAACCAATACGTAAGTGTAAATTCATAGCAGCTTCTCCCTCGTTAGACAAATACCCAACACTTTTTGCGAAAATGTATCTAAAACCTAAACCAATTCCTGTTTCATAGGTAAAATGACTCCCAATATTTCTTTTTATTCCCCATGTTGGAATTATTGAAATTTGATCAGCCACTTCTACATTATCATAATTAGAAATAACGAACCAATTGGGGTGGTAACTTGTTTGCAATGTCAAAAAGTTTCCGCTATTCCCAGAAATATTTTTTGATTTAGCTATACGTTTGTCTAAATTATAATACCATCTTGGTTCTAATGTAATTACTGGCGTTATTAAATATCCATTTTTTGGATAAAAGCTTCCTCCCCAGAATCCTGCATCCATTCCAATTTCAGTCCGTAATGCTATTTTATTAGATAACTTTATCTCTCTATGCGCCCATATACCTAGCACACCTGCTTGGGCGCCATAAGTGGACTTTTCTACACTCTCATTTTGCGACTTACCAATTAAGGATAACCCACAAAAGCATAAGAACAATAAATACTTTTTCATTTGGATATTAATTTGGATGCTACGTATACATGGCATTAAAAGTTAAACACATTATAATTTTAAAGTTTTTCTATTAAAGCTAACTAAATTAAACTTTATAAATCTTGATGTTTCGTGTAGTTTCTCCATTTTTCAATACACTTTACCATATCGTCAGGTATTGGAGTTTCAAAACGCATAAACTCGTTAGTTTTAGGGTGGGTAAAGCCTAAAGTTTTAGCATGTAAGGCTTGCCTTGGCAATACTTTAAAACAATTCTCTACAAACTGCTTATATTTTGTAAAAGTGGTGCCTTTTAAAATAGCATCACCTCCATAGCGAGCATCGTTAAACAAAGTATGCCCAATGTGTTTCATATGTACACGTATTTGGTGTGTACGCCCTGTTTCTAACTTACACGATACCAAGGTTACGTATCCTAAACGTTCTATAACCTTATAGTGCGTTACGGCTGGTTTGCCCTTATTGGCTTCATCATCGAGGTATACGGTGTTTTGAAGTCGGTTTTTGGGATGACGCCCAATATTCCCCTCAATAGTGCCCTCATCGTCTTCTACATTTCCCCAAACAATAGCAACATATTCGCGTTCGCTGGTTTTTTCGGCAAATTGTAACGAAAGGTGAGACATGGCCTGCTCTGTTTTTGCTACAACCAACAAACCACTAGTATCCTTATCTATACGATGAACCAAACCTGGGCGTTCGCTAGAATTATTTGGCAGATTATCAAAGCGATGAATAAGACCATTAATTAACGTTCCTGAATAATTACCATGTCCTGGATGTACTACCAAACCTGCCGGTTTATTTACTACCAACAGCTCTTTATCCTCATAAACAATATCTAAAGGCATATCTTCACCTACTAAAAGCGCTTCGTAGGTTGGGTGTGCAAACATTACCCTTATATGGTCGTTGGGCCTTACTTTATAGTTAGATTTTACAGGAGTATTATTTACCAAAATACCTTCGCTCTTTGCTGCATTTTGAATTTTACTGCGCGTAATACTTTCAATATAGTTCATTAAATATTTATCGATACGTAAAGGTGCTTGCCCCTTATCTACGGTAAACGTATAATGTTCGTGCAGGTTATCTTCTTCGGGTAATTGTGGCGCGTTGTCTTGCATAATTTGGCATTAGTTTAGGCTAATGCTATGGGCGGTTTCCGTTACCTAAAACCAAATCTATTTTAGATGTTTTTGGCAGTTTTTCTCCAGGGTTTATGGTTTTTCCTTTATATTTTAATTGTAGCACAATATCTTTCCCAAGATTGTCTACGTAGGTAATATTTCCTACCTTAAAACCTAGAGCCTCTAAATTTGGTTCGGCTTGCCTAAAAGTACGTTCCCTTAAATCTGGAACCTCAACTTTTCTATAGCCCGATGGGTTTAACGTTAAATATATTTTACGGTCTTCTTTTACTTTTGTTCCTGCTGCTGGTTCTTGTTCTATTACGGAAAACTTAGGGTAATCTGGATTAAAATTTGCCGAATCCTGTATTTGCATTACCAAATTATTTTCATTTAACTCCATTTCTGCAACACTTATAGATTTGCCTTTTAATTCCGGAACCGTTTCAAACTCACCATGATTGGTAGTAGATTTTAACCATGTTAACATTAAAAAACACAAAACCAGAATGGCTACTATGGCCAATACCAGTTGTTTTAAAAATGTTTTACTTATTAAAAACTTAAAGACACTCATTTGCAGATTTTTCGATTAGGCAAATATATAAAAACAGAACTGTTTTTTGTTTTGCGATTTATATGATATTTTAGCTTAACTATATTAAATACGATTTATTGCCGTATTTAGATGAACATCAAATAGTTTTATGATAGAAAAAAAGAACATAGCCATAATTATGGGAGGCTATTCAAGCGAATACAAAATTTCGTTAACCAGCGGCAATGTGGTTTATGAAACTTTAGACCGAAAAAAATATAACCCATACCGTATTCACATTTTTAAAGACAAATGGGTTTATGTTGATGATGACGATTTAGAGTTACCAATTGATAAAAACGATTTCTCTATAAACATTGATGGTTATAAAATTACTTTCGATTGTGTGTTTAATGCCATTCATGGTTCTCCTGGAGAAGATGGGTACATGCAAGGGTATTTTGAGTTACTTAAAATACCACACACAAGTTGCGGCATGTACCAAGCTGCAGTGACCTTTAATAAACGTGATTGCTTAAGTATTTTAAAACCTTATGGTATTAAAACCGCAACATCTTATTATTTGAATTTAGGCGATATTGTAGACGAAAACGCTATTGTAACCAAAGTAGGCTTGCCTTGTTTTGTTAAAGCCAATAAAGCCGGTAGTAGTTTTGGCGTTACTAAAGTACACAAAAAAGAAGATTTACAAGCGGCGATAGCTGTAGCCTTTAAAGAAGATGATGAAATTATAATAGAATCGTTTTTAAATGGCACCGAAGTTTCAGTTGGTGTTATTACTTATAAAGGCAACACTACTGTATTACCTATAACCGAAATAGTTTCTGAAAACGATTTTTTTGATTATGAGGCTAAATATTTAGGAAAATCTCAAGAAATTACTCCAGCAAGATTAACCCCAGAACAAGAAGAAAACGTAAATATTTTAGCAAAAAAGGTATATGAAGTTTTAAGAATGACAGGGTTTTCTAGAAGTGAGTTTATTTTTAAAGATGGTGACCCTTATTTGTTAGAAATAAACACAGTACCAGGACTAACCAAAGAAAGTATTTTGCCCCAACAAGCAGCAGTAGCTGGTATTTCACTCGCCGATTTATTTGATAATGCCATACAGGAAAGCCTAAAAGCCTCCCTTAGCTCCCATAAAGTAGAGTAACCCAAATCCTAAACAAAGATTCGTATATTTACACACAACAGCTTCTCCCTTTTGGGAGATTAAGAGAGACTTTTTATGAAACGCGCAATTTTCCCAGGGTCTTTTGATCCATTAACTTTAGGCCATTACGACATTATTAAACGAGGTGTTACACTTTTTGATGAAATTATCGTTGCTATAGGCGTAAACTCATCCAAAAAGTACATGTTTTCTCTTGAAGAACGCAAACAGTTTATTGTAGATGCCTTTAAAGACGAACCAAAGGTAAAAGTAGTAACCTACGAGGGTTTAACCGTGGATTTTTGTTTAAGGAACAATGTTGAGTTTATTTTAAGAGGCCTAAGAAATCCTGCCGATTTTGAATTTGAAAAAGCCATTGCACATACCAATAGAGATTTAGCTCCTATAGAAACCATATTTCTACTTACCTCTGCCCAAACCTCATACATTGCATCTTCAATTGTACGGGATGTAATTAAGAACAATGGAGATTACACGAAATTGGTTCCTGAGAGTGTGAGGGTTAAGTAACTCTTGGTTTTGTAAAAAAAATTCCACCGACTTCGTTTAGCGTCGAATATAAGTCATTAAAAACGACACATATTCGTAACAATTTTACAAGAATCTCCCAAAAAAACAAATCACTTTCTGTTAAAAATAACGTTGGCAGACATTTACGTTAGAGGTTTAACGGCATGTTTGATCCCGATGATAATCTGGAAAGTAGTGAAAGCCCAAACACATAATTGTAAACACTTAAAGTTTATATTCCGAAAGCGATTTTGGAAATGCCTCGGGGTTTTCGGCTAAATGATAACGAGGGTCGTCTATATCTTCAATTATTACTTCTCTAAATTTAGGATTGGCCTTATATAAAAGCACTTTACAATCTTCGCTTAAATGCTTTAGTTTAATGGTTTTTCCAGCAGCTTCGTATTTTTCAACTAAATTAAAAATAGCTTCTAAAGCAGAATGGTCGCTTACACGAGATTCTACAAAATCTATTTCTACATTATCTGGATCGTTTTTTACATCAAATTTATCGTTAAACGCCTTTATAGAGCCAAAGAATAGAGGCCCCCAAATTTCATAAATTTTAGTACCATCGTCTTTCATACGCTTTCTAGCCCTAATGCGTTTTGCGTTTTCCCACGAAAACACCAAAGCACTTATAATAACTCCTGCAATTACTGCAATTGCTAAATCTTTCCATACGGTGATTAATGAAACGGCTATTAAAACAATAGCATCGGTAAGCGGTATTTTTCGTAAAATTCTAAAACTACTCCATGCAAACGTACCAATAACTACCATAAACATTACGCCTACTAATGCTGCAATTGGAACCTGCTCTATTAAACTAGATGCAAATAGTATAAAAAACAATAAGGCTACAGCCGCTACAATTCCAGAAAGTCTACCACGTCCACCGCCTTTTATGTTTATTAGTGACTGCCCAATCATAGCACAACCACCCATACCACCAAAAAAGCCAGTAACAATATTAGCACCACCTTGTGCCATACATTCTCTATTCGTATTCCCCCTAGTTTCGGTAATTTCGTCTACCAAATTAAGGGTCATTAAAGACTCTATAAGTCCAATTGCCGCTAAAATAACTGCATAAGGCCCTATAAATTTTATAGTTTGCCAATTAAAAGGTACTTTACTAAATATATCTGTTTGGAATTGAGGCAAACCGCCCTTTAAACCCTCACCTCCACCATCGCGAATAAAACTGCCAACGGTAGCTACATCAAGCTTTCCAAAAATAACAATGGCAGACACTACTAATATAGCGATTAAGGCTTCGGGTAATTTTTTTGTGAGTTTAGGCAAAAAATACATAATAGCCATAGTTAATGCTACCAAAGCTAGCATAACCCACATTTGTAAACCCGTAAACCAGTTGCCACTAGCATCTTTAAATAAATTTAACTGAGATAAGAAAATTACAATTGCCAACCCGTTTACAAACCCCATCATTACAGGGTGCGGAATTAACCTCACAAATTTCCCCAACTTTAATACGCCTGCTAAAACCTGTATTATTCCCATTAAAATAACGGTGGCAAATAAGTAGTATAGTCCTAAATTTTCACCAACTTCACCCATAGCATTACCTTCTGCAACCAAACTTACCATTACTACAGCAAGGGCTCCTGTAGCGCCACTAATCATACCCGGGCGCCCTCCAAAAACCGAGGTTATTAAACCAACCATAAATGCAGCGTAGAGTCCTACCAGTGGATCTACACCGGCAACAAAAGCAAATGCAACTGCCTCTGGCACCAATGCTAAAGCAACGGTTAACCCACTTAAGATATCGTTTTTCGCGTTTTTAGCGCGTTTTCTAAAAAATGCAGTCATGGTTTGTTTTTTTTGAAGGTGCAAATTTACAGTTTAAAACAGGATGCACAAGTATTGCTGTTACAATTTACATATTAAAGAATTAAAACTCTATGAGTTACAAAATTACTAGCTTTTAATGGGTTTCCTTATAAAGTGTTCATTCTAAATTATTGTAATTTTATGCTTTAAAACAGTAATATGAAAAAAATTACATTGGTATTTCTTATACTTTTTGCTTGTGAATCTTCTAAAAATTCATCTGATTATGTTTTTGAAACCCGATTTGAAACATCAAACGGATTGGAGACAGCAACTTACAAAGAGGTGATTGAATTTTACACAGAACTAGCTGAAGCATATCCCGATATAAATATTCAGGCTGTTGGAGAAACCGATTCTGGTGAACCTTTACACCTGGTTACCTTTAATACTGAAGCTGAATTCAACTTTAAAAATATAAGATCCAACAAACGTATTCTGCTAATTAATAATGGTATACACCCTGGAGAGCCCGATGGTATAGATGCTACCATGATGCTTTTTAGAGATTTAGTTAAAGATAAAATTAAACCGCCAAAACATGTAGCTATTGCTACCATTCCTATTTACAATATTGGTGGCTGCTTAAACAGGAATGCCACATCGCGAACCAATCAAAATGGTCCGAAAACCTATGGTTTTAGAGGAAATGCCCGCAACTACGATTTAAATAGAGATTTTATTAAGTGTGATACCAAAAACGCCAGAACTTTTGCGCAGATTTTTCATTTAGTAAAACCCGATATTTTTATTGATACACATGTAAGCAACGGTGCAGACTATCAATACACGCTCACACATTTGTTCACACAGCATAATAAATTAGGCGATAAACTAGGTAATTATTTACATACTGAAATGATGCCAAATTTGGAACAAAAACTAGCGAAAAAAAACTGGGATATTACACCATATGTAAATGTTTTTAATACAGCCCCAGAAAAAGGGTTTTCCCAATTTATGGATTATCCAAGATATTCTACTGGGTATACCTCACTTTTTAACACGTTGGGTTTAATGGTAGAAACACACATGTTAAAACCTTACAAGCAACGTGTGGAAGGCACTTACCAACTACTAAAAAGCATGATTGAAATCGCGGACTCTGATAGTGAAAAAATTAAAGTATTACGACAAGAAATGCCCTTGCTGATGCGTAAAAACAA
This sequence comes from Jejuia pallidilutea, assembly GCF_002973595.1. GTDB lineage: Bacteria > Bacteroidota > Bacteroidia > Flavobacteriales > Flavobacteriaceae > Jejuia > Jejuia pallidilutea. The sequence continues at coordinate 34,329 of NZ_PVEO01000012.1, read as the reverse complement.
ATATTACACGCTAGATTGGGAAATAGATACCACTAAAAATTCACCCTTAAATTTTAAAGGCTATGAAGCTGATATAGCTAAAAGTGAGGTTACTGGTTTTGATAGGTTAAAATATAACAGAACAGCACCTTTTACCAAAGAGGTAGACTATCAGAATTTTTTCAAACCAAAATTAAAAGTTGAAATACCCAGTGCTTACATTATACCCAAAGGTTGGCATGATGTGATTGAACTGTTAAAACTAAATGACATAGAGATGAAGCCTTTTGAAAAAGACACCACTTTAACTGTTGAATTTTATCGTATTTTGGATTATAATACACGAAAAACACCCTACGAAGGGCATTATCAGCATTATGGTGTTACTATTTCTAAATCTGAAAATAATATGACATTTAGTGAAGGTGATTATTTTATTAGCACACAGCAAAACAACTTTCGTTATCTAATGGCAACTTTAGAACCCCAAGCTCCAGATTCGTTTTTTAACTGGAATTTCTTTGATACTATTTTACAGCAAAAAGAAGGATTTTCCCCATATGTTTGGGAAGACAAAGCCTTAAAACTACTTGAAAACAACCCTAAACTAAAACAAGAGTTTGAACATCGTAAAAAAGATATAACTGGTTTTAAAAACAACTGGTTTGCTCAACTAGATTGGTTACACAAACAAAGCGAACATTACGAAACGGCACACTTACAATATCCTATATACAGAGTTAACTAAAAAAATTTATTTGCTGCTTTAAACTAAAAAAACTAAACGTATCTATTCTAGTATTCTTTTTAAAACGATAGCATAGAGAACCATTTCAAACACTAAAATTATAAATTTGTTTAATCAATTAGAATTTTAATATTGGCGTAAGAGTTGTTCATGGCCTTTTTAATTTTCTTTTTTCCTAGCCATTTCACCTTTGTTATGCCTTCTTTTTCTTGAGGATAAAGTTTTCCATCAAAAGAGGTTTTCATTTCAAACCAATAGGTAATTTTAATTCTATAGCGTCCGCGACGTTTAAAAATATGGTATGTAGTTTCTAATGGTTTTACAATTTCTAAGCCTTTTACGCCTGTTTCCTCTTCAACTTCCCTAATGGCGGTTTCTTCAATACTTTCTTTTTTTTCAATTTTACCTTTAGGCAAATCCCATTTACCATTTCTAAAAATAAAAAGTACTTTACCTTTATCGTTATATACCTTACCGCCCCCAGCAACTACATTTGGTGCTTTTTTAAGGAATTTCTTCAGTAATTTTTCTTCATTTTTATGAACCAAATACACCTTTTTAAGTGGCGTATTGTTTAGCTTCCTTATTACATTTCTAAGAATAACCTTATTTAATTTATAGTTTTTAACCCCTTTCTTTTCCTTAGGCTCTGTAGATAAGATTATAGGTTTATCACCAACAAATATTTTGTACATAAAGAGATTATTAACTATTTCTGGTTGGTAAAAATATCATTTTTATACACAAACATACAGTTGTTGAAAAAAATATTTTATTCGATTAAAAAGGAATTATGTTATCCTAAATATATGTTTAATTTTGTGTTATGATTTTTAATAAAGACATTGCCAAAAAAACAGCCGAAGTTTTATTGCAGGTAAATGCTATAAAACTAAGCCCCAAAGCGCCTTTTACCTGGGCCTCTGGTTGGAAATCACCTATTTATTGTGATAACCGTATTATTTTATCGTTTCCGCCTATTAGAAACTATGTTCGTGAAACTATGGCTAAACATATAGAGCGGCAATATGGAAAACCAGATGCTATAGCAGGTGTCGCCACTGGCGCTATTGGCATTGGTATGCTGGTAGCAGAGTATTTAAATTTACCGTTTATTTATGTGAGACCCGATGCTAAAGGCCATGGCCGAAAAAACCAAATTGAAGGTTTTATAGAAAAAGGACAAACCGTTGTAGTTGTAGAAGATTTAATAAGCACCGGAAAAAGTAGTTTAAATGCTGTAAAAGCTTTACGTGAAGGTGGAATTACTGTAAAAGGTATGGTAGCTATTTTTACCTATGGGTTTGAAATTTCAAAAGAAAATTTTGAAAAAGAAAATGTTACACTGCACACACTTGGCAACTACGAGAGCCTTTTGGAGCAAGCTTTACAAACCAAATATATTACCAAACAGGAGTTAGAACTATTAACAGAGTGGAATTCTAACCCTAGCGAGTGGAACGCTATTTGATATACTACTGTATAGACAAGACGTTGTTTAGGCTTAAAGCAGAACTAAATTAACCCACTTTTACAACTAAACAACATATAACTTAACAACATATAATTATGAATTTAGAATCACCTACAGTAAGCGTGCCTAAAACACCTCAAGACACTTTTAACTTTATTTCAGATATAAAAAACTTTAAAACCTTAATGCCAGAAAACATTAGCAAATTTGAGGTACTTGATGATAACAAGTTTTTATTTGCATTAAAAGGCATGCCCGAGATTGTTTTAAAAAAGAAAGAAGAAATCCCCCCAAATAAAATTATATTTGGTGCCGCTGGTGGTAAAATAGATTTTGCTTTAACCGCTGTTATTTTAGAAGGAGAAACTAGCGGTAGTAATGTAAAGCTAGAGTTTAATGGCGATTTTAACCCAATGATGGCGATGATGATTAAAGGACCTATTTCAAAATTTATTGAAACATTGGTTACTAATTTACCTAAAGCGATTTAGTACATTAAGGTAATATCCTTTAAGGCAAAGGATTTGGTAATGTTATCTTCTAGCATTACCTGTAAATGTCCAGAATCTTCAACAGATTTTATGTAACCTACAAATAAATTACCCTTAGCATCCTTAAATGTTGAGGGTTTGTTTTTTCTAAATAAAAAAGATTCATAAACTGCTTTCAGTTCCATAAAATTCCCTTCTTCTAACTTAGAAAAATATAGCTTCATATTAAAAATAATACTATCTAGAAGTTCATCTAAATCAAAAACACGTCCTGTAATATTTTTTAAGGAAGAAGCATTGGGCAATGCCGTAAAATTTGTTTGATTAACATTTAGTCCAACTCCTATTATAGAAGCGTTAATAGCACCTTGTTTCATGACATTTTCTATTAAAATTCCACAAATTTTTTTGTTTTGTGACAAAATGTCGTTAGGCCACTTTATATATAATTTGGGAATTAAAAATGTATTTAAACTCTGTTTTAAGGCTAAGGCAACAACCATACTTATGTAAAATGGAAACTCTAACTTATACGTAGAAACATCAACAAACATACTAAACATCAAGTTCTTTGAAGGTTCAGATAACCAAACTGTTCCCATTTGCCCTTTTCCACTGGTTTGATGATTAGTTGTAACCACAGTAAAATGTTTTATAGTTTTAGCACTAATCATTTCTTTTATAAAAGTATTAGTAGAGTCAATGGCATTAAGTTTGATTATAGGCATTTATAAGTTATTTTTATCGTTTAAAATCTTGTGAAAATTTTAAGGGGTAAAGAACTAAAAAAAATAATAACTTTGCACAAATTAAATAAAATTAATGGCGAAAGAAAAAATAAGCGCAGATCAGTTAATATCAGTTATAATTAGTGGAATTGAGGATGTAAAAGGTAAGGAAATAAGTATTTTAGACCTAAGGGAAATTGAAAATACTGTTTGCGATTATTTTATAATTTGTGAAGGTACTTCAAATACTCAAGTTAACGCCATAGTAAATTCCGTACAGAAAAAAGTAAGCAAAGAACTTAAAGACCACCCATGGCACGTTGAAGGTGCCGATAATGCAGAGTGGGTTTTGTTAGATTATGTAAATATTGCTGTTCATGTGTTTCAAAAACATATAAGGGAGTATTACGATATTGAAAGCCTTTGGGGCGATGCAAAAACAACAGTAATAGAAACAAGTTACTAAAAACAAAAAATGGCAAACGATAATAAAAATCCAAAAGAAAAGAAACCAAAATTTAGTCCGTATTGGATTTACGGAATTATACTATCCTTATTTTTGGTATTTACACTTTTCAACAATAACACTATGGATAGTGGAAACTCCACTAACCCTACCCAATTTTTTAAATTTGTTAGAGATGGTGATGTTTCTAGGGTTGAAATTGTAAACAGAAGGCTTGCAAAGGTTTATTTAACTAAAGAAGCTGCACAAAAAGAAATACATAAAAAATCTAAACCCACAAGTTTTAGCCTATCGGCTGCACAAATGCCTAATTATAGGTTTGAATTTGGGGAGTTAGAAATTTTTCAAAATAAGTTAAACGAGATTATTGATCAAGAAAATCTAGATCTAGAGCCCGTTTACATCACTGAAGAAAACCATTTAGCAGACTTTTTAATTGGTATCTTACCATTTGTACTTTTAATTGGTGTTTGGATTTTTATTATGAGACGAATGTCTGGTGGCGCTGGCGGTGGTGCTGGTGGCCAAATTTTCAACATCGGAAAATCCAAGGCAAAACTATTTGATCAAAATACAGAAGTTAAAACTACATTTAAAGATGTTGCAGGTTTAGAAGGTGCTAAAGAAGAAGTACAGGAAATTGTAGATTTCTTAAAATTTCCAGAAAAATATACTACCCTTGGTGGTAAAATACCAAAAGGTGCATTGCTTGTAGGCCCTCCTGGAACAGGTAAAACATTGTTAGCAAAAGCGGTTGCTGGCGAAGCCAAAGTTCCTTTCTTTTCATTATCAGGTTCAGATTTTGTTGAGATGTTTGTTGGTGTAGGTGCATCTCGCGTGCGAGATTTGTTTAAACAAGCCAAAGAAAAATCGCCTTCAATAATTTTTATTGATGAAATTGATGCCATTGGTCGTGCCCGTGGCAAGAATGCCATGTCTGGCAGTAACGATGAACGAGAAAATACACTAAACCAGCTATTAACAGAAATGGATGGTTTTGGCACAAACACTAACGTAATTGTTATGGCCGCAACCAATAGAGCTGATATTTTAGACAAGGCCTTAATGCGTGCCGGACGTTTTGATAGACAAATATTTGTGGATTTACCTGATGTTCGCGAACGCAAGGAAATATTTGAAGTCCACTTAAGACCACTAAAAAAGGAACAGGGTTTAGACACCGATTTTCTTTCTAAGCAAACTCCTGGTTTCTCAGGAGCAGATATTGCCAATGTATGTAACGAAGCTGCTCTTATTGCTGCCAGAAATGGTAAAAAAGCAGTAGACAAACAAGATTTTTTAGACGCTGTAGATAGAATAATAGGTGGTTTAGAAAAGAAAAATAAAATTATTACACCAAGCGAAAAACAAGCCGTTGCTTATCATGAAGCTGGACACGCCACAATAAGCTGGATGCTAGAGCATGCTGCACCCCTTGTAAAAGTCACCATTGTGCCCCGTGGCCGTTCTTTAGGGGCTGCTTGGTATCTGCCAGAAGAACGATTAATTGTTCGCCCAGAGCAAATGCTAGACGAAATGTGTGCAGCTCTTGGTGGTCGTGCCGCAGAAAAGGTAATATTTAATAAAATATCTACTGGTGCATTAAGTGATTTGGAAAAAGTAACCAAACAAGCACGTGCTATGGTTACAATTTACGGACTTAGCGATAAAGTTGGAAATTTAACCTATTACGATTCTTCTCAAAGCGAATATGGGTTTACAAAGCCCTACAGCGAAAAAACAGCAGAATTAATTGATAATGAAATCTCTGATATCATAGAGGAACAATACCAACGTGCCATTAAGATATTAGAAGAAAACAAAGACAAATTAACAGAATTAGCAGAAGTACTGCTAGAAAAAGAAGTTATTTTTAAGGATAACTTAGAGAAAATTTTCGGTAAGCGCCCTTTTGAAAAAGAGGAACGTGAAACTCTCGACAAATAATCAATTGCGTTAAGCTTTTGGTAAAAATCTTAAATTAGTCTCAGGATTAGTTTAAGATTTTTTATATTTGAAAAACTCTCATTAAAAAAAGATTAATAGCGAACACCTGAATGAATCTTTTTAAAAAAATTTTCGGATCAAAATCAAAACCATCTGAAAAGGAAATAAAGTCTGATGACCGTGGTAAATATATGCCAGAACTTAAACTGCCTATAGACGAAAAGTTTACAATAAACTTTAAAGCTAATGGTGGTAAATTCTTGTATTGCGATGATTTAGATGAAGTGTTTTCAAACTTCTCAAATATTATTGAAGAAAATTCTTGGGAAGACAAGCCAGCACTTATTATAGATGATAACCTTGCAGAAAAATTTAAAACCTGCAATATTAATACTACCAAAAATTCAAGTATTGCAACATATTTCCTAACTACTTGCGAAAATCTTATTGCAACCGATGGCTCATTACTTATAAGTTCTAATCAAATTGTTACTAAAAAACTACCCGAATTACCTTTTAACCTTATTGTATTTGCTACCACTAGCCAAATAGTTGACAATATTGGTGAAGGGCTAAGAGGTATTAAATCTAAGAACAGGCAACACATTCCTACAAATATTACTACAATTAAGCATTTTAAATCTGGTGACGAAAAAGACTTTTTAAGCTACGGTAGTAGTGCAAAAAACTTATATTTGCTGCTATTAGAGGATTTGTAATTTAAGCAGCTTTAAGAAATGAAAGACATTTTACTACGCTCACTATCTGGTTTGCTATATGTAATCTTATTAATTGTTGTTTTAAGTTTAAATACACCACACCCGTTTAATATCCTATTTTTTATTTTAGGCATGCTATCGTTATTCGAGTTTAATAAACTCATTCAGCTAAAAAGTGTTATACCCTATTTTATATTTGTAGTGCTTTACCTAATATTTGGGTACTGGCGCATGGTTTTAAGTTCTAACGCTGGTTTAGATGAAGCAACCCAAATATTAACTGTACTTACTATATTTGTAGATTTATTTTTAATTAAAGATTTGTTTTCTCGTAAAACAATTCCGCTATTTAGCACAAAACGCTTTATTATCACTACATTTTATCTTTCAAGCGGATTTGTATTCTTAGTACTTATTGCAAGTGTTTTTAGTCCTAAAATATTATTGGGATGTTTTATTTTAGTTTGGGTAAACGATTCGTTTGCGTATTTAGTCGGAAAAAACTTTGGAAAACAAAAACTATTTGAAAAAATTTCTCCCAAAAAAACAGTTGAAGGTTTTCTTGGGGGCCTATTCTTTTCTTGTATTGCTAGTTATTTTATTTCTAATTATACAGAAACTTTAAATTTTACAAATTGGCTCATTCTCAGTATCTTTATTACTGTTTTTGGCACACTAGGAGACCTGATTGAATCAAAATTTAAACGACAAGCTAGCGTAAAGGATAGCGGTACTATTATGCCTGGTCATGGTGGATTGTTAGATCGTTTAGATAGCATTATTTTTGCGTCCCCTTTTATTTACTTATTTTTAAGAATTTTACACTATGTTTCATAAAGAAGGTCATAAAATAATACTCTTTACTCTAATTATTGTAGTAGCCTGTTTTTTATTGGTAGACAATTTTATTGCTATATTTTGGTTAAGAACAATAATTCTTGTTGCGTTATTGGTGTTTTTAATTCTAATATTACAGTTTTTTAGGAACCCTAAGAGGCTCACACAGTTAAACGACAATACCGTAGTGTCTCCAGTTGATGGGAAAGTTGTAGTAATAGAGGAAGTATTTGAAAAGGAATATTTTAACGATAAACGTATACAAGTAAGTGTTTTTATGTCGCCTTTAAACGTGCATGTAACTCGATATCCCATTAGCGGTAAAGTAGTATTTAGCAAATACCACCCCGGGAAATATTTAGTGGCGTGGCACCCAAAAGCAAGCGAGGAAAACGAACGCACTACCGTTGTTGTAGAAAATCCTATATACGGTAAAGTACTTTACAGGCAAATTGCAGGAGCATTGGCAAAACGTATTGTAAATTATGCAACAGTAAAGGACGACGCAAAACAGGGCACAGACTCAGGATTTATTAAGTTTGGATCGAGAGTAGATTTGTTTTTACCATTAGATACCAATATTAAAGTAAAGCTTCACCAAAAAGTACGAGGCGGCGAAAGCATTATAGCAGAAATTAATGAGTAACGAAACTTTAAATAAAGTATTTGAAGAGGCAGTAGCACGAGTAAATGCGCATAAAGACCCCTTTCCTGCTGATACGCTACTAAAACTGTATGCTTACTACAAAAAAGCTACAAACGACTATGGTAAACCTCGAAGCAAAAAGCAAATTATTAATGCATTTAAAACCAATGCGCTTTTTCAGGTGAAAGACATTTCAGAAGATGAAGCTAAACAAGCATATATTGACTTGGTTAACAAATACTTTTTATACAGAAAATAGTCTACAAGAAAAAAACTATAGACTACCCTTTCTTTAGTTTATAATTTAAAACTCAATTATTAATCAGTATTAAATCCGAATTAAGATTCTAAACTTGCTAAACTAGACTTAATAGTTTCAATTTTTGCCAAAGCATCAGCTTCTTTCTTCTTTTCGCTTGCCACCACCTGTTCTGGTGCGTTATTTACAAAACGCTCGTTAGACAGCTTCTTTTGAACTGATTTTAAGAATCCTTCGGTGTAATTTAACTCCTCTGTTAATTTCTTTATTTCGGCTTCAACATCAATTGCACCAGACATTGGTATGAAGTACTCGTTAGATTTTACACGATACGTTAATGCGCCTTCTACGGCTTCATTTACGTAATTTATGCATTCTAAATTTCCAAGTTTTGCTATAACTGCATCAAACGTAGTTTTTGTGTTTTCATTGTTAATTACTGAAAACGGAATAGCGTCTTTAAATGCTATATTTTTTTGCTTCCTAATGGTTCTAATTCCTGATATCACCTCGGTAGCAAAATCGAACTCTGAAATTAAATTTTGGTTAATAGCCTTCGTTTCTGGCCATTTAGCAACTATTAATGCTTCTTTTGGCGAACGTTCTGCTATAAATTGCCAAATTTCTTCGGTTAAAAATGGCATAAACGGATGTAACACCTTTAAATTATCTTCAAAAGCGGCAATTACCGCGTTGTACGTTTTTCTATCAATAGGCTTTTGGTAGGCAGGCTTGACGATTTCTAGCAACCAAGACGAAAAATCGTCCATAATTAGCTTATAAATGGTCATTAAAGCATCGCTTAATCTGTATTTACTAAAATGATCTTCAATTTCTGTTAATGCCTTTTGAAATTTAGAACTATACCATTCTAAACCTACTTTGGCGGTTTCAGGTTGCATTAAATCTTCATCTATCTCCCAACCTTGAACCAACCTGAAGGCATTCCAAATTTTATTACCAAACCCCTTACCTTGCTGGCATAAGGCTTCATCAAACAATAAATCGTTACCAGCAGCAGAACTTAATAATAATCCTACCCGAACGCCATCTGCACCATATGCTTCAATTAATTTTAACGCATCGGGCGAGTTCCCTAAAGATTTACTCATTTTTCGTCGCTGCTTATCGCGTACCAACCCTGTTAAGTAAACATTTTTAAAGGGCTTTTCTCCCTTATACTCATACCCTGCAATTATCATACGTGCCACCCAGAAAAATAATATATCTGGCCCGGTAACTAAATCGTTTGTTGGGTAATAATATTTTATGTCTTTGTTTTCAGGGTTGCGGATACCATCAAACACACTCATGGGCCATAACCACGATGAGAACCATGTATCTAAAGCATCGGTCTCTTGCCTTAAGTTTGAAACTTCAAGTTTTGCATTTCCTGTTTTTTCTTGAGCTATTTTTACAGCATCCTCTAGAGTTTCAGCAACAACAAAGTCTTCTTTTCCATCGCCATAGTAATACGCTGGAATTTGCTGACCCCATAATAACTGGCGGGAAATATTCCAATCGCGAATATTTTCCATCCAATGTCGGTAGGTGTTTTCAAATTTCTTTGGAAAAAGCTGTATGTCGTTATTTTCACCTAAAACGGCTTTAATGGCTGGTTTTACTAAATCTTCCATTTTCAAAAACCATTGGTCGCTTAACCTTGGCTCTATAATGGCTTTAGTACGTTCTGAAATACCAACTCGGTTATTGTAATCTTCAATTTTTGAAATTAAACCTAATGCATCCAGTTCCTTTACAATAGCTGTTCTAACCTCAAAACGATCCTGACCTTCGTAATGCAATCCATAGCTATTTAGTGTAGCATCTTCGTTGAAAATATCGATTACTTCAAGATTATGCTTATCGCCTAAAATTTTATCGTTTTCATCATGTGCAGGTGTTACTTTTAAGCAACCTGTACCAAACTCAACATCTACATATTCGTCTTCAATTATTGGAATAACCCTGTTACAAATTGGCACAATGGCTTTTTTTCCTTTTAAATTAAAATGACGTTCATCTGAAGGGTTAATACATATGGCAGAATCTCCTAAAATAGTTTCTGGGCGTGTAGTAGCTATAGTTAAAACCTCATCAGTCCCTTCAATTTTATAATTTATATGATATAATTTTCCTTGCTTATCAACATATTCTACCTCCTCGTCAGACAAGGTAGTTTTAGCTTCTGGATCCCAATTTACCATACGATAACCTCTATAAATCAAGCCTTTGTTATATAAATCCACAAAAACTTTTATCACAGCTTCTGACATATCGTCATCCATAGTAAACTTAGTTCGCTCCCAATCGCAAGAACACCCTAACTTTTTTAATTGTTCTAAAATAACACCACCGTACTCATGTGTCCATTCCCAGGCATGTTGTAAAAACTCCTCTCGTGTTAAATCGTTCTTATCAATGCCCTGTTCTTTAAGTTTTGCCACTACCTTCGCTTCGGTTGCAATAGACGCATGATCGGTTCCTGGCACCCAACAGGCATTTTTACCTTGTAAACGTGCGCGACGAATTAAAACATCTTGTATGGTATTGTTTAACATATGTCCCATATGCAATACCCCAGTTACGTTTGGTGGAGGTATTACTATGGTATAAGGCTCTCTTTCATCTGGCTCTGAATGAAAATAATTATGTGTCATCCAGTAATCGTACCACTTACTTTCTACCTTACTTGCATCGTATTTTGATGGAATTTGCATACTTTGGAACAGTTTTTGACTTTTAGTTGGCAAAAGTACTTATATTTCTTTTCCTATGAAAGTTGATAGTGATGCACTATATGTTAAGATTAATGTAATTCGTCTATTATTTTTGCAGGTTGTGGAAAAAGTACCTATGTTTACAACAAAATAATAACCATTAAATACAAAAAGATGAAACATTTATTTACACTTTTATTTGTAGGGTTAATTAGTTTTTCTCTTAACGCTCAAGATAAAGTAGCTAAAATTGAGTTTAAGGAAACTACCATAGATTATGGTACTATTGAAAAAGGCTCTGACGGTGTAAGAACATTTGAATTTACAAACACTGGGAATGCACCTTTAATTATATCTAAAGTAAGCTCTAGCTGTGGTTGTACTATACCCAAAAAACCAGATGCGCCTATTATGCCGGGTGAAACTGGGAATATTGAGGTAAATTACGATACCAACAGAGTAAACCCAATTAGAAAAACTATTACAGTAATGTCTAACGCAGAAACACCTACCGTAGCATTAAAAATTAAAGGTTTGGTGGTAGACCCATCTAACAACAATGTTTTAGAAAAGAAGAGTAAAAGTGTGGTTGAGCAGTAAGCCTCCATATTTTAAAAACATAACTAACCTAAGCCTAACGCTTAGGTTTTTTTATTTAATGGATTAGACAGCTTAAAACTAAAGGTTCGCTTGTTACCATTTCTATCTACAACAAGTTTTATGGTTTTACCCTCTTCAGCATGAAAAAACTTTGTAATTTGTTGCAACGAATAGTTATGGGTGTCTTTACCATTTATATTTAAAATAACATCACCTTTTTGTACACCAGCGGTTTCGGCTGGTGAGCCTTCTCTTAATTCTACAACAGCAAATGCTGGTTTAAGACTTATTTCGAAGTTATTGTTTAAAGCAACATAATTTGGACTTACAGATGCATTATACCCTCGGTTTTTAATTTCAAAATCTTTATTCTTAGTTTTCACAAAACGGTAACCCCTATATTCTAAAATTATTCCAGATTTATTGTAACCAAAACGCTTGTTAAAGTTGCCGTTTCTTTTTAAGGTAATTTTTGCTTTACCGTAATCCATAATAATATTAAAGCGTTTTAGTATGTTTCCAGAGACACTACCGTTTCTATCCTCCATCATATTATTAAATTTTATTGATGCTTGGTCGGGGTAAGCTACATTTACATTTTTTAACCTAAAATGTTTTAGCGAAAAAGCATCAACTTTAGAGCGTTTTCCAAAAACACTCCCATTTAGCCCATGACCCAAAAAATCGTTAAAGTAATAATCGCCAGATGTTATACCCTTTTCCTTATCTTCAAAAAGCCAAAGTGCATCACTACCCCCAGTATCTATAAGTAACTTTACAGGAAGATTCTTATTCTCGTTATGCACCATAGCGTACATGTAAGGTTTATTATTATGAAATTCTAAATTAAATACCTCGCACGTTCTACAATCTTTATAGCTAAAACTATCTGGATGATGTAATTTTAAAAATTGCTTAGAATAATTTATTTCTACAATAAAATCCTTTAGTATATCGAACCCTATAATACCATGGATAGGTACACCCAATTTTGGCGTAAAATCTAGCATAGTATTGTAAATGGCATATAAATCTTGGTTTATTTTAATAGCATCACCAATTTTTAAAACGTTGTTCTTAAACTTTAAAGCTGCAATAGAAGCACCTGCCCCCAAACCTCTTAGAAAAATGGTTTCGGTAGGCTTAACACTTAAACTATCAGAAACATTAAGAATATTAAAAATGATAGGCTTACTTACACCAGTATCAAATAAAAAGGACAATTTTACACCATTAACTTCTACGGGAAAAACAATCAAGTTATTAATAAGTTTAAACCTTATTTTATCTTTTCCGCTTTTATTATGAAGTACAAATTGATCTTGTGCCAATACGATACTACAGCAGCTAAAGCATAAACACACAATACAAAGAAATCTTTTCATTATAAAAACTGAATATTATGGTAAATCAAGTTACAAATCTTTGTGATGCACCTTTAATTTAGCTTCGTATTTTAAAAAAAATTTAAGATAATTTTTGCAACTTTGCTCGCTAATAGTTATTTAATGCCTTCTATATCAAAAAAAGGGCGTAACATGCCCCAATCACCCATACGTAAATTAGTGCCTTATGCTGAACAAGCCGAAGCAGAAGGTAAGTTTATTTATTATCTTAATATTGGTCAGCCTGATATTAAAACACCAGAAATAGCCTTAAACGCGGTTAAGGATAATGATATTGACATTTTATCATATTCTCGGTCTGAAGGGTCTGATACTTACAGAAATAAAATTGCCAATTACTATGCCTACCACAATATAAACGTATCGCACAACGACATTATAGTTACAACAGGTGCAAGCGAAGCTATAGCTTTTATTTTTGGTAGTATAATGGATCCTGACGACGAAGTAATTATTTGCGAACCTTTTTACGCCAATTATATAGCTTTTGCGACCGCTGCAAGTGTTAAGGTAAAACCCATAGTTTCTAGAATAGAAGATAATTTTGCATTACCAGCCATAGCTGAATTTGAAAAATTAATATCCCCGCGCACTAAGGCTATAATGATTTGTAACCCTGGGAACCCTACAGGATACCTATACTCTAAAGAAGAAATTGAGCAACTGGCAGCCATTGTGAAACGCCACGATTTATTTTTAATTTCAGATGAAGTTTATAGAGAATTTACTTATGACGGACACTCACATTTTTCTATTTTAGAATTAGAAGGGCTAGACGAATATACCATTATGATAGATTCTGTTTCTAAACGCTACAGCATGTGTGGTGCAAGAATAGGCTGTTTGGTAACTAGAAACGAAACCGTGAGGCATACCGTTTTAAAATTTGCCCAAGCGCGTTTAAGCCCACCAACCTATGCCCAAATAGCGAGCGAAGCTGCATTGAGCACACCACAAAGTTACTTTGAGGATGTAAAGAAAGAATACATAGCACGTAGAGACACACTAATTGCTGAACTTAATAAAATTAAAGGCATTACCGTAGCTACCCCAAAAGGCGCTTTTTATTGTATTGTAGAATTACCTGTTAAAAACTCCGACCATTTTGCGCAATGGCTTTTAGAATCGTTTAGCGTAGATAATGAAACGGTAATGGTTGCACCTGCTGGTGGGTTTTATTCCACCCCGGGCATAGGTTTAAACCAAATTAGAATAGCCTACGTACTTAAAAAAGAGCACTTGATAAAAGCAGTAAATATTATAAAAGAAGCCTTAAAAATCTACAAAGATTAATGCAACTATTACAAAACATATCTCTAAAAAACTATAATACGTTTGGTATTAAAGTTAAGGCAAAATACTTTGTTGCTGTTTCGTCTATTAAAGCGTTGAGAGATGTTTTGACTTTAAAAGGGTATCCAAACAAACTTTTGTTAGGCGGTGGCAGCAATATGCTACTTACGCAAGACCAAAACAAATTAGTTATTCATATTAATATAAAAGGTATTTCTATTGAACAAGAACATAACGATTTTGTGTTAGTTAGAGCAAATGCAGGCGAAAATTGGCATGAATTTGTGTTATGGTGTTTAAAACACGACTTTGGCGGATTAGAAAATCTTTCGCTTATTCCAGGAAATGTAGGAACCGCACCCATTCAAAACATTGGCGCATACGGCGTAGAACTTAAAGACACTTTTGTATCATGCAATGCCATACACATTAAAACGCTTAAAGAATCCACATTTAATAAAAACGAATGTAATTTTGGATACAGAAATTCTATTTTTAAAAATGAAGAAAAAGGCAAATACATTATTACTTCGGTACTCTTTAAGCTAACAAAAAAACATCATAAACTTCATATAGATTATGGTGCCATAACATCACAATTAAAAGCGCAAAACATTAATAACCCTACAATTCAAGATGTTTCAAAAGCAGTAATTGCAATTAGGGAAAGTAAACTCCCAGACCCAAAACTTATTGGCAATAGTGGCAGTTTTTTTAAAAATCCAGTAATTTCAAAAACAAAATTTAAAAACCTTCAAGATAACTTTAAAGATATTCCTAGTTACCCTGTATCAAAAAACGAGGTTAAAGTCCCTGCAGGCTGGCTTATAGAAAAAGCAGGATTTAAAGGCAAGCGCTTTGGCAAATATGGTGTGCACAAAAACCAAGCTTTAGTGCTTGTAAATTATGGCGGTGCAGAGGGTTCTGATATTTTAAAATTATCGAAATTAATTCAAAAAACTGTTTTAAGACTTTTCGATATTTCAATTGAAGCCGAAGTAAATATCTTATAGTTTAAATAAATTTCTAACTTTGGCGTTAATCAAATTCAATTAAGTATCAACTAATTAAACCAACTTACATTGATTTCAAACATAGAAAAAGAAATAGTTAGTTTATTAAAGAGTAGTGATAAAAGGGCTATTTCCTTACTCTATGAAAATTATGCCGATGCACTTTACGGCGTAATACAAAAGGTGATTACCGATGAAGAAACGGCACAAGACGTACTACAAGAAACTTTTGTTAAAATTTGGCGCTATGCCAAAAAGTACGACTCATCTAAAGCTAAGCTATTTACGTGGTTATATAGAATTGCATACAATACTGCTATTGATAAAACCAGATCTTTAAAAAATAAAACCGAAAAAGAAGTCCAAATTGATACTTCTAGCGTATATAAAATTACAACGAACTCTTTAAACCAAGATGTTTTAGATATAAAAAAACATTTAAGCTCCTTGGATGAAAAGTATCAAATAGTAATTAATGCGCTATTTTTTGAAGGTATGACACAACAGGAGGCTAGCGATGAGCTTGATATACCGTTGGGAACTATAAAATCGAGATTAAAAATTGGATTGAGAGAATTAAAAAAGATTTACAATCCTTAATAAAACCAAGTCATGAATGAGAAAATAATTACTTTTTTAAATTCAGGCCTTTTAGATAAATATCTAATGGGTACAACAACTGTTGCCGAAACAGAAGAGGTTGAAACTTACATTGCAAAATATCCAGAAGTACAAAATGCTTACAACACACTTCAGCACAATCTAGAAATTGTTGCAAAAAGTAATGCTGTAGAGGCACCCAAAGCCATTTTAAATAATGTTTTAGAAGAATTGGATGACGCTCCAGTTGTAACGCTACAAAAGCGCAGATATAAAAAATGGTACAAACTAAGTATTGCAGCTAGTATTGCAGCTATTGCGTTTGCTGCTACATCGTATCTATTCTACAATCAAAATCAAAAATTAACTGAAGAAAACCAAGTTGTTGTTGATGAGATTTTTGATTTAAGAAGCGATATAGAAATGAACAACAAAAAGCTAGACGCCATTATGGAACAGTTTAAGCGTTTAAACGATCCTGGAACTTACAAATACATAATAAAAGGTAACGAGCGAGCTAAAGATTTAAAAACTGTAGCATATATTAATCCTAAGGAAAAAACCTCGATGATAGATGTGGTATCCTTACCGCAATTACCAGAAGAACAGTGCTACCAAATTTGGGCCGATTTGCAAGGTAAAATGGTAAGTTTAGGTATTTTAAGCGAAACTGATAGGCAATTAAAAAGAATTCCTTTTACAGAAAACGCAACGGGCTTAAATATTACTATAGAGCCAAAGGGCGGAAATGCTGTAGCATCTTTAGAAAATACTGTAGCAGAAATTAGCTTACAATAAAATACAATAGCTTTAAAATTGAAAAAGCCTCTTTTCTAAACGAAAAGAGGCTTTTTACTTGCTATTATTAACTCTTATTGGGGCTTATATCTGTGTTGCACTTTTTAAACATAATCTACTTATAATAAGACACCTACTATCCTTTTAAGTCACAAAACCATAATTATAAGTTAGGTTTTACTCATATTTTTTAACAAAATATGTATCTTTGCACAAAATTTTTTTATGAAACTTCTTTTGATTACTCTACTGTTATTAGGTCTTGGCATCGCAGGAATAGCCATTAAAATATGGGCTAAAAAAGACGGCAAGTTTGCAGGTACCTGTGCCAGCCAAAACCCTATGCTAAATCAAGAAGGTGAAGCATGTGGGTTTTGCGGAAAAACTCCAGATCAATTTAGCGACTGTAACGAACCGCAACATTCAAAATAATTGATGATTATTCTTGATATTGCCTTCTACACACTTATTGTAGTAGTCTTAATTCAAGTTTTCTTTTTTTTATATGTTTTTGGGAAGTTTGCATTTCACAACTCAAAACAGGTAAACACTAACCCAAAAACGCCTGTTTCTGTAATTATTTGTGCTAAAAATGAAGCAGAAAATCTTAAAACTTTTTTACCTACGGTAGTCCAGCAAGACTATGAAAACTTCGAAATTGTTTTAATTAACGATGGCTCTAATGATGAGACATTAGAAGTTATGGAGCGCTTTTCTTTAGCAAACCAAAACATTAAAATTGTAAATGTAGAACCTGTAGAAACCTTTTGGGGCAATAAAAAATATCCCCTAACCCTTGGCATAAAAGCAGCCAAACATAATATATTATTATTTACTGATGCAGATTGTAAACCTGTTTCAAAATATTGGATTAAGGAGATGGTTTCTAATTTCAATTCTAAAACCTCTATAGTTTTGGGGTATGGTGGGTATTCAAAAATTAAAAACTCTATCCTAAATAAACTAATACGGTTTGAAACTTTGCATACGGCTATATCGTATCTTTCATTTGCAAAAATGGGAATGCCTTACATGGGTGTTGGTAGAAATTTAGCCTACACCAAAACTCAATTTTTTAAAGTAAATGGCTTTATGAAGCATATGCGTGTTCGCTCCGGAGACGACGATTTGTTTGTAAACCAAGCCGCCACAAATGTCAATACCAGCATTTGCATCTCTAAAAAAAGTTTTACCACATCTACACCAAAAACTTCGTTTAAAACTTGGTTTAGGCAAAAACGCAGACATGTTTCAACTGCAACATATTATAAGTTAAACCACAAGATAATACTTGCTTTATTTTACACTTCTAGCCTTATGTTTTGGTGTTTATCTATTTTGCTTTTAGTGTTTTGGCATTTTCCTATATATGGTGTAGCTTTAATTTGTATAAGATGTATAGCGCTTTTTTTTATCTATGGGCTTTCTGCAAAAAAACTCAATGAAAAAGACCTAATTTTTCTTTTACCCGTTCTCGAAATCTTTTTAATTATTTCCCAATTGGCTATCTTTATATCAAATATCATTTCAAAACCCAACCATTGGAAATAAAAGAAGCTATCTCTCGCGCAAAAAAGAATGACCAAAAAGCCTTTAATTATTTATTGGATTTGTATTGGGATGATGTGTATGGTTTTCAATTAAAAAGAGTTCAAAATGAAAACGATGCCGAAGATATAACCATACAAACTTTTTCTAAAGCTTTTGACAGAATTGAAACCTTTAATGAAAATTATACCTTTAAAACATGGTTAATCACTATTTCTAAAAACATCCATATAGATTTAGTAAGAAAGGAAAAAAACACCATAAAACCTGTTATTTCAAAAGACGATAATAGCGTTTTACAAATTTTAGACGAGTCGCCAACAGTTGAAGATAAATTAATTACCGAACAAAATCTAGCAAATTTACTTCGCGACATTAAAAAGCTGAAACCGCATTACCAAAAAATAATCAACCTAAGGTATTTTCAAGAATTGAGCTATAAAGAAATCTCAAAAGAACTAGAAGAACCCATAAATAATGTAAAAGTAAAGCTGCTTAGAGCAAAAAAACTACTTGCTGAAGTAATTACAAACAAAAATGATTAAACAGCTAAAAAACCTAGGGCCAGGGCTTTTGTTTGCTGGTGCAGCCATTGGCGTGTCGCACTTGGTACAATCTACAAGAGCTGGTGCCGATTTTGGTTTAGGCTTAATTTGGGCGCTAATTTTAGTAACACTATTTAAATATCCTTTTTTTCAATACGGCCCAAGATATGCTGCAGCCACTGGCGAGAGCCTATTAGATGGCTACAAAAAACTGGGCAAAGGCACTTTAGTTACCTATTACCTCCTTACACTGGGCACCATGTTTGTAATACAAATGGCCGTTACCATTGTTACCGCTGGTATTGCCTCTTCTCTATTTTACGAATTTAAACCTTTAGCAATTGGAGCTTTGGCCATTTCCAGTGTACAAATCTGGTCTATCATAATTTTAGCCATCTGCCTTTCCATTTTACTTTTAGGTAAATACAAATTGCTTGATAAGCTAATTAAAATTATCATTATAACGCTATCCGTTAGCACAATAGCAGCAGTTATTATGGCACTTTTTAACAATACACAGTCGCTATCGTTAAGGCAAATATTACCCCAAAACACTATAGAAATTACATTTTTAATAGCATTTATGGGGTGGATGCCTGCACCTTTAGACATCTCTGTATGGCACTCGTTATGGACATTAGAAAAAAAGAAGAATCAGATGGATTTTTCAGCAAAAGGATCGCTTTTCGATTTTAATATGGGCTACATAGGCACTATTATTTTAGGCATTAGCTTTGTACTTTTAGGGGCTTTGGTAATGTTTAATAGCGACGAAGCATTTAGTAGTTCAGCAACTATTTTTGCTGCCCAACTTATAGAAATGTACACTTCTAATTTTGGCAATTGGGCCTATGTAATTATTGGAGTTGCCGCTTTTACAACCATGTTTAGTACCACACTAACAACGCTTGATGCATCACCAAGATCTATGGATAGAACTTCAGAATTGCTTTTAAACAAAACCTTTAAATTCGGGTATTTGTTTTGGATTATTTTATTGTGCTTAGGCACTATTTATATTTTTCTGTTCCTAGGTTCAGAAATGGGGCTACTCGTTAAAATTGCTACCATCTTATCTTTTATCACAGCACCGTTCTACGCCATTATAAATTACATACTTATCTCTGGCAGGTTTACTCCTAAAGCGTGGCGTCCCAATAAATACTTACATATTTTAAGCTGGTTGGGAATTCTCTTTTTGTTAGGTTTTAGTTTGTGGTATCTTACTACACTCTAATTATCCATTTAATAGAATACTTCGTATCTTTGCAATTCATTTTTTAGCAATGGAAAAAGAAATAATTTCGAACATACTACCAGAGCGACAAGCAAAACCTAAATGGTTACGCGTTAAATTGCCTACTGGAAAAAAATACACAGAATTAAGAGGTTTAGTAGACAAGTACAACCTTAACACCATATGCACCTCTGGAAGTTGCCCAAATATGGGAGAATGTTGGGGCGAAGGTACAGCTACATTTATGATTTTAGGAAACATTTGCACACGTTCCTGCGGGTTTTGTGGGGTTAAAACAGGTAGACCAGAAACTGTAGATTGGGACGAGCCTGAAAAAGTAGCCCGCTCCATTAAAATAATGAATATTAAGCATGCTGTTTTAACAAGTGTTGATAGAGACGATTTAAAGGATATGGGAAGCATTATGTGGGCAGAAACTGTAAATGCAGTGCGCAGAATGAATCCGGAAACTACTCTAGAAACACTCATACCAGATTTTCAAGGTATAGAAAGGCATATTGACAGGATTATAAATGTAGCGCCAGAAGTAGTGTCGCACAATATTGAAACGGTAAGAAGACTAACCCGTGAGGTACGCATACAAGCTAAGTATGATAGAAGTATGGGCGTTTTAAAATACTTAAAACAACAAGGACAGCGACGTACAAAATCTGGTATTATGCTAGGTTTAGGAGAAACTAGGGAGGAAGTTATAGAAACCTTACACGATTTAAAAGAAAATGATGTTGATGTGGTTACTATTGGCCAATACCTACAGCCTACCAAAAAGCATCTTCCTGTTAAGCGTTTTATTGATCCAGACGAATTTAATGAGTTTAAAGAAATAGGTCTCGATTTGGGTTTTAGACACGTAGAAAGTAGTGCTTTGGTACGCTCATCATATAAGGCTCAAAAGCATATCAACTAATCAAATATGCAATTTGTCGATAAAAATATGTATTTTATCGAATAAATATTTATATTTGTCGACTAATTGAATACAAATGTCCCGAATAAAACAATACCCATTTATTGTTTTGATGTTATTATCAATAACATTATTCTCTCAAAACACCATTGAAGAGGATCCTGAGATTATTCAAAACAATATAGATTATTACATAGAGCAGTCTCAAAAAGATATTGAAAACTTTAATTATTTCGAGGCACAAAAAACTCTAGATGAGGCTCTAGAGCTAGCTCAAAATTCTGATAATAAAAAAAGTATAGGATTAATACAATCCATAAAAGGCAAACTTCATTTAATTATTGAAGAAGAAGACGATGCAATAAAGGCACTCAATTCTGCTATTGAGATGCAACGTATTATAAACGATAATAAAAACCTTGGTCGCTCTTATAAAACATTTGGCGATGTTTACATGGCCAAACAAAACATTTACCAAGCGTTAGATTCTTACCGTGCTGCAAAATCTAAATTTGAAGAAGAAGAACTAGAAGCTGATCTTGCCGAAACTCTACTAGCGGAAGGCAATGCATATATAGCACTAAAAAACTACAGAAAAGCTCGAGAACTTACCGAACAAGCTGTAGCAATTTCCAGAAAAGAAAACTTGCTTAATACCTTAAGCAGTGCTTTGGTAAACCATGGTAAAATTTATAACATTCTAAACGATCATCAAAAAGCCTTAGATTTTACAAAAGAAGGTTTAGAGATTGCTAAAGCCAATAGTTTTAAAACTATAGAAAACGAAGGTTTTTTAGTGTTGAGCGACATCTATGAAAGTACTAACGATTTTAAGCTTGCTACCAACTACTTAAAAGCTCATATTAAATTATCAGATTCTTTAAGAGCCGTAAAACGCGCCAATTTATCACCTGAAAAAAGAATTCAATTTTTAATTAACGATCAAATTGAAAGCAATAAAAAACAACAGGCAGAATTAGAAGAAGCTAATAGCAAAAACGATTTAAGCACCCTAATTTCTATACTTAGTGTAGCGCTTATTACTATTTTATCCCTACTAACGCTTTCATTATACAAAAACAATAACATTAGACTTAAAACTAACAATATGCTTCATAAAAAAAATAATGAGCTTATTGTTGCAAAAGAAAAAGCAGAACTAGCCTCTAAAACAAAAGCTAATTTCTTATCCACCGTTACACACGAGCTAAGAACACCACTTTACGCAGTAACAGGGTTAAGCAATATGCTATTAGACGAAGACCCTAAGCCAGAGCAAATACAACATTTAAAATCCCTGAAATTCTCTGGAGATTACTTACTTACGTTTATAAACGATATTCTTCAAATTAATAAAATTGAAGCGAATAAGGTTGAAGTAGAATCAGAACCATTTAACCTTAAAAAGAAAATTAACAATATCGTTCTTGCGCTAAACAACTCTGCATTAGATAATAATATTACCATTCATTTTGAATACGACAAAGATTTACCAGAAAACTTTATAGCAGACCAATTAAAGATTTCCCAAATATTAATTAACCTAATTGGAAACTCTATTAAGTTTACCAAAGATGGGGATATTTGGATTAGGGTTTACAAAATAGGACAAGAAAACGATATTTATAACCTTCGTTTTGAAGTAGAAGATAATGGTATTGGTATAACCAAAGAGAAACAAGACAATATGTTTGAAAGTTTCTCACAAGGCTCAATTCAAATTAATAGAAAATATGGCGGCACCGGTCTTGGGCTTTCAATTGTTAAAGGTTTAATTGAAATATTAAAAGGAAAAATTTACTTACAGAGCGAATTAGGCAAAGGCACAACTTTTTTCTTTGAAATTCCTTTAGAATACAACGAAGCCAAAGAAAAAGCAGCAAAAAAACAAGTTAAGAAACTTGATGTTAAACCTAATATTGATTTAAGTTCCGTTAAAATTTTAGTGGTTGAAGATAATAAGATCAACCAAATGATAACTAAAAAGATTTTAACTAAAATGGAACTTGCTTGCGAAATTGTAGACAACGGTGAAGCTGCCGTAGATATGATTAAAAACAATAAGTACGATATAATTTTAATGGATATTCACATGCCAGGGATTAGTGGTATTGAAGCCACAAAAATTATTAGAACGTTTGATAAAGAGCTAACCATTTTTGCCCTTACCGCTGTTACTATAGAAGATAAAATGCACGAGTTTGAAGAAGCCGGATTTACCGATATAATCCCAAAACCTTTTAAACAAGAAGAGTTTGAAAAAAAGCTTTTCAACTCACTATCCAACAAAAAATCGGCTACTGCCTAAAACTGTTTTACAAAGCGTTTTACTAAATTATCAAATGGCACATTCTCTAAAATATTTACTGTAATTGGTAAATAAAAAAGTCTTTTTTCTAATGCTTTATACTGTTTTAAACGCATAAAATCTTTTTCGGTGGTTAATATAACCTCACAAGATTCTAATTTAGAAATGTCATCAGGAGAAAACTCATAATGATCTTTAAAGTTTAAATGTTGAAATTTTAGATTTTTAGATTTCAAAAATGTTACCAAAGGCGTTGCATTAGCAATACCCGTTACAAGGGTAAAATTAGTTAAACTGTTTAATTCTAGCTCAGCAGTTTTAGACACCACTTTATTTGCATAAGCAATAGTACTAAAAAATACATGTTGGTATTCTGTAGGCTTTATGCGCTTTAAAAACTCCTCTTTTTTAATATTGGTTATATTGCTAGGACATTTTGTAACCACAATAATATCAGCACGCTTATAACCACTTTTAGGCTCTCTTAAATCTCCTGTTGGCAAAACCATATCGTTAAAAAACGGATTACTGTAAGTTGTAAGCATAATATTTAAGCCCACCTTTACTTTTCTATGCTGAAATGCATCATCTAGCAGCACAATTTCTGGAGCATTATTTAATTGTAATAATTTTGTAATACCATTAACTCTATTGTTATCTACAGCTACTGTTACATTGGCAGCAAACTTATTATAAAATTGAAATGGTTCATCGCCCAAGTCTTCTGATGTTGATGTGGATTTCGCTAATTGAAACCCCTCTGTTTTTCGTTTGTAGCCTCGGCTTAGTGTTGCTATTTTAGCATCATCTTTTAAAAGCCTAACTAAATATTCAATCATAGGTGTTTTTCCAGTACCCCCTACACTTAAATTACCTACGCAAATTATTGGAATACTAAACGATGTTGATTTTTTTATACCCAAATCGTAAAGCCTATTTCTTAACCAAGTTATAAGATAATAAACTGGTACAACTGGAAATAATATTTTTCTTAGCAGGTTCATTTAAGCGAAAGTATAATATTTTATCTTTGAAGCAAACAAATAAATAATGATTGTACAAGACGTCATAAATCATTTAGAGGCTCTCGCACCATTATCATACGCAGAAGATTTTGATAACGTAGGGCTTTTAGTAGGAGATAAAACCGCTAAATTAACAGGTGTATTAGTTACATTAGATACATTAGAGACTGTTATAGACGAGGCTATTTCTAAAAAATGTAATCTTATAGTTAGCTTCCACCCTATTATTTTTAAAGGTTTAAAAAAGCTTACAGGAAAAACCTATGTAGAGCGTGTGGTAATAAAAGCTATACAGCACAATATTGCTATTTACAGCATGCATACCGCTTTAGATAATACTTTCCAAGGGGTAAACAATATGATTTGCAATACACTTGAGCTAGAAAACAAGCAAATACTCATACCGCAAAACGGTACCATAAAAAAATTAACAACATACGTACCCAAAAATGAAGCCGATACATTAAGAACCGCTTTATTTAATGCAGGCGCAGGACATATTGGTAATTACAATAATTGCAGCTTTAATGTTGAGGGCCACGGCACATTTAAGGGTAACGATGCATCGTCTCCAACAATTGGCAATAAAGGAGAAACCCATACCGAGGCTGAAACCAAAATTACCGTAACTTTTGCAAAACACTTAGAGGCTAAAATATTAAGAACACTTTTTAACACACATTCTTACGAAGAAGTAGCTTACGAAGTAATAACCATAGAAAACAAAAACCAACATATAGGTATGGGAATGGTTGGCGAATTAGCCACACCGCTTAGCGAAACCCAATTTTTAAAGTATTTAAAAACTAAAATGAAAACAGAATGTATTCGGCATTCATCATTTTTAAACAACCCTATTAAAAAAGTAGCCGTATTAGGAGGCTCAGGAAGTTTTGCCATTAGTGCTGCTAAAGCCGCTGGTGCTGATGCATTTGTAACAGCAGATTTAAAATATCATGATTTTTTTGGTGCCGAAAGCACCATTTTTTTAACTGATATAGGACACTACGAAAGCGAACAATTCACAAAAAACCTTTTAGTAGAGTATCTTACAAAAAAAATTACTAATTTTGCAATCATTTTATCAAAGACAAATACAAATCCTGTTAAGTATTTTTAAAGTATGGCTAAAAAGAAAGAAGTTAGTGTAGAAGAGCGTTTAAGAGCTTTATACGATTTACAACTTATAGATTCTCGCATTGACGAAATAAGAAATGTTCGAGGAGAATTGCCTTTAGAAGTAAGAGATTTAGAAGACGAAGTTGCTGGATTAAACATTAGACTAGAGAAATTAGTTAATGATTTACAAACTATAGATAACGATATTTCTTCTAGAAAAAATTTAATTGAGGAGTCTAAGGCACTCATAAAGAAATATGGTGAGCAACAAAAAAATGTTAGAAATAACAGAGAATTTAACTCCCTTTCCAAAGAGGTAGAATTTCAAGAATTAGAAATTCAATTAGCCGAAAAACACATTAAAGAATTTAAGGCACAAATTGAACAAAAGAAAGAGGTTATTGCCGCTACCAAAGAACAGTTAAAAGAGCGCGAAACGCATTTAAAGCACAAAAAAGGTGAACTAGATGCAATTTTAGCAGAAACTGAAAAAGAAGAGCAAGCCCTAATTGCTAAGTCTGAAGATTACAAAAAACAAATTGAAGACCGCTTGGTTGCTGCATACGATAGAATTCGTAAAAATGTAAAAAATGGTTTAGCAGTGGTACCAATAGAAAGAGGTGCTTCGGGTGGTTCATTTTTTACAATACCTCCACAAGTTCAAGTAGAAATTGCATCTCGAAAAAAAGTAATTACCGATGAGCACAGTGGTAGAATTTTAGTAGACGCAGCTTTAGCAGAAGAACAAAAAGCAAAAATGGAAAAATTGTTTGCAAAACTGTAAACCAATTTTATATACAAACACCTCTAAACAGGTTAATACATTTTAAACCAGAGCATCAAACGCTCTGGTTTCTTATTTTACAGCTAGAGTATATCACACCATACCTTTTAAGAGATTTTTTACCTTAAGTCCCCATATGTACTTCTTACTCTAAGTTTAAATAAAACAAACACAAAGTTTTATCATTGGTAATTTAGATATTATATTGCACAGAACACAAAAAAAGCATCCCTAACAGGATGCTTTTTTACTAACTAACCAACCAAAATATGAAATTACAATTCTAAAGTTTAAAGTAACCACTCAATAAACTATTAATTGAAGTGTAACTGTTATTAATATACCAATATCTGTGCCAAACTTTTATTTTTACTTTTTATATTTTCTTTATCTTGGGCTCTCAATACACATTTTAATATGAACAATGCACCAATATTTACCCAAGACACAATTGTTTTTGGACTATTAATGTTAACTCTGGGTTTTGTATTTTACACTTCAACAAGCTCTAGTGCTTTTTGGAAAAAATTCTATAAATATATTCCTGCATTACTTATGGCATACATGCTGCCCGGTGTTTTAACCACCTTAGGAATAATTGCCCCAGAATGGACATCTATTAACGCTTCTGGTGAAGCTGTAGAACATAAGTCTCAAGTATATTACATTGCCAGCAGATATTTACTACCTGCTGCACTAGTATTAATGACGCTAAGCATAGACTTAAAGGCTATTTATAATTTAGGGCCAAAAGCATTAATTATGTTTTTAACAGGTACCGTTGGCGTTATAATTGGTGGACCATTAGCTATATTGCTAATATCAACGGTTTCTCCCGAAACTGTTGGAGGCGCCGGACCAGATGCTGTATGGAGAGGTTTAGCCACTTTAGCAGGTAGTTGGATTGGTGGAGGAGCAAATCAAGCAGCAATGCTAGAAATTTATAAATTTAATACCGATAACTACGCTGGAATGGTAATAGTAGATATAGTAGTGGCCAATATTTGGATGGCCATTTTGCTGTTGGGTATTGGTAAATCTGAAAAAATTGATAAATGGCTTAAAGCTGATAATAGTGCTATTGAAGTTTTAAAAGAGCGTGTATCATCTTACGCCAATAAAATTTCTAGAAACCCCTCACTCAGCGATTTAATGGTTATTCTCGGTATAGCTTTTACAGTGGTTGGTATAGCACATTTTGGAGCAAGTAATATTTCTGAGTTTTTAACTAATAATTTTGAAGCTGTTAGAGATAAAACTTCTGCAATGTCATCATTCGGCTCTCAATTTTTTTGGATGATTACCATAGCAACACTACTTGGCATTTTAATATCGTTTACAAAACTTAAAACATATGAAGGTGCTGGTGCTAGTAAAATTGGTAGCGTTTTTATTTATATTCTAGTAGCTAGTATTGGAATGAAAATGGACTTAACCAAAATTGTAGAAAATCCAGGACTTATTTTTGTAGGATTAGTTTGGATGTTCATTCATGTAGCGCTGCTATTCTTAGTTGCAAAAATCATTAAAGCCCCTTACTTCTTTTTAGCTGTAGGAAGTAAGGCCAATATTGGTGGTGCTGCTTCAGCCCCGGTAGTTGCAGCCGCATTTCACCCGTCATTAGCAACGGTTGGGGTACTATTAGCAGTTTTTGGTTATGTAGTAGGTACATATGGCGCAATGCTTTGTGCTGAACTTATGAAAATTGCTGCTGGAGGTTAGCATATATTTAATAATTATAAGATATTTGCGCTCCAAAATTATACTTTTTAGAATGAAAAAAACAATCACATTTCTTCTTATTATACTAACATTTGCATGCTCTAATAAGCCACAAGACTTAGTAGTAAAAACCAACATTAAAGGATTAAAAAAAGGAACCGTATACCTTAAACGTGTTATCGATACGGTATTGGTAACGGTAGATTCTGTTATTGTAAATGGTAATCCTGAATTTGAATTGTATGCAGAATTAGATGAGCCGGATTTATTTATTTTAGATCTTGACAAAAACTCTAAAGAAGAAGACAGAATTAGCTTTTTTGCAGATAAAGGTACTATGGAAATTAATACAACTTTAAAACATTTTGTAGCAGATGCTGTGATAAAGGGCTCTGAGCAACAAAAAATCTTGGAAGATTATCAAAAATTAATGTCACGTTTAAACAATAGGAATTTAGATTTTATTAAGGAACGTTTTGAAGCTGAAAGAAATGGGGATACAGCTACAGCAAATACTATTGAGAAAAAACAAAATAGCCTCTTTAAAAACAGATATTTACAAACTGTAAATTTTGCACTTAACCATAATGATAGTGAAGTTGCTCCGTATTTGGCACTTTCTGAAATTTATAATGCGAATACCAATTTATTGGACACCATACACGCTTCGTTAACACCTAGAATTAAAAATTCTAAATATGGTAAAGAGTTACAAAAATTCTTAGAAGAACGAAAGCTAGATGAAAAAAGTAATTAAAAAAAGCCTCTAAACTAAGTTTAGAGGCTTTTTTTTGAGCCGATAGAGGGACTCGAACCCACGACCTGCTGATTACAAATCAGCTGCTCTAGCCAGCTGAGCTATATCGGCGTAGCGGATGCAAATATAATTTCTAAATTAATATTTGCAACAAATTGGCCTGAAAAAATTAACCTAATTTATTAATTTTTTCTATTAAGATTCTGCCTCTATTTTCCAACTCTTCGTTTATAGCTTTAAAATGGGCTTTTTTGTCTTCAATACTTCTATCGTTAACTTTTGCTATTAGCTCATCAAACGTTTCAATAGCTTCATCTATAATAGCCTCACTCTTTTTTGTATCCTTATCTGTATTTTGATATTCCCAAACATAAACTGCCTCAATAATATCTCCTAATACGTAATTTATATCTTTTTTAAGATCTCTTACACTTGCCATAATTATTATTTTTAATTGATTGTAAAACTAAACATAAACTTCTAATAACTTTAACTTTTTAGGTGTAATTTTATAACGTTTTGTATGCACATAAATTAGTGTATATATCTTTTACATAAACACCTTTAAATAATTTAACTAACGCCTACTAACCTGAGTAGGTTACAAAATTTCTAGGGGTTTCGTATAATGTAATTTCAAGTTCTAGGTTACTGGTCAACTTAGCTTTCATCTTGTTATAAATTACAACTGCTATATTTTCGGCTGTTGGATTTAGTGTTGCAAATTCTGGAACTTCTATGTTTAGATTTTTATGATCAAAAGCATCCTCTACCTCACTTTTTATTATATCCTTCAAAATCTTCATGTCTATAACATAACCCGTTTCCTTATCAATCTCTCCGGTAACACTCACTATTAATTCATAATTATGGCCGTGAAAGTTTGGGTTATTACATTTACCAAAAACAGCGTCGTTCTTTTCAAAACTCCAATCTTTTCTATATAATCTGTGAGCTGCGTTAAAATGAGCTTTTCTACTAACTGTTACCTTATTCATGAGTTTATATTTATGTGTTCGTAGAATTTATCAAAAATTACCTTAAACCAAGCGGTGTAGAGCTCTGGGCGAGCAGTTATGTCTGCCCTTACGTCTTCTAGTGGCATCCATTTCCAATCTTCGACCTCTTCTTTATTAATGTTTGGAGTAGCATTGTATTTTCCCAACAAAACATGGTCGTACTCATGCTCTGTAAGTCCGTTATCAAAAGGAGCTTTATATATGAATGATATAGACTCCTTTAAGTCTGTAACAAACCCCATCTCCTCCATTAATCTTCGCTTTCCAGCATCAATATTTGTCTCACCTTCTCTTTGATGGCTACAACAGGTATTGGTCCATAACCCTGGTGAATGATACTTGGTTAGGGCGCGTTGTTGTAGCATTAAATCGTTATTATCGTTAAAGATAAATACTGAAAATGC
This sequence comes from Jejuia pallidilutea, assembly GCF_002973595.1. GTDB lineage: Bacteria > Bacteroidota > Bacteroidia > Flavobacteriales > Flavobacteriaceae > Jejuia > Jejuia pallidilutea. Next base: position 4,209 of record NZ_PVEO01000012.1, on the reverse strand, counting down.
ACGATGCAAAAGGGCTTTCTCATGAGCTTCCATTTTAGGCATTACACCTATTTGCTCATCTTGTTCGTTTACAAGAATTACTTTTTCTTCTTTCATAGTTTAGCAAAAATACGAACAAAATATTACTTGTTTCATCCTGTTTTAAATAAAAAAGCACCTAAATAAATTTAGATGCCTTATTAGATAGATGGTTAATGTTATTAATTTTCTACTACTATAAATTCGCTTCTTCTATTTGCCTGATGTTCGTCTTTGGAGCATTTAACACCATTTGAGCAATGATTTGTTAATCGTGTTTCACCATAACCTTTGCCCGATATTCTATCGGGAGAAATACCTCCTTTATTTATAATATAAGCTTTAGTAGATGTATTTCTTCGTTCCGATAATGCTAAATTATAAGCATCTCTTCCTCTAGAATCTGTATGGGAACGCACATCTATTTTTACGTTAGGAAACTCCTTCATATATTTAATAATTTTAGCCAACTCTATTTCTGCATCTGGTCGTATAAACGATTTGTCATAATCAAAATAAATAGGATTTAGATTTAGTAATAAGGCCAAATCGGTACCAATTCCTGCCGCACTTGGTTCTAAAGCTAATTTTAAGTTAGAATCTTTTTTAGCAGTATTAACCGTAAAGTCGGTGAAATCGTCCTCATATTTTTCTTTCTTAGCCTCAATAATGTAGGTTTGTGCTTTACAACTTGTATTAAACTGAAACATACCACTATCATCACTTTTAACAGATTCTAGTACGTTATTATTCTCATCTTTTAAAGTTACTTCAGCATTTGCAATAATAACATTGGTACGTTTATTAACTACTGTGCCTTTTAAACTGAAATCGCAATCGGGTATTTTAAAACTATAAATATCATCGTCTCCTTTTCCTCCTTTTCTATTTGAAGAAATATAGCCTGTACGTAAAGATTCGTTGATAATAAATGCGAAATCGTCTTTAGGACTATTAATTGGTTTTCCAACGTTTTTAAGCATATTGGAATCAATATCGTCTAACTTAATTTTAAATACATCTAGTCCGCCTAAACCTAAATGTCCATCAGAAGAAAAATATAGAACACCTTTATCGCTAACAAACGGAAAGTTTTCTCGTCCTTCCGTATTTATTTTAGAACCTAAATTTAGTGGTGTACCATAAGTACCATCATCGTTTATATCTACTACAAAAATATCAGACATTCCCTTAGTTCCTGGCATATCTGAAGCAAAATATAGCTTTTTCTCATCTACACTTAAAGTAGGATGTGCCACATTATATTCATCATTATTAAAAGGTAATGGTTCTATGTTTGTCCATTCTCCATCTGCTAAAGTAGCTTTGTAAACCTTGAGTGTGTGGGTGTTTTCACTGTTCTTTTTAAACCTACCGTTATAGTAATTGTTTCTAGTGAAATAAACCGTTGTTCCATCTTTTGTAAAGGCAGTTGAAGACTCGTGATACTTCGTATTAATATCTCCTGCTACTTCTTGAACATTACCTTCACTATCTAATTCAAATAAATCCAAAAAGGGTTGTGCATTCCAACTATAAATTTTCTCATCTTCATCTCTAGAGGACGCAAAAATAAGGTTGTTATTATATAAAGAAGCTCCAAAATCTGAAAAAGAAGTATTTACATCTAGGTTTACTAGCATATAATCTTGAGACATAGTTTCAATTGCTTCGAGATAATCTGGGTTGTTTAAAAACTTAACTCCTCTGGAATCGTCAGGTCTTAGAGTTGCAAAAGTTCTAAGTGCCGCATCTGATTCTTTATAGTTGTTCGTAGCTTTTAGCGCTTGTGCATATTTAAAATAGTTTTCGGGGTTGGTTTGTGGATTTAAACTGACTAATTTTTCATACCACTTTGCGGCATCATCCATTTCACTATTATAATAGAAGGTATTCGCTAATTTTTCAATTACTTCAGGAGAAGCATCTTCCTTATTTGCCAATTCCAAAAGATCATTTCTAGACGCTACATAAGATAGCTTTTCGTACTTTTTTACTGCACTTGACACTTTTCCCTTTTGAGCAAATGAAATTCCAGATGTAAAAACAATTATTATGGTAAGTATATATATTCTTTTTTTCATGTCTCTTGTCTTTTTAGAAGAATCTTGGTGATAAGATTTTACCTATTTGTTGTAACTCAAACCTTAACATAATTTCGTGGGTTCCACTGTTATAGTTATTTAACGCTGTGGTTGTCGCATCATAAGCATATCCTGCAAATAAACCTGGGGTAATTTGAAAACCTACCAGACCACTTACAGAATCATCCCATCGATAAGCTAAACCTAAAGTAAACTTATCATTAAACAACGCATTAACAGATAGGTCTGCAATTAATGGAGCACCTGATACGCCTTTAACTAAAAAGGCTGGCTTTAACTTGGTGCGCTCGCTTAAATCAAAAACATAACCGCCAATTAAAAAATAATGCAAACGCTCTGTAGCTATCGATTCCTGAAAATCATCATAATGCTCTGTTGTAAATATATTTGGAACAGACAGACCTAAATACCATCTATCGGAATGCAAATACATTGCCGCTCCTAAAGTGGGTGAAATTAAATTGATATTCTCATTGAATAATCTATCAGGGTTTTGAAATAAACCTTTACTCCAATCGGTATCAAGAATATGTAATCCTCCCTTTAAACCAAAAGATAGTTCTAAATCACCTGAAGCATCAACAGGAATTGTATAAGAGAAATTTAAATCTATACTCGTTTCTTCTGCTGGACCTAGTTGATCACTAACAATATTTAACCCTAAACCTAATCGCTCATTTTTTAATGGTGAATGAATACCAAAAGTTACTGTTTTGGGTGCGCCATCTATACCAACCCATTGGGTTCTATACAATGCTGTTGCACTTAAAACGTCTCTCTGACCAGCATAAGCAGCATTTACACTCATAGTGTTATACATATACTGCGTATACTGCGGATCTTGTTGTGCTTGAGTTTCTAAACTTAATAGTGCAGTAAACACTACTAAAATTAAACTTTTTATGAATGATGTTTTCTGTATCATCTTTTTAATTCTTTAGCTGTTTACTTATTATCTATTTATGTATAACCATCCTACTTTTGGTTTAGAACCATCTCCAAAATCCAAGACATAATAATATGTACCCGGTGGTAGTTTTTCATTTGCATTAACCGTTACGCGTCCATTAGATGTTCCATCCCAATCATTATTATAACTGCGTTTCTCGTAAACCAAGTTACCCCATCTATTATAAACTTCTAACTTGTTATTAGGGAAGTTTTCAATACAGTTGATAATTAAAGTATCGTTAACACCATCACCATTAGGTGAGAACTCATTAAATATGAGCAAACATCCAAGCTCTGTAAATGTTGGATCATCCGAGGTATTACCATCTAAATCGTCACCATCATCACTAGTATCAGATACAGCTCCAGAACGTGGATTTGAACCTGAAGCTACAACACTGTTACTTACTCCACCGGCATTAATAGCTGCTTGAGTTATAGTGAAACTAGCACTATACGTTGCAATCTCTCCAACAAGCAGAATTCCATCATCACTACCCAAAGTTGAGCTCACAAAGGACGGTCCTTCTGTAAGTGATATGATGTTTCCATTAGCATCTGTAAACGTATCTACAAGTGAAATTCCTGTCAAATCAAAATCACCTGTATTCTCCACCTCAATAGTGTAATCTATTCGATCTCCCAAAGAAGTGCCTCGCACATCGGCCACCTTAGTAACTACTATTGATGCTTCACAACCGGTTATTATTGGATCGCATGGATCACTCGAATCAGATGTTCCAGTAGGAATACTTGGAGTACCTGGGTCATCGATTCCTGTGGTCTCTTCACAATCTGTTAATCCATCGCCGTCTGAATCTGTTGTATTGATGCCGATTGGATCACATGGATCGTTTGGATCACTCGTTGGTCCGCCTGGGAAGGTTGTGGGATCATCCGGTGTGCTTGGATCGTCTATTCCTGTGGTTTCTTCACAATCCGTAAGTCCATCGCCATCTGAATCTGTTGTATTGATGCCGATTGGACTACAAGCATCGTTTGGATCACTTGTTGGTCCAACTGGGAAGGTTGTGGGATCGTCCGGTGTGCTTGGGTCATCGATTCCTGTGGTTTCTTCACAATCCGTAAGTCCATCGCCGTCTGTATCTGTTGTATTGATACCGATTGGACTACA
>NZ_PVEO01000011.1 GCF_002973595.1 Jejuia pallidilutea | reverse complement strand
ACCTAACTTTATACACAATAAAAAACCAGAGAAGCTAGATTCTCCGGCTTAATTAATTATCTTATAACCTGTCAACCTATTTTAGGACGACTCATATCATCTTTTATTTAATAGTTACTTAAATAATATCACTATTAAAATAGCCGCCTCTATTTTCTTTTCTTTCTAGAGATTGTTGAATTATTAAGTGCGCTACGTTAACCATATTTCTTAATTCGCAAAGCGATGTTGTAAGCTTAGATTCGCGATACAAATCTTCAACCTCATTATAAATTACATCCAAACGTTTTATGGCGCGTTTTAACCTTGTATTGTTGCGCACTATACCAACATAATCGCGCATTAAGGCTTGTAATTCTTTTAGGTTATGTTGAATTAGCACATGCTCTTCTGGAATATTTGTGCCCTCATCATTCCAGCTAGGAATTTCAAAATCTACAGGTGTAGCATTTTGTTTTGTATGGTATTTATAAATATTATGTGCGTAAACTAAAGCTTCTAAAAGTGAATTAGATGCAAGTCTATTTGCGCCATGTAAGCCCGTTCTGGAACATTCGCCACAAGCAAATAAATTATTAATAGTTGTTTTGCCTTTTTTATTCACTTTAATACCACCACATAAATAATGGGAAGCAGGCACTACGGGAATCCAATCGGTTTTTATGTCGATATGCCTTTTTAAACATTCATTATAAATATTTGGAAAGTGCTTGATAAAAGCATCGGCATCCAAATGTGTACAATCTAAATACACATGAGCATCTCCCGATTTTTTTAGTTCACTATCTATACTTTGCGATACAATATCTCTAGAGGCTAATTCTGCACGGGTATCATAATCAGGCATAAAGCGATGACCCTTTTTATTACGCAAATAAGCACCAAAGCCTCTAACTGCTTCAGAAATTAAAAACGAAGATCCTTCTTGTGTATCGTACAATGCCGTTGGGTGGAATTGTACAAACTCCATATCCTTAATTCTGGCTTTTGCTCTATATGCCATAGCTATACCATCTCCAGTGGCAATAATTGGGTTAGTTGTATGCCCATAAACACAACCAATACCTCCCGTGGCCAGCAATGTACTATCTGATTTTACAGTAAAAATGTGTCCCGTTTTTTGGTTTAGCACATAAGCGCCGTAGCAGGTTTCTGGAGCTGCATTATCGTCCTTAACATGATGATTGGTAATTAAATCTATAGCGAAGTGGTATGGTAATATTTCAATATTAGATAATTGATGTACACGCCGTAATAACGCGCGTTCTATCTCAAAACCAGTAATGTCTTTATGATGTACTACACGATATTCAGAATGCCCACCTTCTTTTCCTAAGTTAAAATCGCCATTGGGGTTGGTATCAAAATTGGCACCCCATAACAATAATTCTTCTAGCCGTTTTGGCCCCTCTTTAACCACCATTTTAACGACATCTTCTTTACAAAGTCCGTCGCCAGCAATTAGTGTATCCTTAATATGCTTTTTAAAGGAGTCTTCTTCTTTATTTAAAACAACAGCAACACCACCTTGAGCATACTTGGTGTTAGATTCATCTTCGCTAGCTTTAGTAACTATTACAATTTTTTTATTTGGAAAATGCTCCGCAATTTTAACGGCAAATGTTAAACCCGCAATTCCTGAGCCAATCACCAAATAATTAGTAACAATCATAATTTATTTAGATAATTCTAACATACGCTCTATAGGAAGTAAAGCACGCTTAATAATCGCAGGATCTACTTCTATTTGAGGAGATTCATTTAGCATGCAATCGTAAAGTTTTTGCATGGTGTTCATTTTCATAAAATGGCATTCGCTACAGGCGCAGGTATTATCTTCTTTAGCTGGTGCTGGTACCATTTCGGTATCAGGCACTTCTTGTTTCATTTTATGCAAAATACCGGCCTCGGTAGCTACAATGAATTTTTGATCTTGATGTGTCTTAACATAATTAATCATTCCAGATGTAGAACCAATGTAGGTAGCCGTATTTAAAATATGTGTTTCAGATTCTGGATGTGCAATAATTTTATAGTCTGGATGTTTTTTATGCAACGCTATTAACTTGTCCATAGAAAACGCTTCGTGCACCACGCAACTACCATCCCATAATAGCATATCGCGTCCAGTTTCGTTTATAATGTAACGCCCTAAATTTTTGTCTGGGGCAAAAATAATAGGTACGTCTTTAGGTATAGAGTTTACTATTTTTAAGGCATTGGATGATGTACAAACAATATCGCTTAATGCCTTTATCTCAGCAGAACAATTTACATAGGTAATCACTACATGATTAGGATGCGCTTTGGTGAATTTTTCAAACGCATCTGGGGAACAAGAATCGGCCAAAGAGCACCCCGCATTTAAGTCTGGTAATACAACAGTTTTATCTGGACTTAAAATTTTGGCGGTTTCTGCCATAAAGTGCACCCCTGCAAACACTATCATGTCCGCATCTGTTTCCGCAGCTTTTTGCGATAAGCCTAAGCTGTCCCCTACATAATCTGCAATATCTTGTATCTCGCCAATTTGATAATAATGCGCTAAAATCACTGCATTTTTTTCTTTTTTTAGGCGGTTTATTTCTTTTACTAAATCCATGGTATTTAGAATAGTTGTATGGTATTAAATAGTTGTAATTACAACTATTTAAGTTACAAATATCTTAATTAATACTATTAGAGAACTATTTATTTCTTTAAAAAAACCATCAAATACGAATCAAATAACTTTTATGTAAAATCATTCAATTTTTTCTAAATAATTACTTGTATGATTGGCAAAACTTAAAACCACTAGACCTTAACAGGAATTGCCTCTAGTTCTCGCTGAAATTGGTTTAATACAGTTTTGGTTTTCTCTAACTCATTTAATATTGTACCTTTTGCATCGTTAAAGCTGGTTGTAACTTCATTAAAAAGATTTTGGTAATAGTCTACACCAGATTTCATATTATTAATAAAAACCTTAAAATACTTACCCTCTTTTCTTCCCATAGAGGTTTTGGCTTCTTCAAATTTATTGTTTAAAAAATCCATATAAATCTGAAGTTCTTTTAGAAATAAATTAGGTCGGTCTTTTCTAGTTATTACATTAGTTCTTCCGTAGATATGATCTGTAATATTTTGCAAGCTCATTACCTTTGAGTAATAAGCCATGTTTGGCCCCGGACAGATTGATACGCCATCGCCTTCAACCTTTGTGTCTAAATTATATTTTAATAATGCTGATGTACCAAGCCCTACACACGTACAAGACTTTGTGGTGATTTTATCAATTTCCTTGTTATATGCTTCCTGGGTTAAATCTTGTTTTTCTAGTGCTTTAATTTTTAAGTACTGGTACTCTCTAGATGCTGTACATATACCCGTCTCCTTAAACTCTTTGTCCATCGCCACAAACTTTTTTGGGCAGGAACTACCAGGTCTGTTTTTATCTATTAATCGCTGTTTTTCTATATCTTTGGTGTTATTCCTTAAATTATTAAACGGCACCCCTAATGGCGATATATCGCTTAAGTACAAATCGTTTTCTTTGGCTTTTGTTAGCTTATCTAGAGTTTTTTCATCTACTGTAGTAGCTTCTGGCACTAATAAAAACGGACTTCCCCAGCCTACCGAATCTAAATCGTAATGCTCTAATAAAAAACTATGTTCTTCTTCTGTACCAACGCCACCTTGTGCTGTAATTTCAATAGACAAAGGTTGTTTAGGCACCATCCTGTTTTGGTTTAAAAGTTCTTGGTTTAACACAGCTTGTATGGCTTCTTGCAATTCTTCTCGTTTTGTTTTAAATTCTTCTAAAACAGGGCCTAACAAATACCCATCGGTAGCAAAAGCGTGCCCACCACAATTAAGTCCAGATTCTATGCGATATTCTGAAACCCAAAGCCCTTTTTTGGCTAAGAACTTGCCTTGAATAAGTGCCGATCTAAAATCGCTTACTTTTAAAATAATACGTTTTTTTATGTTTCCATTTTCATCTGGAAAAAAATCGTTAAACTGCCCCATATAGCTATATAAACGTGGATTCATACCCGCAGAAAGCACTACAGACGAGTTTAATTTACTTTTGGCAAAACCACGTAAGGCAGCATGAGCATCGTTGTATTCTACAGGTAGTTTTTCGCCTTTTTTGTAATTATCCTTGTCTACCTTGGTCATAATATTTACATCAATTGCACCCATAACTAAATTTTGTGATGCCCAAGTTTTTATTTCAGAAAAACTAAAACCTTTGGAGGTTAATTTCTTAAAATCTGCTTTAAGGTTAGAGTTATCAGGAAGCATTTGTATGTATGCCAAAAGCTCATCACCTTTTTTAGAAGTCATCTGCTTTAAATCTTCAAACTTTTTTTCAGCTAAATCGCTTAATAAATTTAAGTATGAAGTTATTCTTTTAGCTCTAAAATCGTCAATCTTTTCAGTAATTTCTTGGTAAGGTATATCGAATTTTTCGCTGTACATTTTTCTGAGTTTCTCTAGTAAAATATCGTCTACTAAAGAAATAACAGAATCCATACCGTATTGCGCTACTTTTAAAGGCGTGTCTATTGTAAAACCAATTCCCATTACTGGAATGTGAAATGAATGTGTTTTTTTCATGTAACAGTTTATATGTTAATCGGCAAATATACCGTGTAGCAAAACTTTATAACATGACATATATCACATAAGCAGTTATTGATATAACATTAACATCTTTAAAATAAAAATTATAAAGAAATGGGGTTAACGCTAATTTTTTTTAATTATTCTTAACTAAAATTCCTTAATGAACAAATATTGACAAAACTTGAAATAGAGTGGTGGATTCACTAAACCTTTAGTATTTTTATACCTAATTTTTACTAAAGCTGAATTATGTCTGTAGAACCAAAGTTAATTAGATTCAATCAATCCGTATTGTCAAAATACCAAATATACAACAGTATATTTATGACATTACCTTTTGATGCCGTAACAAAAACTGGCGTTTTATTGCCGCTATTTCATGAAACTTGTAAAAAGGGATTTGAAGAAGGAGACGACCCTACTACAATTGTAGAAACATTTTTTACAAAATACCAAGCTAGACGCAATAAACAAAGCCAAATAAACCTACTTTTTAGATTTATTCAATACATAGAACGACAAGTGGTATTATTTGATGCCATTGAAGATGCCGCTTTCCCTATTGTAAACAACATGGAAGGTGTTGGTACCCTTAGAAACTTAAAAGGATCTGCCCAGTCTGAAGGAAAGATGGAAGAACTTAAAGAATTTCTTGAGGAGTTTAAAGTTCGCATTGTTTTAACAGCGCACCCTACCCAATTTTACCCCGGATCTGTTTTGGGCATTATAACCTCCTTAACAAAAGCCATAAAAGAAAACGACCTTTCTGAAATAAACAATTTGTTTGGACAATTAGGAAAAACACCTTTCTTTAAGCATAAAAAGCCAACGCCTTACCAAGAGGCCAAAAGCTTAATTTGGTATCTAGAAAACGTATTCTATAAAACTTTTGGTGAAATTTACAACTATATTCAAACCAGTATTTATGCTGATGACAAAAAGCATAACGACATTATAAATATTGGATTTTGGCCTGGTGGCGACAGAGATGGTAACCCATTTGTAAAACCTGAAACCACATTAAAAGTTGCTAAAAAATTAAAAAAAGCTATTCTAAAAAAATACTATCAAGATTTAAGAGACTTAAGAAAAAAGTTAACGTTTAGAGGGGTTGAAGAGCGTATTATTCGCTTAGAAACCATTATGTACGACTATAGCATAAACCTAAAAACCAAAAAAGCCATAAGTGCCAAAGAACTAAGGGCAGAACTTTTAAGCATTAGAGATCTTATTATTGATCAGCACCAATCGCTGTACGTTAATGAAATTAACAATCTCATAAACAGGGTTCATCTTTTTGATTACAGATTTGCCTCTTTAGATATACGACAAGACAGTAGAATACACCATAATGTATTTACTACGGTAATAGACCATTTAATTTCAACTGGTAACTCTTCTTTCCCAGACAACTATCATGATTTATCTGAAGCCGAACAAATTAAAATACTATCAAAAGCTACAGACGATATTGGAGATTTAGATGCCTTTGAAGATGAAATGGTTAGAAATACTTTAAAAACCATAGCCATTATAAAAGATATTCAAAAAAGCAATGGTGAACGCGGTGCAAATAGATATATTATTAGCAACAACCAAACCGCGCTAAATGTAATGCAGTTATTCGCAATGCTTAAAATGGTTGCTTTTAAAGATAAATTAACCGTAGATGTAGCACCATTATTTGAAACCATACCAGATTTAGAAAATGCACCTGGCGTTATGGAACAATTGTACCAAAACCCAGAATATATTGCACATTTAAGAGCTCGCGGAAACAAACAGCACATAATGTTAGGTTTTTCAGACGGTACTAAAGATGGTGGGTACTTAATGGCCAATTGGGGTATTTACAAAGCCAAAGAAAAGCTAACGAAAATGTCTAGAAAATACGATATTACCGCTATATTTTTCGATGGTCGCGGCGGACCACCAGCTCGTGGTGGTGGAAAAACGCATAATTTTTATTCTTCCCTAGGCCCAACTATAGAGGATAAAGAAGTACAAATAACCATACAGGGACAAACAGTAAGTTCTAACTTTGGCACACACGATTCTTCTCAATTTAACTTAGAGCAATTAATTAGTTCGGGGATTAAGAACAGAATTGATGGCGAAAAAAATCGTTTATCTGACGCCGACAGAGCTGTAATGAACGATTTAGCAGAGACAAGTTACCAAACCTATAAAGACTTTAAAAACCACCCTATGTTCATTCCGTATTTGGAGCGCATGAGTACCTTAAAATACTATGCTAAAACCAATATTGGAAGTAGACCATCAAAACGTGGCACCTCAGATAAACTTGTTTTTTCAGATTTAAGAGCCATACCTTTTGTAGGTTCTTGGAGCCAATTAAAACAAAATGTTCCTGGTTTTTATGGTGTTGGTACTGCATTAAAATTATACGAAGACAGAAACGAATGGAACAAAGTAGAACAATTATACACCAACTCTAAATTCTTTAAAACACTTATAGATAATAGTATGATGTCTTTAACAAAGTCGTTCTTCGATTTAACAAAATACATGTCTAAAGACGAAGAGTTTGGCGACTTTTGGAACATTATTTTTGAAGAATATTTAACAACAAAACGTTTGTTATTAAAACTTTCTGGATACGATGAACTTATGGAGAACGAACCAACAAGTAAAGCATCTATTGAAGTTAGAGAACATATTGTATTGCCGTTGTTAACTATTCAACAATATGCTTTGAAGAAAATTCAAGAACTCGAAAAAGCAGGAGCGCCAAACGACGATCCAGACAAAGTTATTTATGAAAAAATAGTAACACGTTCGTTATTTGGTAATATTAACGCAAGTAGAAACTCTGCGTAAAAAGCCTCCTTTATTTAAAATAAAAAACCTCAATTTTCAATTGAAAATTGAGGTTTTTTGATGTTTATTATCTATTTACAAACAAATATTTCCTAAGAATATTAATTAAACTAAGGTTAGTTGTACAATACTAAAAAATGAAATTGTAGCTACATAAAAAACTAATTCAGGTACGCTTAAAATCTACCTCTTTAACAAACAAAAAAATGCCCCACGAAAATCGTGGGGCATTTTTTTACCAACTAAACTAATACACATTAATGCTCATTCAATCTAAAATCTGGATAAGCATCCATTCCATGTTCGTGGGCATCAAGCCCTTCTAATTCCTCTCTTTCAGAAACTCGTATTCCAACAGTTTTCTTAAGTGTAAATATTATTAAGAACGATGTTGCTAAACAAAAAACCGCATAACACACCACTCCCGTTAATTGTATTAAAAATGTATGCTCTGGATTAGTAGAGAAAATACCAACCGCCAAAGTACCCCAAATACCACATATTAAGTGTACTGCAATAGCACCAACAGGATCGTCTAATTTAATAGCATCAATAAAAGCAACAGCAAACACTATTAATGCTCCTGCTATGGCTCCAATAATAATAGCGCTCTCTGGCGTCATTACATCGGCACCTGCCGTAATACCTACCAAGCCTCCTAAAATACCATTTAAAAACATGGTTAAATCTAAATTCTTATACTTTAAAAATGATACCAAGGCGGCAACCACACCACCTGCTGCAGCAGCTAAACAGGTTGTTACCAAGGTTAAGGATGTTAATTCTGGATCGGCAGAAAGTACAGACCCGCCGTTAAAACCAAACCAACCTAACCAGAGAATTAGCACGCCAGCAGTTGCCATAGGAATACTGTGCCCAGGAATAGCTTGTGGCTTACCGTTTTTAAATTTGCCAATACGCGAACCAAGTAACCAAACTGCAACTAAAGCAGCCCAACCACCAACAGAGTGCACTAGGGTAGATCCTGCAAAATCATAGAATCCCATTTGGTCTAAAAATCCACCACCCCATTTCCATGAACCTGCGATTGGATATACTAACCCAACGTATAATATGGTAAACATCATAAATGGACCAATTTTCATACGTTCGGCAACTGCTCCCGAAACTATTGTAGCGGCAGTAGCAGCAAACATACCTTGAAATAAGAAGTCTGTCCACCATGTATAACCTCCATCGGCATACTCTGGTGTCATCCCATTTTCTGGTGGGGCAATACCAAATCCTGCAAAATCAATTATACCGGCAGCTCCTTCTTCAAAACCAGGATACATAAGGTTAAAGCCTGCGATGTAATATAATAACAACCCTACGGTTATGATAAAAATATTTTTAAATAATATGTTAATTGTATTTTTTTGTCTTGTTAGCCCAATTTCTAAAAATGCAAATCCTGTATGCATGAAAAAAACTAGTGCCGTACAGATCATCATCCATACGTTATTTGCTGTAAATAATCCTTCCATAATATCTTATTTATCTATAATGCTTTTTTGGTTATTATTTTAATGTGTCTCCACCTTTTTCTCCTGTTCTTATTCTGTAACACTCGGTTACATCAGACACGAAAATTTTACCATCTCCAACCTCGCCTGTACTTGCAGATTCTAAAATGGTTTTAATAGTTATTTCTTCAAAGTCGTCGTTTACCACTATGGACAAATGTCTACGTTGTATATCGCTAGTACTGTAAGACACACCTCGGTAAACATGCCCTTCTTTCTCATTACCTAAACCGGTTACATCCCAGTAAGAGAAAAAATTAACACCTACAGCATGCAATGCATCTCTAACAGTGCTGTATTTTGACTTTCTAATAATTGCTTCAATTTTTTTCATTGTTTCTTTAAATTTTTATGGTTAGTTTTCAAAAGTAACTAAATTTAAAAAGGTAAATCTTAGTTGTTTTTTTACAATTTTAAATATTCATTTTTCTTTCAAGAATAAGGATGCCAAAGCAAATAGCTTAAGGCATCCTTTATCAAACTAAACTAAATTTATTTATATATTAAAATTTAAGTACATTATAATTATAGGGTTAAGACCTATTAACTCTCAACCTCTCTTTGTCTCTTACCTGGGTAAGCTAAAGCACCGTGTTCAGAAAGATCTAAACCTTCTATTTCTTCTTGCTCGGTAACTCTTAACCCTAGAGTTTTCTTAAGAATTGATAAGAAAATAAACGATGTAACCACTGCCCAAATCGCATAAGATAGCATACCTATTAATTGTGCTATAAATTGAGAAGAACCGCCACCGTTAAATAAACCAATACCGGTATCGCCATCGATTCCCCAAAGGCCAATAACTAAGGTTCCCCAAGCACCAGCAACACCATGTACTGAAAACGCCCCTACAGCATCATCAATTTTTAACTTTTGCTCTACAAATTCCATAGAAAACACAACTATAATACCGCCAATAAAACCAGCAGCAATAGCTCCAAACTCTCCCATGTTACCACAACCAGCAGTAATACTCACCAAACCAGCTAAGGCTCCATTTAGCGTCATATCTAAATTTGGCTTTTTATATCTTGCCCATGATAAGAAAAGTGCACCAAGAGCACCTGCAGAAGCAGCAAGATTAGTTACAAGAACCACCATAGAAGCACCCACGGCATCGTCTCCACCCCAAGCTAATTGAGAACCACCGTTAAAACCGAACCATCCAAACCAAAGGATGAACACACCTAACGTTCCCATTAATTTGTTATGACCTGGAATATTTACAGCCTTACCATTTACATATTTTCCTAATCTTGGACCTACTAAAATGGCAGCTACCAAAGCAGCCCATCCACCTACAGCATGTACAATTGAAGATCCTGCAAAATCTATAAACTCAGCTGGCATAATACCATCGGTATCATTTAGCCAACCACCGTTCCATTCCCATCCACCTGCAATTGGGTAAATAAAAGCAGTTAAAACAACTGAAAATATAATGTATGTAGTATACTTTGTTCTACCAGCAATGGCTCCAGATACTATTGTAGCAGCTGTAGCGCAGAAAACCGTTTGAAAGAACAAATCGGCTGGACCTTGATTGAACATAAAACCACTCCATCCAATCCATCCGCTAGAAGACTCTCCATACATAAGAGAGTATCCAACAAACCAGAATACTAAGGAACCTACAGCGATATCTAGTACGTTTTTCATGGCGATGTTCACCACATTCTTAGAACGTGTCATCCCAGACTCAACCAATGTAAATCCTGCTTGCATAAAGAATACTAGAATACCAGAAATAAGCATCCATAACATTCCCATGTCGCCTTCAATCGCAGCGGTATCTTGCATTATAAGGGGTATGTTTAATAATGACATAATATTTATTTTTAATGGTTAGTAATTAGATAAAGCAAGTTCTCTTTTTTCATAAAGAACTTGCCTTATTCTTTATTTTTTAAAGTGTGTTTTTCTTTTCTAGTGTTAGAATGAGTAGATAGCTGCTAACACGAAAGATCCTAAGCTCTTAGAACCCGCTAAGTCGTTATCTATGAAAGCCTCTTCACTAGCAGAATCCAATCTTATTTCAGGCTTAATTGTAAGGTTATCAATCTCTAAACTACCTGTTAATGTAAGCGCGAATACAGAGCTATCACCGTCTGCATCACTTGCTCCAATTGCACCAAAAAAGTCAGTTTCTGTAAAATACTCTCCTCTTAAACCAATAGTAAAATTGTCAGAAGTAGCTAACTGTGGGTATAAAGCTGCACCTGCAAAAGAACCACCGTCGTCTTCAACAGTTAAATAAGCAGCGTTAATTCCTAAAAAGAAACTATCAGACACATCAAAACCACCTGTAAAATCAATTTCAGTGAAAGAAGGGTCTAATAAAAAGTTTAAGTACTGACCTGAATACCCTAACTGTGCACCAAATGCATAATCTCCTGTTGGGTTAAATTCAGTTAAATCTGTGTCATTAAAAACACCTAGCATTAAGCTAAAGTCATCGCTTAAAGCTATATCGGCTTTCAAACCAGTATGACTAAATGGCCCGTAAGAGAACAAGTAAGACGTACTGTAGTTAAAGTTTGCCGTTGGAGAAATAACCTCATACCCTAAAAAAGTATTAAAATTACCCATTGTTAGAGTTACAGACTCGCTAACATTCCAGTAAGCATATAATTGGTTAACGATATCTCCAGTAGCAGAGTACATTGGAGAAGCAAAAATTGCATCTGTCCCTCTAGGGCCAAATACTAAATCTGCAACAAAACCAACTTTTTCACCTTCGTAAGACATAATAACATTTGCCATACCTAAAGCAAATCCTGGCAAATTAGCAAATGAAGACCCTGGAGCAATAGCATTCTCATCGTTTGGTGCTGTTAAGTTAGCTCTGTAGTATGCATCTATACTACCGCTAATACTAAACTTTGGCTCTACCGCCTCTTCCTGTGCAAAAATTGCAGTAGCCATAAATAGCATTGTAAGGGTAAGTAATTTTTTCATAATGTTTAAATTTTGGTTATTAATTTTTAAAATTTATTTTCCTTAAGACGTGGCTAAACTATTTAAAAAAGATTTACCCCCATAAAAAAACAGGGGTATTCAATTCATTTTTATCATTTTTTAAATTTTACCCCTGTTTTTTTAGGGGTATACTGTTTTTAACGAAATTTTATGAAATATCTACAACCGTATCTTTTGAATAATCGCTAACTATTGTTTCGTTTTAATGTGTTTTATTCTAATAAAACAACCTACACCTTACGATAATTCACAAATTCTTATTTATCCTTAAATTTTACATATTGAATATTTATTAATATATCTCCTTATTATTGATAGAAACCTATTTAAAAGTTCAGTTCAATTAAAAAATCGAAATAATGAAATAGCCCTCATTGGAAATCAAATTCTAGGGCGTATCTTAGCGTTTCAACTCAAATTTTAAACTAATATTCCGTTGATTATGTTGAAGAAACAAGGTTTATATTCCCCCGAATTTGAACATGAAAACTGTGGTGCGGGTTTTATTTGCAATCTTAAAGGAGAACGAACAAACCAGATTATACACGACGCTCTAGAAATTCTAGTAAAACTAGAACATAGAGGTGGTGTAAGCGCTGATGGAAGAACAGGTGATGGTGCAGGTTTATTAATAGATATTCCTCACGATTATTTTAAGCGTGTTTGTGATTTTGAAATTCCAGAACAAAGAGCATATGCCGTTGGTATGGTGTTCTTGCCAAAAGTTGAAAACCAATACAAATATTGCAAGAACATTTTTGAACAAGAAATAAAAGCGCAAGGGCTTACCGTTTTAGGATGGCGTAAGGTACCTGTAGACTCTACGCAACTAGGGCAAATTGCATTAGCTTCCGAACCTAAAATAGAGCAATTATTTGTAGGCAAAACCGAAGAGATAGACGAGGCTACTTTTAAAGCCAAATTATATGCAGCTCGTAAAATTACCGAGCATACTATAAGAAAATCTAAAATTTCAGAAAGCTCTTATTTTTATGTACCTAGCCTTTCAACTACAACCTTGATATACAAAGGCATTATCATGCCAGAAGATATAGGGCCTTACTATACCGATTTACAACAAGAAGATTTAGTAACTAGGTTAGCCTTAGTACACCAACGCTTCTCTACAAACACAATGCCTACTTGGGAATTAGCTCAACCATTCCGCTTTATGTGTCAGAATGGTGAAATCAATACCCTACGTGGAAACGTTAGTCGCATGCGTGTACGCGAAGAGATTATGAGAAGTGACGTTTTTGGTCCTCAAATAGAAAAACTTTTCCCAATTATACTTCCTGGAAAATCAGATTCTGCATCTATGGATATGGTAGTAGAGCTATTAACGCATACCGACCGCTCTCTTCCAGAAATTATGATGATGATGATTCCTGAAGCATGGGAAAAGCACGCCACCATGAGCCAAGATAAAAAGTCGTTTTACGAATACAACGCCTGTATTATGGAACCTTGGGACGGTCCTGCATCGGTACCATTTACAGATGGCGACTACATTGGTGCTTTATTAGACAGAAACGGATTAAGACCTTCAAGATACACCGTTACAAAAAGCGGAAAATTAATTATGGCTTCCGAAGTTGGCGTGGTAGATATTGCACCAGAAGACATACAATCTCACGGTAGGTTAGAGCCAGGAAAAATGTTCTTGGTAGACATGAACGAAGGACGTATTATTGACGATGAAGAAATAAAAACAAAAATTGTAAACCAACGCCCTTACAAACAATGGTTGGACAAAACACGTTTACATTTAAGAGATGTTCCTTACACCAACGAAACCTGCCCAATTGAAACTATCGATATAAAAACCAGACAACGTTTATTCAACTATACGTTTGAAGATATTCAAGAGGTAATTACCCCAATGGCACAAAAAGGTAAAGAAGCCTTGGGCTCTATGGGTATAGACACACCTTTAGCGGTGTTATCAGACAGACCTCAACTTATCTCTAACTATTTTAAACAGTTATTTGCCCAAGTAACAAATCCACCTTTAGATGGAATTCGCGAAGAAATTGTAACTGATATTAGCTTAAATCTCGGTAAAGACAGAAATATTTTCAGCATTACAGAACGTCAGTGTAGAAAATTAAGGATTCAAAACCCTGTAATTTCTAATGCCGATTTAGAAAAAATTAGAACTATTCAAATTGAAAGTTTTAAAGCAGAAACCATTCATATACTTTACCCAAAAGCACAAGGAATGAACGGTTTAGAAGATGCTTTAGACAATATTATCACTCAAATTGAAAAGGCACTAGAGCGCAAAACCAACATTATAATCTTATCCGATAGAGGTGTGAACGAAGAATTTGCGCCAATTCCTGCTTTATTAGCATGTTCTTATGTAAATCACCAATTAAACCGTTTACGTAAGCGTTCTTATTTTGATATTATTATTGAATCTGCAGAACCAAGAGAACCTCACCATTTTGCCACCTTGTTTGGTTACGGTGCAAGTGCTATTAACCCATATATGGTAAATGAAATTATCAGAATGCAAGTTAAAGAAGGCTTTATTACTGATATGGATGAGCAAAAAGCTGTAGATAACTTTAACAAGGCCATCGGTAAGGGTATACTAAAAATTATGAATAAAATTGGCATCTCTACCTTACATTCCTATAGAGGTTCCCAAATTTTTGAAATCGTTGGTTTCAATTCAGAATTTGTAGAAAAATATTTCCCTTATACCGCATCAAGAATTGAAGGTATAGGACTTTATGAAATAGAAAAAGAAATAAACGAGCGCTACAAGCAAGCTTACCCACAAAAACCAATTGATAAAAAATTAGGATTAAATATTGGAGGCGATTACCGCTGGAGACGTAATGGCGAACGCCATATGTTTAACCCTACTACGGTTGCAAAATTACAGCAAGCAGTTAGGTTAAGCGACCAAGCAAGCTATGACGTATATGCCAAAGCCATCAACGAGCAGTCTGAAAACTTAATGACCATTCGCGGTTTATTTGAGTTTGATAATTTAGACCCTATTCCTATTGAAGAAGTAGAACCTTGGACAGAGATTGTAAAACGTTTTAAAACTGGTGCCATGTCTTACGGATCTATTTCTCGTGAAGCACATGAAAACCTAGCCATAGCCATGAACCGTATTGGAGGAAAATCTAATTCTGGTGAAGGCGGTGAAGACAGGAAACGTTTTCACCCAGACGTTAATGGCGATAGCAGAAACTCTGCAATTAAGCAGGTAGCTTCAGGACGTTTTGGTGTAACATCACACTATTTAACAAACGCCAGAGAAATTCAAATAAAAATGGCTCAAGGTGCTAAACCTGGAGAAGGCGGGCAACTTCCTGGAGAAAAAGTTTTACCATGGATTGCCGCAGCAAGAAACTCAACACCTTTTGTGGGATTAATTTCACCACCTCCACATCACGATATTTATTCTATTGAAGATTTAGCTCAGTTAATTTTCGACTTAAAAAATGCAAATCGCGATGCTAGAATTAATGTAAAATTAGTATCTGAAGTTGGTGTTGGTACCATTGCTGCTGGTGTAGCTAAAGCTAAAGCCGATGTGGTATTAATTTCTGGTTACGATGGTGGCACAGGAGCATCTCCTCTTACCTCATTAAAACATGCAGGTTTACCTTGGGAACTTGGTTTATCAGAAGCACAACAAACTTTAGTACTTAACAATTTAAGGAGTAGAATTGTAGTAGAATGCGACGGCCAATTAAAAACGGGGCGCGATGTTGCTATAGCTGCACTTCTTGGTGCTGAGGAATTTGGTTTTGCCACAGCTCCTCTTGTAGCCTCTGGATGTATTATGATGCGTAAATGCCATTTAAACACCTGTCCGGTTGGTATTGCAACACAAGACAAAGAGTTACGTAAAAACTTTAAAGGCACACCAGAACATGTTATTAATTTCTTCTACTATGTAGCTGAAGAATTAAGAGGAATTATGGCGCAATTAGGGTTTAGAACCATGGCTGAAATGGTTGGACAAACCCACAAAATAAACGCCAACAAAGCCATTAAACATTACAAAGCCAAAGGCTTAGATTTATCTAGTATACTACACAGGCCCGCAGCTTACAATAGTTTAGTTGTAAGAAATACAGAAAAGCAAGACCATAACATAGATAATGTATTAGACTTTACAATTTTAAAAGATTCGCATCGAGCTATGTACCGTAAGGAGAAAATGACCTTGCAGTACCCTATTAGCAACATAAACCGAACTGTAGGTGCTATTGTTAGTAACGAAATTTCTAAAATCTATGGGCACTTAGGTTTACCAGAAGATACACTCAACATAAATTTTACGGGTTCTGCTGGACAAAGTTTTGGCGCTTTTGGGGCCTCGGGCTTAACGTTTACTTTAGAAGGCAACACAAACGATTATTTAGGCAAAGGTTTATCTGGCGCTAAATTAATAGTGAAAAAACCAAAAAATGCCGATTTTAAAGCTAATGAAAACATTATTGTTGGTAATGTTTGTTTATTCGGTGCCGTAAATGGTGAAGCTTACATTAATGGTATTGCTGGCGAACGTTTTGCGGTACGTAATTCTGGAGCCACAGCTGTTGTTGAAGGTGTTGGAGACCATTGTTGTGAGTATATGACTGGTGGCCGCGTAATTGTACTTGGTAAAACAGGACGAAACTTTGCAGCTGGAATGAGCGGAGGAATTGCTTATGTTTACGATCCTGAAAACAAGTTTATAAATGGCTTATGTAATACTGAAACTATAGAATTTGAAGATATTACAAATGAGGACGCAGCAGAATTAAAAACATCTGTAGAAAAACATGCACTTTACACAAATAGCGCAACTGCCAACGAATTACTTTCAAACTGGGACAAGAGTTTAAGTAACTTTGTAAAAGTTATGCCTATTGAATACAAACGTGCCTTAAAGCGTTTAGAGACTGAAGAACAAATGGTAGAAGAATTAACAGCTTAGAATCATGGGAAAAGTAACAGGTTTTAAAGAATTTAAAAGACAAAACGAAACATACACGCCTGTAAAAGACCGTGTAAAACATTATAAGGAATTTACAGTACCACTCTCTAACGAGGAAATCACAAAACAAGGGTCGCGCTGTATGGATTGCGGTATACCGTTTTGCCATAGTGGTTGCCCTTTAGGAAACTTAATTCCAGATTTTAATCACATGGTACACCAAGGTGAATGGCAAAAAGCCTCGTGGATTTTGCACTCAACAAACAATTTTCCTGAGTTTACAGGCAGATTGTGTCCTGCACCTTGTGAACAATCATGTGTTTTAGGACTCATAGAAGATCCTGTATCTATAGAAAATATAGAAAAAATGATTGTTGAGCGCGCATTTAAAGAAGGCTGGATAAAACCACAGCCCCCAAAAACAAGAACCGGTAAAACCATTGCCATTGTTGGATCTGGACCTGCTGGTTTAGCTGCTGCTCAACAATTAAACAGAGCAGGCCATACAGTAACTGTTTTTGAACGCGATGATGAAATTGGCGGGCTACTGCGCTATGGTATTCCTAATTTTAAAATGGAGAAAGAAATTATAGATCGCCGTTTAAGAATTTTAGAAGCAGAAGGCATTACGTTTAAAACTAATGTGAATGTTGGCGTTAATTACGATGTTGAAGAATTAAAGGCTTTTAATGCTGTAGTATTATGCGGTGGCGCTACTGAAAGACGCAGTTTACCAACACCTGGTATTGATGCCGATGGTGTAGTACAAGCTATGGATTTCTTAACCCAACAAACTAAAGTATTATTTGGAAAAAAAGTAGAAAACCAAGTATTGGCTACCGATAAGCATGTAATTGTTATAGGTGGTGGAGATACAGGTTCAGATTGCGTGGGAACCTCTAACCGTCAAGGTGCAAAATCGGTAGTAAATTTTGAAATTATGCCAAAACCACCAGGACACCGTTCACCAACCACACCATGGCCTTTTTGGCCTTTACAGTTAAAAACATCGTCTTCGCATGAAGAAGGCGTAGAACGCAACTGGCTTATTAATACTAAAGAGTTTATTACCGACGAGAACAACAAGCTTACAGCTTTAAAAACTGTAAACGTAGAATGGAAAATGGTACCAGGAGAACGCCCCCAATTAATTGAAATTGAAGGTACCGAAAAAACATGGCCTTGTGATTTGGCATTGTTAGCACTTGGTTTTACAGGTCCAGAAAACACATTGGCCGATAGGCTTGGAATAAAAACCGATGCTCGCTCTAATTATAAAGCGGCATACGGAAAGTACCAAACCAATATTCCTAATATTTTTACTGCGGGAGATATGCGTCGCGGACAATCCTTAATTGTTTGGGCAATTTCCGAAGGTAGAGAAGCTGCAAGACAAGTTGATATTTACTTAATGGGAAAATCTGATTTACCAACTAAGGATGAAGCTGGCGATTTAGTTGCTTTGCACTAATACAACACATGTAATCTTATAAAAATGCGAACTTTTCAGTTCGCATTTTTCTTTATGATAACCTGATAAATTTCCTCATAAATTCATCTTTCCGTCTTATAGATACGTCAATAGTTGTATTATCTTTCATAGTAACATATCCGCCTTTTCCTTTGGTGTACTTTTTTACATAAAACAAATTAACCAGATAAGAATTATGAACTCTATAGAAATGATTATTTAAAAGCATCTTCTCAAAAACCTTAAGTGTTTTTGATGTAGTTATCTTATCGCCCTGCTTGGTATAAATATGTGTATAGTTTACATCTGCATTACAGTATAAAATATCTGAAACCTCAACAAAAACATAGCCATCTGGTGTGGCAATACTAATTCTTTTTAAAGCATTTTCTACCTTTAAATTATGAAGTAAAACATCAATTTTATTTTTTAAATAGGTAGTTTCTACCACATTCTTGAGTTTTAATACCGTTGCATGAAAATCGTCCCTATCAATAGGTTTTAACAAATAATCTAGAGCACTAAAACGAAAAGCTTCTACTGCATAAGTTTCGAAAGCTGTTGTGAAAACAACATTAAAGTTTATATTTTCTATTTGTTTTAAAAAATCAAAACCTGTGAGATGATGTATTTTAACATCTAAAAAAACCAATTCTGGTTGTAATTTTTTAGCACCTTCCAAACCCGTTTCAACTGTATTAAAAGTACCTACAATATTGAAAACGTCTGGATAGTTTGAGGTTAATTTTAAAATAGCATCGGTACAATGCTGCTCGTCATCAATTACTATAGTTTTTATCATGGTTAATAGGCGTGTTTTATAGGTAATTTAACTTCTACTCTTAAACCTTGTTCTTTGTCAATTATTTTTAAACTTCCCTTTGTTCTGTTTTGTGCATTTATGATATCTATCCTATTTCTGGTTAAATTTATGCCCAACGATGTGTTTTGTTTGTTATGTTTTACCACTTTCTGCCTCCCCACACCGTTATCATCTACAGCGCAAAATAGCATGTTTTGCTCTTTTTTATATTCGATAATAATATGTCCAGAGTGTTCCATTTGCGCAATACCATGCCATATACTGTTTTCTATAAAAGGTTGTAAAATTAATGGTGGTATCAACGTATTATTAACATCAATAGTATCGTCGACAATTATGTTGTATGTAAAACTATTTTCAAGTCGTTTTTTTTCTATATCTAAATAATTTTCTAAAATTGCAATGTCGTCCTTTAATAAAACCTCCTTTTCTGTCGAACTTTCTAATGTTGTTCTAATCAGCTTAGAAAATTTAGTTAGGTAATTAGTGGCAGCTTCTGTATCATTCTTAAGAATATAACTGTTAATAGAGTTGAGTGAATTGAATATAAAATGAGGGTTCATTTGCGCTTGTAACGCTTTTAATTCTGTTGCTGAGACCTTAGCTAGAAAATCTGATTTTTGTTTTCTTTTGAAAAACAGAAACCCTATTAAAGCTAAAATTAATAAGACAATTCCTGTTAGTATAGCAATTGTTTTTAGGGTTTTTTGGTGATTAGCTTCATTTTGAGCTAACAGCTTTTCTTTATCTGCTTCAAACTGAATTTGTTTTCTTGACACTTCTAATTTTCTGGTATTATTAACAAGACTATCTTTCAAAAAAACAAATTTTGAATGTGCCTTGAGTGCCTTTTCATAGTCTTTTTGTTTTTTATAAAGTTTATATAAAATATTCCAAACGTCTTTTTCAAGACTTGGGTTTTTAGTAGTTTTGATAGAACTTAAAGCCTTTAGTCCATATTTTTTGGCATTATCCAAATCGTTGTTATTTAAATATGCTTCAGATGCATTAAGATATATTGGTGTTCTAACCATCTCTAAACCATAAAGGTCTAATAAATTTATACTTTCTTCAATAGTTTTAGTGGCCTCTAAAGGCTTTTTTATCCTACTTTGTATGACCGCCAAAGTACTTAATGAGTGCGCCAAATATAAATTGTGATTTTTTTTTCTTTCTAATTCTACAGCTTTTTTCAAATAATAAAGTGCAGAATCATTTTTAACTAATTTACTGTACAAACTCCCCAATTGATCGTAAGCCGCTATACTAGGGTATTGATTTATAACCTTTTTAAAATAAGGAATCGCCTTTTTAAACTCTTCCATCTCTGAGTGAATACTACCTACGTAGGTATTTAACTTTATAGACTCTACTTTTAGCGAAGCTTCTGTATCGGCAACAAGTATTGCTTTTTGATAATAATCAAGTGCTTTATATGGATTATAGGAAACATACTGATAATAAACGCCTATAAACTCATACGACTTTGCGATGCCTTTTTTAAAGTCTAATGCTTTTGAAATTTTTAAAGTTTCCAAATAAAAATCAAGTTGTGCTGTATCACTAGGTTTTAAACCAAACATCCATACTGAATAGTTTATGCGTTTATTAACATATGTAGTATCTATTTTTTTATGGTTTTTAACAACATTTAGTAAAGAGTCCAATTTTTCTTGTTGAGAAAATAATATTGTAGGTATTAAAAAAACATAATAGCATAAATATTTTCTCATAAATGAAAAGTTTTAGGAATAAAGAATAAATTTTTAAGATGCTTAAAGATTTAAAAATACAAATTAGAGACAGAACAGCCTTTATTAAAAAATTAAAATAAATAACGAATAATAACAAAATGCCTACAGATAATAATTTAACATAGCAATCTCTAGCTTTAACTGTTAAATTTATGAAAAGCTATTAATTATTACTCAAATGAAATCCCTCAAACTTAAATTTCTATTCGCCATTATTTTCTTTTGTTTTTTATTGCCTTTACAGAGCATTTCGCAAAATAAGAGACAGTCTAAACCTAAACGTCATTCTAAAATTGAAAGCGCAGATACGTTTGTAGATATTACCTACAAACTATACAACAAAGTTTATGTGCACGATAGCCTTACACAAGTAGGTGTAGAAATACCAGTAGATTTAGAAAACGAACTTATTGAAAGCGCCCAAAACGATGTTGACAGCCTATGGCAGATTTTACCGCACGTAATAGACGATATAGCTAATAGCAAAGCCTCTATTATAAGCAAAGGGCGGGCTACTTTAAATTTAAATAAATCTAAAAAAGCTCTAAAATATTGTGCGCTCTACGTAAAACAAATTGTTGTTGGCACCAAAGAAGATAACGAGTAAAACTTGATAAAATGAAACACCTAATAATTATATCAGCAGTTTTATTATATATAAATAGCTATTCGCAAAACTACCAAGAAAGCTATAAAACAGATATTTGCTCGTGTATAGAGACAAATCGAAAAAAAGATACATTCCTAACGGCAGGCAAGATATATAATACTTGTTTTACTAAGCACATGGTAAAATATGCTGCTTTTATAGACGCCGAAATTAAAGAAGAAGATAGAACCAAAAAGTACATTGTAGGACAAAAAATAAGACGGGAATTACAAGAAAAATTCAAATACGAGCTTGTGTATTCATGCAATGCCTACATTGATATTATTGAGACGAAAAGACAAAGTGTTGTACAGCAGTACCGTTCTAAAAAAATAGATTCTAACCAAATTGATAAATTAAACGAAACCGTTGCAATGCAACCGCTTTGGGCTAATTATTACAACAGAGGGCAGTACTTTTATTATATTGGAGACTTGCAAAAAGCATTGCAGGATGTTAAAAAAAGTATTGAAGATAATCCGCTTTTTGATAATTATTTAGCCACTGCACAACAACATATTTTATTGGCTACAATTTACGAAGAGCAAAAAAAGTACGATAAAGCTATAGCTATTTATGATGCTATAAATTCTAAAATCTCAAATCCGGATATTGCCATACTAAAAGCAATTGTAGCTAGAAAAAGAAACGGTTACCGCTTAGCTTCAGAAGTACAACACACAACCTCAATTTTAAATGCAAAATCCCGCGAACCTAATGACAAAACTCTTATTTCTAAAAGAACGAGAGCAATTCAAACAAATAAAACAGATAAAAAACACCAACAGAACAGCAGTGCAGAAAAGCGTAAAGATTCAACAAAATCTTTACGTAGCCTTTTTAAGATGAAAGAATGACAACCCGTTGTAGATTTTGATGAAATTTGTCAGTTTAAATGAATTTCACGATTTAAAAAAACGTGAGGTTTGTGTCGAAAACAACTCAAACTTTCACTGTAACTGTTTTTAAAAAAGCGACTTACCAATACTTAAAAAAAGAGAACACTAGTTGAATATTAATCAAATCCTTTAAAACTTAAATTATGAAAAAGCTTAATGTATTGCTAATATTAACCTTATTATGTCTGGTAAATTGTTCAAATGATGACGAAAAAAATTCAGAAAGCAATGATGTTTCTGGGACCATCCAACTATCTGGTGAAGATACAGCTACCATAGGTACCACTTTAACAGTAGGTAACATAAATCTAGATGGATTAGCAACTACCGGAACTACAAAATCTGTAACCCTATCAGACGAAAATACATCGATTATAGGAGGTGAAGTAGAATCTACAAATTTTTCAAATGCTTTTATTATAGTAGCTAGCGAATTTACTTTTGAAGACAATACTAGTGCACAAAAAGTAATTTCGATGACTATTGTAAGTAACAGTACAGAATTTAGATATGGCTGCCTTACCCCATCCAACAGTTCAGGATTTATAGATTGTGGTGTGGGACTTAAAGTAGATAAAGAAAAAAAGGAAGTGATTTTTCAAGACACCACTGTTGAAAATACAGAAACGGGTGCGATTTTAACTATGAATGGTACTGTAACTTGGAATTAAAAAAGAGGTTATTTTAATTTAAAATAATCTCTTTTTCATTTCAATTTTTTACTGCGCATTCCTCATAAACTCCTCTGCCTTTTCTACCATGTTTTTACTACCACAAATAAATGGTACACGTTGGTGCAGTTCTGTTGGCTCAACATCTAGGGTTCTTGTAAAACCATCACTAGACTTACCGTTAGCCTGTTCTGCTAAAAATGCTATAGGATTACATTCGTATAACAAACGTAATTTCCCATTAGGATTTTTAGAACTTTGCGGATACAGGTAAATACCACCTTTAATCATATTTCTATGAAAATCAGACACTAAAGACCCTATATATCTAGAAGTGTACGGTCTATCGCCCTCTTCTTCTTGGCAGTATTTAATATAATTTTTTACACCCTTAGGAAAGTGAATATAATTGCCCTCGTTTACAGAATAAATAGTGCCATCTTCTGGAAATTGCATATCGGGGTGAGATAAATAAAACGAGCCTATTGCTGGGTTTAGCGTAAACCCATTTACACCGTCGCCAGTAGTATACACCAACATAGTAGATGTACCATAAACCACATAACCTGCCGCTACCTGCTTACTCCCTTTTTGTAAAAAATCTTCAAGTTGAACTGGAGTTCCTACTGGTGTTACCCGCCTGTAAATTGAAAATATGGTCCCTACAGATACATTTACATCAATGTTCGAAGAACCATCTAGTGGATCTATCAATACTACATATTTATTTTGATGATTTTCATCTTGACTGTTTATCGAAATAAAATCATCTTCCTCTTCACTGGCTATACCACAAACAATATTTCTTTTGGTTAACGTTTGGATAAACTTATCATTTGCATAAACATCTAGTTTTTGCTGGTCTTCCCCTTGCACATTAGTATCACCTGCAGCCCCTATAATATCTACTAATCCTGCTTTATTTACTTCGTGATTTACAACTTTTGCTGCTAAACGTATGGAATTTAACAAACTTGATAGCTCTCCTGAAGAATATTTAAACGATGATTGATTTTCAATAATAAATTCTCCTAAGGTTTGTTTTTTATGCGACATGAAGATGGTATTTTAGTTCATGCAAATATCTATAAATTTTAACAAACTACATCGTTTTCGCTCAATTTAAGCCCTCTCAATATTCAACTTTTAAACTATCTTTGAAACAACTTACTTAAAATTATGATGTTTACAATTAGAAACGCAAAAAAAAGCGATATGTCACAAGTATTAACTTTAATAAAGGAGTTAGCTACTTTTGAAAAAGAACCTGATGCTGTTGAAGTTACCGTAGAAGATTTACAAAAAGATGGTTTTGGCCCTCACCCTGCGTTTCATTGCTTTGTAGCAGAAGTTAACTCTAAAATTGAAGGTATTGCTTTAATATATCACCGTTATTCCTCATGGAAAGGCAAGATTTTACACCTTGAAGATTTAATTGTAAGTGAATCTATGCGAGGTAGCGGATTAGGAACAGCACTATTAGATACAGTGGTTAAACACGGACACGATTTGGGAGTTAAGCGTATTAATTGGGAAGTTATAGATTGGAATGAAAACGCCATTGCCTTTTACGAAAAAAAAGGTGCAAGAGTATTGCGCGATTGGGATGTTGTATGGCTAGATGAAACTGGCATTAATAACTATGTAGCAAATTTATAATTAAAATTATACATGCAACATGTGTAACATCCTTATCATATTAAAAATTACAAATAACTGCCCCCTTAAATACAACTAGAACAATATGCAAGTATTCAAATTTGGAGGTGCTTCTATAAAAGATGCAAACGGCGTTAAAAATTTAGCTACCGTTTTACAAAAAATAGGATACAAAAATACTCTAGTTGTAATTTCGGCAATGGGAAAAACCACTAATGCCCTAGAGCTAGTTATAAAAAACTATTTTGAGAATAAAACAGAATTACAAAGTTCGCTACAAGAGGTTAAAAAGTATCACAACGAAATTTTGCTCAATCTGTTTGAAAACGTAAACCATTCCGCTTTTAAAAAAGTAAATGTTTTGTTTGACGAGTTAAATGGCTTTTTAAAAACCAATAAATCGCCAGATTATAATTTTGTATACGACCAAGTAATAGGTTTTGGCGAACTGGTTTCTACAACAATAGTTAGTGCTTACTTAAACACTATTGGGATAAAAAATAACTGGATAGATGTTAGAACACATATAAAAACCGACAGCTATTATAGGCGCGCCAATGTAAACTGGAACGACACACAGCGCTTAATTTCATCAAACCTTAATACTTCGGTTTTAAATATTACACAAGGCTTTCTAGGAAGTGATGCTAATAACTTTACAACCACATTAGGTAGAGAAGGTAGCGATTACACCGCCGCTATTTACGCCTATTGCTTAAATGCAGAACGTGTTACCATTTGGAAAGATGTTCCCGGAGTGTTAAATGCAGACCCGCGTTACTTTGATAATGCACAACTATTGCATCAAATATCATACGAAGAAGCCATAGAACTGGCTTTTTACGGTGCCTCTGTAATTCACCCCAAAACCCTGCAACCATTACAACGCAAAGAAATCCCGCTTTTTGTAAAATCGTTTGCCAACCCTAATAATAGCGGTACTAGAGTTGGCAAGGGCATTACAATAGCTCCTAATATCCCTTGTTTTATAGTAAAAAAGCAACAGGTGCTTATTTCATTGTCTTCATTAGATTTTTCGTATATAGTAGAAGATAACATCAGCGAAATTTTTGCTTTATTACATGCTTACAAAATGAAGGTAGGCCTTATTCAAAATTCCGCTATTAGTTTTTCTGTATGTATAGACAACATATACAACAACTTAGAGGAATTATTACAACACCTAAAAGCTAAATTTAGGGTTGCCTGTAATGAAAACGTTTCATTATACACCATAAGGCATTACAATAATGAAGCTTTAAATAAGTTAGAAGAAAGCAAAACTGTATTACTAAAACAACTAACACAAGAAACCGTACAAATAGTTACTACATAGTTTTATTTATTACTTTTACGCCTATGGGGAAACAACAAGATACTGGTTTAGTAACCGCAAAAGAAGTCGCAAAAGCTATACAATTAGACAAGTATGGGTTTATAGGCACCTTTATAGGCTGGTTGCTTATGAAGGTGCTTAAAATTTCAACACTCAATAAAATTTACAACCGAAACAAACATTTAAGTGAAGTTGACTTTTTGAATGGCATTTTGGGCGATTTTCAGATAAAATTCGAAATTCCTGAAGAAGATTTAAAACGCCTACCTAAAGACGGAGCTTACATTACCGTTTCTAACCACCCACTTGGAGGAATTGATGGTATTTTACTTTTAAAATTAATGTTAGAACAACGTAAGGATTTTAAAATAATTGCAAATTTTTTGTTGCACCGTATCGCACCGCTAAAACCATATATTATGCCTGTTAACCCCTTTGAAGACAGGAAAGACGCAAAATCTAGTGTTGCAGGTTTTAAAAATGCTATTTTACATCTGCGCGAAGGCCACCCTTTAGGTATTTTTCCTGCGGGCGAAGTATCTACCTATCGCGATGGTAAATTGGTGGTAGACAGACCTTGGGAAGAAGCCGCCATGAAATTGATAAAAAAGGCCGAAGTACCTATAGTTCCCATTTATTTTCATGCAAAAAACAGCAAACTATTTTATAAGTTATCAAAAATTAGCGATACGTTTAGAACCGCAAAATTACCTTCGGAACTATTAACGCAAAAAAAACGCACCATTAAAGTACGCATAGGCAAACCTATTTCCGTTACCGATCAAAAAGAGCATGAATCCTTAGAAAGCTTTTCAGAATTTATAAGAAGAAAAACATACATGCTTTCTAATGCTTTTGAGGACAAACCCAAAAGGCTCGAAAATTTTTCTTCAACCTTAAAAACACCAAGAGCCCCTAAAAGTATTGTTACTCCCGTTGATAGCCAATTAATGGTTAAAGAAGTTGAAGCGCTTAGAACAGACAATTCCCGGCTCTTAGAAAGTAAAAATTACGAAGTGTATTTGGCAGAAGCCAAAAAAATACCAAACATACTTAGGGAAATAGGAAGACTAAGAGAAATTACATTTAGGGAAGTGGGCGAAGGCACCAACGAAGCCATAGATTTAGACGCATTTGATAATTATTACCATCATATGTTTTTATGGGATAACGATAGTAAATTAATAGTTGGCGCCTATAGAATGGGGCTTGGTTCTAAAATCTTTAAAAACTATGGCATTAACGGTTTTTATTTACAAGATTTATTTCGTTTTGAGCCCGAACTTTATAAAATGATGAGCGAATCTATAGAAATGGGGCGCGCTTTTATTATAAAAGAATACCAACAAAAACCAATGCCTTTATTTTTACTATGGAAAGGTATTGTGCATACTACGTTGCGTTATCCAGAACACAATTATTTAATTGGCGGGGTAAGTATTAGCAATCAGTTCTCCAACTTTTCTAAGTCGTTAATGATTGAGTTTATGAAATCGCATTATTACGACCCATACATTGCACAATATGTGCGCCCTAAGAAAGAATTTAAGGTGAAGTTGAAAGACGCCGATAAAGATTTTGTTTTTGATGAAACCGAAGCAGATTTAAATAAATTTGATAAAATTATAGACGAAATAGAACCAGGTGCATTGCGTTTACCTGTGCTTTTAAAAAAATATATAAAGCAAAATGCAAAATTGGTGGCGTTTAATGTAGACCCTTTGTTTAACAATTCTGTAGATGGATTAATGTACATTAAAATTGCCGACTTGCCCGAAAGCACCGTTCGTCCTGTTATGGAAGAGTTTCAAGCAGAATTAGAGCGTAAGTTTACGGAAAATAATGACACCTAAACACCTCCTTTTTTTAAGTGTTTTTTTAATTGGCCTATCCTCTTTTGCACAAACAGTTAGAGGTATAGTTTTAGATGCCAAAACCCAAGCACCTATAGAAACAGCCACTGTTTATTTTGATAATACCACCTTGGGCACAATTACTGATGAACATGGTAAATTTTCAATCGCATATTCAAATGCCATACAATCGCCTTTGGTTATTTCCTTTTTGGGCTACAAAACCCAACTCATAACAGATTATAGAAGAAAAAAAAGCATTGAAGTTTTCTTAATTGAAAACCCAGAAGACTTAGGGGAAGTATATATAAGTACTGATGACGGGATGATCAGAAGGCAAAAACTAAAACTTTTTAGAAGGGAGTTTTTAGGAACTTCTGATTTTGGAAAATCCTGTACCATTCTAAACGAAGATGATATTATTGTACGCTATAATAAAAAAGAAAGGTTACTTACGGCCTACTCTAAAGCGCCATTACAAATTGAGAACAAAGCATTGCAGTATTTAATTAGCTATGATGTTACCGCTTTTAAATTACGGTTATATAACTTTTCATTCAATCCTTTTAAAACAAAATCAGTTGGTTTTTATGGCACCACATTTTATAAAAATTTAACTGTTTTTAACAAAAAGAAAGCCTACAAAAATAGGGCAAAAGCTTACCAAGGCTCTAGGTTACAATTTATGAGAGCGCTATATGCTAATAAATTAGAGGAAAGAGGTTATGAGATATTCAGTAGAAAAACTAAAATTTATCCTCAAAATTATTTTAACTATTTTTATTTAGAAAGCAAAAATAATTCTGATATAAAACGTTTGTTTATAAGGCAACAACTAAATGTTCTATATAAAAAATGGGAACAGTCTTCCATAGAGCTTTTAGTGCCTTCTATTTTCATAGATTATTTTGGAAATTACACCAATGTAGATAAAGTTCGCTTTACAGGAGCTATGGGAGAACAGCGTGTTGGAGAGCTATTACCTTTTAATTATGGGTTGTAAATCTTAAACGTTTCATACTATGTTTCTTATCTAAGAAAAGCACCTTATGAATATCAAAAAAAACTAAAAAAAAGTCCAAAAACAAGTATGCTTTTGGACTTAATCTGTTTCTATCATTTTTTTAAAACCAAGGTTTTTTACCAACCTGATAGGTATTATAGAAGTCGGCATCCGATTTGGTTAAGTAAATAATACCTTCTACCAAACCAATTAAACCTGTAACCCAAACTACTAACACACCAATTCCTACGCAGGACAGCACAATACCAATTATAGATACCCCAAGTAAAATTCCGCCTTCTTTATTATAACCTAATATAAACTTATGAATGCCTAACCATCCTACTAAGATTGCCAAAATACCTGCTAATATTTTTTTATTTTCTCCCGATGCAAATGTTTCCTTGGCTGCCTCACTAAATTCTGAAGCGGTTTCTTTTGCTTCGTTAGCAAATTCTTTGGCTTTTTCTTTTGCGCTTTCTGTGGTTTTTTTAGCACTATCTTTAGCATCGCCTAACATATCATCTAGGTCGTCGCTTAAATTTTTTTCGTCTGACATGATTTTTTAATTTTTGATTAGTATTTAAAAGTAATAAAAATCTAATTACATGTAACCAAATGTGTTTAAAATAAAGATTAGCTATTTAATTTAGCGCAATAACATAATAATACCACCTAACGCAGTTACTATAATTATAAACCTGCGATAGTTTACGTTTGATATTAGTTTTACCAAACGCGCTCCTAGAAAAAAACCGATAACCACGGCAGGAACCAATATTAAGTTTAAAGCTAAACTTTCTTTGGTTACTGTCTTCCAAACAAAAAAGTGAAATGGTAGTTTAAACACATTTATTATAAAAAACAACCATGCAGCTGTACCTATAAATTCGTTTTTAGGCAATCGCATGGCTAAAAAATAAATATTAGAAATTGGGCCTGCTAAATTGCCTATCATAGTAGAAAAACCCGCTAAAAATCCAGCTGAATTTGAAAACACTTTATTTTGTGGAATAGCATTGGTTTTACGCTTTTCAAAAAACCACATAATACCTACAGAACCTATAATGATAATAGCCATAATACGCTTAAATAAAAGCTCTGATATAGCATCGCCTACCCATACGCCCACCAAAACACCAATAACCATAGATGGCATTAGCTTTTTAATAAAACGCCATTGGGTATGCCTATTGTAATAACTTACCGCAATAATGTCGGCCGAAATTAACATGGGCAATAAAATGCCTGTAGATGCTTTTTCCCCAAAAACAAAAGCTAAGATTAATATGATAATGATACCAATACCTTTTATTCCAGACTTTGAAAAACCTAAAATAAATGCAGCCAAAAAAACAGCTACCCATTGAAAGATTGATAAGTTGTGATATTGAAGTAATTCCAAATAAGCCAATATATCTTTTTTTGAAGGCGTGAAATTACAAAAAAGCAGCGTCTATTGGTTCCCAAAGCTCTATTTTATTGCCATCATTATCTAAAACCCATCCAAATTTCCCATAATCATATACTTTCATTTCGCCAATAATTGTAACTCCTTCTTCTTTTAAAACCTTTAATAAGACTTCTAAATTCTCAACACGATAATTGAACATGAAGTCTTTTTTTGAGGGTTCAAAATATGTTGTAGCTTTAGGAAACGGGCTCCATTGTGTAGAACACTTATTTCCATCTTCATCTTTCCACCAAAAGGTGCAACCGTAATCGTCGGTATTAAGCCCTAAATGTTTTTTATACCAATCTTTTGTTGCTTTTGGGTTATCTGTTTTAAAAAACAGTCCGCCAATACCTGTAACTCTATGTTTCATGTTTTATTTTTTTATAGCTTTTTCATAAATATCAATCCACTCGTCGCAAGTCATTTTACTGGTAAGTTCTGCAATCAGTTCAAAAGGAATATCATCTAAATATTTAAAACGAATACAACTTTTACCCATATCTAATTTTCGTTTGCAGTGTTTAGGGTACTCGTTTACAAACCAGTCGTATAATTCCTTCTTTGCATAAATACCACTATGGTATAAGTTTACAGAATTTTTTTGCGATGCAAAACTCATAAAAGGCAAAGGTGTTTTAGGGTCGCAATGGTATCCATCTGGATATACTGAATGAGGCACGTAATACCCTATCATTTTATAAATTATTCCTTCCTCAAATCCTTCAGGCAAGTTGTTATTAATAACCTTTCGGAGTTGTTCTAAAATGTCTTGTCGCTCTTCAGGAACTTGACTGATGTAGTCTTCTGGTGATGTAGCTTCGTATGGCATAGTTTGCTTATTTGCGTTGCAGGATTACCCCTGAAATTATAGTTATTATGAATCCGATAACAATTACTAAAGCCAGCATAAACAATGCCCCCATAGTGCTGGTCATTTCAATAACATCGTCTCCTTTCCCCTCGTTTATTAACATTTGGGAATACTCTTTAAAAAAATCTGGGTTTATGTATGCTGTATAGATAAAGTCTGCAATGGCAATACCTACGCCAACTAATACAGAAATTAAAACACCTATTAAGATTGCTTTTCCCAGAGAAACACTGCCATTATTAATTCTATCTCTATAATGCTTTATACCGAAGTATATGAACGAGAGCGACACAACTATTGATACATAGCCTAAAACCTCTAAAGTCCCATAATCTAAACCTTTTCCTAAAGCAAGATGCAGTATAAAAATTAAAAAACCTGTAATTGCACCATAGCTCCCATATGTAATGACCGTATGTTTCATGTTCGCTTTAGTATTGTTGTAATGTTATACGTGTTGATCTATTAAAATAGTGTTGCCATCAGGGTCATACAGTACAATACTTGCAGGACCAGACGTTGTTTCATCTGCATCTCGTTCTAACTTTATACTTTTATTTTTTAAATGTTTTTGAATGTCCCGCACATCATCGTAATCCTTAAGCGGGTTTGCACTTTCGTCCCAACCTGGATTAAAGGTTAAGATGTTTTGCTCAAACATACCTTGAAACAAACCTAACAAGGCGTTGCCATTTTTCATGATAAGATAATTGCTTTTAATATCTCCCGCAAAAACACTAAAGCCCAGTGTTTCGTAAAACGCTTTGGATTTGTGAATATCTTTTACCGACAAGCTAATAGAAAATGCACCTAATTTCATTCTACTTATTTTTTAGATTAATTAATAGATTACAAAGCTAAATTTAGTGCAGAAATAGGGGTCGTACTAAAGTACCAAATTAGCAGTACTTCTGTTAAATGTATGAATTTTATATGATTTGAAGTGATTTAGCTATTTGAAGCGCTTGGGTTCTACGCTTAGCGTTTAGTTTTAGCAATAGGTTAGATACATGCGTTTTTATGGTACTTTCTGAAAGGTATAACTTATCGCCTATTTCTTTATTTGACAACCCTTCTGAAATGGCCTGAAGCACTTCGTATTCTCGTGAGGTAATTTCTAAATCCTTTATTTTTTTATGATTGATTACTTTAGTGTTTACCTGTTGCTTATGTAAACTTTTTTTATTGATATAGCTACCTGTTATAAAAAAAACAACTGCGATAATAGCTATTACAATTTCGGTGTTTAAACTACCTGAATGAATAAAATAGGCACTTAACTGAAACAGTAGTACTAAGGCTAAAATTAGTCCTGAAAAAACGAGAATGGTTTTTTTCATGTTTAAAACTAATAAAAATCTTTAAATGCTTCTTGATACAATTTCGACAAAAAAGCCAAAATCACTCGAATTAACAAAAGGCTATGTACTAAAAACATAGTTAGTTCCAATGGTGCAACGATAGGTATCTCAAACTTCGGGGTATCGAAAACTAATAAAATTTAGCTTTAATTTTGTTTATAATAGTTTGCGCCAGTTTTTCTTTACTTTCAATAGTCCAACCTGCTACATGGGGCGATAACAAAACATTATCGGCTTTAATTAAATATTTAAAAGCTTCTGGCATATCGTTAGAAAACAAACTCTCGAAAGATTTCTTCTCGTATTCCAAAACATCCAATCCCGCACCTAGAATTTTACCCGATTGTAATGCAGCAACCAAATCTTGGGTAACCACACTTTTTCCTCTAGCCGTATTTAGCAACCAAAACGGTTTCTTAAATTGATTGATGAACCTTGAATTCATCATGTTTACAGTTAAAGGCGTTTGCGGTGTATGCAAACTCACAACCTCAACCTGTTCCTGAAATTCTTTTAACGATACTTGTTTTGCATTAACATCGCCTACATGTTCCTTAATGTCGTAACACAACACGGTAACATCAAAACCTCTAAGTTTTTTCGCAAAGGCTTTCCCCATATTGCCATAGCCAATTAACCCAACTGTTCTCCCATCGAGTTCTATTCCTCGGTTGGCTTCTCTTAGCCATTTACCGTGCCTTACTTCTTTATCGGCCTTATTTAATTTATTAAAAAGCGATAACAACATACCTAAAGTATGTTCGCCAACAGCGTTTCGGTTGCCTTCGGGTGCAGAAATAAGATATACACCTTTTTGTTCGGCATATTCACAATCTATATTCTCTAATCCTGCGCCAACGCGACCAATAAATTTTAGATGGGTAGCCGCATCCAGAAATTGCTTATCTATAGTAAATCGGCTTCTGATGATTACACCGTCGTAATTCGCTATTTTGGCCTCTATTTCAGATTTTGAAGAAGTATAATCTTCATGATTTGTACAGCCTAAATCGTTAAGTTGATTGATTAACAGTTCGTGATTTGAGTCTAAGTGTAATATTTTCATATGAGATGGGATGCTGAGTGAAGTTCAGCACGACAATTAAATTTTTGGGTATTCTGTTTGTGTTAGCTTATGCGCTATATTTCCTGTGTGTGCAGTGGTTAATTTCTCGAACAACAACACATGTACTTCTTCATCATTTTTTGTACAAGGGTTATGCGCTACTCCTTTGGGTACTACAATAATTTCGCCTTCGTTAACCACTTCTGTTCTGTCTCTAAATTGCATGTATAATGTGCCTTTTATTACCTGAAACAGTTCGTCTTCATCATCATGACTGTGCCAAACAAATTCGCCTTTTAGTTTTGCTAGAATAACTTGCATATTATCTACTACTGCAATTTGGTGTGGGTGCCAATTTTTACCGAACTTGGAGAGTTTTTCTTTGATATTAATTTTTTCCATGTTGTAAAATTAAGATGTTTTTATATTCTAGCCATTTTAATTTAAAACGGACGGAATTGCGTTAGGGATTGCAGCGGCATCCTTTTTTAAGGCACGAGAAAAAGATATAGCGGAAAGCCCGACCCTTGTGGTAACGCCCAAATATTACTTTTTAAACCAACTTGCATATTTAATATAAGCATCGGCTATACGGTTTATTTCTCCATGTAGGAGTTCCTCGCTTATATCCTTAACTTTTTTGGCGGGTACGCCTGCATAAATACTGCCTGTTTCTACTCGCGTATTTTTTGTGAGTACAGCACCTGCGGCTATAATAGAGTTAGATTCTACAACACAGCCATCCATAATAATACTACCCATACCTACCAATACATTGTCTTGGATAGTGCACCCGTGCACTAGCGCATTATGGCCAATAGATACGTTATTTCCAATAGTTGTGGGTGCGGTTTTGTAAGTACCGTGTATAACTACACCGTCTTGCACATTTACTTTGTTGCCCATTTTTATGTAATTAACATCGCCACGAACTACGGTGCTAAACCATATGCTGCATTGGTTTCCCATGGTGACATCGCCTACTATTGTTGCATTTTCTGCGATAAAACAATCGTTTGGTATTTCTGGTATTTTTCCTCTTACGGTTTGAATTACTGGCATGGTGTAATGACTATTTACTATTGATTATTTTTTATTTAAGACACTCAGGTGGTTTTGCCCTCTGGATGAAACAAACTTATTTAAAATAAGATAATAAATCTGCTTTTTTGGAGGCAGATACCATTATTTCCTTACCGTTGCTTAATACCACGCTGCCGCCTTTTCCCTTTTGGTATTTTACTACTTCGTTAATGTTGACTAAATACGATTTGTGCACTCGGGCAAAACTAGCATCTCTCAACGCTTCTTCAAAATATTTTAGGGTTTTGCTTACTATTTTTCTTTTGTTGTTGTTTAAATAAATTTCGGTGTAATTGTCGTCTGCCTTACAATATAAAATATCGGCAGTGTTTAAAACCTCAAAACCACTTTGTTGCGGAATGGTAATTTTACCATTTACCCCTGATGTTTTTGCAACTAGAACCTCGTCTTGTAAGGCACTTTCTTTTGTTTTTATATCGGTTACATAGTCTACCGCTTTTATAAGCTCGTCTATAGAAATGGGTTTCATTAAATAATAAGACGCATGGGCATTTAGAGCATCTATTGCGTAATGATTGTAGGCGGTTACAAAAATGGTTTCGAAGTTAATATCACCCACTTTTTCCAACAAATCAAAAGCATTACCATAGGGCATTTCTACGTCTAAAAACACAACATCTAATTGGTTATTACGAATTAAAACCAGTGCCTCTTCTATGTTTGCTGCTTCTCCTAAAACCTCAACATTAGGGCAGTACTTTTGCAAATAGTTTTTTAGTATTTGTCTACTGGTTTCTTCGTCTTCTACGATTATCGCTGTTAGTTTCATATTAATCCTTTTTAAGCGTTACTACCACTTTTGTGCCCGTATCTTCTTCGTCTTTAAAATCATCAATAAACACATTAACCTTATCTTTATACATATCGTTTAAAATAGCTACGCGTTTTTTAATATTACCCATACCCTTGGAATTTTGTTTTTTCTGATTTTTAGTCTTTAAAGCTTTAGATTTTTTTCGACCTATACCATCATCGGCAATAGTTATTTTTATCTCATCTTTATACTCTTGTGAAATATTAATATTTAGGTGTCCTTTCTCTTTTTTATAGCGTAACCCGTGCCATACGGCATTTTCTATATAAGGCTGTAAAAGCATTGGCGGAATTACAAAATCCTTAATATTTATTTTCTCATCTACATGAATGGCGTAATCGAATTTATCTTGAAATCTAAAATGTTCTAATTGGGTGTATAACTGTAATAATTCAATTTCATTTTCTAAAGGAATAAAGTCTTCTTCACTATTTTCTAAAACAGCGCGCATGAGTTTAGAGAAATCGGTTAGATATTTATTTGCTGTTCTTTCATCATTTGAAGCAATAAAGCTGTTTACCGAATTTAACGCATTAAAAATAAAGTGCGGGTTCATTTGGCTTCGCAACGATTTTAGCGCTAATAGATTATTTGCCAACCGCTGCTGACGAATATATTTATACATTAAGAAAGCGGTGAGCAACAATAAAAACAAACCACCAATAAGCGAGTAAATAATAATTTTTTGTCTTTTAGATTGCTCTACGGTTAGTTGGTATTTGCTTTCTGAAAGTTCCCTATCGCTTTCCAAACTTGTTATTCTATTTTGTTTTGTTGATAAATCTTTACGAAAACGGGTGGCTTGCGATATTTCCTGTTCCTTTTTGCGATACAATTTATCTACTACATCTACATACTCTTGGTAGGCCGCAAGTGCTTTTGTAAAGTCTCCAGTAGTTTTATAAACTTCTGAAAGCCTTCTTGTGGCATCTTTTTGTACAATTAAATCTTCCTTGGTTTCGGCTTCCTCTTTACTTTCCTCTAAATAATTAATGGCGTTGCTAAAGTCGTTTTGTTGTGCATAAGCATTACCAATTTTATATTTCTGTTTTTGTGATGTTAAGGCACTTTCGTTGTCAATAATAGAATCTTTTTCGGTTTCTATATTGTTTATATCTTCTAAGGCTTGTTTTCGTAATACAATTTCATCTGTAAAATTGTTTACTGTATTTTGAAAATCTGCAACCTTTACACGTTCTTGTACCGCTCTTTTTATATTTTGATTATCGGCAAGTTTTAGAGATTTGTTATAATAGCCTTGTGCTTCTGCAACTTCACCTTTGTTGCTTAACACCTCTGCTATTTTAGAATTTAAATCGGTGATTTTTGGTGTTATTAAATGGTTTTGAGCTTCTAGTAATCCGTCTCTATAAGCTTTAATAGCATTATCGTATTGGTTAATGTTTTTGTACACATCGCCTAAACCTTCGTAAAGTGTTACCAATTGGTAGTTAGAAAGTTCTGTTTTATTAATTGTACTATACTCTTGAATACTTTCTTGGTAATTTTCGTTTAATCTGTAGGCATTGGCTAGTTTTAATCGGGTTTCATTTACACCTTTATTCTGAAGGCTAATTTGGTAATTAGACACTGCTAAATCGTATTGCTTCCAGTACATATAAATATCGCCCAACACCTCGTAAGCATCGCCAGTTTCTTTTTTAGAGTTGCTTAACTCTAAAGCATCGGCAATAAACTGAATACTTTTTTTGGCATCTTTTTTTAAATATACTTCTGCCGAATCTATAAACCAGTTAAATTGAGGTTGCCTAACTTTTTTAGAACGTTTACTAAAGGTTTTATTTTGAGTGTTTGGTGCCACTTCAACCGTAATACGTTCGTTGCTTAAAATGGTGTAATAAATAGTTTCAAAATCTTTGTGACGTATGGTAAGCTCGTCGCCTTTTCTGGCCTCTACCCTAAACTCTCCAAACATATCTGTAGTTGTGTAAGAACCGCCATTTATTTGAATATTTACATTAGGAATAGGGTTTCGTGTATCCTGCTCTAAAACAGCACCTCTAACCGTAAACCTAGGCGAGTTGTCTAGCATATTAACTTGCGCCACTGCAGTTAAGCTTCCAAACGCTACGTAGAAAAATAATAGGTATTTAAAATAAAAATTCATGCCTTATTTAACAGTAGCTAAACTTACGCACTTTCTCTGGTATAATAAAACGGCAAAAACCAAAAAACAACCATTTTACCATTTAAATTTCCCTGTTTACACATTTAACGGTACACTTTACGCATTCAAACATAGGCTTTACGCATTCAATGTTTTTTATAAAATACTTTAGAAATAGATTTACGGTATTAATTAAAAAACGAATCATCATGAAAACATTATTTAAAACAACATTATTATGTGTGGCTATTTTTTGCTTTACCACTGGCTACGCCAACAACAAAAAACAAAACCTTACCATAAATACCAACCAAAACATAAGCCCTACACCCAATAAGCAATTTATAAAAGTGGCGCTTTTATTAGATACTAGCAATAGTATGGATGGGTTAATAGACCAAGCTAAAGCACAACTTTGGGAGATTGTAAATGAATTGTCTTATGCCAAATGCGGTACCGCTAAACCCAATTTGCAAATTGCATTATACGAATATGGTAACGATAGATTAAACAGCGAAGAAGGGCATATACGCCAAGTTTTAGCTTTTAGCGACGACCTAGACGAAATCTCCAAAGAACTATTCTCGTTAACCACAAACGGTGGTAATGAGTATTGCGGGCAGGTAATACAAACCTCATTAAATCAATTAAACTGGGGTACAAATCCTGATGATTTAAAATTGATATTCATTGCTGGTAATGAACCTTTTACCCAAGGAAAAATTAATTACAAAGATGCCGCTACGAATGCTAAAGAAAAAGATGTTACGGTAAATACTATATTTTGTGGCGATTATAACCAAGGTATTTCTACCTATTGGAAAGATGGTGCAGATTTAACCCAAGGCGACTATATGGCTATAAACCACAACAAAGCCACGGTGCATATTGCATCTCCTTATGATGACCTTATTCTTCAACTAAATATAAAACTGAATAAAACATATGTTGCTTATGGACAAAGAGGTAAAGAAAAACGAATGATACAAGCAGAACAAGATATGAATGCGAGTGGTTATAGTAAAGCCAATGCCGTAAGTAGAACTGTGAGTAAAAGTTCTCATCTATACAAAAACTCTACTTGGGATTTAGTAGATGCTGTTGAAGAGGAAAAAGTAAATATAGAAGACCTAAAAAAAGAAACTCTGCCAGATATATTGAAGAATAAATCTTCTGAAGACATCAAAGCTTATATTTTAAAAATGAAAGAAGAGCGTAAATCTATTCAACAACAAATTCAAGACTTGAATGAAAAACGTAGAATTTATATTTCTGAAAAGCAAAGCGCAAATTCAAATGCATTAGAAAACGCCATGACAAAAGCCATTAAAACCCAAGCTAAAAAGAAGAAATATACATGGTAAATAACACCCGTCATTACGAAGGAAGTATGACTGAAGAATCTGGTTACTTTAATTTATAAGATTGCCACGTCGTACCTCCTCGCAATGACAAATCTAATTTTTTAATTCACCGCAGGGCAGTTACATTCATAACGCTTACGTCTACAACTAAAGTTATAGCCTAGAGTAAGTTGATGAAAGCCACCATTGGTAAACACTACCGAGTTTGATTGATATGTATATGTGTAAGCAAACATAAACTGGTTGTAATTTACGCCCACAATTGGTGTAATTTGTTGTAGTTTCTGGCTTCGTATGGTATTTCCATTGCTTATAAACTGGGCCCCATCTAAACTTTGCCGGTATGATAACCCGCCCCAAAGTGTTCCAAACTCCATTTGTTTGTAAACTTTTGCATTAAAATCTACCATAGATTCTTGAGTACCGTCTCTATATTGAAACATTACAGAAG
This sequence comes from Jejuia pallidilutea, assembly GCF_002973595.1. Classification (GTDB taxonomy): domain Bacteria; phylum Bacteroidota; class Bacteroidia; order Flavobacteriales; family Flavobacteriaceae; genus Jejuia; species Jejuia pallidilutea. The sequence continues at coordinate 79,658 of NZ_PVEO01000011.1, read as the reverse complement.
GCTCGTAGCTCCATTCGCTTCCTAACTTACCAAAAACACCACCTACCGATAGTAGATAACGTCTTAAATTGCTTGTTATTAAAACATCGTTATTAATTCCAGAATTTTTAAGCACATTTTTAATAGTACCATGCGCATAAAAATCTAAGTAATGGTAAGAAAATCCAAAATCTATATTAAAGTTTGTAGCACTTTGCACTACACCTTGTACAATTGGGTCTTGTCCATCAAAAGGAAATGTAGTTTCATCGAGTTGGTATTGTATAAATCCGGCACTTAACCCAAAAGAAAGCATATTTAAATCTAACTCGCTTCTAGAAAACATTAAATGGTGCGCGTAAGTTAAATAAGCGCCTGTTTGCGAGTGGTATCCATTTTTATCGGCATATAAAATTCCACCAATTCCAGAAGGAGAATCTCCAATACGTCCGTTAACGCTCAACGTCATTAATCTCGGTGCATCTTCGTGCCCAAACCATTGTTGTCTTCCTGTTAACCGTACTTTGGCACAATTTGCCGCACCTGCCATAGACGGGTGTATCAAGTAATAATTATCTGTTAAATAGTCGGTGTAGATTGGGAGACCTTCTTGGGCATAAGCATTTGGCAAGCATAACATACCAACCAACAATAAAAAAGTATATTTCAATTTCATAGGTTACAGTATCAAGGTAAACTGGTCTTTAGTAAACGTTTAGTTTATTAAAAAATTTCATAAAGAAAACAGTTAACTAAACTCAAATATATGGATAACTAGGTTTTCTTTTAGTATTTTTGACAAAAAATAGCTAAAATGAATAATTTCAAGGTTTCAGTGCAAGAAACATCAAATAACGCCATAGTAAAATTTGAACTTAATCAGTTTATTACTAAGCATCAAAGTTTTGAATTTAATAATATAGACGACGCCAAAGCATCACCTTTAGCGCAGCAATTATTTTATTTGCCTTTTGTAAAAAAAGTATACATTTCCAGCAACTTTATTGCTGTTGAACGTTATAATATTGTTGAGTGGAACGATGTGCAAGATGAAGTAGCCGAACAGATTGAAGCGTATTTAAACGATGGTGGTGAAGTAATAACAGAAGATGCTGCACCCAAAAAACAAATCCCTGTAACGGTTTATGCCGAAGCTACACCAAACCCAGCGGTAATGAAGTTTGTTGCCAACAAAAAAATAGCAACATCTTTATTTGAGTTTACTTCAATAGACGATGCAAAACTTTCGCCAATGGCATCTGAGTTGTTTCATTTCCCATTCGTTAAAAGCGTGTTTATTGAAGAGAATTACGTGTCTGTTACTAAATACGACATGGCTGAATGGCAAGACATTACAGTAGAATTAAGGGAGTTTATTAGAAATTTCATTGCCGATGGTAAAGAGGTAGTACTTCCTGAAGCTGCTGAAAAAATGGAAAATTCTACACCTCAGTTAGATAAAAAATTTGAAGCCTTAGATGATACATCTAAAGAAATTGTAAACATACTGGAAGAATATGTAAAGCCCGCAGTAGCGAGTGATGGTGGAAACATTCAGTTTATGGGATACGATGCTAACGAAAAAAGTGTAAGTGTTATGCTTCAGGGCGCGTGCAGTGGTTGTCCGTCTTCTACGTTCACATTAAAAAACGGGATAGAAAATATGCTAAAGCAAATGCTCCCTGGTAAAGTAGAAACTGTAGAAGCCATTAATGGGTAATTCATAAAAAAATACATACTAAAATTTGTATCTTTAGGGTGGTTACATTAGTTATTAATCTAAAAATACAATATTATGGCAGTATTAAAAGTTATTGAAGTTTTAGCAAACTCTGACAAAAGTTGGGAAGATGCTACAAAAAAAGCAGTAAAAGAAGCCTCTAAAAGCGTTAAAAACATCCGTTCTGTTTATGTTAAAGAACAAAGCGGTATTGTAAACGACGGAGAAGTCACTGAATTTAGAGTGAATGTAAAAATTACTTTTGAAGTAAAATAAACCATGTAGGTTTAAAAAAATGCGTTCATCCTACAAATATAAGGTGAACGCCTTTTTTATGCCTGACCTTTAACTAAATTTGATAAATCCATATTATTGTTTGTAGTGATAACACAACATGTAAACAATTTTTTTCTACATTAGAAAACCGTTGATTTATTAGGAAAATGAGCACCATAACCATTATTTTAATTGCCTTTATTGCCCTAGAACATTTTTACTTTATGGTATTAGAAATGTTTTTATGGACAACACCAAAGGGTATTAAAACATTTGGTTTAAAATCTAAACAATTTGCCGAAGACACTAAGGTATTAGCTGCAAACCAAGGCTTATATAACGGTTTTTTAGCTGCCGGATTAGTGTTAGCTATACTTACGGAACATAAAAATAGTTTACTATTTTTTTTAATATGTGTGACTATTGCAGGTATTTATGGGTCTTATTCCACAAAGCAGATAAAACTGTTTTTAGTGCAAAGTGTTCCTGCAATTATAGCGCTTGTATTTGTTTTATTTAGAATTTAATTAATCAATTATAACAACTTAAAAATTATGAATTTAGAAAACATTGATACTGAAAAATGGCTTGAATTAGGTTTAGATTACGGACTCAAAATTCTTGGAGCCATTATTATTTGGATTATCGGGTCTTGGGTAATTAAAAACATTATAAAAGGCACCAGAAAAATAATGACAAAAAGAGATTACGACGAGAGTCTCCAAAAGTTTTTATTAAACCTATTTGGATGGATTTTAAAAATTGTTCTAATTATTGTTGTACTTGGTACTGTAGGAGTAGAAACTACATCTTTTGCTGCAATAATAGCTGCTGCTGGTTTAGCCATTGGTTTAGCATTACAAGGTTCGCTAGGTAATTTTGCAGGCGGTGTATTAATTATGATTTTTAAACCTTTTAAAATAGGGGATTTAATTGAAGCCCAAGGTGAAATTGGTGTGGTTAAGGAAATAGAGATTTTTACCACTAAATTAACTGGGCTTTCAAATAGAGAAATTATTATTCCAAACGGATCTTTGTCTAATGGCAATATTATTAACTATACTACCGAAGGAACTCGTCGTGTAGACTTGGTTTTTGGTGTAGGCTACGATTCTGATATTAAGAAAACCAAAGAGGTTTTAATGAATGTTTTAACATCTCATCCTAAAGTGTTAAAAGACCCTGCACCATCTGTAAACGTTATGGAATTAGCAGATAGCTCTATAAACTTTGCAGTAAGGCCATGGAGTACTGCTGATGATTATTGGGATGTTTATTTTGGTATTACTGAAGATGTAAAAGAAGCACTTGATAAAGCAGGTATTGAAATTCCGTATCCACATCAAGTAGAAATACATAAAGAAAGCTAAATTTATTTAACTTCTAAAGATATTGATAGGACCTGTCCATGTTTTAAAAACCAGACAGGTCTTTTTTTTTATGATTTAGTTTATCAGGTTGACTTTGGCTTTAAGGCCACAAAATCTTTTAAATAATAAGGCTCAAAATAAGCAACATCTTCGGTATCGCTTATTTTATATTTATTAAAAGCCAATTGGCCCATTTCGTTTGCAGAAGGCAGTTTATCTTCAATAAAAAAAGTATTTGGGTGCTGAATCATGCTTTTTGTTTTTGTTACCCCATTTCCAATAAAATAAACGTTTCCTTGTTCTAAATATGTACCAAAAGATGTTTCGTCTATAATTTGGGCCTTAGTATCTCTTATTTGATTATATTTTGAATTAAAAACAGCTGAATATACTTCCATGCGTCGAGCATCCAACATAGCAACAATAACACCATCATTACATGAAACTTGGTGTGCCAAAACCTCTAAAGTTGGCACAGAAATAAGGGGTACATCCAAAGCATACGCTAAACCCTTAGCTGCTGATACGCCAATACGCAAACCTGTATAAGAACCAGGGCCTTTACTTACCGCAATGGCATCTATAAGAGCTTTAGAATCTAAATTAGCCTCTCGCAAAACCTCATCTATAAACACATGAAGTTTTTCTGCATGCGAATAACCATTTCTAGCGTCTTCCTTTATAGCAATAGTGTTTCCGTCTTTGGAAAGTGATACGGAACAATTGGTAGTTGCTGTTTCTAAATTAAGTATGTAAGCCAATGTATTGGGTTGAAGATTTAGCTTGTAAAAGTCTAAAACTTTTTAATGAATACAAAACCTTTCTGAAAAATTAGAATCTGAAGTTAAAAATTCTTAGTTCTGGCTTAAGTCTGTAATTGGAATTCCAAAGTAAAACTCTAAAACTTTTAATTTAAAAATATAATCGTATTTAGCCCTAATCACCTCGCTTAATGCTTGCTCGTAGCGTGCTTGCGATTGGCTAAATTCAAAAGAATTAGCCAAACCAATATTATAACGTTCTTTTGCGTAACTAAATGCTTCCTTACGCGCTTCTTCGGTTTTTATAGCTGCTTCGTAAGTTTTTAGTGCACCTTTAGCATCGTTCATTGCTTGGTAAACCTCGGTTTCAAGGTCTAACTTTGCTTGTTCGTATTGGTTTTTAGAACGCTTTAAATTAATACTATTTCGCTGCACATTATTCTTAGCCGAAAAACCATTTAGTATGGGTATATTTAAGCTAATACCAAAGTTGTGCCCATCGTTTAAACTAAATTGATTAAACAATGCATCTGGCCCACCAATAATTCTAGTGGTATTAAAATTGGGTGCAAGTACTGTTTCTCCTGTACCTTCTACAAAACCAATAGGAGAATTTGTTCCATCTGGAGTGGCTTCTACCCCTAAAACCCTATCGCTGTAAGAAGCCCGGGTATTGTACCTGTAAAACCCTGTTACAGATGGCTGTAAGTTACCTTTTGCCAGTTTCAAATCATATTCGGCTAGTTTTACGTTGGCATCTGCAATTTTTAAATCGTATCTGTTTTCCTTGGCTTTTTCAATAATTGCTTCTGGAGACTCATCTAAAATATTGGTTAATGGCACCTCGTATTCCACATCCATAGTATCAAAATTCTCATAATCATCAATTCGCAAAGTTTGTGCTAAACTTATTTTAGATAACAAAAGTGCGTTTTCGGTATTTACTATTTGTTGCACTTGTGAAGCTAGAGTAGCCTTTAACTCTAAAGCATCCCCTCTTGGAAGTACTCCTTCATCAACAAGTTCTTGTGTTCTTATTAAGTCTTGGTTTGTTATTTCGTATTGTGCTTGCTGTATTTTAAGTTGCTCTTTATTAAATAATATTTGTAAGAACGCATTGGCTACAAACAGCGAAATATCATCTTTCATATCTGCGAGTTGATATTGGCTCGCTAAAATTGCCAAATTAGAGCGGTGTAATTGGTTTATATTTCTTAAACCATTATAAATATCAACGTTAGATGACAACCCAAAAGATGTAAACTGAGTAGTGAGGTTTTCAAGCAAACCTGTTGTAATGTTTTGGTTTAAACCAATATTCCAGGAATGGTTTCCGTTGGCATTCATTGTAGGTAAAAAATTTCCAATGGCATCCTTTTTGTTTAACTCATTTTGTTGTACGTCTAACTCACTTTGTTGAATGCTTATGTTATTTTCTAGAGCGTAGTTTACACATTCTAACAGCGTCCATTTTTTTTGTTGTGAAAACCCTAATGCTCCAACAAAACATAGTACTAGTACAATTGTATTATTTATTAACTTATTCATACTTAGTTGTTTTCTTCCTCTTCTTGTTCATCAGAAGCTTTGTTCCAAATTTTTATTTTATCGCCTTCTTTAACGCCATCAAGTATTTCAACATTAATACCATCAGATATACCTATTTTTACATCTTTCTTTTTAAATTTTCCGTTTTCGTCTTGTATTTCTACAAATGGCTCATCGCTAAATCTTTTGTATTGTAATAAGGCTTCTTTAATAGCTAAAACACTGTCTTTTCCTTCTAAATCTATTTCGGCATTTGCGCTATAACCCGCACGAATATTTGTAGTGCTATCTAAAGTAACATTGGCTTTAATAGTAAATTGTACCGCTCCGTTTTCCTCAATACCTTTTGGTGCCACAAAGGTTAATTTTGCTGGGAATTCTTCATCGTTAATAGCTCCTAAAACTACGGTAATATCTTTACCTTCCTTTAGTTTTCCAACTTCGGCTTCATCTACTTTACCTTCAAAAATCATATTACTCATATCTGCAATTGTTGCAATAGTAGTTCCTGCGTTAAAGTTGTTACTTTGTATAACTTGGTCTCCCTCTCGTACAGGAATTTCTAAAATTGTACCTGAAATTTGGGCAATAATATTGGTGTTTGCTGACCCACCGCCCGAGAGAGAACCGCGTTTTATAATTTGATAATCGTTCTGGGCTTGCCTTAATGTTTCTTTTGCTTGGTTATAGCTTAACTCACTATTCTCGAAGTTCTGTATAGAAATCACCCCTTTTTCAAAGAGTTTTTTATCCCGTTGAAATTGTATAGTTGCATTATCAAAAGACAATTGAGCCGTTGCTATTCTACTTTTAGCATTTGCTAAACTCTGTTCATTAGGCACTACCCTAATTTTAGCAATTAAATCGCCTTTTTTAACAACATCGCCTTCTTCTACCACAATTTTATCTACGATACCAGAAATTTGAGGTTTCAATTCAATTTCTTCTTCTGGATTTAATTTTCCTGTGGCAACCGCCTGAGAATTTATAGTTGTGAAAAACGGCTCTTCAACTCCAAATACCTCTATATCTTTTGAATTGGCATCCATAAAATATTTCAAAACAAATATTAGGGCAACTACCGCAACTAGAACTAAAATAATTTTTACTGTTTTATTCATTTTTTTTGATTGTTTATTCTTCTCTTAATGCTTCAATAGGTTTTACACTGGTTGCTTTAAATGCTGGTATTAGGCCTATTAAAGTTCCTAAAATTATTAATAATGTAAGGGCAAAAAGTACCACAGCTATAGAAACCGATGGATTAACTAATGCAGCTGAATCCCCTTGTCCCCACGCATAATTGATGAGAATTAGCACAAAACCACCAAATATAATTCCTATAAAACTCGCAATTAAACACAACACCACAGCTTCCAAGATTATTTGACTTTTAATCTCAAGCGGTGTTGCCCCAATAGCGCGCCTTAAACCTATTTCTTTAGTGCGCTCTTTAACGGTAATTAAAAGTATATTGCCAATGGCAAAAACACCTGCAATTAAAGTAGCAATACCAACAAACCATGTTAAAAACTGCATGCCCGTTAAAAAACCCGTTACTTTTCCAAATTCTTTACCCGCATTTGCGCTCCCAAAAGCTCTTCTATCGTCTGGGTGAATTTTATGAATATTTTTAAGCAATAGTTTACTATCCTTTTCTACTTGTACAATATTAAATTCGGGTTTAGCAGTAATAACCATCCAACCAATTCTTCCTGCTTGATTGTATATTTGCTGAAACGTGGTAAACGGAATATGTAAATTTATTGGTGGCCCCATGTTGATGTTGGACACCTTAAACACACCAACTACCTTAAAGTTTATGTTATTTATAATTATATATTCGCCAATAGCATTTTCATCTTTTTCAAAAAGCTGTTTATATACATCTTCTGAAATTACAGCCACTTTTCGTTTAAGCTGCATATCATTTTGATTAATAAACCGACCGCGAATAAGTTTTTTCTTTTCTACCTCATCTAAAAGCGGGTAATCGCCGCCAATTTGAAAGCTTCCCGATAGAAATCCTCTGTCTACTTTTGATACTTGCTGGCTTCTAGGAACTACAAATTCTACTCCAGGAATATTTTCTTCTACACGTTTCGCGTCCGATAATGTTAAGCGTACCCTTCTGCCTTCTTGAAATCCTTTAAAAGGTTTGCTAGTACTTTGTCCCCAAATAAACACGGTATTTGTTGCGAAATCGCCGAATAGCCTATTAAAGGAATTTTCCATTCCTCTAGCTGAGCCTAAGAGCACTATTAAAAGAAATATACCAAACCCAACGCCAAAAATAGTTACCAATGTGCGCAACTTATTTTTACGAATACTATCGTATAATTCCTGCCAAGTATCTCTATCAAACAAAAATTTTATCATGCTATTCGTCTCTTAAGGCTACAATTGGTTTTATTTTAGATGCTTTATTGGCTGGTAAATAACCTGCCAAAGCTCCAGATATAATTAGTATTATGGTAGCGCCAATTACTACACCACTATTTACGCCTGGGTTGGTAATAAAATAATCTTTTAAACCGGGACCAAATATTTTAAGTACGGTGGCACCTATTAATAATCCAACATATCCTGCTAGTGATGTAATTAAAATAGATTCGAGTAAAATAATGGAAACAATAGATCTAGGCGAAGCGCCCAATGCTTTTCTTACACCAATTTCCTTGGTACGTTCTTTTACGATAAATACCATGATGTTACTAATGCCCATTATGCCTGCTATTAAGGTTCCTGAACCTACAAATAATACAATAAGATTTAGTACAAACATCATTTGGCTTACATTTCTGGTGCCCTCGGCAAAATTTCTTACCCTAATGGCGCGTTGGTCGTCGTTTGCAACATCAAATTTATTCTTAAGTTTCCTAGTGAGTGAATTTCCGAAAGCTATAGCTTGATCGTAGTTTAATTTGGGGTTATAAGTTAAATGAATAAAATCGACATAATCATTATTTCCATATACCCTTTGGGCTGTGGTTATGGGTGTATAAATAACATTTTCTTCGTTATCACCTTCATCATCACTAAAAACACCTACCACTTTATAAGGAATACCGTTTAAATTAATGTATTTGCCTACAGCCTCTTCTCTTATAAATAAATCCTCTTTAATGGCATTGCCAATTACGGCTACTTTTGTTCTATTTTGAAGATCTCTGTTATTAATATAGCGTCCTTTTTCTACTACATTATTTTCAATGTACATATGTTCGGGATGAACCGCTCGTACTTGATACGAATTTTTTTCGCCTTTAAACGATGCTTCCACATTCCTATTAACTTTAGAAGTAATGTATTCCACATTATCGCCAAACTCTTCTAAAATATAATTGTAATCTTCATTTTTAAATCTAATTCTACGTCCAGATTGAAGGCCTTTATGCGCTTTTGTAGTTCTTCCTGGAAAAATTACAATAGAGTTTTTCGCATCTGTTCCAAATAATTCTATAAAGGTGTTTTCTAACCCATTAGCGATACCAAAAAGTATGGTAAATAAAAGTATTGCAAAAGCAATGGTAAACCCAGAAAGTATGCTACGTGTTCTGTTTTTATTAATACTTTGAAATATTTCCCGCCAAAGGTCTATATCAAACATACTGACTTGCTCTTACTTGGGTTACTTTTTTATCTTCCATAATAACACCATCGCGTAGGCGTACAATACGCTTGCACATGTTGGCAATATCTTCTTCGTGAGTAACCATTAAAATGGTTTTACCTTCATCATTTAATTGTTGGATAAATTCCATGATTTCGTAAGACGTTTTGGTATCTAGAGCTCCTGTTGGCTCGTCGGCAAGAAGTAATTTGGGGTTTGCCGCCAATGCTCGGGCAATGGCCACACGCTGTTTTTGTCCCCCAGATAACTCTTTTGGTAGATGATGCGCCCAATCGGTAAGACCTACTTTTCCTAAATGAAACATCCCTAATTCTTGACGTTTTTTTCGTTTTAGCCCTTGGTAGTATAGTGGAAGTGCAACGTTTTCTAACGCATTTTTATAATTAATAAGATTAAAGGACTGGAAAATAAAACCTAAAAATTTATTCCTGTATACTGCTGCTTTTTTTTCGGTTAGATTGTCTATAGGTAAGCCGTCTAATATATATTCGCCAGAATCGGCAACATCTAACATGCCAATAATATTTAATAATGTAGATTTCCCAGAGCCAGATGACCCCATAATGGCCACCATTTCGCCTTCTTCTACAGATAAATCTATACCTTTTAAAACATGTAAACTAGTGTCTCCTATGGCATAGGATTTGTGTAAATCACTGATTTTTAGCATTTTTTGATTGATTAAAGCATTAAAACAGTCGCTATTTATAAAAGTCCTTTAACATTAGACTACCAACGCAAGGAAATGTTACAGTAAAAGATGAAAAACTTCTTTTACTTTTTTAATTTATAAAAACGAAGGTAAATAAAGTAGCCCAAGGCAGCAACAAGTATGTAAGGAATAGCCATTAAATACATAATACCGTTGTTAATGCCCTCTGCTGCAGTTTGTCCTTCCTCAGTTTCTAAGACTGCTCTACACATAGCACATTGAGCGCTACTTTTCATAAGAAAGAGCATAGAAAAAAGAATAAAAACTATTTTATTTTTCATTTTTTATTTTTATGAATCCGCTAAAAAGCGGGATTAATTCAATTTGCTATATTTTGTGCGTTCTGCGAACTTCAAAAAAGTGGCAAAAAAGCTTTATTTAGATCCCGCTAAAAAGCGGGATTAATTCGATTTACTATATTTTGTGCGTTCTGCGAACTTCAAAAAAGTGGCAAAAAAGCTTTATTTAGATCCCGCTAAAAAGCGGGATTAATTCAATTTGCTATATTTTGTGCGTTCTGCGAACTTCAAAAAAGTGGCAAAAAGGCTTTATTTAGATCCCGCTAAAAAGCGGGATTAATTCGATTTACTATATTTTGTGCGTTCAGCGAACTTCAAAATATAGAATCTCATTAATAATAAGGTGAAATCATAATATAAACTACAACTCCTGTTATAGCTACATATAACCATAACGGAAATGTTATTTTGGCTATTTTCTTATGCTTTTCTATATTGTTAGTTATAGCTCTAACATAAGTTATTAAAACAAAAGGTATTACAGCTATAGACATTAAAATATGTGTTATTAATATAAAATAATATACGTATTTAATTACACCTTCCCCTCCAAATTTAGTAGAATCACTCGTCATATGGTACAATACGTACATTACTAAAAATAAAACTGAAAGTATAATGGCAAACTTCATTAACCGTTCGTGCAATTTTACTTTTTTATTTTGAATTGCAATAAATGCTAGTACTAAAATAAAAGCAGTTATTGCATTGGTTGTTGCATAAATAGGCGGTAAAAAAACGGGTAATTCTACATCAATTTTAACACCGAATAAAATAGCAACTACAACGGGTATTGCTATAGAGAGTGCAACTATTAATTTATTATATTTTGTTTCGTTAAGTAATTGGTTAGTATTATTATTCATTTAGCAACTTTTTAATATCTTCTTTTAATATGCTTATTTGTTCCACTTCGCCATTATCATCAGTACGTTCTTCCTCAGAAGTTACACCTCGGTAATAAATAATAGGGTTTCCAAATTTATCTTTTCTAGAACGTATGTATCCGTTTTTATCAATTAAGGCAAAATTTCCTGAATGCTCAAATCCACCTTCTACATCTTTATTTTCTGCTGCATAAATGTAAAATCCTTCGTTAGCGAGCTTATAAATATTTTCCTTTTCTCCAGTAAGCAAATGCCAGTTTGGGTTGGTTATTCCATAAGTTTCTGCATAAGATTTTAGCACTTCTGGAGTGTCGTGTTCTGGATTTATAGTAAAAGATGCTACCCCAAAATCCTCAAAATCTTTAAATGTATTTTGAATTTGTACCAAATTATTATTCATTCTAGGACAAATGGTTGGGCATGTGGTAAAGAAAAATTCCACAACGTACACTTTCCCTTTGTAGTTTGCATTAGTGATTTGCTCGCCATTTTGGTTTGTAAAGCTAAATTCTGGAACACTTCGTTTTTCACCATTATTTTCAATAAAGACCAAATCTGAAGTTTTGCGCCCTTCTTGTTTTAAGTTACTTCTACTTTCTTTTCTAGTAATATCATTATTGGTAATACGATCTACTATTTCTGGCACAAAAAGTATCCCAAACACTAGAATTACAAATGCAATACCTATATAAGAATAATTAGTTTTTTTCATTTTCGCTTTTTAAATCGTCTGCTCTTCTTGTGGTAGAATTAAATTCGCCTTTGCGTTTTTGTCTATATTCTGTAAACAAAATACGTAGGTCTTCACTCATCTTGTTTTTTATGGTTGCCACCTCTATACAATCATAAGAATTTAAACCATATACTGGTGCTTCCTTTTCAACTTCCTTGTCTGTCCTATCATCTATTCGCCCTCGTTGATTCAAATCTTTATCTATTATAAAAACATTATCGGTGGCTAAATTGCTGTCTAGTGGTTCGCTATATTTTAAACTTTTAAATACGTTTGTAATTTGTTTAGGCGTGCCATACACCACATGTAAAAAGCGTAAATCTTCGTAAAGGCTAATTTCTTTTTTTAATTCTTCAGCTGCAGTTTCGTTACCTTTCGAGGCAATTAGTACTATTTGAAATTTTTTAAAGCCCTTAAATTTATCGTAAACTAATTCTTTTAAATTAGAAGCAGCTGTTAAGCGTTCCATAGGTTTATTGCCTAAAAAGCTTAAAACGGTTATGTGGTCTTTTAACATAATATCTTCTTCAGAATTAAAAGAAAAACCATGTATGTCTGCCACATTTTCGTTTATAATATCTAACGGGGTGTAATTATGTGTAGCTGGATATAGAAATAATAAAAAAGTAACGGGGAGGAAGAACAAAATTCCTAGAACTGCATAAATACCTACTTTTTTATAATTCATTGTGTATTGAATTTACCTATGTTTAAATGCTTTAGCAAAAATAAAAAAGGCGGTTATTAAAAACCACCTTCATTATATATTTTAACAAGAAATTGTGTTTGTATTGTGATAAAGCGGTATTAATTAAGCTTATTATGTATGCGCTTAAAAAAACCTCACTAAATAAGCGTTCCTTTAAAAATCTCTTTTTATATAACCATCGCTATATACATCAAATACATAGCCGCCCTCTTGCAGTAAGATAAATATTAAATATAGGATTAAGAAAATGCCTGTCCACACCACCATACGTCTTAAGCCTTTGGTTTCATCACGCATATGCATAAAATCCCAAGTAATGTAGTATGCTTTAACAATGGTTAAAATAATAAATATCCAGTTTAAGAGTTTCATTCCCAAAACAGGAACCATAGACCACTCTGGCTTTAGTATCCCTAAAACAACCTCGATAGCTGTTACTATAGAAAGTAAAATTAAAACACCCCAAATTTTTTGGGTATTGGATTTAAACTTTAATAAGCCTCTAAAAATTTCTAATTTATGTTCGTGTGCCATTTTAAATTTTTATTATTTAGATTCTCGTTTTAAGGAGAATGACAATTTTTGTTTTAATTCCTTCATTAAAGGAAAAGACATCATATTAATTTTAAACTAAGTAGAAGAATGTAAATACAAATACCCATACTAAATCTACAAAGTGCCAATATAATCCAACTTTTTCAACCATTTCGTAGCTACCGCGTCTTTCGTAAGTTCCTAATAATACATTAAAGAAAATAATAATGTTAATTACTACCCCAGAGAAAACGTGGAATCCATGAAATCCTGTAATAAAGAAAAAGAAATCTGCAAATAGTGGAGAGCCATATTCATTTACATGTAGATTAGCACCCTCAACTACAGTTTTACCATTTTTCATGATTTGGTTAATAGATTCTTCTCTTGATAAGACCGTTTTTTCACCTGCCTCATTTATTATTTGGGTTCTTACAAGAACGTCTTTGTTAGCCTGAAGACCATGTATTACTTCGTCCATAGTGTAGGAAGGTAAAGTACCTTCGCTAACGTACCAAAGGCCATTTTTTCTTTCGTGTTGAACTCTTTCTTTACTTGTAGCAGGAATAGCTATATCTCTTACAGCTACTCTTTTAAATACCTGTTCTCCATCTTGTTCAACATATTTTCCAAATTGTAAAATATTTCCACCTTCGGTTTGTATTGCACCATAGTCGCCTTTAATAAAGGTATTCCATTCCCATGCCTGAGACCCAACGAATATTAAGCCACCTATAATAGTTAAAAACATGTACAGTGTTACCTTGGCTTTGTTCATATGATGTCCCGCATCAACTGCCAATACCATAGTTACAGAAGACATGATAAGCACAAACGTCATAAACGCCACATAGTACATTGGTGCGTCTACTCCATGTAAGAACGGAAAGTGAGTAAACACTTCGTCGGCAATTGGCCATGAATCAATAAACTTAAATCTCGAAAATCCGTAGGCTGCTAAAAACCCTGAGAAAGTTAATGCATCAGAGACGATGAAAAACCACATCATCATTTTACCATAACTTGCTTGCAAAGGTTGGTTGCCTCCGCCCCAAGTTTTGCCTTCTGCTACTGCTGTACTCATATTTATAGATAGTTATTTAAAAGTTGCACAAAAATAATCAATTTATTTTTTTAACGAAATATACCTAATTTAATTTTGAAATCTTCTAAAAAAGCCCATTAATTCAGTGTATGTAAGCCTTTTCAAAAACACAAAAACCTTATTTTACGAAATATAAGAACAAAAACAGATAAACCCATAGTATATCTATAAAATGCCAAAATGTTGCTGCCAATTCAAAGCCCAATAAATTCTGTGCATTGTATTTTTGTTTAAAATGATTATAAATTACGACCAATAAACAAATTAACCCAGCAACAACGTGTAAAATATGCACAAATGCTATTAAATAAATGTAAGACATGGTAACATTACTGGTTGGCCCCGTAAAATTATAACCTAAATCTATAATTTGCTGAAAGCCATAAAACTGATTAATTATAAACACAACGCCCAAAACAAGAGTAGCCAACAAGAAAGCACTTGTAGCAGAACGGTTCCCATTTTTTAAGGCACGTTTTGCTAATATAAATGTAACGCTACTTATTATAATTACAACAGTACTTATAATAAAGGCATTGGGCAACTCGAAGTCCTTAACCCAATCTGGTCTAGAACGGCTTACCAAAAAGGCACTCGTCCAACCTCCAAAACTCATAATTAAAGACACAATGCCAAACCAAAGCATCATTTTTTTTGCCCTATTATTTTTTTCTTTTAATGTACCCTGAGTTAAATCCATCTTAACTTAAAAATTTATCAATTACATAAACTATTTGCACTAATGTAATGTACGATACGCTTACCAACATCAGCTGTCTTGCTGCTTTTTCCGTCATTAGTCTAAATAACCTAACAGCATAATATATAAGCCAAAGCCCTAATGCAAAAACAAGTATTGCGGCAATAATAGAGAGTTGTAATTTACCTGTAAAACCAAAAACTGGAATAATGGAAATTAAAACCGTCCATATACAGTACATTATAGTTTGTACCGCAGTACCCCTATCTTGTTTTCCAGTGGGTAACATAAAAAAACCACCTCGTTTATAATCATCATACAAAAACCATCCTATGGCCCAAAAATGCGGAAATTGCCAAAAAAACTGCAATGCAAACAAAGTACCTGGTTCTATACCAAAATTATCCGTTGCGGCAACCCAACCCAACATAAACGGAATAGCTCCAGGAATTGCACCAACAAAAACCGACAATGGTGTTTTGGTTTTTAGCGGGGTATAAACGCAGGTATATAGAAATATTGAAATAGCGCCAAACATGGCGGTTTGCTTATTAATGCTGTATAAAATGGCAATACCCAACAAGGTGAATAGTGATGAAATTATAAACGCTGTGTTAACAGACATGCGTCCTGCTGGAATAGGCCTATTTTTGGTACGCTGCATTAACGCATCAAGATCTTTTTCTATAATTTGATTAAACCCATTGGAAGCTCCAACCATAAAATAGCCTCCAAGCGCCAGTAAAACAAGTACTTTAAAATCTACAACCTCCACACCCAATAAATATCCGGCCAATGAAGAGAATACAACACTTATGGACAGGCGCATTTTAGTAATTTCCTTAAAATCTGAAATTACTGACGGTGCTGCTATCGAAGTTTTTGAATTGCTCAAGGCCAAATTTCTTTATTGCGAGTGCAAAGATACGCCTTAAATGTAATTTGAGCAATGGTACTTAAACTTTTAATATGTATTCTATATAATTAAATAGGTGATAGTTCGAGTAATTTTAAGAAACGAAAATTTGTATCGAGAACCTCTTTTAAATCTAAAATTTTCGTTCTAGATATAAATTTTACATTAATATGAAAGAGATTCCTGCTTTCGCAGGAATTTGTTAATTATCAAAATACCAATTAAACAAATCGGTGCGCAAGCCAAAGTTTAGCCATACTGTATTATTTTTAAACGCTGTTGCAGTAGTTGCTTCTGGGTTAAAATTTCTAACCGTAATATCTGTAAAAAACTTTAAATTACTGGCTGGATTAATTAAGTACCCTGCTTGTAAATTGCCGTAGAAGCTTTTTGTTTTATTACCTTGCCCTACTTCAACACCTGTATCAAAAGGCCTATCGTTATAATTTCTATAAATATCACCACCGTAACTAAAATTATCGCTACCATCGTTAAAATCTAAACCTCTAGTTCCAAAAATAAAGCGTGCATCTGCAAACCAACGGTTATAGCGGTAACGCCCAATTAAGATTAATTCGCTAAAATTAGCACCCCACAAATGCGCCAAGGATTGGTTGTTGTGCGCATAGTTTAAAACAATGGTATTATGCGAATAGGTATAGGGACGTACACGGTTATACTCCAATTGCAGTACTAAATTATCAACTTTAAAAGCATTATAATACTTCAATCCTATTTGATAGCCATACTTGTTTTTCCAGCTTTTTTCTCGGGCTTTTATATCCCCAAGCGAAAATTCGTCTAGAATAAACTGTCCATAGATATTTACATCATCATTCCACTTGTATTTAGCAGTAGCACCTAAAAGTGCATTTCCTGCACCTTGACCCGTAACAAATTCTATGGCGCGATAGAAAATAATGGGATTTAGGTAATTTACATCAAACCCACGATTGTTGCTATTCTCCCAAAGTACAGATTCAAACAAGCCTAAATTAAATCGTTTAGACACGTTCCAACTTAAATAATGGTTAGCAATATATTTGGTTAAAAATGCTTTGTCTTCTACCACGGCATCCCTAACATCTCGCATCCACATAAAGGTATTGGTGTATTTTATTTTCCAAAACTTGGTGTTTAGCTTTAAAAAGGGATACGGACTCGTTACATCGCTAACCAATAAAGAGCGATAGCCATCCCCAATAAAGTTTTTGCCATGGCCAAATTGTACATTTAAAAATTTAGCTGGCGAATACGATAAATAGGCCTCTGCAACTGGATAATCATAACTATCGGTCTTAAAACGTTTGGCAATGCCTCTCCCTGGAATAATGGCGGGATCTGGACCAAACGCCTTTAAACTTTCGGCATACCTGTTAACATAATCTGCGAAACGCCCTTGGCTTTCAAAAATGGTACTGTAAAAATTAAAGTTTTTGCCCAAGCCTCCTTGTATCATAATACCTCTAGTATTGTTATATGTACTGCCGCCTTCAGAATCTGTACCAGCTTGTAAATCGAAAACAGGATCTATTGTAAACCAATAGTCCTTACCCTGTAATTGCACCAAATGCTCATTCCAGAGTTTTTTGCCTGCCCAAGTTTCAGTATTTTTCTTTAATGCATCACGTTCTGCTTCAAAATTATAATATTTAGAAACATCATCGTATAAGAAGGGCTTAGACGCCGTATGGCTGTTGGTGCCAATAACATTCATGGCACGATCAAAACGTGCATAGTCGCTATGTGTGAATTGAATATTTAATTTACTGGTAAGTGCTTTATTTGAATAGGTGGTTAAACCGCTATTTACGGCTTCAAACTCTTGCTTTGCAGCCTCTTCTAATTTATTAATAGCGTTGGATTTTGCCAAATCTTTTGGTGTAGAAAGTGTAAAATCGTCTAAAGGTATTTGTATTGGAATTGAATATTGTTTAAAGGTTTTGCGTCCGCTATAAGTCGCAGGTTCAATTTTAGGAAAAGTTTCAAAAACACGTTTTGCCTCAGCCTTCAATTCATTATACATAGCATCTACGTACATTACTCTAAAACTCCCTGTTGTATCTACTTCAAAAAGCACAATAACTTCACCTTTATAATTATCATTTTTTAGGTTTGAAGGGACTTTAAACTTTTCTTTAATAATGTTGAATACTTGCGCATCAAAACACTCTTGAAGTGCATCTATAGCAACATTAGAACATTCTGGAAAAACAGGAGGTTTTTCGTAAAGATTAGTATCTTGGGAAAAGGTAAAAAATTGAGTAAAAAATAGCAGAAGGGCAACAAATTGCTTCATATACTTCATATAATGGATATGATTACATTTTGGTTTGAAAGATAGCATATTTTATTAAGATAGTTAAACGAAACCCTTCACAATAAAAAAGCCGCCATCTATTTAAGATAACGGCTTACTGCATGCTAAATTGTAATGTTACTGTGCAATGAATGTTATAGGCAAATTATACCTTACTCCAACTGGCTTATCAAACTGTATCCCCGGTTTCATTTTTGGAATTTTATTCACTACGCGTTCTGCTTCATCTTTAAGCTTAGGGTGGGCTGCTTGCGTTTTAACATCTACAACCTTTCCTGTTTTATCAATTTGAAATTGCACATATATTTTTTGCCTTCCAGACAAACCATATTTAGAAGCAATGTCACCACCGTTAAATTTGCTTTGAACTAATCGCGTTATTTTATCAGACATACACTTCTTTCTTGCTTTGTTTCCTTTTTCGTCCTCACAACCTGGATAAATTGGCGCCTCTTCAATAAAAACAAAATCTACTATTGTGGTTTCAATAGGTTTCTCGATATTAAGTGAATTCGGATCAAAAGGCACATCAGAAGTCATGTCGTCAGGTGTTTCAATTTCTAAAATCTTATGCGTTGTATCGTTATTTTCAATAATCTTGGGAGTTTTTATAAGCGATACCTTTTTTTCTAAAACTTTAGGTTTTACTTCGGGTTTTGGAGCTTCGTAGACTCTAAATTTTGGGACTTCTATTTCAAAAGTTTCAACAGTATCACTAAAGTCTTGTCCATAATTAGGAATTCTATTCTCAAATTGCATTTCTAACAACCCCAAAGCCGCTAAAAGACACACTATTAAACCTACCTGAAAATAGAGGATTGAGTTTTTTTGTAAATTTGTATCATGCTTTTGTGATTGTTTCACGATTTGCTCATTTTGCCGAATGAGTTCGTGGGGTGTTTTTGAATTTTTCATGTATTGTGATTTTTTTTAAAACTACAATAAAGTGAAGCTAGCGAAGCTAAGATCCCGCTGGAAAAAGCGGGATTAGTTCAACTAACTATTTTGAATATATTACTACATAATTTTTCAAAATAGAGTTTCACTAATAAAATTCATAAGATTAAGGACTGTTTGCATGCAAAAAACAATAAATAGTTCTTATGTGTTTTAATATCATAGTTAAAATGTTAATATTATGATAAAATCACAATAAGCATACCAAAAAAGAAATCCCGTTACAAATTTATGTAACGGGATTTTATTTTTATTAAATTCTGCGGTTGCAGATATTTTGCTAGTCTTGTACTTGAAATACTATTGGTAAAGAATACGGTACTGTAACTGGCTTACCACGTTGTCTACCTGGTTTCATTTTAGGTAATAAATTAATTACCCTTGCTGCTTCTTTCTCTAATCCTGGGTGTGGTGCTCTAGAGCGTACACCTGTAATGTTTCCATTTTTATCAATCTTAAAGATAACGTTAATACGCTGTCTTCCTGAAAGACCTAAATCTGAAGCTAACTCGGTATTGAACTTTTTCTGTACGAATTTCTGAATTTTTTCAGACATACATTTTTTCTTTGCTGCATTGTTACCTTTTTCACATCCTGGGAAAACTGGAACATTTTCAATAACTGCAAAAGGTACTTCTATATCTTCCTCTACTTCTTCTACTTCAATTTCTTCAACCTCAACAATTTCAGTTTCTTGATCTACCTCGGTAGACTCAATTACAGTTTCTTCCACTTCTTCCTCATCTTCTACAACCTCAATAACTTCAGGTGCTGCTGGTGGTGGCGGTGGCGGTGGTGGCGTTTGTATTTGCTGTGTTAATGGAATTTCCTCTTCTAGCTCTTCTTCTAAATTCAATTGTCCTATATCAATGTCAGCCTTATCATAAGTTTTGTAATTGATAGAGTAATATGCTAAAAATAGCATAAGTGCTAAACCTATAGAGAAAAACAGAGAACTGTTTCTACCTACGTTAGCTTTTGGATTTTTTTTAGGTTCCATAATTTTATTTGTTTTTCCAGATTGCTAAAATAACTACTTATTTGGGAAAAAAACAAGAGTTTGTTAATTTTTAACTTGTATTTTTCCTTTTGCCAATAATAGTACTCCTGTTAACAATGCCCCTAAACTATTTGCTATGGCATCGTAAACATCGAGAGATCTGTACGGAGTTAACGTACCCTGTAATACCTCAAGAATTATACCAAAAATAATTGCTAAAACTACAGCGTGTAAAACAGCTTTTTTTAAGGTGTGTTGCATTCTGTAATAAAAAACTAAATACCACAATAAGCACAAAATAGCATAGGCTAAAAAATGAAAAATCTTGTCGCCATAATTTAGTTCTACTTTAGGCATGCTGTTTAAATTTATTAAACTGGCGGTTGCCAAAGCAATTGTATAGGGTATTGCAAGAAAAGGAGCGGCTTTTTTAAGCACCTATTAATTCTTTATAGGCTTCGCTAGACAGTAAATTATCTATTTGTGAAGCATCAGAATACTTAATTTTTATCATCCATCCATCACCGTAAGGATCAGAATTTACGGTTTCTGGCTCATCTTCCAGAGCTTCGTTAAATGCTACGATTTCGCCTGATAATGGTAGAAACAAATCTGATACTGTTTTAACAGCCTCAACGGTTCCAAAAATTTCGTCGGCATCTAGTGTTTCGTCTAAAGTTTCTACTTCAACGTAAACAATGTCTCCTAATTCGCTTTGTGCAAAATCGGTAATTCCTACCACTGCTGTGTCTCCTTCAATTTTAACCCATTCGTGGTCTTTGGTGTATTTTAATTCTGATGGAATATTCATTATAATGATTTAAAAATATTGTTTTCACAAATGTATCTATTCAAAATTACATTTCAAATAGATATTTGTATCATTAACAATTTAAAAAATAAAGCGTTTTCTAGATGCTTCGGTCGTACCTCCCTTTGAATGACAAAACGCTTAATTCCCAAAATTGTACCTTAGCGTAAACCCAGAGCGTATTGTAGTTTGGGGAAAGGCTGTAGAAATAGCATAGTCTGCAAAGGCATAATCAAAATAGAAAATAGCGGTTAAATTTCTACTAAAGGCATAATCTGCCGAATATTTAAGTCCCCAAATGGTTTGCCCCGAGGTGACCTGATTGTTCTCTAAATCTAAATATCTAACAATGGTTTTATTATCTCTTACTGAAATATCTGCTTTCATATTCAAATCGCTAACTATACGTTTTTTGGGACCAGCCATTTTAGATTTTATGCGTACATCTTTTATGCGATACCCTAAGCCTAAAGCATATTCGTTACCTATAACTTCGGTAAGTAGGTTATTATCAAAACTCAAGGAAAGCAACCTGTCTTTTCTAATTTCGGCTAAGATTTTCATAGAGTTTTTCATCTCCATATCTAGTC
Source organism: Jejuia pallidilutea (assembly GCF_002973595.1). Taxonomy (GTDB): domain Bacteria; phylum Bacteroidota; class Bacteroidia; order Flavobacteriales; family Flavobacteriaceae; genus Jejuia; species Jejuia pallidilutea. The sequence continues at coordinate 58,097 of NZ_PVEO01000011.1, read as the reverse complement.
GTACTAACGGACTAAACATCTCCATTAGGTTAATATTGCTAAACAACCGTTCGTTTTTATAATTTCCCGATTGGTCTTTGGTATCATTGTTTTCTGGGGCATCATAACCTAACGAATAATTGATATCGTTAAAATCTAAATTTGTTTGAAATTGATTAATATTATAACTAGAACGATAGCCATGAGTTACAGAAAAACGCCTAAAATTCTTTTTAAACCAAGCAAACTTCATAAAGCCAGTATACTTTATATCCCAGTTTGGTATTGGCACGCTTCTAAAAGCGTCTAGCTTTACGTTATTGGGATCTTGACCACTGTAGGCCGCCAAAAATGCTGGTAACAATACCGCTTGACTGTTTTTTCCGAAGCCTCTTGGAAAGCCCTCGGCATCTACATCATTTACATCGGCACCTCTTGCTGCAGCAACACGTCTGGCAACGGTAAGTCTGTTTGCCCTAAAATCGTTAAAGGCATCAGATGTTGTTTCGTCGCTTTTACTAAAGGCTGTTTTTATTAAAACCGTAGAAATATTAAAATTCCCAAAGGTGTTTGGTGTTAAGGCTATATAATCTAAAGTTAAAGGGTCTACCCTGTAATTTTCGGCAAAATTCTCAAAGTAGGTTTTGTTTCCTGTTATATCAATTTTTAAATCTCTAACAGGTTCTAGACTTGCTGAAATATCTAACTGTTCACTATGGGTCTGCGTAAATTGCTGATTAAATTCTTGAAACGTTGTTAACCAACCGCGTCTTGCGGCTTCTTGCCTAATATCGTTTTGTGAACCAAAGGTAAAGCCAAAAGATGGCTTTAACGTACCTACAAAACCTGGGGTTAGCGTGTAACCCGGTAAAAATGTACCATTATTTTCAGAATAGTTTATTTGTACACGCTTAATACTTGTAACAATATCTATACCTGCATTTAGAAGTTTTGTACCTGCTTTAGTGCTGTTTTTAGGTTTTTGGTTGCCTTCTGGTTGCTCTCCTGGAGGGCCGCCAGCACCTCTGGTTCTTGTTCTTACAGTACGTGTTGGCTTTTTTTCTAAACCTATGTACTTATACAAGCGCCTCATATCTAAACTTGTGTTTATATTATGAGTATTAGAGTTTTGTACTGTATGAATATCTTGCCCAAACTCCTGCCCATACAAATCAGAACCTTTTTGCCACTGAAAATCGCCGTTATATTGATACGTGGCATCTATAAAACTAAATGTTGGTATTTTGTTAAGCGGTAGTTGGTAGGTTAACCCTAAACTTTGGGTTTGCCTGTTAGGATCGCCAATATCTAAAAAGCCATCCCAAACATCTAAACGTTGGTCTTGTTCGCCAGCAATAAAATCATCATTTAAAAAATAATTTCTAACAATATTGTTATTGGCTGCTGTAAAATTTAATTGTAAGGCTTGGGTAATATTATAATTGATAGTGTATTGAAAATCGAATGTATAATTTCTTCGGAACAGTTCTTCAATACCAATATTATTGCCTGTTAAATCTATTTCCCTAAATTTTTGGCGGTTAAACTGCCTATTAATATCGGTATTAACAGCAAAACTTGTTGGTAGTAAGTTTACATTAAAATCTTTTAAGAACTTCCAATATTTTCCAGTGAACAGAGAATCGTTTTTCTTGAAGGGTTCAACAGTAATTGGGTTAAAATTAAAGGCATAATTTGCACCAGCTCTTACCGTTTTGTTTACAGAGTTTTCAATTTCGAAATCCCGATGCTCTACCTTGTTATAGGAATAATTAAACGTAAAGTTTTCCACATCATAAAAACGGGGTGTTTTTTCGGTAGTTCTATTTTTCCTAACACCTATTAAATTGATACTTTGACGCCTTGTATAATCTTCCGATTGTTCTTTTACCTCTTGTCGTTCAGCTTCAGAATTTGCAGCATCAATACGGTCTTGTAACTTTAAATCCTTGTAAAACTGATCGAATTTAGGTGTTACCAACTCTTCACTTTGCGCATAATTAAATGGCACTTGCACGCCCCATGTTTTTGGCAACAACTGCCCTACATTTACATTGGTAACCACATCGTATTGCTGTACATCCTCCAGAGCACGCTCGCTTGGGCCTTGTTCTAGAGCACCAAAACCCGAAGTGCTTTGTCTGCCCGTAGCACTAATGTTTGCAAAATCGGCAATATTAGTATCCATACTTACAACTGCGGCCCAACCGCCTTCGTTATCCATATCAGATAATCGTAATTCGTTAAACCAAACATTGGCACAAACATCGCTATTGGTAGCATTCTTAACACCTACCATTAAGGTTCTTACATCTCCAAAGTTTGGATTTCCTTTTATCGCCACACGATGTTGCCCTGTAACATATCCCGAAAATTGGTCGGCAACCGGTATAATATCGTCTCCAACAACATCATAAAATACAGGCTCCCCATTAAGCAACGTACCATCTGAAATACCTTGGGCTTTTATTTTCCCTAAAACATCAATAGCTAAATTAATTTCATTTTCAAAAGGCCACACATCTTCTCTTCGAATGGAACCTGTAGGCGATTTTACTAACGGAATTTCAATTTGGTAATAGTTATCATTTAAATCATTACCAATTCTCATAAACCCAACTAAGCGCTCGGTGTTTGTATCGTTAAATCCGTAATCATCATCTTGTGCGTGTAAAAACATTCTTAAACGTTTAAATTGGCGCATATCTATATTAATATTTTTGAATACAGCTCTAGAATCTTCAGTTTCTAAATTGCAAACATTTACTACTAAGGCCTGCTCATTTTGACGAACTACGGTGTTGTTATTAAACAATTGTTCGGGCTCGATTCCTGGTGGTCTTACATAAGAGCCTTCGTTATCAATAGTTCCAACGATGCCTACTGAAAAATCGGTGCCGTCGTCTGTGGGGTCATCATTATCTTCTGCTAAAGATTGGTTGTAGCGTCTCCAATCACTTCGCACCAAATCTAAAGTACCAAAACGAAATACTGTATTTTGATTAAAATCCTTTAAATATGTTCTTACAAAACGTACCGATCTAAAATCGGTAATACCGCCTATTGCTCTTGTACTTTTAGTTACTGGAATCCTGAACAAATACCATTTTGGATACACCACTTCTCCGTTCTCCAAAACTCGTCTGTTATCTTCACTTTGGGCTTCAACGTTTTTAGTATCTACAATAAACTCATTGTTGATATTTAAAGTAGCAGGTGTAATATCTAATTCGTATTCAAAATAACTATCAATAGTATTCATTGTGTTATCTCTATTGATATCCTCTACATCAGGTTGCGGGTTAGTACCGCGTTGTGTGTCTGTAAACACATCTGGAGTATTACCTTCCACCCCATTGAACTTTTTATAACGCTCAAAAATACCACCTTCAGCATCTAGGAAAAATGTGTAATTATCGTTTGCAGGATCTTCAAGAGCATCAAAACCTCCAGGTATTGTGCTAGCGAATGCGCGTTCGTTTGCATCACTGTACCCATCGTAACCTACATCTTGGTTGGTACGTTCTTCTCCTGTAGTATCAAACGCATACACCAAAGACTGATTAAGCGGCACCACAGAACCCCAAGTTGTTTGAGGCAGTAAACTAATATCGCCATCTTCAGGCAATCCGTTTTCATAGAGTTTTCTACCGTCTTTTATGATGTCTTCTGAAATATTACCCAAATTAAATACTAATTTACCTCCTGGGTTTGCTGGATTTTCTTGAAATGGGTCTTGCAACCAAAACTCAATATATTCTACGTTGGCTTGTTCTAAATCTGTAGATGTTAACTGTCGTGTAATACCTGCCCAACGATTATTAGGCGCTGTACTATTAGCATTTTCGTTAAAATTATAAGGCCCTCTTTCTTCAGGATAATATGCTAGATCTAATGTGAATAATATGGAATTTTGACCTTGTACTAAATCCTGTTCTGGAAATAACTCATTAATAAAAACACGACTAGTATAAAGACTAGATAAATCTTCATCAGACACACCATCGGGTCGTCTTGCGCTGTAGAAAATAGGATCAACGGTATACCAGTTTAGCATTGCTCTACCATAGCCATTTTGGATACCAGGTTGATCGTTTCCTGGAACATTTCCTCCAAGTTCTAAGGGTCTACTCGATAAAAACCAAGACTGTTGTGCTTTTAAATCTATGGCATTTTGTGTGCCTTCAAAATCATCAATATACGATGTTGCCTCTCCGTTTAAATTAGTGCCTTTAGGTGCACCCGGTGCTAAATATGCAAACTCTCCACGAAGTGAGATATTTGATGGTACATCGGTATCTATATTTGGTAATTTGTTTACCATTCTGGTTAAGAAAGGCACTTCAGAAGAGTAATTACCATTAAAACCAAAAATGGTATTGTTTATAGGTTCTGAACCAAAATTTGCTTTTTGTGTAATGGGGCGTTCATTTAAATTTAAAAGCGTACCACCAATTACAAAATTGTCATTGAATTTGTGCTCAATATTAATACCCGTAAAACGTCTGGTTTGTTGCCCAAAAACTGCATTGTTTTCTGTAGAAACCTGTATGGGCGTATTAGATGCTTTTAGAGCTTCGTCTAAAATTTGTACGCGCCCTAATTGATAATTAACAGTATAATCTACACCTTCAATTAAAACACGGCCACCAGCAGTAACCCTTACCGAACCTCTTGGCACGTTAAAAGCCCCTATAGGTATGCCATCTCCACCTCCGCTAGAACTGTAACGCCCTTTTAGTTTAAATTTGTTTTTATCGGCTTCTTCTAAAGCAGCAATCTTTGTGCTTTTATAAAGAATATCGTAAACGTATTTTTCTTGGTTGGGATTGGTAAACGTTTCTTGTTCGTATTCAAAATCGTTGTTATTAGGGTTACCATCATCATCTAAAACATCAAAAAGATAGCGTCCAAAAGGTTCTACTTTAGTGAATATTATTTTTCCGTTTTGTGGTTGTACTGTTATTCCTGGCACAAAATCAAAAAAACCATCGCCATTACCTTGTGGGTCGTTATTAAAATTCAACTTATCTAAATTAAAAAGCCGTAATAACGTAGTTTCCTCTATCTCTTTATCATCACCAGTAATAGTTGGTGTATGGTTATCAAATGCAGGAAAGGTTGTGCCTTCAACAGGTGTTATAAAGTTTAAGGGCGATGCTTCGTTATAAAAAATATTCAATGTAAAATCATCTTGACTTAGGTTGAATGCACCTGTGTCGTAGATGTTTTTCATCATTAAATCCCAAATAGGCTGTTGTACATTGGTTACACTACTTTTTAACATTTTAAGCACTAAAGCCTTATTGGTAACCTGAGTAACCTGCCCTTGGTTATTGGTACTTACCTCGTTAGGGTTAACACCATCATTGGCAAATTCACCCACTTGGTATACATTGCCGCCAACGGTAAATTGATAGGCCACTGCTAAAACCTCGTCTGCATTTAAACGTTGATTTAATGAGATATAACCTAAATCTTTATTAAAAGTATATTCTTGTCCTTCTTGTAATTTTCTAGCATTCTCAATTTTCCCATAATCTGAACCTTCATTAACACTGCCCTGTATAGCTCCAAATCCATTTTGAGCCGTGGCTATATCTCGAATAGCCTCGGTTAACACAGAACCAGATCCAATGGCTGTAGGGTCTAAATTATTGTTACCATTATCAGGAAACGATCCCGGTGGAGCTGACACTGAAATTAAAGTAGAAAACAGCTTATCAGTTTCACCTAAATCCTGTAATGCTACAATATTTCTAACATTGTCTGTTCTATTACTTCTATTAGTTATATAAACCTCAAGTCTTGTGATTTGAAGGCCTTTATTGTTAATAAACGGATAATTTCTTAGTGCTTCATCATAGGTATCCCTAAAATATTGTGCTAAAAAGAAGTGCCTGTTTTCATCATAATCCCAAATAAAAAAGTCAAACTCTTCTAGAGTACCGCCACCTTGCGCTACTACAGTATTTCCTTGCGACTGTTGTTCAGAAAACACACCTGTTACCGTAGTTCTGCCAAATTGCAATTGTGCTTTTACCCCAAATAAACTTTGTGCTCCTGTAATTAAAGAGCTATTTAAGGGCATATTCACATTACCAACTTCTATTTTTTGAATAATATCATCCTCGGTTGGTGTATAATCTAATTTTATGATATTCTGAAAATCAAAAGTGGATTGGGTATCATAATTAGCATTTACTTGAAGTCGCGTTCCCACTTTACCCAACAAACTTAAACTAATTCGTTGGTCAAAATCAAAGGTGAAATTACTACGGTTTCTTGGAGAAAACGATGGATTGTCTTGTCTTGAAAAGAGTACGCCCAAATCCATTTCTACAGAACCTTGCGGCACTACTTCAATAGTATTTCCTCCAAAAATAGTTTCGAAAAAACCTGAGTTTACATAGAATTCTGGCAATAGGTTTTTCTGTTCATCTTCCGCACCTTTCTTTTTGCCATCAAAAGCATCAATTTTTTCTTTGTAATAATTTCTTAGGCTTTCTTTTGCAACAAGGTCTTTGAATTCTTTGGGAGTTAAAATTATAGGGTAATTAATATTGAACTCGCCTATTTTTTCTGTGTAAATATACCTATCGGTAATGGGATCGTACGTGTATTTAGACTCTATACCGTTGGGCTTTGGAAATTTAATGCTCCCCAAACTAAATCCAGTTTTAGTTGAATCTTGTACAGGTTGTTGTGCCCATACCGATACCGACAAAAGCAGGAGGGCAATTAAAGCAACATAGGTTTTTATGGATTTATGACAGCTATGGTTAGTTATGTTCAAAATCTCTTATAAATTTTTTAAGGCTTGTTTTATAATGGTTTCTACTGTTGCATCAGGTTGGGACACCATAATTTTGTCCACAACGCGTTCTGCCTGTTTTTTTGCAAAACCAAGAACTTCTAAAGCAGATAACGCTTCATTTTTATTGGTATTGTCTTTAGAAACCGAAACTTCGTCTATATCGTAAATCTTTAAAATTTTATCTTTTAAATCAATAATTACACGTTGTGCAGTTTTTGCTCCAATTCCTTTTATAGATTGAATTAATGCTACATCACCAGATGCTATACCTTCTCGTACTTGTTTTGGAGTTAAAGACGATAACATTGTTCTTGCAGTACTAGCGCCAATGCCACTTACTGAAAGTAAGAGCCTAAAAATTTCGCGTTCTGCCAAGGATGAAAAACCAAAAAGTGTGTGCGAGTCTTCTTTTACTTGAAGATGCGTATATAGCTTTAACTGCTCTTTATCAGGTATTTGAGAATATGTATGTAAAGAAATATTTAACAAATACCCAACCCCGTTGCAGTCTATAACTACATCGGTTGGATTCTTCTCAATAAGTTTTCCTTGAATATGTGTAATCATGTAAAAATCCCTCTTAACCTGCCAAATGTAATGAAATTATTTACGTTTCAATACTTAAGAAATATCTTTTTCTAGTTCCCACATTTCTCTATTTTGTGCATCAACAACTGCAATTGCAGTCATATTTACAATTTCATCTACACTTGCATCAAGTTGTAGTATATGTACCGGTTTGCGCATACCCATCATAATTGGCCCAATAGAATCGGCTTCGTTAAGTTCTTTTAGCAATTTATAAGTAATGTTTGCAGCATCTAAATTAGGAAACACAAGACCATTTACCTTACGCCCAACTAATTTTGAAAAAGGAAATTGATCCCTTAGCATTTTATCATTTAATGCAAAATCGGTTTGTAGTTCTCCATCTACGACTAATTCTGGATAATTACGATGTAAAATAGATACTGCTTCCCTTACTTTTGAAGCTTTTTCGTTATCGGATGATCCAAAGTTTGAATACGAGGTCATAGCAATTACTGGCTCGAACCCAAAAGTTTTAATCACTTTTGATGTCATAACCGCAATTTTTGCTAAATCTTTTGCCGTAGGATCTATATTGATGGAGGTATCACTCAAAAACATTGGGCCTCTCTTGGTCATCATTATATTGGTAGTTGCAATTCTACTAACGCCTTTAGCCATACCAATTAGCTCTAACATAGGTTTTACTACTGAAGGATAGCTGCGGGAATACCCCGAAATTAAGGCATCTGCATCACCTTCATTCACCATCATAGCCGCAAAATAATTACGTTCGCGCATTAAACGTTGAGCCGCATAAAGGGTAACACCTCTTCGTTTTCTTTGTTCCCAATATACTTTAGCATATCTGTTTTTACGGTTGTTTTCCTCGTCTGTTTTGGGGTCAATAATATCAATATCGCCTTCAAAATCAATCTCTGCCATGAGCGCTTCTATAGTATCTTTTCTCCCTAATAAAACAGGAATAGCAATACCTTCTTCATAAGCAATTTGAGCTGCTTTTAAAACTGCCAACTGATCTGCTTCAGCAAAAACCACGCGTTTAGGACTAAGTTTTGCACGACTTAGCAATAGCCTTACCAATTTGTTATCAGAACCTAAACGCTCACGTAATGTGTCTTTATATTTCTCCCAATCTGTGATAGCCTCTTTAGCAACACCACTTTCCATAGCTGCTTTTGCAACTGCTGGAGGAATTTCAGCTATTAACCTAGGATCGAACGGTTTTGGGATAATGTAATTTCTACCAAACGCCAAACGGGTTTGCCCGTAGGCAACATTTACCTGTTCTGGTACTGGCTCTTTTGCTAAAGCCGCTAAAGCTTTTACTGCGGCCATTTTCATTTCTTCATTAATTTTTGAGGCGCGGACATCTAATGCTCCTCTAAAAATAAAAGGAAACCCTAACACATTATTTACCTGATTAGGGTGATCGCTTCTACCCGTTGCCATAATTATATCCTCGCGAGTATCTACAGCCAATTGGTATTTAATCTCGGGGTCTGGATTGGCCATTGCAAAAACTATAGGATCTTTCGCCATAGCCTTTAGCATCTCTGGTGTTACGATATCTGCCATAGAAAGCCCAATAAACACATCGGCATCTACCATAGCTTCATCTAGCGTGTCTATTTTTCGGTGTGTGGCAAATTCAGCTTTTTGAGATGTTAAATTATCTCTATCGTTACGAATTACACCTTTACTATCTAGCATTACCATGTTTTCGCGTTTCGCACCACAAGACTGGTACAAACGCGAACACGAAATAGCAGCTGCTCCTGCACCGCTAATAACTATTTTTACATCTTCAATTTTTTTATCGGCAAGTTCTAAAGCATTTATTAATGCAGCGGCAGATATTATGGCGGTACCATGCTGGTCGTCGTGCATTACTGGTATATCCAGTTCTTCTTTTAGGCGTCTTTCAATTTCAAAAGCTTCCGGCGCTTTTATATCTTCAAGGTTAATACCACCAAAGGTTGGTGCTATATTTTTTACGGTTTCAATAAAAGCATCAACATTTTCTGTATCAACTTCAATATCAAACACATCTATATCTGCGAAAATTTTAAAGAGCAACCCTTTACCTTCCATTACTGGTTTTGAGGCTTCGGGACCAATATTCCCTAAACCTAAAACCGCTGTTCCGTTAGAGATTACAGCTACTAAATTTCCTTTAGCAGTATATTTATAAGCATTATTTTTATTCTTTTCAATCTCCAAACAAGGCTCAGCTACACCTGGAGAATATGCCAATGATAAATCTCTTTGACTTGCGTATTTTTTTGTTGGCACTACCTTAATTTTACCAGGAGTGGGTTTTGCGTGGTATATTAGCGCCTCTCTACGTTTACTTTCTTCGCTCATAGGATAATTTGGTTATAAACTTCAAATATAAGAATCCTATTGATGCAACGCCTATTCTTTTAGAAATTTGATATTTCGTTTTAAGCCAGAAAACTTAGTACGTTTTACAGCAGATTTTTTAAACACCTTTTTAAATGTATCCTCTGTAATCTCTTCCCAGTCTTTTTTTGTCAAGGCCAACAATTCTGGGTGCGGATTAAACAACGGTTCTGCATGCGATTTTGAAAAGCGATTCCATGGGCATACGTCTTGACAGATATCGCAACCAAACATCCAATCGTTAAATTGCCCTTTAAATTCCGAAGGTATATTTTCTTTGAGTTCTATGGTAAAATATGAGATACATTTGCTGCCATCTACCACGTAAGGCTCTGTTATGGCTTCTGTAGGGCAGGAGTCGATACAGGCTGTACAAGTACCACAATGGTCTGTAACAGGCGTATCGTATTCTAGTTCTAAATCTATAATTAATTCTGCTATAAAATAAAACGAGCCTACTTGTTGGGTGAGTAGGTTACTGTGTTTCCCAATCCAACCTAAACCCGATTTTGCTGCCCAAGCTTTATCTAAAACTGGTGCAGAATCTACAAATGCCCTACCGTTTACTTCACCTATTTCCTCTTGGATAAAATGCAACAGGGATTTAAGCTTATCCTTTATTACGAAATGATAATCTGTTCCATAGGCATATTTAGAAATTTTATAACTCTCTGAATTTTGAACTTCCGAAGGAAAATAATTAAGCAGTAGCGATACCACACTTTTAGAACCTTCTACTAATTTTGTTGGATCTAGCCGTTTATCAAAATGGTTTTCCATATAGCGCATTTCTCCATGCATATTTTGGTTTAACCATTTTTCTAGCCTTGGCGCTTCGTCTTCAAGAAATGCTGCCCTACTAATACCACAAGACAAAAAACCGAGGCGTTTTGCTTCGTTTTTAATTTTTAAGGCATATTTAGCGGTATTGTTTATCACCTTTCTTCAAATCTTAAATTTGCATTTTTAGGTTTTAAGGTAATTAGTGGCGTAATTCCTATAGTTTTAAAATGTGGATATATTTTAAATTTTGAAACAAGTTGATTGATTGCAACAATCATTTCAAACATAGCAAAGTTATTACCTATACATTTTCTTGGACCTGCCCCAAAAGGGAAGTACTGTGATGAAAATTTTTGACTTCCGTCTAAAAATCGTTGTGGTAAAAATGCGTTGGGTTGTTCCCATAACTCTGGATGTCTATGTATTTCGTAAACCGAAAATAGCAAGTTGCTATCGGGTTCAAAATGCATACCATCAAAAGTATCAGCTTCTATATTAACGCGGTCTATAAAATATGCTGGTGGATATAAACGCATAGATTCTTCTATAACTGCTTTACATAGTTTTGATGCTGAAAGGGTTGTCATTAAATCGTCTCCTTGATTTTTATTACTCGTAACTTCATCAAAAATTTTATCTTGCCACTCTGGGTGTTGGGCTAATAATTGGCACGTAAATGTTAAAGCATTTGCTGTAGTTTCATGACCCGCAGTGAATAATATTAAAATTTCATCTAAAAGTTGTGCTTCTTGCATTGCACTGCCATCATCGTATTTAGCGTCTAGCAACATATCTAACAAATCGTCAGCCCTTTTGCCAGACGATTTTCTTTCGTTAACAATTGTTTTTAGTATTTGTCGGGCTTCAATGGTTAAATCTATATGTTTTTTTATTTTACCACTAGCTGTAAACCACCAGCCTAAATAGGGCTGTCGTAATTCTTTTACCATCATACGTTGTGCTGCTTCGGTAATGTATTGTAATCTATTTATAGAGTTTTGGTCTACAGCACTACTAAATAAGGATTTTACTACGGTTTGAAACGCCAAATCGTTAAATACAGGAAACACATTAACAACTGTATGCGGTGTGATTTTGGAGTATTCTTCTGAAATAGCATTATTAATGGATTCTGTGAGTTTATTTAACTGCTTTTTATGAAATGCTGGCTGAATAAGTCGTCTTTGTGTACGCCAATGCTCGCCTTCTGCGGTGAGTAAGCCTGTACCAACATATTTTGCTAAATCCTGAGTTTGAATTTTAGACTTTTTATAGTTTTTCTGATTTTTTTGTAACACATATTCGGCCAAAGCCGCATTCCGAGAAAAAAATACGCTGTTAGTTAACCCAATTTTTAATCGAAAAATATCGCCTAATTTTTCAAAATTTTGAAGATGAAATGGTAGTGGGTTTTGAAGAATTTCTAAAGAGTGCTTTATAAATGCTTTTAAAGGAACTGTAGGTATGTTGTTTTGTTTTGGCATATATAGGCTATCCTTAGGGTTTATATTAATAACATTAAAAATTAATCTGTTAAAACAAACCGCCTTGAATTGGCCCTTTAACTTTTCCTAAATGCTTATAGGCTTGTTCCGTCACTTCACGCCCGCGTGGTGTTCTCATAATAAACCCTTGTTGAATTAAAAAAGGTTCGTAAACCTCTTCAATAGTTTCGGGACTTTCGCTTACTGCTGTAGCAATTGTGGTGATACCAACAGGACCTCCTTTAAATTTATCGATAATGGTAGATAATATTTTGTTATCCATTTCATCTAAACCATGCGCATCTACATTTAAAGCCTCCAAAGCAAATTTTGCGATTTTTATGTCTATGCTTCCGTTGCCTTTTATTTGAGCAAAGTCGCGAACACGTCGTAGAAGCGCATTGGCTATTCTTGGTGTACCACGGCTTCGTCCTGCAATTTCAACTGCAGCTTCCATAGTTATTGGCACATCTAAAATCATGGCACTTCGCTGTACAATGGTAGTTAGTAAATCGGTTTTATAATATTGTAACCTACTTTGAATACCAAAACGTGCTCGCATTGGCGAGGTTAGCAATCCTGAACGCGTTGTAGCGCCTACTAAAGTAAATGGGCTTAAATTGATTTGAACGGTACGCGCATTTGGGCCCGTTTCAATCATAATATCAATTTTATAATCTTCCATAGCTGAATACAAATACTCCTCTACTATGGGACTTAAGCGATGAATTTCATCAATAAACAACACATCGCGTTCGTCTAGGTTGGTTAACAAACCTGCTAAATCGCCCGGTTTATCTAATACTGGACCAGAAGTTACTTTAATGCCTACATCCAATTCGTTAGCCAAAATATGGGCCAAAGTTGTTTTACCTAACCCTGGAGGACCATGAAACAATGTATGGTCTAAGGCTTCGCCTCTTAAGTTGGCTGCTTTTACAAATATTTGTAAGTTTTCCAACACTTGGTCTTGACCTGTAAAATCATCAAATTCTAAAGGTCTTAACTTTTTTTCTACATCTAATTCTTCAGGTGAAAAATTGTCGTTTGTTGGATCTAGGTTTTCGTTCATTTTTACAGTGTGGCTTAACCCGATTGGTTATTCGGAGTTATAAAACATTTAAAAAGTTAAAACATTCGAGGCTTTAAGAATGTAAACAAGTACAAGAACAATTACAGCACTTAACCCAAGAACACCTTCCCAATGATAGATACTCCAAAATTCTCTTCTAGTTGGTGTTCTACCATTTATTTTTTTAAATCTTTTGTAAGCTAATTTATGGATAATATAACCTACTAATAAAAACAAAAGTATTGCAGCTATGTAATATACCATATACTTACTAATTTAATAGGATAAAAATAAGTAAAACAAATGACTTACTTGGAAAGTATTGAATGATAAATATGTATAAAAAAAAGCCTTTCAACCACTAACAATGTTAGGTGAAAGGCTCTTTCGGCTTTTGGCTGATTTATTTCCTATTAAGGCTGAAAAAAATTATTTTAAAATTGTAAACTCACAACGCCTGTTAATATCGTACTCTTCGTCATCACAAATACCTTCTTTTACGCACTTATTAAGTGGTTGCATTTCGCCGTAACCAATACTTTTTAATCGGTTACGTTCAATGCCTTGGCTTACTAAATATTCTAATGTTGAAGCTGCTCTTCGTTTAGACAGCTCTAAATTGTATTGGTCTGGTCCGCGAGCATCGGTATGTGCAGATACTTCAACTTCCATAGACGGGTATTTTTTCATTAAATCTACCAATACATTAAGTGTAGTTGCCGCATCTTCTCGAATATCAGACTTATCAAAATCGAAGAAAATCTTATCTAACTCTACTTGTACATTGCCGTCTTCTTTTTCTTTTACGCGCTCTTCGGCATCTGCAAAAGATTCTAAACTCAGGTAAATATTATGTTGTACTTTACCCTTACTATCGGTTGAGAATTCTACATCTTGAGGAATATATGCTTTACGTGTTCCTCTTACTTTATATTTTTTGTTTGGTTCAATTTTGAAAATGTAATACGCATCATCGCCTACAATAGTATCTTGAATTACGGTATCAGATTCATCAAATAAGGTTACTAAAGATCCTGCTAAAAGTGCTTTACTATTTAAATCTTCTACAACACCTTCAACTTGATACATTGTTAATGGATTTTGTGCTCTTGCAAAACCATATAACCTATCGTATCCACTTTTGTTGGAAGACACAAAACCTTTATTGTCTTTCTCTCTTACCACATAGGCAAAGTCGTCTAATGGACTATTAATAGTGCTTCCAAGATTTACAGGTTTATCAAATTCACCATTTACTAAATTACTTCTAAATACATCTAATCCGCCATAACCTAAATGTCCAATAGATGAGAAATACAATACATTGTATTTACTCATAAATGGAAACTGTTCTCTATGTTTTGTGTTAATGGTTTCTCCTAAATTTTCAGGTTCGCCATACGTACCATCATCATTAATAGCTACTTTATAAATATCAAAACTACCGTACGTCCCTGGCATATCACTAGCAAAATATAGCGTCTTCTCATCGGTACTCAAAGCAGGATGCTCTGTACTATAAGCGTTTGACGTGAATGGCAATGCGGTAACATTTGTCCATTCGCCATCTACCAATTCAGCTTTGTATATTTTAATATGTGCAATACGCTCTTCGTCTGTTTTTTTACGAGTTGTATTAGTTCTATTGAAATACATAGTCTTACCATCTTTAGTAAATACAGCGTTACTTTCGTGAGATTCTGTATTTATAGATTCTGAAAATGGCTGAACATTTTCAAGAATATTTTGACTATTTAAAGTACCGCTATACAAATCTAAATACGGTAAATTATTCCAAGAGTATGCTGGGTTTTCAGAATTTCTAGCAGAAGCAAATGCTACTTTATCGTCACCATAAAACGATAAACCAAAATCGCTAATTGAATTTTTGTTTTCAATTTGTTGTAATTTGAATGTGTGCGGTGTAGTTTTATCGGTTGTTTCAATAAAGGCCAAGGTATTTATTGGTTTATTGTAGTAGCGTGTTAAATGCTTATCGGCTTCCTTGTACTCCTTTACACCTTTAAGTGCTTGCGCAAACCTAAAGTGATATTCTATATCAATAGAATCTCCGTATTGCACGAATAACTCTCTGTAGGTTTTAATAGCCTTTTGCAAACTTGCATTGTAATAATAACTATCTGCCAAATTCTGAAGCACTTCTTGATTGCGCTCTTTGGTTTCGTAAATTTCAGCTGCGTCTTTGTAAGCTCTCATTTCAAAAAGCTTATTCACGCGTTTTAAATTTTTCTTTTGAGCAAAGCCTGTTCCACTAACTAATAAAAGGCTTGCGAATATGTATATAAATTTTTTCATGTTTCCTTGTATTATAATGTTAGAAGAATCTTGGTGATCGATCATATCCGTTTTTGAAACCGAATAAATCCACATCAAACAAAATGAATATTTCGTGAGAGCCTGAATTGAAATCGCCTAAATTGTTGGTTGTATAATCGTAGGCATATCCAATTCGTAAATCTGGAGTTACTCTAAAATTCACTAAAGCACTCATGGCATCTCCCAAACGATAGCCTAAACCAGCTTCTAACTTTTCATTAATCAATACATTGGCAGTAATATCTAAAGCTAAAGGCGCACCCTTGACTGATCTAGCCATAAATGCAGGTTTTAGTTTTAATTTTGAATTAAGATCAAAAACATAACCTCCTGTAAAGAAATAATGCACATTTTCTACTCCAGTGGCTTTTATACCGTTTTCATTCTCCAAATGTTTAGTGGACAACATATTAGGTGCTGAAACACCCAAATAATAATTATCTGTGAAAAAGAAAGCACCAATTCCTAAATTTGGAAATGCTCTATTGATGTTTTCGTTAAACGCTATATCAGTATTTGTACCACCAGATTGTAATTGCAATCCATTAAAATTGGTATCAAACATTCTAACACCAGCCTTTAATCCGAAGGATATTTTTGTTTCAATACCAACAGGTAATACATAAGCGAAATCTGCAAATATGTTATTCTCATTTACAATATCACCAATATTATCGTTTGTGAAAGAGATACCCATTTCTATTTTATCATTAATAGGTGTATGGGCAAAAAAGGTACCTGTTGAAGGCGCACCTTCTAATCCAACCCATTGGGTTCTGTATAGTCCACCAAGATTTAAAATACCTTCTTCTGCTGTTGCATAGGCGGGGTTAATTACACTCATATTATACATATACTGTGTGAATTGTGGGTCTTGTTGGGCAAAACTTTGTAATGACAGGAACGTCAGACTTAACAAAGCAGCTATTTTATGATATATATTTAATGTTTTCATTGTCTTAAATTTTGCTGTATCTATAAATTATCTGCTTAAGTATAAGCGTCCTTGTTCTGGTGCATCAACTCCGTTATTAAATCTAAAGATGTAGAAGTACACACCTACTGGCAAATCGCCTTTTACAACAACTCGTCCTTGGTTTGATGTGCCATCAAATCGTGGTGTGCTTGCATTACCCTTGTACACTAAATTTCCGTTTCTATTGAAAATCTCAAGTTCGAAGTTTGGATATAAAATATCTAGATTGTCAATATCATAAGTATCATTAGTACCATCTCCGTTTGGTGAAAAGCCATCGGGTAAACTTATCTTACCACAGGCCGTAATATCTGGAGTTACCGCTAACCGTACTGAGCTTTCACAACCTGTAGTTTGATCGATTAATGCCGCGTAGTAAGTACTGTTGTTTCCTAATGCAGCATCCTCAGGAATTACTGTTCCTCCTGTCGGGACATCATACCATACTATATTATTCAATGCTGAGTTGTACTCTACAATATTATCAGATAATGTCCTTAGCGTTGGACCATCATTAATACAGTAATCTTCACCAGCGTCAGCAAGTGTTGGCGTTGGCGCATCATTTACTGTTGCATCAATTTGAACAGCTACCGAAGATTCACAACCCGTACTATTGGTTTGAGTTGCGTAATAATCTTCACCGTCAACTAACGTTTCTGTTCCTGATAGTGGTAAGGTTAAAGCAGCATCTTCATACCAATTAACCGTCCCTGTAAATCTTATACTATTGTTTAAATCAGTTACAGTAGGGCTATCTGCTAAACAAAATGTGGGGTTAGGATCTAAAACTACCACTGGCAAGCTATCATCAATGGTTACTGTTACTTCTGCTGTTGCATCAGGTGCACATGGTGCAACGGCCACAACTGTATAAATGTATGTTCCTGCGTTATCTACAGCTGGGTCAAAAACTCCAGTACCGCTAGCTAAAGCAGGAGACCAAGTTCCTCCAGTTTGTGCGTCAGTTCCTAAAAGTGTAAACAAATCAGTTGTTGCATCTCCAGCACATGCTGCTAGTGTCGCATTTGCTCCAGCATTTGGTGCTTCTATAACTGTAACCACCACTTCGCTACTTACTGTACCACAAGCATTAGTTATTGTATATGTGTATGTTCCTGATGCATCAGCAGCTGGATCAAAATCACCCGTTCCGCTAGTTAAAGCTGGTGACCAGGCACCGCCTATATCAGCAGCTCCTAAAAGTGTAAATAAATCTGTTACAGCGTCTGTACTACAAATATCTAGAGTTGTATCTGCTCCAGCACTCTGAGGTGCTTCAATAGTTACAGTTATTGTTGTACTATCATCCACACAAGGCGCTGCACCTGTTACTGTATATGTAAAATCGTATGTTCCAGCAGCTAGTCCTGTAGCATCAAGGCTATTTCCTGTTAATGCGCCTGTAGCATCGTCATCATTCCATGAACCTCCTGTATCTTCTGTACCATCTAATCCATCGAATAAATCAATATTGTTATTATCATTACACGCTATAATTGCTGAAGTGTTAGCATTTCCTGCATCTGGAGATTGATAAATGGTAACATCTACTAGAGTTCTAATTGAAGACTCACAATTTATTGTACCATCTGTTTGGGTAGCGTAATAGTCTTCTCCATCTACTAAGGCAGTGGTTGCATCTAAAGGAGAACCACCAGTTGCAGCATCATACCATTGAATTGTTGTTCCTGTTGCTACTAAATCGGCTACTGTCGCACTATCACAAAATTCTTGTGAAGCAGAAGCTGTTGGTGCTGGTGTGTCATTAATTACAACACTTACAGTAACATTAACATCATCACAACTTCCTATGGCATCAACATCGTATGTAAAATTATAGGTTCCAGCGGCAAGTCCATCAATAGTTAAAGTGTTTCCAGACAAAGCTCCTGAAGCATTATCATCGCTCCAAGTTCCTGCTTGATCTTCGCCTTCTAATAAATTAAATAAATTATAGGTTTGCGCAGCAGTGATTTCAGCTATACAAAACTCAATTGGCGTATTTACTGTTCCTGATTCTGGCGCATCTTCTACAGTAACAGTTACGGTTGAACTATTGGTACAATTATTTGCATCTGTGATTGTATACGTAAAATTATAACTTCCAATGGTAAGCGCTGTTAAATCTACATCACTACCAGTTAAAGCGCCTGAAGTATTATCATCACTCCAACTTCCGCCTGTATCTTCTCCTGATAATTGTCCGAATAAATCTAGTGGCGAATTTGCCGCTAAATCATTTTCACAAAACGTAGCTGATGATGGCGTACCCGTATTTGGCAACGGATTAATGATGACTTGAACTGTTACTAATGGGTCATCACAACTGCCAATAGCATCTACGTCAAATGTAAAATCATAGGTTCCGGCGGTGAATCCTGATAAATCGATTGGGTTGGTTGCGGTTGCCCCTAAATTGTCTGTTCCAACAAACCATGTTCCTGTTTGGTCTTCGCCATCTAACAAATCGAATAAATTATAACTTGCTGGTGCTGAACCTTCACAATATTCTACTGGCGTATTTACCGTTCCTGATTCTGGCGCATCTTCTACGGTAATAGTTACTGTTGAACTATTTGAACAGTTATTTGCGTCCGTAATTGTATACGTAAAATTATAACTTCCAATGGTAAGCAATGTTAAATCTACATCACTACCCATTAAAGCGCCTGAAGTATTATCATCACTCCAACTTCCGCCTGTATCTTCTCCTGATAACTGTTCGAATAAATCTAGTGGCGAATTTGCCGCTAAATCATTCTCACAAAATGTAGCCGATGATGGCGTACCCGTATTTGGCAACGAATTAATGATGACTTGAATTGTTACTAATGGATCATCACAACTTCCGATAGCATCTACATCAAATGTAAAATCATAAGTTCCTGCCGTGAATCCTGATAAATCGATGGGATTCGTTGCTGTTGCTCCTAAATTGTCTGTTCCAACAAACCATGTTCCTGTTTGATCTTCACCTTCTAACAAATCAAATAAGTTATAACCTGTAGGTGCTGTACCCTCACAAAATTCTACTGGTGCGTTGGCTGTTCCCGATTCTGGTGCGTCTTCAATAGTGATTGAAATTTGTTCAGAATCTGAGCATGTACCATTATCAATTGTATAGGTAAAAAGGTAAGGGCTTCCAGCAACAGTAAAACTAGTAATATCTAAAGAATTCGAAATAGTAGTATTACTTGTATCGGTCCAAGTTCCTAAGTTATTATCCTGTGAACCATCTAAAGCATCAAATAAATTAAATGGTGAATTCGCAGCCAAATCATTTTCACAAAAGGTTTGGTTTACTGCAACTCCTGCATTTGGATCAGCTAGTATGATAACTTGTACTGTAGTTGATTCCTCTGGACAAGGATTAGGTAATAAATTTTGAGTATAAGTGAAATTATATGTTCCTGGTGTAAACCCTGTAAAGTCTACTGGAGAGGTAATTACAGGATCTGTACTTAGAGTACCTTGAGTCCATTGTCCGTTAGGGTCTTCATTATTCAATAAAGACGATAAATCAAAGCTAGTAGGGAGACCAGACTCACAGAAAGATGCTGGATTTATAGCAGAAGGAACACCAGAAGTAAGGGTTTCATAAACCTCAATAGACACAGTAGCAACAGCATCAGGACAAACACCTGTGCTAGGAATCGTATATGTAAATGTATATGTTCCTGCTGTTGTTAATGTTGAAATATTAACGGTGCCTCTAAAGCCATTTGATGTTGCTAGTGGACCTGTCCATGTTCCTGTATTATCTGGAGTCCCGCCTAATTCATTAAATAAATCAAAATCTGCGGCAGGTAAACTATCATCGCAGAATTCTAAATTAGCTGAATTTCCAGCTTCAGTAGGCGTATCAATACTCACCGATACAGCAACAGCATTACTTACACAAAAAATATCATCTATTTGTACATAATACGTATTACCATCTACTAAGGGTGTAGTAGGTGATAAAGCTGGTGGGATTGGATTTCCAGATCCATCCACATTACTATACCATGCAAAATTGGTTACTGCTGTTCCTGGATCTAAATTTCCAACAACAGGATTGCTATCTGAACAAAACTCTTGCGGTGTTGCGGGGGTTGGGTCGGTTGGAGCAGTAAACACTCCTACTTGACCAATCTCAATTTGACTTTTACAGCCTCCATTATCTACAAAAACAATATAATAATTTGATGCACCAATAGGAATCGTATCGATTGGATTTGCCTGATTGGTTAAATCGAAATCATTGTATATTTCAACTGAACCACCAGAAGGAATGCTTCCCTGGAGCACATCATCAATATAGGTTTGAATTGTAGCGCTCTCGTTACTACAATAAATACGATCTAAGTTTTCTCCTGAAGGATCAACTTGGATATCTATTGTAACAGACGGCCTAACTCCACATGTACCTGAGCTATCATCTGCATAATATGTGCCTTCTACTACAAGTTCGTTACTATTGAATGGCACTCCGCCTGAAGGGGCGTTGTACCACACAATACCATTACCATTATCGGTAGCAAATGCATTTAAATCATTAAAAGTGTAGCCTGAAGCATCACAAATTGGAGGAGGGTTTGAATTGCTTATTGTTGGACATTGCGCTATCGCTGTAAGCGACAGTAACAAAAACAATAAACTAAAGGAAGTACTTAAGTACGAGCTCCTTGAGGTAGTTTTGTTTTTCATTTTTTGAATGGTTAAAAATCATACTTAATAGCAATAGGAAAGGGTAAGCACTATTTCTTTTATTAAAAACGTGACTTA
Organism: Jejuia pallidilutea; assembly: GCF_002973595.1. GTDB lineage: Bacteria > Bacteroidota > Bacteroidia > Flavobacteriales > Flavobacteriaceae > Jejuia > Jejuia pallidilutea. The sequence continues at coordinate 36,924 of NZ_PVEO01000011.1, read as the reverse complement.
ATATTTTTCCGACTGCAATTTAACTGATTTTTTTGTATTTCATCGGTTTTTTTGTAAAAATTTTACTTTTCACCGAAAAAAAAGGTCTTTAAACAGAAAAACCCGTCCAATAGGACGGGTTTTTAACGTAAGATATATATTATTAAAAATTAATGCTGTAATTCTTCCTCTCCTTCTTTTAGAGGTACATTTTGAGGCACAAAATCTACATCATGTCCTGGCTTGCTATAATCATAAGCCCAACGGTGTACATGAGGAATTTCTCCCGGCCAGTTACCATGAATATGTTTTACTGGTGTAGTCCATTCTAAAGTTGTAGATTTCCAAGGGTTTTGGGTAGCTTTTTTTCCAAAGAATATGCTTCCAAAGAAATTGTATAAATACACCAACTGAAACGCACCTCCTATTAATGCAAATATGGTAATAATTACATTTACATTAGCTATATCATCGAATAGAGGGAAATTAGTATTTGTATAATAACGTCTAGGTAAACCTGCCATTCCTATAAAATGCATAGGAAAGAATACGCCATAGGCACAAACCGCTGTTACCCAAAAATGTAAGTAGCCCAGGTTTTTATTAATCATTCTTCCAAACATCTTAGGATACCAATGATAGATACCTGCAAACATTCCATATAGTGCAGATATACCCATAACTAAATGAAAGTGAGCTACCACAAAATAGGTATCGTGAACATTAATATCTAAAGCTGAATCTCCTAAAATAATCCCTGTTAACCCTCCTGTGATAAATGTTGAAACAAAACCAATAGAGAATAACATTGCTGGATTCATTTGCAGGTTACCCTTCCATATGGTAGTTATCCAGTTAAATGCTTTTACTGCTGATGGTATTGCAATAAGTAATGTTGTGAAAGTAAATACCGAACCTAAAAATGGATTCATACCAGATACGAACATATGGTGTCCCCAAACTATAGTTGATAAAAATGCTATAGCCAAAATTGAAGCAATCATAGCACGGTAGCCAAAAATAGGTTTTCTAGAATTAGCTGCTAGTATTTCAGATACAATTCCCATTGCTGGAAGTATAATGATATAAACTTCTGGGTGACCTAAAAACCAAAACAAGTGTTCGAATAATACAGGAGATCCTCCTTGGTAATGTAAAACTTCGCCTTGTATGAATATATCAGACAAAAAGAATGATGTACCAAAGCTTCTATCCATTATTAACAATAAAGCTGCAGATAATAATACTGGGAAGGAAATAACACCAATAACAGCAGTTATAAAAAACGCCCATATTGTTAACGGCAGTCTAGTCATAGACATACCTTTTGTTCTAAGGTTAATTACTGTAACAATATAATTTAAAGATCCTAACAATGATGATGCTATGAAAATAGCCATAGATACCAACCATAAAGTCATACCTGTTCCAGAACCACCTTGAGCCATTGGTAAAGCACTTAGAGGAGGATAAATTGTCCATCCTGCTGCTGCTGGTCCTGCTTCAACAAATAGAGAGATTACCATGATAACGCTTGATAAGAAAAACAACCAATACGATACCATATTTAAAAACCCTGATGCCATATCGCGAGCACCAATTTGAAGCGGAATAAGAAGGTTGCTAAATGTTCCACTTAAACCAGCTGTAAGTACAAAAAATACCATTATAGTACCATGAATGGTTACAAGGGCTAAGTAAATATCTGCATCCATAACACCTTCTGGTGCCCATTTACCTAACAAAGCTTGAAAAATCACATTTGGCTCTTCTGGCCATGCGAGTTGGATGCGGAATATTAAAGACATTAATATTCCTATAACTCCCATAATAGTACCTGTTATAAGATACTGTTTGGCAATCATTTTATGGTCTTGACTAAATATATATTTAGTTATAAACGTTTCTTTATGATGATGTCCGTGGTCGTCGTGAGCGTGAGTATCTGCGTGTGCTGACATAATCTATTATCGTTTTTCTTTTTTGTATTAATTAATTAGAGAGTTCTTGAATTCTTTTTGTTCTGCGATCCAAGCATTATATTCTTCTTCTGTTTCTACTACAATCTTCATTTGCATGTTGTAGTGGGATGTACCACAAATTTTATTACAAAGTAAAAGGTAATCAAATTCATAAGGTTCTAAGGCATCACCTCCCTCATCTATCAATTTTTTACTTTTTTCTACTCTAATCTCGTTAATATTTTTAACCTTATCTTGTATTTCAGTTCTTTGTCTCATTTCAGCAGTTGTAACTGTAGGCGTAAATCCAAATTGGGTAATCATCCCAGGAACACAGTTCATTTGTGCTCTAAAATGCGGCATATATGCAGAATGTAATACGTCTTGAGAACGCATTTTAAATAAAACTGGTCGTCCTACAGGCAAATGTAATTCTGTTGTAATAATATCATCTTGAGCATTAGGGTCAGATTCATCTAAACCTAAAATATTTGCACGATCTATATCTATTAAACGTACGTTAGCTTTACCTAGAGTATTATCGGCTCCTCCGTAGCGAGCTTTCCAGTTAAATTGTTGTGCATATAGTTCTACTACCAAAGGGTCTTCACTTTCGTCTACACCCATAATATTAATCCAGGTGTTTAGCCCCCATATTACTAATCCTGCTAAAACAATAACAGGGATAATTGTCCAGATAAACTCTAATTTATTATTATCGGCAAAAAACAAAGCTTTTTTCCCTTTTTCGCCTTTGTATTTAAAAGCATAATAATGCAATAGAAATTGTGTAACCGTTTGCACGAAAAAGATAACAATTAAGGTTACAATCATTAAATTATCAATTGTTGGACCATGCTCTGAAGCCGAATTGGAAATTAAAGGTAAATCTCCCCATTTAACAATAGATATAATGGTAATTGCATAAATGAATATTAAAAACCCCATCATGAGATAACCATTTACGGTATTATCTTTATCAGTGGCTACTCCCGAAGCATCCGTTTCGTTTTTAGCTTGTGCCAAATCGAAAATTTTAACCATTTGCCAAATGGCTATTAGAATAAATACTAAAACTATAATTGTTAATAAAGCAGTCATTGTTATCAGTCGTCTTTATTTAAATCTTAATTAATAATGAAATTCTTCACTTTCCTTTCTAAAAGGATAGCCTTTCACCAACAAAGGTGCTTTTGTTAACGCCGTAAATACTATAAAAATAAATAAGCCAGCAAATAATAATATTGAGCTAATTTCTGGAATACCAATAAACCATCTATCTCCAACGGTTGCAGGCATAATCATATTAAAAATATCAATGTAGTGACCGAATAAAATCACTAAACCAGTCATTACCACAAACCAAGGTATACGTTTATAATCTGCATTCATTAACATTAAGATAGGGAACACAAAATTTAAAACTACCATACCTAAAAATGGTAATTTATAATCTTCAAAACGTGTTACAAAATACGTTACCTCTTCTGGAATATTAGAATACCATATAAGCATGAATTGAGAGAACCATAGGTATGTCCAGAAGATACTCATGGCAAACATAAACTTAGCAACGTCGTGCAGGTGGTTTTCATTTACAAATTCTAAATATCCTCGAGATTTTAAATATATTGAAATTAATGCTATAACTGTAATACCGCTTACAAACATACTTGCAAACACATACCAACCAAATAAGGTAGAGAACCAATGAGGATCTACACTCATTATCCAATCCCAAGACATAATAGACTCTGTGTATATGAAAAACACTAAGAATGCCGCAGAAATACGGAATGATTTCTTAAAGTTACTTTTATCTTCAGCGGTGTCTTGAGCTATTGAAAATTTACGTGAAAAATGACGATATAACCACCACCCTAAAATAAATATAATACCTCTAACTGAAAACCAAGTAAGACTCAACCAACCAGATTTACCTTGTATTAACTTATCGTGTGCCACCACTTCTGGATCCATCCAAATAAATAAATTATAATGGCCTATAGTGCCTGATGCAATTGCTATTAATAATACAATTACAGCACCAGGTAGCAAGTAGGCTGTAATACCTTCCATTACTCTAAAAAGTACTGGAGACCAACCCGCTTGAGATGCAATTTGTATTGCGTAGAATGCTAACACGCCAAGTGCAATCATCATAAAGAAAAATGCAGCAACGTATAAGGCAGCCCAAGGTCTGTTGTGTATTTGGTGCATTACATGTTCAGCATGCTCATCGCCATGATGATCTACATCAGCTAAAGCACCATGAGCGTTTTCTTCGTGTGCATTGTTTGAATGATCCTCTACTCCTGCCACAACATGTGCTTTAGTGGTAGTTTCGTGTTCACCTCCATGATGCGAAGCTTCCTCAGCAAGCATTTCTTTTACGTCTTCTAAAGATTTATGAGATGTCATAAAACCATATCCTACACCTAATACTCCTAAAACTATTAGAGCGATAGAAAATGTCTTTAATTTATTTGAAAATGTATACATATCTATATAATCTTATCTTCTTACTTTTCTAAATCTGCTTTTAACTTTAATACGTAAGACACCACCTGCCAGCGTTCTTCTTCGTTTAATTGGTTTGCATAACTCCCCATAGCATTCTTTCCATAATAAATAGTATGGTAAATGCTACCTTCGTTGATTGCCCTTCCTGCATCATCATAACTTGGAATACCTAATATTTTTTCTCGTTGTACTAGCTTACCTTGTCCTTTACCTTTATTACCGTGGCATATACCACAGTAAATATCATATAGTTCCTTACCTCTTTCTAAATCTATTTGAGTAGAATCTAACGGACTTTTTAAAGTTGATTTAGCTAATTCGTAACCTTCTGTTGAGTTTTCTATATCAAACGGGACAAAACCTCTTGGTATACTTCCGCTTGCAGGAGTTCTGGCTTGCATACCGTTTTCAAACATTTCATTTTCACCGTAGGTTTCATATCCAACAGATTCGTACATATTTGGCATGAACTGATAATTTGGTGCTGTATCTTTTCTACAAGATACTGCTACAAATACAATTGCTACTAGTGCTATTTTAACTAAGCTTTTCATACTGTTATTAATGGGCTTTATCAACTAAATTAATTTCTACTGCTCCAGTTTCTGCAAGTAGGCGCTGTAACTCATTTTCGTTACCATGAACTGTTACTTCCATTAAAAAATGGTCGTCAGTTGTTCTAGGGTCAGGGTTTTCAGCTTTTTTAAATGGCCACATTCTACTACGCAAATAAAATGTAATTACCATTAAGTGTGCAGCAAAAAACACAGTAAGCTCAAACATTATAGGTACAAATGCTGGCATATTTTCTAAATAGCTAAAGCTTGGTTTACCGCCAATGTCTTGGGGCCAATCTTCAATCATAATAAAATTCATCATTACAATTGCTACTGTTAAACCTACTAGGCCATATAAAAATGCCGTAATGGCTATACGAGTAGGCGCTAGACCCATAGCTTTATCTAATCCATGTACTGGAAAAGGAGTGTATATTTCTTCAATGTGATGTCTTTCTGCCTTTACTTTTTTAACGGCAGACATTAATACATCATCATCAGTATAGATAGCGTGAATAACTTTTGAAGCTTCCATTGACTATGTTTAGTTTATTAATTTTTTAGCTTGTCCAGACCAATCATCACGTTCAGCTCTTCCTGGGAAGGAGCCCGTAATACTATCTAGCAAGTCGTATTCTTTTTTGGTCATTTTACTTACCTGCAGGAAGGTATAAATACCAATACTGTTTAATACCTCTTCCATTTTTGGTCCAACACCACTTATTTTCTTGAGGTCATCTGCTGTTTGGGTAGATGGATCAAAGGTGCCTATACTTTCAAGCAAGGAATTAGTCATTTCAGATTTGTCTCCCTTAATTACTACTGGTTCTGGTTCTGTAGCAATTACATGAGCTACCTTACCAGATGTTCTTTCGTCTGCGCCTGTACCTACTAAACTTTTACCAGATTCTCTTAAGTTTTTATATTTTTCGCCTGATGATTTTAAAATTGTTTTTACCTCTGCCTGAGCTATTACAGGGAATGTTCTAGAGTATAATAAGAACAATACAAAGAAGAATCCTATGGTACCAATAAATATTCCTATATCTACATAAGTTGGTGAGAACATTGTCCATGAAGATGGTAAGTAATCTCTATGTAATGATGTTACAATAATTACAAAACGCTCAAACCACATCCCTACGTTCACTACGATAGAGATAAAGAAAGAGAACATAATACTTGTTCTTAATTTCTTAAACCACATAAATTGTGGAGAGAACACATTACAAGACATCATCATCCAATACGCCCAAGCATAAGGGCCTGTTGCTCTGTTTAAGAATGCGTACTGCTCGTATTCAACACCCGAATACCACGCAATGAACAGTTCTGTAATGTAAGCTACACCTACTATGGAACCTGTAATCATAATTACAATATTCATTAGCTCGATGTGCTGTATTGTAATGTAGTCTTCTAGATTACACACTTTTCTCATTATAATGAGAAGTGTGTTTACCATAGCAAATCCTGAGAATACCGCACCCGCAACGAAGTATGGCGGGAATATCGTGGTATGCCACCCAGGAATTACCGATGTTGCGAAATCGAACGATACAATGGTGTGTACAGAAAGTACAAGTGGTGTTGCTAAACCTGCGAGCACTAAAGATACTTCTTCAAATCGCTGCCAATCTTTAGCACGTCCAGACCATCCAAAACTTAATAATGCATATATTTTCTTTTGAAACGGTTTAATTGCTCTATCTCTTAACATTGCAAAATCTGGTAATAAACCTGTCCACCAGAACACTAACGATACAGATAAATATGTTGAAATTGCAAATACGTCCCATAGTAATGGCGAGTTAAAGTTTACCCATAAGGATCCAAATTGATTTGGAATAGGTAATACCCAATACGCTAGCCAAGGACGACCCATGTGGATGATAGGGAATAACCCTGCTTGAACGACCGAAAAAATCGTCATTGCTTCAGCAGAACGGTTAATCGCCATTCTCCATTTCTGACGGAATAATAATAGTACCGCAGAAATTAGTGTTCCTGCATGACCAATACCTACCCACCAAACAAAATTTGTAATATCCCAAGCCCAACCTACGGTTTTATTCAAACCCCAAGTACCGACACCTGTTGATATGGTATAAATAATACATCCAATTCCCCAAAGAAAAGCTGCTAGTGATATACCAAAAACTATCCACCACTGCTTATTGGCTTTTCCTTCAACAGGTTTTGCAACATCCACAGTAACATCGTGGTATGATTTTTCACCTGTAACTAAAGGTCTTCTAATAGGTGCTTCGTAATGAGACGCCATAATTATATAATTGATTCTTTAATTAGATTTATGCTTCAGTTGTATTTCTCACTTTTGTTTGATACATCACGTTTGGTTTTGTGCCTACGTGCTCTAACAAGTGATACATACGGTTATCTTTTTTAAGTTTTGCAACTTTACTTTCCTTATCGTTAATGTCTCCAAATACCATTGCGCCGTTGCTACATGCAGCAGAACACGCTGTTTGAAACTCTCCGTCTTTAATTTCACGACCATCACGCTTTGCATCCAAAATTGTTTTTTGTGTTTTTTGAATACACATCGAACATTTTTCCATCACTCCACGAGATCTTACGGTAACATCTGGGTTTAATACCATACGTCCTAAATCATCGTTCATATGATAATCAAACTCATCATTTTCGCTATATAAGAACCAGTTAAAACGACGTACTTTATAAGGACAGTTATTTGCACAATATCTTGTACCAACACATCGGTTATATGCCATGTGATTTTGGCCTTGGCGACTGTGTGATGTTGCTGCCACTGGACAAACTGTTTCACATGGTGCATGATTACAATGCTGGCACATTACTGGCTGGAATGCTACTTGAGGATTTTCAGATGGATCTTCCATTTCTCCAAATCCACCTAATGAACCTTTATCACCCCATAAACCAGAAAACTCCTCTTTCTTAGTATCATCAGCTTCAAATGTTTCATCTGAAGAATAATACCTGTCTATTCGTAACCAATGCATATCGCGACTACGACGTACCTCGGTTTTTCCAACCACAGGCACATTATTTTCAGAATGACATGCAATTACACATGCTCCACAACCTGTACAAGCATTTAGATCTATAGATAAGTTAAAATGATGCCCTATTGAACGATCAAACTCATCCCATAAATCAACTTCAGGAGATGTTACTGGAGTCTCAACGTGGTTTAAAGATACTTTAGGAATTGCGTTCCAGTATTCTTTGTCTTTTGTGTTGAAGATTTCTAAGGTAGTTTCCTTAACAATATCGCCACGTCCCATTAATGTGTTATGCAACTGTACACATGCAAATTCGTGTATGCCTGCAACAGCTTCTATAGTTACATCTTGTACTGTATTAAAGTTTTGGTATAAAGGGTATGCATTTACACCTGTTTGCATTTCTTCTTTTAAACCAAGCGTTTTACCGTAACCTAAAGCAAGACCCAAAGAACCTTTTGCTTGACCAGGCTGAATGATTACAGGAGCAGTAACAGACACTCCATTTACAGTAATTTTTGCAAAATTACTATTTAGTGCACCATTTGCTACATTTTCGTTGGTTAAGCCTAAAGCTTCAGCATCTGCTTTTGAAACTGTTAAGTAGTTATCCCATGATGTTCTAGTAATAGGATCTGGGAATTCTTGTAACCATGGGTTATTGGCCTGTTGCCCGTCGCCCATACCCACTTTGGTATATAATGTTAGTTCAAGCCCGTTTGACTTTACAGAAGCAGCTAATGCTCTTGCTGCATTTCCAGAAGGCGCTTCAACATTTTCCTCACTCACTTTTTCTACCTCAACTTCATCGGCTAATGTTCCAACGTAAACACCGTCATGTAGTGCTTTATTAAAAGAACTTCCTCCTAAAATATTAGTACCCCAGATTGTTTTAATGTAATCGTGATAAGAACTATCATTTCCAGTCCATTTTAAAAGGGCTTCTTGAAATTGTCTTGTATCAAATAAAGGGCGTATAGTTGGTTGTGTTAAACCATAATGTCCTTTTTTAAGTTCCACATCGCCCCAAGATTCTAAATAATGAGGCGCTGCAGCAATATATTGACATTCTGTTGATGTTTCATCTTCTTTCATTGAAAAAGCAACAGAAAGTTTTGTTTTCTTTAATCCTTCAAGGAAATCTGCAGCATTAGGCAATGTATAAAGTGGGTTAACACCGCTCATAATAATAGCTCCTACATTACCCGCTTTCATATCGGCAATTAATTGCATTACTGCCTTGTCACTACCTTGCCTTGTTTTTATAGGTGTTTTAGGATTGAACGCCTTACTAGATAAGGCCTCATTGATTTCTAAAACTACAGTTTGTGCATTTATATCTTTAATTCCTGTAACTACTACACCTTTGCTTCCCGCTCTTTTTAATTCTGAAGCAGCTTTTGCTACAGCATTATTAATGTGCTCTGGCAAATCAGTTGAAACGGATCCTCCAACAATTAAGCTGTAAAGTTTTGCTAAAGCTTGTTTTTGTTGTGTTGGTGTTAATGGCACTCGCTTATCGGCATTAGCACCAGAAAGGCTCATATTAGATTCGAACTGAATATGGCGTGACATTTTGCCATGATCTGGAATTCGGTTTTTAGAGTATCCAGAATCGAATCCACCACCTTGCCAATCCCCAAGAAAGTCTGCACCGACAGACACAATAGTCATCGCTTTAGAAAAATCATAATTCGCTAAACCTCTCTCTCCATATTTTGCCTGAAACGCATCAAGTGCAGTAGATTCTGAAACAGCGTCATATTGCACATGTCTAACATTACCATATTTTTCAGAAAATTCGGCAACTAATTTATTTGTAGATGGGCTCGCATAGGTTTGTGTTAGTAACACAATAGTTTTATTTGCAGCAGCCACGTCGGTTAATGCTTTTGAAGTTTCAGCATCAAAGTCACTCCAAGAAATAGCCTCACCGTCTTTTTTAGGTCCTGTAACCCTTAAACTATCATATAACCCTAAAACAGAAGCGTGTACTCTAGCGTTTGCACTACCATTGGTAGCCGCCATAGTATTATTTTCTATTTTAATAGGGCGCCCTTCGCGAGTTTTAACTAAAACACTTGCAAAATCAAAACCATCAGCAATAGTAGTTGCGTAATAGTTGGCTACCCCAGGAATAATTTCTGTTGGCTGCACTACGTATGGAATTGATTTTTTAACAGGGCCTTCACACGCTGCTAAAGAAGCAGCAGCCGTTGTAAAACCAACATACTTTAAGAAATCACGACGTGATGTAGATGTAGCCTCTAATGTATCTTTATCTCCTAAAAATTCATCGGTAGGAATTTCCTCTACAAATTCGTTTTGTTTTAGCGTCTCAACAATAGAGCTATTTTCGTTTAGCTCTTCAACACTTTTCCAGTATTTCTTGTTTGATGACATATTGTTTACTAGTTATTAGTTGTTAGTTATTAGTTATTCGAATTACTTCTAAACTAAAACTGTTTTTTTTGTTAATAATGACACTTACCACACTCTAAACCACCCATTTGAGCAGCGGTTAAATTATCTACACCATATTTCTTAGACAATTCTTCGTGAATTTTCTCGTAGTAGGCGTTGTCTTTCACAGCTACGTTTGTTTCTCTATGACAGTTGATACACCATCCCATGGTTAATGGTGAATGTTGGTACATGACTTCCATCTCTTCAACAGGCCCATGACATGTTTGACATTCTACACCAGCAACAGTTACGTGTTGTGAGTGGTTAAAATATGCAAAATCTGGTAAATTATGAATTCTAATCCATTTTACAGGTTTAGTTTCTCCTGTATACTTCTGGTTTTCATCATCCCATCCTACAGCAGCATACAGTTTTTTTATTTCGGCATTATAATCAACACCATACTCACGCAAACCTTCTTGCTGTGTCTCTTCAGCAACTTGGTATATAGATTTATGACAGTTCATACACACATTTAGCGAAGGTATTCCAGAATGCTTACTTACTCTAGCTGAAGAGTGACAGTATTTACAATCTATACCATTTTCACCTGCATGGATTCTGTGGGAATAATGAATTGGCTGTACTGGCTCATATCCTTGATCCACGCCTATTTGAGACAAATACCCATACACAAAATAAGCACTAGACAACAAGAAGAATATAGCAACAACAATCATTAAAAATTGGTTTTGTACAAACGCTTTCCACAATGGAGTTCTTGTCGTTTGAGGAATTTCAATATTTTGAACTTGCGCAAAACGTCGCAGTGTTTTATTTACTAGATACAGCCCTAAAGCTAATAATACAAATAAAATTGCAAGAGCTCCAAGAATAATTTCATTTGAGATACCGCCTGAATTTGCAGTTGCAGTTTCACCAGCAACCGGAGCTGCAGCAGCTGCAGGCGCTTTCTTTTCTTCTGCTGTATATGCTAAAATATTGTTTAAATCCTCATCGGATAATTGAGGGAAAGCTGTCATTGCAGCACCACCATATTCATTATAAATCTTGTTTGCATAAGCATCGCCAGATTTAATAAGTCCAGCACTGTTACGAATCCAAGCATATAACCATTCTCTATCTAGACCTTCTTCCTCTGCTAAACGCGTTTCAACATTACGTAATGCAGGCCCCGTCATCTTTTTATCTAATTGGTGACAAGCCGCACAATTGGCATTAAATAAAGATTTTCCTTTTGCTGGATCTCCGTCTTGAGCCGAAATCGATGTAGTAAACGCTAATAATACAATTAAGCCTAAATGAAGAATAGAATTGCTTAATCTGCGGTGTATCACCTGTTTCATATTGTTGGTTATATTAACTTCTAAACTTTGGTATGATTTTTTCATAAATATACAGAAAAAACACAGTTATAAAATCTCAGGCAAAAGTAATACTTAAAGTCGATTTGCGAAATGTTAGTGAACTGTTAATTGCTAATTTAGAGGGATTCTAAATAATAAAATGACCAATGTTTTAGTTTATGTCGTATATATTTGTATAAAGTTATTTAAAACAGCAACAATGAACCTAAAAAACAGCTTTCTATCTGTAATTCTTATTGTACTTTCATTTACTTTTGGGTATTCCCAAGAAGGCAAAGTAACTATTAATCAAGACGATAGAATTAAGGAACTTCTTGAATTAAAAAAAGAAATGAACCGTAACGAAACTGATTCTAAACGTTACAAAATACAAGTGTACTCTGGAAATAGAGGGGGTGCACAAGATGCCCAAAAAGATTTTGCCGATACTTTTGCACAATGGCGCCCTGTTATGCATTACGAAACACCAAACTTTAAGGTTTGGGCGGGCAACTTTAGCACACGTTTAGAGGCCGACAGAGCCTTAAAAAAAATAAAACGTAAGTTTCCTGCTGCATTTATATTTAAACCAAAAAAATAAAATATTATATAGTGTTAAAAAAATAAAAAGAGAGCTAATTTTAAAATTAGCTCTCTTTTTATTTATGGATAAGTTTGTTTATTTCAACTTCTTTTTCACCTCAACTTCGTGGAAAGCCTCAATAATATCACCTTCTTTTATGTCGTTATAATTTTTTATTTGCATACCACAATCATAGCCTTTAGATACTTCTTTAACATCATCCTTAAATCGTTTTAACGATGCCAATTCTCCGGTATGTACTACTACACCGTCTCTAATTAGGCGTACTCCAGAGCTTCTAAATATTTTACCATTAGTAACCATACATCCTGCAATGCTACCAATTTTAGATACTTTAAAAATTTCTCTAATTTCAGCAGTACCGGTAACCTCTTCTTTTACTTCAGGAGACAGCATACCTTCCATAGCATCTTTAAGATCGTTAATGGCATCGTAAATAATAGAGTAAGTTCTAATATCTATTTCTTCCTTATCAGCGATATCTCTAGCGTTTCCTACTGGGCGTACGTTGAATCCAACAATAATAGCATCAGAAGCAGAGGCCAACAACACATCACTTTCGGTAATAGCACCAACGCCTTTATGAAGTATATTTACCTGAATTTCTTCAGTAGATAACTTTTGGAAAGAATCGGTTAATGCCTCCACAGAACCATCAACATCACCTTTTAAGATAATATTTAATTCTTGGAAATCTCCAAGAGCAATTCGGCGACCTATTTCATCTAGTGTTATATGGCGTTGCGTTCTAACTGATTGTTCGCGTTGTAACTGAGATCGTTTTGCTGCAATTTGTTTTGCTTCGCGTTCGTCTTCAAACACATTAAACTTATCTCCTGCTTGTGGGGCACCGTCTAGACCAAGGATAGAAACCGGTGTTGATGGTCCTGCCTCTTTAACATCGTTACCCCTTTCATCGTGCATTGCCTTTACTTTACCACTGTGCTGTCCTGCCAATACGTAATCGCCAACACGTAGTGTACCAGCCTGAACTAATATGGTAGACACATAACCGCGGCCTTTATCTAAAAATGCCTCAACCACTGTACCTACGGCAGGCTTATCTGGATTAGCCTTTAGCTCTAACAATTCTGCTTCAAGCAAGACTTTTTCTAATAATTCTTTAACACCAGTACCAAATTTAGCTGAAATATCGTGTGATTGTATTTTTCCACCCCAGTCTTCAACTAGTAAATTCATATTAGCCAACCCTTCCTTAATCTTATCAGGATTAGCATCTGGTTTGTCTATTTTATTAATTGCAAATACTATAGGCACTCCCGCAGCTTGTGCATGCGAAATGGCCTCTTTTGTTTGTGGCATTATATCATCATCTGCAGCTGCAACTATAATAGCTATATCGGTAACTTGCGCACCACGTGCACGCATTGCGGTAAACGCTTCGTGACCTGGCGTATCTAGAAATGCTATCTTTTGCCCATTTTCTAACTGCACACCATAAGCACCAATGTGTTGTGTGATTCCTCCAGACTCTCCTGCAATTACATTTTCTTCGCGGATATAATCTAATAAGGATGTTTTTCCATGGTCTACGTGCCCCATTACTGTAACAATTGGTGCGCGAGATTTTAAATCTTCAGGGTTATCTTCAACCTCTTCGATAGATTCTTCAATATCTGTAGTTACAAATTCAACCTCGTATCCAAATTCTTCTGCAACTATAGATAAAGTTTCTGCATCTAAACGTTGATTCATTGTTACCATCATACCTAGAGACATACACGCCGAAATAATTTCGGTAACGCCTACATCCATCATAGTAGCTACTTCGCTAGCTGTAACAAATTCTGTTACTTTAAGCACTTTACTTTCTGCTGCTTCAGCTTGTAATTCTTTTTCTGTTTGGTCTCTATGGTGGTCTCTTTTCTCTCTTCGATATTTGGCACCTTTACCTTTTGAAGATTTACCTTGTAGTTTTTCAAGTGTTTCTCGTACCTGTTTTTTTACATCCTCTTCACTAGGCTCTTCCTTAACAACATTGCGGCGTCCTTTGCCTTTAAACCTATCGTTACGGTTACCACCAGTTTTTTGGTTGTTGCCACCTTGTCCTGGACCAACCTTACTGATACGTCTACGCTTCTTTTTATTAGCATTAGCATCAGATGTTCCAGGTTTTTTCTCTTCTTTTTTCTTTTTGGGCTTATTGAATTGTGTTAAATCAATTTTATCACCTGCAATCTTAGGCCCCGTTAGTTTTTGGTATTGGGTTTTAACTTTTTCTTCTGGAGTTATCAACTCCCCATCTACCACAATTTTTTTAGGGGTTTCTTTAACTTCTTCTTGCTTTTTGGCTACTTCGGGAGTTTTTTCAACTGTTTTTTCTTGAACAGGCTTTTCTTTGGTTTTTGGAGTTTCTGCCTTTTCAGGTTTGGCGGTCTCTTTTTTAACTTCTTTTACCTCATCAACTTTTTTAACCTCTTTGGGAGCTGGCATTTCTTGTACCTTCTTTTTTGGCTCTAAATCTATTTTACCAACGGTTTTAGGACCTGAAAGTGTTTTAGAAGCCTTAACCACTTCTTCTTGTTGTGCTTTTTCTATGGCTTCTTTAGCTTTTTGCTTTTCCTCTAGTTCTTTTTCACGTTTAATACGTAAATCTTCCTTTTCTTTTAGCTTAGCTTCACTAACTTCTTGCGACCTCATTTTCTTGTTAGCGTCCGTCTCGAATTCGTCTGAAAGAATATTGTAAGTTTCTTCAGAGATTTTCGTAGTTGGTCGCTTCTCTATTTCTATGCCTTTAGAATCTAAAAATTCCACAGCACGGTCTAAAGAAATGTTGAGTTCACGTAAAACTTTATTTAATCTAATTGTGTCAGCCATAAATTGCCTTTAAAATCTCAAATATATTATTAATACCGCTTTTGTTAAAACTTATTTAAACTAAGTTGGTATTAGTCTTCGAATTCTTCCTTAAGAATTCTAATAACATCATTTATTGTTTCTTCTTCTAAATCGGTTCGCTTCACTAAATCATCTACATCTTGTTCTAGAATACTTTTTGCAGTGTCTAATCCTGCTTTACTGAATTCTTGAATAATCCAACCTTCTATTTCATCTGAGAATTCGCTTAATTCTACATCTTCTTCAGCGCCTTCTCTAAATACATCAATTTCGTAACCTGTTAATTGGCCAGCTAAACGAATATTGTGACCGCCTCTACCAATAGCTTTACTTACTTCTTCTGGTTTTAAAATTACCTCAGCGCGTTTAGTTTCTTCATCTAGTTTAATTGAAGTTACTCTTGCTGGACTTAAAGCTCTTGTTACAAATAATTGAATATTGTTGGTGTAATTAATCACATCAATATTTTCGTTGCCTAGTTCTCGTACAATACTATGTATTCTAGAGCCTTTCATTCCCACACATGCGCCCACGGGATCTATTCTATCGTCATAAGAATCTACAGCTACTTTTGCTTTCTCGCCTGGTATTCTTACTACTTTTTTTATGGTAATTAAACCATCGAACACTTCTGGTATTTCTTGCTCGAACAACTTCTCCAAAAATACTGGGGAGCTCCTAGACATTATAATGGTGGGTTTAGCCCCTTTAAGCTCTACACTGTCTATTACACCTTTTACATTATCGCCTTTTCTAAAAAAGTCTGAAGGTATTTGTTTGTCTTTTGGCAATACAATTTCATTGCCTTCATCGTCTAATAAAATAACGGCTCTATGACGAATATGGTGCACTTCCGCAGTATATATTTCGCCTACTAAATCTTTAAATTGCTTGTAGATTATAGTGTTATCGTGCTCGTGAATTTTTGAAATTAAATTTTGGCGTAATGCTAATATAGCACGTCTTCCTAAATCTACCAATTTTACTTCTTCTGATACATCTTCACCTACCTCGAAATCGGGCTCAATTTTTCTAGCTTCACTAAGAGAAATTTCTTGATTTTCGTCTTCTACTTCGCCATCGGCAACCACTACACGGTTTCTCCAAATCTCTAAATCCCCTTTATCAGGATTCACAATAATATCAAAATTATCGTCATCTCCAAATTTCTTTTTTAGGGCACTTCTAAAAACATCTTCTAAAATCGCCATTAGCGTAACACGATCTATTAACTTATCGTCTTTGAATTCTGAAAAAGATTCAATTAACGCAACATTCTCCATAACTCTACTTGAATTAAAATTTAATCATAACTTTTGCTTCTACAATATCCTGATAAGCCACATTGGCTTGCTTTTTTACAGTAACCTTACCTTTGCCAACAGGTTTAGGCTCCCTGGTTTTCCATTCTAATAGAATATAATCCTCGGTAGCCTCTGCCAAAACACCTTCTAATTGTTCTGAAGCTGTTTTTACTTTTAAGGTTCTGTTTATATGTCTTCTATACTGTCTTTTGTTTACTAATGGCGATGCAGCTCCTGCCGACATAACTTCTAGTGAAAAATCCTGTTCTTCCCTATCTAAATTATGTTCTATGGCCCTGCTTAAAAACATACAATCTTCAACCAAAACGCCATTATCACCATCAACTATTACCTTAATATGATTAGCCTCATTGACATCAAAATCTATTAAAAATAAATCTTGACGTTCTGTTAGTGCAGCATCCAATAAATCTTTTACCGTATCTTTAAACATTTTAGTATAAAAAGAGGGGACTTTCCGTCCCCTCATAATTAATTTCGCCGTTCAACGCCGCAAATATAATATATTAAATTGATTTTTAAATAATTTATACCTATTTTTATATAGCTAACACCTCCCTATCATGAAAAAAATACTTGTTCCCACTGATTTTTCTGAACAAGCCGAAAAGGCCCTAGAAGTCGCCGCCCAATTAGCCAAACAATATAATGGTGAAATTTACCTGTTGAACGTGCTGGATTTACCACTACATGAAGTAGACCCTTTAAAAGGCTACAACGACTTACCAGAAGCTGTTTTCTTTATGAAATTAGCGCACAAAAAGTTTAAGAAATTAATAAAGAAAGATTATTTAGAAGGGATTAAAGTATACGAAAATGTAGAATTTCATGACGTGTACAAGGCCATAAACCATGTGTGCAAAAAACACACAATCGATTTAATTATTATGGGCTCTCATGGTGCTAGTGGCTTTAAAGAATTGCTTATAGGGTCTAACACCGAAAAAGTAGTACGCACTTCTACAACGCCTGTTTTGGTAGTTAAAAAAGCTCATACAGAATTTAAAGTTAAAAATTTTGTATTTGCCTCTGATTTTAAGGAAGAAGCTAAAGTTCCATTTCTTAAAGCTTTAAAATTTGCTGAATTATTTAAAGCCGAAATGCATTTGCTTATGGTAATTACTGCCAATAAATTTGTAACTACCGCTAATGCAAAAGCACGTATACAAGGGTTTCTAGACGCCGTAACCCATAGTTTTTGCACCATACACATTTACAATGATGAAACCATTGAGAAGGGCATCATGAATTTTTCGCAATCTATTGATGCCGATTTAATTGGTATGAGCACCCACGGGCGCCAGGGATTATCGCATTTTTTTAATGGTAGTATTAGTGAGGATTTAGTGAATCATGCAAAGCGTCCTGTGATTACTTTTAGGATTTGAATAAAAAGTAAAAAACCCTAACTACTTTCGTAATCAGGGTTTAAATTACCGTTGGCCTACTAGGGCTCGAACCTAGACTCTTCTGGACCAAAACCAGACGTGTTGCCAGTTACACCATAGGCCAAAATGTAAATTGCATATGCCTGTCGGCAAAGGCAGGTGCAAATTTAGTACAAAGTTTTATTTGTACAAGATTTTTTTAAAAAAAATCCCCTATTTATTACGCTACAGCAAAATCCATGCTCTAAGTTACAATATATATACCCGTAAAGTGTTAATGTTAACGGGAGTATAATATTTATTCTCGTTTCATATTTATTGTTAAATTCGCCACAGCTAACAAACACAAATTTTTAGATGATGGATTTTAATTTTAAAAAATGGAACACCCTTTTAGGTTGGTTCTCTTTTTTAATTGCTTTAATTACCTATAGCTTAACGGTTGAACCAACAGTTAGTTTTTGGGATGCTGGGGAATATATTTTAACCTCGTCGAAACTTCAAGTAGGGCATCCTCCGGGGGCACCGCTATTTCAAATGCTTGGTGCTTTTTTCTCAACCTTTACGTTTGGAAACAACGAAAGTATTGGTTGGATGATGAATATGATGAGTGCCGTTGCTAGTGCTTTTACCATATTATTTATGTTCTGGACCATTACATTATTGCTTACCAAGTTAGTAAAGCATTTAAATTCTGAAAAAGACAAAGAAAACAATGGTTCCATAACTAAGCCCCAATACACAGCTATTTTAGGAAGCGGTTTAGTTGGTAGTTTAGCTTTTGCCTTTACAGATTCGTTTTGGTTTAATGCTGTAGAAACCGAAGTGTATGCCATGGCCACCTTAATCATGTCCGTTTTATTTTGGTTAGCGCTACGTTGGGAACAAGATATGCACAAACCCCGTGGTAATCGTTGGATAATTCTTATAGCGTTTTTAATAGGCTTATCGTTTGGTGTACATTTTATGGGCTTGCTAACTATTCCTGTAATAGGGCTTATATACTATTTTAAAAACTATAAAACGGTTACAGTTCAAAATTTCATTATAGCCAATGTAATTTCAGTAGCTGTTTTATTATTTGTGTTTAAGCTGTTAGCACCTAACATACTAAAGATTTTTAGTGCTTTTGAAATTTTCTTTGTAAACAGTATAGGTTTACCTTTTAACTCAGGCTCTATTATAGCAGGCCTACTCCTAGTTGCAGTTATATTATACGCCTTGCGTTATACCAGACAAAAAAACTACGTACATTTAAATACTGGTGTGCTTTGTTTAACATTCATAATAATAGGATTTTCAACTTGGTTAATGCTACCTATTCGTGCTAATGCTAATGTTGTTGTTAACGAAAACAACCCTTCTAGTGCTAGAGAACTTTTAGCGTATTATAATTTAGAGCAATATCCTGAAACACATTTGTTTTTTGGCCCACAGTTTACCGATATGTATGCTTATTTAGACGAAAATGAACCTTACATAGACGATAAACCCAAATACGAAAAAGACGAAGAAAAAGGTGAATATGTAATTGTTAACGATTACAAAAACGCAAAACAAAATTACAACGCTAAACACGCTTCCATCTTACCACGTATGTGGAGTAGCGAACACGCCGAAAACTATATGATGTTCACTGGCTTTTTAAATTTTAATTTAAAGCCAGAATATCAAATGGAAAACAAATTACGCAAGCTAGTATCAGACTTTAGGAGGGAAGTGTCTCAAGGTAATGTAGATTATGAAGATTACAATAGTTTTTTAAAACAATACCAAAGTTACCTTGATATTGAAAAACCAGACCTAGCCAGCAATATTAGGTATTTATTAGAATATCAACTGGGATATATGTATTGGCGCTACTTTATGTGGAACTTTACTGGAAGACAAGACGATATTCAAGGAAATTACGACAATCATGGAAATTGGATTAGTGGTATAAAACCTATAGATGAATGGCATTTAGGATACTCACAAGACAATTTACCTAGCGATGTAAAAAACAACAAGGCTAGAAACACCTATTACTTTCTCCCACTTATCTTGGGGCTTATAGGCATGTTTTTTATCTTAAATACTGATAGGAAACGCTTTTGGGTAATGTTGGTCTTCTTCCTATTTACAGGACTAGCCATTCAGGTATACACCAACGTACGCCCTTTTGAACCTCGCGAACGCGATTATTCTGTAGTAGGTTCGTTTTATGTATTTGCTTTATGGATTGGTATTGGTGTTTATGCAATTTACCATACATTAAAAAACAAACTACCTAAAACACTTGCAGCGCCAATAATAACTATAGTTTGCTTAATACTAGTTCCAGGAATTTTGGTAGCCAACAACTGGGACGACCACGACCGCTCAGGAAAATATACCGCACAAGCTATGGCTAGAAAATATTTAGATTCCTGCGCCGAAAACGCCATACTTTTCACCATTGGAGATAACGATACATTTGCGCTTTGGTATGCCCAGGAAATAGAAGGCTACAGAACCGATGTTCGTATTGTTAATACCAGCCTGTTCCAAACCGATTGGTATATAGACCAAATGAAACGGAAAGCTTACGAGAGCGACCCCATACCCTCGCAACTAAACCACGAAGATTACCAATACGGCACCAACGATTACGTAAGAATAGAGGCACTTACCAAAGACACCATTAGCATAAATTCTGCCTTAGATTTTATACAGAGCGATAAGCCTAAAACTAAGTACAAATATTTAATGCAACAGCAAGGGTACGATATCTCTGGTATTAGAAACCAAGACCTCAATGCCAACTTTTTATTTACGCGAAACATTCGTATACCTGTAAACAAAGAAAATGCAATACAAAGTGGCATTGTAAAACCTGAAGACGCTGATAAAATTGTACCGCATATTGATATAGAAATTAAAGGAGGTGCTATTTACAAAAACCGTTTGTTAATGCTAGATGTTGTTGCCAATAACCAATGGAAACGTCCTATTTATTTTACTGGTGGAAGTTTTGGGGACGACGATTATATTTGGATGAAAGACTACCTGCAACTCGATGGCATGTGCTATAAGTTAGTACCTATAAAAACCGAAGTAGATAGAGCTAACCCTTTTGATATGGGGCGTATTGATACAGATTTAATGTATGAAAAAGTAAAAACATGGAATTGGGGCAACAGTGGTAGCCCACATATCTATCACGATCCTGAAACACGTAAAAACTCCATAACCTACAGAGGCAATTTAGCGCGCTTAGTTGAAGAATTAATTAATGAAGATAAGCTAGAAAAAGCCGAGGAAATTGCCGACATCGCTATGACCAATATGCCTGTTGAATATTTTGGATATTACACCCTACTAGAGCCCTACATAGGCGCTTATTACGAAGTTGAAGCCAAAGAAAAAGCACGCGATTTATATTTTAAAGTGAGTAAAAAATACCAGGAAAACCTAACATATTACAGCGGATTAACACGCGAAAACCAAGAGCGTTTATTTGAAGATATTTATGTTGATATTCAACGTTATAAAGGACTTATTGATGTATTGGTACGTTACGACACAGAGCTTGCAGAAAAAGAAGGAGACATTTTTAATAATTATTTAAGGCTGTTTAAATACTTTTATGGAGAAGACGATACCGAAACCGAAAACAGAACAGATATAGATATTCCAGCAGATAGTAACACTATAGAAGCAAACGATTAAATACTGGCAAAATGCCATTAATACCAGTAAAAACACCAAAAGTTATAAAATCAATATTCCCCAATTATGTTTGGAATATTGATACTACTGAAAAAGTAATCTATTTAACTTTTGATGATGGCCCAACACCACAAATAACAAACTGGATTTTAAACATTTTAAATCAATACAATGCTAAGGCTACCTTTTTCTGTATTGGTGCAAATGTGGAAAAATACCCCGATGTTTTTCAAGGTATTTTAAATGAAAACCATAGGGTTGGTAACCACACACAACATCATATTAAGGGTTGGAAAACCAAAAATAAAGCCTATATAAAAAATGTTGAGAAAGCTCAAAAAGTATTTGAATTAAATGTTCTGAATTCAGAATTAAGAATTCAGAACTTATTTCGTCCGCCCTACGGAAAAATAACATTCAAACAAGGTAAAACATTAATGGCTTTAGGCTATAAAATTATAATGTGGGACGTATTGTCTTTTGATTGGGATAAGTCTATAACACAAGAGCGTTGTTTCAATAATGTAACTTCAAAAGCAAAACCTGGAAGTATTGTTGTATTTCATGACAGTGTAAAAGCATCAAAACACATGATGCATACATTACCCAAAGTTTTAGAGCACTTCAGTAAAAAGGGATACAGCTTTAAAGCTTTAGAATTTTAAAGATATTCTTGTACAATATTTATTATGGTGCTAGCATCCTGCTCCCCACTTTGTCGCCATTTCATCTCACCATCTTTATAAATAATTAATGTTGGCAAACCCTTTACACGAAGTGCATCGGCAAGTTCTTGGTTTTTCTCCACATCAATTTTAATAACTTTGGCTTTATCGCCAAGGGCTGCTGCTACATCTCGTAATACGGAATGCATTGCGGTAGATTGCTCATTCCATTCTGCATAAAAATCAAACAGAACTGGAACCTCAACATCTATTAGTTCCCCAAATTTTGACATACTCTTTAATGTTTTAGTTAAAACACCTCTTACAAACCTACGTAAATTTTTAACAACACTTAAAAACTAAATTTATGGCAGGTTTAATGCAACTTATTTATAAAAATAACAAATTTTCAGAGTAAATATAACATTTCCATGCAATTACGCACTATGTGTACCTTTTTTAAGCTCTATTACTGTTATTTCTGGCCAAATACCAACACGACCAGGATAACCTAAATAGCCAAAACCCCTATTTACATTTATGTATTGTCCTAATTCTTTATATATACCTGCCCAGTATTTATACCTCCATTTTACCGGGCTCCATTTAATCCAACCGGGTATTTCTATGCCAAATTGCATGCCATGTGTATGGCCGCTTAAAGTTAGGTGATAATGGTATTTATCTTTAATAACCTCGTTTTCCCAATGTGACGGATCGTGGCTTAAGAGTATTTTAAAATCGTTTTCATCAACTTTTTCTGAGGCTTTTTTAAGATCGCCCGCTTTTTTAAAACCACCGGCACCCCAATTTTCAACGCCAATTAATGCAATACGCGCTCCGTTTTTTTCTATAAATCTACTTTCATTAAGTAGCACATCGTAGCCCATTTCTTTTTGAAGGCTTATTAAATCTTGAAGGTTTTGCGCCTTAGCCTCATCTGATGGCCAACGTACATAATCGCCATAATCATGGTTTCCTAATACCGAGAACACACCATCTTTAGCATTTAGAGTACTAAACAAATCCTTCCAAGGTATCATTTCAGAACTTTTGTTATTAACCATATCGCCCGTAAAAACAATCGCATCAGATTGTTGCTTGTTAATTAGGTCTACGCCATACTCTATTTTTTCTCTATTATCAAAGCTACCCGAGTGTATGTCGCTTATCTGGGTAATCTTATAGCCATCAAAAGCTTCTGGTAAATCTTCAAAATGCAATGTGTAATTTAACACTCTAAACCTATATTTACCACGATACATACCATACAGTAGTGAAGCAAAAGGAACCGCAGCCAACCCCAGAGCTATTTGACTAATAAATTTTCGTCTAGATGGCATGTAAAAGCCTTCGTTTTTATTTACCATCTTGTCATAAAGCCCATAAATAAAACGAATGATATCTTCTCCCAAAAGCATAGGAATTATAATAAACCCTAAAGAGATAAAAGCCAACAAAAACCCAAAAGCATAACTCTTAGCAGGATTTAACACGCGACCTTCTGAGTACACCGTAAATTGAATGATAAAATTACTAGCAACAACTATAGCAACAGCAATAAACAAATAATGTAACCATATATTTTTGGTTACCGATTTTATAGCTTGTAACCCATAAAAACTAATGAAAAAGTAAATAAGGATAAACAATATCCAACGTAGCATAATTTTCTTTTTTTGTCCTCAAAGATAACGATAATAAGTGCCTTAAATTCTTATAATTGTGTTAATAGATACACTTAAAACTACCCATTGTACATTTTTACAGAATTCTATCTATTCTATTAAGTTTCACGATTAAAATGAGCATCAAGAACCTGTCGGCAGGCAGGTAGTATTTTCACTTAAAAATTAGTTCTCTATACAATTTTACTCCCTAAAGCTTTCGGGATCAAAAATCACTCGAACTTATGTATTGCAATCATTTTAATTCAATATGCACAACAGGTTTATAGCTTATTAAATTTAAACCTACAAAAACCTTAATTCTCCATTAAAACTTAAAGATATTACATTTTTATTCTCAAAAAAAATAGCTCGCATTTTAGTATCTTAGATGCTTCAACTTTTATTAAAAAAATAACTTCACTACTAAGATGACCAACCAAAACAACAAATCTGCATTAGCAACCCTAGTTACAGTATTTTTTTTCTGGGGATTCATAGCCGCTTCAAACGGTGTGTTTATACCGTTCTGTAAAACTTATTTTAGTATAGATCAATTTCAATCTCAACTAGTAGATTTTGCATTTTACGGGGCATATTACATTGGCGCATTATTGCTGTTTGTTCTATCAGGTTCCTTAAAAAAGGACATTTATAATAACTGGGGCTATAAAAACGGTATTATTTACGGCTTACTACTATCAGCTATTGGTGCATTTTTAATGTACCCAGCTACAGTAGGTGCAGAACAAGGGCAAACAGGTGTTTTCTATTTTGTTTTAATAGCACTATTTATTGTTGGCTTAGGGTTTTCATTGCAGCAAACTGGCGCAAACCCGTTTGCAATTGCATTAGGTGATCCAAAAACAGGCTCACATCGCCTTAATTTGGCAGGTGGTGTTAATTCTTTTGGCACCACTATTGGTCCTGTTGTAGTTAGCCTTGTAATATTTGGTGCTGCCTCTTGGAGTACTGATGAGTTAGCTAAAATGATTTCCAATAATGAAATTACATTAGTTACCGTACAAAGTCTTTACCTAGGTGTTGGTGCTTTATTTTTGCTTGCTGCAGCTCTGTTTCATTTTTCAAAAAAATTACCGGCACTAAAATCAGATACCGCTTTTGAGCCTGCCAATAAAGCTAGAAACTTACTAATTATACTAACCTTAGTTATAGTAGGCTGTTTTGGCTATATTTTTAGTACGTATTCTGGAAACAAAGCCGCTGGGGAAGATTTAGAACAAACAAGGCTAATTATACTTTTTATTGCTCTTTTTGCTGTGGTTGTAGCTGTATTTGTAGCCTATACTAGCGCCTCTAAAAAGCCTAACGGTTGGGGAGCTATGAAATACCCCCAATTGGTTTTGGGCATGTTAGCCATATTTACCTATGTAGGTGTAGAAGTTACTATTGGAAGCAACCTGGGCGAACTCTTAAAAAAAGGTATAGGGGATTCTGGCTTAAATGCCTTAGGATTGCCTGTTTTAAACGATTCTGAATTGGGCTCATATATTTCACTCTACTGGGGCGGATTAATGATTGGCCGTTGGGTTGGTGCCATTACTGTTTTTAATCCTAGTAAAGGCCTAAAAAAAGCATTACTTATTACTGTTCCCTACATAGCTTTTGGTATAATAATTTTAGTAAATTCCATAAAGTATAGTTTCACTGCAAACGAAATTATATTTTTCTCCATTTGTATTGCAATCCAAATTTTTGGGTTTTTCCTAGCCAAAGACAATCCTGTTGCTACCTTAAAAATATTTAGTTTATTTGGTGTGTTGGGCATGTTAATAGGTCTGTTCTCTTCCGGAAATATAGCATTGTTTGCATTTTTATCAGGAGGATTATTCTGCTCAATTATGTGGCCTTGTATATTTACATTAAGTATTGCTGGATTGGGGAAATATACCTCCCAAGGCTCTGCATTTTTAATTATGATGATTCTTGGTGGTGCTATTATACCTCCTGTACAAGGCAAAATAGCCGATGTTTTTAACATTCAATCATCCTACTGGATAGCTGTAGCATGCTTTGGGTATTTGTTATTTTATGCCTTTAGAACTAAAACGGTGCTAGACAAGCAAAATGTAACCTACTAAAATGTATTACGCAAGCTTAATTAAGCTTAACTTTTTGTAGCTTTGGTTTTCTATCAAATCAATTAACATGTCAGACCAAAAACGCCTTTTCTTAGTAGATGCTTACGCTTTAATTTTTCGTGGCTATTACGCTTTTATAAAAAATCCCAGAATAAATTCAAAAGGAGAAGATACCTCAGCCATTATGGGGTTTATGAACTCACTTTTAGATGTAATAAAACGCGAGCGTCCAGACCATTTAGCGGTGTGTTTCGATAAAGGTGGTAGTGCAGATCGTGTAGAATTATTTGAAGCCTACAAAGCCAATAGAGACGAAACTCCAGAAGGCATACGTACTGCAATCCCCCATATTTGTAACATTTTAGAGGCAATGCACATTCCCATAATGGTGAAGGAAGGTTATGAGGCCGATGATGTTATTGGAACCCTGTCTCGACAAGCAGAAAAGGAAGGCTACAAAACCTATATGGTAACGCCCGACAAGGATTTTGCACAGTTAGTTACTGAAAACATTTTTATGTACCGCCCCGTTTTTGGTGGTGGTTATGAAACTTGGGGCATTCCCGAGGTTAAGAAAAAATTTGAGGTTGAAGACCCAATGCAAGTTATTGACTTTTTAGGTATGATGGGCGATTCCAGTGATAATATCCCCGGACTGCCAGGTGTTGGCGAAAAAACCGCCAAAAAATTTATTAAGGAATTTGGCAGTATGGAAGGGCTATTAGCCAATACCGACAAGTTAAAAGGTAAAATGAAGGAAAAAGTGGAAGCCAATGGCGAGTTAGGATTGCTCTCTAAAAAGTTAGCTACCATTATGCTAGATGTTCCAGTAGATTTTAACGCAAAGGATTTTGAGCTGGATCATCCTGACGTTGAAAAAGTAAAAGAGATATTTCAAGAATTAGAGTTTAGAAGACTTACCGATAATTTTTTAAAGACGTTTGCTGCTGAACCTAATGAAAACCCCGATTCTAAAAACGCCCCAGAAAACCCAAAAACCGAAACTAAATCTACACCAAAAGAAATAAAATCGGCTGGCGAAGGACAATTTTCGTTATTTAGCGCAGATCCTTCAAATGGAGCAAATACTGAAAAAAGTTCTGCTTCCTCAAGACAAACGGCCGAAACCACCTCACATTTTTACCAAAGTGTCGCCTCTGGAATGGCCACCAAATTATTTATAAAAAACCTAATGCAACAAACTTCGGTGTGTTTTGATACGGAAACTACAGGGTTAAATCCGCTAACTGCCGAATTGGTTGGTATTGCATTTTCATGGGAAGTTGGCAAAGGGTTTTATTTACCATTTCCCGAAAATAAAACAGAGGCGCAAGAACTAATTGAACAATTACGCCCGTTTTTTGAAAGCGAAAGCATAGAAAAAGTAGGGCAGAATTTAAAATACGATATTAAGGTTTTAGCAAAATATAATGTAGAAGTAAAAGGTAAATTGTTTGACACTATGTTAGCGCATTACCTCATAAATCCAGATATGCGACATAACATGGATGTTTTAGCTGAAACTTATTTGAATTACACCCCTATTTCCATAACTGAATTAATTGGCAAAAAAGGAAAAAATCAACTCTCAATGCGCGATGTTCCTTTAGAAAAACTAACAGAATACGCCGTTGAAGATGCTGATGTAACGCTACAATTAAAAGAGCATTTTAAAAATGAATTAGGTGAAGCCAACACACAAAAGTTATTTGATGAGATAGAAATTCCGTTACTACGTGTTCTGGCGGCTATGGAATTGGAAGGTATTAATCTAGATAAAGACTTTTTAAACGGATTATCTGAGCAATTAGATAAGGATATAAAAGCTTTAGAAAGTAAAATTTACGCTGAAGCTGGCGAAGAATTTAACATAGCCTCACCAAAACAACTAGGCATTATTTTATTTGAAAAATTAAAATTAGTAGACAAGCCTAAAAAGACAAAATCTGGACAATATTCAACAGCAGAGGATGTACTCAGCTATTTGGCAAAAGACCACGATATTATTAAAAACATATTAGAGTTTAGAGGCTTATCTAAGTTAAAAAGCACATATGTAGATGCCTTACCAAATCAAGTTGAAGATATCACAGGGCGAGTACATACCGATTATATGCAAACCGTTGCCGCCACAGGACGTTTAAGCAGCAACAACCCAAACTTGCAAAACATTCCTATTAGAACAGAACGCGGACGGCAAGTGCGTAAAGCCTTTATTCCGCGAAGCGAAGAGTACACCCTATTAGCTGCCGATTATTCACAAATAGAACTACGCATTATAGCTGCGTTAAGTAAAGAAGAAACTATGATTGAAGCATTTAAAAATGGGGAGGACATTCATGCTTCAACCGCTTCAAAAGTATTTAATGTGCCAATAGATGAAGTAACTCGCGAACAACGCAGTAATGCAAAAACAGTAAACTTCGGGATTATTTATGGGGTTTCGGCTTTTGGATTAAGTAATCAAACTAATTTATCGAGAGCAGAATCAAAAGAATTAATAGACACCTATTATACGACTTACCCAAAACTAAGAAGCTTTATACATGAGCAAGTAGATTTTGCTAGAGATAACGGTTATGTACAAACCGTTTTAGGGCGTCGTCGTTATTTAAAGGATATTAATTCTAGAAACGCTGTAGTTCGTGGTGCTGCAGAACGTAATGCGGTAAATGCTCCAATACAAGGTAGTGCCGCTGATATTATTAAAATAGCCATGATTAATATTTACAACAAACTTCAAGAAGGCAATTTTAAAACTAAAATGCTACTACAGGTACATGATGAATTGGTGTTTGATGTGTACAAACCAGAATTGGAAAATGTTAAAACACTTGTAAAAACTGAAATGGAAAGTGCTTTTACACTAGAAGTACCACTTGATGTAGATCTTGATACTGGTGATAATTGGCTAGAGGCGCATTAAACTACAACATTTAACAAACCTAAACGTGTTTTCATTTTTTAAGGTAAATTTAGAGTTATTGATTTTACCCTTTTTCAAACAGTTATGTTCAAGTGCATTCTTTTGTGCTATTGGGTTATAAATTTCAAAGAAAAAAGAAAATAACCTCCTTAATTATTCAAATGAATTGAAACCTCATAACGTTTTCTATCTCCTAATAATCAAGATGAGTTTATTATATTTGAACTCATCTTGACTTTTGTTTTTAACCGAAAATCAGAACGAATTTATTTAGATAAAACTATTTTTGAAAATTATAGCCTTAATACTTCTTAAAAATAGCTGAAATATGAATAAGTTATGGTGATTTTTTAGGGACTAGAAAAAATAGAGATGACTTCTTTATCTAATTTTTAAATTCTCGTTTATGCGATTCACATTGGTATTTCTGCTTCTATTTCTCTCATTAACTTCCACAGCGCAAAAAAAAGTGTTAGACCACCAAGATGTGGCACTTTGGAAATCTATTAAAAACGATAAAATTTCGCCCAATGGCGAATTTGTTGTTTACGATTTAGCACAAGAAAACTCTGATAGCTATGTAATTCTAAAATCTAAACAAGGAGAAACCTTATTGAAATACTACAGCGCTTCTAACGGGAAATTTACATACGATTCTAAATTTCTAACCTTTACCATAAAACCTTTAAAAGAAACGGTTGACGACATGAAACGTAAAAAGGTTAAAAAAAATAAGTTTCCAAAAGACACTTTGGCCATATACAACCTTAATACCAAAGCGCTAACTAAAATTCCTAATGTAAAATCGTATAGTTTGCCAGAAAAATGGTCGGGATACATTGCTTATTTTTTGGAGGACTTAAAAACAAATGAAAACTTAAAAACGACAGACAGTTCTAAAACTAGTGCAAAAGAAAAAAAGGTAAGCGATAAAAATGGATTTCATTTAGTTACCCGAAATTTAAACACAAAAGCTCAAGACACTTTTAAATACGTTACCAAATATACCTTTGCTAAAAAAGCAGAACGATTAGCATTTGCAAGTACTGGCGAAAAAGATCATGCTAACGAGGGTGTATTTATTTACAATTTCGCGAATAGTAAATTAATAAAACCTTTTACATCGGTAAAAGCAAAATATTCACAACTGCAATTCAGCGAAACGGGCAAAAGGTTTGCGTTTGTAGTAGATACCGATACTACCAAAACACAAGTAAGACCCAACGCGTTGTACACATGGGAAGAAGGTAAGGATGTAGCTGTACAACTTCACAGCAACACGTCTACGCCTAAAGGTTATTTAGTATCGCCCCATGGTACATTACAGTTTTCAGAAGACGACTCTAAATTATACTTTGGGTTAAGAACACCTCCAATTTTAAAGGATACAACATTGCTTAAAGATGAGATTGTTAATGTTGAAGTTTGGACATATAACGAACCCAGACTTTATACCGTTCAAGAATTACAGGTAAAAAATGATACCATAAAATCGTATCAAACAGTTTACGATTTTAACGCCAACAAAACCATACAAATTGAAACCAAGGAATTTCCAGATGCTAAAACAACAAAAAAAGGTAATGCCAATATAGCATTGGTAAGTACTAAAACACCTTATGAGTTAGAAAGCCAATGGAGCGGTATGAGACTACGAGATTTTGCAACCGTTAATATAAAAACTGGCCAACAACAAATGGCATTTAAAGCAGTTGCAAATGCAAACCTTAGTCCAAAAGCAAAATATGCATATGGTTACAAGGCAATTGATAGCTCTTGGTTTACCTATAATATTGAAACAAAAACATACAATACCATTACCAAAGGCAAACTGTTTTATGATGAGTTAAACGACTCCCCAAAACATCCAAGTTCTTATGGATTAGCTGGTTGGACGGAATCGGACAAATCTATACTATTATACGATCGTTACGACATTTGGAAATACAACCCAGATACCGGTACATCGGTTAACCTAACAAATGGTAGAGACTCAAAAACAGTGTATCGTTACATAAAGTTAGATAACGATGTAGATTTTATTAGTACCAATTCCAATTGGCTTTTATCAACATTTAACGAAGACACCAAAGAAGCTGGTTTTGCCGAGTTTAATCCAAAAAACAACAAATTAAAACAGCTTGTAAAAGGGCCATATACATATAAAATATCTGCTAAGGCAGAACGCGCAAATTCACTTTTATTTACTAGAGAATCCTTTGAAGAATTCCCTAATTTAAGGTTGAGCAATCTAGATTTTAAAAAACAAACTATTTTAAGCGATGCAAACCCACAACAAAAGGATTTTAATTGGGGCACTATAGAACTTATTGAATGGACCTCGCTAGATGGGAAACAACTAAAAGGTTTATTGGCAAAACCCGAAAATTTCAATCCGAATAAAAAGTACCCAATGATTGTTAATTTTTACGAGCGTTATTCTGATAGGCTACACAACCATCGTGCGCCTTCCTTTGGAAGATCTACTATAAATTACAGCTTTTATACAAGTCGTGGTTATGTAATTTTTAATCCAGATATAGAATATCGCATTGGCTACCCTGGGGAGAGTGCCTATAATTGTGTTATACCTGGTGTTACAAATTTAATTGATAAAGGATTTATTGATAAAGATAATATAGGTGTACAAGGTCACAGCTGGGGAGGATATCAAATAGCATATTTGGTGACTAAAACAGATATTTTTAAAGCTGCTGAAAGTGGTGCTCCTGTACCAAATATGATTAGTGCTTATGGCGGCATACGATGGTGGACGGGGTTAAGCAGGCAGTTTCAATACGAACATACACAAAGTAGAATTGGAGGAACACCATGGGAATACCCTATGCGATATATAGAAAACTCACCAATTTTTAATATCGATAAAATTAATACACCCTTACTAATTATGAATAATGATGCCGATGGACATGTACCATGGTATCAGGGCATTGAATTTTTTGTAAGCTTAAGGCGTCTTGGGAAACCCTCGTGGTTTTTAAATTATAATGAAGAACCTCACTGGCCATTAAAATATCAAAACAGAAAAGATTTTAATATAAGGATGGCCCAATTTTTCGATTATTATTTAAAAGGAGCTCCAAAACCTGTGTGGATGGAACGCGGTGTTCCTGCAGTTGAAAAAGGCATCAACCAAGGCTATGAACTGTTGGAGCGAAATTAGAGCTTTGGTTAAAAAAAGTTATTCAGAAGTTTTTATAATGAATGTGTTGTAACTTTTTATTGTTAACCAAAAATTTATCTACGCTTCTTCTTACTCTTAAACTTAGCCTTATTTTTACGTTGATTGAAAGGTACTGCATCATCAAAAGTATGCTTGGGTTTTCCGGGTTTGTTTTTACGCCACTTTTCGTCTTTTTTAGGAAGCAAAACGTCTAACAAATCTTTACGCCCCAATTTATTCAAGGTATTTTTTATCCATGCTTTGTTTTCATCTTTATACCAAAAGAAAAAACGATGTTGCTCATCTTTCTCTTTTCGTGTTTTAGGCGTATTTACCTTTTTAAGTGTGTACGGATGGTAACCACTGTAATAAATAACCGTAGCCACCGTCATAGGTGTAGGCGTAAACCCTTGTACTTGCTCTAACTGAAAGCCCATATCTTTGGTTTCGGCTGCTAAATTTGCCATATCTTCTACTTCACAAGCTGGGTGATTTGAAATGAAATAAGGAATTAATTGTAACTTCAGCCCCTTCTTAATATTAATCTTATCAAAACGCTCTTTAAACTTATGAAAATAGCTAAACGATGGTTTTCGCATTAATTTCAAAACCGGATCGCTAGTATGTTCTGGTGCCACTTTTAAACGCCCAGAAACGTGTTTGGTCATTACCTCTTCGGTATAATCGTCTAGCTCTTTAGGGTCGGCATTTTTATTAAACTCTGGCACTAACATATCGTGGCGAATACCACTACCAATAAAAGATTTTTTAATTTTTGGATGACTATCAACCGCCTGATATAATTCTGTTAACGGCTTATGAGAGGTATCTAAATTACTACAAATTACAGGCGAAATACAAGACGGCGCCACACACTTGTCGCAAATTTCTTGTACCTTACCTTTCATTTTATACATATTGGCACTAGGGCCACCAATATCGCTCAAATATCCTTTAAAATCTGGCATATTAGCTACAGTATCTACTTCACGCAGAACAGACTCCTGACTACGAGACGCAATAAACTTACCTTGATGCGCAGAAATGGTACAAAAACTACAGCCTCCAAAACATCCACGGTGTATATTAATGGAAAACTTAATCATTTCGTAAGCAGGAATAGGGCCTCGTTTATTGTATTTTGGATGTGGTAACCGTGTGTATGGCAACTCAAAAGAGGCATCAATCTCCGCTTCTGTCATTGTAGGATATGGCGGATTAATCATTAACGTTTTGTTGCCTACCTTCTGAAAAATACGTCGTGCCGCCAGTTTATTACTTTCCTGCTCTATTATTTTAAAGTTAGAAGCATAGGCTTTTTTATCCTTTAAGCATCGCTCGTGCGATACAATTTCAACATCTTCCCAATTACTGTTTTTAGGTATTTTAGCATTCGTATCCAATAAAACCGCAGTTTGTTTAACGGTTGTTATACTAGAAAATGGCACACCTTTTTGTAGTAACCGCACCACTTCGCGCAGCGGTTGCTCGCCCATGCCATACACCAGCATATCTGCTTTAGAGGTTTCTAAAATTGTAGGCATAAGTTTATCGCTCCAATAATCGTAGTGTGTAACACGACGTAACGATGCTTCAATACCACCAATTAAAATAGGAACATTTGGCCATTTTTCTTTTAAAATATTAGAATATACCGTAGTAGCATAATCGGGCCGAAACCCAATATCACCATTTGGTGTGTAGGCGTCTTTATCGCGTCGTTTTTTACTGGCCGTGTAATTACTAATCATAGGATCCATACAACCGCCCGTAACACCAAAAAACAATTTTGGAGCTCCTAATTTTACAAAATCCTGAAGATTATCGTTTACATTGGGTTGCGGCACAATGGCAACACGCAAGCCATAGCTTTCTAAAATACGACCAATTACTGCAGGCCCAAACGAAGGATGATCTACATAGGCATCGCCACTAAACAGAATAACGTCTAGCGCATCCCATCCGCGTATTTTCACCTCTTTGTTTGTGGTAGGCAACCAACTGGAAAGTTTTAACTCTTGCATAGCGCTGCAAAAATACACAAAAAATACAGCACCTACATTTTAAGATTATTATTTTGGGCGTTACACCTTACCTTCGTTAGCCTCAGGGTAAGTCCTCGCGCCTCCTTCCTCGGGCTATGGGCTTTCCACTGCAATCCCTAACGCGGGCCTATTTGCCAGCATTCTGTTTTTCAAACTAAAATCACATTATTTTTTTAACTAGTTTTGCAAACTATTTATCGCTAATGGGTATCATTTCAAAAGACATAAAAAAAGCCGTAGCTTTATTGCAAAACGAAGAATTGGTTGCTATACCTACCGAAACCGTATACGGTCTCGCCGGAAATATTTATAGCGAGAAAGCAATTAAGGCTATTTTTAATACTAAACAACGCCCTTTTTTTAACCCGCTAATTGTACATATTCAGTCTCCCGAATATTTAGCCACTATTGTTAGCCACATTCCTAAAAAAGCACAACAACTAGCTAATGCTTTTTGGCCAGGACCTTTAACTTTGGTATTACCAAAAAAAGATACCATTCCCGATGTAATAACCGCTGGAAAAAATACGGTTGCGGTACGTGTGCCAAATCACCCCATTACTTTAGAACTTTTAAAGCAATTGCCGTTTCCTTTAGCAGCACCAAGCGCAAATCCTTTTAATAGAATTAGTCCTACCACAGCGCAACATGTAGAAAACTATTTTAGAGATACTATACAAATGGTTTTAGAAGGTGGCGCCTGCAAAAATGGTATTGAATCTACCATTATTGGTTTTGAAAATAACGATCCAATAATTTACCGTTTGGGCTCAATTTCTGTTGAAGATATTAAAGCCGTTATTGGCGAAATAGCAATTAAAAACAAAAAGGAAATTAATCCTGATGCTCCTGGAATGTTGGAGAAACACTATGCGCCTTCAACCCTAACCGTATTGTCTAGCAATATTGTTAAAGATCTTGAAAAGTACCGCAACAAACGTATTGGTGTTTTATCATTCAAAAACCGTATTGATAATATTGCTATTAAACATCAAATTGTATTATCTGAAACTGGTGATATGACAGAAGCAACTTCAAAACTATATGACGCCCTTCACCAATTAGACTCATTGCATTTAGATATTATTATTGCTGAAATTTTCCCAGATTACGGTTTAGGCACATCTGTAAACGACAGGTTGCAGCGTGCAGCACATACAATATAAAAAAAAGTAAACGCTCTGTATTTTTAGTTACACTTACCATACCATTAAAATTTACAGAAAAAAGAAGATTTATTTTACAAAATAATAGTTGATTTTTATTTCATTTTAAAAATATTTTTATCTTAAAGGTTTTTTTAGAAGTATTGCAATGACTACTATTACCTTAGAACCTTTATGGCATAAACAAAAAAAGCATATTGCTATAAAATTTGAATATAATGTGGCTGTAAAAGATGTTGTAAAGTCTTATAACAACGTAAGATGGAGTAAAACCTACAGAACTTTTTATATACCATATAGTACAGAGGAAATACACAATTTATTCCTTTATTTTAGAAAACAAAATTGGTTTGTTGATTATAGTGCTTTTAAAAAGGTAGGTAAAACGGAAGATTTGAGTACTAAA
Organism: Jejuia pallidilutea; assembly: GCF_002973595.1. GTDB lineage: Bacteria > Bacteroidota > Bacteroidia > Flavobacteriales > Flavobacteriaceae > Jejuia > Jejuia pallidilutea. The sequence continues at coordinate 1,093 of NZ_PVEO01000011.1, read as the reverse complement.
ACACCTGAATTAATAAGTAAACTACCACAACCCGCTAACGAACAAATTGAAGAATTGCAACAGTTTAAACGCTGGTTGGAGCAAAAACGCTTTAGTGCAAATACTGTACTTACCTATACTGAAGTAACTAAACTTTTTTTACGATATATGATTTATAAGGATTTGGAAACTATTACTTCTAGAACCATAGAGCAGTTTAACTACGATTTTATTTTTAATGCTAAAAAATCGGTTTCTTACCAAAACCAATGTATTAGTGGTATTAAGCATTTTATGGATTTTAAGGGCATTATGGTTGACGAGCTAGATATAAAACGCCCTAATAAGGACAAAAAACTACCTACGGTTTTTACTAAGGAAGAAGTTAAACGCTTAATAGACGTTACAAAGAATTTAAAACACAAAGTATTGCTAGTTCTTGTGTATTCGGCTGGATTGCGTATAGGTGAGGCTTTGCAATTAAAAATTAACGATATAGACTATGAGCGTTCTTTAATTCATATAAAATCGGCTAAGGGTAGGAAGGATCGTTATACACTTTTGTCTAAAAACTTATTCCCTTTAATAGATACTTATTTAAGACACTACAGTCCGGATTTTTACTTATTTGAAGGACGTTCTGGCAAGCCATATACACAGGTTAGTGCACGTGAGGTTTTTAGAAAATCTTTACGTCAATCGGGTATACAGAAGCAAGGTACGTTGCATACGCTGCGGCATAGTTTTGCAACACATTTATTAGAAAGTGGTACAGATATAAGGTATATACAGGAGCTTTTAGGACACAGTAGCCCCAAAACTACTATGATTTACACGCATGTTTCTACTACAAATTTAAAAGAAATTAAGAATCCGTTTGATAGTATGTAAGAAAGGATGTATATTTATATTATGGTTTTAGAAATCTTGAATTAATAACGATGATAAAAACAACAAAAAACCATCGTTATCCTTCCCAAATGACAGGATATAGGGTTTTCAACCATTTATATAATTAAGTTGGCAATAATAATGAAACAAACTTTTAGCATATTAATAATCTTTCTGATTTCAGTCAATGGATTTGCTCAATGTAATGATATTGATAAACTGG
>NZ_PVEO01000010.1 GCF_002973595.1 Jejuia pallidilutea | reverse complement strand
TAGCCCTGGACAGCTGTTTTCGGGGTTTTTGTGTACGTTAATTTAAAAAGAAACACTCGTATTTACAAGGGATGTGATTTTTATGAATGTGCCTCTTAATATGGGTAAAAATGAGTGTATATAGAGTTTAGTTATTTAGATTTTATAAGTGCGTTCTGTTCTTCCATTAATTGTGTGAGCTTATCTAATAGCTCGATATCTTTTGGAGTTGCAACAGTAGTATCTTTAGTGTCTTGTGCTTTCTTTTTAAGACGATTCATAAATTTTACTACAATAAATATAGTAATACCAATAATCATAAAATCTAAAAATGCTTCGGCTAAAGCACCATAACCAATAGCAACTTCATCTGTAATTACAGAACCATCGGTGTTTTTTGTTGCGTCTTGTAAAATAATTTTTTTGTTTTGAAAGTTAACACCGTCCGTTAACAGAGATAATGGTGGCAATACCACTTGTTTTACCAGAACATCTATCACTTTATTAAATGCAGCGCCAATAATAATACCAATGGCCATATCCATCATATTACCTTTTACTGCAAACTCTTTAAATTCTTTGAATAATTTCATACTAAATTTATTTTTTCAGTACAAAACTAATTCAATAGCATTTAAAAAATTCATTCAAATCGTAGAATGTTTAACGATATCTAAAAACCATTGAAATATTATTTCTTGTAATGCTTTGCAAAACCTCGATAACCAAAGAATCCAAGAATAGCAATACAAACACAAGCTATAGCAATAAACTTTAAACTAACAATTTGATCGCCGCTTGCATAAGAATGTAAACCGGCTAAGTAAAAGTTAACACCAAAATAAGTCATTAAAATACTGCCAAAAGCAATAATAGACATTAAATTGTACAACCAGCGGCTACGAAGTCCAGGAACCAATCGCATGTGTATTACAAAGGCATACACCATAATGCTGATAAGCGCCCAAGTTTCTTTAGGATCCCAACCCCAATAGCGCCCCCAACTCTCATTGGCCCACATACCTCCAAGAAAGTTACCAATAGTAAGCATTACCAAGCCAACAGTTAATGCCAACTCATTAATTATGGTTAATTCTTGTATGTTTAGCCCCATAACTTTTTTATTTTTATTGGTTGTAAACGCCATTAAAAACAAGGCTACCACACCTAAAATCATACCTAAAGTAAAAGGTCCGTAACTCGCTACGATTACTGCAACATGAATCATTAACCAATAACTATTTAAAACTGGTTGAAGATTTGCTATGGCAGGATCCATCCAATTCCAGTGTGCAATCATTAAAATCATAGATGTTACAAATGCTGTAGATGCTAAAGTTAAGTCGCTTTTTCTTCCAAAAGCCAAACCAAAGAACATGGTTGCCCAAGCTACATAAATCATAGACTCGTAAGCATCACTCCAAGGGGCGTGCCCAGAAATGTACCAGCGCACAATTAAGCCCGCAGTATGCAGAATAAATAAACCAAGAATTATAAATTTAAATACGGTTATAGAAACATTAACAATCTTGTTTTTATCATTAAAAATTTGAATAATTAAAAACACAAACATTAAGCTACCAGCGTACATAAACCATTTGTAAAGCTTTTTGAAAATATCATATTTATTGTATAGAACTTCTGTTTCTACTTTTTTGTCGCTCAACATCACTTCCGCACCATATTTCTGCTGCGTTTTTTTAAATGCTTCTAGTAATTTTTCAGCTTCGGAAAAATCACCAGAACGTTTCGCATTGTTTAAAGTGAACAGGTATGTTTGAAATCCGTTTTTTACAAAATTGTTATATAGCGAATCTTTTATTACTGTTGGATTTAAACGGTATTCGTAGTTTGAGATCCATTTATTATTATCATCATTTGGTATAGGAAATATTTTTAACGAAAGTCCTTCAAGTGTATTGGACAATAACGAAACACGTTCGTGTGTTTCTTTTAATTTCTTTTGATACCCATTAGGAACTGTAGTATTGTAAGCATCATTTAAATACGGTGCTAGTTTGTAAGATCCATCTTTTTCATCTAAGAAGTCTACCAAAGCAAAATGTTTGCCTTCTTTAGGTACACCAATAATATTGCGCAGGGAATCTGTTTCCATAGGGCGCAAATAAATAATAGGCACATTGTACCAAAGCCTTGGACTCTCTTGTGTAGATAAAAATACCTGATTAGCATCAAACCCTTCGTAAGCATCACTTTTACTTACCTTTCGTAAAAACTCAGAAGCATAAGTGTTTACTGGCATCATACGGCCACTTAAGTCTTGTATAACTAAATGCCCAAACTTATCAGCATGAGCTTTAGGAACTATATTTGCTTTTAAAACAGAATCTATTTGTGCTTTTGTGGGTTGTTCAAATTGATGCCCGTGATCGTGACCATCATCAGCGGAGTGTTGCTCTTGTTGAGCAAACGTGTTTAACCCTAAACACAAAACTAAAACTGTTAAAAGTTTTGCTTTTTTGGCTTTTACCTTCTCTAAACGTGTTTTTAAATCACTGAAACGCGAGCCTTTGCTAAACATTATGGCCATAAGACCAAAATATAACATTATATAACCTATATAAGTAACGAGAGTACCCCAAAAATCGTGGTTTACAGAGAGAATTGTACCTTTTTCATCAGGGTCGAAACTAGATTGAAAAAAGCGGTATCCACGATGGTCCAAAATATTGTTCATATAAATTTTATAATCAAAACTACCTTCTTCTTCATCAACAACTGTAACTTCACTAGAATATGCCGAATATCCGTTTTCGGTTCCGGGATAGCGTTCTGCTTCAAAATCATTTAGTTTTAAAGCAAAAGGTAATTCTAAAACTTTAGAGCCATAACGAAACTCAAAATCCATACCACCCACATTTACCTTCTTGTAATTACCAAATCTACCCTTACCACCTAAAAGTCCTAATCTCTTGGTTTCACCATTTGCGGTAATTTTTAAAACGGCACCATCATCATCATTTTTTAAAATTTCAGATTTCTGAACAATATCAAAAACACCTTTTGTTACTGGTTTTGGAAACACCATTTGCATATTGCCAATAACATAACGAGAACGCAGATACAAGGGCTGTAAACTATCTTTTATCAATTTACCCTGCGCTCGGGTTGCCATAGTCATGTATTCTCCTTCAAAAGGTGAGTTTATAGTTAGGGAATCGCCCGCGTAAGTAATATTAATAGCACCATCGGTTGGCTTATTTAAAGCAAATAAAATATTATGAACACTAGCAACTTCGCCTACTTTTAAAAAATGATTGTGTGGGCCATTGGCCCCTGCTTCAACTACTTTTAAATACGCTTCCCCATTATCATCTGGTATAATATCTTCTTCTGCACCACCAATAAATTTCTCAAGTTCTATAGTTACAGGTTTATTGCCATATTCGGTTTCAATTTTAAGTTCATTTTCCAACCTGGGTGAAAAATCTACCTCCTCTTCTACAACACGCATTTGGTTTACGCCGTTTACCATGTAATCGCCAAAAATGCGCCCAGTGATATATGTTTTTTGAGATAAAAATGTGTTTTCTGTGGCACCTTCTCGAATACCCATCATACCTTCAAAACTTGCATAACGTGTAATAAATGCTCCTAATAGAATAAAAATAAAAGCAATATGAAGGATAAAGGTTGCCCACTTCTCTTTTTTATAGAGTTGGTACCTAAAAATATTTCCTGAGAAATTAATGATAAAAAATACCATTATGGCTTCAAACCACCAAGCATTGTAAATTAAATTTCTGGTGTATGGCGTTGGCGAGGTGTCTTGTCCTGCATCCATAAATGTACCCGCAGCCATAGCAGCGGCAAATACAATAAACAAAATAGCGGTAAGACGTGTTGAGAAAAGAATTTTGGCGAGTTTTTCCTGCATAACAATTTGCACTTTTTTTTCTCGTGCAAAAATACGGATTAATGTGAATTTAAACTTTTTTTTAACAGGGGTTTAAATAGTTTCTTTTTGTTTTTAACCATTCTAGATTGAATTCACCTTGTCATTCAAAGCGTAGCGAAGATTCTTAAGCGAAAATGAAGATGCATCGGTTGTTCCTTGCTCTTAATTACAAGCTCTGAAGTTATTACCCCTCAATTATATCTTTATATTCCAAGAAAAACGCTTCAAATAAGCTCATTGTTTTATTAAAAAACACCATAACACCGCGCCATGTGTTTTTATTATGGATGGATACCTTTTGCTCTAAAGGCACATAAATTCTTGAGATTTCTTTACCGTTTTCTAAAATAAATTCCTCTTCAAAAATGGCATCAGGTAAATATTCATCTTTTAAAATAGACTTTAAGGCTTCCAGTTTTTCCCAGTATTTTATGCGGTATTCTAAATCATCCTCCAAATCTAAAGCCACTAAAGCTTTTTTTGTATCAAAATGAAATTTAAAACTTAACCCTTTTAACTTTGTATTGTATAAAATCCACTTTCTAGGAAAGGACTTCCCAAAGCTGGTCCAAAATTCTTGTCGTAATATGCGAGATTCCTCTTTGCTAAACATAAAAATCAGTAAACAGTTTTCAGTCGCAGTATGCAGTTTGTAACATTAGTCATAAATCTTCGGTCAAATAAAGTACGCAATCCCAACACCTAATATTATGGAGATAAACTTACTTAAATTAAATTTGTGCCCTTCACCAGTTTCAAATAAAATAGTTGTAGAAATATGGAAAAATATACCAATAACAACGGCGTTTATACTATGTGCCAATGCTTCGCTTATATCGGTTGTATTAGAAATTAAAGTTCCCAAAGGTGTCATAGCAGCAAATACTACCAAAAACAAAACAATTTGTAAAGTATTGTAGTTAGATTTAAACAAAAACATACTCACCAAAGCTGCAATAGGTATTTTGTGTACCAAAACGCCATATACCATATCGTTATGCTGATGTATTGGGAACCCCTCTAAAAAACTATGAATACATAAACTTATAAACAACAACCACGGAAAAGCAGTAGAATTTTTATGAATGTGTACATGCCCATGTTCCGCACCTTTAGAAAACAATTCTAAAACTATTTGCAGCAAAATACCACACATAATATAAAGCCCTGTAAGTTTTGCGTCTAAATGATGGTATACTTCGGGCAGAAGTTCAAACAGTGTTAACGCCAATAAAAAAGCACCGCTAAAAGACAGCAATAGTTTGGTATTCCACGTATTTTTATGCTTAGTGAGTTTTGCTATAATTACTCCAAGAATAACAGCGTAAACCGGAAATAGAAATTTATTCATTTATATATATCAGTAAATCGGTTTTAAGTTATTCGTTTACTTAGTTGTTGCAACAACAAGTTAATTACCAAATAACTTTTTTAAATTCTACTTAAAAATCATCACTAAGCGCTCTGAAGTTTCCGCATTAAACTTCCGTAATTTGTAATCGCCAAACACATCTAGCAAATGTACATCGGCTGCTTCAAATAGCGCTTCAAAGTCAGTTAAAGTAAATGCTTTTACACGTTCCTCAAAATTAAACACCTCGCCATCCGCTTCAAAATTAATGGTCTTAATAATATAACCATCTTTAACAAAACGCTTTAAATTAAAGGTAATACCATCAACGGTTTTGGTATCTTCGGGTACTAAATTCTCAATAACCTGTTCGGTGTTCATAAAATCAATCACCCCAAAACCTGTGTCATTTAAATTGGCCTTTATAGCTTTAATGGTATTTAAATTATCAATATCCTTGTCAAAATACCCAAAACTGGTAAACAAATTAAACACCGCATCAAACTGCTTAGGGTAAGGGTCGCACATATTGTGCACCTCAAATTTCAATCTATGGTTTTCAAACTGTTTTGCAAAAGCAATACTATTTTCACTCAAATCAATCCCCGTAACATCATACCCAATTTTGTTTAAATACCGCGAGTGCCTGCCCTTTCCACAGGCCAAGTCCAAAATAGTACCATGTTCTGGTAAATTTAAATAATTCGTTAAGTTGTCCATAAACACCTGCGCTTCGGTGTCGTCTCTATCCCTGTATAAAATATGGTAAAATCGTGTATCAAACCACGATGCAAACCATTTAGTAGTCTTATTTGTCATGTATTATTTTTGGGGTTCCCACCACTTATGGCGGTGGGCGGGCTTTACGTTACAAGTCCTCGCTCGTACCTCGCTGTGGGCTTTCCACTGCAATCCCTAACCCATTATCTGCTAATGTCCTTTATTTACCGCAAAATTACATTATTTTTGCAATCTATCCGACTTAAATTTATTGGACGAAAAAAATGGCAGAAAATTTCAACATGGTGGCCAAAACCCTGTACGGTTTTGAAGATATATTAGAAAAAGAGCTTACACAACTAGGCGCAATGCACGTTAAAAAAGGCGTGCGTGTGGTAGAATTTGTGGGAGACCTAGGCTTTATGTACAAAGCAAATTTAGCGTTGCGCACCGCAATAAAAATTCTAAAACCCATAAAAACCTTTAGAGTTAATAACGAAAAAGACCTGTACGATAACATAAAAAACATGCCTTGGGAAAACTATTTAAAACCTACAGGCTCTTTAGCAGTTGATGCTACCATACATTCCGATTTGTTTACGCACTCACTCTTTATCGCTCAAAAAACAAAGGACGCTATTGTAGACCGCTTTCGAGACAAAACAGGACAACGCCCCAATGTAGACTTAAAGTTCCCCGATTTAAAAATAAATGTACGAATAGACCGAAAAGAGTGTACCATCTCATTAGACTCTTCGGGTGAATCCTTGCATAAACGAGGTTACAAATTAGCCACCAATATTGCGCCTATAAACGAAGTATTGGCCGCAGGTTTAATTATGCTGTCTCGTTGGGACGGACAGTCCGATTTTATGGACCCTATGTGTGGCTCAGGCACCATTCCCATTGAAGCAGCAATGATAGCCTGCAACATCCCTCCTAACCTTATGCGCAAGGAGTTTGCTTTTGAGCGTTGGCAAGATTGGGATGTAGATTTATTTGAAAAAATTGAGGAGTCGCTTTTAAAGAAAACCCGCGATTTCCACCACCAAATTATTGGCTACGATAAAGCACCAAGTGCGGTACGTAAGGCCCAAGAAAATGTTGCAAATGCACAGTTAGACGATTTTATCACCATAAAACACGAAGATTTCTTTAAAACCCAAAAAGGCGGACAAGAAAAACTACACATGGTATTTAACCCACCTTATGGTGAGCGTTTAGATATCGACATGGAAAAATTATACTCTAATATAGGCGATACCCTAAAACAAAACTATCCTGGTACTGATGCGTGGTTCATTACCAGTAATTTAGATGCGCTTAAACATATAGGCTTACGCCCTTCCAGAAAAATACAACTCTATAATGCTAAACTAGAATCACGCTTAGTAAAATATGTGATGTATGAAGGGAGTAAAAAAGGAAAGTATATGAAATAAAAATTATTTATCCTTTTAAATCCTTGTACAAACATAGGATGACGCTAAGTTTAAAATCTCTAAACGTCATTACGAGGGAAGCTTGACCGAAGTAATCTCAATCAACAAAAAGACTAATCTAATATGGTTTACAGTGGCTCTTTCATGAGTCAGATTGCTTCACTGCGTTCGCAATGACATCTAATAACTAAACTTTAGAAAAAAAAACAAAACCGTCATTACGAAGGAGGAACAACTGAAATAATCTCAAACTACAAAATCATAAATTTCAAATGTCATTATTAAGATTGCTTTACTGCGTAATTAATAACGGAAACTTCAAAACCGTGAAGTAAAGCTCTTAACTTCCCATTTGCTTTTACCCTCATTTAAAGTAGCGCAAAGTATTTTATTGCCATCGGTACGTACATTTACTAAACCATATACAATACCATCAACTACCTTTAAACGGCTCATGCTTTTTATCTTATCTTTTGGGTTTAAAGCCCCAGAAGTCGTATGTGTATAACGAATTTTGGTTTTGGCTTCATCGGTGAGCACTACATCTAAAGCGCCGTTTGGAGTTTTATAGTCATCTTGCTTAACTTCGTAAGGGTCGCCCATACGCAAACTTCTAGAAATTTCCGTGCTATAAATTAAAGGGGTAACCATTTCATCGTTCTCAATCTTTTTAAAGCCTGTAGCAGCTGAAGCTGCCACAATATTTGGACGTGGATGTGCATGGGTTTCATCATCTCCCGAAGAAATAACGGTTGCTGCTGCATTTACATATTGTAAAAATTCATAAGAACAATCGTCACTCCCATGATGGCACGATTTTGCTACATCGGCTGCCAGCTCAATTAAATCGCCTTGCATAGAAGCAATAATATGCTGCATGCTTTTTTTATTTAAGTCGCCCGTGAGTAATATGCGGCTTCTACCATAATCTAATCGTAATAGTACAGAATTGCCGTTAGTGTTAGTGCTATAACTTCCTAAGTCTTTTAACTTGGGCTTACCATTAATGGTAGTTTCAATAGGACCTAAAATTTTAATGGATGTAGGTTTATCTTCTTCAAAACCTTTCAAATATTTAAAATCTTTATTTGGGTTGTTTGCTAGCCTTTTTATATCGGCGCCACTATCAACAACTGTTTTTAAGAAGTCTGCCCACTCCCCTTGTATACGTAGATCTGCCGTTTTCTTTAATCCGTTTTTAATGGATGTTTTCCCGGTTAACAAATCATGAAGATACCCTCCAGTTTCATCGCCTAAAAAGCGTCGTTTTTTATCTGTTTTGTACCAAGATACACCTGCATGGTAAAAGGTGTCTACTTTTGTGGCTTTGGTGTCTAATTCGTTTCTGGCTTCTTGGTCTCTACTTAACAAATCCCATAAACCACCATAATGGTCTGCATCACAATGCGAGCAAATCATGGCATCTAGCTCTATATTCTCTTTTTTGTATTCCTTAAAAAACTTCCAATCCACAAAATCGGCTGCACTTTTACCATGCGGTTGTTTAGAGCGTTTGTAGCCTCCATCAATTAAAATATGCTTGCGCTCTGGCGTAACTATCAATACGCCATCGCCTTGCCCTACATCTATAAAGTAAAGTTCTAATAAAGGTTCATCGCCTAAATCTTCAGCCTTTATATATACATTTTTTGCCCAACGCACATTTACTTTGTAGCGCCCATTGGCTTGCGTATTAGATACTATCTCTACACGGTCTCCCCAAAGCGCTTCTAACAGCACTCTATTTTCATTACTTTTTGTGTAGACTTTTGCAGTTTCGGATTTTAGGTATTTAATTGTTGCCATGATTTTTTAATTAACGAGACAACAAGTTAGGGATTAAAGTCTTTAAAATCAATACGTACAGATACGTAAATAAAGAAATATAAATTAGAATAAATAAATTTTAATATTCAGTTTACTCCACCGGTGCTATAACCTTAGTTTTTTTATAAAGCGGAATTCTATAGGCTAATGTATAACCATAACCTACGCCAATGCGTGTACTATCATAGGTTTTATTAAAACCTGGAATGTATATGTTTTGGAAATTATCGGGTTCGGTTTCTGTAAGTTTTACTCTAAGTTGAGCGTTTAAACCAAAATAGAGGTTAGTAAACAATTCTGCTTTAATACCAACGATAAGTTCTGTCCAAATAGCAGTTAAACCGTCTTTTTCAATGCCTTCGGCTACAATGTTTTGAGGTCGCCAATATTGGTTTGTGTTGTACACCTGATATTCGTTTATATTGTGACTAAAAGAACTAAAAGCGAGACGGGAGCCGAAGTACACCATATTATCCATATCTAACCAATTTTGATAGGTGTTGTAATCTATTCCTGCCTTAAAATAACTCCCTTTTGTAGTTGTATTTAAAAAATCTGTAATTAAAATACGTTCTTCATTCCCAAGTTCTCCAGCAATGTATAGCCTTTTAGTGATGCGATAATCTGCTACCAACTCTATACCAGTATAATTATCATCTACAAAACTACGTATCAACTTACCAGTATCCACACCCACACGTAGTCCATATTTTACTTTTATAACAGTGGAGTCATTTTGTTTTTTTGGAATACTATCGTTTTGAGCTTGGGCAATGCCAGAACAAACCAAGACCAGCATTATTGTACTAATGTAATAATATAAAATGTGCTTCTGCTTCATTTTCTACAATTTGATTATCGTCTTGGGCTTGTATTAAACTTATCCATTCATCCTCATCAACATCAGCTACATCTATACGCACCTGAACATTACTAAAAATAGTTCTGTAGCCACAGGCTCTCGATACAAATACATCTTCGCGAATATAAGTTATGGTTAAAATATCCTCATTCCCACCATTTGGATTTCCATCTTCGTCTTCGGTATAATTTTGATGTAATTTGTATACCGTAATATCTTGATCGGTTCGTAACGGTAAAACTATAGAATTGGTGGTAACTACATCATACCCCTCTAAAACACCTATGCCATTACCATCGTTATCAACACCTTCTATTCTTAAACCAAAAACATTTTTACTATCGTCTGGTAGAGACACATCAAACGTTTCCATAACTAAACTTGCTGTAGTTTGTGTACTTTCAGGGCATAAATCGTCACGCTCGCAACTCACATAAATAAGTGCAATTATAAAAATCCAAATTAATATTTTTATGTATTTCATTTTATCTTTAATAGATTTCAAACAGTTTTAGCGTTTTTCTAGCAACACCACATTTTCTACATGAAATGTTTGCGGAAACATATCAACGGGCTGCACTTTTGTTACTTTATACATGGCATCCATTAATGCTAAATCTCTAGCTTGTGTAGCACTATTACAACTAACGTAAACTATCTTTTCTGCTCCGATATTTAATAACTGAGCTACAACGTCTTTATGCATACCATCTCTTGGTGGGTCGGTAATTATTACGTCAGGTTGCCCGTGTGTTGAAATAAAATCGTCATTAAACACCTGTTTCATATCGCCAACAAAGAATTCAACGTTATTTATGTTATTTAATTGTGCGTTTTCTTTTGCAGCCTCTATAGCATCAGGAACAGACTCCACACCTACTACTTTTTTAGCTTTTTTTGCTATAAATTGTGCAATAGTTCCTGTACCTGTATATAAATCATACACAAGTTCGTTACCCATTAATCTTGCAAAATCTCTCGTAATTTTATATAATTCGTAAGCTTGTTCGGAGTTTGTTTGATAAAAAGACTTAGCATTTATTTTAAATTTTAAGCCCTCCATTTCCTCAAAAATATGGTCTTGCCCTTTATAACAAATCACGTCTTGATCGTAAATGGTATCATTGCCTTTTCCGTTTATCACGTATTGTAATGATGTAATTTCAGGGAATTCTTCTGATATAAAATCTAGTAGCAATTTGCGTTTTTTAACATCTTCCTTAAAAAATTGAACCAACACCATAATATCGCCTGTACTGGATGTACGAATCATCATAGTACGCAAAAAACCTTTTTGGTTTCTCGTATTGAAGAATTCTAAACTATTAGCAACCGCAAACTGTTTTACAGCATTTCTAATAGCGTTAGACGGATCTTCTTGTAAGTGGCATTTATCAATATCTAAAATTTTATCCCACATCCCAGGAATATGGAATCCTAGTGCATTTTTATCGCCCAAATCCTTATCAGATTGAATTTCATTTTGTGTTAACCATCGGCTATCACTAAATGAAAACTCCATTTTATTGCGGTAAAAATATTGCTGTTTTGAACCTAGTATGGGAGTAACTTCAGGTAGCTCAATATGCCCTATTCTAGTTAAATTATTAACGACCTCTTTTTGTTTAAAATATAATTGATGTTCATACCCCATATCTTGCCATTTGCAGCCACCACAAGTTCCAAAATATTTACAAGGCGGTTCAACGCGCTTATCCGACAGTTTGTGAAAAACAATGGCTTTACCCTCGTAATAAGCTTTGCGCTTTTTAAAGGTTTTTACATCTACCACGTCTCCAGGTACGGCATTTGGCAAAAATACAACCTTACCGTCTGGTGCTTTGGCTACGGTTTTACCTTTTGCTCCTGCATCAATAACTTCAAGGTTTTCAAAAACTAAATTCCTCTTTTTTCTAGACATGCTGCAAAAATAACAATAGCCTGAAATAAAATGCGTGTTATTTAAATTATCTTTAGCAAAATTCACACAAGTAAAAAAGGTATTAGTTATTAATATTAATGATTACCCGTTAAATTATTAGTCTATATAAGTAGGTGACCATAATTATTTTAAAGAACAGTATTTATTTATTAAATTGCAGGTCTATCCAGGGATGATTTCTCTCCCACGCTGCTTTTTCGAGCACTTCGAAAGAATAAAGGTACAGAAGGAATGGTTATTTTACTCGCTTAGCGAGATTTAAATTATTAATGTTTGCACCCAATTGCGGTGTTAAACGGTGTCTGTTTACAGGCATTAAACTTTAAATTTTTTTTTAAAATGGCTGTTTTAGAACAATTAACGTCTCAACAAGCAATTGAATTAGAAGACAAGTATGGTGCACATAACTATCATCCGCTTCCAGTAGTATTAAGTCGTGGGGAAGGTGTTTATGTATGGGATGCAGAAGGCAAACGGTATTTCGATTTTTTATCAGCTTACTCTGCTGTTAACCAAGGTCACTGTCACCCCAAAATAGTAAATGCGATGATAGCTCAAGCCAAAACCTTAACGCTAACCTCTAGAGCATTTTATAACGATATGCTAGGAAAATACGAAAAGTACGCCACAGAACTTTTTGGTTTTGACAAACTACTACCAATGAATACTGGTGCAGAAGCTGTAGAAACTGCTTTAAAACTAGCTAGAAAATGGGCTTATGAGGTTAAGGGAATTAATGAAAATGAAGCTGAAATAATTGTTTGTGAGAATAATTTTCATGGGCGCACTACTACCATCATCTCTTTTTCTAACGATCCTATTGCACGTAAAAATTTTGGACCATACACCAAAGGATTTATTAAAATTGAATATGATAATTTAAAAGCATTAGAAGATGCTTTAAAAAGTAACTCTAAAATTGCTGCCTTTTTAGTAGAACCCATTCAGGGTGAAGCTGGTGTTTACGTACCTAGCGAGGATTATTTAATAAAAGCAAAAGCCTTATGCAAACAACATAACGTTTTGTTTATTGCAGACGAAGTACAAACAGGAATAGCACGAACGGGACGCTTATTGGCTACATGTGGCAACTGCACCTGTGAAAACAAAAATTGCAGCGGAACACCTGATGTAAAACCCGATGTTTTAATTCTTGGGAAAGCACTAAGTGGTGGTGCATACCCCGTAAGTGCCGTACTTGCCAATAATAATATTATGAATGTAATTAAACCAGGTAACCACGGTAGCACCTTTGGTGGCAACCCAATAGCTGCTGCTGTTGCTATGGCTGCTTTAGAAGTGATTCAGGAAGAACATTTAGCTGAAAATGCTGATGTATTAGGCAATATTTTTAGAGACGAATTAAATAAATACATTAAAAACAGTAATGTTGTTACGTTAGTAAGAGGAAAAGGCTTGCTTAATGCAATAGTTATTAATGATAATGAAAGCAGCAATAAAGCTTGGGATATTTGTCTTGCTTTACGTGATAACGGCTTATTAGCGAAACCTACCCACGGAAATATTATTCGTTTTGCGCCACCTTTGGTGATGACTAAGGAACAAATACTAGAATGTATTGCCATAATTACGAAAACCCTTAATGAATTTGAAAATTAAACATAAAAAAACCAGAGTTAAACTCTGGTTTTTTTTATGAAGGGAGATTATATTATTGTCCTGCGCCCATCGCTTCTACTTTAGCTTTCATAGCTTTATACTTATCGGTTTCTCCAAGTACACTATAAATATTCATCAAAGTAGTTGCTGCACTTTGACTTTTTGGGTTAATTTCCAATGCCTTAGACAAGTAAGGTACGGCTTCTCTGTATAAATCTTGACGCTCTTTACGTAATTGCTCATAACGCTTATCGTCAGCAGCAGAGGTTCCAAGGCCATTCATTTCCTTAATAAGTGCTTCCTCTCTACCTAAAACCAACGCAGCACTGTTAATATATGCGTTTACGTAATTAGGATCTAATTCAATAGCTTTTTTATAATATCCCATAGCTTCTTCAGGATGGTCAGATTCTGCTGAAATTACACCTAAGTTATATTGTAGTTCAGCATTTCCAGGATCTTTTTCGGTAGCAATTTCTAAAAGTTCCTTAAACTTTTCTGTATCGCCCATTTTATAATAAATGTTAGCTTCAGAAAGAATTAAATTCACATCATCAGGATCTTCTGCTCTGGCATCCTTAATTGCCTGTATAGCTTTATCATTATCGCCTTTAGAAATGTAAATTAGTGCTACATTTTTAACTATTTCCCCACGTTTTGAATCTGATTTTTCATTGGTTGGATTCATATGCGTTTTAGCGCTTACTGAGGCTTTACGCAACGCTTCACTTGGAAAAACTTCTTTTTCATTGGTAGCTACATTTACAGCGTATAATTTTTCCTCAATACCTGTATACTCTAAATCTTTTAGTTTTTGGTACAAAACTAATGCACGATCGTAATCTGGTTCGTTTACAGCAGTAGCAGCTGCATAGTATAGGTATACAGTATCTTTCTTTCTCATATTGTATACTTTCTCGAAGTACTCAGATGCAGCACCAAATTTTTTACCTTCGTATGCTTTATTTCCTTTTTCTAAAAGTTTATTAACCATATCTCCCTTTAGCTGGGTAACTTCAACTTTATAAGCGTCTTCAGCCTTGTTTAAATACTCTACGGCAGCATCCATATCAGCGTTTGATCCTGCTCCGCCAGCGTACAAAGCAACGCCTTTTAGATAATTATACTTATCCATTAATTTTTCATCCAAGGAACCAAGCATAGGCTCTACAACAGCAAGTGCAGCTTTTGCCTCAGAAAAATTATTATCCTTAATTGCTTTTTCAACAGCTCTTAGCTCTTTCTTTTGGGCAAAAGAAAATGCGCTTATGGAAATAGCTAAAGCTATAATAAATTGTTTTTTCATTTTTAATTTAATTTGTGTTTGTTATTCATTGTTATTGTTATCAGTATCATTATTATCAACAGTTGTGCCATCATTTGTAGGCTGGGTATTTTCTGCTTCCTCTACGCTCTCAACATCGTCTTCATCATGCATTACCTTAGCAACGGCAGCTATAGAATCATTACCCTTAAGGTTTATAAGTTTTACACCTTGTGTTGCACGCCCCATAACTCGTAAGTCTTTAACAGCCATCCTAATAGCTATTCCAGATTTGTTGATAATCATTAAATCATCATTATCAGTTACATTTTTAATAGACACCAAATTACCTGTTTTCTCAGTAATAGAAATGGTTTTCACACCCTTTCCGCCTCGATTGGTAATTCTATAGTCATCTAAACTTGAACGTTTACCATAACCATTTTCAGATACTACAAGTATATTGCTATCCATATCATCAACGGCAATCATGCCCACCACTTCATCGGTTTTCTCATTGGCTAAACGAATACCTCTAACTCCAGAAGCATTTCTTCCCATTGGTCTAGTTTTAGCTTCTTCAAAACGGATTGCCTTTCCAGATTTTAAAGCCAGCATTACTTGACTTTCGCCTGTTGTTAGTTTAGCTTCTAGCAATTCGTCACCGTCTTTAATGGTAATTGCGTTAATTCCGTTAGTTCTTGGTCGAGAATATTGTTCTAAGGCTGTTTTTTTAACTTGGCCTTTTTTGGTTGCCATTATGACATAATGACTGTTTATGTACGCTTCGTCCTTTAAATCTTGAGTACATATAAAAGCCATTACCTTATCATCTTGTTCTATGTTTATAAGGTTTTGAATAGCGCGCCCTTTTGATGTTTTTGCACCTTCAGGAATTTCGTAAACACGCATCCAAAAACATTTCCCTTTTTGGGTAAAGAACAGCATGTATTGGTGGTTGGTACCAACAAATAAATACTCTAAGAAGTCTTCATTTCTTGTTGTAGATGCTTTTTGGCCAACACCGCCTCTATTTTGCGTTTTGTATTCTGTAAGCGACGTACGTTTAATGTAACCTGCACGAGAAATAGTAATTACTACTTTTTCATTAGGAATCATGTCTTCAATACTTAAGTCGCCTCCAGCATATTCTATAATAGAACGTCTTTCATCACCGTATTTATCACGAATAACTTCTAATTCGTCTTTAATGATTTGCATTCTACGTTCTTTTTTCTCAAGAATATCTTTTAAATCTGCAATAGTTTTAATTATATCCTCGTATTCTGAACGTAATTTATCTTGCTCTAGCCCTGTTAACTGTCGTAAGCGCATTTCTACAATGGCACGGGCTTGTATTTCAGATAATTCAAAACGTTTTATTAAATTCTCACGAGCTTCGTCTGCATTTGATGATGCTCGTATAATTTGTATCACTTCATCAATGTTATCAGAAGCTATAATTAAACCTTCTAAAATATGCGCGCGTTCTTCTGCTTTTCTTAATTCATACGTTGTTCTTCGTACCACAACATCGTGTCTGTGCTCTACGAAATAATGAATTAATTCTTTTAAGTTTAAAAGCTGTGGTCTCCCGTTTACTAGCGCAATGTTATTGACACTAAATGAGGACTGTAGCGCAGTATACTTATATAATTTATTTAACACTATATTTGGAATTGCATCACGTTTTAAAACGTAAACAATACGCATGCCTTTTCTATCAGATTCATCACGAATTGTAGCTATACCTTCCAGCTTTTTTTCGTTTACTAAATCGGCAGTTTTTTTAATCATTTCTGCCTTGTTTACCTGATATGGAATTTCATCAACAATAATGCATTCCCTTCCGTTTACCTCTTCAATATTTGCTTTACCACGAAGTACAATTCTACCACGACCTGTATGAAATGCATCCCTTACGCCATCGTAACCATAAATAGTACCTCCTGTTGGAAAATCAGGTGCCTTTATGTGAGTCATTAATTCATCAATCTCAATATCGGTATTGTCAATATATGCAATTGTTCCATTAATAACCTCTGTTAAATTGTGAGGTGGCATATTAGTTGCCATACCTACTGCAATACCAGACGCGCCATTAACTAATAAACCAGGTATTCTTGTTGGGAGTACCGTTGGCTCATGTAATGTATCATCAAAATTTAATTGATGGTCTACCGTTTCCTTGTCGATATCTGCAAGCATTTCTTCAGAAATTTTTTGCATCCTTGCTTCTGTATAACGCATTGCTGCGGGACTATCGCCATCTACTGAACCAAAATTTCCTTGACCATCAACCAACATATAGCGCAAGCTCCATTCTTGAGCCATACGAACCATGGTATCGTAAACCGAAGTATCACCATGCGGGTGATATTTACCTAAAACCTCACCTACTATTCTGGCTGATTTTTTGTGTGCAGAATTTGCCCTAACTCCCAACTCATGCATACCGTAAAGTACACGTCTATGAACTGGTTTTAGACCATCTCTTACATCTGGTAGTGCACGTGACACAATGACCGACATTGAGTAATCAATGTACGCAGATTTCATCTCATCCTCAATGTTAATAGGTATCAGTTTTTCTCCTTCTGCCATATATAATTTAATTTAGTTTTTACGAATTTTTCAAAACATGCTAATATACGAATTTCATTAGTGAGGATAAGTGATTTCAGCTTGCTTTTTAGGACTTTTTATTAACAATTTTACCCCTGTTTTTCGTTAATAACTCTAAGTGTATAAACTTTGATATTTTGATTATTTTTTCGTCAATTAGCATCTATAGTTTATTTTAAGGTACAGTTTTTGCCGTTAGTAAAACTATTTTAGTATTTTTAATGCAGAAAGGAACTTAGTTATGGATGACAATTTTTCCCCCAGAGTAAAAGATGTAATAGCATATAGCAAAGAGGAGGCACTGCGCTTAGGCCACGATTTTATTGGTACAGAGCACTTAATGCTTGGTCTCTTGCGCGATGGTAACGGTAAGGCTATTGATATATTAAACGCATTGGATGTGGACTTAAATCACTTAAGACGTAAAGTTGAGATTTTAAGTCCTGCAAACCCAAACATTAACATAGCATCTAACCAAAAAAAGAACTTACACTTAACGCGACAAGCAGAACGTGCCCTTAAAACCACATTTTTAGAAGCAAAATTATTTCAAAGCTCTTCTATAAATACCGCACATTTGCTGCTATGTATTCTTAGAAACGAGAACGACCCAACAACCAAACTACTTAATAAATTAAAAGTAGACTACGATAATGTTAAAGAACAATTTAAGCAAATGATTACAAACGAAAGTGACTATATAGAACCAAAATCAGAATCTTTTCAAGATGATGATGCCAATTTAGGAGAAGATTCTCAAAAGGATAATATTTTTAACTCGCCATCTGGCAAGTCTAGCAAAAAGTCTAAAACACCTGTTCTAGATAATTTTGGACGCGATTTAACAGCGTTTGCTGAAGAAGGCAAGTTAGACCCTGTTGTTGGTAGAGAAGCTGAAATACAGCGCGTTTCACAAATTTTAAGTAGACGAAAGAAAAACAACCCGCTGTTAATAGGTGAACCTGGAGTTGGTAAATCTGCCATTGCAGAAGGTTTAGCACTTAGAATTGTAAAGCGTAAAGTATCGCGTATTTTATTCAATAAAAGAGTAGTAACCCTAGATTTAGCAAGTTTAGTTGCTGGCACTAAGTATCGCGGACAGTTTGAAGAACGTATGAAAGCGGTAATGAACGAATTGGAAAAGAACGATGATGTTATTCTTTTCATTGATGAAATTCACACCATTGTTGGTGCTGGTGGTGCCACAGGTAGTTTAGACGCCTCCAACATGTTTAAGCCTGCTTTGGCTCGTGGTGAAATTCAATGTATAGGCGCTACAACTTTAGACGAATACAGGCAATATATTGAAAAAGATGGTGCTTTAGAACGACGTTTTCAAAAGGTAATTGTACAACCCACATCTGTTGAGGAAACCATAGAAATTCTTCACAATATAAAAGGTAAATATGAAGATCATCACAATGTAGATTACACACCAGAAGCTATTGAGGCTTGTGTAAAACTAACAAATAGATACATGACCGACAGATTCCTTCCAGACAAAGCCATTGATGCTTTAGATGAAGCAGGATCGCGCGTACACATAACTAATATAGATGTGCCCCAGCAAATTCTAGAGCTAGAAAAGCAACTAGAACAAGTTAAGGAAACAAAAAACTCAGTTGTTAAAAAACAAAAATACGAGGAGGCTGCAAAATTAAGAGATGACGAAAAGCGCCTAGAAAAAGATTTAGCAATTGCACAAGAAAAATGGGAAGAGGAAACAAAACAACACCGCGAAATTGTTACCGAAGAAAATGTGGCCGATGTTGTCTCTATGATGACTGGTATTCCCGTAAATAGAATAGCCCAAACCGAAATTAATAAATTGGCAGAATTGCCTAATTTAATTAAAGGAAAAGTAATTGGTCAAGATGAAGCGGTAGATAAAGTTGTAAAGGCCATACAACGTAATCGAGCGGGACTAAAAGACCCAAACAAACCCATTGGTTCTTTTATTTTCTTAGGGCAAACAGGTGTTGGTAAAACACAATTGGCTAAAGTATTATCTCGTGAACTGTTTGATAGTGAAGATTCATTAATAAGAATAGACATGAGTGAGTACATGGAGAAATTTGCAATCTCCCGTTTGGTTGGTGCGCCTCCAGGTTATGTAGGTTACGAAGAAGGCGGACAGCTAACCGAAAAGGTGCGTCGCAAGCCTTATTCAGTAATTCTTTTAGATGAAATTGAAAAAGCACATCCTGATGTATTCAATATGCTACTTCAAGTGCTAGACGACGGCCATTTAACCGATAGTTTAGGCAGAAAGATTGATTTTAGGAATACCATTATTATAATGACTTCAAATATTGGAGCTAGAAAATTAAAAGATTTTGGAACCGGTATTGGTTTTGGCACTGCTTCTCAAAAAGCACAAGAAGATGCTAACGCCGTTAAGGTCATTGAAAATGCACTAAAAAAATCGTTTGCTCCAGAGTTTTTAAATAGAATTGATGATGTTGTTGTATTCAATCCTTTAGAAAAAGAAGACATCAACCTAATTATAGATATTGAACTGGAAAAACTTTTTGCAAGAATAAAAGGCTTGGGTTACGATTTAGAATTAACCAAACCCGCAAAAGATTATATTGCCGATAAAGGTTTCGATAAGCAATATGGCGCAAGACCATTAAAAAGAGCTATCCAGAAATATATTGAAGACGCTTTAGCCGAAGAAATAGTAGCATCTAATTTACAAGACGGCGATAAAATTATTATAGATTTAGATAAGAAAGCTGAGGAATTAAGCATTGCAATAGAGAAAGCCGAAAAGCCAGCAGAGTCTTAATACTTTAAAAATTAGAATTTAAAAAAGCCCTTTTGTTTATCAATAAAAGGGCTTTTTTTATACTGAAGTTTTGGGCACTCTAAATAATAAAACAATACCCATTAAAAAGAAAACCACTAAAAATAAAATAGCATTTCTCATACTTCCCGTAATTTGATCTATTATACCATAAATAACCATACCTATTACAATACCTATTTTTTCGGCAACATCAAAAAAACTAAAGTAAGATGTAGTGTCTTCTGTATCGGGCAGAAATTTAGAATATGTAGATCTTGCTAGAGACTGTACGCCTCCCATAACCAAACCTACAAAACCTGCAGCAATGTAAAACTGTAGCGGTGTTTGCATAAAATATGCATAAACGCACAGCATTACCCACATAAAATTTATGAAGATTAATGTTTTTATATTGCCAAATCTCTCAGATGCCCTAGACGTTAAAAAAGCACCAAGAATAGCTACTAATTGAATAACCAAAATACTAACTATAAGACCTGAAGTCTTTTCGCTGTCACCTCCCCAAGCAATTTCCTCCTCACCAAAATATACTGCAACCAGCATTATAGTCTGTACGGCCATACTAAAAACAAAAAAAGCATATAGATAGCGTTTTAATCTTAAGTTTTGCAATAAGGATTTCCAAACATTTCTCAATTCTTTAAAACCATTAAAAACAATAGCTCTAGTTACTTTATGCCCACTAGAAACTCCTTTTGGCAACCAGTAGAATGAATACTGACTAAAAATAACCCACCAAAGGCCAACCGTAATAAAGGAATAGCGCATCATTTGCATTTTAGCCTCTCCCGTATCTTGAGTCATTACCATAACCAAATTAATAATTAGGAGTAATACACTACCCAAATACCCCATAGAAAAACCTTTGGCACTTATACTATCTTGTTGTTCTGGGAACGCTATATCTGGCAAATACGAATTATAATATACCAAACTACCCCAGTAACCAATTAATCCCATAAAATAAAACAACAAACTTATATGGATACGTTCTGGTGAAATATCAAACCAATACAACCCTATACACCCAGCACTACCTACATAGCAAAAAAACTTTAAGAAGTTTTTTTTATTGCCTACATAATCTGCAATACCAGACAAAATGGGTGACATTACCGCAACAACTAAAAAGGTGAAAGCTGTAACAAATGTTATAAGCGCAGTACTTTTAAACTCATTACCAAAAGCCTCTACTCGTTTTATTTCTGAAGCGAATAACGCTGAGTAAAAAATTGGAAAAATTGATGATGTTATTGTTAAGGGATAAACCGAATTTGCCCAATCATAAAACGCCCAAGCATTTAAAAGTTTTCGACTTCCTTTTTTAAGTTCACTCATAAAAAAAGCTGCCCCTTTTATGGAACAGCGCCTAAAATAAACAAATATTTTATTTTAAATCTTATATTAATTTCTAAATGTAGTTACACCATACTTTTTAGCTTCTTCTTTAGCTTTTGGAGCCCACTTTGTTAAATTAGCAATTCTCGTATCGTTTGAAGGGTGTGTACTCATGAATTCTGCTGGTGCTTGCCCTCCGCTATTGGCTTTCATTCGCTTCCATAATTCAGCGGCCTCATCTGGATTATATCCCGCGATGGCCATTAAATACACACCTATTAAATCAGATTCTGTTTCATGACTCCTACTAAATGGCAACATTACACCAACCTGGGAACCTATACCATAGGCCTGATTAAAAATTGCTCTGGACTGATCGTCTTTAATAGCTACATTACCAGCAACAGCACCAAGTTGTTGCAAAATACCAGCACTCATACGTTGTTGGCCATGGTTTGCCAATGCATGTGCTACCTCATGCCCCATAATTGCAGCTACACCGGCTTCGTTTTGGGCAATTGGCAAAATACCCGTATAAAATACAATTTTCCCCCCTGGCATACACCAAGCGTTAACAGTTTCGTCCTTCACCAAATTATACTCCCATTTATAATCTTTTAAGTAACCTTGGTGCCCGTTTGCATTTAAATAACGTTCTGCTGCAACAGCTATTCGCTGCCCTACACGTTTAATCATTTCTGAATCTTTAGTTCCAGTAATTACATTATTTTCATTTAAAAACTGATCGTATTGTGCAAACGCTGTTGGAAACAACTGCGAATTTGGCACTAACGCCATTGTTTTTTTTCCTGTAAAAGGATTAGTGGAACAGGCCAACAAAAAAACTGAGAGCCCAAGTGTTAATATAATGTTATGTGGTTTCATAATAACGTTAAATTTAGAGTTAAAAATACAAAATCAATGCTTACATTGGTAAGACACGTATTATTTTTATTTGTCACTTAATTTTAGCTAATATATTATAAAGTTATTAACTGTTATGATATATAGTTTTGCTCGACAGATTAAAAAATAAATTTTACGCTATGAAAAAATTTTTAACCTTAATTGCTTTTACTTTAGTATTCGGCTGTAATTCTAATGCCCAAAAGAAAAGCAAAAACAATGCAACCTACGAGGTAACTAAAACAAAAGAAGAATGGAAAGCACAACTTACCGATATGGAATATTATGTGCTACGAAAAGCTGGTACTGAACCCGCATTTTCCAGCCCTTTGAACAAAATTTACAAACCTGGGACTTATGTTTGCAAAGGTTGTAACACACCTTTGTTTAAAAGTGAACACAAGTACGATTCTGGCTCTGGGTGGCCAAGTTTTGATAGGGAAATAAAGGGCAATGTAGCATTCTCAACCGATAACAAATTAGGCTATACAAGAACCGAAGAACATTGTGCAACTTGCGGCGGCCATTTAGGTCATGTTTTTAACGATGGCCCAAGAGACACCACAGGGAAAAGACACTGTATAAATGGGGTTGCCCTAAAATTTATTCCAGAAGAAAACTAAACAGCTTTACTATAAAATATTGATTTTCAAACATATTACATTATAAAAATCAAATAATTTGTTTGAGTTTTATAGCAACTAATAATTAAAAAAAGAGGCTATCTTAAAAAGTATTTTTAAGATAGCCTCTTTTAAAAACATATTATTTGGTTTTGCTATTTTTCCATCATAGCAGCTACAGTGTAATATCCTGTCTCGTTAATTATTTTACCATCATCATTAAAATCGTGAATAAGCAATACTGGAATGTTAATTTTTTTTCCGTCAGATTTTCTTTTCACTCTAAAATCCCACCAAGACTGCACAACTTTTCCGTTTCCAATTTCATATTCTAAATAATCTGGATAACCTCTTACATCTATACTTTCTATATCCCAATTTGTCAACATCATTAAAAAGTCTTCTTTTTCTTCTTCTAAATTTTTCGTTTCACCGTTTGGCATATCTAAATTAGAAAATGTTGCATCCTCTGTAAAATAACTAAACGCCTTATCTGCATCACCATGTTCTAAAGATGCTACCATTTTTCTAACGGTATTAATGTTTTCATGTTGGTCGTACAATTTTCCATTAGTTCTGGTAGAAAAACCAGCGCGTAAGGTTTGAAAAACGGCGCCATCATCGTAAGTAATTATAGTTTCTATTTTATTGTCTTTATTAATAACAAAAAGCCTATGAAGCGGCATATTTAGTTTTACGCCGGTTGCATTGTGTACGCCTTTGAGCATATCCCAAGTTTGCACCCAAATTTTGTCGTCTTTATTGTCTTTTTTATACTCTAAGGCATCAGGATAAGCACCAGGATACCGCTCTATGCTTAAATAGGACGCATTATTCTTCCAAAAAGAAGACTGTCTTAAGAAAGTTTTCTTGTCTGTGCCCTCATTATCAGGGTTTGCATTCATCCCATTGTAGGCTTTAAAATTTTCTGCCAATAGGCTTTTTAGTTTAGTAGTGTCGCCCTTAATAAAGGCTTGTTGTGCCTGTTCCGCTATTGTTATAGCTGGATGTTCAAGATAAATTGTACCATTTTTTTTTGTTTGAGAGTACACGATACAGGTTAACAGTATCATGCCAATGATAGTTACTTTTTTCATTTTTGATAAAAATTTGATTGTTAATAGTTCTTCAATGTAACTAAAAAACTGATAGTGAATCTTATACTATGTTAAGCGTGAAGAAAAAGAATGTTTAATTTCTTTTAAAAGGCCTAATAATTAATCGAGCTTCACGATCAAAACGTATATAATTGTAAACCCAATTAACAAATACTACCATACGATTTCTAAAACCTATGAGAAAAAAGAGGTGCACGAACATCCATACATACCACGCAAAAACACCTTGAAACTTAACGTTTTTTAAATCTACTACAGCCTTATTTCTACCAATAGTAGCCATAGCACCTTTATCTTTATATACAAAAGGTTTTAGTGGTTTTTCCTCTATTATACGCAATAAGTTGTCTCCTAATTGCTTACCCTGTTGTATGGCTGGTTGTGCCATCATAGGAAATCCAAAAGGGTGCGCCTCGGTTACCATACATGCTATGTCGCCAATAGCGAAAATATGTTGAAAATTTTTAATTTGATTATACTCGTTTACTAGAATTCTATTGCCACGAGTTACAAAATCAGTGGAATCCAATCCTTTTATGGTTGCACCTTTTACTCCTGCAGCCCAAACTACCGTGGCAGTCTCAAAAGTTAAATCGGTATCAGTAGTCACTGTTTTTCCATCGTAATTGGTAACACGTACATTTTTCCAAATATTAACACCTAGCTTCTCTAAAAAATCTTCAGCCTTTTGTGAAGCCTTTTCACTCATGCCCTTTAAAATACAGTCGCCAGATTGCACAATATGTATTTGCGCCAAGCGAGTATCAAGGTCTGGATAGTCCTTAGGAAGTATACCTTTCTTTATTTCAGCCAAAGCCCCTGCAAGCTCTACGCCTGTTGGCCCTCCGCCAACAATTACAAAATTCATTAAAGCATTGCGTTCATTTAAATCTGAAGTTAGTAATGCTTCTTCAAAATTTTCAAGAATCAAGCTTCTTAAATTAAGCGATTGTGGTATGGTTTTCATTGCCATACTATTTTTTTCTATTTCAGAATTCCCGAAAAAATTAGTTTTTGAACCAGAGGCAACTACTAAATAATCGAATTTTAAATCACCAATATTAGTTATTACCTTGTTTTGGTCGGTATTAATTTCTTCTACAGAAGCTAATCTGAAATAAAAATTAGGGAAATCTTTTAATATTTTCCGAATGGGATATGCGATAGAATCTGGCTCTAAACCTCCCGTAGATACCTGATAAAGAAGTGGTTGAAACGTATGATAATTATGTTTATCTAAAAGTACTACCTGAACCTCTTGTTTAGATAATTTTTTCGCTAAAGCTACGCCTGCAAAACCGCCACCAATAATAACGACTCTAGGAAAACTAGTTCTAGGTATATTCATTTCATAAAAATTGCAGTACAAAGGTAGCAAAAGATATAAATTAGTATTAATGTATATTACTTTTTAAAATCCGATTTCGTAAATTTGCAACTTAAAATTTAACACATGAGTAAATACGATATTATAGTTCTTGGAAGTGGTCCCGGTGGTTATGTAACAGCTATTAGAGCATCACAATTAGGTTTTAAAACCGCTATTGTTGAAAAAGAAAACCTTGGAGGCGTTTGTCTTAATTGGGGATGCATACCAACGAAAGCCCTATTAAAATCTGCACAAGTATTTGAATATCTTAAACATGCTGAAGATTATGGCTTAAAAGTTAAAGATGCTGAACACGATTTTGATGCCGTTGTTAAACGTAGTCGTAATGTTGCTGATGGCATGAGTAAAGGCGTACAATTTTTAATGAAAAAGAATAAAATTGACGTTATTGAAGGCTATGGCAAATTAAAACCCGGAAAGAAAATTGATGTTGATGGTACTGAATACACTGCCGACAACATTATTATAGCAACTGGTGCACGCTCTCGCGAGCTACCAAGCCTACCACAGGATGGAAAAAAAGTTATTGGATACAGAAAAGCAATGACTCTAGAAAAACAACCAAAGAAAATGATTGTTGTTGGTTCTGGAGCTATAGGTGTAGAGTTTGCATATTTCTATAATTCTATGGGAACAGAAGTGACCATAGTTGAGTATTTACCTAATATTGTACCTGTTGAAGACGAAGAAGTTTCTAAGCAGTTAGAACGTTCGTTTAAAAAGAATGGTATAAAAATTATGACTTCCGCAGAGGTTACCTCTGTTGACACCTCTGGAAAAGGTGTAAAAGCTACTGTAAAAACAAAAAAAGGAGAAGAAATTTTAGAAGCCGACATTATTTTATCTGCTGTTGGAATTAAAACTAATATTGAAAATATTGGTTTAGAAGATGTAGGTATTGTTGTAGATAGAGATAAAATTTTAGTAAACGACTTCTACCAAACAAATATACCAGGCTATTACGCCATTGGTGATGTAACACCAGGGCAAGCCCTAGCACACGTTGCTTCTGCTGAAGGTATTCTATGTGTTGAGAAATTGGCAGGCCATCATGTTGAACCAATTGATTATGGCAACATTCCGGGATGTACCTATTGTACACCAGAAATTGCAAGTGTTGGTTTAACAGAAAAACAAGCCAAAGAAAAAGGGCTAGATATTAAGGTTGGAAAATTTCCATTTTCTGCTTCTGGTAAAGCCAGTGCAGGTGGTAATAAGGAAGGCTTTGTAAAAGTAATTTTTGATGCTAAATATGGTGAATGGTTAGGCTGCCACATGATTGGTGCCGGAGTTACCGACATGATTGCCGAAGCGGTTTTAGGTAGAAAACTAGAAACTACAGGTCATGAAGTGCTTAAAGCTGTACACCCACACCCAACAATGAGTGAAGCTGTTATGGAAGCCGTAGCCGCAGCCTACGACGAGGTAATACATATATAAAAAGCCCCATCTAGCCTCCCCAAAGGGGAGAAACTTTTACTCAGACGGATTGAAATAAAAAAGTGCAATTCAAAACTATTTGAATTGCACTTTTTTATTTACGATTTATTTCTATTAAAATCTATTGTAAAAAGATAGGTACGAAAAAGTGAGTATTCCTTCCCTTTGGGGAGGCGAGGCTTCTTCATTCTATAAAAAGCTCTGAATAGCCAACTCATAACTTTGTAAACCAAAACCAAGAATAACGCCTTTTGCGTTTGGTGAAATAAAAGATTGGTGCCTGAACTCCTCTCTCCCGAAAGTATTAGAAATATGAACTTCAACAACAGGGGTTTCTATAGCTTTAATGGCATCACCAATACCTACAGAAGTATGTGTATATGCTGCTGCATTTAAAATTACGCCATCGTAACTAAAGCCAACATCATGCAGTTTATCTATAAGTTCACCTTCTATGTTCGATTGGAAGTATTCTAAATGAACTTCGGGATATTTTTCTTTAACTTCATCTAAAAATTCTGTAAAGCTTAGGCTTCCATATATATTGGGTTCTCGTTTCCCAAGTAAATTGAGATTTGGACCGTTTATGATGATTAGTTTTTTCATGGGTTAAAAATACAAAAGATATTATACAAGTAGCATGTATTTTTTTTATCTACTTTTATCTAACTTAATTTTTTTTTAAAGAAAATATAAAGCTAAACTCCCTAAATAAAATAATCACCAAAACGAAAATGGTAAAGAATTGTATCTAATCATAATATTAAATTCTAAAAAACGGTTGTTCATAAAAATCTTATACCCTTTTCTATATTTTAACTATTTTTAATACCAATGAAATGGCAAAACGCACTTAAGGACTATCAACTCTATTTAAAGATTGAACGTGGTTTATCGCAAAATTCTATAGATAATTACAGTCTAGATATTAAAAAGTTAATCGCCTATATGGAGGAAAATGCTATCAACGCATCGGCAATTACAATTTCTTCCGATATTATTCAGCAATTTATTTATACTTCAGCCAAAAGCCTTAATGCAAGATCTCAATCTAGGTTAATTTCTGGTTTAAAAAGCTTTTTTAATTATTTGGTTTTTGAAGATTATAGAAAAGATAACCCGCTGGAATTAGTAGAATCCCCAAAAATTGGTAGAAAACTACCCGATATACTTACAGAAGAAGAAATAGACCAGATTATTTCTGCGATAGATTTAAGCAAACCTGAAGGTGAACGAAATCGAGCTATGTTAGAGACATTATATGGTTGCGGGTTGCGAGTTAGCGAGCTCATAAATTTAAAACTATCAGATTTGTTTTTCGAAGAAAGCTTTATTAAAGTTACAGGAAAAGGAGACAAACAACGTTTTGTACCAATAGTTGCTACTACCATAAAATACATAAACATTTATAAAAACGAAGTTAGAAATAAAATAAGCATCCAATCTGGCTATGAGGATACTTTATTTTTAAACCGAAGGGGGAAGCAATTAACACGTGCTATGATATTTACTATTATTAAGCAACTGGTTGAAAAAATAGGACTGAAAAAAAATGTATCACCACACACATTTAGACATTCCTTTGCAACGCACTTATTAGAAAATAACGCAGATTTAAGAGCTATTCAATTAATGCTAGGGCACGAAAGTATTACCACTACAGAAATTTATGTGCATTTAGACAAAAGCCATTTAACAGATGTTGTAGAAAAATACCATCCTAGAAATTAACATATTTAACATTTGTTAATTAATAAGTAATTACCTATATTTAATAAGAATTACTACCTGAGACATAATAATTTATGAACCTTTTTAAAATGGCTTTCTTTAATAATCATAACAAACAAGAAATGCCAGAAAAAACAAAATCTAACCTTGCTTTAGAATACTCAAGTATAGGCGTTTGGGAATATGAAGCAAAAGAAAATCGTGTTTACTTCTCTGAAGGATCAAAACAAATTATTGGCGTAACAAATAATAATTTTGGTAAAAACCCAAACGACTGGAACAATAGGGTGCACCCAGACGATAAAGATAAATATTTTCAAGATTTTCAAGACCATGTTGACGGTTTAGCACCCATGTACGATAACA
This sequence comes from Jejuia pallidilutea, assembly GCF_002973595.1. Taxonomy (GTDB): domain Bacteria; phylum Bacteroidota; class Bacteroidia; order Flavobacteriales; family Flavobacteriaceae; genus Jejuia; species Jejuia pallidilutea. The sequence goes on along the minus strand of NZ_PVEO01000010.1, from coordinate 111,218 downwards.
TTCATAGAGTTAAATGTATGGATGGTACTTACAAATGGATTAGAGACCGAGGTAAGGTTGTAGAATGGTTCCCTAGTGGAAAATACAAACGTATTATTGGGACACATACTGATGTTACAGCTCTTAAAAAAGCTGAATCTATCACAAAAAACGCACTAGATATTGCTAGTAAACAAAATAATAGACTCAAAAATTTTGCCCATATTGTTACGCATAACTTAAAACAACATACTGGCAATTTAGAGAGTCTTTTAGAGTTTTATGCTGAAACCAATGATGATAAGGAAAAAGAGGAAATTTTTAATCACCTTCTATCACTATCAAATTCTTTAAGCAAAACCATAAAAGATTTAAATAATATTGTTTCTGTTCAGGCCAATAAAAATAGAAAAACAGAGAAAATTTACTTAGCCGAGGGTGTTGATAATACCATAAAAATGCTAGATGTAGTAATAAAAAAATCTAAAGCAACTATAAATAACAATATCGACAAAAAGCTTTTTATTCATTTTAACAACTCGTATTTTGAAAGTGTAATTCAAAATTTAATAGGCAACTCTATTAAATATAAACATCCTGATAGAAACCCTATAGTAACTATTGATTGTGCTTATGACAAGGAAAAATTAGAGCTAAAAGTTTCTGATAATGGTTTAGGTATAGACTTAAAAAAATATGGAAATGATATTTTTGGACTTTACAAAACATTTCATCATAACAAAGATGCTGAAGGTGTAGGTTTGTATCTTGTAAAAAACCAAATAGAAAGTTATGGTGGGCGTATTCTTCTAGATAGCGAAGTTGGTAAAGGCGCCACTTTTACAATAATAGCACCAAACCAAAAAGCATCTACCGTTGGGTAAATGCTTTTTCTTATTTAATATTCACATTATATTTTACTAGTTATTTCGCAATATTAACCGCTCTTGTCTCTCTAATTACAGTTACCTTAACTTGACCTGGATATGTCATATCCGTTTGTATTTTTTGGGAAATATTAAAGGATAGTTCAGCAGACTTCTCATCACTCACCTTATCGCTTTCTACAATTACTCGTAGTTCTCTACCCGCTTGTATTGCATATGCTTTTTTTACACCGTTAAAACCAAAAGCTATATCTTCTAAATCTTTTAAACGTTGAATGTAGCTGTCTAGCACTTGACGACGTGCACCGGGTCTTGCACCAGAAATAGCGTCGCAAACCTGTATAATTGGCGCTAACAACGATTTCATTTCAACTTCGTCGTGGTGCGCACCTATAGCATTACAAACATCGTCTTTTTCGCCATACTTTTCAGCCCATTGCATGCCCAAAATAGCGTGCGGGGTTTCCATATCGGTTTCAGCATCTGGTACTTTTCCTATATCATGAAGCAAACCTGCGCGTTTAGCAAGTTTTGGATTTAATCCTAATTCTGCAGCCATTACACCACAAAGTTTTGCAACTTCCCTAGAGTGTTGCAATAGGTTTTGGCCGTAAGAAGAACGGTATTTCATTCTACCTACCGTTTTAATTAATTCTGGGTGTAAGTTATGTATACCCAAATCTATTACGGTACGCTTACCAACTTCTATAATTTCTTGATCGATTTGTTTTTTAGTTTTCTTAACTATTTCTTCAATTCTTGCAGGGTGTATTCTACCATCTGTTACCAATTTATGAAGTGATAATCTAGCAATTTCACGACGTACAGAATCAAAACAAGAAAGAATAATGGCTTCTGGAGTATCATCCACTATAATTTCCACACCTGTTGCAGCTTCAATAGCTCTAATGTTTCTACCTTCGCGTCCAATAATACGCCCCTTAACATCATCAGATTCAATATTGAACACAGAAACACAGTTATCAACAGCTTCTTCTGTACCAATTCGTTGTATCGTATTTATAATTACTTTTTTAGCCTCTTGTTCAGCAGTAAGTTTAGCCTCTTCCAAAGCACCTTGAATGTAGGCCATGGCATCATTTTTAGCTTCTCCTTTAAGCGATTCTACCAATTGCTCCTTAGCTTCCTCGGCAGATAAACTAGAGATAACCTCTAATTGTTGAACTTGGCTTTTATGTAGCTTATTTATCTCTGCCTGCTTTTTATCGAGAACATCTAATCTGTGATTGTAATCTTTAATTTTATTCTCAATATCGGCATTTAGTTTTTTGTTTTTTGCTAGCTCGCTAGACACTTGAGACTCTTTGTCTCGTGTTCGCTTTTCTGCTTCAGCTATTTTTTTATCTCTAGCAAGTATTACTTTTTCGTGTTCTGCCTTTAGTTCAATAAACTTCTCTTTTGCTTGAAGTATTTTATCTTTTTTTATGGTTTCACCTTCACTTTTGGCTTCTTTTAATATTGTTGCTGCGCTTTTTTTTGCGTTTTTTATGAGTTTAGATGCATTATTTTTTTCTATTGTCTTGGCTATAATAAATCCTATTACAAGGCCTACAATTACTCCTACTACAATTAATATAATTGTGTTGTCCATTTTAATTTAGTTAATTTATATATAAAAAAAAGCCTACATCAGTATAGTGTTTTGTATAAACTCCTTAAAAAACAAGTTTAGGGCTAACAAGCTGATCAAGGGTCTGCTCAAGATACTGTGTAACTAAAAATAAATTTAGTACTGGCAGCACTAGCAGCATGCTTTTACAACTTAAACTCACCCTTTTTAAAGAATTAACGTTGAGTTTATCAAAAAAAATAACCGATGTAGGCAGTAACTTTCTACTTATTTTAAAGAACGTTAAGCACTTAAATGAGCCTCTAATAATTTGTTGATGGCACTAAGCTTTTCTTCAACAACCTCATTTCGTACTTCTTTATCTATAGTTTTTTGTTCCACTTGAGATGCAAATTGTAAAGCGCACATAGCCAAAACATCTTGTTTATCTCTAACGGAATAACTTTGCTCAAATTGTTTAATCATAACCTCAATGTTCTTAGCTGCCTTACGTAACCCTTCCTCTTGTTTTGCATCAATAGTTAAAGGATACACTCTATTAGCTATAGATAGCTTTATTTTAAGCTTTGTTGACATTGTTTGTTATTTATACATTAATCTGATAACTGGGCGATGCAATGATCTATATCTCTAATTAATGCATTTATTTTAAGCTTAGTTTCTTTTTTATTATCGTCACTACCAAGCATTGAATTTGCAATTTTTAGAGCTTTATATTTTTCTTCCCAATCCATATTAAGTCTTTCTTGGGCTTGAATTTCTTGTCGCGCTGAGGCTAAATCTTCAGTAAGTTTTAAATTAGCTTGTTTTAAATGGTCTACTTTAAGCAGTACCTTACTAATTTTGTGTTCCAAAGAATCAACAATATCTTCAATATTACTCATTTACAAAAATCAATACTTAGTAAACAAAGTTAACATACATTAAGCTAAATTACAATTGTTTTTCTATAATTTTTGAAAATAATTTGGTTTACTACTTTTGTTATATGGCTTGATTCTTGTTAAGTTCTTTGCTAATTACATTCAAATTAATATTTTAGCCTAATACATTATTATGCGAATAATTTTTGCCCTTTTTCTACTGTGTTCTGTGTCTTTTAATGCTCAAAGCATTTACCCTCAGGACTATTTTTCAAGTCCGCTAGAAATTCCTTTAATACTCTCTGGAACTTTTGCAGAATTACGTTCCAACCATTTCCATTCGGGAATGGATATTAAAACACAACAACGCACAGGTTTAAAAGTAATAGCATCTGCCAATGGCTATGTAAGTAGAATTAAAATATCGCACTACGGTTATGGAAAAGCACTTTACATAACGCACCCAAATGGTTACACAACGGTTTATGCGCATTTAAAAAGTTTTGCTCCAGAAATTGAAGATTATATAAAAAAACAACAGTACAAGAACGAATCTTACGAGATTGAGCTTTTTCCAAAAGTAGACGAATTATTGGTTACAAAAGGAAGTTTAGTAGCTTACAGTGGTAATTCAGGAGGCTCGGGTGGGCCTCACCTTCATTTTGAAATAAGGGATAATGCAGAACGCCCCATAAACCCCATGCTTTTTGGCTTAGATATTAAGGATAGTAAACTCCCAACCATTACTTCTATTTATGCGTACCCTCTAAATGAAAATTCACATGTAAATAATGCCAAAACGAAACAAGCATTACGACTTATACCTCTAAAAAATGGAGACTACACTGTAGAAAATATTAAAGCCTTTGGAAAAATAGGTTTTGGGATTACTACTTGGGACAGACAGGATTTAGCTGCTAACAAAAATGGTGTATATAACATTCAAACATTTGTTAATGGCAGTAAAAATTTTGAGTTAGACTTTAAAAGATTTTCTTTTGATGAAACTAAACATATCAATCAATTAATAGACTATAACATATTCAGAACCAAAAGACAACGCGTACAAAAACTTTTTAGAACAAACAATCCCCTTAGTATTTACAAAGACCTCTACAACGAAGGCATTATAACGGTTGAAGACAGCACATATAAAGTACTTAAGATAAAGGTAAGCGATTTTAAAAACAATACTTCTTGGGTAACACTCTCCATTAAAGGCGAAAAAAATGAACCGTTTAAAACTGAACCAAAAGAGCAAACACCCTATTATATCTACGCCAATAAAAACACAACTCTAAAAGAAAAAAGTGTAAGTGTTTCTATTTTTTCCGATACGTTCTATGAAGATTTTTATATGGATTTTAATGTTAACGCCGATACATTAACGCTTCATGAAGATATTATTCCGCTGCAAAAAAGCGTAAAAATATCATATGACATTAGCAAGTATAACAAAGACGACAAAAACAAACTCTTTATTGCAAGACTTTCAGGATACAATAAAACACCTTATTACACCTCTACCAAGCGCCAAGGCGACACCTTAATTGCCTACACCAAAAAATTAGGCACATTTACATTAGCCAAAGACGAAGAAAAACCCACTATAACGCCCATTAATTTTAAAAAAGGACAATGGTTAAGCAAATATCGCTTCTTAAAAATAAAAATTGATGATGGTGTCTCAGGCATTTCAAATTATAGGGCGACAGTTAACAACAAGTGGATTTTGATGGAGTACGATTACAAAACAAAAACACTTACGCACGACTTTAATGATGGGATAATTACAGATACAAAAAACAATTTAAAAATAATTGTTACAGATAATGTTGGAAATAGTTCTACTTTTGAAACTATATTTTACAGAAAATAAATTTACCGCTTTTGAAAACTAACCACACTCTAGCCTTATTATTTACATGCTTTTTCTGTTTATTTATTTATTCGCAAGAAGCCACCATTAAAGGCGTTATCCTTAACGAAAACAACCAACCTATACCAAAAGTTTCGGTAAAAACAGGAAATATTGGCACAGAAACTAACGACAACGGATTTTATTCCCTGTCTATTCCTGCCAACCAAGACATTACTATAGAGTTTTCACATATTTCACATGAAAAGGTAATAGCAACCTTTAATTTAAAAAACGGTGTAATTAAAGAATTTAATCCTGTTTTAAGCGAATCTATAGAACAAATTGCAACAGTAGTAATTTCTGGTGATAGACGAAAAGAGGTTGAAGGCATTATAAGCCTACAGCCAGAAACTATAAGAAAAATTCCTGGTGCCAATGCTGGGGTTGAAAATTTACTGATGACGCTTCCTGGAGTAAGCAACAACAACGAATTAAGCACACAATACTCGGTTAGAGGCGGAAATTACGACGAAAATTTAGTATACATAAATGGCATAGAAGTGTACCGCCCCTTTTTAGTGCGTTCTGGACAGCAAGAGGGCTTAAGTTTTGTAAACAGTGATTTAGTACAGAATGTAGATTTTTCCGCAGGTGGTTTTCAGGCTAAATATGGCGACAAACTCTCCTCTGTTCTAGATATTACTTATAAAACGCCTTATCAATTTGAAGTTAATGCCGATTTAAGTTTGTTGGGAGCTGCCGTTTCTGTTGAAAACATAAGCAAAGACTCCAAATTCACCAGTATTGTTGGGGCACGTTATCGTAACAATAATTTATTTGTAGATGCAAAACAAACACAGACTAATTTTCGCCCTATTTTCGCAGACTTACAAGGGTATTTTACCTATAAATTCACTAATAAATTTCATTTAAGCTTTTTAGGAAACGCCGCTTTGAACAAATACGACTATGAGCCATTAACACGACAAACAAATTTTGGCACATTAGCTGACCCTGTTGCGCTTGTTGTATTTTACGAAGGCCAAGAGAAAACCGAGTACCAAACTTATTTTGGAGCATTTCAGGGCACCTATTTTGCAAACGACAATTTAACATTAAACCTTACCGCCTCTACATATCACACTACAGAAGAAGAGTATTTTGATATTTTGGCGCAATATAATTTAGGCGAAGTTAACAGTAATATTGGCGATGAGAATTTAGGCGAAGTAGAGTTTAGCGAAGGTATTGGTAGCCAACTTAACCATGGCAGGAACGATCTAGATGCATTAATTTCTACCATACAAACCAAAGGCGATTTAAAAATTGATGACAATAGAATTGAATGGTCTGTAAAGTACACGCACGAAAATATTCGGGATCGTTTGGTGGAATGGGAAGTGATAGATTCTGCTGGGTTTTCCATAAGACCTCCAAGAACCATCCCAACAAACGAACAGCCTTACGTACCTTACGAAGGCCCTTTAACGCCTTTTACAAACGTAAGGGCTAGAAACAACACACAAATTAACAGGTTACAAGCTTATGCACAATGGAGCAAACGAGCTACCCTTGGCGAAAGCGATGTTTGGTATAATGCTGGTGTGCGCATGCATAATTGGAGCGTTAAAGACGGTGTAAACTCATCTAATCAAACAGTGTTTAGCCCGCGTGGGCAATTTGCCATAAAACCTAACTGGAAGAAGGATATGCTTTTTAGGGCTGCTGCAGGGTTGTATTATCAACCACCGTTTTACAGGGAGTTACGCGACTCTACAGGAACGGTTCAACCTAATGTAAAGGCTCAGAAATCCTTTCACTTGGTATTGGGAAACGATTATAGTTTTAAGATGTGGGACAGACCTTTTAAACTCACCTCTGAAGTGTATTACAAAAACTTAACCGATGTTAACCCTTATACTTTAGAAAACGTACGCATTCGTTACCGCGCTAATAATAATGCCAAAGCGTATGCCTATGGTCTTGATATGCGATTAAACGGCGAGTTTGTTCCGGGAACAGAATCGTGGTTTAGCTTTGGGTATTTAAAAACGGAAGAAAACATTAATAACCGTGGTTATATTTCAAGACCAACAGACCAACGTTTAAAATTTGCAGCCTTATTTCAGGATTATGTACCAAACATACCAAATATGAGGGTATATTTAAACTTAGTTTACAACACAGGCTTACCGGGTGGCTCACCAACTTATGCAGACCCTTACGATTACCAACTGAGATTACCTGACTATAAACGCGCAGACGTAGGCTTTCAATTTGTTCTTGTAGATGAAAACAAGCAGTTTAAAAACGGATGGAAAAAACCATTTAAACAATTATCCTTTGGAGTAGAGATATTTAATATTTTCGACGTTCAAAACTCCATTACCAACACTTGGGTAAGAGATGTGTACAGCAAAAGGCAATATGCTATTCCAAATTTTTTAACCCCAAGGGTTTTTAACGTAAGAACTACTATGAAGTTTTAAAAATAAATTACACCAAGGCCTTTAAAACACCAACAACATAATCTATTTCTGCTTTGGTATTATATTTACTAAAAGACAACCTAATGGATGGTTTTTCTAAATCCTCTTTATTTAAAATTTCAGAAAGCACATGCGATTTTTTATTGCTCCCACTTTGGCAAGCACTACCTCTAGAACATGCTACGCCTTTTAAATCTAACTGAAACAAAAACATTGAGGACTTATTTGCAGCAATAGGCAAACGTACATTTATTAGCGTATAAGTACTACTTTTTAAATCTCCAGACATGCCATTAAAACCAGCATCTGGGATTTCACTTTTAATCTTAGAAATAAAATAAGATTTTAGATTTCTTATATATTCCATTTCAGAATCTAAATTATTATAAGCTAAGGTCATTGCGGTTTCTAAACCCGCAATATTGTGCACACTTTCTGTACCTGCACGAAGCCCTCGCTCCTGCTCGCCCCCGATAATTAATGGTTTTAAACCACTATTTTTTCTAACAAAAGCAAAACCTACGCCTTTGGGACCATGAAATTTATGCGCACTAGCAGCTAAAAAGTCTACTTTAATATCTTGTAAATCCAAGGGATAGTGGCCAATAGCTTGTACAGCATCAGAATGGAACAAAGCATTGTAAGCTTTACATACATCTGCAACCTTTTTAATATCTAGTATATTGCCAATTTCGTTATTAACGTGCATTAAACTTACTAGGGTTTTAGTGTTTTCCCTTAAAAGCTTTTCTAATTCATCAAAGTCTATTGTCCCATTACCATCAACTTGCAAGTAACTTACAGCAATATTGTAGTCTTTTTTTAACGCCTCTACGGTATGTAAAACCGCATGGTGTTCTATTTTTGAGGTTATAATATGGCGTATTCCAAGATCTTTTACCGCGCTATGCAATATCAAATTATCGGCTTCTGTTCCTCCAGATGTAAATATAATTTCGCTTGCCGATGCATTTAAAAACTTAGCAATGGTTTTTCTAGATGTTTCAATTAAAGATTTAGACAATCTACCTAAACTATATGAAGATGAAGCATTTCCATAGTTATTTTTCATTACTTCAGTCATTACAGAAATAACCTCTTCCCGCATTTGGGTAGTTGCTGCATTATCAAAATACACCTGTTGCATGTTTATTAAATTTAAAACAAAAATACTCCAAATAAAATTATTGGTAATAAGCAACGTTATAAATACAAATCTGTTATTTTTGCTTTAAAATAAAAACCTATGGGAAGCCGTTTTTCACTTTTTTTATCATGCTGTTTTATCCTTATGCTTTCATGTAATGATGGCGATATTTTAACAGTTGAATTAGATTTTGATGATACTTTTCAGAGTTGTCAAGAAAGTGAATTATTGTTTTTTAAAACTAAGGAAGAACCTTCAGAATCTCTTTCTTTATTATTCGCTTCTTTTGACTATGACGAGCTATTCGAAATTAGCGAAGACTCCCTAAGATTTATAGGCGATACGCTAACTTTTGATGAAACCGCGACTCTTAACTATAGAACATATGATAGAGCTGATTTACCAGATAATATATTTTGTAGCATTGTACCTCCTGCTAATTTAAATATTTTAATAGACCAAGAAGATGCTGTAAACGTTACTATAACCCGTATTTTAACAGAAGATGATAATGATGGCGTACCTCGTGAACTAGAAGGTCCAACAGATCCCTTAGGTGATGATGATGCAGATGGCGTTTACAATTTTTTAGACGACGCACCAAACAACGCTAGTATTGGTGATGCAAACGGACAGATTGAAGAAGGTTTTGATACAGATGGTGATGGCTTACCAAACTTTATAGACGCAGATGATGATGGCGATAATGTATTAACAAGGAATGAAAAACCAGATCCTAATGGTGATGAAAACCTCTCGGACGCTCAAGATACAGATGAAGATGGCACTCCCGATTATTTAGATGACGATGATGATGGAGACTCTGTGCTAACAAGAGATGAAGAAAACGACACACTAGATGAAAATCCTTCAAACGACGTTACCAATAGTGTAGTTGGGGCGGCAGATTATTTAAATCCAAATGTAAGTAATTCCGTTCCTGCAAAGGCTTACAGAACACATTCCATTAGTCAAACATTTAATATAAGGGTTATTGTTAGAGATATTTCTTTTGATTTTTTGTCTCAAGACGTTTTAAACTTCGGCAAATTAACTGAAGTTAATGACAACAACAATGAATTTGCCCTAAATAGCACAAGAACTGCTACTCCTATATTTCCTTAATTTGTATTCTGGTAAATGTAAACCTCAGTAGCTCCTAAACCATATTTTTGGTAATTGGCATCGTAATACTTTAAATTATCGTAACGTCTAAAAAGTGTTTCTAGTTCTTCCTTAAGCACACCTTCGCCCACACCATGTATAAATACGATGCGCTGAATACGTTTTTTTATGGCAAACTCCAATTGGCGTTGTGCGGTTTGAAGTTGCAGGTTTAACATATCAAAATTTGTCATGCCCCTAGACGATTGCACTAAATTATGAATATGCAAATCTACTTCCATTGCGGCCTGTGTACGTTCTTTAGGTTTTAACCTTTGTGCTGGCTTCCGTCTAGTTGTTTCTTTTTCAGAAATTATAGCATCGATGTCCGATATGTTAAAAGCATCTTGTCTTATAACATTCGAATTTTTATCTAAAACCAATTCGCTGGCATCAAAACTTAATAAAAATCCATCTTCAGTTTCTAATGTAACCTCAAAACCATCTATTGTTTTTACCACACCAGATAAATCTTCATCTAGCACCAAAACCCTATCCCCTACTTTAAAAGCCATAAATTATTGCTCGTTTTCATCATCTTCACTATCGCTTTTTCTACTAGGGATGGTTCTTGCTATTCTGTATATACCAATCATTAAAACAACAATACCAGCTATAAGAATGTATTGATTTTGTTTCTCTTCAGCCTTCGCATACATTGCTATAATAGCCCCTAAAAGAATTAGTAAGTAATTAAAATATTTCATAAATTTTTCAAATGTAGAACTTCACAAAGTTACACGAAAATAGTGAAATATTGTTTTCTTTATGACACTAACAACCTAACAAAATATCGATAAAGTGCATAAAAAATCGGTTGTATGATATTTTTTTGTATTTTTGAGCGGTAATTTAATAAAAAAAGATGGGCCCCATTCTGTCAATTTTAACTGCCTTTAGAAACAACGGCAACAAAAGTGCTTATTTCACTTGTAAATACATAAGTGTATTAGCGTTATTCCTATTGTGTAGTTTTTCAGGTTTTTCCCAAGATCTTTATGTAGATAACGACTCTTACCTTTATGCTAGAGATGTTGTTGTTTTTGTAAATAACGACATTAGGTTAGAAACACCAACGTCTAATATTTTTATGCGGGGAGATGCACAACTTGTTCAAAATACCGACATAAAAAATTCCGATTTAGGGGAGCTTTCCATATACCAAAACCAAACTACAGGTGTTTACGAATATAATTTTTGGTGTTCACCGGTTGGTGTTAGCGATACTGGTTTTAATGCTAATGTAGATTTTAATGGTAGTAATATTCATGATCCTGCAGACCATACAGATCTAACAAATGTGCTGTCTGTTCCTTATGGTTTTATTGGCAATTCTTATAACGGCACAACAAACCAACTAGCAACGTATTGGATGTTTACACTAATATCTGCTGGTGGCTATAACGGATGGACACAAATACTTAACACGGGTAATGCAGCAGCTGGTTATGGCTTTACTTTAAAAGGCAGCCCTAACCCCAATAATGTTTTAGATTTTAGAGGAAGACCAAATAACGGGGATATTTCTATAGAGTGCTTATTCACTGGAGTAGATGCAGACCCTAGCTCTGGACCAACCCATCAAGTGGAAACCCTTACTGGCAACCCTTATCCTTCAGCGCTAGATTTAAAATTATTTTTAACCGATGGTTTTGGATCCACTGCGCCTACTGGCACAAACAACAGAAATATACTAAATGGTGAAGCATTTTTTTGGGAACAAAAACCGGTAGGATCCCATAACCTAGCAGATTATGAGGGTGGTTACAGTGTATATACCCCAGGAGACCCAACCAATTTAGCTGATAATGGATCTTATGCCATTGCTCCTTTTGTAAATTATAACTTTAATGGTAGTGTAAATGGAACTACTACCGGAAATACTCAAAACTTTGCTGCTAACAATGCAAGACGTTATGCTGCTATTGGGCAAGGTTTTATTGTAAGTAGTTTAGATAACGGTGGCGCGCCAGGAGGTGGTACTGCAGTATTTAACAATGCCATGCGATTATATCTTGCTGAAGATTCTACAACTGGCGGCAACGGTTCTGTTTTTGCAAAAAATAGCGCTAAAGCTAAAAGTGAAGAAAATGAAAAATCTGAAGTTATAGCCATGTCTCATAATGGTGTTAACTACCAAGAAATTATAAACAACCCAATTACTATTCCAGAAATAAGAATCCATACTAAAATTGATAATACTTTTTACAGGGAAAGTGTAATAGCATTTAGAGAAGGTACACCAAATAACAATACCTATAATAGATTTTTTGATGGAAGAAATTACGAAGGTGGGTTAACAAGAGATGCATACTTACTTTCTGATGATAAAGAATTAGTTATAAAATCCATTAATTATTCTGAAGACACTAAAATACCATTGGGCTTAAAAACAAATAAGAACAATACACCTTTTGAGATTAGCATTTTTAGTTTGGAAGCTGTTCCAGAAAATGTTTCAATTTACATTCATGATAAATTAAATAACTCATATACCAATGTTATAAACAACACATTTACTATTGTTTTAAACGAAGGTACCTATAATGACAGATTTGAAATTACTTTTAGCAAACAAAATGTGCTACATACCGAAACTATTAGCATAAGAGATTTTATAGTTTTTGAAAACAAAACTCAATCTCAATTGGAAATTTTAAACCCAAAACGTTTAAACATAAATAAAGTAATGCTTTATGATGTTTCTGGTAAAGAGATTTTAAATAAAACAATTAATGCTAGTAAGGACAAAACTGTAATAAGCACAAAACATTTAAGTGCTGGAATGTATGTTGTTTCAATAAAAATAACAGACAATCAAACACTTAACAAAAAAGTGATTATTTCTGGTAATTAAAAATACCTTTTCTTAATTTGCTTAGACTTTTTTTTATTTTCATTTTCATTATATTTAGCAAAAATTAATATGTTAATGCTGCTAATGAGCAACTTAGAAGACTATATGCTGCCCTGTTTAAATAAAAAATTTTTTGGGGTAGAATGCATGGGTTGTGGTTTACAACGTAGTTTTTCATTACTAATACATGGAGAATTTATAGCTGCTTTTAAAATGTACCCAGCAATATATACACTTGTTTTGTTATGCATTGTTGTGGCGATAAATACATTTAAACCATTTAAATTTTCCAATAAAATAATAATACTACTGGCCATTTTAAATGTTGCCGTTATTTTGGGAAGCTACGCTTTTAAAATTTTAACTTAATATATCTAAATTATGGAACAACAAAAATTACCTAACGCAACAATTGCTTTAATTCTTGGAATAATATCTTTTATAGCCTGTTGCTGTAGCACAGGAATTGGAGGCTTAATTTTCTCTGGAATAGCATTGTTTTTAGTGAAAAAAGATACTAAGCTATATGCAGAAAACCCTGAGCTTTACAGCAATTTTAGCCAATTAAAAACAGCTAAAACAATTGCAATTATTGGTTTAGTATTGGCAGCTTTAACGTTAATTTGGGGAGTTTATCAAATAATGTCTGTTGGCGGTTGGGATGCTTACATGGAGCAACAAAAAGAAATTTTTGAACAATTAGGAATAGGCAGTTAAAAACCTTATTTGTATAATTAAGAAAAGCCTTAAAACTCGGTTTTTAAGGCTTTTTTATGTAATAAATAAAACGTATTAGTTTGCAGCTTTAAGAGAATCTATTTGTTTTTGTAGCTTTTTAATTTCTTCGGCCTTATCATCTACTACTGGTATAATTTTTATGGAATCTACAGCTTGCTGCACCACATCAATCATTTTATTTTCCTCTACAAAATAATAACCAATACCTTCGCTAGATCTCCACGCCTCGTTTAACTGATCGTAAACTGTTTTATCCCATTTACTTGGGTGTTTTACATCTATCCAAATTACATCACGGTATTCGCTATCTATTAAAACCAAATCTGGAGTGGCAGCACCATCAAACTGTTGTGCGTTTTTATCACTTATTGAAGATACAGTGCCCATAAAAAACATACGTTTTCTGCCTGCAATATTCTTAATATAGGGCCTGAACTCTACTGGAGTGTTGGCAGTCCAATCGTATTCCTTACGAGATTCTTTAACCTTTAAAGGCATTGCAGAAACACCTGCATAACCCTGTTTTTTTGCTGAGTGATTATAGTAATACAATTTATCTGTACCATCCGCAGGTACAAACACACTAAAACTTAAACTGGTACGCTCATTGCCTACTGGCTCTAATCCAAACCAATGGTATAAACCACTATATGCCTCTATTTCAGTATCTGAAAAATCAAAATCGGTTACATAAGGTTGTTGATTTTGGTCTTTGGGCATTTCAGGGATTTTTACCGCAGTTTCCATATTCCAAGGTAACGGATCGCTAAAACCTCCTAAAAATTTTAAAGATTCGGCTTGTAATCTTGACACTTTTTCAGCAAGCGTATTTTGTCGTGTTAAATACTCGTGGTTTTTCATATTTTCAGGACTAATGTATGTGCCCTTTCCTATTAAAATGCGTTCTATGTAGTCATTAAAATCGTGTTCGCCATTATCAATTACCATAACGCCACCAAATGTTGGGTATGGAAATAAAAAGCCTTTCCATTTTATTAAACTTACCACTTGTACCCACGCACCAGTATCATTTTTCATATAATAGGTATCGCTAGGTTCTAAAGTGAATAATTGAAAGAAATTAAAACGCTGTACAACAGCATTGTATGTGTTTCTACTAAATTTTAAAGATTCACCTATTGAAAACGTTACAGGAATTCTATTTTCACTAGAAAATCGAGGAAATGGCGTAGTACTAGACACAGCAAAAACTTCCTCGGTATTATCCGTCATACCCTGCCAAACGTACTTTTCAGTAGGTTGAATGGCCATAGTCCACTTGTTTTCATCACCAATTCTCACCAAGTGTGGTAAGGATACATCTTTAGTTTCGCCAACACTTTCATTCGCCATAGAAAATACGTTTCTTAAAGGCTGTATACGTTCATTTTGTGTTAAGGGCAATTCATTAATTTCAACTTTATTTAAATGATTGAATACGTTATAGGTTTTCATGTAATCGTACATTTTAAAATGCCATCCTACTAAGTATAAAATACCAAAAAACAACACTAAAATTACAAGGATTCCCAACCGACTTCCTGTACTGGCCGATTTTCTAAATTTCCGTAACCCTAAAAACAAAACGATGCCGCTTAGTAGTATTATAAAAATAAATTTACGAACAAATAATAGTGCTGGTTGATAATCGTCTCGTAATACAAAAAGAAGAATCAATAATATAAAACCGATTACGATGGTGGTTTTTTTTTGTTTTTTGCCTTTATTCCAATAAGATTTAATCATAATATTTTCTTACTCCTACCATAACGGGAGTCTTATTAATTTAATTTCTATTTTAAAAACGGATTCCTGCCTTCACTTTAAAAAAGCTGAGTGCAACACGCAGAAATAATAATTATAAAAGCCCTTTATCTTTTAAACGTTCTCTTGCGCTTTTCTCTTTTGTTTTTGGCTCATTTTCAATCTCCTTTTTTGCTTCTTCAATTACTGGAGGTTTTTTAGTTGTAATATCCTCAATAAAATCTTTTCCTTTATCTATCGTTTCTTTAACCAAATCCTCAACAGATTCACTCTTTTTATCTATAACCGCACTAGACTTAAAAATAAAACCTGCTAAATATGTGCCCAATAAAGTTCCCACAATCATAGAAGCAAAAATTGAAATAGTAGCTACATCTATAGGTATTAAAAAACGTGTTATTACTATTCCGATAAGAAATAGAAACCCAATAAACACCAAACGGATAATGAATTTTTGTTGGTACAAAAACCCTGTTTTATCTGATGGTTTCATTTGTAATTCCTTGGAATACATCAGTTTGTTAAAAAAACGATATAACCTGTTGCTTTGGGATTCTCTCCAATATAGTAATGCCCCAAATAATATAGCGCCGATAAAAATTATGAGTTCTAGTGTCATAGTTTAAAGTTTTTGTCATTCCGCACTTGATGCGGAATCCATTAATAAATCCAATCAGAAGACAAATCTTCCCACTTATTATTATCTTGTTCAATTAAATCAATTTTCCATTGGCGATTCCAGTTTTTTAATTGCTTTTCTCTTTTAATAGCATCATTAACGTATTGATAATGTTCAAAATACATTAATTTATCCACCCCATATTTTGAGGTAAATCCAGATACTAACTTATTTTTATGTTCAAACATTCTTCTTTCTAAATCATTTGTTAGCCCAATATACAAAGTCCCATTTTTTTTATTTGATAAAAGATAAACGTAATATTGATGGTAGTTCACTTTCATATTTCTATGGATTCCGCATCAAGTGCGGAATGACAAATTAACGTATTATAAAATTAGTTTAAAAAAACCTAAATATTATCACCAATTATTTCGATTACCCAATCCTTAAAAGAATCGTCCCAATCTTTAAATTTAGTATAAAAATCCTCTTTATCATACCAATACCAAAACAATACATCCTTTGGCGAGATATTCATCAACAGCTTCCAAATTAAATCTTGGTGTTTAGCCTCTAGGGATGAATGTGGTTTGTGCAATGAAACATATAATTTATCGTCAATTATATCGGCTATTTTAAATTGATTACTAGTTTCTATCTTTTCTAGGTAGCGCTCTACACTCATTATTTTTTTTCGAGATTTGATGTCTATCTTATTCAAATAGCTTTTGAATAAAATAGGATCATTTAAAATATCCTGAACAGGGTGTTGAGTTTGTTTTAAATGCTGAAACATCTCGAACTTCTTGATACGATTGTAACGCTCTGTTTTTACTTCAGCTTCCAAATCGCAATCAATAATAGAATGACTGCGTAATTTATCTACCAATTCTGGCTGGTTTATATGATAAATCAAAACATCGTGGGTGGTGTCTTTTATGGCTTCTTTATGCCATTGTTCGTCTTCAAAAACAACTATGGGCACAATAAAATCCCGTAACAGATAAACACCTCCAAAAGCTCTAGTGTAAAAAGAATCTGTTGAGTATTCTAACTCGTGTAATTCTAAATCTCTATGACGCAAATCTCCGTATGTTTTAGCTGAATCTAACAACTTTTGGTGCATGGTTTCACTAATAAAATTGTTATCTCTATTAAATTCCTCTACCAATTCTAACTGTTCTTCTTTAGCTTTATCGAGGTTATCAATTAAATGAAAATGAACAGTGATTTTATTGTATTTTAATACGTCAAGAGGTTCATAAAAAGCATCTATTTTTTGATCGAAATCTAAACAGATAGCTGAATCTCTTGTGATGTCTTTAATTTTTACACCATGGATTTTAAAGACATATTTCATCATGTCTCTATCAAACGTATGAAACGGCATGTACACAGGTTTCCCCTTTTGAAGTGGTGAAATAATAATACCATGTGGGTTCGCCTCGCCATTATTAAGATAATTGGTCTCCTCTTTTTCTTCAGCTATTTCTGGACTCCAACCAATACCATCAATATGAAAAGTTTTTAACTTGGTTTTTGTAAACCCAAGTTTAACCAAGCATTTGTTGTAACGCTCTACCAATTTTCCACTTACTGGAATTAATTCGCTTCTGTATAGGTTTGCTTGTTTTAGTTTGTTCATTAAATAATTAAAAAGATTTTATTGCTTTTTGCAATGCTTTTATATGTCTTTTATTTTGTCCTCCAGATAAAACCGATGGATATTTATCAGGGTCACATATACTGTTTATTAAAATTTCATTTTGCTTTCTGACTATTGTTATTCTTTCTCCCTAACTATACCAATTGAATTTTGTTTTTGCTATTACATACTTAGAATTAAATCTTATAAAATTCCAATTCATTTCATTTCCAGCATCTTCTACTGCTTTCTTAAATTCTTCTGAAGTAAGTATAACTTTAAATTTCTTAAACCTCAATCTTCTATATTGAATATAACCAAATAAAGCAGCAGGGATTAACCAAGGTAAACCAACCAATAAATGTTCTTTTGTTGATCTTACTCCAGTATAAGTATGTGTTATTTCAATTTGAAAAACAGAATAAAGGTTCAATAAAGTAATAAACACAAAAAAAGGTATAATAGCATAATGCCAAAAATATTGCTCCTTGGTAAGTTTTACCCTATTTGTTTCTACCATTATATTAATCCAATTATTATTCACATTCACATCATTTCTGTAAAAACAGGAATCTTACTAATTTATTTTTGTTTTTAATGTGGATTCCTGCCTTCGCAGGAATGACAAATATTATTCCAACAATTTATGAATTATAGCATACTGAAGCAACACAATGGTACGAGTATCCACTATTTTGCCATTATGCAACATATCTACAGCTTTATCGAAAGGTATTTCTAACACGTCTATATCTTCAGCTTCACTATCTAAACCGCCACCATCGCTCACTTTCATATCATCAGTATATTCGCCAACAAAAAAGTGCATTTTTTCAGTCATTACACCTGGAGACGAATAGGCTTCGTATATTTTTTTTACTTCTTTTAAGCGATACCCAACCTCCTCTTCTGTTTCTCGAATTATGCAAGCCTCTGGGTTATCTTTATCTAGCATACCAGCGGCAACTTCTACTAAAAAGCCATCTTTATTGTCGTTTAAAAAAGTTGGCATTCTAAATTGTTTCGTTAAAATTACAGTTTTCTTTTTTGTATTGTACAACAAGATTCCTGCACCATCACCTCTATCGTATACCTCTCGCATTTGGTTGACCCATTCGCCACTTTTCATCAAATAATCAAAAGTAACTTTATTCAGAATATAATAGTTGTCTGAAAGTAAGGTCTTTTTAATATTTTTTATATATTTATTGCTCATTTTCAAATGTTTTTCTAGCTTCGGTTTCAATATTAAGCTGATTTACCCTTGCATCTACTTTTCGTTTAAAATCGGTATCTGCAATAGTGGCTACATTATCTAGATAACGCACGACTTCTTGACGACGAATTTCGCTAAAATCTAACCCCTTCATATTCGCTCGCATTAATTCTTGAAGCATATTAAGTTTGGTATCGTAATCTTTTTTAAAATAAATTTCAGGGTTTTCAAACCAATCTTCTTCTAAATCAAAATCGGTTAACCGTAAAGATATAGCCGATTGAATATTTCGAACATCACGCGACGAAAAAAATGGAAAAATGGACTGAATTTCTTTGTATAGATTTGCGTAAAACAAATGTTGATTCGTTTTAAAATGCTTCTCAACTTTATTGTAAACCTCATGCACACGTTCCTCGGTAGGTTTTTCAACACTACTTAGTATATCACCCATATTTTTTGCCAAACCTTGATCTTGTAAATAGCTGTAGTTTTCTGGCCCTTGCATGTTCACAAAATCGGGCATGGTGTCATCAATTTTACGCCACCACAAATGGTCTTGATCTAAAAAATCATGTTCTGAACGCGCACCATCAATCTTAAATCGACCTTGCACACGGGAAATCACAGCTTTATCTAGCATTTCAGGTAAATTGGTAAACAATCCAATAGAACTGTTACCATAATTCACAGCATAAGCACCTTCAGTATATCTTAAAAACACACCAATAACTTCTTTTACACCAGCCGAAACGCCTTGTGCAGTGCGCTCTTGCAAATTATTTTCGGCATCATCAATTGGTGCAAAAATTAATTTTGAAGGATCTTGTAGCGGCTTCATCCACTCTACCATTTTTTCTGCTGAACCACCTTGAAATGTAGAAATCAACGTATCTGGCATGGGGTGAAATAAAAACGGAATATCTAAAGTATCGCAATGCGCTTTTAATCGTGTAGCAATAGCTGCAATTAGCATACTTTTACCTGTTCCTGGAATACCATAGCCCATAAATACAGGCATAAAGCCACCCAATTCTTGAAACGGGTTTTTCTTTGCGGTAAAATCATAACTTAATAGACGTTCAGTCAATCGTCGTGCAAAATGTTTTGCATCTCGGTTGCCAACTATTTGTTCAAACTGAATTTTATTGAATTCTACACTTTTTGCAGTACCTTGAAATACGTTTTTCCATCCTGAAATGGCAAACTCCGTCACCACACTTCTGGATTCCAGTTTGTAGGTTCTGTCTTCTATGGTTTCGGTGTATTCTAAAGTGCTTTTGCGTAATTGAATCTCGTCTATTAACGCTTCAAAATATACTACTGTAAAATCGATAACATCTTTATCAGATTTAATTATTTCTGGATGTCCTAAATATTTGTCATAATAAAACAAACTACAGGAAATCCCTTTTATAGGCGACAGTAATGACACTTCGGGAATACCTGCAAACTTCTGCTTCATCACGCTCAAATCGTCCGAAGCATGAGGTTTTAAATCATGTAATATTTTATAAGCTTGGGCAAACAACATAAAAGCGGTTGCCGTATGCATTTTACTTTCAAACTCCCGCTTTCCATTGGTATCTAAAGCAGATTTGTTTTCATTTAAACTCGATAATCCTGAAGTATCGTAATAGCTATCTTTAATCCAAATACCTAGAGTAATGCCTTCTTGTACTGCATACAGCGTTTGGTTTAGAAAAATAGGAATAGCTACAGAATCTGGCAACAACCGCTTCTTCAGCGCTAAAATAGTTTTAGATACTGAGGTGATTTCAGTAGTATTAGATCCATTATTGGCACGGGATAAATACAACAAAATAGATTCATCTTTAGCGTTTTTATCTCTGTTTTTTGCACGAGCCCCCTGCGCCCATTGCACGCTTTTTAAGTAGGAGGACGCTTCGTCTCGAAGCATGTCAAGCTCAGATAGTTTTATAGGAAATGTTGAGTTATGTTCCATGTTTTAGTATTCAGTTGGCAGTAAGCAGTCTTCAGTTCTCACTCATACCTACTCACTCTGTATCATATTTTCGTTAATAATTTTATACTCCAAATTTGTCTGGATTATTCATCATGTAATTTAATAGTTTGCCTATTTCTTCACTTTTATATTGTAATTCTTGTCTTTTATCTTCTGAAATATATTTACATACTAGTGCAAAATCTAGCCATAATTGAGTTTCGGAGTTTTCACCATCAGCATCAGACATCTTGCTTTTAAAATGCTTTTCATATTGACGTTTCCTGTAACCTTCCGCAATATTTGAGCACACGGAACGACTTGAACGCACCATCTGAGAAGTTAAACCAAACATCTCAGATTTTGGAAAATCTTTAGTTAAATGAAAAATTTCCATTGCTAAATCAAATCCTTTTTGGTATGCCAATAAAGTCTTAAAACTCATATTTCAGTATTCAGTCTGCTGTCTCCAGTAGGCAGTCATTCGCCCAACCTAAAAACATAATTTTTCTTGATTATTAATTAATTCTATCTCTTATTTCAATAACACTTATTACTTACTATCTAGTTAACTGCCGACTGAATACTGCTGACTGCCTACTGCCGACTGAATACTGCCAACTGCCTACTTATCTAACTCAATTTCCACCCCAGCAATCTCAATAGGTGGTTTATCGAGCCCATTCATTACTTCGGGAGTTTTGTTATATAATAATTGAATGACACGATGTGGCGCCAACACATATTTTTGCTGAAATACATCACCCCAACGCTGTAATATTTGCTTATTAAAAAAACTACCTTCCTTAAATTCGCTCTTAGAGGCTACTTCAGTTACTTTTAACGATACCGCATAAGATTCCAACGGAATAGTCTTTTTACTAATCGCTTCTAAAATGGTATGTGTAATTGTGTTTTCATCTTTAGTAAACATATTGTGCAGAGGGCCTAAATCTATACGTTTAACTAACTTTGGTGCTACCTTTAATAATTTTTTATCAATACCGTACGCCATGGTATCTAAGGCCATTTTGCGATCTGCAGCATGTTTTAAAACGTCGTATATATCCTGTTTAACATCTTGCACATTAGAGCCACTATAATTAAAATACATAAAGCATATAAACGGCCTGTTTAGGACAACATCGTAAAAGCTCCAGCTCGTCATATAGTTGGCATCAATACCCTCTGGGGCATTCACAATTCTACCCTGCACAAAACGATTAAAAATGTATTTTTTGTTTACCGAAGTGTAATACACTATAGAAGCAGCTTGAAACAACCTGCTTTTCTTTACATGCTGTTTTTTTCGCATCAATGTATCTAAAAACTCTTCTTTTAAGGTTGAAATTGGCGTTAATTTGCTCAAGTAATCGTCGCGAAGCTCTAAATCATTAAATAAATACCGAAACTCTAAATAGTTTGGAAAGCCCGATTCGGTTAAATCCACCTTCATATTATCCTCATCGTCATACATATATTTAATGCGCATAGCCTCGATAGAATACAACAACAAATCGCAATACTGCTTAAACATTGCTACTTCGGCATCGTTACATATGTGTTCTCTTTGTACCGCGACTACTAGCTCCTTAAATACAAAGTCTACCATTTTATGATAAAAAGTATAATGTGCTTTGGAATCTAAAATTGCGGAATCTAAAGGGGTTACTATTTGGTTAATTGACATTTTTTTGATAATTGTTACACGGAGATCCACAGAGAATCACTGAGTTTTACAGAGGTTTTTTGACACGAATTTCACGTATTTTCACCAATTAATATATTATGAAGCGACCATTGGATTAGCCCACACTTGCGGGATTGAAGCTCCTCACAGAGAGCGACTGCCGAAAGCCTGACCCCGCCTTAAAGCCGGGTAACGCCCTCTTCTCGGTACAATTTGTTTGTTCCTCACAAATCACTCGAAGTGACGTGTTAACTTAACAAATCGTCGTTACTAGCTTTTGGCTTTGGCTCGCCTACGGGTTCCCCATCACCTCCCGAAGGTGTATTTGTATCGGCCTTGTAGTACTCTTCAAAAATTTCCTTCATATCGATACCATAACGCTCTGCAAAATTCTTTTGAATGTCTATATCTTTCTCACGAATTTCCTGTAAGGCCTCGGCATAACTACTATACACACCTTGCATTACCTTTTCGTGAACAGGAATATTATCCATCATATCTTGACGTGCCTTGGCACTAGCTGTATGCATTGCAGCAAGCGTCTCACCAATATGCTCATCGGTTTTTACGCCTAAATGCTCTAAAATGGCAGCAAACTCTTGGTCTGTACGTGCCTTAAGCGCCACTATATAGCCATCGTAATATTTTAAACGCTCTTCGGTATCACTTTTAAGCTTAGCACGATGTGTTTGTAAATTACTCCTCAAAGAGGTTAATACCTTTATTGTTAAATTATGCTTATGCACAAAACTATCTTTACTAGCTGCAAGGGTTGTATAAGCATTTTTTAAACCTTCTAACTCTTCTACCTTTTGTTCTAAAGTTGTAACTTTACCTACTGCCTGTGCGTATTCAGCAGATTGCTTATCTGCTATATCCTCAATTTCTTGACGTGCTTGTTTTAAAAGTGCATACTGCTCTTCAAGTTTTGTTTCAACCTCTTTTTTCTTTTCAAGTGCTTTTGTATGGTTTTTTGTGGCTTCAACAATGGCGTCTTGCAACTTATCTTCTACTTCCTTTATTTCTATTTCGCGATTTTTTAAACGTGTTACAGCTGCTTGAGATTTGTAAGACAGTTCTTTTAAAAGTGTTTGTACATCGGCACTTTCAATACGCTCTTGAAACATGGCTTTAGCTTTATTATCGGCGGCTGCTCTTGTTTTTTCGGCAACTTTAAGCGCATCTTCTGCACTTTTTATTTTGCTTTTTCGTCCCCATAGGTTATTCCACCATGTATCCGGCTTATTTTTTGCATCTTCTAATTCTATCTTTGCGCGCTCTAGTGCATTTTGGGCATCGTCTATTACTTTTTGTTCGGTAGCATTAAGTGATGAAAACTTTTCGAATAAAATACCTACCTCATCTTGATAATCTGTTAAGTCTTTAATGGCATCTAAAAGTGTAGTTCTATCTTTTTCCGCCATGTGTACCACGTCATCCAAAGTAGCATTTAGTATTTTTTGACGTACCTCGGGGTCGTCTTCCTGAGAAAGTTTAGATTTCATAGTGTCTATGGCTTTCCCCCAGTTGACATCTACTTTTTCGGTTTTTTCGTTAGAATTGGTTTCTAATAAATCAAAATCATCAGACATGGTAAGTGTTGTGTTTAAAGTTGAACGTTTTTAAGAATAAGCAATTTCGTTAAAAAAGCTGAGTTTTAAAATTTAATTGACTTTAAATTATTGGTATATTTTTTAGAGTAATTGTTACAAACCAATTCTAAAAATCATTTTTACAATGGTTCTAAGTAAGATATTACTTCAAACAAAGTAATTGAAAACCATTGAATTATATGGTATAATAAGACTTTTTTATAAACATATGTTAATAAATATTACATTATTATATTCATTTTTAAGGGTTTAGTTTTAAAAAAGGTTTATATTTGTAAAGCTATTAACCCAAATCTATTAGTTCATGTTTCTCTTAAACATAAATCCGAGTACCATCCCCTTATTAATAAGTCAGAGCCAAATTGTGACCATTTTATCCATAGTGGTCGTATTCTTTTTAGTGCTTTTGATATTAGGTGTAAGAAAGTCTTATATTCTTAAGAGGGAAAATGACCAGTTAGCAAAATCGGGCTCTTTACAAAGTGATGATGACAATAAAGCCTACAAGGATTTTAGAGATGGTCATTTGTACGATAATAAATAAGAAGCCTACGTTTCTTTTATTTATAATATTTTACTTATTCTACTACTATTTATACAGTAACCATTAATTTTTTTCAATACATCATTTGTATTTTTATTCAATTTACAATTTCAAGCTACCCCATAATCACTTACAATTATATTAAGACAACTAAAATTAAATGTAATGAATACATTGCTATTAAATATTCAAGAGGCAGAAAAACTTAATGATTTAAGTACCATAATAAGTATTTTATCTATTGGTTTTGTTACAATTTTAATATTATTAACAATAAGCCTATTTGAAGTATATAAACAGAAAAAGAGAATTATTTATTTAGAAAAAAAATTGAAGTTGAAACAATAAAAAAACCTGCTAAAGCAGGCTTTTTTTATATCAATTAAATCGATTATTATCTTACTAATTTCTTATACTTGATTCGCTTAGGCATTAAATCACCTCCCAGTCGTTTCTTTTTATTTTCTTCATAATCGGAAAAACTTCCTTCAAAAAAATACACTTGGGAATCGCCTTCAAAAGCTAAAATATGTGTACATATCCTATCTAAGAACCAACGGTCGTGACTAATTACAACAGCACATCCTGCAAAGTTTTCTAAACCTTCTTCTAGTGCTCGCAATGTGTTCACATCTAGATCGTTAGTGGGCTCATCTAAAAGCAATACATTACCTTCTTCTTTAAGCGTCATAGCCAAATGTAAACGGTTACGTTCTCCTCCAGATAATAGTTTTACCTTTTTGTTTTGTTCACTGCCTGAAAAATTAAATCTACTTAAGTATGCTCTAGAGTTTACTTGCTTTCCTCCCATCATCACCAGCTCTTGCTCATCACTAAAGTTTTGCCAAATGGTCTTTTCTGGGTCTATATTAGAATGTTTTTGATCTACGTAAGCTAATTTTGCCGTGTCACCAACAATAAACTCACCTTTATCCGGCGTTTCTTCCCCCATTATCATTCTAAAAATTGTAGTTTTACCAGCACCATTAGGCCCAATAATGCCTACAATACCGGCTTGGGGTAAATTAAAGTTTAAATTATCATACAATAATTTATCGCCATAACCTTTGGCAACACCTTTAGCTTCAATCACATTTGTTCCCAAACGTGGCCCATTTGGAATATAAATTTCAAGTTTTTCATCAAGCTGTTTTTGGTCTTGGCTCATTAACTTATCGTAGTTCTTTAAGCGTGCCTTTTGTTTGGTTTGGCGACCTTTAGCGCCTTGGCGTACCCATTCTAGCTCGCGTTCTAAAGTTTTTTGTCGTTTGGAAGCTGCTTTACCTTCTTGCGCCATACGCTTAGATTTCTGGTCTAACCAGGACGAATAATTTCCTTTCCAAGGAATGCCTTCACCTCTGTCTAACTCTAAAATCCAACCTGCAACATTATCCAAAAAATATCTATCGTGCGTTACAGCTATTACAGTGCCCTTATATTGCGCTAAATGATGCTCCAACCAATGTACAGATTCTGCATCTAAGTGGTTAGTAGGCTCATCTAAAAGTAATACGTCTGGCTCTTGTAGTAATAATCTACATAAAGCTACACGACGACGCTCTCCACCAGACAATACACTAATTTTCTTATCACCTTCGGGCGTTCGTAAGGCATCCATAGCAATCTCTAGTTTGGTATCTAACTCCCAAGCATTTGCAGCATCTATTTGGTCTTGCAATTCTGCTTGGCGGTTCATAAGCTTTTCCATTTTATCTGGATTGCTATAAACTTCCTCTAAACCAAACTGATCATTAATTTTGTTGTACTCATCTAGAATAGCAACGGTTGCCGCAGCACCTTCTCGTACCACTTCCATTACGGTTTTGTCTTCATCTAGTTGAGGCTCTTGCTCTAGATATCCAACAGAATAGTCTTGAGAAAATACCACGTCGCCTTGGTAATTCTTATCAACCCCTGCAATTATCTTTAATAAGGTAGATTTACCAGAACCGTTAAGACCTAAAATTCCAATTTTAGCTCCGTAAAAAAAACTTAAGTATATGTTTTTTAAAACCGGTGTGTTAGCACTTGGAAATGTCTTGGTTACACCAGACATTGAGAAAATTATTTTTTTATCGTCACTCATATTTTAGTTGATAGTTATTAAAATTATTGTGAAATTTTTAAGCCAGTAAAAACACTACAAGCTGTTTTAAACTCTTCCTTTTAAGGCATTAAACACCCATGCTATTGCAAAAAAACCAATACCAACGGTGGCAAAGCCCCAACCAGCAACATCGTCGTATCTGTATGCACCCATTAAAATTAATACAACACCCATAATTATCATTAAAATTGTTGCCCAAGCTAGTACTGTATTTTTATTCATCGCCATAATCTTTTCTTTTATTAGTTAGTGGATAGCAAATATCGTATTTTAAATAAAAAAAGCACCCTATTAAAGGTGCTTTTTCGCTATTAATCCATAAAACTAATTAGTTCATAGGTACTTCAATTATTATTACTTCTGCGCTTTCATGCGCTTTTACTTCAAAATTATCAGTATCCCAAATACCAATAGCATCTCTTTTAGTTAAATTATTCCCTGAAACTTCAATACTACCATCAACAAGGAAAATATAAAAACCATTATCAGTACTTTTGGGTGTTAATGCTACAGTGTTGTCCGCTTCTAAATATGTTCTATAAATATATGCCTGCTGACTAATTGGTAATGCATCACCTTCTAATTTATCCTTTGGCGCCACAACAGTTTGCAACTTATTTTTACGCTTAGAAGCGTTAAACTTACGTTGCTCATAATTTGGTTCAACACCCGTTTTCTCAGGGATAATCCAAAGTTGTAAAAAATTTACCTCATCTGTTTGGCTGTCATTAAATTCAGAATGTGTAAGTCCCGTACCTGCACTCATTACTTGCACTTCGCCAACTTCAATCGCACGCTTGTTACCCATACTATCCTTATGAGACAAAGCGCCTTTTAGCGGAATGGAAATAATTTCCATATTCTGGTGCGGATGTGTTCCAAAACCCATTTTAGGCTGTACTACATCGTCATTTAGTACGCGTAGCATTCCAAAATTCATACGTTCTGGGTTCCGGTAGCCGGCAAAACTAAATGTATGGTGGGATTTCAACCAACCATGATTGGCAAAACCTCTTGTATCTGCTTTGTGAATTATTGTTTTCATAATTTTTGTTTTTTTCATTGTCTTGAAGAAGGAAATATTATTTTAAATTCATTTTTTTTTGGGCGCTCCCCTGCAGGTCAGGCTTTTCGTTACAAGTCCTCGCTACGCTGTGGGCTTTCCACTGCAATCCTTAGCGCACCTATCTGCCAATACCATTAAATTCATTAGCCTTTATTTTTTCTACAAAATTCATTTCTTAAATAAGACCTACAAGGTTTTAAAAACCTTGCAGTAAAACTCTATCTTTAATTCCCCTTTTGGGGATAAGGGGCTTTTCAGGGAGTTAAAAACCCCATTTTTCCCATTTGATAATCACGCATAGCCTCCATAATTTCGGTTTGTGTATTCATTACATAAGGGCCATATGTGGTTACAGGCTCATTAAATGGTTCTCCTGAAAGAAATAACAATTTACTAGTTGCTTTGCCCTGAATAGAAAACCCATCACCATCTTGATTAAACTGGATCAATTGATTTTCATTCAGCTTTAAAGTTTCTAAATTATTAACCGTTACCTCTCCTTTTAACAAATACACTGCGGATTGATGTGATTTAGGAACTTCAATTTTATAATCTCCACCGGCTTCAACAGAAATCATAAATGCATTTACAGGAGTTTGGGTTTTAATACGACCATAAACGCCTTCTAACTCACCGGCAATTATTTGTATGCTTACGTTCTTATCATTTGAAATAACCGTTCTAAAATGTTCGTTTGCTACGTGCTGATAGTTAGCTTCAATCATTTTCTTTTCCGCTGGCAAATTCAACCATAACTGAACCCCTTCTAAAGCACCCCTTTTTTTTACAAACGCCTTTGTTGGAGCTTCAGCATGAATAATACCTCTACCAGCTGTTGTCCATTGCACATCGCCAGCCTTAACCACACTTTCATTTCCAAGCGAATCCCTATGTAACTGTTCGCCTTGCAGTAAAAAGGTTATAGGTTCAAATCCACGATGTGGATGTGGTCCTAAATCAAACGGATTATTCTGCTCTGAAATCTCATAAGGACCGTAATGGTGTAATAATATAAATGGATCTATAGTATCAATCGTTCTTGTTGGCAAGGGTTGCCGCAATTGTATTGGCCCCATATTAACAAAATCACTTCTACCTACTTTTTTTATTGTATTTATTTTCATAATTATTTTACATTTTTTTCATTTCCTTGTGTAAGGAAAATATTGTTTTTTTAAACTGTTAGGTTTTATCTTCCATGGAAAGTAATTGATTAAAAAAACACCTCTATCATCGCATTTTATCTAGCAAATTGCTTAATTGTTCTGCTTCTTCTTCGCTTAAATTTTTTAGTAGCTCCTTATTAAAATCTTCTGGTATAGACTCTAAAAAAGCTTTACCTTCTTCTGTAATAACAATTTTAACCACTCGCCTATCATGTTCTGAAGGACATCGTTGTATAAATTGTTTTGCACACAACTTATCCATTAAACGTGTTGCGTTAGGAGAACGCTCTATCATTCTATCTTTAATTGTTTGAACATTTAATGGTTTGTTTGCACCTTTTAAAATTCTTAAAATATTGTACTGTTGGGGAGAGATACCATATGACTTAAAAAATTCGTTTTGGTAGCTCATTATCCAATTTGAGGTGTAAATAATATTCAATAAAGCTTTCACCCTATTGTTTACAAATGTTGAGTTGATGTCTTTTGATAAATCTCCCATCTTCAGTAATCAGTTTTCAGTCGTAATAAACGATTATAAGTTTAATTTAAAAGTTCCAACCTTTGCTTTTAATTCTTCATCTAATTCAGAATTAACAATTTTTCCACCTGAGAAATTATCGCTAAACGATGGCAGACTAAATACCTCAACAATATTGGCGTTGTGTCTTGGAAAACGGTCTTGAGCAATACTTAAAACCGAAGCTCCTCCTCTAGCGCCCGGGGAGGTTGCCATTAACAACATAGGTTTCCCAAAAAATGTTTTACCTTCTATTCTGGTCATCCAATCAAATAAATTCTTAAAAACAGTTGCATACGCACCATTATGTTCTGCTAAGGAAAGCACTACACCATCTGATGCTTTTATTATATTTAAAAATCGGTGTGCTTCGTCTGGAATTCCATTTTCGGTTTCTAAGTCTATGCTATAAAGTGGCAGGTTAAAATCATTTAAATCCAGAATTTCCACTGCTACACCATCAATTAAACTAGAAGCATAAACGGCTAATTCTTTGTTTATAGACGCTTTACTATTACTTCCTGCAAATGCAATTATTTTTTTCATTTAATTTTTTTTTAATTTTTTAACTTCTTCGTTTCAATATTTTTACTTGTTTATTCTTTTATAAAAAACATACGATACCATTAATGCAACTAGAGCTATAACCGCAGTACCTTGTTGCCCATCACTAATCATATAATGCGCAAAAAATGCTAAAACAAAAGCATAAAAGAATCCAGCGTACGCCCATTCCTTTAATACTTTAAACCCTGGCAGCCACAATACTACCAACCCTAAAAGTTTTACCACCGCATAAGGATAAATAATGTATGTGGGATAACCAAAACTTTCAAAAGCACCTTTTATCATATCGTGCTTTAAAAAATACATACTTACCGAAAATAGCATTACAGCTGTAAGTATGGCTGTTGCAATGTAATAGATAATTTTATTTGTTTTCATGTTTTCCATAATTAATTAGATTACAAAACTACGATAAAAATATTTATATTCCAAGGAATATATTTCCATGTAAATTATTTTAATAAATTATTCACTTTTTATACTAAAATGGTTTTGTAAATTCGTGTATAAATAATTTTGACAATGGACATCAACTTCAACAAGAATGAAGATCATAATAAACTTCTAGTTTCTGAACTTAATAGACGCTTAGCTAAAGTAAGCTTAGGCGGTGGAAAATCGCGTATTGAAAAACTACATAGCAAAGGCAAACTCACCGCTAGGGAACGTATTGACTATTTATTGGACGACAAATCTAAATGTATTGAAATTGGAGCTTTTGCTGGAGAAGAAATGTATGCCGAACACGGTGGATGCCCATCTGGAGGTGTTGTTGTAAAGATAGGCTATATAAAAGGTAAGCAGTGTATTGTTGTTGCAAATGATGCTACAGTTAAAGCAGGTGCATGGTTTCCCATTACTGGAAAAAAGAACCTACGTGCCCAAGAAATAGCTATAGAAAACCGCCTGCCTATTATCTATTTAGTAGATTCTGCTGGTGTTTATTTACCAATGCAGGACGAAATTTTTCCAGATAAGGAACATTTTGGGCGCATATTTAGAAACAACGCTATAATGAGCAGTATGGGTATTACTCAAATTGCCGCTGTTATGGGAAGCTGTGTTGCTGGTGGTGCCTACCTCCCTATTATGAGTGACGAAGCGTTAATTGTAGATAAAACGGGAAGTATTTTTTTGGCAGGAAGCTATCTGGTTAAAGCCGCTATTGGTGAAAGTATTGATAATGAAACTTTAGGAGGCGCAACTACACATTGTGAGATTTCTGGTGTAACCGACTACAAGGCTAAAGACGATAAAGATGCTTTAGATAAAATAAGAAACATCGTAGACAAAATAGGCGATTACGACAAGGCAGGTTTTAATAGAATTGAAGCAATAAACCCAAAAGAAAATCCTGAAGATATTTTTGGTATTATTCCAAAAAGTCGCGCCGATCAATATGATATGTATGAGATTATTAAACGTCTGGTTGATAATTCTGAATATGAAGAATATAAAGCGGGGTACGGACAAACCATTATTACTTGTTATGCACGCATTGATGGTTGGGCAGTTGGTATTGTAGCAAATCAGCGCCAGATTGTAAAAACAACAGGCTCTAAAACCAAACCGACTGAAATGCAGTTTGGTGGTGTAATTTATAATGACTCTGCAGACAAAGCCACTCGATTTATTGCCAATTGTAACCAAAAGAAAATCCCTTTGGTATTTTTACAAGATGTTACAGGCTTTATGGTAGGCAGTAAAAGCGAACATTCTGGCATCATAAAAGATGGTGCTAAAATGGTAAATGCCGTAAGTAACTCTGTAGTACCAAAATTCACCGTAATTATTGGCAATAGTTATGGTGCAGGTAATTACGCCATGTGTGGGAAAGCTTATGACCCACGATTGATTTTTGCATGGCCTAGTGCAGAACTTGCCGTAATGAGTGGAAATTCTGCTGCCAAAGTTTTATTGCAAATAGAAAAAGCATCTCTAGAAAAACAAGGAGAAAAAATTACTCCTGAAAAAGAAAAAGCACTTTTCAATAAAATAAAAGACCGCTATGATAACCAAGTATCGCCATATTATGCTGCTGCAAGAATTTGGACAGATGCCGTTATAAATCCGTTAGACACAAGAACTTGGATATCTATGGGAATTGAAGCAGCTAACCACGCTCCTATTGAAAAACCTTTTAATTTGGGAGTTTTGCAGGTTTAATATTTTTAATATGAACTTACTAATAAAAAAAAAGAGGCTTCTTCAATCAAAGCCTCTTTTGGTTTATTTTGAGATTCCTGCCTTCTCAGGAAATAGTTACTTTATATCCGTACTAAAAGGAAATAACAACTGTACACCTTTTTTCTGAGATAAACGTTTTACTTCTTTAATGAGTTTGTAGTTTTCTTCACCAAGCTCTTCGGCTAAAATTTGTTCTTTGGCTTTTGCTAATCCAAAAGTTTCTAGCATTTCGTCCAAGTTCTTTTCAAATACAGGAAATTCTTTAAGTTTGTAGTCATCAATCTCTGCTGCTTCTGCGGCATATTTAAGTGCTACGTCTAGTCCTCCCAATTCATCAACCAAACCTCTTTGTAACGCATCATTACCTGTCCAAACTCTACCTTGGGCAATTTCTTCAACTTCTTCCGCAGTTAAATTGCGTCCTTCGGCTACTCGCTTAGTAAATAAGCCATAAACATCTATAATACCTTCTTCAATATATTTATACTGGCTTTCATTTAAAGGCTCAAATATACTATAGGTTACGGCATTGGCATTTGTAGCTACCTGTTCAGCATTTATACCCATATTATCTGCTAAGTTTTTAAAGTTTGGCAAAGTTCCAAAAACACCTATACTTCCTGTAATTGTTGTAGGTTCTGCAATAATTTTATCGGCATTGGTTGCTATATAATAACCACCAGATGCTGCTAGGTCTCCCATAGACACAATAACGGGTTTTATTTTTTTAGTGAGCTCTATTTCTCTCCAAATTAATTCGCTGGCTAAGGCGCTACCTCCGGGAGAATTAACACGCAACACAATAGCTTTTATACGATCGTCATCTCTAGCATTTTTAATAGATTCGTTTAAGGTAACATGACCAACTATACCTTGCTGCCCTTCGCCATACATAATATCGCCTTCAGCATATATTACTGCTATTCTATTTTCGCTAGATTTTGCACTTAATTTAGGAGCTACATGTTTTGCATAATCTTCTATAGCTATGGTTTTTAAACTTTTATCGGCACTAATTCCAACAGCATTTTTTAGGCCATTAACGTATTCATCATAATACGCAATTTTATCTATTAAGTTAGATTTTAATGCCAATTGTGGTGTTCTGGCCAATAAACTATCTGCAATAACATCTAGCTGCGCTACCGATATATTTCTGGCTTCAGATACTTCTTTTTTCATTTCAGACCAAAGCCCGTTTAAGTATACCGAAATTTGTTCACGGTTATTATCGCTCATTTCGTTTTCTAAAAATGGCTCTACTGCACTTTTGTATTTACCGTGGCGTACCACCTCCATTTTTATTCCGGATTTTTCCTGAAAATCTTTAAAATACAGCCTTTCGGTATACAACCCTTTAAACTCCATCATTCCAACAGGGTTAATGTATATGGTATCGGCAACAGAACTTAAATAATAATCTTTTTGCGTGTAAATATCGGCATAAGACACTATAAATTTCCCCGATGTTTTAAAATCTATCAAGGCATCCCGTAAGGTTTTGGTTTGCGTAATGCCCGCAACAATAAAATTATTATCAATAGAAATACCTTTTATCTTATCGTCGGTTTTTGCATATTTTATGGCATCAACCAAATTAAACAAACCATTTTTATCATCTTCATTCAAAAAAGGATATTCCTTGTATATGGTTTTACCCGCATAATCATTAATTGGGAAATCTAGTTTTAAATCTAAAACCGAGTTTGGCTTTACTTGAACCACATCTTCTGAAGCCCCTCCAAATAATGCTCCAACAACTATTAGACCTAAAAAACAAAGTCCTAAAAACACTATAATACCTACAACTGTAGACAATACTCTCTTAATAAAATTCATCTTGTATATTTTTTACGCATTAGTCTAAAAACTGATAAAATGTTACAGCATAACATTATATTTTCAGAACTTTTTTTAATTTATTTTGAATTGTGCAAATCTAGGAAAAGTTGCCGTAAAGAATTCATAACTTTGCATTTTCATTTTTTGATGGTTAATACACGAATGATACACATTCACGAAAAGACATTACAGGATTTAGAGTTTCAAACAGTTTTACAGCAAATTAGCGAATTGTGCATAACACCTTTGGGTAATGCTGCTGCTCTTAAAATTACACCCTATAAAACCAGAGAAGATTTAGAATTTGCGTTACAACTTACCAACGAATATGTGTCGTCTTTTTACAACGACAATCGCATACCAAATCATGGTTTCGATACCATTTCTAAAGAAATACAACTTTTAAATATCGAAAATACGTTTTTAGAAGTTCATGGTTTAAAGAAAATTGTAGCCATGTCGCTTACGGTAAATACCATTGTAACATTTTTAAAGAAGTTTGAAGAATACTACACTACTTTAAATGAATTTGCTTCGCATATTGAAGTTACCAAAGTACTAATTGAAAAAGTAGATGCCATAGTTGATCGTTTTGGTGATATAAAAGATAATGCCTCTAATACACTGTTTGATTTACGGCAGTCCATTAACAAGGTAAAAGGTAAGATAAACCAAAGTTTTGCGTCTGCACTAAACACATATCACAACCTTGAATATTTAGATGATATTAGAGAGTCTGTGGTTGATAATCGTCGTGTTTTGGCCGTAAAAGCCATGTACCGCCGAAAAGTAAAAGGTGCCATTATGGGCGGTAGCAAAACAGGAAGTATTGTATATATTGAGCCAGAAACAACGTTACAATATACCAGGGAACTTAATAATTTAGAATACGAAGAAAAAGAGGAAGTAGTACGCATATTAAAAGAAGTAACCGACTTTATGCGTCCGTTTCTATCACTCTTAAAAGACTATCAAAGTTTTTTAATTGATATTGATGTAATATCTGCAAAAGCAAAATATGGTAAATCCATGAATGCCATACTTCCAGAAATTACAGATGATAAAACCATGTACCTACGGGATGCATACCACCCACTACTCTATTTAAACAACTTAGAAAAGAAAGAGAAAACATTTCCGCAAACCTTATCCCTAAAAAAGGATAGCAGAATTATTGTGATTTCCGGACCAAATGCAGGTGGAAAAAGCATCACTTTAAAAACAGTAGGGCTATTACAAGTAATGCTACAAAGCGGTATGCTAATACCCGTGCACGAACGT
This sequence comes from Jejuia pallidilutea, assembly GCF_002973595.1. Lineage (GTDB taxonomy): Bacteria > Bacteroidota > Bacteroidia > Flavobacteriales > Flavobacteriaceae > Jejuia > Jejuia pallidilutea. The sequence continues at coordinate 75,846 of NZ_PVEO01000010.1, read as the reverse complement.
AGTAAAGCGTGCCTATTCGATAGGATTTTGAGTGATATTGGCGATAACCAATCTATTGAAAACCACTTAAGCACCTATAGTTACCGATTAAAACAGATGAATTATTTTCTTAGGAAATGTAACAAAAATACGCTGTTTTTAATTGATGAATTTGGCACAGGTAGCGACCCTGAATTGGGTGGCGCTTTAGCCGAAACCTTTTTAGAGGAATTTTACCATCGTGAAGCGTTTGGTATTATTACCACACACTATTCTAATCTAAAAATATTAGCTACAGAATTGCCGCATATGATTAATGCCAACATGCTGTTTAACGAACGTACGCTTGAACCCATGTTTAAACTAGTGGTAGGGCAAGCCGGTAGTAGTTTTACCTTTGAAGTGGCACAAAAAAACGGCATACCATATTCCTTAATTAATCGTGCCAAAAAGAAAATTGAACGTAGTAAAGTACGGTTTGATGCAACAATTGCAAAACTCCAAAAAGAGCGGTCTCGATTAGAAAAAACTGGGCAATCGCTTAAACAAAACGAAAAAAAGAAAAGTGAAGAGGCTGATAAACTAGAGGAAATAAACGCTAAAGTCCAAAAGAAATTAGAGAGCTACCAAGAATTGTACGATAGTAACCAACGCTTAATTTATCTAGGGCAAAAAGTAAACGACATCGCCGAAAAATACTTTGAAAATAAGCAAAAACGTGAGCTAATGTCAGAATTATTCAAATTGGTACAAATTGAAAATTCTAAACGAAAAAAAATATCCGCAAAACAAAAACGCGCACAAAAAGCCAAAGAACTTCAAGTAAAAAAGGAAGCCGAAAAAAAAGTAGAAGTTATAAGAAAAAAGAAAAAAGCGGCCAAACAAAAGGAAAAAGACAAACCTGTACCACCTAAACCTGTTTTAAAAGTTGGAGACCGTGTACGTATGCACGATGGTAGAGCCATTGGCAGTATAGACAGTATAGAAAAGAACAAAGCCAATGTTAATTACGGCATGTTTACCACCAACGTATCGTTAGATTTATTAGAGCTTGTAGAAGCTAAAAAATAACCTAATTAAAATTGGTTAACCAATTTTTGGTTATCTTTACAAAAAAAATAGGATGAAAAATAGTTGGTATATATTGTTCATAGGTTGTTTTATTCTTTTTTCCACTTGCAGCTCCACTTCAGATGCTCCTATACTTGAAGAAGAAGCGGAAATGGAAGAGGAAGAAACGCCAAAAGAAAAACCTAACATTGTATGGCAAAATTGGTACTTATCTGTGCCTTTAGATAGAGGTGATGGTAGTGCCACATCAATTTTTTACCAGGACATTGTAAACAATAATTTAAGCGAACAAGCTTCAAAATATTTTTATAAAAACAACGATGGTAGCTATACCATGTATACCAAATTTACGGGCTTTACTACATCTGGTCTGTCTCAATTAGGTGGCAAATATTGCCGTACTGAATTACGCGAATTTTGGAGAGGTGTTCAATCTACCACCGATAATTGGTCTATGGCTTCTGGTACACATATCTTAGAAACAACTTTAAAGGTTGATTTTGTTGAAGGTAATGGCAGAACCATAGTGGCACAAATACATGGCAAAGAATCTCCAGGTATAGATGGGTCTCCTGCAACAATTAAAATTAGATGGAACAGCGGTACCATTCAAATAGATTATTATACAAAACCCGATGCTGGTAAACCTTGGACTAGTGCTTTTGATGACAAAATAGATATCGCAGATGTTGGCAACGAAATTTTTACCTTTAAAATTAAAATTGAAAATGGTAAATTTTATTATGGCTTAGTATGTGAAGCTAAAAACATTAATATAGATTATACCTTAGTTTACGATTATGTAGGCAATGGTTATGTACATGAAAACTACTTTAAAACAGGTAACTATTTTGGTTGGCACGACGATTATGAAAAAGCTGCACAAGTTACCTTATACAAAGTTGTTACAAAACACAATTAAAAAGACTATTACTTTAAACTGTAAAATCTCCTAAAAACACCTGTGTTTACTTCTATTTTATTAAAGTTTCCCAACTAATTATTAAGCTTTTAGAAGTAATTGTTCTGAGTTCCCTTAATTGATCTTAAACAAAAACATGTATTAATTTTTGGTATTGCTATAACGCGTAATTTCTTTTAATCTCAATAAATGCTTCAATGTGTCCTGAATTACAAAATAGCATAAATATGATTATGTCCATTCAGTAATTATTTACTTCATTTTAAAAAACTGCATTTTCATAGTAGTATACTTTACATACAAAAAAAACACAAAAAGCTAATCCGAAAATTATATAAAATCTATTTTTTTAGTGGACAAAAAATGGACAAGCTATATAAAACTACCAATATTTTCTATAGGACAAGACCATACCAAAACATAAAACAACAAATATAACTTATTGATTTTTAAATATTTAAACGAATTCTTATTTTGTTATGAAAACTAAAATTATGGACAAGCTATGGACAAACACCTTTTTATGAACATGGCCCTATGTAATTCTAACTGATATAATAATTAACTTAGCAATAGCTAATAACATATCTGAAAATGAAAAAGTTAACAATTATTTCCATTGCAGTTTTTATTATAACACCTTACTTATGTTTTTCCCAAAACACCAAACTTATTGATAGTTTAAAAACCGAGCTTGCTAATAGAAAATTAGACGACACTATAAAAGTGATGATTTTAACACGTCTTCACGAAAAACTCATGTTTTCAAAACCAAAAGAAGCAAAACAATATGCCGAACAAGAGTTAGCCATTTCAAAAAAAATAAATTACACCAAAGGTATTGCTGTTGGAAACATGCACATTGCAGACTACTACGCAAACAGGGTTGAAAACGATTCGGCTTTATATTACTACGAAATTGCAAAAAACTATTTTACTAAAGCAAACAGCACTAGAGGCATAATTTTCGTTAACCATTCATTGTCTTCTATAGAAAGTACTAATGGCAACTTAGATAAAGCCATTAGCATTACTAAAGACAATATAGAATTAATAAAAACACATGAAAAAGAAGGCGATGCTAAAACTAAATTTATTGGAGCACAATACAATTCGCTAGCTAATATATACATAGAAAAAGCAAATTTTAAAACAGCTTTAATATATGCACTTAAGGCTTTAAAATGTTTTGAAGATATTAACCATGAATCTAGAAAAGCCGATGCTTTAAAACAAATTGGTGATATTGAAAGCGGTTTAGAAAATCATAAATCCTCCATCACATATTTTAAAGAAGCATTAGAGATTTACGAACGCTTTGAGGAAACCTTCTATATGGCGTACACATATAATTCACTGGGTATTTCTTATCAAAACTTAAACGATTTTGAATCTGCTGAAAAATTCTATAATCTTGCGGTATTAAATGCAGAAAAAGTTCAGGACAAACTTGGTTTAAGCAATGCTTTACATAATTTGGGGGAGATTAAACGTTTACAAAATAAACTTTCTGAAGCTAAATTCCCCCTGCTAAGAGCTAAACAACTTGCTGAACAAGAAAATTTAAAACTGGGATTAGTTAATGTACTAAATAGTTTGTCTAAAATTGATTTTCAAAATAAAAACTATACATCCGCCCTAAATAAAAACGACAAAGCAATAAATGTTTCTAAGTCTTTAGGCGCCATGTCTCACTTAGCCGATTTGTATAAATATCGTTCTTCGATACTAGAAGGTTTAAACAAAAAAAATGATGCTTTAGAGTTTTTAAAACTCTACCAAACCATAAACGATAGCCTTTTCACCACTAAAAAATCTCAACAAATTGCAGAACTAAAGGCTATTTATGATTCTGAAAAAAAGGAAGCTGAAATTGCACTACAAAAAGAGGAAATTAAAACCCTTAATAAAGATATTGAAATTGGCAATTTGCGTAAAGGACTTTACGCCGGTGGTATGTTTACATGTATTGCCGTATCCGTCCTACTCTATTTTGGTTTTAAGCAGCGTATGAAAAAAAATAAAATTGAGCGCGAGAAACAAGAAGCCATTTATAAACAAGAAATAGAGTTTAAGAAAAAGGAACTTGCCACACAAACCCTCCATTTGGTTCAGAAAAATACATTTATACAGGAATTAAAGGATAATTTAGAAAAAATAAAACAATCGCCGGAACTTTTTAAAGTAGAGTTTAGGCGCATTGTAATGTTATTAAAAAAAGAGAGTGCCGAAGATAAAGATTGGGAGGTTTTTAAATCTTACTTTTCTGAAGTACATAATAATTTCGATCATAAAATAAAGGAAATATACCCTGAAGCTACCGAAAAAGAAATGCGTTTAGCCTCTTTTTTAAGAATGAACTTATCAACTAAAGAAATAGCCTCTATGATGAATGTATTGCCAGAAAGCGTATTAAAAGGTAAATACAGATTGAAGAAAAAACTAGAATTAGATAAGAATACCGATCTTAATCAGTTTTTAAGTAATTTATAAAGCTCGTATCTTTGCAATACATATTTAGATTTTTAAAAACAGGTACTTTCCAACACAGGAGCTATAAAAAATGGTACACATTCCCGAAAGTAAAAGTTTAATAGTATTTGATGGAGTTTGCAACCTGTGTAACGCCTCGGTACAATATGTAATAAAACGAGATAAGAACAACAAATTCTTGTTTGCGCCGCTACAAAGCAAAATAGGTGAAAAAATTATTAAAGCGTATAATATCAATACGGCTAAAGTAGATTCTATATTGCTTTTTAATCCAAAAACAGGAATATTTAGTAAAAGTACAGCTGCTTTAAAAATTGCTTCGAAATTAAGTTTTCCCACCAACATTTTAACTGTCTTTTTAATTGTACCAGCATTTATACGCAATTGGGTTTACGATTTTATTGCTAAGAACCGCTATAAATGGTACGGCAAAAAAGAGGCCTGTATGATACCTACACCAGACTTAAAAAATAAGTTTTTAGACTAAATTCTATAAATACACATTCAACGTATCGGTTTTAAAACAGCAATAGAGGTTGCAGACTATTATAATACGTTTTGTAATACTAAATTATTTATAGAAACTATGCCATAATGGTGTTTCACGCATTAAAAGGTAGAGATAACTCATTCTTGGTTTTTTAAATTTTATAGTGTGATTAGTTTTAAATAAAACTTTTAAATAACTAATCATGAAACATCTATTCTTAGTATTCTTGTTAAACGTATCTTTTACTTTTGCTTCGCCAACAAATCCCACAAAATCCAACATAAAAACAGTTACGGTATTTGTAGATGGTGCACAAGTAACACGACATGCTTCGGTTAAATTACCTGTTGGAACAACCGAGTTTTCTTTTATTAAACTATCGCCCTACATTCAAGAAAATAGCATTCAAATCTCTGGGTTAGATGGCGCCTCTATTCTATCTATAAATTATGCCATTAACCATATTACTAAGTTTGATAAAACCGAAGCTATTACAACTTTTCAAAACAACATTGAAACATTAAATGATGCTATTCAATTAGAAAAAGGTTTAATGGAAGGTTATACACAAGAAATAAAAATTATTGAACACAATAGAACTCTTGGAAATAGTAATGAAGTAGTAAACCTAGAAAAACTAAAACAGTTTGCGGCCTATTATAGAACTCGTATTACTGAGCTTAATAAGCTTATGCACATATCTTTAAAAAATACCAAGGAATACACTAGTAAAATTGAGGATATAAAGAAACAGCTAGCAGAATTAAATGCAGACGATAAAATACAAACAGGAGAAATTAAAGTAAAACTTAATAGTAACACCACCAAACAGCTTAATTTAATTATAAAATATAATGTAACGCATGCGGGCTGGTTTCCAAATTACGATTTAAAAGCAAAGGACATTAATAAACCATTACAGCTAAATTACAAGGCACATGTATACCAAAATACGGGTGTGAATTGGGACAACGTAAAGCTTACACTTTCTACAAACGACCCTAACACCAATAATTTAAAACCAGATATTAACCCAAAATACTTAAACTTTATAAGCAGAAATAGCCAATACCTATCAGAAAACGCAACAAAACGTTACGAGTTTAAGCATAATCCGTTTGTAAAACATATTAGTGGCGTAATTACCGATGCCAGCGGCTTGCCTTTACCAGGAGTAAGTGTGCTTTTAAAAGGCACAAGCATTGGTACAAGTACAGATTTTGATGGTAACTTTTCCATAGATGCCAAAGGCGCTAAAGAACTTGTGGTATCTTATTTAGGTTATGTTACAGAAACCATACCTATACATTCTAGTGTTATAAATTTAAGTTTGCAAGAAGATGCGTCGCAACTGGATGAAGTGGTTGTAGTTGGTTACGGTACAGCATCCATTAATGCCCTTTCGGGAAGTGTTTCTGGTCTATCTAGTACATCAAACATTAAAATAAGAGGAGCTGGCTCCCTTAAATCTAAAGGTACGCCTCTGTATGTTATCGATGGCGTTACTAGCAACGAGTACGACTTTAAAAAATTAGATGAAAATATGATAGCTGGTGTAGATATTTTAAAAGGCAACGAAGCATCATCAATTTATGGCAGTAGGGCATCAAATGGCGTTGTAATTATTACAACTAAAAAAGGAAGTTATACCTCTAACGGCGATATTGTAACAGAAGGCATTACTAATACAAATTTTGAAATTCAAAAATTGGCTACTATAGCTTCAGATGGCGATATTAGCGTTATAGAAATAGATAGTTTTAAAGTCCCTGCAACCTTTCTATATTTTACAGCACCTGTTATAAACGAAAACGTATTTTTAACTGCAAAAATTGGTAATTGGCAACAATACAATTTATTACCTGGAGAAGTAAATGTGTATTTTGAAGATAGCTATTCTGGCATTACCAACATAAACCCTTATGCCACTACCGATAGCTTAACCGTATCATTGGGAATAGATCCAAATGTAGTAATTACAAGAAAGCCTACTAACAATTTTAAGAAAACCAACCTTATTGGTAACAATAGAATTTTAGATAAATCTTACGAAATACATATTAAAAACAATAAGACATCGGCCATAGACGTACTTATTGTAGACAGAATTCCCGTATCCCAGAATAAGGACATTAAAGTAGATGTAATGGATACTGGCGCATCAGATTATGATACAAAAAAAGGCATTCTAAAATGGAAAGCGCAAATTAACACCAACAGCTCTAAAACGTATTACTTCTCGTATGCAGTTAAATACCCCAAATACAGGAAGATTAATATTTAAGACTAAAACTAAAACGGGAGAACTTAGTAGTTTTTCCGTTTTTTAGTTTTGAATTTTTAATGCAAGAATTACCTACCTACAACACCAAACACCGAGACAACGTGTCCTCATAAATTTTCTCATATTGAGGTACAATAGCGTGTAAATCAAATTTTAAGGCTTCTTTTCTTGCGTTGTTTTTAAAGGTTTTTAGGCGCTCTTCATCGCTTAAAATATATAGTGCATTTTTAATCATATCATCTGTATCGCCAACATCACTTAAAAAGCCCGAAACTCCATGTATATTTACCTCTGGAATACCTCCTGTATTACTAGAAATAACTGCCACACCAGAGGCCATTGCTTCTAAAGCGGCCAAACCAAAACTTTCAGTCTGTGATGGCAACAAAAACAAATCGCTAAAACACAGTATTTTATCTATTTCGTTGCTTTTTCCAAAGAAAATAACCTTATCTAAAATACCTAAATCCCTACATTGGTTTTCTATACGTTCCTTTTCTGGCCCTTCACCAATAAACATTAATTTAGCGGGAAGTTCTTTCTGAATGCCGTAAAACACCTCAATAACATCTTGTACACGTTTTACTGGACGCAAATTACTAATGTGTGTAATAATTTTTTCGTTATCGTCTGCCATCATACCACGTTGACAATCGGTAAACTTATGATTATACTTATCTAAATCGATAAAATTTGGTACTACATGTATATCATTCTTAATATCAAACAAACGTAAAGTATCCTCCTTTAAACTTTGTGAAACTGCTGTAACCGCATCTGATTTATTTATGCTAAACGTTACCGCTGGCTTGTAAAACGGATGGCTGCCAACCAACGTTATGTCTGTACCGTGCAGCGTAGTAACTATAGGAACATGAATACCTTCTTCCAATAACATTTTTTTAGCCATATACGCTGCATAGGCATGCGGAATGGCGTAGTGTACGTGTAAAATTTCTATACCATGCAATTTTACCATATCCACAAGTTTGCTCGATAAAGCCAACTCATAAGGTTGGTAATGAAACAACGGATATTCGGGTACGTTAACTTCATGATAGTGCACATGATTACTTAATAACTCTAACCTTACGGGCTGATTGTAGGTTATAAAATGTATTTCATGTCCTCGCTTAGAGAGTTCTAGCCCTAGTTCTGTAGCAACCACACCACTACCGCCAAATGTAGGGTAACAAACAATGCCTATTTTCATATTTTTAGGTTTAAGTATTAAAGCTTAAAGTGACTGAAAAATTAAAAGAGTTTTAATAAACTTATAACTTTAAGTACCAATTTTAATCTTCTATCGCTTCATAAATTAAGCGTTGAATTTCGGTTCTTATATTTCGTTTTAACAACAGGTTTCTTCCTGCTTTTGGATACGTTCTATTAGCCAAAAACACATAAACAATTTCTTCTTCTGGATCTGCCCAGGCATAAGTTCCTGTAAAGCCCGAATGTCCAAAACTTGTCATAGAAATACAACCACAAGTAGGACCTTCTTCATCTAGTTGGGGCTTATCGAAGCCAACACCGCGCCTATTGTCTTTCTCACAATAGTAACACGTATTAAATTTATCGATAATAGACGGGCTTAAATAACGTTTACCGCCATAAAAGCCTTTTTGCAAATACATTTGCATAATTTTTGCCACATCGTTGGCATTACTAAAAATACCTGCATGCCCACCTACACCATTTTGCATCGCAGCACCCATATCGTGTACATAACCTTGCACTTTTTGATAACGATAATAGTCGTCTACCTCAGAAGGTACAATGTGTTGATTACTTATTTTTCGATACGGATTATACATAGTGTAATTTGCACCTAGTGATTGATAAAAGTGGGTTTGTACCAACTCGTCTAAACCTTTGTCGTAATGCTTCTCTATAAATTTCTTTAAAATATAATAGGGAAAATCGCTATACCGATAACGCAACCGATCTAAAAGCTCAGATTCTTTAATGATTTTTTGTATAGAATCTTGATAATCTGTTCTTAAATACAAGTTTTTAGCCACTTCTATTTCAAATTTTTTGCTTTTCTTGGTACGGTAGTATTTTCCACTAGGTCGTTTTGTAGCAGTATCTAAGGTATGGTAATAAAATGGTTCCCAAGGGCGTAATCTCGCATAGTGGGATAACATTTGCTTTATGGTAATGTTTGCCTTGTTTGAATTTTTGTATTCGGGCAACAGTTCTGATAAGCTGCTGTTTAAGGAAATTAAACCTTTCTCCTCCATTTCCATAACTAAAGGTAAAGTCGCTAAAATTTTAGTAAGTGAGGCTACATCATAAATATCATCAAAAGATACTTTTCTATTGCCATCGTAAGTATGTTTTCCAAAGTTTTTATTATAAATAACTTTGCCTTTTCTAGCTATTAGTAATTGAATGCCCGGAGTCATCATAGAATCTACAGCTATTTTAGCAATAGAATCTACTCGTTTTAACTTCTCTGAACTCATGCCCACACGTTCTGGAATGGTATACCCTAAACGTTTTATAGGATTGTTTACAATACCTTCGCCTGCCTTAAAAAACTGCCCTGTAGATACTGGTAATTTTCCTTTTGAAGGAATAGCGCCAAAGATTAATTGTGCAGATTTCTCCTGTGCTATTGTACTGTTTTGATAGCTTACTATGATACTCTCGATATTTTCTATAGTCTTTAAATCATCTAATGCATACGGCTTTACAAACACATTTAATATTACATCGTGGGTTTGTGCTATTTCGTACAACCAAACCAATTCTTTATTAGAGAATTTGTGCGATTTCCATGGGTTTTCATTTGAACGATGAAAGCCAACAATAACTGTATTGTAAGACTGTAACTTATTAATTAACACATCTAGTTGGTTTGCTTCAATTTTATGAATTTTAGTATACTTTTTTAGTTCATTATAAAAAGGTGTACCATCATCATCACCTAATGCCACATAGGCCAGTGTTTTGGTTTCTAAGCGTGTAAGTGGTACTAAATCGTTAGTATTCTTAACAACAGTAATAGCATTTTCTAGTAAGTCTTCGTAGAGAATGTCATCTTTCAATCGGTTTAAATCGGCATCTAGATTATACAGGCCAACAGGCTCGTAATTATGCAAGCCTACTTTATATTTTGCCATTAATATTTTTTTTACCGAATGCGCCAAACGCTCTTCTGTAATCTCCCCATTATTAAGGGCATCCATAATTTTATCTACGCCAATTTCAACATCTTCAGACATTAGCATTACATCGTTTCCCGCTTTAAAAGCAGCTAAATCTATATCTCCAGTATTACTAAAATTTGCTGCACCTTTCATGGTTAGGGCATCTGTAAAAATAAGCCCTTTAAACCCCAAAGAATCTTTTAAAATATCGGTAACAATATGTTTTGATAATGATGAAGGATAGCCTTCCCTGGGCTCTAAACTTGGCACATTTAGGTGTGCAACCATAACGCTAGATAAACCTTTTTTTATGAGTTCCTTGTAGGGATATAGCTCAACAGAATCTATACGTTTTGCATTAAAATTTATGGTTGGCAAGGTAAGGTGCGAGTCTGTTTCTGTATTACCATGTCCTGGAAAATGTTTGGCATTGGCTAAAACACCTGCACTCTGCATGCCTTTCATAAAGGCTAAAGCTTTTTCGGTGACATTATCTCTATCTTCTCCAAATGAACGATTGCCTATAATAGGATTTTTAGGATTTGTATTGATATCTACTACAGGTGCAAAATTAAAATGTACACCCAATCGTTTACAATGTTCGCCAATGTGTCGTCCTGTTTGTTCTACCAAATTATTATCTGTTATTGCACCTAGCGCCATGTTATATGGAAAGGCATAGGTAGAATCTAAACGCATGTTTAACCCCCATTCTGCATCCATACCTATAAGCATTGGCAATTTAGATAAAGCCTGCAATTCATTATTTAAACGTGCTTGACGTTTTGGACCTCCATTAGAATATATAATACCGCCTATATGGTGATCTCTCACTAATTTAACAACTCTGTTTTTTAATACTGAATTTTGATTGGACATGACCTGAACCATATACAACTGCCCTACTTTTTCCTTAAGTGTCATTGCATTATAAATACTATCTACCCATTTTTTTTGGGCTTCGGCATCATTGGTCTGTAATGGATGTGTAGAATTTTGTCCGTTTATAAATAAACATGAAAAAAATAGGAAACAAAAGAAATGGCGCATAGGGGATTAATTAAGCAAATTGATTTGTTAGCATTTAACTAATAAACGTGGCAAATTAACACTTTTAGAAAAAAGAGGAAAACACTTTAAGATAGTTTTATGTAGAAACTTATAAAATTGACGACTTGCAAATAAAAAACCCCTAAGCAAGAAAACTTAAGGGCATGTATATAAAATAAATTGTAGTATTAAATTACCAGAATAAGGCATAAAGCACAGTTAAAATAAGCATAACTGCAAATGCACCTACATTAAACAAAGGTGAAGTTTTAAACAACTGTTTTGTAATGGGAATACCTTTTTCGTCATCAGCACCATTATGCTGAATATAACTAAATACAGCAATTACACCCATGGTTAACAGTAAAGTATAGCCCATTTGATCCATAAACGGTACATTTACGAAGAATGCAGAATCGGACCATCCTTTGGGTGCTACCTTAAAGTACATGGCTATTGGAATAGATGCCAATGCACCAACTATAGCTGCTTTGTTTGTAGTTTTCTTCCAGAATAGCCCTAACAAGAATACTGCTAAAATTCCTGGACTTACAATACCAGTATATTCTTGTATAAATTGAAACGCCTGATCTAAATTACCCAATAATGGTGCTACAATACACGCTATAATTAAAGCAACAAACGCAGAAATTCTACCCATATTTACCGTAGCTTTATCGTTAGCATTCTTATTAATGTATTGCTTATAAATGTCCATAGTGAATATGGTAGAAGTTGAGTTTAGCATAGACGCTAAAGAAGATACGATAGCAGCAGCAAGGGCAGCAAAAGCAACACCTTTTAAACCAACAGGTAAAAACTGTAACAACCAAGGGTATGCTTTATCAGCTTGATTTAACGATGGTAAATTTTCTGAAGCACTCACACCTAATCGTGCCATAATTTCAGGGTCATTCACCATTACATAAGCGGCTATACCAGGTATAACAACAATTAGAGGTATTATTAATTTTAAAATAGCAGCAAATAAAATACCTTTTTGAGCTTCTTTAAGCGATTTTGCCGCTAATGTTCTTTGTATAATATATTGATTAAAACCCCAATAATATAAATTTGCAACCCACATACCACCTACAAGCACACCAATTCCAGGTAAGTTTTGATACTCTGGGTTCGATTCGTCTAAAATCATTTCAAAACGTCCTGGTACGGTTTCAAATACTGTAGTTAGTCCAGAAATAAAACCTTCCCCACCCGATACGGTATTAAGCGCTAGATAGGTTGTAATTAAACCACCTAAAACCAAAAATACAACTTGAATTACATCTGTCCATGCTACAGCCGAAAGACCGCCATATAATGAATAAGCGGCAGCAAATAAAGCTAACCCAATTACACCATACATAAGCGGAATTCCCATAATGGTTTCTAAAGCTAGGGAACCCAAATATAAAACCGTGGTAAGGTTAACAAATACATACAATGCAATCCAGAAAACGGCCAAAATTGTTTTTAAGTTAGTTGAATATCGTTTTTCCACAAACTCTGGTATAGTATACAACCCTTTCTCGATAAAAATTGGAAGAAAGTATTTACCAACTATAATTAATGTTAAAGCAGCCATCCATTCGTAAGACGCTATAGCTAACCCAGAAGCAAAACCAGAACCAGACATACCTATAAATTGTTCAGCCGATATGTTTGCAGCGATAAGTGATGCGCCTATAGCCCACCATGGTAAAGATTTACTTGCTAAAAAATAGTCTTCTGCATTTTTTTGGTGCCCCTTCTTATCTCGAGACACCCATAACCCTACACCCAAAATAAGTATGGCGTAAGCAATAAACACTACATAATCCCACGTATCAAATCCTGATGTCATAATTCTATTTAGTTTGGTTGATTAAAGTTTCAAATATATGTATTTATATTTAAAGAAAAGGGGAAATAGTTCATATTTAAGGGTGTAAATCAGTCAATTTAACAAACTAGTAGGGTATAGTAGGGTTTTTGGCAAAAATATTTATATATTTACAACGCAATGTTTGAAATGAAATGATTGAAATTAAAAAAAAACTAAGCATTCCTAAGTACCAACAAATCGTTTTTTCTATCGAAAAAGCGATTTCTAAAGGGAAATTAAAAAAGGGAGACCAAATACCCTCTATAAACGCCATAAAAGAAAAGCACAAACTGTCTAGAGATACCGTTTTAATGGCTTTTAACGATTTAAAAAGTAGGGGTATTATTCAATCTGTAGTTGGTAAGGGCTATTATGTAACCAGTGAGAATATTGATGTAAAACAAAAGGTTTTATTATTGTTTGATGAATTAAATTCATTTAAGGAAAACCTATATAATGCTTTCGTTAACAACGTAAACAGTAATGTTGAGGTAGATATTTATTTTCATCATTTCAACTATAATGTTTTTAAAAAGGTGTTAGAAGATAACGTTGGAGATTATAATAGTTATGTAATTATGCCAGCCAATTTAAACGGTACCCACACACTGCTAAACAACCTGCCAGAGGATAAAGTTTATATTTTAGACCAAATGCCAAAAGAGCTAAACAAATACGCTGGTATATATCAAAATTTTGAAAAGGATATTTACGAAAATTTGGAAAAAGCTTTTCAAAACATAAAAAAATACAAGAAACTACTCTTAGTATTTTCATCTAAAAAACAACCAAAAGGCATGAAAGATGGTTTTATAAAGTTTTGTGAGAAACGAAATTTACCATACCATATATTAGAATCTGCCGAAGACAAAACCCTTGAAAAAGGAGAACTATACATTATTCCCGATGATAAAAACCTACTTCATGTTATTAAAAAAATTAGAGCAGACAAATTATCATTATCAAAAGATATTGGCATTATTTCTTATAACGACACCTTGCTTAAGGAAATTGTAGAAGGTGGCATTACCACTATTTCTACAGATTTTACAGCCATGGGAAAACGGTTAGCAGAAATGATTCAAAATAACGAACATAAACACATTGAAAACCCAAACCACTTTATAGTAAGACATTCACTTTAAAACATTATAAAATTGTACGCATTACAACACATTAAAGCACAAAACATCCTGGAAGTTAAAAATGCCAAAGCTTCTGTTTATGGTAAAATTTATTTAGATGAAGGCGCCAGTTTACAAGAACTTAAACTAAACAATAAGGCTATTATCCAAGATTTAAGTCCGTTACCATACAGTACCACATACGCATCTTCAATTTTATTTCCCTTTGCCAATAGAATAAAAGATGGCTCCTATGAGTTTGAGGGCGAAACATTTCAATTTAACATTAACCAAAAGGAAGAACAAAATGCATTACATGGTTTGGTTTACAACAAAACGTTTCAATTAGTTAATAGCCAATTAACCGCAGATACTGCTACGATTTCACTAGAATACATAGAAAAAAAGGTATCTAAAGGATTTCCTTACACCTACACAATTAAATTAGATTATGTGTTTGCAGAAACATCAATAGATGTAAAACTTTCCGTTGTAAACACCAGTACAAAAACGTTTCCTTTTACCTTAGGTTGGCACCCTTATTTTACAAGTGCTAATTTATATGAAAGTAAGCTTATTTTTGATAGTAAAGAAAAACTTATCATTGGAGCGCGCAACATTACCGAAGGAACAACAACAATTAAAACCAACAATGCACTTAAAATTGAAGATAATTTTTTAGATGACTGCTGGATTTTAAATTCTGATAAAGTATTATTTGAAACACCCGAATACAATCTACAATTCAATGCTACTGGCAACAATAATTTTTTACAGGCTTACACACCGCCCAAAGCCAACACTATTGCCATAGAGCCTACAACTGGAGTTTCTAACAGCTTTAACAATAAAATAGGGCTAAACACCTTAAAACCCAGCGAAACCTACGCTATAACTTGGACGATAACTATACAGAACAACTAAACCAAAATATAATGAGCGCAACACTAATTAAAGATGTAAAAGATAAATTTGTTGAAACATTTAAAGCAGACCCTTTACTTGTTTTTTCTCCCGGAAGGATAAACATTATAGGAGAACATACCGATTATAACGATGGTTTTGTTTTTCCTGCAGCAGTAGATAAAGGTATAGCAGCAGCGATACAAAAAAGCGATTCTGGACATTCTACCGCCATTGCCTTAGATTTAGATAGTACTATTAATTTTGAATTAGACAAACTTAAACCCTCTAAAGAAGGTAGTTGGGAAAACTACGTACTTGGTGTTGTAGCCGAATTACAAAACAGAAATATTGTTGTTGGCGATTTTAACATTATAATAAAAGGAAATATCCCCGGAGGCTCTGGTATGTCCTCATCTGCCGCATTAGAAAACAGTGTGGTTTTTGGCTTAAACGAGCTTTTTAAACTTGGGTTATCTAAACACGATATGATTTTAATTTCACAAAAGGCAGAACATAATTATGTTGGCGTAAATTGTGGGATTATGGATCAATATGCCAGCATGTTTGGAATAAAAAATAACGCTTTGCATTTAGATTGCAGAACGGTTGAATCTAAACCCTACGAAATTAATTTTAAAGATCATCAATTAATGCTTATAAACACTAATGTTAAACATAGTTTGTCCGATAGTGCTTACAATGATAGGCGATCGGCTTGCGAAAGTATATCAGAATTATTAGATGTTAAAGCACTTAGAGATGCTACCGAGGCAGATTTAGAAACCATAATCGATAAGGTTACACCAGCAAATTACCAAAAAGCACTTTATGTAATTCAAGAAAATAACAGAACTGTAAAAGCTGCTAAAGCTATTGAAGATGGTGATTTAGAAACCTTAGGAGCCCTAATCTATCAATCTCACAATGGCTTATCTACCCAATACAAGGTTAGTTGCGATGAGTTGGATTTTTTAGTAGAACAAGCCAAAAAAAACAAACATGTTTTGGGTGCAAGAATGATGGGTGGCGGTTTTGGCGGCTGTACCATAAACCTTGTAGCCAAAAGCGAAGCCAAAGCTTTTGCTGAAACAGCATCTAAAGCTTATAAAAATAAATTCGATAAAGCATGTTCTGTATATTTTATTCAATTATCAGACGGTACACATTTAGTGCGACAAACCTACTAAACTACATACAATAAAATTTAAAATGGAAAACTCTAACTTACAAGATTACTCTCATAAACGCTTTAACATATTAACAGGAGAATGGGTGTTGGTATCTCCGCATCGTGCCAAACGGCCATGGCAAGGACAAAACGAGACTGTTAATAATGAAAAACGACCAACATACGATAAAACTTGCTACCTATGTGCAGGTAATACTAGAATAAATGGCGAAGTAAATCCAAAATACGAAGATGTATTTATTTTTACCAACGATTTTGCCGCATTACAGAGCGATTCACCAAAATTTAATGTTAACGACGGTTTACTTATTGCCGAAAGTGAAACAGGTATCTGCAAGGTAATTTGTTTTAGTCCAGATCATTCAAAAAGTTTAGCAGACATGTCGCCTCTGGAAATCCAAAAAGTAGTTTACGCGTGGCAAGACCAATATAAAGAACTGGGTAGCAACCCTAAAATTAACTATGTACAAATTTTTGAAAACAAGGGTGCCGTTATGGGATGTAGCAACCCACATCCTCATGGGCAAATATGGAGCCAGTCTACCCTACCTAACGAAGTTTACAAAAAGAATACACAACAACTAAATTACTTCAACAAAAACAGTAGCAGTCTTTTAGGCGATTATTTAGCACAAGAATCAGAAAATCAGGAACGTATTATTTTTGAAAATGATGGTTTTGTGGTCTTGGTGCCATTTTGGGCAATTTGGCCCTTTGAAGCTATGATTGTACCTAAACGGCATATGGCCAATATTTCAGAAATGACAGAAGCTGAAACACTACAATATGCCGAAGCTATTGCTGTTTTAACCAAAGCTTACGATAAAATTTTTAACACATCATTCCCCTATTCAAGCGGTATACACCAATCACCAACTAATGGTAAGGAAAACACGCACTGGCATTGGCACATGAGTTTTTATCCACCATTATTAAGAAGTGCAAGCGTTAAAAAATTTATGGTAGGCTACGAAATGTTTGGGTCGCCACAACGCGATATAACTGCCGAAAGTGCTGTAAAAATGATTAAAGCCTTGTTATAAATAACAAGCTAAAACCACTCTTTTAAACCTAACAGCAATTATTTTTGTTAGGTTTTTTTATTAACAAATGTTAAGGATTCAATAATTTACTTGTTAAAGTATCTTAAATTAGAGGTATTAAAAGCCAAATACATTTAATTTGAAAATCACAAAACCCATCAAACCGTGAAATACATTGTTTTGTTATTATTCCCCCTTAGCCTATTTTCCCAAACCATTAAAGGTAAAGTTTACGATACCGAATCTACCGTTAAAGGTATAAGGGTTTACAACGTGAGCCAAAAAAGGCTAACCTACACAAATAACGAAGGCGATTTCTCTATTTCTGCCTCGGTTAACGATACACTATTTTTCGAATCTCTATTCCATCATTCAAAAATGGTAAAACTTAAGCAAAGTGATTTTGATGATATAGCAATTTTTGAATTAAAAAAGTCTGTAAACGAACTGGATGAAATTTTATTAAGCGACGATAAAAACAAATTTAATCCGCTAGAATACACCCAAAATGCAGAAAATGCACTGGCAAGAGATAGAAAAAACAATATGCAGTTGTATGTACCGCAATCGTCGTACTCTAATGGAATGGACTTTGTTGCAATAGCACAAATGATAGGGAAATTATTCAAAAGGAAAAATAAGCCAAAACCTATAGAATTTATAGAATACAAGCATTTAGATTCGCTATTTAAAAAAGATGACTTATTTAATTTAAAATTAATTAAAGACGATTTAAATATTCCCGAAGCATATGCACATCTATTTTTAGATTACTGCGACAGCAAAAACCTAAACAAGGAATTAATTTCTAAAGAAAACAAAGTTATCCTGTTAGATTCCCTTGTAGAATTTAGCAAAGAATTTTTAAAGATTACACACGAGTTTGAGGCCTCAAAAGACACATTGCGCTTAAAAAATTAATATCATACTAATTCTTCGTTTCAAAAGTTATATTTTTAACCATATTTATTTTGAAACCGAATGAAGAACTACATCTACCCCGTACTTACAATTTGTTTTTTAATACTTTGGAGCTCCTGTAGAAAAGATTTTGAATTTTCCCCAAGCACTGGCAATCTAGCATTTTCTAAAGACACCGTGTATTTAGACACCATATTTACAAATATTGGCTCTAGCACCTATAATTTAAAAGTGTACAACAACAGCGACGACGATATTTTAATTCCTACACTAAAATTAGGCTTGGGAGATGCCTCTCAATACCGATTAAGCGTTGATGGCCTTACAGGAAAAACCTTTGAAAACATAGAACTATTGGCCAACGATAGCCTCTTTATTTTTGTTGAAACTACAGTTGATATTAATAATTTCCCAAACCCCAACGGCGAATATTTATATACAGACCAAATTGAGTTTGACTCTGGAAACAACCTGCAAGAAGTTCAGCTTGTAACCTTAATAAAAGATGCTATTTTTATTTACCCAGACCGAGACAATACAACTAAAATTATTGAAACCTTAACGCTAAATATAGATGGAGACCTTGTAGAAACAGACCTACAAGGGCGAGAACTATTACCCGAAGAACTGACCTTTACCAACGAAAAACCCTATGTAATTTATGGGTTTGCTGGAGTTCCTACAGGAGAAACACTAACCATCGAAGCTGGTGCACGCTTGCATTTTCACGAAAATTCGGGTATTATTGTTCAATCAGGAGCATCTATAAATGTAAATGGCGCATTTAGCCCAGACCAAGAAACACTAGAAAACGAAGTAATTTTTGAAGGCGACCGGTTAGAACCAAATTTTTCTGAACGCCCAGGCCAATGGGGCACCATTTGGCTGCTCGATGGCAGTGTAAACAATACATTTAGCTACGCTACCATAAAAAACGCATTAGTAGGTATTCTATCCGACGGC
Organism: Jejuia pallidilutea; assembly: GCF_002973595.1. GTDB lineage: Bacteria > Bacteroidota > Bacteroidia > Flavobacteriales > Flavobacteriaceae > Jejuia > Jejuia pallidilutea. Next base: position 56,389 of record NZ_PVEO01000010.1, on the reverse strand, counting down.
AACGCTACCGCAGATAAATTAACCATCTCTAATTCGCAAATTTATAACTCAGCAAGTTTTGGTATTTTAGGTAGAAACACCTCAATAGAAGCTGAAAATGTGGTACTAAATAATGCGGGACAGTCTGTTTTGGCAACAACTTTTGGCGGAAAATACAATTTTACACATTGCACCATAGCCAATTATTGGAACAATGGCCCAAGACCATTGCCTGCATTACTTGTAAATAATTTTATTGTTGATGAAGATGACACTACCATTGTAACAGATTTAGTAGAAGCCAATTTTAATAATTGTATTATTTATGGTAATGATAACCCTGAGTTTATTTTAGACGAAGTTGAAGACAATGCGGTAAGTTTTAACTTTAAATTTACCAATTGTTTGGTACGTTTTGATGATAGAAACAATAATTTTACGGGCAACAATTTTGATTTTGAAAATACAACTTTATACGAAAATGTTATTTTTAACCAAGACCCCGATTTTAAGGATCCTGAGGCCAATATGCTAATTATTGGAGATAACTCTGCTGCCAATGGGCAAGGAAACGCATTTTTTGCCAACCAAGTACCAACCGATATTTTAAATATAAACAGAACAAAAACTCCTGATTTGGGTGCCTATCAGCACATTACATTTCCGGAAGATGACTAAAAAACTATTGCTATATCTTAGTTACCCAACATTTGAACAACAACATCCCATATGACAAAAAAAGAGCAACAACCAATTTTTAAAAAATCACTTCTCGCCTGTTTATTAATCGTCGGATTTGGAATATATCTTTCAATTCGTGGAACAAAAGAGAAAACAGAATTTAATAATGTGACAGGTCAAATCGACTATTTTGATAAAACATTTCAAGAAATAAATTATAGAAATAAAGGAGACCATCGATTTATTCACATTGCGGATTTTCCTCTTATTTTTGATGTTTTTGTGGGACAAGCTTCTGGCGATTTCGGACCAAAATTTGAACAATTAGATAAACTAAAACTCGGAGATGAAATTACAGTTTTTTACGATGACAAAACTCCTTTACAGAAAAACCGAGATTTAAGATTTAATAAGACTGTACAATTTATTGACAAAAATGGAGAAGCATATTTTATTCGTGGGAATAAAGATAAATACGGTGGATATTTAGCTATTGGAGTCGGGATTTTGCTAGCTATAACATTACTGATTTTAAAGAAAATCGGAAAAATAAAATAAAAAACGTTGGGTAACACCGTGTATAAAAAATTGCTATTTTTAGCTTAACCAATGTGAGTTGCTTTGCTTGCTTGCATCTGATTTTCCTTCGGAAAATCCTCGCACACAAGCACGCAACTAACCATACACAAAACCGTTGTATGCAAGCTTGACCCGTCCTGAATAAAACACAGAAATAAAGATGAAAAAACTTTTAGGTTTACTTACAACTGTAATGATTATAGTGAGTTGTAAAACAGAAAATAAGAGCTACAAAAACATTGTAACAACTGACATAACACACTTTTGGGAAGCTTATGATAAAATCACTCCAACCCAAGACTCTATCTTACAATACAAATATCTTGACAGTCTTTATCTACAAAGAGGAACGGCAGGACTAAACGCTATAAGACAAGTTAGGAATTATACGCCAGAAGATTATATACGAGCAATAAATAGCTATCCAAAATTTTGGGAATCGATTCGAGAAAACACATTAAAAATAGACCAATTTAGTTCTGAATTACAAGATGGAATTGAAAAATTCAGAGAAATCTACCCCGAGTTGAAACCTGCAAAAATCTATTTTACTATTGGAGCATTTAGAACAGGTGGAACTACATTAGATAATTTAGTGCTTATAGGTAGCGAATTAGCATTGACAGATAAAAGCTCAATTTCAACAGAATTCCCTGAAGAAGAGCAAGAAGATAGACGAACATTTTTTGACAGCAATCCCATTGAAAACCTTGTCTTATTGAACATTCACGAGTATGTTCATACACAACAAAAACCAATGGTTCATAATTTACTTTCTCTAGCAATTTATGAGGGTGTTGCAGAATTTGTTTCAGTAAAAGCAATGGGTGTTCCTTCTGCTGCACCTGCTATTGAATATGGGAAGAAAAACGCAGATAAGGTGAGAGAAAAATTTGAAAAAGAAATGTTCTATCCAAACAATAGATTCAAATGGTTATGGGACAGTGGTTCGTCTAATGAATTTGGAGTACGAGATTTGGCATATTATATCGGGTATCAAATGGCAGAAAACTATTATGAAACATCAGAAAATAAAAAAGAAGCCATTAAAAAACTAATTGAATTGGACTTTGAAAATGAAAGCGAAATAGAAGAGTTTGTTCAATCAACAAGATTTTTCTCATCATCTATCGAAGAACTTTATCAAAAGTTTGATAATAAAAGACCAAGTGTAATTGGAATAAAGCAATTCAAGAACAACAGTAATAACGTTAGTCCTAGAATAAAACAAATTACAGTGGAATTTTCGGAACCTTTGAATGGCATCAACACAGGGCTAGATACTGGTCCATTAGGAAAAAACTATTTACCCAAAATAAGCCCAAACAACAGAGTCTTTTCAGAAGACAATAAAACTTGGACAATAAATGTAGAATTAGAACCTAATAAGCATTATCAAATTCAATTAGAAAATAACTTTAGAACAAACGATTGGATTCCTTTAAAACCGTTTTTGATTGAATTTAAAACAGGAAATAAATAAAAGCCAGTTGCAAACAACGGCTATAAGCAATTGGGGATAAAGTAATAAAACCACATAATAAACATAAAATAAAGTTCGGTGCTAAATTGAAAAGTTAAGGCCTAAAATCTCCAACTGCTCATAGCCAAGAACGTCGGGTGTAATTTGACCGAAAATTTCGGATAAAAATCACAAGGGCCAAAACCCTTGTGATTTCATATTTTGTATAAACCGTTATATCAACTAATCGCTAAAATTAGTCACAAGATGTGCTTCTAATCTTTTAAAATCATTCTCAATATTCGGGTTTTTCATGACATCAAAGCAAGCGAAGGTTGGCAATGGTTGCATACCAAAAAATTTAAAATTCATATGCTGTGCGAAGTATAAATCATCAACTGATTTACCTGCAAATAAAAATTCATTTGCGTCATTAAATGACTCTTCTGGTGCATTAAACGTTAATGACAACATATATTTGGTGTTTTGCATTAAACCACCAGCCCCATAATTCTTCTTTGGTGTTTCTGCAGTTCTTCCATCATTCTGGCTCATTTTACCAAACATACCGGCCGTATAAACTTCATCCATATACTTCTTGAAAATCCAAGGAAAACCCATCCAATTGGTAGGCGATTGTAAAACAACGACATCAGCCCAAGTATGTTTGTTTACCTCTTCATCTGCATTCCATTCGTCTTTCATCGTGGTCGTTTTAATTTCATAGCCAATACTTTTTAAATAGTTTTCAATACGCTTAGCGATTTCTTTGTTCAATTCGCCTTTGGCAAATGGATATTCCTGGTGAGCGTTTATAATAAGTGCTTTTTTCATAATTATTTACATTTTTAAAATCCAAACATTCCGTTATCGTTCGCTAGATTTTCAGTTGGAATTTCTTGTATAACATCCCAATGTTCAACTGCTTTTCCGTTTTCAAAACGTAACAAATCGTAGAAAACATTGTTTGTGCCATTCCATTGGCCTTCACTTACCGTAAGTACAAAATTGCCTTCTCCCAAAACTTTATGAATTTTAGTGTATTGAAACATATTGTCCTGTGAAGTGAGATACTGAACAGCTTCTACTATTCCATTGAGTCCATCTTTGATGTTAGGGTTGTGTTGGTCGTATTGCTCGGTACTGATGTATTCGGTAATTTTATTCGGATTTTTACCCATCAAAATATCTTCTACCATAGACTTTGCCAAGGCTTTGTTTGCTTCGGTTTTGTCTAAATCTACAATATCAGTTGCACCATCTACTTGAGTTCTTCCGCTTGCCGTTTCTGCTTCGAAAGGTTGTAGCGCATCCCAATGTTCGCCTATTTTGCCATTTTCATCGAATCGCAAAATATCGAAAGACACCATTTGATCTGCACCAAAAGGCTTGGCACCTGTCCATAATTGATGTAGCACTACAAAGTTTCCGTCTTCGATGACACGGACTGCTTCGGCTTTGGTTTCATTTTCTTTTAGCATAGGAAACAGTTGAATAAAAGGTTCTAATCCTGTGGGAAGAAATGGATTGTGTTGAATGTAATCTGGATTGGCTAATGCTCTTACCTTATCTACATCTTGCGAGGTTACGGCTTTTACAAAAGCCACAGCGGTTTCTTTTTTGTTCATTTTTAATGTTTTTGAATTAGAAGTTTGTGTTGATTTGTCGCTATTTGAATTTGTTTTAGTTGACTTACAACTTGCAAATGCACTAGCAATCACTAATACTATGAATACGTTTTTCATGTTATGAGTTTTTTATTACTTGTATTATGCAAGTAAAATTACAATAATACTTTTATTTTGCAAGTAATTTTTTAAATAAATTGCAAAGTGCAAGTGAAAATAATATTTTGTTAACTTTGTAGCTATTAAGAGGAATAAAAGAGAATGGAAACAAAATTTAGATGTAATTGCCCCTTTACGTCGGCTTTAGATATTCTAGGTGATAAATGGATGTTGGTAATTGTAAAACAAATGCTTATGGAAAATAAGCAGACCTTTAAGGACTTTACAGAAAGTGATGAAGGCATTGCGACCAACATACTGACCACAAAATTGAAACAGCTTGAAGCATTTGGAATTATTACTAAAACAAAACTTCCAAACAATAATAAATCGAACATCTACCTTTTAACCGAGAAAGGATTAGCAATGACACCCATAATTGTAGAATTGGGGATTTGGAGCGACAATCATTTAAGGGATTTTAATCCTACTATCGTGAATGAAGGCGGTATAGAATTATTAAGACGCGATAAAGCAGAATTTACCAGAGTTATAGAACAACAGTACAGAGAAAAACTAGCTACAACGATGAATATAATTAATGGCTAGTTGTCGCCTACCTACGAAAAAACCAGCAGATTTTTTATTCGGTTTTTATTTTCAAAATAAGGTACTTAAACAATGCATTTATAAGATGTAAGACAGTTATTAACAAACAGAAGGTATAGCCTAAACCATTAAAGTAAGTATTACTCGTTTTCTAATTGTGCTTTATACAAATCTATGTTTGCCTTGGTCTCTTCATCTAGTTCTGGTTCCTTAATATCGGTAAACTTACTTAGCACATCGTACATTATTTTAGCTACAATATAACGTGCTGTGGGTTTATCGTCTGCTGGAATATTGTACCAGGGCGCATGCGTTTTAGATGTTCTATTCATAGCATCTTGGTAACATTCTTGGTATTTATCCCATAGTTTGCGCTCTTCTAAATCGCCCGCTGAGAATTTCCAGTTTTTTTCCTGTTTGCGCAAGCGTCTTAAAAGTCGGTATTTTTGCTCATCTTTTGATAAATTCAAAAAGAACTTAAAAATAATAGTGCCGTTCTCTGCTATATGCTTTTCAAAATTATTAATTTGCTCAAAACGCTTATCCCAAAACGCATTATCTATATCTTCAACTGAGTTTATATCTGGTAAATTTTCACCTAAAATATAATAAGGATGTACTCGTGTTACTAAAACATTTTCGTAATGTGTGCGATTAAAAACACCAAATTTCCCACGTTGTGGTAAGGCTATATAATGGCGCCAAAGATAATCGTGACTCAACTCTAAATCGGTAGGAACCTTAAAGCTATGTACCTCTACTCCCCTTACATTGAAGCTTTTAAATACTTCGCGTACCAAACTATCTTTACCAGAGGTATCCATACCTTGTAAACAGACTAAAACCGAGTATTTATCGTGAGCATACATGGTATTTTGTATGCTACTTAATAATTTTCTTGTTTTTTTTAATGCCTTTTTTACATCTTTTTCAGGAACTCCTAAATCGTAAGAAGTAGGCAATTCGCTAATATTGATTTTTGAGGAAATTTTAAAATCACTTTCTTTAATTTGATTCATGTTTTAGTGTTTTTATTTTGAAGCAAATAATTTTACATCTTGCTCGCTAACTTCTGTGCCTCCAAGAATAATAAGGCGTTCTACAACATTTCTTAACTCGCGAATGTTCCCTGTCCATTCATAATCTTGTAATAGTTTTATAGCTTTATCTGAAAAACTTTTTTGTGCGGTACCATGTTCGCCTGCTATTTTTTCGGCAAAATGATTCACTAAAAGCGGAATATCATCGCGCCTTTCGTTTAAAGCAGGTACTTTAATTAAAATTACTGCAAGTCTATGGTATAAATCTTCACGAAATTTGCCATCTTCAATTTCTTTTTTTAAGTTTTTATTTGTTGCAGCTATTACGCGAACATCTACTTTAATATCCTTGTCGCTACCAACACGCTGAATTCTGTTTTCTTGCAACGCTCTAAGTACTTTTGCTTGGGCAGAAAGACTCATGTCTCCTATTTCATCTAAAAAAATAGTACCTCTATTGGCAGCTTCAAACTTACCTGCCCTATCTTTATTAGCACTTGTAAAGGCGCCCTTTACATGGCCAAACAACTCGCTTTCTATAAGTTCGCTGGGTATCGCGGCACAGTTTACTTCTATCATAGGTCCTTTAACGCGTTCGCTTTTTTCATGTAACCAGTGTGCTACCAGTTCTTTACCTGTGCCATTAGGACCGGTAATTAGTACTCTAGCATCGGTAGGCGCTACCTTATCTATCATGTCCTTAATTTGCGTAATAGATGCACTTTCACCAATCATTTCATATTTCTTGCTTACTTTTTTCTTTAGAATTTTGTTTTCTACTACAAGTTCTTTTCTATCTAGCGCATGCCTTACGGTATTTAATAACCTGTTTAAATCTGGTGGTTTAGAAATATAATCGAAAGCGCCCAAGCGCATAGTATTTACGGCGGTATCTAAGTCGCCGTGGCCAGAAATCATGACTATTGGTATTTCTGGTTTTATTTTTCTGGTGGCTTCCAATACTTCAACACCATCCATTTTAGGCATTTTTATATCACAAAGTACCAAATCGTAATCCTCTTTCTTAATTTTTTCCATTCCTGCTAAACCATCTTCGGCTTCTTCAACTTCATAGGTATCATTTTCCTCTGAAAGGATTTTAACCAATACTCTCCTAATGGCAGCTTCATCTTCAATAATTAATATTTTTGGCATATTCTAAATTTTAAATTTTAGTCCGGTTCTTAAATAAAATGCATTTACATCGTCTAATTTAAAAACTTCATCTCTATTTTCATTGCGTAAAACGTTATTTAATCTAAACGTGTAACCTGAATACAAATATGCTACCAAATGTTTAGAAAATAAATATTCGTAACCTAAGCCCCCTAAGGCGACTGATAGTGAGATGTGATCTACACGATTTCCATTAATTAATGAGGGTTCTTGTAAATGCGCCAAGTACCCATCTAAACCAACAAATGCTTGAATGTTATTATTGGCATTTAAGGCATACTTTATGTTAGATTTTGGTACACCAGCATTAAAACTCCACCTTTCATTAACTTCCCTATAATAACTTACAAAGGGCAAAGGAAATGGTATTCCTGTGGTTGCATTATAGGTAAGCCCCAAAATTAAACGAAATGGCCTTTTAAGGGAAGTATCATCGGTTCTGTCGTTTATAATATAAACACCGCCGTTTAAAAAGAAATCGTCTGACACTATACTTTTTGTAAGTGTTGAAGCTATTCTAGGATTAAATTTTAGACCCAAACGCCACTTCTCGTTCCACTTAAATGTGTACCCTAAATTAAGGTCTATAACATGAATGTTGTTTAAACCAGACGTATCAAAAGGGTAATTTTCTTCTAAGTTTAGTATAACGTTGTTATACTCTGCACCAATTACCAAATAAGTATCTTCTTTTACTTCTATAGGATAATTTAATAAAGCTCTTAACCTTGTGTATTGATCTTCTGATTTGCTTTGGGGAATAAACGAATATTCCAAACGAGCTAAATCTGTTAATTGTGCAAAACAAACATTTACGCCCAAGAACAAACACAGGGAAATTGATAAGTTTTTTAGCATCTTATTTTTTAGTTTCCGATTGTTCCGTTTTTAAAACGGGTTGGGTTTGGTACAAATGAACGTCGCGCTGAGGGAATGGAATGGTAATATTGTGCGCTCTAAAAAGTCTATCTATCTCAAAACGTAAATCGCTTTGCGGTATAACACCTTGAAAACTATCATTTAGTGTAAAAACGAGTCTAAACTCTAAAGCACTATCTCCAAAATTTGTAAATAATACCAAAGGTGCAGGATGTTTTAATATAAGTTCGTGCTCGTTAGCAGCTTTAAGTAATAGCTCTTTTACCAATTTAACGTCGCTACCATAAGCTACTCCTACAGAAACACTTTCTCTAGTTGTTTTTCCGTTTTGGGTCCAATTATACAAACTATTGGTTAAATAAAGGTGATTTGGAATTACAAGCACTTTATTATCTATAGTAACAGCTCTTGTAGTACGCAACTTTATCTCTTCTACGCGCCCAACTTTACCTTCTAACTCTATAATGTCGCCTACGTGTACCGATTGGTCTACCAAAATAAAAATTCCAGATATGATATCTTGAAACAAGGTTTGTAATGCTAAACCAATACCAATTAATAAGGCTGCGGAGGCTGCAAAAACCGCAGTAACATTAATGCCAATAGAATCGAAAACAATGAGAATTACAATAATATAAATTACCCACCTTGCAAAAGAAAATACGGTAGTAAACTTAACTTTATCTTCCTTGGGCATATGTCTGGTTACCAGTTTCTTTACCCACCTTAATACATAAGTGGTTAAAACCATTACCAAAATTACAAGCAACAGGTATTTTACTTTTAGCACAATTTGGCTAGTGTCCTCACCAGAGCCGTACTGGAAGTCTATTATTTTATACTCAAGAAAATCAATTATAGCCTGCCCTACCGATGTTTCCTTAAACACCTTTTCTACATTATCAACGTCGTTTTTTATATGGTTTACCTGATCTTGCATTTTAATATTTAATCCATTTAATCAATTCCTTATACGTTGGTTTTTTACCGTACATTAAAATACCTACGCGGTATATTTTAGCGGCAACCCAAACCGTAAATATAAATGTGCCTATTAATAATCCTAAAGATAGTAATTGCTGCCAAATGGGCACACCAAAAGGTATACGCATTAGCATAACTACAGGCGAGGTAAAAGGTATAAACGAAAATACTGTAGAAACCGTACCATGGGGATCTTCTATAACCGTAAAAATACCAATATAAACTGCTAAAATTAATGGCATAATTATAGGCAACATAAACTGTTGTGTATCAGTTTCATTATCTACAGCTGCACCAATAGCGGCATATAGTGAACTGTACAACAAATAACCGCTTATAAAAAACAAAATAAACGCAACAATTAAATTGGTTAATGGCAAATTAAAAAAGCCCTGCATAGCATTTTGTATTTGGTTATTTACATCGGGGTTTTCCATAGCCTGCTGAATTGCTGCCTGTTGGGGTGTTTGCATATGGGCTATATCTATACCAAAAATAGCCGAAACAACCACTAATAATATACTTCCTAAAGCCAACCAAATAGCAAACTGGGTTAATCCTGCTAATGATGTTCCAATAATTTTACCAAGCATTAATTGTATAGGTTTTACAGAAGATACAATTACCTCTATAATTCTGCTGGTTTTCTCTTCTATAACACTTCTCATAATCATATTGCCGTAAATAATTATAAACATAAACAGCAAATAACCAGCTGCACCACCAAATATTAATTTGATAATATTATCGGTTTTTGATGATGTTTCACCCACAAAATTCTCTTGAAAAATATCTATATTTACTTGTGAAGTTTCAATTTTATTTACATCAATGCCTACATCTTGGTAGTTCATAAGCGTTAAGCGTTTTTCTAACTTATTTTCTAATTTAGAAATTACGGTTAATGATGGTGATTCTTCTGAATAAAATTTTATCCCTTTTGAAATTTCCTCTACATTTTCTTTATCCTGTATATATAAAAGTCCGTATCCCGAGGTTTCGGCAACCAAAGCCTTAGCATCTTCTAAAGATATGTCTTCTAGAATATTATACGTCGTATTATCGGTATTTGTAAAGATATCTTTTACTTTTTCTGAGGCGTCTAAAACAGAAATTACCCTAACTTTATCATTATTTAATTGAGACAAGTATGCCACAACGCTTATAAGCACTATCATAATGATAGGACTTAAAATCGTCATTACAATAAAGGATTTATTCTTAACCTTTGATAAATATTCTCGCTTTATAATTAAAGGTAAATGATTCATAATTTATTGCAAGTTATTATTGGTTACAGTTTGAATAAAAATATCGTTTACACTTGGTATTAACTCTACAAAATGAGACACTTCCCCTTTTGATGTTAAATAGTTTAATAAATCGTTAGGAGTTTGATTTTCAGAAATTTGAATATTCAACTTTAACTCATTATTTAAGGTTTTAAAATTAGCAGGTGTAATTTTAAATGTTTCTGAAAGTTCTTGTTCTAAAACTGTATTATTTGATGTTTTTACTCCAACCTCAAACGTATTGGATTTATAAGCGCGTTTTACATCCAAAATTTTGCCATCTAATATTTTATTAGATTTATGAATAAGGGCTATATCATCGCATAGTTCTTCTACGGATTCCATTCTGTGTGTTGAAAAAATTACGGTAGCACCATTGTCGCGCAACCTTAAAATTTCGTCTTTAATTAAATTAGCATTAATGGGATCGAAACCAGAAAAAGGCTCATCAAAAATCAACAATTTAGGCTCGTGTAACACCGTAACCACAAATTGTATTTTTTGTGCCATTCCTTTGGATAGCTCTTGTATTTTTTTGTTCCACCAATCTTCAATATCCAAACGTTTAAACCAATATTGTAATCGTTCTTTAGCTACAGATTTACTTAACCCTTTTAATTGCGCTAAGTAAAGTGCTTGCTCTCCTACTTTCATAGATTTATACAGGCCCCGTTCTTCAGGTAAATAACCAATATCTTTTATGTGGGATTCATTAAGCGGTTCCCCGTCTAAAATTACCGCACCAGAATCTGGTAGTGTAATTTGGTTTATAATTCTAATTAAAGTTGTTTTTCCTGCACCATTTGGCCCTAAAAGGCCATAAATACTTCCTTTTGGCACTGTGATAGAAACATTGTTTAAAGCTGTAAAACTTCCAAATTTCTTACTTACACCATTAACTTCTAATAGGTTATCCATTCAAATGTTTTAGTTATAACTAATGGTAAAGATATTAAATGTATATGAGTTGATTAAGTGTAAAGGGAGTAAATATTCAGGAACGGATTTATAGGTTTTTTAATATTAGGAAGCGGCTAAAAATGTAATACCACAGTATGGCGAGATGAGTTCAATAAACTATATTTTAGGTGTTACTTTGCAATTTAAAATATAGAATCTTACTAAAAAAACAAAACCCACCCTCAATGTTAATTAAGGATGGGAAAAAAATTGCTATGAAAAAGAAAAATTATCACTAATGTTCATTAGCGATAATCAAAGATAGTTTTTTTTTCTTAACTAATAGCAAAACTATTAGAATAAGTTGACAGTAACATTAAGAAATTTTGTTTTGTAACAGAAATTCTTAATATGTTACATTATTTTCAATCTTAAATTAAATATTATGAAAATATTGAATAAATAAGCTGAATAAAATTAATTTTAGAAGTTACTTTATACCTTAATGAGCTCAATTTACAAGTTCTGTTTTTATAAAAGCTGTATAAATTTGAGTTTCACTAAGAAAACATATCTTTAACTTTCTCGAAAAACGATTTATCTGAACTTTCCGGTTTTGGTGAGAAATGGTCATCTTCCAACATATCCTCAAAAAACTCTTTTTGTTGTTTATTTAAAGTTTTGGGTGTCCAAACGTTAACGTGTACCAATAAATCGCCTTTACCATAACCGTTTAAACTTGGAATTCCCTTTCCGCGTAAGCGTAAAATTTTACCAGATTGTACGCCAGCTTCTACTTTAATACGTACTTTTCCGGTAACGGTATCAATTTCCTTAGAAGTTCCTAAAACCGCTTCGGGGAAACTCACGTACAAATCGTAGTGCAAATTATCGCCTTCGCGCTGTAAACGCTCATGATCTATTTCCTCGATGGCCACTAATAAATCGCCAGAAATACCGTTTCCTGGGGCTTCATTACCTTTTCCAGATACTTTTAGCTGCATACCATCTACAACACCAGCAGGTATTTTAATAGATACGGTTTCCTCTGCTACTTTTAAGCCCTGTGCATCGGCATCGGCGGGCTTTTTATCAATAGTTTGTCCTGCACCTCCACATGCATTACATGGTGCCGAGGTTTGCATTCTACCTAAAATTGTATTTGTAATACGTGTTACTTGCCCAGTGCCATGGCAAGTGGAACAGGTTTTATAAGTGGTTCCTGGAGCTTGTATTTTGCGCTTTACCTTAATTTTCTTTTCTACACCATTGGCAACTTCTTCTAAGGTTAATTTAACACGAATACGAAGGTTGCTCCCTTTAACACGGCGCTGTCCGCCTCCGCCACCAAAGCCAGAGAAGCCGCCACCAAAACCGCCACCAAAAATATCTCCAAATTGACTGAAGATATCGTCCATATTCATGCCGCCACCGCCAAAGCCACCGCCACCTTCAAAGGCTTGGTGACCAAACTGGTCGTATCGCGCTTTTTTATCGGGATCACTTAATACTTCGTATGCTTCGGCTGCTTCCTTAAATTTCGCCTCTGCCTCCTTATTGTCTGGATTCTTATCTGGGTGAAATTCTATGGCCTTTTTTCTGTAGGCTTTTTTTATTTCACTGGCATTTGCCCCTTTATTAATTCCTAAAACTTCGTAATAATCTCTCTTTGCCATATTCCTATTATAAATCCTTTTTTAAAATAACGGATTTTTAAATTTATATTTTTATTGCCCCACAACCACTTTAGGAAAACGAATAATGGTGTCTCCCAATTTATAGCCTTTCTCCACAACATCAACAACTTTACCTTTTAAATCATCACTTGGTGCAGGAATTTGTGTAATTGCGGTGTGTACCTCAGCATCAAATGTGTCGCCTTTAGATACTTTAACAACCGTAAGTCCTTTTTTCTCTAAGGTAGATACTAACTTCTGGTAGATTAAAAGTACACCTTTGCGCAATTCTTCGGCTTCTTTATCCTCTTCTATATGTAAAAGTGCACGCTCAAAATCGTCAAGAACAGGCAATAGCTCTAGCATTAGCTCTTTTGCTGCGGTTTTAAACAATTCTATACGTTCTCTAGAAGTGCGCTTCTTGTAGTTTTCAAACTCAGCAAATAAGCGTAAAAACTTATCTTTTTCGTTTTGAAGTTCTTCTTTAAGCTTTTCTTCAGCAGATAACTCATTTTTTTTCTCCTCTTGCTCTTGCTGTTCCTCAACTGCCACAGTTTCATTCTCTAAACTGTTGTTTTGTTCTTCCTTTATCTCTTTATCTTTATTTTTCTTGCTCATTTTTGTATTGCGTTAATACTTGTACATTTCGGTTGGCAAAAGTACTGCCATTATTATTAAAATGCCATATTGTCATTAAAAATTTTAACAAAATTTTTGTTTAACTTTTTATTTATTCTATGAAACAAATTACGTACTTTTGATGCCATAACACTAAAAATTAATAACAATGAAATTAAATTTAAAAACTATATTATTTACCGGCGTTCTTGCAATTGCTCTTGTAGGTTGTAAGGACAAAGCCAAAGAAGCTGAAACCTCTAACGCCGAGGCTGCTGCTGAAGCACAAGCAACTGCAGTAAAATATATTGCCGATGCAAATGCATCTATTATTGAATGGAAAGGCTTTAAGCCAACAGGTACTCACAACGGTGACATTAAACTAGAATCTGGTGTTATTAACGTTAACGGAGATGCTATTGAAAGTGGTTCTTTTTTAGTGGATATGGGCTCTATCCAGGTACTAGACATTCCTGCTGAAGATGAAGGCAACGGAAAACTTTTAGGACATTTAAAAAGTCCTGATTTTTTTGATGTTGAAAACCATGCCAATGCTGCTTTTGAAGTAACTGGAATTAGCGAAGTTGAAGGCAAAACCATGCTTTCTGGAAACTTAGCGATAAAAGGAATTAAGCAAAACGTAACATTTCCTGTAAATGTAACTATGGATGGTGACACAATGATGTTGACTAGTGAAGCGTTTACTATAGATAGAACAAAATGGGACATTAAATATAAGTCTAAATCTATCTTTGGAGATTTAGGTGATAAATTTATAAATGATGAAATAGAGCTAAGGGTTAATGTAACCGCTAAAAAGGCTTAAAACGAGGAGTGACTAACTCAAACAAATGCTAAAAACCATCTTGTGAAAACGAGATGGTTTTTTTATTTAAATAATAGCAAAACAGTATTAATTCTTTAAAAATTTTAGGGTATTTTTAAGTACGCTAATTAACTTGTAATGTTAGAATTTGATTGTATTAGAAAATGAAGCGAATACTAGTAACGGGCGCCACAGGAAACGTAGGGACAGAAGTAGTACATAAGCTTTACGAGTTAAATGACAACACATCTGAAATAATTGTTGCTGTAAGAAACCTAGAAAAATCAAAAGCAAAATTTGTTAACCTTTCGCGTGTATCTTACAGATTTTTTGATTTTGAAGACCAAAATTCCTTTTCTACAGCATTTAAAGATATTAACGTACTGTTTTTGCTTAGACCTCCTCATATTTCTGCAGTACACACCTATTTTCAACCGCTATTAAAGTCGGCTAAAACTAACGGCATTGAAAAAGTGGTGTTCCTTTCGGTTCAAGGAGCAGAAAAGAGCAACGTTATTCCACACCATAAAATAGAGCAATTAATAAAGTCTATTGGTTTTAAATACATATTTATTCGACCCAGCTACTTTATGCAAAACTTAACAACCGTATTACTCCCCGAACTACAAAAAAACCAAACTATTATACTTCCTTCGGGGCAGGCAAAATTTAACTGGATAGATTTAAAAAATATTGGAGCGGTGACTGCTGTATTAATTCAGTCTTTCGAAAATTACCAAAATAAGGCCTACGAAATAACTGGAACAGAAAACAAAAACTTTACTCAGGTATGTGAAATAATAAGTGAGATTACAAATAGAACATACAATTATAAAAGCGTTAACCCAATATGTTTTTATTTAAAAAAAAGAAAAAATGGTGTTGAACGTGGGTTTGCTATTGTAATGACATTACTGCACTTTTTACCAAGGCTACAAAAAGCACCAAAAATTTCAAATAATTTTTACAAACTTACCGGCAAACAACCAACTACACTAAAAGCATTTATTATTAGAGAAAAAGACAAGTTTTAACTGTTCGTAATGGTTTTATAAGGAAATGGTATGCAAGCCCTAATACGCTATAATCTTAAATTTAGTAAAATAGCTTCAAATTTCTAATAAACTATACTAGTATATCAGGGTTGTTTTTATTAATTATCAGATATATAAGTTATTGATATTATATGCCATTTGTCTTTAAATTTTAAAAGACTAAATACATCATAACCTTTCCATTGTATTAAATTATCTTCCGTTCCAAACTCAGCCTCGTAATACACCCAAGCACTAGCTAGGTTCTTTTCTTTGATTATGTTTATTTTAATTGGTCTTTCTTCAAAAATAGGCTGACTGTCTGGTCCGTTTTCTGTTTGGGCTAAAAATTCTGTTATGGAGTTTGTATGCAGTTTTGGTGCTAAATCATTCGCCTCTTGCCATATAGTTGTTAGTATTGCTTTATCGGTAAAAAAAGATTTGTAAGCAACCCAATCTCTTTGAGACATTACGGAATAATAGTTGGCAATAAAAGTTTCCAATTCCAAATTGCTATTTTCAGCTTGTGCAGCTTTGTTTGTTTTCTTACAACTTACAATAAGAAGGCAGATTATTATGTAATACTTAATTTTTTTCATAATCAACTATTTACCAAATCTGTAGTATCCTCTTGTTTAAGGCCTTTGGAATGAAGCGTAATACCGTATTCCAAATAAGCTTTTAAATTGGTTAGCCAAAACGTCCAACCCGTTATACAGCCCACATAAATATCCATTTTGCTATTCTCGTCCGTTGGTATCTCATTTTGAACAAGCGTAATTTCTGTATTGGAACTCATTGGTTTTAAACGTATATGTACATTACCGCCAGAACCAAAAGTAAACGATATGGAATCTTTACCATTGGCTTCTAAAATTTCACCTTTTTCAGTAATATCCCAGTTGTTCCATTTCCAATAGAACTTGTCGCCTTTTTGTACCAACTCATCTGGTTCCCTTTGGCCATTATTTGATGTAAAATCAGCTTTTTCAAGAAACCAAGTTTCAATTTTCGATTTGGTAGACCAACAGCGATAAACCTCTTCTATTGGCTTATTTATCAAAATTCTTTTCGTGAAAGTGTCCCAATTTTTCATATGCTGCTTTTTTAAGTAAGCATCATGTTTTTACAGTGGTTTCGTTTATATTCTTAACTTGTTAATTACTTTAATAAAAACGACTGTCCATACATATGCTCAAGTTAGTTGTTGTAAATTTTCCATTTAAAAAAAGTACAATATCGTCTACTTAGTTTCTCATTTTTGTACATCATTGTTTAAAATTATGTAACCTTTATTTAGGACGGGGCAATGTTGGGTAAAACGGTCTCACATGACGATCAGTTACGAATTAAATTAACGATTATTTTCGGATTATACAGCAGCCTTAACAATTCCGAGTGTATCGGACGTAGTCGAATCCTCCGTAATTGTAGTTATAAATTGTTGGCAACTGGCTTTTATTTATTAATAATCTTGAATCAAAACTTCAGTCGGAATGTGAAGAGTTGAATTCAATTTTCTTATCATACCTAAAGTCAGTTTACGTTTTTTACTCAAAATTTCGCTTACTCTGCTTTTAAATCCGACAACTTCGGCTAAATCTTTTTGTTTCATTCCCATTTGTTCCATTCTGAATTTGATTGCCTCAATTGGGTCTGGCATTTCAATTGGAAAATTCTCATTTTCATATCTATCAATTAAGATTGAAAGGATTTCCAATTCGTCGCCTTCTTCAGTTCCTTTTTTTGCATCAAAAATCTCTTCAAGTCTGTTTATGGCGTTTTGATAGTCTTTTTCGTTTCTTATTGGTGTTATTTTCATGATCAGATATTATTTGCGTCTATTTTGTCGTATTCTGCGTGAGTTCCGATGAATCTTATCCAGCATATTTGATGTTCAAAGTTGAATTTTACAATTAATCTGTAGTTATTTCTTTTAATATTGTAAACAATTCTATTGTCCGTTAGAATACTTGCACTTGGAGAATCATTTTTTAATTCATTAATATTTTTCCATTCGGATTTTTCAGTTTCTCAAAACCAAGATTTTAGTTACTCTTCACAATCAGCGTGTTTTTCCCAAAAATCTCTTAAAGTTCATTTCGCTATTGCCCTCACATTATAGTTAATTGTCGCAAATACAACAAAAAATATTACCAAATTGGTAACATTTTTTCTTTTTTGAGCTTGTTGCCAACTTGTATATAAAACTAAAAATAAACCTGAATAAACATGTTTTTTTAGATTATAAATTTAAGTATAAAAAAAAAGTATAATCATTTTATTTACAATATACTACAAGTATAAATATAATATAAATCTTGCAAAATCCTATTTTAAACTCCGCAAGATAAAATCTACCTTTTTGTTGGCATTTTTATTCTCAGCGTAAGAGTCTGTAATATGTTTTGCAGGAACTGCATACCCTTTTTTTATTAAAGACTTTATGTCTTGTGCGTATTCTATAGATACTTTTCCTGTTAAGAGGAGGCTTAAATCTTTTCCAGAATGGTAATAATCGTATACTTTTTTTAAACCCGAAAGGTATAAGTAATCTTTGGTAAACCCACCACCACGATGCGCCCTAATGGTAATATAAAAAGCACTTTCCCTATCCAAATCGTATTGGTTGTGCAGTAACCTAAAAGTTCTTGAAAACGGATACCCTTTAGCTAAACTGTCTACAGCAATTACACGGTATGCAAGTTCTTTAAGCCGTGTAACGGTTAAATTATTGCTCATATATTCTGAAAACACAGCAAGCCCTTCTTGGGTTTCCTCGTTATTTGGGAGCCCGTGCGAAAATATTTTTAACGGATGCAACAATCCATTCATGGTAGTTACCATGTGTACTCCTATTTCGTGATTGGTTAATACTGCTATTTCGTTTTCAGAATAGGTGTGGTTGGTATTTAGCACTAAGGTTTTAACGTTATTTAAAACCATGGCAATGGCAGAAATCTTATCAGAATACTCAATATGGTAATCAAAATTGTACTTTTTGGAAAATTCCTTAAAAAAGATTTCAGAATCTTTGGCACTGTATTTAGGTTGAAATTGCTCTAATTCTCTGTTTTCATCTTCAAAATGCAAGATAAACTTAGCGTTTTCTACGTCATTTTCAGTTGGTGTTCCAAAACAGTGTAAACTATTAAAGTAAAAATCCTTACCATTACCAATGTTCTCTATACATTGTATTAACCCAGAATAGGTATAAATAACGTCTTCGTAGAGGTTTCTAACATCTTCGTCCTCTATACGTTCTATAGGTTGCGTAAATAACTTTCTGTGAAGTTTAAACTTATCAAAATTAATATTGGGGTATTTAAAAATAGGGTCTGTTAAGTATTTAGAGGCAAAAAAACGTGCCTTCTCTTCTTCTATATTTGTTGGATTAACATAGCTCAACAATTCTATTTGCTTTACTAGCGCATCAATATTTTTATCTATTTCTAAAAGTGTTTTGGTGGTTACACTGTCATCAATCTTCATAAAATTATCATTTAAACCTGTTGTATACGCTTAATGCATGTTTTGGAATACGAAGCTTTAATTCTTGTTCTACGGTTTTTATTACCTCTGGAAACATAACATACTCGTATTCATCACAATACACTTTTGCTATTTCGGTTGCCAAAACTAAGGTATTTTTAAAATTCTTTGTTATATATTTTAAGAAATATCCATTACCTTGAAACGTATCATTAATTTTAGAAGTAGATTTTATGCCATAAGGAAACTTAATTTCAGACAAGTCCTGTCGCCATTCTTCAATAACATTTCCAAACCGTTTATTATCTACGTTACTTGTACCTAAATTCCAAGTTGGCACTTCTCTATCCCATCGTTTCCAATTGTAACTGTGCATATCGTAAACGGTGCAAAATCCAAATTTTTGCTCAAGAGTTTCAATTAATGCATGTGTTACCTTGTAAAAGTTAGCATGTTTTTCTAAGCTTTTGGCTTTCATAGCTTTAGAAAGTGGTTGATGCCACAATTGCTTTCCCCAAGCGGTTACAAACACAGCATCCTCTGGTGCGCGATTTAAATCGTACTCAAAACGAGAATCGCACCCAGCAATAACAATGGGATGCGACTGTACCATGGTTTTCGTTTCAGGATCCTCTTCGTACCAACGCTCATACTCGGTGTGCATGCAGTTATCCCATAATTCCTTTCTGAATTGATGGCCGTTGTGTATTGCAGCACAGGCATAAGGTACATATGCGTCAATTTTTATTGTGAATGAATAATCGGCTGCTACGGCTTCAAAAGTTTCCAGTACTTTTATTTTAGAGATTATTTCAGAAACAGAAAGCTTATGCATCCTTCAAAATCTTTTTTAAATTTGAATATACAGCCTTTTCCATCTCATTATAACCACCGTCGGCGAAAGCCAATAATTTAATATCGGCAAATAAATCTGCTAAATCATTCCTGTAATAGTCGTGCGTGTTTACAGCCTCTATAATGTTTTGAATGCTTTGGTAATCGTTATCTTTTTCAAACTGCTCATAAACACGTTGGTAAACATTTTTATCTACACGACTTAAAATATATGCCGTTTCTTTTCGTGATTCATTTAAATCTGAATGCGACACGTAAATTAAAATATATGCCAATAGCTCGTCTTTTGTCCATGTTTTGGGTTGTTCCATATTACCAGAGGTTAAAGTACCATATTCTGTCCAAGACCCATCGTACACCGAAATGTTTTTATAGCCCGATAGTTCTGCGCCCAAAGCTAAAACACATGCAGTAATACCAGAGCCACATGAAAAAATTATAGCCTCGTCTGGTTCTGCCAACATATAAAACGCTTTTGCTATTTCTTTTTTAGACTTAAATCTACCATGCTCTAACAAATTAGTAAAGGGCAAGTTTACCGAATTTGGAATAGTACCTCGGCGTAAACCCTCTCTTGGTTCTGGTACTTTACAATTAAATCTATCGGAAGAACGTGCATCAATTATTTTATGGGTTTTATGTTCTGAGGCTGTTTTAATATCATCGAAAAACTTCATGTAATTTGGCTGAAGCGATGCCTTAAAGCTACCTTTATTGCCATTATAAGGTGCTGCATTTTCAATTGGGAAACCAGCCTTTTTCCACTCAGGAAATCCACCATCTAATACAGCGATGTTACTAAACCCAAAGGCTTTAAATAGCCACCATACACGCGCACTAGAATATATGCCTTTATCATCATAAACCACTATAGCACTATCTTGGTTAATACCCAGGTTTTGCGCTTCTGTTTGAAACTGGTGCTCCGAAGGAAACGCGCTAGGAAAAGCATTGGATGTATCGCTAAATTTTTGCTTAATATCAAAAAATCGTGCTGTTGGTATTTGTTGCGAAAGTGCATTAAAAGTTTTTGCTATTGTGCCATCTAGCACAACAAGGTTGTTGGCTCCCAGTTTTTCGTGAAGCCAGTTTACCGAAACCAAAGGTGATGTTAATATAATGTTCATTATTATCTAAAAACGCAAAATACTTTGTTTTAAAATAGAATTGTTTTTACTAAAAAATTACTGCTGTAATTAAAACTATTAAGCGTCTTCTACAGCTTTTCGCAACCTAGTGCGCCTATCAAAAGCTTGTAGCTTATCAACTACTTTCATTTCTAAAAAATCAATAACCTTTTCTTCTATTTTTGTCTTTAATTTATATACTTTGTTAATATAGGTAATACCTCCTGGAGACATCACGTTTACCTCAACCAATTTCCCCCCAATTACATCAATACCTACAAAATAAAGACCGTCATTCACCAACTTAGGGCCTATTTGCTTGCATAATGCTTTTTCTTCTTTGGTAAGCGTATGCTTTTGCACACTGCCTCCTGCCGAAACATTAGAACGGTGATCATCGTTCCCCGGCACACGTTTCATAGCGCCAACAGGTTCGCCATTTAAAATTAAAATACGCACATCGCCTTGGTCTGCCCCTTCAATATAATCTTGTAAAATTACATAACTAGAGGTGCCATCACTGTTTGTTATATAAAAATCCAGCAATGAATTAATATTGCTCATAGCCGATTTCTCGATAAGTATAACACCAGACCCTCCAAAACCATTTAATGGTTTTAAAATCATTTTATCAGCTTTAGATTCCTTAATCTGCTTAATTAAATAACGCTTACTTTTCGATACATGTGTAGCAGGAATAATATTGCTATGCGCGTCTCCAAAAGCTGCCGTATACAGCTTGTTATTGGCTTCCCGCATACCTTCTAGAGAATTCATAATAAACACATCATCCTTTACAGAATCTAAAAAATTAAGCATAATGGGATCTAATGGCGGATTTGCCCTAAAAAAAATAACATCAAACCCTGCAAGGGGCAACATTTCCTCCCTTATCTTAACTTTATTGTAAAACGATTTTAAAGACGATGGTGTTTTGTCCATGCGGTTTATAACTGAACAATTAGCAGTAGTTACACTATTGCGAATTGTTAAAGCAGCTGGCACACACATGGCAACACCATGCTTACGTTTTACACATTCTTTTATTAGGGCTAAAGTTGTATCGTTATCTGGGTCAATCTCTTCCCAAGGATACATTATGAAACAAATATTCATATTGTAGTTTTTCGGTTGTTATAAATTTAAACGATTTTAAGTACACCCCAAAATCTATTACAGGTTCTTTTTTGGCGTTACGCCTCCTATCCTCGGCGTCGGGCTTTACGCTACAAGTCCTCGCTCGTTCCTCGCTGTGGGCTTTCCACTACAATCCCTAACGCAATTAGCTGCCAAGGCAAGTGCTATTTAACAGCATCATAATTATCATCCCATTCTTTGGGTTTTGGGTCGTGGAGTTTATCTAAAGACTTAGCAACTAACATAGATACAGTAGCATCACCAGTTACGTTTACAACGGTTCTGCACATATCTAAAGGTCTATCTACCGCAAAAATTAATGCAAGACCAATAGGTAATAATTCTGCAGGAAACCCAATAGATTCTAAAACTATAACCAACATAACCATACCGGCACTAGGTACAGCCGCACTACCAATAGAGGCTAATAGTGCCGTGGCAACAATTACTAACTGATTGGTAAACGTTAAACCTTCTGGCCAAATAACTTGCATAATAAATACCGCAGCAATACCTTGGTACAAACTAGTTCCATCCATATTAACCGTAGCACCTACTGGCAGTACAAACCCAGATACTTCTTTATCTACACCCAAATGCTCTTCAACGCGCTCCATGGTTACCGGTAATGTTGCAGCACTACTACTTGTTGAAAACGCCAACAGTTGCGCAGGACTTATTTCCTTTAAAAACCAAAGCGGCGATTTTTTTGTATAAAACCATACTAGGCTTAAATAAAAACCAATCATAAGCATTAAACCACCTACAACACAAAAGGCATAAAAAAGTAATTTAATTAGTATTTCCGTATCATCAAAAGCAATAATTACGTTAGCCAATAACGCAAAAACAGCGTATGGTGCAAAAAGCATAATTAAATCTACCATTTTCATTACGACTTCGTTCAACGAATCAAAGAACTTTACAAGGGGTTCTGCACTTTTTTCCCCTATTAACAACAAACAAATGCCAACAAAGAGTGCAAAAAATATTACTTGTAACATAGATGCTTCTGCAAATGCTTTAAATATATTACTTGGAAAAATATCAACTAAAGCTTGTAGTGGGCCAGCATCCTTTTGGGCTGCTGCTTTTGTTAATTTATCAGTTACACCTGCATCGTTTTCATACTTTTCCTTAATTTTTTCAATGGTATCTTGCGGCATACCTTCACCTGGTTTTATAAAATTTACAATGCTTAACCCAATAACAATAGCTACTAAGGTTGTACCTATGTAAATACCTATGGTTCGCAGACCCATCGATTTTATTTTTGATATGTCTTTTAAGTCTGAAATTCCTTTAATTAAAGATGCTAAAATTAAAGGTACAGCAATAAGTTTTAGAAGATTAATGAATATGGTACCAAATGGCGCAATCCAGTCTGTTACAAAACCTTTTCCGCCATTTATACTATTCATAATAAAACCAAAAATGATTCCAAGAACCATTCCTATTATAATCTTCCAATGCAATGCTAATTTCTTCATAAGCCTTTTGTAACTTCTCAAAAAAAAAAAAAGAGTTGTTTCTTTAGTATTATGCGGACAAGATACACATTTTGAAAGTTTGTAAAAAATACAAGCTAAATATTGTTTGGTGTTTTTGGGTCGCTTCTAAAAACCTCAATGAGATTAAAAAGCACAATACAGAAAACAACCCAAATGGCGCCAGCTATAAATCCACCTAAAATATCTGAAGGGTAATGAACACCCAAATAAATACGACTTACACCTATGCTTAATATTAAAAAGGCTAATACTAGTATAGTACCAATTTTTATATATCTGTTCATTTTAAACCTGTAAAACAAATAAATTAAAAAACCGTAAAAAGCCATAGCCGACATTGCATGACCACTAGGATAACTTAATGTTTCTACAGCTACTAAATGCTCTAAATCTGGTCTGGCTCTATTAATAACACGTTTTAAAACTACGTTGGAAAGCGCAGAAAGAAACAAAACCAGGGTAATTTGCACCATGTATTTCCATCGCTTAAAAACAACTAGGGAGATTATAGCACTTAATATAAGCACTACCAAATAGCCATACACATCGCCTACATGGGTTATAAAAGTAAAATATTTAGTTAGAGATGTAGAACGGTGCGACAGTACTGCACTAGTAATTTTTGTATCGTAGTTTGACAAGGTTTCTGTAGACAATACCTCTGTTAATTCTACAAAAATGTTTATTCCAAAAACACCTATTAATAACGCTAAAACCAAGGCTATTGCATATGGTAAAGTAACATTGTAATGGCTAAGTTTTTTGCTTAAAAATACTTTTAGCTTTTTTATAAAGATTATAAGAAGTTTAATCATAACTGCCCGATAGAACTTTAAGTTTTAAAAATAAGTTCAATTTTTAAAACTAATGTGCTGAAATACTATAAATCTTAATAGTTACAAAGTGGACTTTTGTTTTTAAAGGAGTTTTGTAACTACGGAACTTACTAAAAGTTAGCTGATAGTTTAGCCCCGATTGAAGCGGCATCCTTTTTTGTGTAGAATCTACAACTTAGTATTACCCAAAACTCCATCTTAGGCATTATACCATAGGACATACTTAAATATAATTAGCACAAAAAAGATATAGCAGAAAGCGGGAAATAGCTCCTTAAAAACTAAGAATACAATTTATTAATAAGGTAAAAATCTGCAATTACCAACGCTGCCATAGCTTCTACAATAGGTACCGCCCTTGGAACAACACATGGGTCGTGACGCCCCTTACCTTGCATTTCTACAATATCACCTTTTTTATCGATAGTTTCGTATTTCTGGATAAGGGTTGCAACGGGCTTAAATGCCACATTAAAATAAATATCCATACCATTGCTAATTCCGCCTTGTATGCCTCCAGAATAGTTGGTTTTGGTTGAACCATCGGTATTAAAAGCGTCGTTATGGTCGCTACCGTACATGGTACTGCCATGAAAACCGCTACCATATTCAAAACCTTTTACAGCGTTTATTGATAACATGGCTTTCCCTAATTCGGCGTGTAATTTATCGAAAACTGGTTCTCCTAAACCAACCGGTACATTTTTAATAACACAACTTACTACACCGCCAACAGTATCGCCTTTGCTGCGTACTTCTTTAATATATTGCTCCATTTTAGTGGCCATATCTTGGTCTGGGCAACGAACTATGTTAGCTTCTATTTGTGTTAGGTCTAATTCTGTATGCGGTTTATTTAGCTTTATTGTACCAACGCTAGACACGTATGCTTTTATCTCAATACCCTTTAGCATTTGTTTTGCAACAGCGCCTGCCACTACCCTACACGCGGTTTCGCGCGCAGAACTACGACCACCACCACGATAATCTCTTACGCCATATTTTTTGTCGTATGTATAATCGGCATGACTTGGGCGGTAGGTGTCTTTAATATGCGAATAGTCGTGAGACTTTTGATTGGTGTTTTCTATAACAAATCCTATGGAAGTTCCGGTAGTTACACCTTCAAAAATCCCAGAATAAAACGTTACGGTATCTGGTTCTTTACGTTGTGTTACAATGGAAGATTGCCCTGGTTTTCTTCGATTAAGTTCGTTTTGAATTTCATCTAAATCTAAAGTAATACCAGATGGACAACCATCTATTACGCCACCCAGAGCAGGTCCGTGCGATTCTCCATAAGTGGTAAGATTAAATAGTCTACCAAAGGAATTTCCAGCCATTTTTTTAATTTTTTGCTAAAATAAACTTTAGCCTTTAAATACGCTAATTTCTATAAAATCAAATTAAAGTTAAAATTATTTGTTACCTGTATTATTTCATAACATTAACATAACAATATGCTCATAATTAATTAATTAAACATTAATAATTACTTAATAGTAATAGTGGTTATTTGTAGTGCCAAAAACATGCGAACTTACAAACTACTTATATTATTTTGAAAACAAAGCGCAAAGTTGAAATTGCCGTAATCTCTGATGTACACTTGGGCACTTATGGCTGTAATGCTATACAATTGCTAACATACTTAAATAGCATAAACCCCAGGAAGTTAATACTAAACGGCGATATTATAGATATTTGGCAATTTAGTAAACGGTATTTTCCTAAATCGCATTTAAAAGTTATTAAAAAGATAATGGATTTTGCGGCTAACGGCGTTGAAGTTATTTATATTACTGGCAACCACGACGAAATGTTACGAAAGTTTAGCGATACCAGCATTGGTAATATTTCTATAGTAGATAAGTTGGTTTTAAATTTAGATGGCAAAAAGGCATGGTTTTTTCACGGTGACGTTTTTGATATTTCTGTGCAAAATGCAAAATGGATAGCCAAATTAGGTGGTTACGGTTACGATTTACTAATTTTACTAAACCGATTTACCAATTGGTTTTTAGAAAAACTAGGGAGAGAACGTTATTCGCTCTCAAAAAAAATAA
Organism: Jejuia pallidilutea; assembly: GCF_002973595.1. Taxonomy (GTDB): domain Bacteria; phylum Bacteroidota; class Bacteroidia; order Flavobacteriales; family Flavobacteriaceae; genus Jejuia; species Jejuia pallidilutea. Next base: position 29,903 of record NZ_PVEO01000010.1, on the reverse strand, counting down.
AGGATAGCGTAAAAGGAGCTGTAAAATTTATTGATGATTACGAAAAAGTAATTACAGATTTAGCTATTGAGAATGGTTATGATTATGTGGTTTGTGGACACATTCACCAACCAAAAATGGAATTTAGAGAAAATAAAAATGGTAAAACCATGTATTTGAATTCTGGAGACTGGATAGAAAATTTTACCGCCTTGGAATATCAGTTTAAACGTTGGAAAATCTATAATTACAATAATGACAAATTATCACCCTTCTTTGCTGATGAACAGATAAAAGAAATGGAACTTAAAGACTTAATTGCAGCAATAACTATTGTGGATAAGAAACAGAAATAGGGTTTGCTATGATACTGATAATCAGTTGGAAAAACAGGGATTCTCAGAAAAAGACTCACAAAACACACTGAAAAATCACAGTTATACCCAATTATTGCATACTGTTTCTGCCAACAGCCTACTGAACAAGCGCTTCCCTTAAAATAGTTACTGGATGTTTCGCTACTCGTCCTGTACCGTCTTTTATTTGATGCCTACAACTTGTGCCATTGGCAGCAATAATGGTCTCTTTCTTAGCTTTTCTAACAGCTGGAAACAAGGTTTGTTCACCAACTTGCATACTCACATTGTAATGTTCTTTTTCGTATCCAAAACTACCTGCCATACCACAACAGCCACTAGGGATAATGGTAACTTTATAATTTTTAGGCAAATTTAAAATTGAAAAACTAGAGAGCTGGTTACGCATTGCTTTTTGATGGCAATGCCCGTGAAATTTAACCTCTTTTGCTTCTAAGGTAAATTGTTCCGGCTTTATATGGCCTAGTTCAATTTCGTTTTGAAGAAATTCTTCAATTAGAAAAGTATATGCTGCTATTTGTTCTGCCGAAGCTTTATCGTCGGCTAGTTTTAAATATTCATCCTTAAACGTTAAAATGGCCGATGGCTCAATGCCAATTAATGGTGTGCTTTCTGAAATTTTAGTTTTAAAGACATCAACATTTTTGTTCGCTAATGTCTTTGCTTGTTCCAACAACCCTTTAGATAAAAATGCACGTCCAGATTCTGAATGGTTTAGTACCACAACATCATAGTTTAAGGCTTTTAGTAGTTTTAAAGCATCAACACCAATTGAGGTATCCAAATGGTTAGTAAACTCATCATTAAACAAGTAGACAGTTTTTATTTTTAAATTTTTAACACCCTCTGAACCAATACTTTTAATAATATTATTTAAACTTTTATTTGATAGTTTTGGCAAACTGCGTTCTTTAGCTATTCCAAAAGATGTCTTTAAAATTGATGCTGTAATTCTGTTGGAAAACACAAAGTTTGTGAGTTTTGGAAATTTACTGCCAACATTATTAAATGTGTTGTTGTAAGCAAATAATTTAGTTCTAAATGAAACACCATTTGCTTTTTGATATTGGTATAGAAACTCTGCTTTTAAACTTGCCACATCTACACTACTTGGGCACTCGCTAGAACAGGCTTTACAGCTTAAACATAAATCGAAAACCTCTTTGAGTGCTTTGTGGTTAAATTTATTAGATTTCTCACTATTGGTTAAAAACTCACGTAGTGCGTTGGCTCTAGCTCTCGTGGTATCTTTTTCGTTTCGGGTAGCCCTATAACTTGGGCACATGGTGCCACCAAATTCTGGAAATTTTCTACAGTCGCCAGATCCATTACACTTTTCAGCTTCTCGTAAAATTCCTTGGGATTTAGAAAAATCCAGCATCGTTGCTATTTGTGGTTCTTCCCTATCGGCTTCATAACGTAAGGACGCGTCCATTGGAAATGCATCCACAATTTTGCCAGGGTTAAAAATAGTATTAGGATCAAAAACCTGTTTTATGCGTTTTAATATGCCATAATTATTTTCACCTATCATTAAAGGAATAAACTCCGCGCGCACTATACCATCGCCATGTTCCCCACTAAACGATCCGTTGTATTTTTTTACTAAATGCGCAACATCGGTCGTTATTTTTCTAAAAAGGGCTACGCCTTCTTTTTTCTTTAAATTTAAAATAGGGCGTAAATGCAATTCTCCTGCCCCGGCATGTGCATAATAAATGGCTTTTTGGTTGTAACCTTTCATTAAGGCGGTAAACTCCGAGATGTAATTCTCCAAATCTGTTAACGATACGGCAGTATCTTCAATACAAGCAGCAGATTTTTCATCACCAATAATATTACCTAAAAGCCCAAGTCCTGCGCTTCGTAAATTATTTGCTTTATCTATATCATTGCCTGCCAATATAGGGTTTGCATAACTTAATCCAGAATTTTCTAGAGTTTCTATTAGCAATTGCGATTGTGCTTTAGCATCCTGTAGGGTTTTAGATCTAACTTCACACATTAAAATAGCTTCAGGATCCTCTACTAAAAACTGCCTATTTTCTTGCTGGGTTTTGTTTCGTTTTGTGCAATCTAAAATGGTTTTATCCATCATTTCGCAAGTAAACAAATTATGTTGCATTGCTGGAACTACAGCTTGTAAGCATTTTTCAATACTATCAAAATGTGCAGCTACCATTACCCTATGTTCTGGCGGTAAATCATCAAGCTGCAGTGTGATTTGTGTTGTAAACGCCAAAGTACCTTCGCTCCCAGACAATAACTTGCACATGTTAAATTTTTCAGATGAAGCTGAAAACACATCGGCTTTTATCAATTCATCTATGGCATAACCTGTATTCCTTCTGTGTATTTCGGGTTTTGGAAACTTTTCTCTTATTGCATTTTGAACGCTTTTATCGTTTAACTCCTTGTAAATGGTATTATAAATTTTACCTTCTAAAGTGCTTAAATTTAATTTTTCTTCAAACTCACTAGCTGTTAACGCTTCAAAAACAACTTCGCTCCCATCGCTTAAAATGGTTTGTAGTGCTACAATCTTGTCGCGGGTAACGCCATATTTTATAGACGTTGTGCCTGAAGAATTATTACCGACCATGCCACCAATCATACACCGGTTTGACGTTGACGTATTTGGACCAAAGAACAACCCGTACGGTTTTAAGTAGTTATTTAATGCATCTCGAACAACACCCGGTTGTACCGTTACGGTTTTGGCCTTTTCATCAATAGCTATAATTTTTGTGAAGTATTTAGAAACATCAACCACAATGCCTTTTCCAACACATTGTCCCGCTAAGGAAGTTCCAGCAGTTCTAGGAATTAAGGATGTTTTGTGGGCTTTTGCAAATTCAATCAACACCTTAATATCATTGGTAGTTTTAGGGTAGGCTACCGCCAAGGGCAACATGCGATATACGGAGGCATCTGTGGCATAAATAGATTTTACTAAATCATCAAAAAATAATTCACCTGATAACTTTGATTGTAAGGTTTTTAATTGATTTTGCATGGATTAAGTTACGAATTGCTTTAAAGCGATAAATATAAATACATTTTTGGCGTTATTTTTGTAAAGTTGTACAGAATAACAAACACGATCTTTTTTTAATAATAAGATCGTATATTCATTAATCAAATTAAAACTAAAAACTTATGAAAAAATTATTTGTATTGGCAGTAGCTTTAGTAGGATTTACCATCACATCAAACGCTCAACAAATTTCAGATAACGCTATAGGGCTTCGTTTAGGCGATAGTGACGGCTTTGGTGCTGAGATTTCTTATCAACGTGCATTAGGGGATAATAATAGATTAGAACTAGATTTGGGTTTAAGAAGTGGCAATGGTTACGACGGTTTTAAACTAGCAGGTCTATACCAATGGGTGTGGCTACTAGATGGAAATTTTAACTGGTACGCTGGTGTTGGTGGTGGTCTTGGGTCTTACAGCTTTGATAGACCTTTTCCATCTGGAGATGACAGCGAAACCTTTATTTTTGCCGCAGGAGATATTGGTATTGAATACAACTTTGATATCCCTCTTCAACTCGCCATTGATGCAAGACCAGAATTCGGTTTTGGAGATTACAGAGACGATTTGGATTTTGATATAGCATTAAGTATTCGCTATCGCTTTTAATAAAACAAAAGATATGTCTATAAAACCACCTAGTTAGGTGGTTTTTTTATGCCTAATATTTTTTAAAAAATACGAAGTAAGTTATATTTGATACTTTGCTATTAACAAGAACAATATGAAGATAATAAAATGGGGATTTATTGGCTGTGGCAGTGTAACAGAAGTTAAAAGTGGCCCCGCATACCAGTTAACCGAAGGCTTTGAAGTTACCGCAGTAATGCGACGAAATTTAGAAAAAGCTGAAGATTATGCCAAACGACATAATATAGATACCTATTACAACGATGCAGAATCCTTAATAAATGATAAAAATGTTGACGCTGTTTATATAGCCACTCCCCCTGATAGTCATAAAGCATATGCTCTAAAAGTAGCCGAAGCAGGCAAACCATGTTGTATAGAAAAACCCTTAACACCAAGCTATAAAGATAGTTTGGCTATTCAACTAGCTTTCGAAAAAAGAAATATACCATTGTTTGTTGCTTATTACAGGCGGTCGTTGCCTCGTTTTTTAAAAGTAAAGTCTTGGTTAGAAAACCATGAAATTGGAGAAATTCGCCATATTAATTGGACGTTCTGTAAACCTCCAAATACTCTAGATTTAAATAAAACTTATAACTGGCGTACCGATGCTAAAGTTGCACCGGGTGGTTATTTTGATGATTTGGCAAGCCACGGATTAGACTTGTTTGCGTTTTTATTAGGCGAATTTAAAGATGCCAATGGGTTTTGCACCAACCAACAGCACCTTTATGATGCACATGATGCCATAACTGCATCTTGGATACATAAAAACAATATTACAGGTTCTGCAAGTTGGCATTTTGGAAGCAATGCACATATAGACGGTGTTAAGATAATTGGAAGCAAAGGCCATATTAAATTCTCAGTTTTTAACGAAAATCCCATTTATTTAAAAACACCACAGGCAGAAGAACAACTTGTTATAGACCACCCTAAACACGTACAGTTGTATCATGTAAAAGGTATGCGAGACGAATTGTTATTACAAAATTTTAAACACCCCTCAACTGGAAAAACAGCGTTACACACCAGTTGGGTTATGGATAAAATTTTAGGCAACATTTAACAATACACTTAAAAGTTTCGTTTATTATACTTTGCTGCTTGCATTTCATTTATTCAGTTTCGTAAGTTTTATTTATCTTAACGAAAATATTATCAAGCCATTTTTTATGAAGTCTTACCTCTTAAGCATTTTTTTTTGTTGCATCCTCACGCTTTTAAATTGCAAATCTAAACTAGCTGAAAAAACCGAAGTTAAACCAAAACTAAAGGCTTTAATAATTGATGGTGAAAACAGCCATGGTATTTGGCCAAAAAGTACGTTTATGATGAAGGACTATCTAGAACAAACAGGCTTATTTACTGTAGACATTGCTAGAAAAAAATTCAATTGGATTGGGCCGCATCACAATACAATAAAAGAAACCGATGATGTTAAAGAACTCATTAACATATTTCCTTTAAAAGATGGCACAGAGAGAATACTTCTAGATGCCCCTAAATTTGATCCAGATTTTAGTCCAAATTTTAGCGATTACGATGTTGTAGTTAGCAATTTAGGATGGAAATCCTCTGAATGGCCAGAACAAACCAAAACAAATTTTATCAATTATATAAAAAATGGCGGTGGCTTTGTAACCGTTCATGCTGCTAATAATGCTTGGGGTAATTGGGAAGCATATAATGAAATTATTGGTCTTGGCGGATGGGGTGGTAGAACTAAGGAAAATGGCCCATATGTGTATTACAATAATGATAATAAAATAGTGAAAGACACTTCTGATGGTATATGTGCCTCACACGGCGCTCAGCATAATTTTATTGTAAAAACCCGTACTCCAGAACACCCAATTATGAAAGGTTTACCAATAGAATGGTTACACGGTAAAGACGAACTTTACGAACGTTTAAGAGGCCCTGCTAAAAATATGACAATTTTAGCTACGGCTTATTCAAGTTCAGAATATGGCGAAAAAAGAACCCAAAGGCATGAACCTATACTCTTAACAGTTAAATACGGAAAAGGCAGAACATTTCATACCACATTAGGACACATGGATTATTCAATGGAATCTGTAGGTTTTATAACCACACTGCAACGCGGAGCAGAATGGGCAGCCACTGGGAAAGTTACACAAAAATTGCCAAAGGATTTTCCTGATACTGAAAAAATAAGCACTAGAACTTGGCGTTTTAAGCAGTAATGCTATATACACTTCATGAGGGCACATCTACAAACATTTTTCTCCTTTCAAATTAAAACCCTTTAACCATTTATTGCTTCTAAAAAATTAATAAAAGATAGTATTACACCTATTTTTATTCAATTTAACGTCATTTAACATTTTGATTTATAATTAAAAACTAATTAATACTTAACTTTAGCAACATTAATTTTTAAATCAAAAAACAATTCATTCATCTTAAAAAAATTTTATGAAGACAATTTCCATCTGGCGATTAAGAGCTCTTTTATTGCTTTTAGTTGCTATTTTCGTAATGCCCCTAAATACCGATGCACAAAACAGGAAGAAAGACAAGAAAAAGAAAGACAAAACCGAAACCGCTGCTCCTGTAAAGAAAGCATCAGAAAAAAAGACCATTGCAGCTTTAACCAAATCGAGCAAAAAAATGGATGGCCTTTTTACAATTTACCAAGATACTATTACTGGCGATCTTCAAATGCTTATATCAGAAAGCGATTTAAATAAAGAATTTATCCACTTTGCGCAAATAGCAGACGGCGTTTTAGAAGCTGGTAGATTTAGAGGCGCTTACAACCCTACCCAGGTTATAAAAATTACAAAACACTTTAATAAAATTGAATTTATTAAACAGAATACGTCGTTTTACTTTGATCCTAACAGCCCGCTTTCAAAAGCTAAAGATGCTAATATTTCTAACGGAAATATAGCTAGTTTAAAAATTGAGGCTCACGATTCTAAAAAGGGGCTATATCTTATAAAGGCAAGCGATTTATTTTTAAAAGAAACATTTGGACAAATAAAACCTCCAAGATTTCCTGGTAGTTCACCAACATCGTTCTCGTTAGGTAGTTTAGATAAAAACAAAACCAAAGTTAATGCTATTAAAAACTATCCTGACAATGTTAATATTACTGCTGAATATGTGTATTCTAGTCCTTCTGTGCTAAATCGTGGCTCTAATGCTGTAACCGATGGCAGAAATGTTAGTATAAAAGTAAACCACAGTTTAATAGCAATGCCCGATAATGATTATGAGGTTAGGTTTGACGACCCTAGAGTTGGCTATTTTACAAGACAAGTAGATGACCAAACAAGTACAAAAACTACAGCCTACAGAGATTTAATTCATAGATGGCATTTAAAGAAAAAAGATCCTAATGCTGAATTATCTGAACCCGTAGAACCCATAACTTGGTGGATTGAAAACACTACACCTATACAATGGAGAGAAACTATAAAAAACGGAGTTTTACAATGGAACAAGGCGTTTGAAAAAGCAGGTTTTAAAAATGCAATGGTAGTAAAAATACAGCCAGATGATGCCGATTGGGATGCAGGAGATATTAGATATAATGTTTTACGTTGGACCTCATCACCTCGCCCACCGTTTGGAGGTTATGGCCCTAGCTTTGTAAACCCTAGAACAGGACAAATACTAGGAGCTGATATAATGTTAGAGTATGTACATTTTACTAATAGAGTACTTTACGATAAAATCTACAATAATGCTAGCATGACTATTAATGAAGATTTTAAGTATTGTAGCCTTGGGCACGAATTACACCAAGAACTTATGTTTGCTAATGCTGTTGTTACAGCCACTGGGGCATCTGATTTGGAAATGGAGCGTATTAAAAAAGAATCTATGACGGCTTTGATAATGCATGAAGTTGGCCATACTTTAGGTTTAAACCACAACATGAAGGCTAGTCAACTTTTCTCTAGGGCGCAATTAAATGACGCTAGTTTTATTGAAGGAAAGTGTTTAACTGCCTCAGTTATGGATTATGCTGCATTAAATGTTACTAAAGATAGAAGCAAACAAGGACAATATGACGATGTTGCCGTTGGCCCTTACGATGTTTGGGCTATTCAATTGGGATATAAGCCATTTAAATCTGAAAGCGAAAGACAAGCCTTGTTGAATGAATCTACAAAACCAGAACACATTTTTGGAAACGATGCAGATGACATGCGAAGTCCGGGAAAAGCAATAGACCCTAGAGTAAATGTATCAGACCAATCTAACGAACAAATAGAATGGTCTATTGATAGAATAGAATTATCTGACCAACTTTTAAAGGACATTAAAACTAATTTCGCAAAAGAAGGTGATTCTTATGAAGAGCTAAAACGTGTATACTTTATTTTAACAGGACAAAAAGGTAGTGCTGCAAATACAATTTCAAGGTTTATTGGCGGGGTTTATGTTGATAGAGCCATGGCTGGACAAACTGATGCAAACCAACCTTATACACCTGTGAGTTTAGAAGATCAGAAAAAAGCTATGAACGCTCTAAGCAAATATGTTTTTGCACCAAATGCCTTTGAAGCACCAAATGAACTATACAATTATTTAGCGAGCCAACGTAGAGGTTTTAATTTTAGATCTCCAGAAGATCCAAAAATTCATAATCAGGTTTTAGACTACCAAAAACGCGTGCTTAGTCACCTATTACATTACAACACCTTACAAAGAATTACAGATTCTGAACTTTATGGTAACGATTATAAGCTTTCCTCTATGATGACAGATTTAAACAATGCTATTTTTAAAGCTGATATTAGCGGTAGCGTTAATTCGTTTAGACAGAACCTACAATTAGAATACACAGAAATGTTACTGGATATGCTAACGGGTAAAATAAGTACCAAATACACGCACAATGCAAAATCTATGGCTCTTTATAACTTAAAACGTATTAGAACAATGGCTGCTCCATCAGGAAATATAGCCTCTAGAGCACATAAGGAACATTTAAGAACTCTAATTGATAATGGATTGAAAGAGCTGAAATAAGAACTTACGTTTTTACAAACTAAAAAAGCTACTTCAATTGAAGTAGCTTTTTTATTATGAGGCGGTTTATGTTTCTTTTTAGGGACAACTAATTGTTTACTTTATGTTTCATGAACCAGCACTTATTTATACGCAAAACCCGTGCCATTTTAGAATTTACTACGAGTATTCAGGGATTTTTCCTTTAACACCTTTATAAAATGCATGTAATTGTTTGAAGTCTGACGTTACGTCATCAGTAGTGTAAAACGGTTTAGAAAATGTATTACGTTTATTTTCAAAATCTAAAGTAAACATTATTATTGGCACTTTAGCTGCTTTGGCTATGTAGTAGAAGCCAGTACGCCATTCCTCTACTCTTTTTCTTGTGCCTTCTGGTGCTAAAGCTATTCTAAAGGTGTCATTTTCTTCAAACAACTTTGCAATGGCTTCCACTTTATTTTGGTTGTTTTTCCTATCTATAGGCCTACCACCCAAGGCTCTAAAAAAATATCCGAACGGAAAAACAAACAACTCTTTTTTTCCTATAAAATTTACTTTAATCCCTAATACAGTTCTTACTAAAACACCAATGTAAAAATCGTGCCAGCTAGTGTGTGGTGCAGCTATTATTACAGCTTTTTTAATATCGTTTTGTAGCGTTTTATAATACCCGTCTACCTGCCAACCCAATACCTTAAAATAAATGAATTTAGCGAGCCAACGTATCATACTACATTTTTGAATAAAGTTCCTTAAGTTTTTTTCGAGTTATGGTTTTTTTCCAGTTTTTACCAATAGCATTTTCCCATAAAGGTTCTAGCCCTAAAGCCACGTCTATCATAGTATCGAAGTCTTTTTTACTTAAATCCTTACAAATACCTACGGGCATATTAATGTTATGCTTTTCCAACATTTCTTTAAACAGCTTAACATCGTTTGGGTAAAACTCCTCTAGATGATTAAACACAATGCAATTACCTATACCGTGCTTTGTGCCCAATAAGTAAGACAAACCATAACTCATTGCATGTGCCACACCTACCTGAGAGTATGCAATACTCATACCTCCATGCCATGAGGCCATCATTAATTTATCTTGCGCTTCTTTTTTGGTTAAATTGCCGTCTAAATATATTTCTTTGCATAAGCCGTAAGCTGTATCGCCATAAGTTTTACTAAACGCATTTAAATATGTGCCATTTAGCGATTCCACACAATGAATAAAACAATCCATACCAGTGTAAAACCACTGGTCTTTTGGTGCGCCATTAGTGAGCTCTGGGTCTAAAACTACCTGATCGAAAGGTGTAAAATCTGAATTTATTCCTAGTTTTCGCTTAGGGCCTGTTAAAACTGTAGTTCTGGAAACCTCTGCTCCTGTTCCAGAAATTGTAGGTATACCCACATGGTATAGCGCCTTATTTTTAACCAAATCCCAGCCTTGGTAATCTTCAGCATTACCTTCGTTTGTTAACATAATGGCAACTGCTTTAGCTAAATCTAAAATAGAGCCCCCTCCAATACCAATTATTCCAGAGGGTCTTTCTTTTGATGTTAAAATAATATCCTCTACCAGTTCGTCTACTTGGGATGTTTTAGGCTCTTCGGCTGTAGATACTAGTATTATTTTATCCTGATAAGCAATAGGTATTCTAGAAGTAATGTTTACGTTTGTTCTAAACACATCATCTACCAAAAAAATAAATGGCGCATTATTGCTTAAGCGATTTGGGGCCAACAATTCACTTAACTGATTGAAACTACCTCTACCAAAAATAACTCTTGGTACCATTGGAAAGTTTTTATAACTCATGCAGTGTATTTTCTTTTACAAAATGTAAAAATAGTATTATTTTATTTTTACGTATTTAAATTATTATGAAACTTTTATAAGAGTGCCTGTAAAACTATGGCACTATTTTTAAAAGGTCTCTCAGGGTTTTTATTGTTTTATACTGTTTACCATTAGTTTCCTTTTCGGTTACCAATTCGTGCGCCCAAGTGGTATGGAACGGCACATGTATAGCATTTGCCTTAATGTTTATTAATGGTAAAACATCAGATTTTAAAGAATTGCCAATCATTAAAAATTCTGATGGATTAATATCTAAGTGATTCAATAGTTTTGAATAATTAGTGTCTTGCTTGTCGCTTAATACTTCAATGTGGTGAAAGTATGAGGTTAAACCAGATTTTTCTAATTTACGCTCTTGGTCTAGTAAATCGCCCTTGGTTGCTAGAATAAGCCTGTACTTTTTAGATAATTTTTCTAAAACCTCTTCTACACCATCAAGCAGCTCTACTGGAGCGTTTAGCATATTTTTACCAATATTTAATATTTTTTGGATAGTTTTATTAGAGATGGTGTAATTTGACAGTTCTAAAGCGCTTTCTACCATAGATAAAGTAAAAGCCTTAACGCCATAACCATATAAAGGCAAGTTTCCTATTTCTTTCTTAAATAGTTCTTGATCTATTTTGTTAGGGGTTTCAAACTCTGACAATAATTTAGCAAACTCCTGTTCTGCTTCACGAAAATAGGTTTCGTTTACCCAAAGCGTATCATCGGCATCAAAACCAATTACTTTTATGTTGTTATAGTTTATTTCCACTTAATTGTTTGTAATAGTTAACGAAGCAAGATCAGTGTAGGCTATTTCCATAGTTTTTTTGCACGTTCTAAATCTTCTGGCGTATCAATTTCAACACCCTCAACATTGGTTTCAACCATTTTAATACGCTTACCGTATTCTAAATATCTAAGTTGCTCTAGCTTTTCTGATGCTTCTAATGGCAACATTGGCCATCTATAAAAGTCTAAAAGTGCTTCTTTTCTAAAAGCATATACGCCTTTATGCTTGTAATATTTAACATCTACAGTTTTGTCTCTACGAAACGGGATGGGGCTTCGGGAGAAATACAATGCAAAATTATACTGGTCTAAAACAACCTTAACCGTATTTGGATTATTAATCTCGTTTTCATCTTTAATATGCACCATTAGAGACGCTAAATCTACTTCCTTTTTGGCATCTGCTTTAAAAACATCTATTAGCTTGCTTAATGATACTTCATCGGTAAAGGGTTCGTCTCCTTGAACATTTATTACCACATCAACATCTAAGTTTTCAACAGCTTCGGCAATTCTATCGCTACCGCAGTCGTGTTGCTTTTTGCTCATCATTGCCTTACCTCCATTGCTTGTAATCTCGTTATATATAATGTCGCTGTCTGTTACTACAATAACATCATCAAACAGTTTAGTTGCAACTGTGGCTTCGTAAGTTCTAAGAATAACCGTTTTACCGCCCAAGTCTTGCATTAATTTACCTGGAAATCTAGTAGCACTGTAACGTGCAGGAATCATTGAGATTATTTTCATCTAGCGGTTGTAATTTAAGGTTCAAAAATACCAAATATTTATCCAATTGGCGCTTTCTTTCGTTTGAAACGAATAAATAATTTAAAAATGATGATTAAGATAATAACTACCAAAACAATAGCTATAATTGGTACAAAAATAGAAAGTGTGGACATGATTACAGAAGTACCCGTTTCTATAGTTGAGACAACGGGGTTTGCAATGCCACCTGTAGTTGCCGTAGAAGCTAAACGTGTTGTACCAGAAGTACCTGCAATGGCTGCTGCGGTACCGCCACCAGCAATTATGGCTAAGGCCCAAGTGGTAACTTCATTTAAATCTGCAACCGTAGAAAGCATTACCGCAGTACCAGCTATAGCGGCCAATGGTACCGCAATACTGTCTAATAAATTATCTACATAAGGAATAAAATAAGCAAAAATTTCTACTATTGTAGCTACACCTAAGGTAATAAGTGCTGGCACACTGCCCACCCACTGCCAAGATTCGTTAAGTTCCCAAACATTAAAATACGCTGCTAAACTAAGGGCAAACAAAGGTAAAAACACACGAAACCCTACCGAAGCGGATAAACCAATGCCTAAGCAAATACTAAGTACTGTTTCTGGTGACATATTTAATATTAATAGTTTAGGTTTTGTTTGCCTAACAAGTTACAAATTAATCTAAAAAGTTGATTACACAAACATTAAGTTATACAACTCTAAAAATTTACAGGTCTGTTAAGTTATGGCTTCAATTAAAAAAGCTAACATTAATTTGTAGCAAACTGCCACTGTACGCCTAATTATTCTTCAAAAAAATCGTCTTTAAACCCAATGAGGTACAGTTGTTCTTTAGCTCTTGTTACAGCGGTATACAACCAACGTAGGTAATCAACATCTATTCCGTTAGGTAAATAAGGTTGTTCTACAAAAACGGTATGCCATTGGCCGCCTTGGGATTTATGACAAGTTATTGCATAAGAAAACTTAACCTGTAGCGCATTAAAGTGTTTATTGTTCTTTACTTTAAGAAATTTTTTGTAATTACTGGTTTCGTTTTCATAATCCTTCATAACCTCTTGGTACAACCGGTTGGAATCTTCGTAGGACAAAGATGGTGTTTCTGCATCAATAGTGTCTAAAAGCAGTACTGTTTCAAATGGTCGCATTCTTGGGTAATCTACCATACGTACTTTTACTTCCGCGAAGCGAAATCCATATAATTCTATAATGTTAAATATTTCCAGAATTTCAATAATGTCGCCATTTGCAATAAAGCCAGCTTCAGTTGTAGGCTTAATCCAAAAATAATTATTCTTTACCACCATGAGGTAATCACCAGAGGATAATTCGTTCTCATTAAACAAAATTCTACTTCTAATTTGCTGATTGTACATATTGGCCCGTTTGTTACTACGTACAATTATGGCGGTTTCTTCGTTGCCTAAACTACTGTAGGCATCATTAATAGCATCCATAATTTCATAGCCGTCTATTAACCTTACAATATCTTTAAAACCTTTTAATTCAAACTTAAAGGTGTCAAAAAAATCACTTGCCAATGTCTCCCTCAATGTCGTAGCATTTACTAAAATTCCAGAGTCTTGCTCTTGTCGCACTACTTCATCCAACTCCATTTTAGTAACCTCTTTATTGTAGTTTAGTGCAAGTTTATTTTCATCTAAAGCAGGACTAACATCTAATTTTACCGGAGGCAGTTGCGCAGTATCGCCAATAAGTAATAATTTACATTTATGTCCAGAATACACATATTGCATTAAATCGTCTAGCAGGGAGCCGTTTTCAAAAAGCTTAGAATCACCAGGAGTATCAGGAATCATAGAAGCCTCATCTACTATAAAAATTGTATTTTTATGTTTGTTTGGTTGCAATACAAACTTAACGCCGCCACCAGAACTTTTTTTTGGAAAATAAATCTTTTTGTGGATTGTAAAAGCTTCCTTTTTGGAATAATTAGAAATTACCTTTGCGGCTCTACCCGTTGGTGCCAATAACACTGCACTCATTTTTGCTTTCCATAAGTTATTAACAATCGTACTAACAATAGTTGTTTTACCAGTACCCGCATAACCTTTAAGCAAATAAATAGAATTAGGGGTTTTACTAAAAATATACTGCGAAAGTTGCTGTAAAACAATGTCTTGCTTTAAAGTAGGTTGAAACGGAAAATGCTGCTTTACTAGAGAATAAAATTCTGCTGAGGTCATTAAATTGCAAAACGGTTTATAAATTATTCAAATATAGAAATGATTTTTATTAAGATAGTTTTAACCATTAAAAAAAAATTGTAGATTTGCTGAATACCATTATTAAACTTATAACAAATTAAAATACTATGTTAACAGTAATTCTCGTTGTAGTTGGTGTAATATTACTAACCATTGCTTTAGTTAAGCTAGTTGATAAATTTATACCTTCAAAATTAAAACCTGTTTTAATGATTGCCCTTTGGGTTTTAATTGGCTTTTTAGGCTATCAAACTTTTATGTCTATTTATAACCCTATTCTTTTCAATCAGGAAAAAGAAAAGCGCTATGCTAAGGTAATAAAAAGTTTAGAAGACATTAGAGATGCGCAGTTAGCACATAGAACTGTTACTGGAAAATTTGCTGGAAACTGGGATAACCTTGTAAAATTTATAGATACGGCACAATTCACATTAACACAACGTAGGGATTCTAGTGTTGTAGATGAAGAATTAACAA
The DNA here is from genome assembly GCF_002973595.1 of Jejuia pallidilutea. Lineage (GTDB taxonomy): Bacteria > Bacteroidota > Bacteroidia > Flavobacteriales > Flavobacteriaceae > Jejuia > Jejuia pallidilutea. The sequence goes on along the minus strand of NZ_PVEO01000010.1, from coordinate 14,794 downwards.
GACGTTACGGAGGGGTTGAAACGTTTAAAGATATTGTAATTATCGATACCCTTGGATTTAGGTCTGTAAAAGATTCCCTGTTTAAAGGCTCAGACAAATACAAAAACATGATGAATGTTCCTGTAGGTGAAGAAGGCGCCAAATTTAAACTACAAGCTGGGTTCCTAGAACAAAACGATATTAATATTCCTGTTTTTGAAGCCTCAGTGAAAAAATCAGTAGTTTTATTCGACCAGCCAAAAGATTTAGTAATGCAAGAAAATGAAGTAGTTTCGGTTGAAGGTGTTAATGGCGACGAAATTAAAGTGGGTTCTATGGAAGAAGTAAAAACTATAGGAAACTGGCCGAAAACTTATGGCACTAAAAAAGACTAAAAATTTAGATACAATTACCAATCAAAAACTGTCCATTCAAATTAGTTTGAGTGGACTTTCTTTTTGTATCCTAAATATTAATACTAATACTTTTGAAAACTTTGAGTATATTCCGTTTAACAAAAAAGTAAATCCGTTTGTTGCCTTAGAACGACTAATGCATTATTTTGATACTAGGGAATATTTACAAAAAACATTTAATGATATATTGGTAATTCATGAAAACGATTTATCTACACTAGTACCAAAGCCTTTATTTAATAAAGATTATTTAGCAGATTATTTAAAATTTAACTCTAAAATATTAAAGTCTGACTATATAAATTATGATACTTTAGATAATAATGAAAGCGTAAATGTTTATGTACCCTACGTAAATATTAACAATTTTATTTACGATGCATTTGGCGAATTTACATTTAAGCATTTTTCCACCATTTTAATAGACGAAATATTAAAAAACGAAAAAAACAGTAGCGTTAATAAAGTATATGTACATGTAAGCGAACAACATTTTGAAATTGTTGCTGTAAACTCTGGCAAACTTAAACTTTACAACACCTTTGAATATAAAAATGCCGAAGACTTTATTTATTATTTATTATTTACCTTAGAGCAACTTAATTACAACCCAGAGCATATTAACGTTGTATTAATAGGAAATATTAGTAAAGACGATAGTTTGTATAAAATGGCATACACCTACATTAGAAATATCTCTTTTGGAGTAAGTAGAAACAGATTGATTAACGATACAGAGTCTAACCACTCCAACTATATTATAGCACATAGCTTTTAATGCGAATAATTTCAGGACAATACAAAAGTAGAAAGATAGTAGCACCAAAAAATTTGCCAGTACGCCCTACTACAGATATGGCAAAAGAATCGTTGTTTAATATTTTAAACAACCATTATTATTTTGATGAACTTTCTGTTTTAGATTTATTTGCAGGAACCGGTAACATAAGCTACGAATTTGCATCTAGAGGTACAAAATCCATTATCTGTGTAGACCAAAATTTTAATTGTGTTAAATTTATCAACCAAACTGCGCAAACCTTTAAAATGCCCATAGAAACTATAAAGAGCGATGTTTTTAAGTTCTTAGAACATTCTAACATAAAAGCAAATATTATATTTGCAGACCCACCCTACAATTTCTCTTTAGATGAGTTTGGTAAAATACCAGAACTCGTATTTAAAAACACGTTATTGCTCGACGATGGTATGTTAATTATAGAACACTCCAAACATACCAATCTTTCAGAGCTACCCAACTTTTCACACCAAAAAAATTATGGTGGTTGTGTGTTCAGTTTTTTTATTAAAGCAAAAAATTAACAAAAGTTAATTATTAATTGCTTTTTTTTCAGTACTTTAGAAATCTCTCTAAGAGTCCCAGGCTCTATAATTTACTTCTCATTTTCTTTCAAAAAAGGAAAACTTTTTTGCACTTGCTTATGGTTTAATTTGAATACTAACTTTTTAAAACCATAAAAAATGAAACACATCAAACCAATTTTAGCGTTTATTGTAATTGTATGCTTCTCGGTACAAGTTTATGCACAACAAGCCTATTTAGTACACCAAGACAATGTAAAACCTTCAAAACTTATGCAATATGAAAAAATTGCTAAAGAATTCCACGAAGCCGCTTTAGAACATCAACCAAATACAACCTGGGTTACTGCCTCCAGCAACGATTTTAAGTATTTCTACATTACTCCCATAAAAAATATGGCCGAATTAGATGAAAACCCAATGGCAGCAATGGCAGACGCTATGGGAGATAAATTTGGGGCAATGTTTAAAGAGTTTGATAAATGCTACGATTCCCATGGGTCTTATATTATAGTGAACGACAAAGAACTATCGTATATGCCAGATGATATAACCATTCCAGAAGACCACAATTATAGAAGATGGTTTTATATTTACTACACACCTGAAAATGCGAAAGCTGTTAGAGATGGCATGAAAGCTGTAAAGGCACTTTACGAAAAAAAGAACTCTGAAGCCTATTACAGAGTATATCATGATGGTTTTGGGCAAATGGAACATTATTATTTAGTTTCCGCATCTGCAAAAGATGAGGTAGATTTTGCAACAACAGGAAAAGAAAACGAAAAGGTATTAGGCTCATTCGAAGAGCGTTGGGAAGCATTTAGTCAAGTTATGAATTACGCCTCTAGAATGGAAGAATATGTTGGCGAAATGCGACCAGACTTATCTTATGCTCCTAAAGAAGATTAATTATTTAATTAGAACCAACCATTTTTAACGATAAACCCTTCCTAAAAAACATCAGGAAGGGTTTATTATAATAAAGCAAATCTATAAGCCGAATTCTGTACCTTTTTTATTTAAGAAAAGAATTCTTAAAATAAAAAGCCCTTATCATTTATCTCGGTGCTTTGTTACCAAAACACTCTAGCTGCCTACCCTCCAGCAATCAAACGTGCCGCCTTCAAACGCTGGTATACATGGCATTGCACCACATAGAGTTTACCTGATTTCACTACGGCATTACCCGTACATTCTTTCTGTTGCACTTTTCCTAACCTTTCGGCCGGTGGCTATTAACCACTATGTTGCACTACGGTGTTCGGACTTTCCTCCTTAGTGCTGAACTTGTTTCAGTACCTTTTTCAAGATAGTTGTAGACTACATTGGTAAATACTGAAATAAATTCAGCAAAAAAGCGATAAGGCGATTTACTCAAATGCAAAGATACAACTACTAAAATGTAAAAACATAAATAATAATAAAATTGGACGTCCTCCCCTATCGGGTTAGGCTTTTGGAAGTCGCTCCTTACTACATAAGGGAGCTTTAATCCCGAAGCTTCGTGACCTCAATCCTTAATACAGGTGTATTTGCTAACTTAGTTATGATAAAATAACACGACTTTCTTCTTGAAGTTTAGTTTAACGCTTAAGATAAGCTTGAGTTTTTAATGAAGTCTAACGATTATTAAACGAAGTTCGATATTTATATAACAATGTAAAATAAAGCGTATCGTTAGTTTTTGTTAATAACTCCTATCAAATTCTGAATTCTGAATTCTGAATTTTGAATGTATATAATTAAATTTGTTTTCTAAGTAAATGCCATGGAACACTTTGTAGTATCAGCCAGAAAGTACCGACCACAAACCTTTAAGGATGTTGTGGGGCAACAGGCTATTACAAATACGCTTTTAAATGCCATTGAAAATAATCATTTAGCACAGGCCTTGTTATTTACTGGTCCGCGTGGTGTTGGCAAAACTACCTGTGCCCGTATTTTAGCGAAAATGATTAATAGTGATGGTTCAGAAACTGAAGATGAAGATTTTGCCTTTAATATTTTTGAACTAGATGCAGCATCAAACAACTCGGTTGATGATATTAGAAACCTCACCGACCAAGTTCGCATACCACCACAAGTAGGGAAATATAAAGTATACATTATTGATGAGGTACATATGCTCTCACAAGCGGCGTTTAATGCATTTTTAAAAACCCTAGAAGAACCACCTAAACACTGCATTTTTATACTTGCAACTACCGAAAAGCATAAAATAATCCCCACTATTTTATCGCGTTGCCAAATTTTTGATTTTAAGCGCATTACTGTAAAAGATGCCAAAGAATACTTAAAATATATCGCTGAAGAACAAAGTATAACTGCCGAAGATGATGCACTCCATATTATTGCCCAAAAAGCAGATGGTGCAATGCGTGATGCATTATCGATTTTTGACCGTGTGGTAAGTTTTTCTGGAAAAAACCTTACACGACAAGCAGTTACCGAAAACTTAAACGTATTAGACTACGAAACTTATTTTACAAGTACAGATTTTATCTTAGATAATAAAATTCCAGAACTGTTACTACAGTTTAATAACACCCTCTCCAAAGGCTTTGATGGGCACCACTATATTGCTGGTTTAGCATCACACTTTAGAGATTTACTGGTAAGCAAAACACAAAGCACAATAGAGCTTTTAGAGGTTGGCGACCAAATAAAGCAAAAATATTTAGAGCAATCCAAAAAAGCCTCTCAAGAATTTCTATTACAGGGTATAGAAATGGCAAACGAGTGCGACCTCAAATACAAAACCAGTAAAAATCAACGCTTATTGGTTGAATTATGCCTTATGCAACTTGCCTCTATCACTTATGATGGAGAAAAAAAAAACAATAAACGTTTCATAATTCCTGCATCTTACTTTCAAAAAAAGGGTATTACCCCTATTCCCGTAAACAAACCTTTAACAGTTGAAACTACTGTTCCCCAAATTAATAAAGAAGATTCCTTAGAAAAAACAACAGTTTCTGGAAAAGCCGAGGTAATTCAAAAGTTTCAAGTAAATGAACCTCCAAAAATTGAATTAAAGGCAGACACAAAGCGTACTTCCGGACTGTCCTTAAAAAGTATAAAAGAAAAAAAAGAGCACGAAACAAGAAAAATAGATGTTGTTGTTGATGAGGAAGATTTACCTAAAGAACCTTTTACCGAAAAAGAATTAATTACTTACTGGAATAAATTTACAAATAAAACACAAGAACAAGGTAAGCACAATTTAGCATCCATTCTGGCTATAGATATACCTAAAGTTAAAGGCACTACCATACATTTAGTGTTTCCTAACGAAACAAACAAAATAGAATTAGAGCGTCAGCAATATGAATTAATGGGCTATTTAAGAAAATCTCTTAATAATTTTGAGATTAACCTTTCTATAACCGTTAACGAGGAAAAAAGTAAAAAATATGCGTATACAACCCGTGAAAAATTCGAGAAATTAAAGGAGAAAAATGCAGCTATTGAAGCATTGCGAAAAACTTTCGATTTAGATATTTAATTATGAAACACCTTCTACTTTTACTATGTATTGGTTGTGTTGCAATATTAAGTTGCGATGGGAGAATGAGCAAAAAAGAGGCTTTAAAAGAATCGATTGAAACATTTAGAAACGCTAAACATGCTGTAAAAACTAATAAGATATTTCCAGAAACGTATGCTGAAGTTGAAAATGACACTATTTTAAGCAATGGCTATCGCGTAAAGATTAAAAATTTTACGAATATGAATAAATTGATAGACCATACAACATCTAATTTGTTTGACGAAACTCTAAAATTTAGGAGAATAGACTCTGAAATTACAGTTTATAAAAACGATAAACTTATTTATAGAAATATAATCAATAATGCGTTTTCAGAATATCATATTCGAGAAAAATTTAACATACAGCAATATCTTAACAATGGTATTAGTGTAGACGAATTAGCTTCTTTAAAACTAAATAAAGTGGTATTAATTACCTCTAATGTCGTTCCAAAAAGTAGCTACAGTAGTTACTACAAAATAATTATTGATGAATACGGAAATTCTAACTTTAAAGAAATAGAAGATGCTAGGACTTAAATTGCCAACAGACCCACGTTGGGTAAATATTGTAGAAAAAAATATTGAAGAAATACTAACCGATCATGCGTTTTGTGAGCAAAAAGCAACGAGTACAGCGATTTCTTTAATTGTAAGTTTCCCAGAATATACCGATTTGGTACAGGAGATGACAGCCTTGGTAAAGGAAGAAATTAGTCATTTTAAAATGGTTCACGACAAAATTATTGAACGTGGTTGGACTTTAGGGAGAGATCGCAAAGACGAATATGTAATAGAACTCATGAAATTTTTTCCTAAAGGAGGTAGCAGAACAACGCAGTTGGTGCACAGACTATTATACGCTGCTTTAATTGAAGCTAGAAGCTGTGAGCGCTTTAGGTTATTATCTGAAGAACTGGAAGATGAGGAACTACGTACCTTTTACAGAAACTTAATGGTAAGTGAAGCCAACCATTATACCATGTTTTTAGGTTTTGCCAGACAATATGGTAATAAAAAAGAAGTTGATACTAAATGGCAGCAACTTCTTGATTATGAAGCAAAAATAATGTCTAATTTAGGAACTTCAGAGGCAATTCACGGTTAAAATTGATATCCAATACCAAATTGAATGTTGGTATTTATAGCTTCAACGCCTAAATTATCATCAAATATATTGGATAAACCATAGCTATAGCGTAAATCCATAAAAAACATTTGGTTGAATTTATATTCTAAACCTCCAATAGCTGAGTAATGGAAATTTCTCATGCTATCATTAGCTTTATGAGACTTTAATGCAACTTGTGGTCCTGCACCTAATCGCCATTTTTCATTCAATCTAAATTTAAAAAATATTGGCATTTGTATTAAGTCTAAATGTAAATCTTCATCATTTGCTCCTTCAGGGGAAAATTGAAGCTCTGGCACTACCGAAATTGCATTTGACAATCTAAAATCGCCATAAAAACCAATATAAAAACTGTTTCTATGCTCGTTTACCACGGTAGGCGTTTCTTTAAAATCTAAATTAGATATGGTATAACCGGCACGAACACCATAAGTGCCGGCCTGAGAAAATCCTTGAAACGATAGGCTAAGTAAAAAAGCTATAAGTGCTAATCTTTTCATTTTAAATAGTTTTGGGTTTATATTCTATATACTAAATATACGTTCACGAATATATATTATAAATTTAAAATACAGTAGATATTGTAGTTGAATTGCAGAATTTTACTGTGTATTACTAGAAACGGTATTAAAATATATGCTTTTTATAATACCATCGGCAAGCCCTATTTTAGGCACATAAATATGCTTTGCACCACTCCATTTCATAGCAAATAAATAAATACGCATTGCAGGAATAATAACATCGGCTCTATCTTGGTTTAAGGCTAACTCTGTAATTCTTTCTTCATAAGAATAACTTTGCAAAGTATTGTAGTATGTAGTTAAATAAAAGTATGTTAATGGTTTGCCTAAAGCTTTTCCAGAAACCTTAAATATTTTATTTATGTTTCCACCAGAACCAATAACGCTTATTTTATCGTATTCGCTGGTATTTTCTTTTATCCATTGGTTAAGTTCAGACCATGCTTCTTTTTTAACCATGTCGTTCAATAAACGTACTGTACCAATTTTAAAAGAGCGAGACGCTATTTGTTGCCCCTTGTTAATTACCGAAAACTCTGTACTGCCGCCACCAACGTCAACGTACAAATACACTTTTTCAGGATCTATAAATTTATTCAAGTCTGTAGCAGCTATAATTGCTGCTTCTTCTTCTCCATCAATTATATCGATACTTATACCAGAGTGTTCTAAAATGGCATCAACTACATCGCTGCCGTTTTTAGATTCGCGCATTGCAGATGTAGCACAAGCTTTGTACTTAACTACTTTATGAGATTTCATAAGCAACTTAAAAGCTAGCATGGTATCTAGCATGCGTTGTGTGTTTTCTTTTGAAATACGACCTTTTATAAAAACATCTGCTCCCAAGCGAATAGGCACCCTAACTAAAGAATTTTTTTTAAAAACAACAGGCTTATCCTTTTGTTCTATAACATTAGAAATTAAAAGTCTTACAGCATTTGATCCAATGTCTATTGCTGCATATTTTTTTATTGAGAGCATATTAATTGTTTAGCTTGTCTAAATAATAATCGTACAACGCAATTTGCGATCTTACTTTTGGATTATCATCAATACGGTATTCGTTTTCGTTTTCGGTGTTTATTAATCTAGCCTTTACATTGTCTTTCCAACAAATATTGAAGTTATCGATTATTTCTTGTTTTAATTCTTCACTGTAAATAGGACAACTTACCTCTACTCTATTTTCTATATTTCGTGTCATCCAGTCGGCAGAGGAAATGTATATTTTGGAATTTTCATCTTTACCAAAAATATACACTCTTGGATGCTCTAAAAACTTATCTACAATACTTATAACGTTAATATTTTCGCTCATACCCTTAACACCAGGAATTAAACAACAAATCCCTCTAACAATCATATCTATTTTTACTCCCGCACAACTAGCTTCATATAGTTTATCTACCATTTCGTAGCTAGAAAGGCTGTTCATTTTTAGCCTCATATATCCACCTGTACCATTTTTACTGGCTTCAATTTGTTGGTCTATAAGCTTAAAAAAAGCCTTTTTAGTGTAATGTGGCGAGACGATTAAATGCTTGTAATCATAAATTCTATAATTTGTTTCGAAAAAATTAAATACTTTGTTTACTTCCTTTAAAATAGGTTGTTTTGAAGTAAAAAGTGTGTAGTCTGTATAAATTTTTGCTGTTGATTCGTTAAAATTACCTGTACTAATAAAACCATAACGCTTTAACTTCTTTCCTTCTTCTCTTTCTATTACACACATTTTACTGTGTACTTTAAGCCCAGGTACGCCAAAAATAAGGTTAACTCCCTCTTTCTTCATTTGTTGTGCATAGCGAATGTTTGCTCGCTCATCAAACCGTGCACGGAGTTCTATAGATACTGTAACCGTTTTACCGTTTATGGCTGCGTTTATTAAAGAGCTGGCAACATGAGAAATTTGTGCTAGCCTGTAAATGGTGATTTTTATAGTTTTTACTTTAGGATCTAGAGCTGCTTCTCTTAAAAACTTCACTACATAAGAAAATGTATGGTATGGCGCATGTACCATGTAGTCTTTTTTAGAAATAGCATCGAAAATACTTGTTTGTAAGCTCAAGCCTTTAACTTCTAAAGGAGCTATTTTATCGTATAGTAAATCTGTTCTTCCCAAACTAGGAAAGCCCATATAATCTCTTTTATTATGATATCTGCCTCCTGGAATTATACTATCGGTATTATCTATACCCATTTTTTCCATTAGATATTCTAGGGTATCTGTATCTATGGTTTTATCATATACAAAGCGAACAGGTTCTCCCACTTCTCTATGTTTCACACTATCGGAGATTTTTTCAATAAAACTCTTACTTAAGTCACTATCAAAATCCAACTCACCATCCCTGGTAATTTTAATCATGTGTGCAGAGACAGATTTATAGTCGAAAATATTAAAAATATCACTCAAACAATACCTTAACAAATCATCTACCATAATAATATAGTTTTTGTCGTCTTCTTTAGGAAGCACAACAAAACGATCTACAGTTTTTGGTATTTCAACAAGGGCAAACTGTTTTGTACCATCATTCATTTGCATTTTTACAGCTAAATAGGCAGCACTATCTTTAAGATTGGGCAGTACCACCAAATCATTTAAAATAATAGTTACTAATGCTGTACTTATATTCTGGAAATAATAATCTCTAACAAATGCTTTTTGATTCTCGTTAAGATCAGACTCATTTATAACGAAAATATCCTCTTCTCGTAAGGACTTATCAATTTCATCTAAAACCCTTAAGCTTTCAGCCTGTTGATCTATTACTATTTTAGTAATAATTTCTAGCAACTCTTTAGCCCTAATTCCTCCAAGTTCGTTTTTACCGCCTTTACCTGCTTCAACTATACGCTTTACGGTAGCATATCTTACTTTAAAAAATTCATCTAAATTGTTAGAAAAGATACCAAGAAACCTTAATCTTTCTATGAGTGGTACGCTTATATCGGTTGCCTCTTGTAAAACCCTTGCATTAAATTGTAACCAGCTTATTTCTCTATTTATATATCTATGTTCTGCAATTTCTGCTTTGGTCATTTTCTAAAAATTATTATACCAACAAATATATTCTATTTAGACTGAAAAATAATTCTACAATTCATTAAAATTTGGTTAAACATTGAGATTTTAAACCTCAATAATAGTATTTAATTAAAAGAAATATACTTTATAATTTACACTTTTAAATCTCTTGGAAATATAGTGTGTGCTGTTTTACCTGGATTAATTTGAGACCACTTTCTTTCTTTAAACTCTATGATAACAACGCCACACGTGGGTACATTTTCTATATACCTATCGCCAAACGTATTTACAAACGCCGTAATAGCATGGTTATGGCCAAAAACCATAAGAGTGTTTATAGCATCATTAGCGCTTTTTATGACTTCTATTAAGGATTCTCCTGAAAAATCATATAGTTTGTGCTTAAAAGATATTATGTTTTCAGGAATTTTTAATGCTGGCAATATTATGCCAGCGGTAAGTTTAGTACGTGTAGCATCACTAACTAATACATGGTCTACATTCAAATTTAAAGACTTTAAGTAATCCGCAATAAGATTAGCATCGTTTATCCCTCTTGTTTTTAAGGGTCTTTCATGGTCTGTAACATCATATTTCCAAGATGATTTTGCATGTCTTATTAAAATAAGTTTTTTCATTTGTTTTCGATTAAAAGCATTTTTGTTCGATAAAATGTTGTTTTTATCGATAAAATTCAATTTATTTGCTAAATTAAACTAATGTAAATTAACAAAAAACAACATAAAAATGAATCTTGAGTATGAAACATTAAATACAGCACCATTTTGACCGATGAATGGTATATAATACCGATAAGAAAACAGTATAAATCTCTTTGTCGAATAAAAGCGTGGTTTAACATTTTTTTTTGAAAAACATTGAAGTTATATGTCTATTTGTGATACCTATAAACTTGAGAAAATGACCCCAAATCAAACTTCAAATAGTAATACGGTTTACAAAACCATAATTACTTCTCTCTGTTTTTCCCTCAAAAACGTTACGATTTTTGTTTTACACTTTAGGCCTATTGGCCTTGTGTAGCATATGTTTGATTTGTACAGTCAAAATTGAAAGAAATATTAAATAAGATAACTAAACGTAATCATGAGAAAAACATTAATACTATTAATATGTTTCATTAGTTTCTTTGCTGGCAACAACAAAGGCTTTTCACAAAACAATACTGGTTGTAATGCAGAACTAACTGTAGAAAAAAATAGGAATATAAAATCTGTTGGAGAGAATGGCGCTTTCTTCAATTTAATTTTAAAGAATACATCTAGTACTACTAAAACTTATACTGTTAATGTTGATAAAACAAAACAGTCTTGTAAAAAAAGTAATAATATTACTTCCAAAGAGGCTAGTATAAATCCTGAATTAGATCTTTCTATTATATTGCCAGATAATCTTACTTCAAAATCATCAGATACAACAATAACTATTAATGGAGGAGGATCCCAAAAATTTTATGTTAAAGTAAACGTACCAAATGGAACACCTTACTATTCATGGAGTTGCTTAGAAGTTAGTGCTAAATCTGAAAATTGTAGCTCAAGTAGCGCTAAAACTGTTTTAAGTGTGTATATAACTAATCCATCTGAAGAATAGTTTAAACCTTCTGTTACTCATTATTTAAAGACTTTAAAAAAAGCTTTATGAAAAATCCATTACTATTTCATAGAATCAACAAAAAAAATCCATTACAACTACTATTTGTATTGTGTTTTATTATATCCCTAAACTCTCTGTACTCGCAAGAAGTTATAGTAAATAAATATGCCGTTGATAATCCAACTAATTGTAATCAATTTGATATTACATTAGAGGTAATTGGCGATCCGCCTACTCAACCGCAAGAGGTTATTCTAGTAATTGATAGATCTGGTAGTATGGATGATGATGATGGTAACCCCGCTACGCCATTACCTATTGAATATGCACAGGATGCTGCTATTGACTTTATAAATCAATTCTTCTTGCCTGCCAACAACCCAACAGGTTTAAATAGAGTTGCCATTGTTTCTTTTGGGACTACAGCCTCTTTAGACGAACCATTAACCGATAGTAGTGGTCAAGGAGACTTAATAACTGCGATAAACAACATATCAACGATACCAACAAGTGGTTTTATAAGTTTCACAAACACAGAACAAGCTGTTATCGTTGCCGATAACGAACTGACCAATAATGGTACTTTTGATTGCAAAACCAGTAGAAGTATTATTTTATTGTCTGATGGTGTACCTACCTATGATAACGATTTGAACTTTTGCTCTTCTATAACAACCGTTACGAATTGCCAAACAGATGCAATTCAAGCAGCACAAAACTCATGGACTACTACTGTTGCTGGAGAAGTATATAATCAAAACTTCTTTACTATTGGTTTAATTGGGGCCATTAATGGTGCTACACAAACTATAGGTGTAAGTACTCTAAACCAGATGCAAAATGCTGGTGCTTTTACAACTGAAAATAATGCTGACCTTACTGGCATTTACAATACTATTCTTGGGCAGCTAGTTGCGGCGGCAACTCAATTACCAAGTCAGGCGCTAGTTACAGATATTATCCAAACAGGATATTCAGTAGTTCCTGGCTCAATAGTCGCTAGCAAGGGAAGTGGATCTGTTTCTGGACAAACATTATCATGGGATGTGAATAGTGTATCGAACGAAACAATTACCCTCAATTATACAATAGAAGGAACACCAACTGTTTGTGGTGTTAATCCTTCTGGGGCTTCAACCATTAACTATCAAGATTCATCTTGTAATACCGCATCTATAACTTTTAATAACCCAACTGTTTGTTTGCCATGTCCTGAAATTAATCCTACTATTACACAAAATGGCTGTGCAAGTATTGACTATTCAAGCACAGTAAATCAAGGTGGCTGTTCTTCAATGGCAGATTCTTATGCTTGGGAATTCTTTTTGGATGGCAATTCAATTGGAACCTCAAATACTCTTAATGGAACGTTTAATTATACAGGGACTCCACCTTTTCAAGGTGACTTTACGGCTACGTTAACATATACAGGTACTTATGGTACTGGATGTATACTACCAAATGTTACAGAAAACTCTAATACTATTACACTATCAAGCGTTTTAGATGGTAATATCATCTCGCAAACAAATGCAGATTGTGTTGGCGGAAATAATGGTGAAATTGTTGTTGAAGGAATTAATGGAACTCCTCCATATTCATATTCAATTGATGGAGGCAGTAATTATCAGCCTTCAGGAACCTTCCCTAATCTTACCGCTGGTTCATATACCATAAATATTTTAGATAGCTTAGGTTGTTCTACAACTGTTAATACTACACTAACAGATGGTGCTGATGCAATACCTCCCACCGCTATCTGCCAAAATATTACGGTACAGCTTGATGCCGCAGGTAATGCGTCCATCACCGCTGCTCAGATTGACAACGGCTCTAACGACAATTGTGGCATCGCCTCCCTTGCGCTTGATGTTACCGACTTTACTTGTGCTAACGTAGGCGACAACACCGTGGAGCTTATTGTAACCGATAACAATGGCAATACGGATTCTTGTAACGCTACCGTGACCGTTGAGGACAACGTTAGCCCTAACGCCATATGCCAGAACATTACGGTACAGCTTGATGCCGCAGGTAATGCGTCCATCACCGCTGCTCAGGTTGACAACGGCTCTAACGACAATTGTGGTATCGCCTCCCTTGCGCTTGATGTTACCGACTTTACTTGTGCTAACATTGGCGACAACACCGTGGAGCTTACTGTAACCGATAACAATGGCAATACGGATTCTTGTAACGCCACCGTGACCGTTGAGGACAACATAAACCCTAACGCCATATGCCAGAACATTACGGTACAGCTTGATGCCGCAGGTAATGCATCCATCACCGCTGCTCAAATTGACAACGGCTCTAACGACAATTGTGGTATCGCCTCCCTTGCGCTTGATGTTACCGACTTTACTTGTGCTAACATTGGCGACAACACCGTGGAGCTTACTGTAACCGATAACAACGGGAACACTGATTCCTGTAGCGCCACCGTGACCGTTGAGGACAACATTAGCCCTAACGCCATATGCCAGAACATTACGGTACAGCTTGATGCCGCAGGTAATGCATCCATCACCGCTGCTCAAATTGACAACGGCTCTAACGACAATTGTGGTATCGCCTCCCTTGCGCTTGATGTTACCGACTTTACTTGTGCTAACATTGGCAACAACACCGTGGAGCTTACTGTAACCGATAACAATGGCAATACGGATTCCTGTAACGCGACTGTGACCGTTGAGGACAACGTTAGCCCTAACGCCATATGCCAGAATATTACGGTACAGCTTGATGCCGCAGGTAATGCGTCCATCACCGCTGCTCAGGTTGACAACGGCTCTAACGACAATTGTGGTATCGCCTCCCTTGCGCTTGACGTTACCGACTTTACTTGTGCTAACGTAGGCGACAACACCGTGGAGCTTACTGTAACCGATAACAATGGCAATACGGATTCCTGTAACGCGACTGTGACCGTTGAGGACAACGTTAGCCCTAACGCCATATGCCAGAACATTACGGTACAGCTTGATGCCGCAGGTAATGCGTCCATCACCGCTGCTCAGGTTGACAACGGCTCTAACGACAATTGTGGTATCGCCTCCCTTGCGCTTGACGTTACCGACTTTACTTGTGCTAACGTAGGCGACAACACCGTGGAGCTTACTGTAACCGATAACAACGGGAACACTGATTCCTGTAACGCGACTGTGACCGTTGAGGACAACGTTAGCCCTAACGCCATATGCCAGAACATTACGGTACAGCTTGATGCCGC
>NZ_PVEO01000009.1 GCF_002973595.1 Jejuia pallidilutea | reverse complement strand
ATGCCGACACGGTAACCCTAACGGGCGACAGCGTAACGATCAGTGCCACGGCGGATGGTAACATCAACATTCCAGACGGCTACAGCAAGCTGTTTGTACTGACCTCGGGAGAAGGCCTGGTGATAGAGGCGGTAGGCGCAGAACCAAGCTTCGCGGTAGAAGCCGCAGGACGCTATACGATCCATACGTTGGTATACGACGGAAGGGCGGACAGTGCGAACTTCCTGGATCTAGGAGTAGTAGAGCTTGGAGCTACCACAGGGGTAGACGTACTGAACCTAGTAGCATCTGCAGGGATCTGTGCGTCCTTGGATGCAGCAGGCGCACCAATAATGGTAGAATCATGTACGGCCGATGCAGGCACGTTAACGGCGGATGCCGACACGGTAACCCTAACGGGCGACAGCGTAACGATCAGTGCCATGGCGGATGGTAACATCAACATTCCGGACGGCTACAGCAAGCTGTTTGTACTGACCTCGGGAGAGAACCTGGTGATAGAGCAAGTAGGCGCGGAACCAAGCTTCGCGGTAGAAGCCGCAGGACGCTATACGATCCATACGTTGGTATACGACGGAAGGACGGACAGTTCGAATTTCCTGGATTTAGGAGTAGTAGAGTTTGGAGCTACCACAGGGGTAGACGTACTGAACCTAGTAGCATCTGCAGGGATCTGTGCGTCCCTGGATGCAGCAGGCGCACCAATAATGGTAGAAGAGAATGAGGTAGTATGTGATGCTTCGTCAGGAAAGATGTATTCTCAAAAACCTGTACAATGTTTAAGCAGAGGGGAAGCAACTATTGCTGCTAAGTTCTACCAACAACCACATATTCCTGAAGGGTATCAGCAATTGTATGTTTTAACTGAGGCATATTCTCTAACAATATTGCAAGTTTCGGCTTCACCAGAATTTACAGTTAGCCATCAAGGTTTCTATCGTATTCATAGTTTAGTTTATAGCCCTGAAACACTAGATTTAAGTGTGGTTCAATTTGGAAAAACTACTGGATTTGATGTGTTGAATTTGATTGAAGCTAACAATATCTGTGCATCATTACACGTAAGAGGTGCTATAAATTTAGTAATAGGTTCTAAGTGGTTTTGTTACTTCTTTAATAAATATAGAGCACATCATTGGAATAAGAAAAGCGGAAAAGGACCAAACGATGATGATTTAGCCGGTTATATTGATGCTTACAGTAGTTATGATGAATTTGAAGCATCATTTATTAATCAAAATGACGAAGTGAGATTTTATCCAAATCCAGTTGTAGATAATTTGAATGTTGAAATTAGATTGTTTGACAATGAAGAAATGGATTATAATGTTATGGATGTGAGAGGAAGAATGATTATGAGTGGTTCTGCTGAAGCATTAAAATCTGGAAAGTTCACTTTAAATACAAACCAATTTGCAAAAGGAATGTATATAGTAAACTTCGTATCAGAGTTTAGAACAGTAACAAAAAAGATAATTATTGAAAAATAATTGTATGTCTGTTAATAGTTAACTAAAAGCCGCAATTTTACGTTGCGGCTTTTTTTATTTTAAAAAATCACCCTGAAACTTACATTTGGTGTTATTCCCAAAGATATGTTTTCAATTGGGGTAACGTTGTTTTCATCATTCAAAATATAATATCTATTAAGAATGTTTTTTTTGTTAAGGATATTCCAAAGTGAAGTTCCAATAACGGCTTTAGTACCTTCCGATAGGTTAAAATTATAAGTAGCAGAAACATCAGCGCGTATATAATCTTCTAAACGTGAAGTATTAGGACTTGAGTAAGTAATTCGCCTATTACCTTCATTTTGATTGAATATAGGTAAAGTAGTTGGTCTTCCAGAAAACCAGTTAAAACCAGCTGCTAGTTTGAAATCTCTGTAGGTATAAGTGCTAGCAAATGTAAGTGCATGACGAATATCAGCGTTGTTTGGAAAAGACTGTCCGTTGTTTAGTGTTGGAAAGGTATAATCATTAATACTATAAGAATACCCTAGCCATGTACTTACCACATCTTGAAATTGTTTATTTACAAGAACATCAATACCTTTGATTTTATAACTTCCAGTGGCATATGTAAACTGATATTGGTTTTGAAATCCCTGACTTCTGGTAGTAATACCATCTACTTTTTTGATAAATGCTTCAGCACTAATCAAAAATTTATTTTTATTAAAGTGAATTCCTGCCGAAGCTTGCTTGCTTTTTACTATAGGAACAGGAAATAGTGATTTTTCATTAATAACTTCTGTTTCGGTTCTTTCAGTTGCCAATACCCAACGCCGTTTTTCTATACCCAAAAAGTCATTTTGTAAATCGATAATTTGCGAAGCAGTTTGACTTTTCAATTCTCCTAAAAGTTCAAAACGAAACGCATTTAAAAATCGCTGACTAAAATTAAGTCGTGGCTCAATTAAAATATCATCAGATATATCTATATGATTGATACGAGCACCAATATTCAATCTGGTTTTGGCATTGGTTGATAAAAAAGCACTTTCAGCATAAACAGAATGACTTCTTACAACATCACGAACAAAACTTCTGAAATTAGGATTATTCACATCTTCTAAATTACTAATACCTATTTCAGAAAATTGATACCCTAAATTAAACTTGAAATTATGATTCGGGTTATAATCAAGATCTAATCTTCCAGATAATTCTAACACTTCATTTTCCTGAATTAAGCGCTGATTGTTTATAATATCAAAGTTTGTAGCATCCAAGTCATAGTTGGTGCCGTAAAATTGTGCTCTTGTTGAAAATGTATTACTCCAATCTCTACTATATGTCAATCCATAGGCGAAATTTTGTTGTGATAGGCTGCTGTTAAGTGCTTCGCTTCTATCGTTTATAGTGGAACGCTCTTCATAATTTAAAGCATTATTAATATTCATAAAATGAAGGCGGACTTTATCTTTTTTAGAAATATCGTATAAAAATTTTGCCGTAATATCATAAAATGAAAAATCTTCATTTTGAGAAATAATAGCATCACTTTTAGCATTATTTGATAAATCTGAATCTTGAAACACACGCTTAAAATACTGGTCATAAGTAGGAGTTACAATTAAATCAGTAATAGAACGTCGCGTTGATAATTGCAGTTCTGTATGATGCGTTAATGGAATTTTAGCATAGGCATGAGCATTAATTAGATTGAAGCCTGCACCCGCATTGAACTTGCCATCGACGTCATCGGATAATTGCATATCAATTACACTAGAAACACCATCACCAAATCTAGCGCGTGTACCGTTTTTAGACACATTTACTTTTTTTGTAGTATAAGGGTTAAAAGCAGAAATCAATCCGAAGAAATGTCCAGACTGATACATTTTTATACCATCCCAAAGTATGAGGTTTTGGTCGTGCGTGCCACCGCGAACGTTAATATTTGATACAGATTCTTCAACACTAAAAACACCAGGAAGCGCTTGAATGGTTTGTAATACATCAGGTTCAATAAGTCCTGGTAAAATACCAAATTGTTCAGGTTTCACAGTAAGCGAACCATCGTTTAGTTTTGTAATACCAGATGTTAAATAATTTTTCACTACAACTTCTTCAAGTTGCTCCCTAATAATAGTTTTATCGGTCGCTTTTCGTTTTATAATAGTGATAAATCTACTGTTAAGAATGCTGAACTTTAAGTTGGTAGACAATTCTAATTCATAAATAACATCGGCAAGTTCTAAATCTTCAGAAGGTAATGTGGCTTCAATATTTGTGATAGTTTCATCTACATAAGAAAAGCTAACGTTGTAACGTTCAGAAAGTGTCTTTAAAACTGCAATAAGCGGTTGTGTTTCTTGATTGGCTTGCGAGAAACCCTTTAAACCATTCAAAAAAAATAAGATACTTAAAAGAAAAAGCCCTCCTTTTCTATTCACGCTTTAAAATAATCGTATTGTTTTGTTTGCTATACGTTACTTGTAAAGGTAATGCAATAGATTTTAATGCTACATCAAGATTGTCGTGCGTAAATGAACCTGTAAACAGTTGTGTAGCATCTACGTTCATTAGTGTAACTTCAACATTATATTGTCTTTCAAACTCAGCAACAACTTGTTTAAACGGCACACTTTTAAAGTCACTTTCGTTATTTAACCACGAAGGTGTGGAGCGGTGTTCTTTTTCTTTAGCAATAATTTTCCCATCGATAACCAAAAAGCTGTCTCCAGGGGTTAATTTTGTTTCATTAGCGTTGTATGTTACCCCAACTAAACCTTCGTAGCAAATAACCTCAAAATAATTGTCCCGTTGTTTTACATTAAATTGAGTACCATAAACCGTAACGGTTCCTGATGTTGTTTTAACGTTGAATGAAGAGCCTTTGGCCACCTTAAAAAAGGCTTCACCTTGTAGGTTTACATCACGTTCTTTTTTCCAATCGTTTTTATTATAAGCTAACAACGATTTTGCGTTGAGGGAAACGGTAGATGCATCTGGCAACTCTACAGTGGTTTTTTGAGCCAACTGTGTAGTAACAGTTGTGTTTAGCGTAGTGGTGTAATAGTATACACTAAAACAAATAGCTAAAACTGCAGCAACTCGCAACAATGGTTTTAACCAATTGTTTTTTGGTGCGCCTGTACTTTTAATAGTAGATAACACGTTTTCTAATTCGGTAGAAGTATCGTAGTTATCTGCCTTAAAGTGTTGCAGATTGGTGTGTAACTTCACTAAATCGTCATAGTCTTCCAAAGCTTTAAACGCCTCGAATTCCTGATCGTTTAGATCGTTATTTAACCATTTTAATATGAGTGCTTCTCTATTCATCTTGTCGTTATTCAATTATATAACAGGTTACTTTTATTTTTTCCTACCCTTGATTAAAAAAATTTTAAAAAAAACAAAAACTAAATACCAAAAGTATTTTATGTTCCTTGAAAAGCCATAATAATACCATCAAAATTTTTGGTTTTCAGGTTGTTTGGTTCAATTCCAAAATAGATTACAGAATTTCCTCCAAACTTACTTAGATTAGAATTACTATCATTACAATCTAATTGAAGCAATATTTCATAATTCTTTTTGATTATTTCAATTTCTGTTTCTTTGGATTTGTAATCTTCAAGAGTTTTGATATTCAGTTGTTTAATTGCAAAATCAGAAACCACACTATTTTGTACTGACCTGTCTTCTCCCAAAATCTGATGAAAATTATCAGTCTCCTGATTACATATGTCATCTATAAATTTATAAGCGTCCTCATAAAAAAGGTGGAAATCCTTATATTTCTTTTGATATTTTTTAATCTTGAAATTAGTGTCATCTGGTAAAGTGAAATATTGGAAATAATCAATCTTGGCTGTAATGAAAACACTAGGTGTGAAATAATTTACTGGAAATTTAGTCCTTTCAACTTGACTTACATTCTCTATATAAATTACTTTAAAACTGTCTGGTTTATTTAAGAACCTTGGCCAATCTGGATCTAAATAAATAAAGATATAGATAATTCCTTTTTTCGGTAATTTGTTTTTCAAATCAAACCGATTAAGCTCACTAAGATTATACTGGGCACAGAATGATAATGGTTCATTTTTGTAAGTCGGCCAATTAAAATGTTTGGGTAAATCAGGTATGCCACCAATTTTTGAAGCTCCAAGAGGGATACTTTTTTCATTAGCTTTACTTGTTTTAATACCAATTGTAGGTTCCAACGAATTAATGACTTCCTTTAAATCCGATTTTTCAATGTTATATTCGGTTTCAAAAATCGAATTTTTGATAGCATTATATTTTCTTTGACCAAAATTTGTTAATGTAAATAAAAATGACATAAAGATTACACTTTCCTTAATTAGCCTATTCATTTTCTATAGCTCCTTAATCTCCTTCCTTAACTTCTCCAAAGCTCCATAAATACGTTTTTCAACAGCTTTGGTAGAAATATCTAATAACTCAGCTATTTCTTTAAAACGTTTGCCTTCCACACGGTTCATCATAAATGCCACCCGTTGCGCTTCGGTTAAATTTGCCAGCGCACGTTGCAGCTTATCATTATATTCAGATTCCTGCATTAAAAACTCAGGGCTCTCATTGGTGCTAAATTTAGGGTTAGAGGTTTGTTGATGTTTCAGTACCACTTTTTGGTGCGCCACTTCATTCAACATTAAATTATTGGCTGTAGTGAATACAAAACTCTTTGCTTTATCGGGAGACACCTTCGCACAATTTTGCCATAGCTTTACAAAAGCCTCCTGTACTTTATCTTTTGGGTTTAGTAATTCCCCAAACTTATAATAAAGAAAATCGTGTAAATTCTTGGAGTGTTTATTAAAAATAGATGAAAACAAGCGCTCTTCACAAATATTTTCATGTAATTTTTTTGCCATAAGTTTGGTTGTTGGTGCCCCTAAAATAAAGGTTTTTTGCAATTTCGATTTTGGAATTTAGAATTTATTTTTTGAAAATTTTAAAAAAAAGGGTAGGAATTTTTAAAGTTTGTTTGTTTTATAGTTGAAATAAGTTGTTTAACCCAAAAAACACATACCATGAAAACTAAACTTAAATTTCTAGTATTACTACCTTTTTTTGCCCTTTTAATGTTCACCTCATGTCAGGAGGAGACCGTTGATATTACTCCTCCAGATGAGGCGGAAGCACTAGTTGCAGATTCACAATTAACTAGCTTTTTAAGCGCCACGTCTAAAAACGATGGTTCTAAAGACAATATTATAGACCGTGCTAGTTGTATTTCAATTAAACTACCTGTTATTGTAAAAGTAAGAGGCATTGAAATTAAAATTAGTTCAGAGGCTGATTACGAATTAATTGAGAAACTATACGACCAGTTTGATGATGACGATGACCGTTGCGATATTATTTTTCCTATTACAATTATAAACGCAGAGCATGATGAGATTGTTATAAATAATGCCGATGAATTAGAAAGTTTTATTGAAGTATGTTCTGGTGAGAATGAAGAAGATGACGATATAGAATGTATAGATTTTCAATACCCAATTTCTTTTTCGGTGTACAATACAACTTTTGAAATAATAGACACTGTAACTATTGAAAACGATAGGCAATTACACAAATTTATAAAACGCGTTAAAAACGCCGAAGTATTTGCTAGCCTTAACTTTCCTGTAACTATGGTGTTAGCCGATGGAACTACCCTAGAGGCAAATAACAACGAAGAACTACAAAATATTATTGCAGATGCTAGAGACACCTGTGATGAAGATGATGATAACGACTATAACGACGACGATTTTACTAAAGAGCGCTTAGATGAGTACCTAAAAAAATGTCCTTGGGTGGTTTATGAATATAAACGATACAACCAAGATAACACACAACAATATGGCCAATACGCTATTAACTTTCAAGAAGAAGGTGTAGTAACCATGAAAGCCAGAAGTGGAGATGTGTTAACAGGAAGCTGGAGTACTACTGTTACTAACAGAGGTGCTTTGTTAAAAATGGAATTTGAATCGTTAGCAGACTTTACCTTAGAATGGTTTGTATACGATTTTGAAGACGGAAAAATTAAAATATACCAAGAAGGCGGTAATAGAATTGTTCTTAAGCGTAGCTGTAATGTAGTTGTAGATATTACAAAAGAACGTGTAGAAAACTTTTTAAAAGAATGTTTGTGGAGAGTTGCGGAATTAGAGGTAAACGATACCGATAAAGAAGAAGAGTACATAGGTACACCGCTTAAATTTTATGCTAATAACATAGTTAAAATTAGGGTTAACGGAGAGTTGGTTGAAGGTACTTATGAAGTTTTGGTTAGAAATACTGGAATTGGTTTAGAAATAAACCTAGAGGGAAGACCAGACTTAAAACTGCAATGGTTAATTACATTTTTAAGTGAGGATGAGATTGAGCTTAAAAACGCAGATAATGAAATGGAATTAAAAAGACATTGTCCTGATAATGATGGCGACTTAAACTTTATATTAGACGCCCTTGTAAGTAGTGAGTGGGAAGTTGCATCTTATATAGATGAGGGCGAGGACGAAACCCCAAATTACAAAGACTATGTAATTGGTTTTAACCAAAGTGGTATGCTGTTCGCCGAAGGTAACGGTAACGATTACCGAGGGTCTTGGTTAGCGTATAGGTACGATGGCTTAAATCTAGCATTAAACTTTAAAACCCAAGAAGCGCCATTTAACGAGCTAAGATACCGTTGGAAAATCAAGGAAATTACCATGGAAAGAATAGAGCTTAAAGATTACAGCGATAATGGCGAAATAGAACGCATATTGGTATTAGAAAGACGAGTTATATAAAATTGCTTTTGGTTTAATAAAGAGACATTTTATAAACACGGTTTGTAGGTTGGTTAACCCATAAAATGTCCTTTATAAAGGCTGCTAAATTAAATTTGGCAGCCTTTTTTTAGTGTAACCCGAACTTGAGAAGTTTTGTAAAAGCGTACTCAAGTTTGTTGGTTTAACTCTTGCCTGCTGGCAAGCAGGAATCCCGCTTATTAGCGGGATTTTTTTCATTTATTTTAATAATTTGGGCGCTACCCAAGGGTCGGGCTTTCGGCAGTCGCTTCCCGCAAAAGGCGGGAGAGCTTCAACAAATGCCTCAATCCCTAGCGCGTGTATTAGCTAATTTATGTTTTAATTCCAAAAGGTATTTTGTTTTTGAAAGGGTTCGTTTAACTCTAGCCGATATGCGTTGTTTTAATGACTTATATCCGTCGTTAAACGAAGTTATAATTTTTTTCTCACAAAATCAAATACCATCATCTTGAAATACTAACAATATCTTTAAGTGTTTAAAGTATTAAAAACATATAGTTTTTGTGGCAAAACTAAGTTTAAGTAAAAGCCTAATTCAAATCAGTAAAACCAAAATATTTCATTATTTTTGCACCTTAAATCCAATAAAACAGGCAGGTTTTTAAAATGCCAAAAGAATACTAAAAAATTATGTTTAATAATTTAAGTGATAAATTAGATAAAGCCTTACATGTATTAAAAGGGCACGGAAGCATTACCGAAGTAAATGTTGCAGAAACCTTAAAAGAGGTAAGACGTGCATTGTTGGATGCCGATGTTAACTTTAAAATAGCCAAGGAATTTACCAATCGAGTAAAGGAAAAAGCTCTAGGCCAAAACGTATTAACTACATTGCAGCCAGGGCAATTAATGGTTAAAATTGTTAAGGACGAACTTACCGAATTAATGGGTGGCGATGCCGAAGGTATAAACCTTTCTGGTACACCAAGTGTTATTTTAATGTCTGGTTTACAGGGTTCTGGTAAAACAACATTTTCAGGAAAGCTTGCCAATTATTTAAAAAATAAAAAAACTAAAAAACCTTTATTGGTTGCCTGTGATGTTTACCGTCCTGCAGCAATAGACCAATTACATATTGTTGGAGATCAAATAAATGTTGAGGTTTTTAGTGATAAGGGCAATAATAACCCTGTTGCAATTGCACAAGCAGGTATTGCACATGCAAAAGCAAACGGACATAACGTGGTAATTATAGATACCGCAGGTCGTTTAGCTGTAGATGAGGCGATGATGACCGAAATCTCGAACATTCACAAAGCTATTCAACCTCAGGAAACGTTGTTTGTAGTAGATTCCATGACGGGTCAGGATGCTGTAAATACAGCAAAGGCGTTCAATGATATTTTAAATTTTGATGGTGTTATCCTTACCAAATTAGATGGTGATACACGTGGTGGTGCAGCAATATCCATAAAATCGGTTGTTAATAAGCCAATAAAATTTATTGGTACTGGCGAGAAGATGGAAGCTATAGATGTGTTCTACCCATCGCGTATGGCAGATCGTATTTTGGGAATGGGTGATGTGGTATCGCTTGTAGAACGCGCCCAAGAGCAATTTGATGAGGAAGAAGCACGTAAATTGCAAAAGAAAATTGCGAAAAATCAGTTTGGTTTTGATGATTTCTTAAAGCAAATACAGCAAATCAAGAAAATGGGGAATATGAAAGACCTTGTTGGAATGATTCCAGGTGCAGGAAAGATGATGAAAGATATAGATATTGATGATGATGCCTTTAAGGGAATAGAAGCCATTATCCATTCCATGACGCCAAAAGAACGTTCAAACCCTTCAGTATTAAATGCCAGCAGAAAGAAGCGTGTTGCTAAAGGTTCAGGTACGTCTGTTCAAGAGGTAAATCAGTTATTAAAGCAATTTAACCAAATGAGCAAAATGATGAAGATGATGCAAGGTGGCGGGGGCAAAAAAATGATGCAGATGATGAAGAATATGCGTTAATCTAGTTAGAAGTTAGAAGTTAGAAGTGTCATGCTGAACTTGTTTCAGCATCTAAGAAAAATATAGATTTAAACTTGGCGTCTCTGCGCCTTTGCGAGAAATATAAATATGACAATTTTAGACGGTAAAAAAGTAAGTAACGACATAAAAAACGAAATTGCGGAGCATGTACAATCCATGATTTCTAAAGGAGAAAAAGTACCACACTTAGCTGCAATTTTGGTGGGGTCGGATGGTGCAAGCATGACTTACGTTGGCGCTAAAGTAAAAGCTTGCGAGCGTATTGGTTTTAAGTCTACACTTATTGAATTGCCAGAGTATACTACAGAAGAAGAACTGCTTGAAAAAATTCATCAGCTAAACACAGATGATGCTATAGATGGTTTTATTGTGCAGTTACCGTTACCAGAGCAAATTGATGAGCAAAAAGTACTGATGGCGATAGATCCAGACAAAGATGTAGATGGATTTCATCCTACAAACGTAGGTAGAATGGCGTTAGATTTACCAACGTTTTTACCAGCCACACCATATGGCATTATGGAACTTTTAGAACGTTACCAAATAGAAACTTCAGGAAAAAATGTAGTAGTTATGGGTAGAAGCCACATTGTTGGCCGCCCTATGAGTATTTTAATGAGCCAAAAACGACCCGCAGGCGATGCCACGGTTACAGTGGTTCATAGCCGTTCTAAAAATTTAAAGGAAATTACTAAAGGCGCTGATATAATTATAGCTGCTATTGGTATTTCAGAATTTTTAACGGGCGATATGGTAAAAGAAGATGTTGTAATTATAGATGTTGGTATCACACGCGTACCAGATGCTACGAAAAAGAACGGATATAGGCTTGCTGGTGATGTACATTTTGAAAGTGTAAGTAAAAAGGCAAGTTATATTACCCCGGTACCAGGTGGTGTTGGCCCTATGACGATTGCTATGTTGTTAAAAAACACCTTACTTGCTAGAGAACGCCACGCATAGGGTTTAAATTTTAGAATTATTCCAATTTAAAAGGGCACTTAAAAAGTGTTCTTTTTTTCTAGAAGATACAGGTATTTTCTTCCCATTTTTTAAATAAATCACACCAGATTTATCGTATTTATCTATAAATTTTAAATTCACAATAAACGACTGATGAGGACGTGTAAAGTTAGTTTGCGTAAGCCGTTCTTCAAACTCTTTTAGGGTTTTTGAAACTACATATTTTTTATTATCACTACAGTAAAATGTGGTATAACCTTTGTCTGATTCACAAAAAAGTAATTCATCTAAATCTATTATTTGAAAACTATCATGAAGCGATAATATAAGCTTAGAATCGTTGGGTTTCCAAACGTTTTTAGTAGCTTCTATACGTTGTTTTTGCTCTTCTACTGTAATATTTTCAACTTTCTGAATTGCACTTGTTAGTTCCTCAATATCCAATGGTTTTAGGATATAATCTATCGCTCCAGATTTTAAGGCTTTAAGCGCATATTCTTCGTAGGCTGTTATAAAAATGACTTTAAAACTTAGATGTTCGGTTTGCTCTAAAAAGTCAAAACCAGTACCATCCGTAAGGTTAATGTCCAAAAAAATTAATTCAGGCTTGCAGGCATTTGCAACAGTAACAGCATCTTTAACATTGCTACATTCACCCAAAACATCTATTTCTGCATCTATAAGTTGCAGTAGGCTAAGAAGCCCTTTTCTTATATATGCTTTATCTTCTACAATAAGTGCTTTCATTGCGCTTCAACTAATTTATACGGAATTACCAAAGTTACCAAGGTGCCTTGGGCTTCGTATTTTTGTCTATCTTCAATAGTTACCCAACCTTTTACGTTTAAGTCCTTAGATATTATTTTTAATCTTTCTGAAGTTATAGCCGTAGACAAAGATATTTTATTTCCATTTTTAACACCTTTTTGGGTATCTATGCCAATACCGTTATCAGTAATGGTGCAAATTAGGTTTTCGTTAGAATAATTTAAATTAATAGCGATACTTTTAGTCTCTTGTTGGTTCTTAAATGCGTGCTCTATCGCATTTTCAACAAAAGGTTGAATAAGCATGGGCGGCACTAGAAATGTATTACTATCAATACTATCATTAACTGTAATATTATATTGATAGGTTTCATTTTCCAAATTCTGAAGGGATAAATAATGTTCTACTGCAAATAGCTCATGAGATAGCAAAACTAGTTTATCTCTTGAGTTTTCTAAAGTAATTCGCATTAATTTCGAAAATTTTGATAAATAACTAACGGATTTCTTTTCTTCTTTATTCAAAATCATACCTTGTAGTACTGATAATGAATTAAAGATGAAGTGAGGTGTCATCTGAGAGCGTAGTAGTTTTTGTTCTGTAATTATACGTTGCGTTTTGGACTTGGCATGATTCAATTTTTGATAAAAAATAACCGAACCTAATACCATAGAAATTAAAAGTACCCCAATAACAGCCCATAAGTAATTGCGCTGTGTTTTTACCAAATTTTTATTGGTTTCACTTACGGTGTTCGTTAACTCTAGTTCTCTGATATTTGCAGAGTCTAGTGCTTGTTTGTATTTATAATCAGCCTCTAATTGGGCTAATTTTTCGATATTTTTTTTATTGAAAAGGCTGTCATTTAATATTTTGTATTGTTGATAACTTTCAAGGGCTTTTTTGTGTAATCCTTTTTTTTCATAAATTTTTGAAAGCAATTGTTGTCCATTTTTTTGTACGTCCACAAGTTCAAGTTTCTTCGAAAGATCTCTACTCTTTAAAGCATAACTAAGAGCTTTATCATACTTTTTTTTCAAAAAATAAACCTGGGCTATACCTAAAAATGAATCACATAAACCTCTTTGGTTTTCAACGCTTAAACATATTTGTTTTGCTTTTTCAAATTTTTGCAATGCAGTATCATATTCTTTTTCTGCTAAATAAACGTTTGCGATATTATTTAGACAGATACCCACATTTCCTTTCGTGGAAAATTTAGTTAAAGCTTCATTAAAAAGCGTATGGGCTTTTTTATAATTTTTCTTACTCATATAGATCTCGCCCAAATTATTTAGAATACTTGCAGTATTTTTATCATTGTTATTCTTTGAAATCTTTAAAGCTTCACTATGCAATTCTATTGCTTTATTAAAATTTTCAAGTCTTATATGAACATTGCCAATAGACATTAATGCATCACTTATACTTATATCATCTTTTTCTTTTTTTGCAATTGCCAGCGCTCTATTATGATACTCAAGCGCAAGAGGATAGTTTCCTTGATGGCTATAAACATTGCCTAAAGCTGTAAGACATTTGGAAGCTTGTTTTAAATTGTTATTGTCTTCACTTGCTTTAAGTCCTTTTTTAAAATTTTCAACAGCACCATGATAATCTCCCTTTTCACCATAAGCTAAACCGATATAAAATAAAGCTTTAATATAACCATTAGTTAATCCAATCTCCTCACGGAGCTTAGCTGCTTTCGAGTAATATTCAATTGCAAGGTTATAATCTCCATTATTAAAGTAGGCAATACCCAAATTATTATAACACAATGCTGAACCACGCTTGTAATTCAAAGTTTTATACAACTCAGCTGCTTTAAGATAATATGGTAAACCTTCGTTAAGACTTAAGTGTCTAGCTATAGCAATTCCTTTAATATGAAAACTTCGGGCTTTTTCTTTTAGTGCTCCTAATGAATCTGAAAGAATTATTGACTGTTCTGCATAATTTAGGGTGCTATTTAAATTTTTTTTAACGTGTAAATCAGCTAAGTTGATCAATAGTTTTAAATACGTAGTATCTTTTTCTTTACGATTCTGTAATTCTGCTTTTAGACTATCTATTTGAATATTTTGTGATAAACCAACCTTAGTACATATAAAAAAGAGAAAGATGATAGTTGTGTGAATGATTTTCATATTAGGCGAAATGAACAAAACGCTAATTAACAATATATTTAACAACTAACCGTAAGCCATTAGGTAAAATGCTTACGGTTAGTAAAAAAACAGATAACCCTAAAAAGGTTAAGAGTTCATACCCGTCTACTTTGTAAACTTTTTTACAACTCTACCTTCGTTAAATTTTAATTCTAAAATATAAATACCATTTGAAAGTGTAGCTGTTTCAATTGTGCTTTTATTCCCTTGCATAACTTTTGCACCAGTCATACTGTAGATAGCGAAGTTTTCTAGCGTTAAGTTGTTAGAATACTTTACTTGAATTTGATTAGACCTTGAAATGATTTTGATATCGTTTTCTATTTCAAAATTAGAAGTACTTAAAGTACTGCTCTCTACAACCGAATTAAAACCTGTCCATAAAGCTCCTGGATCTGTAGCATAGGCACCAACTGTACCATCAGGGACAATAAGAGTTATGTTGCCACGAAATGATACTGTACTTCCTTGCGTTGAGTTAATATGGTTGCCAAAGGTTTCATTAAATCCGCTACCAATAGTGGGTGGTGTCGTTGCTAAAGAATTTATGGTTTGTAGCGACGGATTATTAGAGAATGCCCATTCATCTATACTTTGAAGCCCAGTTCCTAATTCTAGGTCGGTCAATCCACAATCGGTGAAAGCTAAAGAACCTATATTAGTAACACTATTAGGAATAACTAGACTTCCAAGATTACTAGATCTAAAGGCAAATTCTCCAATAGTTTCTAGGTTGTTGCCCAGTGTAAGACTAGTCATTATTAAGTTATTGGCAAAAGCACCATTAGCAATGGTAACAACACTATCTGGAATTATAAGAGTTTCTATACTGTTATTAGGAAATGCAAAAGTCCCAATACTTGTTACAGTATTTGGTATTGTAAGTGCGGTAATATTGTTAGCAGTATTGACGGTATTTCCAATCGACACATTGTTTCCTATTTCTGTAACAGTATATGTTATCAAACCATTTGGTATGGTTGCGGGAATATTAAGTACTGATCCACCTGAGAAATTATAACCTATAACTTTAACAGTACTGTTTGCAACGGAAATCACTTCATAAGTAATAAAATTGTAAACATAAGTATCGCCAGTATTTAAATTTTCTGTAACGCTATTAAAACCTGTCCATAACGCTCCAGGATCTGTTGTATAGGCAGCGCTTGTTCCCGCGGGGATTATTAGATCTATATCGCCACGGTTTTGAGTTGCGGTATCATAAAAAGTATCATTTAGATTGTTTGCAGTTGTAATGGTAGGTGGTACGGTTGCTAGCACTGTAACGGAGGTTAAACCATTATTGTCCCTAAATGCTCCACTACCAATACTGGTAACATTACTAGGTATTGTAAGCCCTGTTAATTGGTTGCTACCAAAGGCAAAATCACCAATAGTTTGTAAGTTGCTAGGTAAAACTACAGAGGTTAAATTTGCATTGTTAAAAGCCCCTTGTTCAATACTTGTTACTGTATTTGGTATACTAACATTAGCTGTAGCCGTACCGCTAAGGGCGTTACTACCAAGACTGGTAACGCTATATGTTGTTCCACCATTTGTAACAGATGCATGTATTGCAACACTTGTATTATTAATTGTACTTCCTGTAATAAGAGATACCGTATTGCTTGATGTTACACTATACCTTAACATATTGCCATTTGTGTCCTGAACAAAAAACGTTTGAGAATACCCTATGACTGAAATAAATAGAGTAGTTAAAATAAGTAGTTGTTTTTTCATTTTTAATGTGTTTTTGGGTTAATAAAACGCCAAAATAGAAGTACTATTTAATTCATGGTATAGAGAATGTTTTTTCGGTGTGTTTGAAACAATATACGGTTGTAATGACTTTATATTTGATTAGGATGGGATTGAGTAAGGCATTAAAAAAGCAAAGATGTAAATGCAATATGCTTTTGAAGCAAAGGCGAAACTCTAAAAAGATAAAAGTAAATTTAATTAAATTGCAACAAGAGCCTTTTTGTTTTTAATACAACATTTTTAAAGGGTACTGTAACTATTGTTAATGCATCTCACGTACTTACAATTATGGTTGCGTTAATGTTTTCTGTGACTTTAATTAGGTGTTCTAAGTTTAAATTATCTGTAAATCAGCAATCATTGCAGCTATTGCAAAAGGTGTAATAACACCAGGTCTAGCCAAGGCATATTTAGGTTTTGAATTCCTAAGATATTGGATAATACATTTAGGCTTACTTCTTGTTATCTTTTATGTAGCAATTGTACTTAATATGCGGCCAAATTTTAAAAATGTGTTCAAATAGTTTTTGCCTTACAAGTTTACATTGTTTTTAGTAATAATTGTAAACTATATTCTAGATGCTAATTATTGCCATTTGAACGAAAAATCTAAATCCACATCTCTATTGGATTATTTTGGAGAAAGGCCATGGTATATTATAATTTGTTAAATCATAATAATCCATTATTTTTTATTGATTTATCTGCCTTTTTATCTTTCAGAGAAAAAACAAAAACAACTAATTAGCAAACAGTTGCGACATATCTTTAAAAGCCTTAAACTCTAAAGCATTTCCGGAAGGGTCATAAAAAAACATAGTAGCTTGTTCGCCAACCAAACCTTCAAATCTTACGTAAGGTTCAATAACAAATTCTATAGTCTTGCTTTTTAATTGCTCAGCAAAATTGTGAAATGTTTCCCAAGGTAAAACTACCCCAAAATGCGGTACAGGAACATCTTTTCCATCAACAGCATTAGTATGCAAGTTTTTAGTTTCTTCTTTTGGTTTATAATGAATTACTAATTGATGCCCGAAGAAATTAAAATCTACCCAATGGTCGCTACTTCGGCCTTCTTCACAACCTAAAATATCTCTGTAAAAGGCCCTACATTCAATAAGGTTATGAACGGGAATAGCTAAGTGAAAAGGTTGAATAGGTTTCATTTTAAAATGGTTTACGGTTACTTTTTTTAGGGATGTAAGTTTTT
Organism: Jejuia pallidilutea; assembly: GCF_002973595.1. Taxonomy (GTDB): domain Bacteria; phylum Bacteroidota; class Bacteroidia; order Flavobacteriales; family Flavobacteriaceae; genus Jejuia; species Jejuia pallidilutea. The sequence goes on along the minus strand of NZ_PVEO01000009.1, from coordinate 128,065 downwards.
GTTGAATTACTTATAAGTTTGTTTAATTCCGCAAATTCATCTTTGGTTAACTCTCTATATTCACCAACGGGCATATCTAGTTTAATATTCATAATTCTAACTCGTTTTAAGGTTTGTACTTCGTAGTTTAAATAACTACACATACGACGAATTTGCCTGTTTAATCCTTGGGTTAAAATAATTTTGAATTTGTAAGTGCTTAATTTTTCAACCTTACATTTTTTTGTGGTTTTGTTTAAATCTGAAAGATAAATACCTCCAGACATACGGTTTACAAAAGTTTGCGAAATAGGTTTATCTACTGTAACCATATATTCTTTTTCGTGATTATTACTGGCCCGCAGAATTTTATTTACAATATCGCCATCATCGGTTAGCAGAATTAAGCCTTCACTAGGCTTGTCTAGTCTTCCAATAGGAAAAATACGTTTAGGGTACTTTATAAAATCGATAATATTGTCTTTTTCAACCGAAGTGTCTGTAGTACAAACAATGCCAACAGGTTTGTTAAAAGCTAAATAAACAAAGGTATCTTTACTGTTTTTTATTGTTTTACCATCTACAGCAACCACATCGTTTGGGGCAATTTTGGTACCCATTTCAGGTACAACACCATTTATGGTTACCCTGCCAGCATCAATTAATTTGTCTGCCTCCCTGCGGGAGCAATACCCAACTTCGCTTAAAAATTTGTTAATACGTTTTAACGGTGCTTCTGCCATACCCCAAAAATACAACTATGCATTTAAAAAGTTTAAAATATGATTGTAAACTTCTTTAGATTTTAATCCGTGGCCATACCCTTTAGTTTCTATAAGTTTGGCTTTTTTAAACTTATTGTGAATCTTTACTGCGTCATTAAAAGGTATAATTCTATCTTTTTTGTCATGGATAATAAGTCCTTCAATATTTAAATTTGAAGTAAAGTTTGAAGTTGAAAAATGTTCGGGCTGATGTTTGAATTTTTTAACGATAAGGTTTTTAATAGCGTTTGAAGTTCTTTTGCTGTATCCCATCATATTTTCGTAGTTAGTAAATATAGAGATAAAAGCATCGGGAGCACCAAGTAATATTATGCGTTCTACATTAATTGTAAAGCTGTTTAAAGCAAAGACTGTAGACATGCCGCCAACAGAATGCCCAATGATTACATTTGGTTTAAAATAGTTTGCAACCATATTAATACACTCTGAATAGAGTACGGCATTAAATTCTTTATTTCCAGAAGCACCGTGGGCAGGAGCATCTAAAGCTATTATGTTATAGTCTTTGGTACTTAATAATTCTATTAAATTCTTCCATCTAAACGCATTGCTTTCCCAACCATGTGCTAACAAAATGGTAGATCTTGTGCCGCTCCATTTGTATGTTTTTATAGTAAAGCCCGTATACTGAAAATCTTTGTGTTGCGCAGTTTTTAAAAAAACAGCTTCAGAGGCTTTAAGCTTTCCTTTTCTTGGAGTGGAAAACAGTTGTAAAGCCAATTTTGCAGCATATTTTGGGGAAAATAAGGCGATAAAATTTATAAAAGCGCCTATAATTTTAGGAATATTTTTTTCCATTTAATCTTCTCTGTTTACCAAATCCATAGAAAAAGCAGGAGTGCAAATAGCAATGTATTCGCAAACTTCGGTAAAGGGATTGGAGTATTGTACTCTTGTGTTTCTTTCAATTTTTATAGATTGACCAGCTTCTAAAATTACTGTTTCGTCTTCAATAATAAATTGTTTTTTTCCTTTAATGATAAAGGTATATTCATCAAATTCTGGGGTTTGAAAGGGTTCGCTCCAACCTGCAGGTGCAACCATATGTGCAATACTTATTTCTGAATTTTTATTGGTAGCATTACCAAAATGTTCTTTTATTACTTTTCCATCGGTAGTTGGAACTACAAAAGAGCTATTTTGAACGGTATATTTTTTTTTACTCATTTTTTTATTATTCAGACTTAAAAAACTTTAATCCTTAAAAGGTTTGCGTTTTATCATGCCGCCTTTTATATCCTTTACTATACCCATAATTAAAAATGCTCTTCGGTCTATTTTATCAATTTCAGTTTTTAGTTTAGGTAGTTCCAAGCGAGTTACTACGGTATAGATAATGTCTTTTTCAGCACTTTCTCCTTGATTTCCGTAGCCACCTTTACCTACGTAAACGGTACAGGCACGACCTAGTTTTTTGGTAAGCATGGATTTAATTTCATCATGTTTTTCAGAAATAATGGTAAGGCCTACGTATTCTTCCACACCATCAACTACAAAATCTACAGTTTTTGCAGCGGCTAAATATGTTAAAATGGCATATAATGCGGTTTCTATGGAAAGGATGTAAGCTCCAAAAGAAAAAATTATAATATTTATAATTAAAAGCACATCCCCAACAGTAACAGATAGTTTTCTGCTTAAATAAATGGCTAATACCTCGGTGCCATCAATAACACTTCTGCCTCTCATAGACATGCCAATACCTAGCCCTAAAAAGAAACCTCCAAAAATAGCAATAAGTAGTTTGTCTTCTGTAATTATAGGATATTCAACATAGTGTACTACAAAAGCTAAAAAGGCAATAGCAGCCACACTTCTAAGGGCAAATTTTACACTTACCGTTTTTGAGGCTAAAATGATAAATGGAATATTTACTAAAATTAAAAGAAAGCCTAGTTCTATTGAAGTAATGTTTTCTAGTAAAAGAGAAATACCAGTAGCGCCACCATCTATAAATTTGTTTGGAAGAAGAAAACCTTTTAGCCCAAAACCAGCTGAAAACACACCAATTATAATAAAAATATATTCGCTTACGGCGTGTGTTAACTCTACATATAATCGCCTTACAAGAGGAACAACTTCTTTTTTGCTTACGGGTGTATCAGTATGTTTTTTTTGTAGTCTTTTGCGAGCTACATCAATTAATATTTTAGATAGGAATGGATTCAAGTATTAAATTTTAGTGCCAGTTAATAAAAAAGTACTTAATTTTTGCGTTATCGGGTATGTGTGTAGCTTCAATTTGTAAATCCATGTCTAGGCGCAGGTTAGAGGGTAGTTCTTTTTTGTCTATCGTAAAACTTGCATTGAGACTTTTTACAGTTACTACAATGGAATTGATTAAATTATCAATTCGCGAAATTTTGTAATTATTATCAATATCCTTAAAGGTACTCAATTTTGAGATATTCTTATCGGTTTTGTAACGTTCATCTATAATTTGAACAGATTGTATTACCGAAGTAGAGTCTAAAGCTTCCGAAGGTTCTAGAACCAACAGTTTTTTTCCAGATTTATCTAGAATTTCAATATTATTTTTGTTTCCTGTAAACTCATCACCCCCAATATGTCTTACAATAGAATCGTTGCTAAAAATTAGTTTTAAATCTTTAACTTGGGTAGAATCGGTTAACAAGCCAACATGTTGTTTTGAAATTTCGAACGGATCTTGTGGTTTGCTGCAAGCCACACAAAAACATAACGTAGTTACTAACGAATATATAATAGTTTTATTCATGATTGTTTTACTCATGGTAATTATAATTAAGTTTGGGTATAAGTTTAAATTGTTATTTACGCATAACTTTGGTTAGAATGCCAAAAACACTTCTAATAAATGTAGCACTGGTTAGTACTTTTACCACAGGATGCATGCGTGTACTTTTGCGTCGTGTAGTTGTAGTTTTTCTTTTAGATTCTGCTTTTTTAAGCGCTTCCTTTTCTTGTCTTGCTTTTTCCTTAGCCTCTTCGGCCTCAGCTTTTTTAATTTTTTCGTTTAATAACTCATAAGCACTTTCCCTATCTATGGTTTCGTTGTACTTTTTAGCTAATTTAGATTTAGAAAGTAATGCTGCAAGTTCAATATCGGTTAATACATCCATTCTACTCATGGGTGCACGCATCATGGTTGCTGCCAAAGGTGTTGGGCGACCTTTTTCGTCTAGAGCAGAAACTAGGGCTTCCCCGATACCTAAGGAAGTTAAAACTTCTGTGGTGTCATAATATTCAGAATCTGGATAGTTCTGCGCAGTTAATTTAATAGCTTTTCTGTCTTTAGCAGTAAATACTCTTAAGGCGTGTTGTACTTTTAAGCCTAATTGCCCTAAAACTTCTTCGGGGACATCGGTTGGGTTTTGTGTAACAAAATACAAGCCTACACCTTTACTTCTTATGAGTTTAACAATACTTTCTATTTGATTTAAAAGTGCTTTTGATGCTTCGTTAAATATTAAATGTGCTTCATCTATAAACATTACCAATTCTGGTCTGCCACTATCGCCTTGTTCTGGAAATGTAGAATATATTTCAGCTAACAAACTCAACATAAAAGTTGAAAATAATTTTGGTTTATCTTGTATGTCGGTAAGCCTAATTATATTAATGTAGCCTCTGCCATTGTCATCAACACGTAATAAATCATCAACTTCAAAAGAGGTTTCTCCAAAAAATAAATCGGCACCTTGCTGTTCTAATTCTATTATTTTTCTAAGTATAGCACCAGTAGAAGCTGTTGAGATACGCCCGTAAGATTCTGTAAATTCATCTTTTCCTTCTTGGGTAGCGTATTGTAATATTTTTTTAAAATCTTTTAAATCTAGTAATGGTAATTTATTGTCATCGCAGTATTTAAAAATTACAGCAACGATACCAGATTGCGTTTCGGTTAAATCTAGAATTCTAGAAAGTAATACTGGTCCAAACTCGCTAACTGTTGCCCTTAGCCTAACACCATTTTGCTCAGACAATGTTAAAACTTCAACAGGAAATGAAGATGCATTAAAGGGTAAGCCAATTTTTTCATGTCGCTCATCAATCTTTGGGTGTCCAGGACTAGGTTGAGCTAACCCGCTTAAGTCTCCTTTTATGTCCATTAACAAAACAGGAATGCCTTTTTCGCTTAAATTTTCGGCCAATACTTGTAAAGACTTGGTTTTGCCTGTTCCCGTTGCTCCAGCAATTAAACCGTGGCGGTTCATGGTTTTTAAAGGAATTTTTACATGTGCTCCTGTAATAGTTTTGCCATCTAGCATAGCGGCACCTAGTGTTATGGCATCTCCTTTAAATGTATTACTCTCCGTTATAATTTTAGAAAAGTCTTCAGTTCTACTCATCATCAAAGTTTTGATAAAAATAGTGTAATTTTAATCAACTAGAAAATTGAATATTGATATGAAAAGCACAATATTATTCGCAATTATTATAACACTTTTATGCTCGTCTTGCGAAGAACATAAAAATACAGTTATATTTCATAAGTCTCATGAACCACAAAGGCAGAATATACCCTTTAGCGAGGTTGTTGAAACAAATAATTTACTCTTTTTATCAGGGCAGATTGGTAAAAATCATAATACTGGAATTTTAGTGGAGGGTGGTATTAAAGCAGAGACAAAACAAACAATTGAAAATATCCAGGCAATATTACAACATCATGATTCTGGGTTGGAAAACGTTGTGAAATGTACAGTTATATTAAATGATATAAATGAATTTGAGTCTTTTAATGAAGTTTATACTCAATACTTTACAAAAAAACCTGCAAGAACAACATTTGCAGCCGAAAAGTTAGCTGCGAATGCGAGTGTAGAAATCGATGTAATTGCTGTTAAGGGCACAGTTGCAAATTAAATTATCTATGCGCTTCAAAAATAACCACAATATTTTCTGTTCGGTTGGTTACATTTATAGTAAAGCCATCGGTATTAAAACTAGTTACTTCAGCAGCCGTTAACCCCAAATTGTCTCCATTTTGATTAGAATACCTAATACCTATAGCCCTAGCACTAGAGGCATATCTAGAAATGTCGTTAATAGAGTTACCGCTACCGCCTATATAAATAACTTGTTGATGTATGGTACCACCATAATTAGTGGCATACCCTTGCATAGAGCCAAAAGCGTTTTGAAATGTGTTGTTATTATTACCAACACCGTTGTCGGCATTTATATTGTAAGTTTCCACATTAGCATGTGCAGAAAATTTTATGGATGATGGTTGAAAAGGTAGTCCAGAGATGGTTTGACTACCTGTACCTGTAATAATAAATTTACCAATGTAGGTTGTAGATGCTAAAAATGCACCATTGTCTGTTCCAGAACTAATAATGTTATTAGCATCAGTACTTACGGTAGGATTATCGTTTATAGAATTCCATACAGGTGTGGTAGGATTATTCGAATTAAATTCAAACTGTTGGGTAGTAGTATTAAAAATAAGTAAACTAGTTGCGGGATTAACAATAGCATTTCGTTGTGCTGTGGTTAACCTAGGCACAAGAACACCTTTGTTTGTAGATTCCACATCTAGAATAGAAGAGTCATCTGGATTAGTTGTGCCAATACCAACTTGACAATAACAATTTATACTAATAAAAAACACCAACAGTGAGTAGGTTATTTTTTTCATTTTGAGAGGTTTGAGAGACGTTTATTAGTTTTGATTTATCGCAAACATATATAAAAATCGATGAAATACCAAAAAAATAGACGAAATACATAATATAAAAACTTATAAATGTATAGATATTATCTATGCGCTTCAAAAACTACCACAATATTTTCTGTTCGGTTGGTTACATTTATAGTAAAGCCATCGGCATTAAAACTAGTTACTTCAGCAGCTGTTAACCCTAAATTGTCTCCATTTTGGTTCGCATACCTAATACCAATGGCCCTAGCACTAGAGGCATATCTAGAAATATCGTTAATAGAATTACCATTACCGCCTATATAAATAACTTGTTGATGTATGGTACCGCCATAATTAGTGGCATACCCTTGCATAGAGCCAAAAGCATTTTGAAACGAACTATTGTTGTTTCCAACACCGTTGTCTGCATTTATATTGTAAGTTTCCACATTAGCATGTGCAGAAAATTTTATGGATGATGGTTGAAAAGGTAGTCCAGAGATGGTTTGGCTACCCGTACCAGTAATAATAAATTTACCAATATAGGTTGTAGGTGCTAAAAATGCACCATTGTCTGTTCCAGAGCTAATAATGTTATTAGCATCAGTGCTTACAGTAGCATTAGTATTTAAGGGCGTCCATAGTGGGGCAGCAGGTGTGTTGGAATTAAATTCAAATTGTTGGGTACTAGTGTTAAAAATAAGTAAACTAGTTGCGGGATCAACAATAGCATTTCGTTGTGCTGTGGTTAATCTAGGCACAAGAACACCTTTGTTTGTAGATTCCACATCTAGAATAGAAGAGTCGTCAGGATTAGTTGTACCAATGCCAACCTGTGCGTATAACAAAATGTTACTACCCAATAAAAGTAATAACACTAAGACGTTTTTTTTCATTTACAAGCAAGACTTGAGGAGGCTTACTTCAAGTACAGGGTTGCACAAAGCTAATAAATAATAGTATGAAACACAAAGTTAAAAAACCTAAATATGTATCTTTGCATGCTTATGAAAAAAGAGATACAGCAATTAGTTGATGCGGGTTTAATGTTGCCGCTTATGGAAGAATTTTACACGATACAGGGTGAAGGCTACCATAAGGGTACAGCTGCATATTTTGTACGAATAGGTGGGTGCGATGTAGGTTGCCATTGGTGTGATGTAAAAGAAAGTTGGAATGCCAATTTACACCCACCAACTGAAATCGCCAAAATTGTTGAAAATGCCAAAAAATACAGTGATACTATTGTTATTACTGGAGGGGAACCTTTAACTTGGGATATGACGGCGTTAACATCGCAACTTAAGGCCGAAGGCTTGCAAATACATATAGAAACTTCTGGGGCTTATAAATTAACGGGCATATGGGATTGGGTATGTTTATCTCCAAAAAAAATGAAACTGCCTACTAAAGAAGTTTACGATAAAGCTGATGAGCTAAAGGTTATTGTTTACAATAAAGACGATTTTCGTTTTGCAGAAGAACAAGCTTCTAAGGTTAACAAAAACTGTATTCTGTATTTACAACCAGAATGGAGTAAGCGCGATAAGGTAATCCCAGAGATTGTAGATTATGTGATGAAGCATCCTAAATGGAAAGTGTCTTTACAAACACATAAATATTTGAATATTCCTTAGTAGTAAGGTCTTTAAGATTAGAGGTGATTTAAAACTCTAAAAAGGCTGAATTATTTGCTTTTTAACTTAGAATTCAGCCTCTAGTTTTTCTTTTGTTTACTTTTTAAAAGGAACAGCAATTCTTGTGTTTCCCCATCCTAAGTGCATATGTACGCCACTTTCTGCTTCGCTAAATGTAATAGAAAACGCTTCTAAAAACTCTTCTCCAGATGTTACGGGAACAGATAAACGTGCCACATCATTTTGTTCATTGTAAAAATAAGATCCCCAAACATTTATATCGCTACTAACAATTGCAGTCCATTCTTTTTCTCCAGGAATTACGTAAAAGGTATAAGTACCAGGTTTAATATCGGTTTCGCCTAATTTCATATCGGTATAAAGCGTTAATTCTGCTGCCTCATTAGCGCCAGTTCTCCACACTTTACCGTTGGGGGCTAGTTTAGATAGTTCCCTGCCTTTTAGCATAGGTCTGCTGTATACTATTTTTATTAATTTATCAGAAACCTTATAGTCTCTTGGAAATGCTGCAGCATCCATGGGGCTTTTGTCTAATTCTGAAAATTTTTGAGCGTTCATGTTCATGCTTAGTAGCATTATTAAAGCAAGGGCAATAGTTGAATAGATTGATGATTTTTTCATAATTATTTTTTTATTTCGGTTAAAATTAAGGTAGAATATTCTTAAAGTTTTGGTAAAAGTCGTTTTTCTTTGTTAAAGTTTACAAATATTCAACACTTTTTAATAGATTTTTGGTTGTAACAAGTCAGTTTGTGTTTTTATATCTAAATTTATGTGCTGTATTGTTTTATACAAATGATGAGGTTGTTTAATGGGAATTATTAGGTAAGGTATGAAAAAACTGAAATTATTAAAATTTGGAAGGGACTTTAAACCAGATGATAAGGTTATTTTAAGGGATTATTTGGCTATAGAGCGTACACGTTTGGCAAACGAACGAACACTTTTATCATACATAAGATCCTCCTTATATTTGCTTCTAGGTAGTATCGCATTTTTTCAACTAAAAGACGTTCCTAATTTTCAATATTTAGCATTTGCTGCATTGCTATTTAGCGTTATATTTTTCTTAATAGGTATTTATCGATTTACGGTACTTAAGCGAAGTTTAAAACGGTTGTATTACATGTCTGAAGATATTGAAAATAGCCATTAAAACAGATTATTTTTATTGTAAAGCTGTTTTATTTTCATGTAGAATTTTATTGTTATTTCTAAGCCTGAAGCTAAATTAAACCATATCGTTTTTTTGAATTAAAAAACCACCTTGCTTTCACAAAGTGGTTTTTAAAAGTGCTATTAACATTCTTATTAAACCCAGTCTCAAATTGGTTTATAAGTGCGTTACATGGCGGCTTTATAAATTGCAATGGTGTCTTCTAGTGTAACTTCTCTTGGGTTTCCATCAGTACAAACATCTGCTAAAGCATTTTTTGCCATTTCTTCAAAATCTTCTTCTTTTACTCCAAGTTCTCTTAAACCTGAAGGAATGCCAACCGATTTGGATAGTGCTTTTATAGCTTCAATTGCAGCATTGGCACCTTGAGTATCGCTCATTTCTAAAACTCCAACTCCCATGGCTCTAGCCACTTTTTTAAGTTTGTGCGCACAAGCAGGAATATTAAATTGTTCAACATGAGGTAGTAAAATGGCGTTGGCCACACCGTGTGGTAGATCGTACATGCCTCCTAGTTGATGCGCCATAGAATGTACATAGCCCAAGCCAGCATTAGAGAATGCTTGTCCTGCTATAAATTGTCCCCAAGCCATTTTACTTCTGGCTTCTAGGTCTTGACCATCTACAACTGCCTTTTCTAAACTTTGCGAAATTAGCTTAATGGCTTCTAAAGCTAAAGCATCAGACCATCCAAAGGCGCCCTTTGTAACATAGGTTTCTATGGCATGCGTTAAGGCATCCATTCCTGTTGCAGCAGTAAGCGCGGGAGGCTTACCCAACATTAGTTTTGGATCGTTTACTGCAATTTGTACTAAACAGTTTTTGTCTACCATTACCATTTTTATGTGGCGTTCTTCATCTGTTATAACATAGTTAATGGTAACCTCACTAGCTGTTCCTGCTGTAGTATTTATGGCAATAATTGGTAATGAAGCATGTTTTGATAGATGGATGCCTTCGTAGTCTCCAATATCACCACCATTAGTAGCTAGAATACCTATGGCTTTTCCACAATCTTGTGGTGAACCGCCGCCAAGGGTTATAATAAAATCGCAATTATTTTCTTTTAATAATTCTAAACCATCGTTAACATTTTTAACCGTAGGGTTTGGGTGTACATCATCAAACACTACAGCTTCTATATTAGCAGATTTTATAACATCTAATACGGTTTGGGCAACGCCTATTTGCACTAAAACTTTATCTGTAACAAATAGTGCTTTTTTATAAGGGAGAGTTTTAAGTTCTTCTCCTAAATCATCTAATGCGCCTGGACCTATTAAGCTTAAAGGTGGTAAGTATATTCTTCTGTTTTGTAACATTTTGCAAGTATTAAAAGGTGGTTTAATATTTAATTTATATATGTACAAAACACTAAAAATTTTCCTTCTTTTTTTATGATTTTTATCACTTTACATAAAGTGCTACCCCTTTATAATTTTTAGAATGTGTAGAATATTTTTTTTAATGCGATGTTTTTTAAATTAATAGCGGGTTATTATTGGTAAGGGTGTGATAATTTTAAGTAATATGTTAAAAAAATGATATAATAAAAAAACCACCTTGTTTTCACAAAGTGGTTTTATATATAATAAATTGCTGAAACATAACAGCGTGTCAACTATTTTATCATATCATAGCTACGTTTAATAAAGTTTGTGAGTTCTTCGCCTTTAAGTAAACCTTGAGACAAACGGGCCAAATCTAAACTTTGGTTAATTAAGCGCTCTTGTTTCTTCTTGGTTTTTGTGTTTAAAATTTCACTTACTAAATCAGAATTGGTATTAACAACCAAGTTGTACATTTCTGGCATATTACCCATGCCAAACATACCGCCACCGCCAGTTTGCTGCATTTCTTTCATACGGCGCATAAACTCTGGTTGCGTGATAATAAACGGATTTGCGTTACTATCCATAGCTTCTAGTTGTACCATGAATTTTTCAGAAGGAATTACCTCTTTCAACAATTCATCTAAGGCTTTCTTTTGGTCGTCGTCTAACTTAGAAATTTTAGTGTCGTCTTTCTTAATTAAATTGTCAATATGATCACCATCTACACGAGCAAATGAAATATTTTCCTTAGTGGTTTCTAACTTCTGTATTAGGTGCGATACAATAGGAGAATCTAATAACAACACTTCGTAATCTTTAGCTTTTGCAGCTTCAATATAACTGTGTTGCGCATCCTTATCAGACGCATAAAGAATTACTAATTTATCATCTTTATCCGTTTGATTCGCTTTTATTTTATCGTATAGTTCTTGGTAGGTATAATACTTGCCGTCAACTGTTGGATATAAAGCAAAGGCATCAGCTTTTTCAAAGAATTTTTCTTCTGAAAGCATACCATATTCAATTACAATTTTAATGTCGTTCCATTTAGATTCAAAATCCTCACGGTTATTGTTAAATAAAGATTTTAGTTTATCGGCAACTTTTCTAGTAATATAAGATGAAATCTTTTTAACTGCACCATCGGCTTGTAAATACGAACGCGATACATTTAATGGAATGTCTGGTGAATCAATTACACCACGAAGCATTGTTAAAAACTCTGGAACAATACCTTCAACATTATCGGTTACAAAAACTTGGTTTTGATACAGTTGAATTTTGTCTTTCTGAATTTGCATATCGTTCGACATCTTAGGGAAATATAAAATCCCTGTTAAGTTGAACGGATAATCTACATTTAAGTGAATGTGGAATAATGGTTCTTCAAACTGCATTGGGTACAGTTCTCTGTAAAAATTACTGTAATCTTCATCCTTTAAATCTGTTGGTTGTTTGGTCCAAGCCGGATTTGGATTATTGATAATATCGTCTACGGTAATTTTACGATGAGGTTCTGTAGTTTCCTTACCGTCTTTATCTTTTGTGGTTTTTGGCTCGTGCTCTGGGTCGTTTATTTCCTTAGTTCCAAACTTAATTGGAATGGGCATAAACTTATTGTATTTAGTTAGTAGTTCTCGTATTCTAGCTTCTTCTAAAAACTCTTCTTCACCTTCGGAGATGTGTAGAATAATTTCTGTACCTCGTTCTTGCTTATCTGCTTTTTCTAGAGTGAACTCAGGCGAACCATCGCATATCCAATGTGCTGCAGGTTCATCTTTATAAGATTTGGTGATAATTTCAACTTTATCAGCTACCATAAATGCCGAATAGAAACCTAGACCAAAATGCCCAATAATACCAGCGTCTTTGGCGGAATCTTTATACTTATCTAAAAATTCCTCAGCACCAGAAAAAGCTACTTGGTTAATGTATTTTTCAACCTCTTCGGCTGTCATCCCTAAACCTTGGTCTATGATATGAAGTTTTTTGCCATCCTTGTCAATTTTAACTTCAATTAGAGGGTTGCCATACTCAACTTTTGCTTCGCCAACATTAGTTAAGTGTTTTAGCTTTAGTGTAGCATCAGTAGCATTACTAATTAGCTCGCGTAAAAAGATTTCGTGGTCGCTGTATAAGAATTTTTTAATTAACGGAAAGATATTTTCTACCGATACATTAATATTTCCTTTTGTCATGATATATCTGTTTTATTCAATGTATTATTTCGTTTCTGCATAAGACAAAAAAAGTACCAAGTGTTGAAATATGACAAACTGGCATTAAAGATTTGCAATTTTAGATTAACGATTCTCAATTTTTGAAATTGGTTTTTTGGAATTTAGTATTTTGGAATTTGATGTTTGATACTATTATTTTGTATTTTGGTTTACACAAAAACAAGTTTATATGTATAATTCTAGAATAATAGGTCTTGGAAAATACCTGCCAGATAACGTGGTAACGAACGACGACCTATCTAAAATGATGGATACCAATGATGAATGGATTCAAGAACGCACGGGTATAAAAGAACGCCGGTGGATTAAGGAAGGCTCTGAAGATACATCGGCAATTATGGGAGCAAAAGCTGCAAGAATTGCCATAGAGCGTTCTGGGTTAACAAAAGACGATATTGATTTTATTGTCTTTGCTACCTTAAGTCCAGATTATTATTTTCCTGGTTGTGGTGTGCAAATTCAAGATATGCTAGATATGCCAACTGTAGGTGCGCTAGATGTAAGAAACCAGTGTTCTGGCTTTGTATATGCAATTGCTGTTGCAGACCAATTTATAAAAACTGGGATGTATAAAAATATTTTGGTTATAGGCGCAGAATACCATAGTAACGGGCTAGATAAAACCACTAGAGGAAGAGGTGTTACTGTTATTTTTGGAGATGGTGCGGGTGCATGCGTACTATCTAGAGCGGAAGATAACTCTAAAGGAATTTTGTCTACACATTTACATAGTGAAGGTAAATATGCCGACAAATTAATTGTAAAAGGGCCAAGTATAGCACATTGGGTTCCAGAAATTTTGGCCTCTAAGGAAGAGGATCTATCATACTTTCCATATATGGATGGTACATTTGTTTTTAAGCATGCCGTGGTGCGTTTTAGTGAAGTTATTATGGAAGGATTGATGAAAAATGGCTTGCAGAAAGAGAATATAGATATGCTAATTCCGCATCAAGCTAATTTACGAATTGCCCAATTTATACAAAATAAGTTTGGGTTAAGAGACGACCAAGTGTTTAATAACATACAAAAATACGGCAATACCACTGCGGCTTCTGTAATTATAGCGTTAACAGAAGCATGGGAAGAAGATAAAATAAAGGAGGGCGATACCGTTGTGTTGGCTGCTTTTGGAAGTGGTTTTACATGGGGTAGCGTTATTATGAAATGGTAACTTATGCCTCTATTACTCGTTAATAGTTTTTAATGAGGTTTTCTGAAATTTGAGTAGATTTTGACGTTGAAACGGGTAATGCCTAAAATTAGAGAGCACTTATAAGCTATACCCAAAAGCAAATAGGAATTTAGTCTTTTCGTTTGTTTTCTATACGCTTTTTTTGAAAATTAATCGAACTTACTGTTGTTTTCTCTTATTAAAAAAGCATACAACAGGCTATAATTTTATAAAACATAAGTTTGAGAAATTCTTCCATGTAAAGGGTTTGAAAACAAAAATCCGAAACCAGTATTTAAATACAGTTTCGGATTTTTTTAATGCTATTAATCAACTAGTTTCAATTAACACAAATTTTGAAAAGAGAAGCTCTTATTACTCAGTTAGATGATAATAGCAAAATACATATGTTTAATTTCGGTATTTTCATCCAGTTCATACGAAAATAAAACTCGAAACTTTTTAATTCCGAGTTTTAATGTGCCTAGGCACATTAACCGTTTTAATCTATTGTTTTAAAAGCGACTAACTCAAATAATTGCTAAATACGGTTTTTGGTTATCACATAACGTTTTAGATGAAATTTTAGTATAATTAATTTCTAATTTTAACATTTTTAACAAATTAGCCAAAAAAGCAAACCCCAAAAGTTTAAGCTTTTGGGGTTCTATTTAATAATCTAAATATAACACTAACCATCAACTATTATCAGATTATTAAAATGGTTTTAAAAGAAGCCTCCGCTTCCTTCTTTAGTATTATCGTCTCTTTGTTTTCGTCTAAGCGCTCTATATTTTCCTCCGCCAAATCGGTATGATAATGCAATATTCCATGTGTTGCTTTCCCAGTTAAATTGTCCTACACTAGGAAAAGGTGTATCGCCTTCAAACTCAAATTGCATGGTGTTAAGTATGTCGCTGTAGTTAAAACTAAATGTTGCGCGTTGCTCTTCTAAAAACGAATAACGCATCCCAGTATTTAGCATAAACATTGGTTTTCTAATAAACTGAACCCCTTTTTCTTCACCACGATACATTGCAAATAACGAAAAACTTAATTTTTTAGTGGCTTTAAAATTGTTAAATAATCTTAAATTCCAAACTAGGTTGTCTACTTTAACAGTTTGTGCTATAATATCGTCTTCGGTAGCATTTGCTAAGTCGTTTGTTTCAATTGTTTCTGTAACGCCTTGTTGTTCTTGTGAATATAAATCAAAGCTACCATTTAGGCTCCACCATTTAGTGGGGCTGTAATTGCTGGATAGCTCAATGCCGTATGCAGTAGTATTATCAAAATTGTCGTATGTTAAAATGGTGTTTCCTGCAGGAATATTTGTTCTGTCTATACGTACAAATCTATTAATATTGTCTTCAATTAGCCTAAAGAATACTCCGCCAGTTATACTTCCCTTTTTTAATTTACGAGTATAATTTAGCTCTACCGAATTTGTAAATTGTGGCAATAGTTGAGGGTTTCCAAAGGAGGACACTCTTGGGGTGCTCCATTCCCTAATTGGGTTTACTTGCTGTAAACCTGGTCTGTCTACACGACGACTTGCACTAAATTGGTAGGTGTTTTTTTCTGTAGATTTATAGCTGATAAAAACAGAGGGGTATACTTGAAAATAATCGTTTTCAAACGGTATAAACTCTGAGGTGCCATTGGCAAAAAACTGTGTGGCATCGGCGTTTTCACTTACCTGTTCTAAACGTGCCCCAATTTGGTAGCTCCATTTTTCTAATGTTTTCCCTAAAGTAGCATAGGCTGAGTAAATATCTCTACTATATGTAAAATCTGTACTTGGTGTTGGTATTATGTTGCCTTGAGCATCAAAAGTTTGTCCGCTAGACGTGTAATCGATATCTGAATTAAACAAACGTGCCTCTATACCAACTTCAAGTTTTGTTTTTTCGTTAATGGGTTTTACATAATCTGCATTAACCGTGGTTTGGTCTCTTTGCGTGTTTACATTATCTACGTAGTTGGGTGGAAAGCTAAAGTTTACAAAATCAAAATTTGCAACCTCGTCATTTTTAAAATCATTAAAATCAAATTCTACATCTAATGTTTCGTCTTCATCTTCATTAAAAATATGTTTGTAGGCTATGTTATATTGGCTGGAAAGATTATCGGATATATTTTGGAACAGCTGGCTTTGGTTAAAGCCTGGAAACGTAATAAATGTATCGCCAAAACCTTTGCCGCTAAATGTATTTTGGTTTGTAAATGCTGAAATGGTGTTTTTATCATTTAAATAAAAATCTACACCAAATTTGTATAAATGCGAGTTGTTATTGTTGTTAAAAATAAAATCTTGACGCGAATCGTCATCTAGTCTATCTATATATCCAAAGTTGTCGTATTTTCCAATATTGTTACCATAATTGCCATAAAAATTCAATTTTCCGTTACGGTAATTCATGTCAACCGAACTATTAAATTTTGCAAAAATCTCTTTGGTAAGCCCAACGTTTAGATTACCATTAAACCCAAGCTTTGTGTTTTTGTGTAATTTAATATTAATAATACCACTCATGCCTTCGGGATTATATTTAGCCGAAGGATTGGTAATAAGCTCAATAGATTTTATGGCAGTAGATGGAATTTGTCTTAACAATTGCGCTACAGGTACGTTGCTTAATTTGCCATCTACCATTACACGCACATTTTCGTTGCCCCTTAAGCTAATATTGCCTGTTTGTTGGTCTACATTTACCGAGGGTAAATTATTCATAATATCGCTGGCAGTAGCGCCAGCTGTGGTAAGGTCTTTGCCTATGGTAATTACTTTTCTATCTACTTTTTGCTGTATTGTAGATACTTCGGCAACAACGGTAACAGCCTCTAAACTTTCGGCTTCTTCTTCTAGATAAATGTTACCTATATTTACGTTGTAATTGCCTTTTTTAAGCACTATAGTTTTGTTAAATGTTTTGTAGCCTATATATTGTATACTTACGGTAACACTGCCTTCTTCAATTTTTTCAATTTTAAAACTACCGTCGTCTAAGGTAATTCCGCCAGTTAGCGTTTTTCCTTTAGTATCTTTAATAATAACATTTACATAAGGTAAGGGTTGTTTAAGTTTAGCGTCTAAAACTTTTCCAAATACGGTGCCTTTTTTGGCATTGTTTGGTTCGGGCGTGTTGGCATAAGCAGAAAGCGAAAAAAAAGCAAACAAAAGAATGCTTAATGAAATAAAATGTTTCATTTGGATTGATTAGTTTTGATTGATGATTGTTTATAGTTATCATAGAGACGCCGCTTTCTAAATTATGTTACTGTTTTTAACAAAATTTTAATTTTTTTAACATTATGAATAAAAAAACTCTGGTGTTTGGTGCATCTTTAAAACCTAATAGATATTCTAACTACGCTATTAAACGTTTGGTAACAAGCCGTGTAGAAACAGTGGCTTTTGGATTAAAACAGGGTGAAGTTTCAGGTGTTTCTATCGATACTGAATTGATAGATTATAAAGCGATACATACTGTTACCCTATACCTTAACCCTAACCGACAAAAAGCGTATTATAACTACATCGTTTCATTACAACCCAAACGTGTTATTTTTAATCCAGGAACTGAAAATCCTGAATTTTATAATATTTTAAAGGAAAATAATATTGCTTTTGAAGCAGCCTGTACTTTAGTGCTGCTTTCTACGAATCAGTACTAAGCCCAAAAATGTAATTAGCCCATTTAAGGGGAGAATTTCCCAATGGAACTGATATTTTCCAATAACACTCTCGGGAAGTGAAGTAATGGCAAAACTTATAATTATAGAAAGTAGTGCCACTATCCACGCATAGTTGTCTTTAATTTGGTATTTTGTTAAAATACCAAAAGCGAACAACCCTAGTAATGGGCCGTAGGTAAAGGTTGCGAATTTAAAAAGATTGCTTACCACATTGCCTTCTAAGTAATTAAAAATAATAACCACAATTATAAGCAGTAGCGATACGCCTACGTGTACTTTTTTGCGCAAAGGTTTTTGGGCTTCCTTTGGTTTGTTGTGAATATTTAAAAAATCTACTGAAAACGATGTGGTTAGCGATGTTAAGGCGCTATCTGCGCTAGAATATGCCGCTGCAATTAGTCCAATTATAAATGTAATAGCCAGAGCATTACCAAACCCTTGGTTCATGGCAATTTCAGGGAATAATAAATCTGTTCTGGTTCTTCCATCTACAACAGGAATATCTAAACCAAATTTGTCGGCGTAAATAAATAGTAAAGCTCCAAGCGATAGAAAAATAAAGTTAACCACAACCAAAAGGCTGGCCATGGCAAACATGTTTTTTTGTGATTCTCTATTATTTTTACATGTTAAGTTTTTTTGCATCATATCTTGGTCCAGACCAGTCATGGCAATAGCAATAAAAATACCTCCAATAAAATACTTCCAAAAATAGGTGGCAGCATAAGGGTCATCAAAAAAGAAGATTTTACTTTTCTGTGAAAATGCTTCAGACTTTATAGCTTCAATAAAAGACCAATTTAATCTTTCGTTTATTAAGTAAATACCCACCAATACAGCGGTTAACATTGCTAAGGTTTGCAGAGTATCTGTCCAAATAATAGTTTTTATACCGCCTCGGTTGGTGTACAGCCATATAAGTAAAATAGAAATAACCACGGTTGTCCAAAACGGTACTCCAATGCGTTCAAAAACAATATATTGCATTGCTAGGGCAACCAAAAATAATCTAAACGAAGCGCCTGTAACTCTAGATAATAAAAAGAAAAACGCCCCTGTTTTATAGCTTACGGTACCAAAGCGCTGTTCTAAGTATTCATAAATAGAAGTTACATTCAATCTATAATACAATGGCAGTAAAATTGTTAAAATAAATATGTAGCCTACAAAAAAACCAAATACTCCTTGCATATAGGCAAATTGCTGCCCGCCAATCATTCCAGGGACCGAAATAAAAGTAACCCCAGAAAGTGATGCGCCTATCATTCCAAAAGCAACCAAATACCAAGGCGCCGATTTATTCGCTTTAAAAAAAGCTTCGTTAGAGTCTTCTTTTCCTGTGAAATAAGAAATTAAAATTAATATAACAAAGTAAGCTGCAACAAGCAGTAAGATTTGTGTGGCACTCATAAAAAGTTAAGTTTCAAGTTTTCAAAATACAACTATTAATTTAAAACAAGATTTTTTTGGTATCTCATAAGGTTGTTTTGCTTTGAAAATAGGTCCTCCAAAAAAAAACAAATGTAATACGCAGTTTTTTAATTGAGAAGTTTAAAATTAGTGAAATTGATGTGTAAATAGTATTTTCGCAGTTATGGAGTTTTCTTCGAAATTGTTAGAGAATGCAGTAAGCGAAATGTCGCAGTTGCCAGGAATTGGTAAACGCACAGCGTTGCGCTTGGTGTTGCATATGTTAAGGCAGCCAAAGGAGCAAACCAATACGTTGTCTCAAGCTTTAGTGCAAATGAGAACAAATATTAAATTTTGCAAATCTTGCAATAATATTAGCGATGTAGATATTTGCGAAATATGTGCGAACCCCAACAGGGATAAATCTATAATTTGTGTTGTAGAAGATGTAAGAGATGTTATGGCTATAGAAAACACAAGTTTTTTTAAAGGGCACTACCATGTTTTAGGTGGTAAAATATCGCCCATAGATGGCATAGGCCCCCACGACTTAAATATTAATAGCCTGGTAGAAAAAGTGAAATCTGGCGATGTGTCAGAAATCATATTTGCTTTAAGTTCTACTATGGAGGGCGATACTACAAATTTTTATATTTTTAAACAGATTCAAGACTATAATATTACAACATCTACTATAGCTCGGGGTATTTCAATTGGTGATGAACTCGAATACACAGATGAGGTTACTTTAGGCAGGAGCATAGTTAATCGTGTTCCGTTTGAATCTTCTCTCAAGCTCTAATTAATTATTTGAAACTCTCTATAGTCATACTAAATTATAATGTGCGTTACTTTTTAGAACTCTGTTTAAAAAGTGTACTTGCTGCTATTGAAGCTATTGAAGCCGAAATAATTGTTGTAGACAATAATTCTGAAGACGATAGCTGTAGTATGGTTAAACAGTTGTTTCCAGATGTAAAACTGATTGAAAACAAAGATAATTTTGGGTTTTCAAAAGGTAATAATATTGGTGTGGCTCATGCTAAAGGCGAGTACTTGTGCATCTTAAACCCAGATACCGTTGTAGCAGAAGATACATTTGCAAAACTTTTGGCTTTTTGTGAAGGTAAAAAAGGCATGGGAGCTGTTGGTTGTAAGCTTATTAATGGCATGGGGGAGTTTTTGCCCGAAAGCAAGCGAAATATACCTTATATAAAAGCAGCTTTTAAAAAGCTTTTTGGCGATCCATCACAATATTATTCGAATTTGCATGAGGATAATACTGGTGAAATAGATGTATTGGTTGGAGCCTTTATGTTTTTAAAAAAAGATGTCTACAACGCTGTGGGTGGGCTTGATGAAGATTATTTTATGTATGGTGAAGATATAGATTTATCATATAAAATTTTAAAAGCAGGTTATAAAAATTATTATTGTGGCGATGTGGTAGCAATTCATTACAAAGGTGAAAGCACGCTAAGGGATAAGCACTATGCACGCCGTTTTTACGGCGCAATGCAGATTTTTTATAAAAAGCATTTTAAAAGGAATTTGTTGTTTGATATGTTTGTTAGCTTTGGGATTAGAACAGTCTATTTCTTTAGAAAAGTACAACGAGAAAAAAAGAAATCTGTTTTTCAGTATGTGTTGATATCTAACGCGCATTATGAAAACTTAGATAAAGTATTGCCAAAAATACTGGTACAAAAGAATAAAATAGATAATTTTGAGGTAGAAACCGAGGTAATTTTAGATGCTAATTTTTTAAATCACAAAGAAATTATTAGTATCATGCATAAATACTCGGGCTCAAAAAAATGGACTTATAAAATATTACCAAAAAACGCTAACTTTATTTTAGGGAGCGATAACGCTATAAGTAGAGGTGAAGTGATGCGTTTTTAAGTTCTTTTGTTATTAATAATTTAACAAAACTGCATATTTTTAATTAATTTTGCAATTGAAATAAAAAATAAAGGCTTTAATTTAAAGAAATGGCAAAGTTTGAATTAACATTACCGAAAATGGGGGAGAGTGTTGCAGAAGCAACCATAACGTCTTGGTTAAAGGAAGTTGGAGATACTATTGAGTTAGATGAGGCAGTTCTGGAAATTGCTACTGATAAAGTAGATAGCGAAGTGCCAAGTGAGGTTGAGGGTGTTTTAGTGGAACGACGATTTGAAGTAGACGATGTGGTACAAGTAGGACAGGTATTGGCAGTTATTGAAACTGAAGGCGATGATATACCAGCTTCTGATACAACTGAAGCGCTTGTTGACGATGCCCCTGAAGAAGAAGTCGTTAACGAACTTACACAGCGTGTTGAAAAGGCACAAACTGAAGTTAGTGCAACTGCGCCAACCCTATCTAGCAACGAACGTTTTTATTCACCTTTGGTTAAAAATATAGCCAAACAGGAAGGGATTTCCCAACAGGAATTAGATGCTATTTCAGGAACAGGAAAAGAAGGAAGGGTAACCAAGAACGATATTTTAGCTTACATAGAAAATAAGGAAAAAGCTCAGGCTAAAGGGGCAGCGCCTAAAAAAGAAGTAGTGGCGCCTGTAGCAGCCAAAACAACTCCTAATACACCAAAAGTAGAACAAAAACCTGTTGTTACTAGTGGTGAGGATGAAATTATAGAGATGACTCGTATGGGGAAACTTATTTCCCAGCACATGATGGATTCTTTACAAACCTCTGCACATGTACAAAGTTTTATAGAGGCCGATGTTACAAAAATTTGGAATTGGCGTAAAAAAGTAAAAGATACTTTTGAAAAACGTGAAGGCGAAAAGCTAACATTTACGCCTATTTTTATGGAAGCTATCGCAAAGGCCTTACGCGATTACCCAATGTTAAATATTTCTGCTGATGGTGATAAAATCATTAAAAAGAAACATATAAATCTTGGTATGGCCACTGCATTACCTGATGGTAATTTAATAGTTCCAGTAATAAAAAATGCCGACCAATTAAATTTAGTAGGTATTACAAAGCAGGTAAATAATTTAGCAAATCGTGCCAGAACCAACCAATTAAAACCAGATGACATTAAAGACGGTACATACACAGTAACCAATGTAGGGTCTTTTGGAAGCATCATGGGGACGCCAATTATAAACCAGCCACAAGTTGGTATTTTAGCTTTGGGAGCCATACGTAAAGTACCAGCTGTTATAGAAACTGCAGAAGGCGATTTTATAGGTATTCGTTACCGTATGTTTTTGTCGCATTCTTACGATCATAGGGTTGTAAATGGTGCTCTTGGTGGCTTGTTTGTTAAGGCTGTTAAAGACTACCTAGAGGCTTGGGATAGTAATAGAGAAATATAAAAAAGATTAAAATAAATTGAAGCCCGACCTAAAACGGTTGGGTTTTTTTATTTTTGTAAAACAGAAAAAGAAATCAATCAAAAAAAATGCAATTAAATCTAACAAAACCAATTTGCTTCTTCGATTTAGAAACAACAGGCGTTAATATTACACACGATCGTATTGTCGAAATATCCATCCTAAAGGTATTTCCTAATGGTAGCGAAGAGCGCAAAACTTGGTTGGTTAATCCAGAAATGCCAATTCCAAAAGAAGTAACAGCCATTCATGGTATAGACGATGCTAAAGTAGCAAATGCGCCAACATTCAAGGAGCTGGCCAAAGAGATATACAACATAATTAAAGATTCAGATTTGGGCGGTTTTAATTCTAATAGGTTCGATATTCCACTTTTAGCAGAAGAAATGCTACGCGCAGAAGTTGATTTTGATATGAAAAATCGTCAGGCTATTGATGTGCAAACCATTTTCCATAAAATGGAACAGCGCACCTTAAGCGCTGCTTATAAGTTTTACTGCGATAAAAATTTAGATGATGCGCATAGTGCAGAGGCAGATACAAATGCCACTTTTGAAGTTCTTAAAGCACAAATAAAAAAGTACGACGAACTGGAAAATGACACCAAATTTTTAGCCGAATTTAGCTCTAGAAAAAAGTTTGCAGATTTTGCAGGATTTATAGTGTATAATAAAAAAGGAGAAGAATGTTTTTCCTTCGGAAAGCATAAGGGCAAATTGGTTACAGAAGTTCTAGAAAAGGAACCTGGATATTTTGGTTGGTTGTTAAACGCCGATTTTCCTTTGTATACCAAAAAGGTACTAACCGCAATAAAATTAAGAAGTTTTAATAATAAGCTTTAGCTGGGAGTTAGGAGCATGAAGCATGAGGCATGAAGTTAGAAGTTAGAAGTTATAAAGTAGAAATTTGTAAGTTGAAAATATTAACCACAAGAGTAAAATTTCCCCTCCTTAGTAGGGGCTAGGGCAGGACTTATGAAACTTATTTGTATAGGTAGAAATTATACCGAACATATTGAAGAGCTAGAGAATGAAAAACCGACTGATCCAGTTGTATTTTTAAAACCAGATACAGCCATTTTGTTAAAGAAACAGCCGTTTTTTATCCCAGATTTTTCAGATGAGGTACATCACGAAGTAGAGGTTTTGGTAAAAATTAACCGTGTAGGCAAGTATATAGACAAAAAATTTGCCCACAAATACTATGATGAAATTGGCTTAGGCATCGACTTCACAGCTCGCGATTTACAAAGTAAATTAAAAGCAAAAGGGCTACCTTGGGAAAAAGCAAAAGCTTTTGACGGAGCTGCCGTTGTGGGGCAATGGTTGCCTAAAAACGAGTTTAAAGATGTAAATACTATTGAGTTTTCCTTAAAAAAGAATGGTAATATTGTACAAAAAGGAAATACAAGCCATATGCTTTGGAAAATTGATGAATTGATAGAATATGTCTCTAAATATTTTACTTTAAAGATTGGAGATATTATATTTACAGGCACACCTGCTGGAGTAGGTAAAGTTGTTGCCAACGATAAATTAAAAGGATATATAGGCGATAAAGAATTATTTTCTATAATAGTAAAATAACATGGAACAGCATTATAAATTATTTAGAGTACGAGAACTAGCTGACAATGATGAAGATTTTGTTATGGCTTTGGCTGCAACTTTTTTAGAAGAAGTGCCTGAGGACGCAGAACGCTTAAAGAAGGCGGTTGCAGAAAAAGACTATCAAACCGCCTATCAAGCGGCACATAAAATGAAACCAACCATAGATTTGTTTGAGCTAGGTGTACTGCAAGATTTAATTGAAGTGCAAGATTGGGGTAAGTTTACTAAAACAGATATAGATATTACCGACAAATTAGAAATAGTAATCACAGCAGTTGAAAATACAGTTGCTGAGATTAAGGAAGACTTTGGAATATAATGCTTGCGGAAATAATAACCATTGGCGACGAACTTCTTATAGGTCAGGTTGTTGATACTAATTCTGCGTTTATAGCGCAAACCTTAAATAATATTGGAGTTTCCATATACCAAATTACTTCGGTACAAGACGATAAAGCACATATTCTTCAAGCTTTTAAAGATGCTGAGAGTCGTGTAGACATCATTATTATTACAGGAGGTTTAGGACCAACTAAAGACGATGTTACTAAAAAAACTATTGCAGAGTATTTTAATGATACTCTGGTTCGTGATGCCTCAGTTACCAAAAATATCGAGGATATCTGGAAAAAATATGTACGCCAAACCTTACTTCAGGTAAATAAAGATCAAGCACTAGTACCTTCTAAAGCAAAGGTGTTAATGAATGAATTGGGAACCGCACCGGGTATGTGGTTAGATAAAGGGCCAAAAACATTTGTTTCATTGCCAGGTGTTCCCTTTGAAATGAAAAAGTTATTGGTAAATAAAGTAGTTCCTAAACTTAAGGAAAAATATAAATTTCCCTTTATTCTACATAAAACTTTATTAACTTATGGATTAGGTGAAAGTACCTTGGCAAATCGTATCGAGGCTTGGGAAGAAGCATTGCCAAAAACTGTAAGGTTAGCTTATTTACCTAGATTGGGTAGTGTGCGCTTGCGTTTGTCTTCTAAAGGATTTAACGAAATTGAAGTACGAGAACGAATTGATACCGAAATAAAAAAAGTATTACCATTAATAGAAGATGCTTTTGTTGGTTTTGAAGATGAAGCCAAATCCTTAGAAGCCATAATAGCTAAACGATTAACAAACTCTGGAAAAACCCTAGCCGTTGCCGAGAGTTGTACGGGAGGTAACGTTGCAGAACAATTCACCCAAAACGCTGGTGCATCTGCTTATTTTAATGGCGGTGTTGTAACCTATGCTACCGAGTCTAAAATTAAAGTTCTGGGTGTGCCAAAAGCACTTATAAACGAACATTCTGTTGTTAGTGCCGCTGTTGCAGAGGCTATGGCCAAAAATGTACGCGACTTATTTAATGCAGATTATGGTGTGGCAACTACAGGAAATGCTGGCCCTTCAAAAGGCGACTCTGATGCCGATGTTGGTACCGTGTTTATTGCTATAGCTACAAAAAATAGGGTAGTTTCAGAGCGTTTTATGCTTGGTTTGGCTCGTAAACGTGTTATAAAAAAAGCAGTAAATAAAGCCCTTGAAATGCTAGAAAAAGAAATTTTAAAAAATTGATTTAATTTTAATTGTCATAATTTAAAGTTTTAGTATATTTGCACCTCGTTTTTAAGCAACAACAAATTTAAAGTTAAAAATAATGTCAAGAGTTTGTGAACTTACAGGAAAGAAGGCAATGGTTGGTAACAACGTGTCTCATGCAATGAATAAAACTAAACGCAGATTTAATGCGAATTTGGTTAAGAAACGTTTTTACATTCCAGAAGAAGACAAATGGGTAACTTTAAAGGTATCTACTTCTGCATTAAAAACTATCAACAAAATAGGGATTTCAGCTGCTTTAAAAGAAGCTAAGTCTAAAGGATTTTTAAAATAATTAGTCATAGTTAAGTAGCAAGAGATGGCAAAGAAAGGTAACAGAATACAGGTAATTTTAGAATGTACGGAGCATAAAGAGTCTGGAAAACCAGGAACTTCAAGGTACATTACAACCAAAAACAAAAAGAACACGCCAGATAGAATGGAGTTAAAGAAATTTAACCCAATACTAAAGCGTATGACAGTTCATAAAGAAATTAAGTAATAAGCTTTACATTGTAGAGTTAAAAAGTTTAAGCCATGGCAAAAAAAGCAGTAGCATCGTTACAAACAGGATCTAAAAGATTAACCAAAGCTATAAAAATGGTTAAGTCTCCCAAAACAGGAGCCTACATGTTTGTAGAATCAGTAATGAGCCCAGATTTAGTAAACGATTTCTTAGATAAGAAATAAATTTTACTAACACCATATACAAAGCTGCTTTCCGTAAAGAAAGCAGCTTTTTTAATGAGATAGCATCTTTCAAATTTATATTAAAGTTGTGTAATCGAATAAATCCCGCCAAAAAAGCGGGATTTCTTTTTTAGTACTATTAAAATTTTATCTGCTTTAAGTATCTTTACTGCAGAGATTTAATGACAATGTTTCATGTTTCAATTAAGGGCAGGAAAATTGTTATTGGGTAATTGGTTGCTTAACAGGTTATGGTTGGCAGGTAGTTTTTCCCTACGAGGTAGAGCTTTTGGTAGTCGCTCTCTCTTGCGTTGAGGAACTCGAATTCCGAAAGTGCAACACCTAACCCTAATGCAAAGCCTAATTTGTCTATAAATAGTATAGCTTAGGTTTTTATTAAAATATTAGCAAGAGTATGAACAGTTAAATGTTTAAACTCATAAACGAATAAATAATAACACATGAGTTTTTTTAAAAAAATATTCTCTTCAGAAAAAAAAGAAACCTTAGACAAAGGATTGGAAAAAACTAAAACTAGTTTTTTTGGAAAATTAAGTAAGGCAGTAGCAGGAAAATCTAAAGTAGATGATGAGGTTCTTGATAATCTAGAAGAAATTTTAGTAAGTAGTGATGTAGGCGTAAATACTACCCTAAAAGTAATAGAACGTATAGAAGCTCGTGTGGCTAAAGATAAATATTTGGGAACCGACGAGCTCAACCAAATTCTGCGCGAAGAAATAGCAGGCTTACTATCAGAAACCAATACAGGCGAAGATACAGAATTCACTATTCCAGAAGGTAAAAAACCATATGTAATGATGGTAGTTGGGGTTAACGGCGTTGGAAAAACTACAACCATTGGCAAATTAGCTAGCCAGTTTAAAAAGCAAGGACTCAATGTTGTTTTAGGTGCTGCAGATACTTTTAGAGCAGCAGCTATAGACCAATTACAGGTTTGGGCAGATAGAGTAGATGTGCCTATTGTAAAACAATCTATGGGCAGCGATCCAGCATCCGTAGCTTTTGATACTTTGAAAAGTGCTGTAAATCAAAATGCCGATGTTGTTGTAATTGATACCGCAGGACGATTACATAATAAAGTAAATTTAATGAACGAGCTCACTAAAGTAAAACGTGTAATGCAAAAAGTGGTAGACGACGCTCCCCATGATGTATTATTGGTTTTAGATGGTTCCACAGGGCAAAATGCCTTTGAGCAAGCTAAACAATTTACAGCAGCAACCGAGGTAACATCTTTAGCGGTTACCAAGCTAGATGGCACTGCCAAAGGTGGTGTGGTAATTGGTATATCAGATCAGTTTAAAATACCAGTTAAATACATTGGCGTAGGCGAAGGGGTAGACGATTTGCAAGTGTTTAATAAGTATGAGTTTGTGGATTCGTTTTTTAAGTAATCAATCTTCTAGCATTAAAATTCTCATGAGAAAAATTATTGTTATAATACTATTTGTTTTAATAGGATTGACAAATCTTGAAGCTGGGTACAGCTTAAACTTTTACTAAACGGTTTAGGCGAAGAGCATTAGTTATCTCTTTAGATATAAAAATTAAGAAAGGCTTTTTAAGTCTAAGCTGTTTTTATAAACATATACATCCCAATAGCTAAATATCTTTTTAAAATTACCAGACTTTAAAATTTCATTTTCATGATTGGGTACATAATAAATTATAGTGATTTCTCGAGGATACTTTTTATTGCTATCTTCAATATTGCCGATAACATCTGCCATAACATTTCCAGGAAAAGGATTGAAAAAGTAGAAGTAATTATAAAGATCAAGCTCCTTAAAATCACTAGCATCGCAGTTATAAATTTTAGATTTTTTAACACCTAATTTATGCAAGTTATTAGCTGCAATTTGAGATAAAGCATTAGTTATTTCAACACCATCAACCTGTTTAAAGGCGTATTTAGACATTATATAGAGCATTTTCCCTTTTCCGCAACCAAAATCTAAAATGGTATCGGTAGCTTTAATGTTGAGTTTGTTAAGAACATGTTTTACCCTGCCACTGCTTCCAGCCATATAAGAGTTTGAAGTAGTTTTAGATAAGCCAAGACTTTCTAAACTTTCTTGTTTTGTGAAGTCTAGCCCTTTAAATTGTTCATTAATTATAGATAGGTTTAGTTTTAAATCTAAATAATATTTATAAACAAATTTTGCAGGCTTTAATAAGAGTTGCAAATTATTACTCTTATCAATTTTAACGATTACATCAACAAACTTGCTCATTTATCTAAAAATTAAGGCGTATAATTGGTAGATTATGAGGGCGTTAGGATGATAATTTTAAACAAAATACAAAAAAAATATTTACAATATGTTTACCAAAAGTGATTTTTTAATTTTATTTTTCTGAAAATCAATACGTCATCTTTACAATGCATTGTTTTAATTTTCTAAATTGCCAGTGTATTTTATAAAAAATTCTAACTATGAGATTTTTTACTTTCCTTTTATTTCTTTCGCTATTCTTCAATTGTAAAAACGCACAATCAGAACAATTGGTGGCCGATGATACCTCAGATGTAAGTGCAATTTCAACCAAAGATTTTAGGGAGTTTAAAGTTTTAGACTCGAAGTATATTGATAATGAAGCCATGTGGCAACCTTTTGAAAAAGATCTAAAAAACTTTACAGAAGAAGTTTATAACAACCTTAAACCATTTATTTTAGAACAGGATATTCCCACTATTCAACAGCATATTTTAAATCAAAAATTATCTTATGAAGATTTAGTAAAGTTTTATTTATATAGAATTAGAAAGTATGACAGGGAAAATGAGTTGTCTTTAAATTCGGTTATTTCTTTAAATCCGAATGTTATCAAAGAAGCAAAAGGGTTTGATAAAGTGAAAAACATTTATGCTCAGTCAAATTCAAAAGAAAAATTTATGCGTTCATTATATGGCATGCCAATTCTTCTAAAAGATAATGTTAATGCAAAGGGAATGCCAACTACAGCAGGAGCGGTAGCATTGCAACACAATGCTACCGATGATGCTTTTATTGTAGAACGTTTAAAAGAAAAGGGTGCAATAATTTTAGGAAAGGCTAATTTAAGCGAATGGGCGTATTATTTTTGTGGCGATTGCCCAAGTGGTTATAGCGCTATTGGTGGCCAAACATTAAACCCATATGGCAGACGCATTATGGATACCGGTGGCTCCAGTTCTGGAAGTGGCGTAGCAGTAGCAGCTAATTTTGCGGTTGCAGCTATTGGTAGCGAAACTTCTGGTTCTATATTATCGCCTGCTAGTCAGAATTCTGTGGTAGGCTTAAAACCAACTATTGGTTTGGTAAGTAGAAGTGGTATTGTGCCTATTTCTTCAACTTTAGATACTGCTGGCCCTATGGCAAAAAATGTTACAGATACTGCTATATTATTGGATGCTATTTTTGGATACGATAAAACCGATTCAAAATCTATAAACCCTAAGCAGGATAGCTATTATTTTGCTAACAATTTGGGGGCTAGTACTTTAAAGGGAAAACGCTTTGGAGCTGTAAAACGTTTGTTAGAAGACTCGTTATATGTAAAGGCTATTGCAGATTTAAAGTCTAAAGGCGCCATAATTGTAGATATTGATGAAGAAAATGTTGAGTTACCAGATTTTTTAAGGTTATTAAATTTAGATATGAAGACTGATTTACCAAACTATTTAACAAGTTATGCAGGAAATGATGTGACTGTAAAAACGGTTGAAGATGTTATTAATTTTAATTTAAAAGATTCTTTGAACAGGATGCCTTACGGACAAAAATTATTTTACGGTATTGTGGCAGATATTGCTACAGATGATGAATTTTTAATTATAAAAAACACCCTAAAAACCAATGGGCGCCAGTATTTTAATGTACCATTTGCTAAATATAATTTAGATGCCTTTTTATCTATAAATAATTATCATGCAGGTTTTGCCGCGGTTGCCGAATATCCAGCTCTTACAGTACCAATGGGATATACTGTAGAAGGTAAACCTAAAGGCTTAACCTTTATTGGCAAACCTCTTATGGAAAAACAACTGCTAGACTGGGCTTATAATTACGAACAAGCATTTAAACGACGCAAAACACCTATAAATTACGATTAATTTATTAAGGCGTTAATTTTGCCCCATAATTCATTATCAAAATCAGAACGTGCAAAATTAACGTCGCTAGCTGAATCACCCATTC
Source organism: Jejuia pallidilutea (assembly GCF_002973595.1). GTDB lineage: Bacteria > Bacteroidota > Bacteroidia > Flavobacteriales > Flavobacteriaceae > Jejuia > Jejuia pallidilutea. The sequence goes on along the minus strand of NZ_PVEO01000009.1, from coordinate 97,532 downwards.
TTACAATAACTAACTTTTTACTAGGAACAACATATATTTTTTGATCATTTTTTCCTAAAGCAGCGTACATGTCGTTAGGTGCATTAGGTATTAAATTTCCATTAAATTCTAATTGGCTACTAGGTAAATAATAGCTTTCCTTACCATTAAGCCACCACAAATAGCCGTAAGATTTATTAATGTTTTGAGAAGTATTTACAGCTTCAGTTAAAAAACGTTCTGGAACAATTTGGGTGGTTTCCCACTTGCCCTTTGCATAAACCATAAGTCCAAAACGCGCCATACTTCTAGAATTGCTCCAGTACACATTAAAATCGCTGCTTAGCAGCCAAGTACCAGTCATTCCAATTTTATTTTTCAATTTGGTGTTAAAATAATTATTCCATGGCGTATTACTGGCTTTAGAAACCACATCTTGCATCTTTTTATAAACATTATGGTATGCCCAACGCGTTCCAGCATCAGCCTTATATTGTAAATTTTCTTTTGAAACGTTATCACCTAAGCTATCGTCTAAACCAGAATCCATAGATAATAAATTTTTACAGGTTATTAGGTTTTCCTTTTCTAAAGGAGCACTGGTCCACCCTTCACCTAAATAGTCAGACACTTTATTATTGATGTTAATAATACCTTCCTCTTGTGCAATTCCAGAAATGGCTGTAGTTAATGTTTTGCCTGCACTTGCCCAGTACCATAGTTTAGTTTCGTCGTGTCCGTTCATGTATGCTTCTAAAACAATTTTTCCATTGTGAAGTACTATGAAGCTTTTTGTATTTTTCTCTTCAAGAAAGTCTAAAAGTGGTTGCACTTCATTTTCATTCCAATTTAAATCTGAGATAGGTATTGTTTGCCATTCGTTTGAGTTTAACGGAGGAAAATAAATAGAATCATTAATAGTATCGGGGGCTGTAATTTCATCTTCAGAAGCACATCCAAAACAAATAAACAAAGCAAGTAATAGGCAGAAGGGTGTAGTTTTCATAACAATAGGTTTTCAATTTAGGACTTCCAAATATATAAAAGGTTTAATTGAAACGAAAAGTCTCGATGTAACGTATTGGGGTTTCGGTTGAAATTGTCGTTCCCATGAAAACGTAAATCTAATTTGTTTTAAAAAGAGATATCATTTTAAATTAGTGAGTAAAATCATAAATCATTCCTTAACTTTGCGCCCTGATTTACAAATACTATGCGCACAAAATCGCTTAAAAAAAATAGAATTAATGTAGTTACACTTGGATGCAGTAAAAATGTATATGATAGTGAAGTGCTAATGGGGCAACTTAAAGCTAGCGGAAAGGATGTAGTGCATGAGCAAGACGGTAACATTGTGGTTATTAACACCTGCGGATTTATTAATAATGCCAAAGAAGAAAGTGTAAATACTATTTTAGAATTTATGCAAAAAAAAGAGGATGGTGATGTGGATAAAGTGTTTGTAACCGGTTGTTTAAGTGAACGTTACAAGCCAGATTTGCAAAAAGAAATTCCAAATGTAGATGAGTATTTTGGCACAACAGAACTGCCAAGTTTATTAAAAGCGTTAGGTGCAGATTATAAGCATGAATTAATTGGGGAGCGCTTAACTACAACGCCAAAAAACTATGCTTATTTAAAAATAGCCGAAGGTTGTGATAGACCATGCTCCTTTTGTGCCATACCGTTAATGCGTGGTAAGCACAAATCTACGCCTATAGAAGATTTGGTTGTTGAAGCTAAGAAACTGGCAGCAAATGGTGTTAAGGAACTAATATTAATTGCTCAAGATTTAACCTATTACGGTTTAGATTTATATAAGAAAAGAAATTTAGCTGAATTGCTTGAAGCTTTGGTTAAAGTAGAAGGAATAGAATGGATTCGCTTACATTACGCCTTTCCTACTGGTTTTCCTATGGATGTTTTGGATGTTATGAAACGAGAGCCTAAAGTTTGTAACTATTTAGACATTCCGCTACAACACATTTCAGATTCAATTTTGAAAAGCATGCGACGTGGTACTACAAAGGCTAAAACTACAAAACTGTTAGAAGATTTTAGAACGAAAGTTCCAGAAATGACAATTAGAACCACATTAATTGTAGGATACCCTGGAGAGACCGAAGAAGATTTTGAAACTTTAAAACAATGGGTTAAAGCTATGCGTTTTGAGCGTTTAGGATGTTTTACCTATTCTCATGAAGAGAACACACATGCTTATAATTTAGAGGATGATGTGCCCGAAGCGGTTAAAATGGAAAGAGCAAACCAAATTATGGAAATACAATCCCAAATTTCTTGGGAATTGAACCAGCAAAAAATAGGACAGGAGTTTAAAGTAGTTATTGATAGAAAGGAGGGCAATTATTTTGTAGGACGTACTGAATATGATTCTCCCGATGTGGATAATGAAGTGCTGATAGACGCCACTAAAACCTATTTGAAAACAGGAGAATTTACTACTGTAAAAATTACAGAAGCAGAAGATTTTGATTTGTATGGTGAGGTTGTTTAAATAATAATTTAAAAAATTACAACTAAAAAAAGCCGATAAATTTTTAATGTTTATCGGCTTTAGTGTCTTAAGGAACTAACCTTAGGATTCATTCTTTTCAGAGCGTCTATCTAATTGTCTTTTTATTTTTTTAATAGCATTTTCAATAGATTTTTCTGGCTCAATAATATTGTAAGCACCCCAAAATTCAGGATCTGAAAATCCAGAAGTCTGTTCGGTTAATATAGAAGTAGGGCGTAGCATTTTACTTCTAGTTTTAGCAATTTTAGTATCAGGAATCTCCCAATCGGTAACAGCCATTTCGCTATTTAAAGTGTAAACACTATTAAATAATTTTCCTTCCCAGTTTACTTTAAATGTTAATCCTATGTTGCTGTATGCATAGTGCCATTTTCCGTTTTGTGTTCTATATTTAACTTTATACAGGGCTTCTGTAGGGTATACATCTACTCTTCTGGGTTTTTTTCTAACAAACATACGGCTAGATAATTCTTTGTTGCGAACATTTAAGCTGTATTCTGCACTAGTTAGAGCAAGGGTGTTGGCATCAATATAAAGCTTGCCGTAATACATAGGTGTGTCAATTCTAGGTTTTTGTTTAAAATTCACAACATATACTAGGTTTTTATTAATGTTTGTAGAGTTTTCGTAATTAAAATCGTAAAGTTCAATATCTTCTTCGGTAAATATAAATTCAGGGTATTTTACCAAATCTGTATATAAATTACTAAAAGGACCGCCTTGTAACTTTAAAGCTAAAGTGTCTAATCTACTGTAATCTGTGTTTTTTCTAGACTTAATTAATTCTATATGGTCGTTGCGAAGGCTACTGTAGGGTTGTTTATGAATTTTAACAACAGCCTCGGAAAGAGATGCATTTCTTCGTCTTTTTTTTATGGTTTCTCTGTAAAATGCAGTCATTAAAGCATTTTTATCGTTGTAAGCAGAACTTTTATTAGCCAATGTTTTTACAACCAAAGTTCTAGCATCGTATTGAGGGACAGCTATGTTTACAGTAGTTAGTTCTGTAACACTTGGTTTTAAAAGTATTTTTTCATCGGTACCTAAGTCTATAATGTTTAGTATTTTTCTTTCATATCCCAAATGCGTAATAATTAATTTTTCATCAAGGTATTTGTAAGGGATCTTTAAAAGAAATTCGCCGTCAGAATTGGTTACTGTACTTATATTGGTGCCATCTACAACAATATCTGTAAATATCAATTCATCTTTGTTATCTTCATCAATAACTTTTCCGCTTATTTCTTTAATGGCCTGTGTGTCTTGTGCGGTTAAAGTAAGTGAAACGCACATGAGCAATAGAATGCACAGTTTGATAGGTGTTAAGGCTGTAGTTTTCATTTTTCTGTTTTTACTTTCTAAGATACTAAAAAAAGAGTTTTTTATCTCTTGCTTACATAGTTTTTAACATAAAAATTAACTTTTTAATGCGCTGTTCTTGTGTTTGTTAAGGTTTTTGTTCGGGCCAATATGTTGGCCTTAACATTACTAGTGTTATTACATAATTAATACTTGTTATAAAACCTTTGTTTTTTGTTTATAGCTGTTTGTCCTCATTAAAAAAAATAATTTTAAATGGACAAAAGGTGGACAAATGCAGTTTTATTTTTTTTATCCTGTCTATATATCTACATTGGAATAGCCTAACTTAAAAATATGAAACCCCTTGATGGTATTGCTTTTGGTGCATGTTGATTGGATTTTAATTTTTATCTACGGTCTAGTCTTATCACTTTTAAGTATGGACAAGACAACTATAAAAATTACTAGCTGTAATTTTCTTTCGTATTGGTATAGCGCTCTTTCACAATTACAATTTTAAAAGTTAAATATGAAAAAGTTAATATTTACTCTACTTCTTTTTTATTCAACAGGCTCCATAAATAGTCAACAACTTTATATGGATTACGGACAAACCATTTCAGCATTTGACTATGAAAATTCTCAAGGACAGCGCTTAAACAATTTATTGTCACAGTCCAAATCTTATTTTGGTATGGGATACCGCCATACTTTAAATAAAGCAAACACCATATTTCTAAGAGGAGGGCTAACTTTTAATAATTACGGTGCCATAGGAAGCGAAAATAGTGTAGATAATTATTTTGAGTGGGATGTGAGTTATTTGGGTATAAAAGCAGGTACGGATATAAAACTATTTCAATGGAACGATTTAATGTTTTTTGCAAATGGGTCTATAGCTTCAGAATTTTTAATTAGAGGTACTCAAACCATAAACAATGATGTGTTTAATTTGGTTGGTGAAGAAGAGTTTAATAACAATATTTTGTTCTTAAGGGCAGGGGTGAGTATGCAATACCCTATTTCTACACGTGCTGCAATAGTTGCAGGCTATAACTACGGAAGTTCAATATTGATAAATAGTGGGATTAGCGCTGAAAAATTAACGTTGAATGCACACCAATTTGGTATTGGTTTCATCATTAATTTACCAACGTGCTATTGCGATTTTTAAGGTGGACAAACAATGGACATCCTAGTATATAAAGATTAATTAATCTAGTTTAGAGTAAACTTTGTTTGAAAAATGAAAGGAAAATTGATAAAAAATATCGGGCTTTTACTTTTGGCGATTTGGGTAATACCAACACTGCATGGGCAATCTGCGACAAAAAACAAAGGATATAAAATTATTCGCTCTAATGTTGGTGTAGGAGGTTCTTCCAAAACGTTTCAAACCACTAAAGGTACTTACACAGTAAGCCAAAGTATTGGACAATCTAGCGTTATAGGTACATCTGTTAATAATGGTTATTATTTACGCCAAGGGTTTCAGCAACCACACAAACCTATTACAGTTACTAAAAGTGCTTTCAGTAGTTTAAAGGCCATAGTATATCCTAATCCTTTCGATTATGATATTCAAATTTCATTTAGCGAAAGTGTTTCAAAAGATATAAAAATTGAAGTCTATGATGTTTTAGGAAAGCTAGTCTATGTTAAGAAATTTTCACCTTCAAAAAAACTACGAATAGACCTTACAAAATTATCCACGGGCGCATATACCTTAAAAGCCATTTCAAACGGAAAGTTGTTTAATTCAAAACTTATAAAAATATAGCACCTATTTAAAACCAAAATGTTATGAAACGCATAATTACCCTAATTTTATTTTTATTTATTTCTAATGGTGTCTTTGCACAAACTGATGGGATCTCTTATCAAGCTATTATTATAGGTCCTGATGCTTTAGAATTACCTGGTGTAGATTCTCAAGACAATTATTTGCCCACTACAGATATTGCAATTAAACTTTCGATTATAGCTCCTGGTAGTGGTGTTGTAGAATTTACAGAAATACAAAATACAACCACCGATGAGTTTGGTAGAATAAACTTAATTATAGGTGCTGAAAATCATGATGATTTTGAAAAGATTGATTGGAACGGCGACCCAAAATCCTTAAAAGTTGAAGTTGACTTTAAAAACGGTGATGGTTTTGTAGATATGAGTGTAGAAAAGTTAACCTATGTACCTTATGTGGCTCATAGGGATATTACAGCAACTGGTACTTTGGAGGTAGATGACGATACGTTTTTAAATAGAGAATTAACCGTTAATGGCCCAACAACCATTAATAGTACACTTAATATAGAGGATGGAAATCCTGCAAATTTTTCAGGAAATTTAAATGTGGATGGTGAAACGAATTTAAATAACACTTTAAATGTTACCGGGCAGAGTGCCACAAATTTATCTGGCGCTTTAAATGTAGGAGACCCATTGGTTGGGCCTCCAAACGGTGATGCTAATGCGCCAACGGTATTAAATGGCTCGTTAACTGTAGTTGGAGAATCAACCTTTACAAGTTTAGTTGCTGATAATTTGACGATTAATGAGTCAACAAATTTAAGTGGTAGTATTAGTATGACTCCAACATCACAAATTACGATAACATCAACTTTAGATGACGATGATGATACAGACATTAATAGTTATCCAGTAAAAATTGAGGGAAGCAAGCAAGGTTTAGCCATAGTGATTAATGAAGGTAGAACCAACGACAATAATTTTATATCCTTTTGGGACGAAACGGCTTCATCAAGTCCTGCAAACTCAGGAGCTAATGTTACTACTACAAACCCTACCATGTGGGGACGTATTGAAGGGGAAACACCAGGTGAATTTGGCAATAATGCAGATCATGTTTTTACTCAATTTCAATTAGCCTACGACACTGCTTCTTCTACATTCGATCTTTTTACGGCATTTAGTAGCTCAACCGTAGCTATTTCTAATAATGTAGCTGCTGCTACTTCTACCACAGCAGTTATTGGCCCTGTACCTGGGGTTACATTACCTATTCCATCTCTAAACGCAGGTGCCAAAGTGGAGTTAGTGTCTTCTATCGCAGAAAAAATAGCAGCAACCGTAGTTGAAATTGCCTCAATTGCAAATATTGTATGGTACAATGCAAATAAGAGCAAATTTCAAGGTGTAACCTACGCATCTGGTGCTGGCGATTATGCTGAATACTTATTGAGAAAAGATAATAATGAAGCTATGACCTATGGTGATATAGTTGGGGTTAATGGCGGAAAAATATCGAAGAATATTAGTAATGCAGAGCGTATATTGGTAATATCATATAAGCCTATTGTTTTAGGAAATATGCCACAGCCTGATCGTGAGGCTCAATACGAAAAAGTTGCTTTTATGGGGCAAGTGCCTACCAAAGTATTTGGAAGAGTTAATATTGGCGATTATATATTGCCTAGTGGCAAAAATGATGGTATTGGTATCGCTGTGGCTCCAAATAAAATAAAAATATCTCAAATTAAGGATATTGTAGGTACTGCATGGTCTGTAAATCTTTCTGGTTTTGGTTATGTAAACGTTGCAGTGGGTTTAAATAGAAACGATAGTAGTGCGCTTTTAGAGGAACTGGACAAAAAAGTTAATATTCAAGCAGAAGAAATTGGTTATTTAAAAAAACAAATAGACACTATTTTAGAGCGCATAACTAATATCCAAGAAGGGAATTTAACTGTTAATCAGCAAGCTCAAATTAATAATACTTCAAAAACACCTATAGCGCCAAAATATGAAGCTACAAATATATCTGATATAAAAAAGAAGGCACTAGAAGATATCAGTAAATTAGAAATTACCGAACAAGATGTTGAAGATGCTATGTTGCAAGCAGAAGCTATGCTTAAAAGGTTAGGGAAAAATGATATGGCAAAAGAGTTTTTTGATAAAGTACGAAGTGATAGTGCTTACAAGAAAACCTTTATGAGTAAAATCTACGAAGAAGCAAAAACCGAATTGCAATATCAAAAAGACTTACTCCTATCTGCTGAAAAAAAGAAATAGAATATTCTAATACATGAAAAAAAAGTATTTAATTTTTTTATTACTGACACCTTTTTGCGGTTATATTCTATATGCTCAAAAAACAGCTATACCTGATGCTAATTTTGAACATTATTTAGAAACCCATGATATTAATGGCAATGAAGTAGCTGTTGGCGACGATGCTAGTTTAGGTGATGGTGTAGATGCTAATGCATTGGTTTTTACAGATAGAGTTAACATTGTAGTTTCTCTTACAGTTAGTAGTCTTGGTATTAATACTTTATCTGGGATAGAAGATTTTAATAGCCTGGAAACGCTTATTTGTAACGGCAATAATTTATCTACACTTGATGTTTCTAATAATATTAATTTAAGAACCTTATTATGTGCATCTAATAAATTGACCGGTTTAAACATATCTTCTAATGCAAATTTAGAAGATATAGATTGTTCTAACAATCAAATCTCTATACTTAATGTTTCAAATAATCCGTTATTAATAGATTTAAGATGTGCTAATAACAGAATTTTAGATATTGATATTAGCCAAAATACTAATTTAACTTCCGCATCTATTTCAAATAATAGAATAAGTAGTTTAGATATTGGAAATAACACTAAGTTAGAAAGTCTGTTTTGCGCTTCAAACCAAATTACAGTTTTAGATACATCTGCAAATACGAATCTAAAAACATTAGATGCTTCAAATAATTCAATTTCTAACCTAGATTTAAGTACTATTAATACAGTTGCTTGTCCAGATCCACAAACCGATCCTGTAACGCTATGCCAAGGGCCATCTTCAATTAATGTATCAAACAATCAATTAACGTCTTTATATCTTTCCAATGGATTTAATGACTTGGTAACTTTATTCACCTCAGAAGGTAATCCAAATCTATTTTGTATTCAAGTTGATACGGGTTTTACACCAAATGCTGCTTGGATAAAAGACGATTGGACGTATTACACAGAAACCATGTGCGATGATATTTATACTTACGTTCCTGACGATAACTTTGAGCAAGCTTTAATTAATCAGGGCTTAGATGATGTATTAGATAACTTAGTGTTAACTGCAAATATTAATACAATTACAACATTAAATGTGTCAAATGCAAATATTAATAGTTTGATTGGTATCGAAGATTTCGTGGCGCTACAAACTTTCAACTTTAATATGAATACTGTTGAAAGTGTAGATGTTTCAAACCTTTTAGCGTTAACCAATCTTGATGCTTCAAACAATAACTTGAAACGTATAGATTTAAGTACAAATACAAATCTTGTTAACCTAAATATATCTTTTAATAATTTAAATGAATTGGATTTAAGCACTAACTTTTCTCTCGCAGGTTTAAACTGTTCAAACAATACTATTAAAACCTTAAATATAAGTAACAATACAGCTCTTATAAATTTAGATTGTACGGCTAATGCCTTAGAGGTTTTAAATTTGAAGAACGGACAGAATGGAAATCTTACCAATTTAAGTGCTACAAACAATCCAGCTTTATCTTGTATTGAAACTGATGCAGGTGTTGTTCCAGTTGGAGTAACTTGGGCTATAGATGCAATGGCTACTTATGCTATAAATTGCGGAACTTATGTGCCAGATGATGGTTTTGAGCAAGCTATTATTAATGCTGGTTTTGATGTAGGACTGCTTGATAATTATGTGCCAACGGGAAATATTACAGGGGAAACTATCCTTAACGTAAGCGGTTATAATATTACAGACTTAACGGGTATTCAAGATTTTCTAGCTTTAGAAACTTTTAATTGTTCTAACAATAGTATAGTTCATTTAGATTTAACTGCAAATGCAGCATTAACCAGCATTATTTGTAATAACAATGTACTAGAGTTTGTGGATATTAGAAATGGAAATAATACCAATACTACCAACTTTAACGCCACAAATAACCCCAATTTGTTTTGTATTAATGTTGATGTCGCTGTAATAGGAAATATTCCAGTAGGGTGGACTAAAGATGCAATAGCCAATTACAATACTAATTGTGAAAACAACAGATTTACATCTATTCCCGATGATAATTTTGAGCAAGCATTAATAGATTTAGGTATAGATACTGGAGTTCCAGACAATCAAGTGCTAACGGCTAATATCGAATATGTTACCTCCTTAAATGTTAGTGGTAAAAACATTGAAAGTTTAGAAGGTATCCAAGCATTTTTATCGTTAACCGAATTAGATTGCAGCAATAACTATCTAAATGATTTGGATGTGAGCGGAATGGTGAATTTAGAAGCACTATACTGTGGTTCAAATTATTTCTTAACCAACAATCCAGCTAATGTAAGCGGTGTTTTAAACACTATAGGAACACCAAGTTTAATAAAATTGTTCTGTGCAAACAATAGTTTAGCCGATTTAGATATATCCATTAATGCAAATTTAGAAGTATTAAATTGTTCTAATAATAGTTTGCTTACCTTAGATATAAGTAGTAACGCTAACTTAATTGAGGTTAACTGTGATAATAATCAAATTTCAAATTTCGTGAGTTATGCGGTTAATAATTCAACTCTAAATACGCTAAATTGTAATAACAATGCACTTTCTACTTTAGAAGTTAGCCAATGTTTGGCACTAACAACTTTAAACTGTAGAAGCAACGGTTTAAGTTTACTTGATATTAGTGCAAACGCTGCTTTAGAAGTTTTAGACTTTTCGGATAATGAGTTGGTTGATGTGAATTTATCTGCCAATACAAATTTAATTGCACTTTCTGGATCTCAAAATCAATTAACAGAAATAGACGATTTGGCATCTACGGTTCTAGAAAGTTTAATTTTAAATAACAACCAAATAAATCAACTCAATTCGGTATTAAACAATTTAGCCTCTGTTAAATATGTGTCAGTGAGTAGTAATGCACTCACAGCTATAAATGTTGGTGCCAATACTAATTTAATTGAATTGAATATTAGTAATAATGCTATTACAAGTTTGCAACTATCTAATAACCTAAATCAACTTAAAACATTTAACTGTAGTAATAATGAACTTACGGGAGCTTTAGATTTATCAAGTATTGGGTTGGGAGCATGCCCAACTCAAAATACCAATAACCCATTAGATTTTTGTCCAGATTCAATCACAATAAATGTGAGTGGTAATCAATTAGGCTTCATTAATATTCAAAATGGAATTAATACTGAAATATCTAGTTTTAGTGCAACTGAAAACCCAAATTTAACCTGTATTCAAGTTGATGATGTAAACAATATTGGAGCCAATTGGATAAAGGATGCAACTACAGCATACAGTTTAGATTGTAGATTTGGAGAAACCTATGTACCCGATGATAATTTTGAACAGGCCTTAATTAATTTAGGTTATGATGTAGGTGCTTTAGACGATTACGTACCAACGGCAAATATAGAAGTAGTAACAATTTTAGATGTTAGCGGAAATACTATTTCAGATTTAACAGGTATTGAAGATTTTACTGCTTTAGAAAATTTAAATTGTTCAAATAATGCGTTAAGTGAATTAAATATCACTAACAATGTAAACTTAACTGTAATTAATTGTTCTAATAACGTACTCGCAAATTTAGATGTAACTAAAACCCCAAATATTATTAGCCTAAATGTTGCCAATAATCAGTTTACTGAGTTTAATGCCAGTTTAATTCCAGCGCTTCAAAGTTTTAATTGTGATGGTAATGGTATTTTGGAATTAGATGTTACTACAAATACTGCACTCACAAATTTAAGTTGTGCTGTAAACGCTTTAGAAGTTTTAAACTTACAAAATGGGCAAAACCCTAACCTTTCAAATTTAAATGCGCAAAATAATCCAGATTTAACTTGTATACAAACCGATGCTGGTACAAGTCCTGCTGGTGTTACATGGTTAAAAGATACATCTACGCAATATGCTATAAATTGTCATTTTGGAGAAACTTATGTGCCCGATGATAATTTTGAGCAAGCATTAATTGATTTGGGCTATGATCTTGGGCCTTTAGATGATTATGTACCAACTGCAAGTATTGAAAACCTGTTTTCTCTTAGCGTTCCAGAAAAAGAAATTACTGATGCAACCGGTATTGAAGGTTTTGTATCTCTTACAAGTTTAAATATTAATGGTAATCTATTGTCAACAATTAATTTAAGTGAAAACATACTACTAAATAATTTAAATGCATCAAACAATCAACTCACAGCCATTGATATTTCTAATCTAATAGAATTACGTGTTATAGATCTCTCAAATAATAGCTTATTAGAAATAAATACAAGCTCAAATTTAAACCTTACAGTACTCAATATTTCAGAGAACCTATTTACAACGTTAGATGTAAGCTTACTGTTAGATTTACAAAGGCTTAATTGTTCTTCCAATCAAATAGAAGCTTTAGATGTTACGGTTAATAATAAATTAATAGAATTATTTTGTTCCTCCAATGCATTTACACAAGATAGGCTAAACATACAAAACGGCGCCAATGCCATGTTAGAGGTCTTTAATGCTTCAAATAATCCAGATTTAACATGCATTCTGGTTGACGACCCTATTGCAGTAATATCAAATGTTGATGGCACTTATGATGATTGGTTTAAAGATATCACAGCAAGCTATCAAACTGTTTGTGACGATGCAGATAATGATGGTGTTGCAAATGAAGACGATTTGTGCCCTGGCACACCATTTGGTGAGGCCGTAGATTTATTTGGGTGTCGTTTCTCTATACTGCCAGAAGATAATTTTACAATTTTGATTACAGATGAAACCTGTTTGAATAATAACGATGGAAAGATAACCATAACTACTAAAGAACTTTATGAATACAAAGCGCATTTGGTTGGTGATGATTTTGATAGAAATTACACGTTTACTAACGAAATAGATATTCTTAACCTGCTTGCAGGAACTTACAGATTGTGTATAACTTCAGAAGAATTACCAAATTTTGAACGTTGTTTTGATGTAGTAATCAACCACCCAGCAAATTTAGATGTTATTACAGCTAAACACAAAAACGGAAAAGAAGTTACGGTAAATATGTATGGGAGTTCTAGTTATTATGTAGACTTTAACGGCTTAAAGTTTACAACCAGAAAATCTCAATTAACGTTGCAACTGGAAAATGGAAAAAATACCATAAAAATTTCTACTGATTTACCTTGCCAGGGCGAGCATGAAGAACACATTTTGCTGTTAAACACTGTGCTTGTTCATCCTAACCCATTTCAAAACGAACTCAATATATATTTAGGTGAAATGGACAGCGATAATGTTAAGGTAAGTATATATTCTACCATAGGACAGATGGTATTTTTAAAAGAATTTGATGTAAAAGGTAGAGGAAGTATCAGTATAAATACAGCTTTTTTTAACACCGGTTTGTATACGGTATTTATACAGTCTAATAATTCTGTTTCTAACTTTAAAATTGTTAAGAAATGAAAAGAGTAATTTATATATTTAGTCTAAACCTTTTGTTGTTAGCTTGTAGCAGCCCTTCTACCATAGATCCAGACCCAGATACTCTAGATCCGGAAGCACCTAGCCAAATAGAAAGACTAACAGTAAATTTACAGTTTCCACACAAGGACGGTTTGTGTAATATAGGGGCAGATATAACACCAACACAGAGTACTGTGATTTTTGAATGGGAAGCAAGTGAGATAGCAGAATCTTACACAGTTTTTGTAACTAATTTAGTGGATGGTTCCTCCATTCAACAAGATTCAAACGAAGATAAAATTGGTATAGTACTCGACAGGGCAACACCTTATGCTTGGTATGTGGTTTCTAAACGTGGCACCGTAACTGCCGAAAGTGAAACCTGGAAATTCTACAACTCTGGTCCTGGAGTAGAAACCTATGCGCCATTTCCTGCTACAATTAATGCGCCAGCAATGGCAGCATCTGTAAACTCGGGTAATGTTACTTTAAGGTGGACGGGAAGTGATGTTGATAACGATATAGCTAGTTATGATGTTTATCTTGGTACTAATAACAATCCAGATATTCATGCAACCGATGTTACAGCTAGCGCTTTAAATGTATCTGTTACTAGTGGGGCAATTTATTACTGGAAAATCGTTACTAAAGACGCTGTAGGCAATACTTCAATGTCTGGTATTTTTCAGTTTAGGGTACTCTAGTTAAGTCTTAACTTAAATTTTAGATTTTAGAAAATGGAATAACTGTATATTTACATGTTTTTAATTGAAATATGCAGCAAGACTATCTTCCATTTAGAGAAACAGGTTATTTTTCGTCTTTAATTTGTGATTATTTAGACCAAAATTCAGAGCTACGTCCGTTTTACAATCGGTTTCCCGCACTAGAGCATTTTAAATCCCAAATTGAAGAAAAACAGGCATCCTTTTCAGCAGAGTCTAGAGCTGTTTTGGCAGATGTTTTAACACATCAATATCAAAACATTAAAGCCTCAGAAGCAACACTTCAAAATATCGAAGCTTTAACTTCTAAAAAAACGTTTACCATTACAACAGGGCATCAACTTAACTTATTTACGGGGCCACTGTATTTCTTATACAAAATAGTTTCAACAATTAATCTGTCGGTTACACTTAAAAAAACATATCCTAACTATAATTTTGTGCCTGTATATTGGATGGCAACGGAGGATCATGATTTTGATGAGATTAACTATTTTAATTTTAAAGGCAAGAAATTTCAATGGAACCGTAAAGCCAGTGGTGCTGTAGGAGAGCTGTCTACTAAAGGTTTAGATGAGGTTTTAGAACTGTTTTCTCAAGATTTAGGCGAAAGCACTAACGCCAAAACACTAAAAAAAATTTTTGAGGAAGCATATGTAAAACACGATAACCTTGCTAATGCAACACGTTTTTTAGCTAACAAATTATTTAAAGATTATGGGCTTGTTATCATAGATGCAAACAACGCAGACGTAAAACGTTTGTTTGTACCTTATATGGAAGAGGAACTTGTACACCAAACCTCATTTAAAGCGGTTACAAAAACTAATATGGCATTGGCTAATGTTACTAACGATTATTCTATTCAAGTAAATCCAAGAGAAATTAATCTGTTTTATGTCACCGAAAATTTACGGGAACGCATTGTTTTTGAAGATGAGGTTTACAAAGTTTTAAACACAAACATAATTTGGAACAAGAGCGAAATACTGAAACACTTGCACGAGGTGCCAGAGCGGTTCTCGCCAAATGTTATTATGCGTCCGTTATACCAAGAAGTAATTCTGCCAAATTTATGTTACATAGGCGGTGGAGGCGAATTGGCATATTGGTTGCAGTTAAAACACTACTTCAATACTGCAAATGTTACGTTTCCCATACTGCTGTTAAGAAATTCGGTATTAATTAAAACTGAAAAGCAAGCAGAAAAACTTCAAAGGTTAACTATTTCAAATCAAGATATTTTTTTAAAAAGAGATGCTTTAATTAACCGAAAAGTACGACAAATTTCAAATATTGATATAGATTTTTCTAAACAAGAAGCGGCTTTAACACAGCAATTTAAAGATTTGTATGTTTTAGCAGAACAAACCGATAAATCGTTTTTAGGAGCAGTAAAAGCTCAAGAAGTAAAGCAATTAAAAGGGTTGAAGACTTTAGAAAAACGATTGCTAAAAGCGCAAAAACGTAAATTATCTGATGAGGTCTCTCGCATGACCGAGATTAAAAATGAGTTATTTCCAAATGGAAATTTACAAGAACGTAACACCAATTTTTCTGAGTTTTACTTAGAATATGGAGACCAGCTTATTCCTAGCTTAATTGAAAGATTGCACCCTTTAAAAAACGAATTTTCTGTTTTAACACTTTAAATCTTAGAATTAACAACTAAATCTTGCCTTTAATACCTTCTGGTGAAATGTTATGGTTTTTATTTATGTAAGCGTTAATTAACTTAAAAGTAAAGATGGGTTCTTGTAATAAAAGTAAGGTTTAATATCACAACACAAATATGAAGTGTTCCTTAAGTTAGTTGTAAATTTGAATTTCAAAAAATAGAATACATAATGCACAAAATAGATATGGATTTGGTGGAGATGACTATGGATGTTATGAAATATGCCATCGATAGGTTGTCATCAACACAAAATAAAATAGGAAAACCACTAAAAGAAGAAGAGTTAAAGGCACTGGTAGGCGATACCATTACAAAAGATGGTATTGGTGGCGAAAAAGCATTTAACCTTTGGAAAAAACACTTAACAAAATCTAACGTACCAATAGACCATCCAAGGCATTTGGCTTTTGTGCCAGCATCGCCTACCAGAGCAGCGGTAATGTTCGATTTGGTAACGTCGGCATCTAGCATTCATGGAGCCTACTGGATGGAAGGCGCAGGTGGTATATTTTGTGAAAACGAAGCCATGCGTTGGATGGTATCTTTAACAGGATTACCAAAAGGTGCTTTTGGGGTATTTACCAGCGGCGGTACAGCGGCAAATCTTTCAGCTATTGTAACCGCTAGAGAATACTGGAGGAGTTTAAACGAACAAAACAAGTTTGAAAAAGGTTTAATTATAACATCAATTGGTGCGCACTCATCTGTAAAAGCCATGGCCAAAGTTGCAGATATTGATGTGCTTTTAGTAGATACTGAAGACAGGTTACAAGCAAGCGCACTTAAGGATAAAATAAGAGGTTTAACACCGCACCAACGCGAAAGGTTATTTGCGGTTGTAGCTACTGGAGGCACTACAAATGCGGGAATTATAGACGATCTAGAAGGTATAGCCAATTTGTGTGAGGCAGAACATTTATGGTTTCATGTAGATGCTGCTTATGGTGGTGGCGCGCTATTGGCAGATTCTGTACGGCATGAGTTTAAGGGCATTGAAAAGGCCGATAGCATTACTATAGATCCGCACAAATGGATGTTTTCGCCTTACGATTGTGGCGCGGTAATTTACAAAAACCCAGAATTAGCAAAACAAGCGCATGCGCAAGAAGGTTCTTATCTAGAAATTTTTAAGGATGAAGGTGCTCATGGTTTTAATCCAACAGACTACCAAATACAGTTAACGCGTCGTGTTAGAGGTTTACCTTTATGGTTTTCATTAGCAACCCATGGCACCGATAGGTATAAGGAAGCTATAGAGCGTGGTATAGAATTGGCACAAATTGCAGGGAGAATGATTGATGAAAAACCACATGTGGAGTTAGTAAGGGCACCTAGCTTATCCTGTGTGCTATACAGGCGTAAGGGGTGGCATGCCGAGGATTATAGGCATTGGACTTACGAAAATCATGAAAAAGGTTTTGCTTTAGTTACCCCAACAAAATGGAAAACAGGTGACACTTTTGAAACGGTTTCGCGTTTTTGTTTTATTAATCCCGATACCACAGAAGAAGATATTGAAGCTATTTTAGATTCAATGGTTTAAAATTATAACTGCGCTTGTCTAATTAATAAGTCGTTAATAACCTATTCAAAAAAAAGTAGAAACCTAAATAGTAATTCTAAAATCATTATTATTTTTGCGCATGCAACATGATAAGGTACTAATTTTAGACTTCGGTTCCCAATACACACAACTTATTGGGCGTAGAGTTAGGGAACTCAACATTTATTCCGAAATACATCCATTTAATAAAATTCCAAAAAATATAGACGACTACAAGGCGGTTATACTGTCTGGTAGTCCAAACTCGGTTAGGGGCGAATTAGCCTTACACCCCGATTTGTCTCAAATTAGAGGAAAAAAACCAATGCTAGCGGTGTGTTACGGTGCGCAATATTTGGCACACTTTTCTGGTGGAGAAGTGGCGCCCTCTAATACTAGGGAGTATGGTCGTGCTAATTTATCATTTATAAAAAGTAACGAACCTTTTTTTGCGCATATCCACACCGGAAGTCAAGTTTGGATGAGCCACAGCGATACCATAAAAGTGTTGCCAACTAATGCTGTTTTAATAGCTAGTACGCATGATGTAGAAAATGCAGCTTATAGAATAGATGGTGAAGAAACTTACGCCATACAATTTCACCCAGAGGTATATCATACAACAGATGGAAAACAGGTGTTAGAAAACTTTTTGGTAAGCATTGCAGGGTTACATCAAGATTGGACTCCACAATCTTTTGTAGAAGAAACAGTAGAGGCAATACAAGAAAAAGTTGGTAACGATAAGGTTGTTCTTGGGTTGTCTGGAGGTGTAGATTCAACCGTAGCAGCGGTTTTACTAAATAAAGCAATTGGTAAAAATTTATACTGCATTTTTGTAAATAATGGTTTGTTGCGTAAAAATGAATTTAAAAACGTACTAAACCAATATGAAGGCATGGGCCTAAATGTAAAAGGCGTTGATGCTTCCGATAGATTTTTAGAGGCCTTAAAAGGTATTGAAGATCCTGAGAAAAAGCGTAAAGCAATTGGTAATGCATTTATTGAGGTTTTTGATGACGAAGCGCATAAACTGGAAGACGTAAAATGGTTGGCCCAAGGTACAATTTATCCTGATGTTATAGAGAGTGTTTCTGCCACTGGCGGCCCTTCGGCTACTATAAAAAGTCACCACAATGTTGGTGGATTACCCGATTTTATGAAACTTAAAATAGTAGAGCCTTTACGTGCTATTTTTAAAGATGAAGTAAGGCGCGTAGGTGCAACGCTAGGAATAGACCCAGAATTATTAGGGCGACACCCGTTTCCCGGTCCTGGTTTAGGGATTAGAATTTTAGGCGATATTACTGCTGAAAAAGTACGTATGCTGCAAGAAGTAGATTATATTTTTATTAATGGATTAAAAGAATGGGGGCTTTACGATAAAGTTTGGCAAGCTGGCGCTATGTTGTTGCCAGTAAATAGCGTAGGTGTTATGGGCGACGAGCGTACTTACGAAAAATGTGTAGCCTTAAGAGCTGTAGAAAGTACAGATGGAATGACGGCCGATTGGGTTAACTTACCTTATGCTTTTCTTCAAAAAACATCAAACGAAATTATTAACAAAGTAAAAGGTGTTAATAGAGTGGTGTACGATATAAGTTCTAAACCACCAGCTACGATTGAATGGGAATAGTTTAATTAGTGACTTACCGCAGCAGGAAACCATTTTGTAAGACTAAGCACTGAAAATTGCAGGCTGGATTGCGTTAGGGATTGCAGAGGAAAGCCCACAGCCCGACGAAGGAGGTGCGAGGACTTGTAACGGAAAGCCCGACCCCGCAACAAGCGGAGGTAACGCCCAAATAAAATTTTGGCATGTTATATGTAATATTAATTCTAAACATTTTTAGTCTTTTTACACAATAAACACCGTATATAAACTATTTAGTATAAGTTAGCTATTAAACATTAACACTATGAATAGACTTTTTTTTCTTTTAATTATCTCGCTTCTTTTAGGGGTAATGACCGTAAACGCACAGAATTATAGCACACATCAGGTTAAAAAAGGCGAAACTATCGAGGAAATTGCAAAACGTTACTACGTAACACCTTTTGATATTTATGGTCTTAATCCAGATGCAAAAAAAGGACTAAAGCCAAATACTATCCTAATTATTCCAATTTCAAAAGCAAAAAAACCAAAGGTTACAGAGGTAAAGGAGTTACAAGGATTTAAAACACATAAGGCCAAACGTAAAGAAACGCTTTACAGTATATCTAAAAAATATGATGTTGAGATAGAAGATATAAAAAAGTACAATACCTTTTTGTATGCTAATAACTTGAGAAAAGGCGATAAACTAGAAATTCCGGTATTTAAAATAACTAAAGTAGAGGAAGAGGTTGAAACAAATAAAACCTACATTGTGCAGCCAAAAGAAGGTAAATGGCGTATTGCCTATAAGTTTGGAATTACGGTAGCAGAATTGGAAGCATTAAACCCTAAAATGGGAGATGTATTACAAGAAGGACAGCAAATTTATGTGCCTAATATTGCCGCTGAAGAAGAAAAGGAGATTGATGAAAAATATAGTTACTATAAAGTATTGCCAAAAGAAGGGTTTTACAGACTTAAAGTAAAACTTAATTTAGAGAAAGAAGAACTTGAGAAACTTAATCCTGGTTTAGATGAAAGCGGTTTAAAGGCAGGTATGATTCTTAAAATACCATTTTCTGAAGCAGCAGCTATTACTTCTGAAAATTTTGAGGCAACAAATCTTATAAGTAGAATTAATGATTATAGTACAAAGCATATAGCTTTAATGTTGCCTTTTCGGTTAAACCGCGTGGAGTTTGATTCTATTTCTGAAACTAAAAAAAGCATTGCAAATGACCCTTATTTAGATGCCTCTTTAGATTTTTATTCGGGTGTATTAGTAGCTGTAGATTCTTTAAAAAAATTAGGATTATCTATTAAATTAGATGTTTACGATACCAAATATCAGCCAAATACAGTTGCTAGGATTTTAACCGATAACGATTTTGAAAACGTAGATGCTGTAATAGGGCCTTTAACTACTAAGAATTTTAATGTTGTAGCAAACGAACTTAGAAAATACAACGTACCAGTAGTTTCGCCTATAGGAACAAGAATAAAGTTGCACGATAATGTTTTTCAAACCAGGCCATCAGATGATTTATTAAAAAGTAGAATTATTGATTTTGTAAAGAATGATACGCTGCCAAAAAATATAGTAATTTTGGCAGATACAAAAAATATGGCCATTGCAAACGAGTTAAAAAGAGAATTTAACGTTTCCACTATTGTGTTTTCACGAAAAAACAAGGAAGGTAAAGATGAATATTTTGTAACAAAAGAAGATATTGAAACTGCTTTAAAACCAGGTAGAAATATTGTATTCTTAGAAACGCAGAACGAAAGTTTTATTTCTGGTGCAACAAGTATTTTAGCAGCTTTAAATTTAAAAGAAAATCCTGAAGATCCAGAAATGGAAAAGGTTGAAGTGTTACTAACCACTACAAGATTTAATGGCGCTTTTGAAGGTGATGAGGTAGATAATACACATCTTTCAAAGTTACAATTTACTTTTGCTAGTTCTTCTAAGAGTTATAGTGAAGAAGATAACAACATGTTTGTAAAGCATTACCAAAAAGTTTACAACATTACGCCTAGTAGGAGAGCCGTAAAAGGATTTGATTTAACGATGGATGTGGTACTTCGTATGGCAACTTCCGAAGATTTATATATGTCGGTTAATAGTACACCGCTAACAGCTTATGTAGAAAATAAGTTTGCTTATAAGAAGCAATTGTTTGGTGGTTATTACAACGATGCCATTTATCTTGTAAAGTACGACGACTTAAATCTTGTTGAGGTTAAGCAATAAAAATATGCTATATGGCGTTTTGCTTAAAACTTTTTTAAAGGGTGTATAAAACCATATTAGTATTAGTTTTGTTGTTGTTTGTACAAAACAGCAATGAGCCAGTAATATCATGGAAAGATAACTACCGTTTAACTTGGAGCGATTTTAAAGCTAAACCAAAACACAGCGTAAGTTCCGTGGCCACAACAGCTTCGGGCATAACTTTTGGATTTTCTATAAGGGAAAGCGATAAACGTGTTATAAGTTTTAAAACAGAAGTACACGCGCATTTTTATCCAAAACAATCTTGGTACAAAACCAAACAAGCCAATAATTATGTTCTAGGACACGAGCAATTGCATTTTGATATTACCGAATTATTTGTGCGTAAATTTAGAAAGCGTATTTCCTTATTAAAAACTAACAATAATATTGCTAATGAATTGCGAGACTTACACAAACGTATTAATAAAGAACTTGCAGATTTTCAAAACCAATACGATACTGATACAGATTTTTCCAGAAATGTTAAGGCACAACTAACATGGGAGGCACTTATTGAAATAGAACTTAACAAGTTACATCACTTTAAATCTAAAAATTAAACGTGTTACCCGATAAACAATTTTTAATAGAGTTAGCACATGCTAAAATGCCTTATGGCAAATATAAAGATCGTTATTTAATTGATTTACCAGAATACTATGTGGTTTGGTATCACTCCAAAGGGTTTCCTAAAGGTAAACTAGGAGATATGTTAACACAAGTGTACGAACTAAAAGTAAATGGTTTGGAGGATTTAATACGCAATATTAAAAAGCAGTATCCTAAATAAGTTTTTTTTTCTTAGTTATAATAAACCATAGTGTTAGCTTTATTTTATAGAGATAAAAACACTATTGTATATATAAAGTTGAAGCATTTTAAATAGTTACTTTCGTTCAATTTTATCAATCTCTATAGGTGTCTTAGTCTATTGTTGTTTTTAAAACATATTACATTTCGTTAATATGTTGTCCTTTCATTTTTAAAACTAATAGACGTTCTACATAAGTGCAGCAAAACTCCATTTAACAAAATATTAACAAAACCGCTGTTTTCATTTTTCCGTAGGTATGTGTGAGAGTCAAAAAAAATAATAAAAACTAAAAAATCTCAACATGATGAAAAATTTAAAAACAATTTTAGGAGTTGGAGTTGTAGCGCTAGCTAGTTGCTTCATAATTGCAGCAGACCATATTGATGCGCCTGCTGTACAAGGTGGTACAAGTGATATCACCGATTTTTACGCTTTTCAAGGCGAAGACACCAATAATTTGGTATTTGTAGCAAACGTACAAGGTTTAATAAGTCCTGCAAATACTGAAAGTGCAACATTTGATGAAAATGTATTGATTGAGTTCAATATAGATAATACAGGTGATAATATTGAGGATTTAATAATTCAAGCCATTCCAAGAGACGGTAAAATGTACTTTTTTGGTCCTGTAACGCCATCCCAAACAGGCTTAAATAGTGTTATTGAAACCAATGCAACAGCTAATGGTGTTGTAGCAATTTCAAAATATGGAGATGCTCCTGTAATTGGTACAAATGCTGGTATGAGCTTTTTTGCTGGACCAAGAGACGATCCGTTTTTTATGGATTTTGCACAGTATTCTGCCATTATAGGAGGAACAGCTACAGGTTTCAACAACCCTGGAACCGATACTTTTGCAGGTTCAAATGTAATGTCTATTGTAGTTGAAGTACCAAAAGCTATGATTGGTGGATCTGGTACTATTAACACATGGGTAGAAAGTAAAACCAAGTAATAATTAACCAATTTAAAAATTTAAAAGATGAAAACTATAAAAATATTAACAGCAGTAATTACAGTTTCTTTAATTGTATTTAATTGCTCAAACAACGATGACAACTTAACAATAGCGCCCGGACCAGATTTTACTGGAACTTATGCACAAGCAGATCAAATGGGGAGACCAGCAGTAAATACTGTATTTGTGTCTTCTGCATCTAAAGATATGTTTAATGTTACAATTCCTTCACAACAAAATGCGGCATTTCAAAGTATGTTTCAAACTAATTTAACAAGCTTAAGTCCTGCATACGCAAATCCTGAAGATACAAATGCACTAGGATTGGATGCTGCTACATTTACAGGTTTATTAGCAACAGATGTTTTAAATGTTTCTTTAGATGGAAAAACTACATTTTTCGATGGCACCAATGTTTTAACAGGTCGTGCATTGGCAGATGATGTTATTACTGTTGAGCTTCTATTAATTTTTGGTGGTGAAGACTTTTCTGAAAATCCAACTCTATCAAACGATAATGTTGATGCTAACGATAAAGACTTCTTAACCTCATTTCCTTACTTAGCCTCTCCATGGTAATAGCCATAGTATTCGAGTGTGTTTACTAATACTAGCATACTCGAATTTTAAATATAATTCTAACAAAAACAAAATATTATGAAACCTATTCACCTTTTAGTTTGTAGCATTTTACTGTTTGTAGGATGTAAAAAAACATCCAATATTCCAGATTTAGTTACAAATTCAGAAGATTACAACCGTTATTTAAATATAGAAAAAAATGAGGTAGTAGATGCTGCAAAACAAGATTATAAGTTTTGGGAAGAAAAGCTAGAAAAAGAGCCAAACCAGTTTCCATATTTGGTAAAAGCCGCAGCATCTCAATCTCAGTTGTTTGCTCAAACAGGATCCATAGCGCACTTAAAATATTCAGAAAAAGGGTTAGTTGCAGCCAACAAAGCTACTCATTATAAAAACTCAGGTTATTTACGGGCTCTAGCTAGAAACTACGTATCGCAGCATAAGTTTAAATCAGCTTTGGAATTACTAAAAAAAGCAGAAATAAATGGCGATAAATTAAAATCTACCCAAAAAATGTTGTTTGATGTACATTTGGAATTGGGAGATGACGAAGCTGCAAAACAATACTTAAGTAGAATTGAAAACTATAAAGACTTTGATTTTTTAATAAGACTATCAAAATGGAACGATTATAAGGGTAATCTTGAGGATGCTATTCTGTATTTAAAAAAAGCAACTGAAATTGTTGAAACATCTAAAAATAAAGGTTTAATGCAATGGTCTTACACTAATTTAGCCGATTATTATGGGCATGCGGGTAAAATACAAACCGCTTACAAGTACTATTTAAAAGCTTTGGAGTTAGATCCTAATGATGCTTATGCAAAAAAAGGAATAGCTTGGATAGTGTATTCCCATGAAAAAAATCCAGATGAAGCTTTACGAATCTTAAATGCCATTACAGAAACTTACAACGCTCCAGATTATTATTTGTTAAAAGCAGAAATAGCTGATTTTAAGGGTGATATAAAACAAAAGGAGGTGCAGTTAAAACTATATAAAACTGCTGTAGCTAATGCAATGTATGGAGATATGTATAACCAATATAACATATTACTCTTTGCAGAAAGTGAAAAACAAACGGCTAAAGCTTTAGAAATAGCTCATAAGGAAACAGAAAATAGGCCAACAGCACAATCTTACAATTTGTTAGCATGGACTCATTACAAGCAAGGGGCTGTAAAAAAGGCATTAGAGATTATGGAAAATTATGTAGTAGGAAAAACTTTTGAGCCTGAGGCGTTATACCATTTAGCTAAAGTTTATAAAGCTAATGGTAAAACAGAGGCAGCAAAAAAATTAAAAAAGCAACTTTTAGAAAGCAGCTTTGAATTAGGCCCATTAATGACTGAAAGTATTAAAAGCATATAAGGGTCAGCAAATAATTTTGAGGGAATTTGTTTGTTGCTTAAAAACCTAATAATGGTTATGGGTTTTTAGGTTTTTGTTTGATGAAAGTCTTCCAGTGGTAGTATTACCATTGGAGACTTTTGTTTTTAAAGGCTTTTAGAGGAGCTTGTCTATAATTTTAAAGAAAATTACCCCGTAGTTACAACACCCAAAGTATACAAATATTCCATAGTTGGTGTTGCACTTCCACCTGCTGGTTCTAAGGTAATACCAAATGCTTCGCTATTATTAGTATTTTTAATTTCGAAAATTTTATTGGTGTCTGCTGTAAAATTATCGATAGTACCAAGGCTCGTTGGAGTAAGTGGGCTTAATTTTAGAGACCATACTTGGTACACTTTTCCTTCTGGCGGATTAGGTAGGCCTTGTGCATCTAAAAAAATACGTTGTTGCTCTTTATCCCAATATACTTTAGCATATGTGTTTACAAAATTACCCTGTCCTGCTAGTGGTATTCTAGAAATATTATCGTCGCGTAAAACAGTAATAAGTGTATTGGCCTCTGCAAGGCTTTTTTTAGAGTTTTCAATTTGTGTTTCTAGTAACGATTGTTGTGTTTCTGCAACTTTAATGTTAGATTGTAATTGTTTGTTTTGGTTTACAGTCCATAATAATCCAAATGCAAGTACCACAGAGGCAGCCCAACCAGTGTAGGTAATCCAGTTATACTTTGGTTTAACAAGAGACACAACATTGGTTGTATTAGTTTTAAAACCAAGTTCTTTTTTTACCTGTTTTAAAATATGAGCATTGTTACGTTGCGAAGTAGATGCGGTAAGTTTTACTACTGCTGCTTCAATTTCCAATACTTCCTGTAAAATTTCGGGGTGTTTTTGCATAAGCGCATACACCTCTTCATTTTCTTTTTCAGAAAGTGCACCAGCTACATATAGCTCTAAAATTCCAGATGTTATGTATGCGTTTATATCCATTTTTAGTTTAAAACTATATTTCTAAGTTCTTTAATACAATTTCTATTTCTTGTTTTAATAGTCCCTATTGGCATATCAAGAGCTTCAGATGCTTCGCTTTGGGTATAGCCTTTAAAGTATAAAAGCTCTATAACCTCTTTACATTTTTGTTTTAGCTTACTTACAAACTTTTTTACACCTATAGCATCTGTTTTGTGGTCTAAGTTATCATTGCTTTCAATAATATCTACGAAAAAATCAGAATTCAGGTTTTGTTTGGTTTTTTTAAATGCTTTAGAGCGTATTTTATCAATAGCAGCATTACGGGCAATGTTTAAAACCCATGTAAAAAAACGCCCTTTTTTAGAGGAATAACTATCGGATTTATGCCATATTTTCACAAAAACATCTTGCATAACTTCTTCAGCAATATCGTGGTCTCTTACAATATTATAAATAACACCAAGCATACTTTTACTATACATGTTGTATAATGTTTCAAAAGCTTTTTCGTCTTTTGCTTTAAATTTTTCAATAAGCGTATCTAATTCCATTCATGGCGTTTCAGTAGTCCGAAAATAGTAAATATAAAGTAAAGAGACTGCCTGAAAAAGTTTTTAATATCATCTAAAGCGATTGGGAAGAACCTTAAAACAAAGGTTCTTTATGCTCATATAGAATGATACTTTTCAGATAGTCTCTTAAAAACTAAATTTTAGTGATAGCTATTTTACTCAATAATTCCAGCACAACTTACTCTAGCGCCGGCGGCTCCAGAAGGTTGTGAGGTAAAATCGTCTGCTCCTGCATGTACAATTATACTCTTACCTAATATATCTTTAGTTTCGTCGCCACAGCCAATGCACCACTCGTCGGTAGTTATAGAAATGGTGCCATTTCCGTTTTCATCGGCTATAAAATTGCCAATATCTCCTTTGTGGAATCCTGTCTCATTGCCCCATTTACCGTGAGGTTGCCCCGTTGGGTTCCAGTGCCCGCCAGCCGACGTGCCGTCAGCAGATGAACAATCAGACTTTTCGTGAATGTGTATAGCATGCTCCCCTGGTTCTAATCCACTTATAATAGCAGTCATTGTTACGGTGCCATCTTCCTCCTTAAAAACAACATTGCCACTGGTATTGGTGTCGCTTTTTGCATTAAGGGCAATTTTTACCTTTTTAACTTTAGCAACTTCGGTGGTAACAGTTTCCTCTTCGACTTTTACCTCTTCCTTTTTCTTTTTACACGCACTAAGCGACAAGGTTAAGGCTAGTAATAGTATTGAAATTTTTTTCATGGTTCTTAGTATTTTATTATGAACTCGAAGTTAACGTTTAATTGCAAAAAATACAAGAAATAGATATGACTTATATCATATTATTTATAACTCATACAGTTTAATTTTGAATCACAATTTTCAGGTATGTCAAAATCATTAGTTAATAAGTATAACATAGCAGGACCCCGTTATACAAGTTATCCAACTGTTCCCTATTGGGATAGTAGTACATTTTCATTAGAAAAATGGAAAACCTCCTTACAGCGCTCGTTTAAGGAAAGTAATAAAAAAGAAGGTGTAAGTTTATACATTCATTTACCTTTTTGCGAAAGTTTGTGTACGTTTTGTGGTTGTAACAAACGTATTACAAAACAGCATAGTGTGGAGTTGCCCTATATAAATGCTGTATTAAAAGAATGGCGTTTGTATTTAGAGTTATTTAATGAAAAACCTCTAATAAAAGAGTTGCATCTTGGTGGTGGTACACCAACTTTTTTTAGTCCCGAAAATTTAAAGTATTTAATTTCTGAAATATTAGAATCATCAGCATTAGCTTTAAATTATGAATTTAGTTTTGAAGGGCATCCCAACAATACAACCCTCGAACATTTACAAGCACTATATGATGTTGGTTTTAGGCGTGTAAGTTATGGTGTGCAAGATTATAATGAGACAGTACAAAAAGCAATACACCGCATACAACCTTTTGAAAATGTAAAAAATGCTACAGAAATGGCTCGCGATATTGGGTATACATCTGTAGGACACGATATTATTTTCGGATTGCCTTTTCAAACTCTAGCACATGTAAAGGAAACCATCTTAAAAACAAAATCTCTTTTTCCAGATCGTTTAGCTTTTTATAGCTATGCACATGTGCCATGGATTAAAGGTAATGGACAACGCGGATTTAAAGATACCGATTTACCCAGTGCGCCTTTAAAGCGAGCACAATACGAAATGGGTAAACAGTTGTTAGCCGAAGTAGGTTACGAAGAAATAGGTATGGACCATTTTGCATTAAAAACAGATACGTTGTACCAATCTATGGAAAATGGAAAACTGCATAGAAATTTTATGGGTTATACAGCTTCTAAAACAAAGGCAATGATTGGTTTGGGTGTATCTTCTATAAGCGATAGTTGGTATGGTTTTGCCCAAAATGTTAAGGACGTAAAATCGTATTACGAACTGCTTAAGAAAAATACCATTCCAGTATATCGTGGTCATATTTTAAATAAGGAAGACCTTATAGTACGACAACATATTTTGAATTTAATGTGTCGTTTTAAAACCGCTTGGGATAAAGAAGATCTTTATTTTGAGGAATTACCAGATGCTTTAATTCAACTTAAAGAAATGGAAAGTGATGGTTTAATAAAAATAGGCACAAATAGTATTACCATTACCGAGAAAGGCAAACCTTTTGTACGAAATGTATGTATGGCTTTTGATGTGTTGTTAAAGCGAAAACAGCCTAATAACCAATTGTTTTCGATGACAGTTTAACGAATATCTCCCAAATTTGCCATTGTTTTTTAGTAGTTTAACTAAATTTAAACTATAACCTAAATTTAGTTTTTAAGAATTAATGACTTTAAAATTAGTATGATGAAAAAAATTATAGTACCCATAGATTTCTCTAACCACTCAGAATATGCTCTTAAAACAGCTGCTAAATTGGCTAAAAAATACAATGGTGAAGTATTGGCGTTACATATGTTAGAAATGTCCGATATTATGCTTTCTGCCTCTGATGGCCTACAAAACGAAAAGGCTGTTTACTTTTTTAAATTGGCAGAACAAAAGTTTGAGGAGTTTTTAAAGAAAAACTTTTTGGAAGATGTAAAAGTAACTCCTCTAGTAAAGCATTTTAAAGTATTTAGTGAGGTTAATGATGTTGCTCTAGAACACGATGCAGACCTAATAGTAATGGGCTCTCATGGTACCGCAGGTATTAAACAATATTTCGTAGGCTCTAATACCGAACGTGTAGTACGGCACGCAGAAGTACCTGTTTTGGTGGTTAAAAAGGAATTGCCCGATATTCGTTTTGATGTGGTTGCCTTTGCTTGCGATTTTTCAGAAGAGTGTATTGCGCCTTACCTTAAGGCAAGACAAATGTTCGATAAAATGGGGGCTAAGATGTACTTAGTTCATGTAAACCTTCCTAACGATCGTTTTAAAAGTACTTTAGAAACAGAGCGTAATGTGGTAAATTTCTTCACTAAAGCAGATAGAAATTTAGATAAAATGGAAGACGTTTGTTATGTAGCCGATTATACCGTTGAAGATGGTTTGTTAAATTGTGCTAATAAAATAGGGGCAGACCTTATTGCAATGCCTACTCATGGTAGAAAAGGGTTGTCTCATTTCTTTGAAGGTAGCATTGGCGAGGATGTAGCTAATCATGCTACGCTTCCTGTAATGACATTTAAAATTTAATTACTCTAAAGCCAGCACATTAAACAAGTTGGCTTTAGTTTTTAAAAAGTCGTTTTCTATTTCTATAGCTTTTAACTTAGCATCAATTAGTTTAGATTCTCTAGAATTTACAAGAAATAACGAGCTTTCGCCTAAGAAAAACTTGCGTTCTTCAGCAGATAGCATGGTGGCATAGTCGTTAACGATTACTTCGGTAAAATCGCTTTGAACGATGTATGAATCTAATTCCTGACTAATCGCATCAATTTTGTTTCTAAGGCTAACCCGAGTGTCTTGAACTTCAAACCTGGTATCCTGTAACTTTAATTTTGCCAGTTTTAAATCGCCACGTTCTTTTCTTAAGAATAATGGAAAATAAATATTTACGCCACTTTTGTATGCCGATGTACTGAAAGATCTTGCTACATCTGGTGTTTCAGACAAAAAATTATATTGCAAATCTATTTGCGGTAACAAATTGTTTGCTTTCAGCCGTTTTTCAATATCTAAACTTTTTATTTTGTAGTCTAACGATTGTAGTTTAGGGTGGTTTTCAAAATTAAAACTTTCTATATCTAGCCCAGAGGTGTTTAAAGTTTCATCAATAGATAGAAAAGTATCAACATCTGGAATTACATTATCCTTTAGTTCTACAGGCGTATTATCGTTCAACCACAAGAAGTTAGAGAGTTCTAACGATGCTTTTATAAACTTAATTCTAGATTTTTCTAAGTTTAACCTCCTATTATTTAATGTAATTCTAGCCTCTAGCGTATCAATTGCTGGCATATCACCAACTTCGTAGCTTTTTTTAATACCATTAAAACGTATTTCGGCATTGGTTAAAAAATCTTCGTAAACTCGTTTTTCGTTATAACGCCTTAACCAATTAAAATAGGTTATGGTAGCTTCGTACAAAATATTGTTTACCAATAACTGTCGGTCTGCTTGTGCTTGTTTTACATATAAGCGCGATTGCCTTAACATAGCCATGCGTTTATTGGTTAATAAACCACGGGCAACAGGTACGGAAACGCCAGCACTGTAGAGGCCATCTTCTGGGACAAAGGCTTGCGGATTTAAAAAATCTCCTGTGTTTTCTTCAAAGTTGCCCTTAAATTCAACACCAAACCAGGTTGGAATTTTAAATGTGGCGTTTAACCTATCAAAATATTCGGTGTTTTTAAACTTTTTTCTATCGTAATCTACTTCTAACTTAGGATCGAAAGCACCACGAGCCTTCATTAATTTGGCTTCACTTTCGTTAATAACCAAATTGGCTTGCTTTACAATAGGGTGGTACGATTTAACATATCCTAAATATTCTGCTAAGGAAATTACCGAAGTAGAGTCTTGGGCAGAAGCTAAACCGCTAAAGCATAAAATTATACATATGAGGGTTACTCTCATTTTTTATCTGTTTTTGAAGCTGATGTTTTAGATTGAGGCTGATAGTAATTGGGTGGGAAACTGTTTATTTGGCGCCATAATTCAAACCAAATAGGTACGTCTTCCAATAAGGCTATTGTTCTAGCACCCGAACCAACACGAATTGCTTCTGGCCACTGGTGATCGCTCTCATCTGGTGCAAGTAAAACTCTGTATTTTCCGTTGTCGCTAATAAAGTTTTCTATGGCTACAACTTTTGCACCATAGGTACCATACGATACATTTGGCCAACCGCTAAATACTATTGCAGGCCAACCATCGAACTGAACGCGTACTTTTTCGCCAATATGCATTAAAGGGAGATCTATAGGCCTTACAAAAGTTTCTACGGCCAAGTCGTATTGCGCGGGCATAATACCTACCAGTTTTTCCCCTTCTTTAAAGGTAACACCTATACCGCCTGTTAAAGCCTTATTAATATAACCGTTTTGGGGTGCCGTAACATATAAAAGGCTATTACGGCGTTCGTAATTTGTTTTGGCATTTTCTAGCTTGGTAACTTGTGCCTTAGTATCGAACTGGCTAGATTGGGCTGTGAACATATCACTCTGTGCCTTAGATATTTTATCGGCGTAGGATGCCATAATTCTAGATAACTCTAGTTGGGCATTAATTACCTCATTTTGGCTTGCTAGATACTTGTTTTCTTGCGATATGTATTTTGCTTGCGTTTCCTGAAGTTTTAAGCGTTTTTCTTCTACATCCTTAACCGCTTTTAAACCTTCTTCCTGTAGTGTTTTTATACGATTAAACTGTGTTTCTGCAATTTTTAAGTTTGTAGTGGCAGCTTCTAAATCTATACTGTCGCTTTTTACTTTTAATTTAGATTGTAGCAGTTTATTTCTGGTTTGTTCCATCTTTAATTTTTGCTCGTTTTTTAAAGCAGAAATTTGCCTGTTTAGCGCCTCTACTTTTCCACCATAAGCAGTAACTGATGATGATTTTGCCATAATTTGATCATTGGTACGCTCTACCAATCTATCGTCAAAATAGTCACTTTTAATTTCAGAAATTCTTAAGATGGTATCACCTTTTTCTACATAATCGCCTTCTTGTACAAACCATTCTTCTATTCGCCCTGGTATTTGAGATTGAATGGTTTGTGGACGATGGTTTGGTTTTAAGGTGGTAACCAGCCCATTGCCAGAAATATTCTGTGTCCATGGTAAGAACAGCACAATAAGAATAATTATGGCTGCCGTTAATAAAAACCTATTAAAGTACTTGTAATATCTTTTATGCATTACGTTCTTTCCAGATTTATAGCTACTTAAGTCTATTATTTTATTTAAGCGGTTATGTGTTATATTAAGCATAACTTATAGGTTTAGTTTTTTAGTTTTCCTTTTTCTAGCGTAATTATTTCATCGCATTTGTTTAACCAAGCATCGCTACTACTAACTACAATTAACGTCCATGGTCTGTCAGGGTGTGTTAAAAATTCAATAATAGCATCTGTTTCTACTTGGTTAAACCTATCTAAGGCATCTTCTAATATTAAAACTTTAGGCTGTTTAAGGATGGCGCGAGCCAAAACAATTTTTTTAGCTAATGTAAAAGACATTTGTTTACCATCAGGATAAAGTATGGTATTTAAACCATCAGGTTGTTCTTTTATAAACTTTTTAAGGCCAACTTTTTCTAGTATATCATAAATTTGTTCGTCCGTAATATCAGGATTGGTAAATGTTAAATTGTCTTTTATTGTACCTTCAAAGGGCGTTTCGTCTGAAAGTGATAGCCCTAACTGAGATCTGTAAAAGTTTAGGTGTAAGCTATTAATAGACATATCGTTTATGTACAAGTGCCCACCTGTTGGCTCAATTACTCCAGATATTAAACGTAGTAAAGTAGATTTTCCTGCACCACTTTCGCCCTTAACCAAAACATTGCTTTTGGGCTTTATTTTTAGCGAAATATCTCTTAAAATATGCCTGTCTCTATTGCCAACTTCATAAGTTATTTTGTCTAACTCTATAGTGATGCCTTTGCTAAATTGTGGGCGGTCTCCATCTTGACTTTCTAACTCCTTATCAACAATTTGTCCCAACTTTTCTAATGATGTTAAAGTATCATAAAACGACTCTAAACCTAAAATGAGTTTTTCTACTGAAGCAATAACTAATAAAATAATAATTTCTGCCGCAACAAATTGGCCTATATTCATTTCTTGGTTTAGTACCAAAGCACCACCTATTAACAATAAACTAGCGGTAACTATTACTTTAAAGCTTATCATTTGTATAAATTGTAGCATTAAAACTTTAAAGTGGTTTTCTCTAGCAAGTAAGTAACCGTTTACTAAATCGTCATTCTTTTTAAGTCCTAAACTTGTACCGCCAGATAGTTTAAAACTTATAACAGAGCGTGCAATTTCTTGTATCCAATGTGCCACCCTGTATTTTTTCTTAGACTCTACTAGGCTTGTTTCTAGTCCTTTAATTGCAGTAAATTTAAAAACCACAAATATTAAAACGAGTAGTAAAAGTCCAAAAATGATAAAAAATGGATGGTAGAATGATAATAGAATTAAGGCAAATAAAATTTGAAGTACTGCCGTAGGAACATCAATTAATATTTTTGATAAACTTTTCTGGATTGTTAATGTATCAAAGAATCTGTTAGCTAATTCTGGTGGATAATAATCACGTAGCTCCGACATTTTTATTTTAGGAAAACGATATGTTAGCTCGAAAGAAGAACGCGTAAATATACGTTGCTGTATGGTTTCTATAATTCTTAATTGCATTAATTGTAGAAGTCCCGAAAAGGCTACGCCCAAGGTAACCAAAATAACAAGCACTATCCAAGAGGTAGATATTTGTGCACCTTGAATAAGGTTAATAATTGCTTGTATTCCTAGAGGGAGCGATAAAGCTACAACACCTGCAAAAATAGCATAATAAAATATTTGTAAGATGTCCCTTTTTTCTAATTGAAGCAAGCCTAATAAACGTTGCCAAGGGGTCATTTTTGGTTGTTCCATAGTTAAGATTTCAAGGTGTTAAGTACTAAATCTTTATAAAATTGAGTAGGGGTTACATTCAAGTTACAATCCGTTATAGATTTAAAATGATTTTTTAAAAAATGTTGGTGCAAACTACCATCTATAATAGTACTTGCTAAACTAGATGGGTATTTATAATGTGGGGCCATTGCAATTACCATGTCGCGCAACCTATGCACAATGCGCTTATAAATTACAAAATACCCTTCTTTATTTTCTTGGTCTACTTCTTTTGTTAAAAAGGATTTAGAGTTTTCATTCACCATAATACGGTTTAAAATAACTTCGTTAATATGGGAGAAATTAGAATCTTCCTTAATGGATCTAGACACTACTTCAACGGCTTTTTGTAACTTATCGGAAGGGTTTAAATTATGGGTTTCCATTACAAGTTGATATTCAATCCATGCCCAATACCAAGATGATAAATACAGCAATAATTTATGTTTACTTTCAAAATAACGATAAACAGAACTCTCGTTGGAGCCTATTATTGCACCTAGTTTTTTAAAGGTAAAACTATCAAAACCAATCTCATCTATTAAAATAATACTATGTTCTACAATACGCTTTCCTAATGCGGAAGACTCTGGGTCTTTTACATATATTTTCTCTGGAACAGCAATCTTTAAATTTGAAAGTAAAGAATCCATATTTAGTAAGTTTGATTGCAAATATAATAGCGTTACTATTATAATAGAAAATATAACTATTGTTTTTATAAATAATACATATAAATAAATCTTATGGAAGTAAAGATTGCTAAGTTAACTGTTTAAAAATGAAATACCATAGACTTTACAACGGTATAAACTTTAGATAAACTAAATAAAACTAGTTTTTGTAATTAATGACAATCTATACTGTTAGAAACTAGGTCGTAAACAGGGGCGGGAGATAAATAAGGAATGCCCAAACCTAAACCACGAAGAATAAAAAGTGCACCAATAACTATTACAAAAACGGGAATTGCTTTTTGTATACGTTGTCTTGTTTTACCTTTTAAGAAGTGGCTAAAATAAATAGCAGTTGTCATTAAAGGAATAGTACCCAAGCCAAAAACAGCCATATACAAACTACCGTTAGCGGCATTACCTCCGGCTATGGCAGCAAATAAAGCCATATATACCAAGCCGCAGGGTAAGAAGCCGTTTAAAAAACCAATAGTTAAAAACGTATCCATGGTTTTTTTCTTGAGAGCTGCACCCAGAGCAGATTTTACTTTAGAAATGGTTCGGTAAATAGGTTTTGAAAAGTTGTACTTGTTAAACGTTTTCTGTGGAATTACAACCACCAAAATCATTAAAATACCTATAAGAATAGATAACTGTTGTTGAAAACCAAAAATATACAGGCTTTTACCAATAAGTCCGAAAACTAAGCCTATAAGGCTATAAGACAGTAACCTACCAAAATGGTAAATAGCAATCTGAGATACTTTTTTTATAGAGTTTGTACGGTCTACAGGCAACATAAAAGCAATTGGGCCACACATACCAACGCAGTGAAAGCTACCTAATAAGCCTAGTATGAATGCCGATGCCAACATGTTAATATACTATAGATTTTTTAAATAAATAAGATTTTCCTTTATATTGCCAATCTATTTTAATGTTCCAACGACCATCTACCAAACGTTTGTCAGGTATGAGCAAATAAGGATTAGACAATGAAATAGCAGTTTCAAAGTCTAGTTGTTTGTTAGATGGTCTATATAGGAACATTTTTCCTGTAATTTCTTTATAATCAATATCCTGTGGGAAGTTTATTTTAAGTCCCTCAACAGTTCTTTCGTAACTAATATTTGTAGTTAATGCGTTAGCGTTTTTAAGCTTATCAATATCTGCTTGGTATTTTAATTCATCACCATAATAATCATCACTCACCAAATCGTGGTCGTACTTATCGTTTACATTCATAGAAATAATAAAGTACATTATAAAAGCAATAAAACTTATAAACGCCAATGCAATACCGGTTCCCCAATTAATTTTCATATCTCAACTTCCAGCAAAGGCAGGAATCTTTTTTTATTATAGTTTGTCATTCTGAACTTGTTTCAGAATCTCATTTCAATTTTTAATTTAGATCTACAAGGTTTTAAAACCTTACAGAAAACTATTTAGTACAACTGTACGCACTAAACTAATTATTATGGCATTTCACCTGTCGCTGTATGGCTTTCGGCAGTTGCTCCCTCCTGTGCTGGGGAGCTTCAATCCATAATATATTGTCGGCCAAAATTATTCACTTCTCGAAAATAAGTACTATCTAACCGTTATTACGACGAAAACCTTATCTATAACTCCTAGGACCTAAAAAATTAGCTGTTGTGGTTTCAATTAACTCATCACCTTTATATACGCCAATTCTAATTTTATTTCTATCACCAGAGAGTGCCGCATTGTTTATCTCAATAAATAACGTGCCTTCTGCAATGCCTTGGCTAGGTACTGTAAATTCATCACTAGTAGATACCAATCTTAGCTCGCCTTTATGCGACATTAATTTTAGGCTTACATCTTCAATATCATTAGATGTTTTATTTACTAACTTATAAGTGAACACGTTGCTAATAATGTTGTTTTCTTTATGTTCGTATAGTTGCCCTGGTAGTCTCAACACGTTTGCTTCTACGTCATTTCTTAAAAATAGCATACCAATTAACAACCCAATCATAATAGAAAGTACAGCAATATAGCCTTTCATTCTAGCGGTAAGCTTAAAAGGTGCTTTCTTTTCTATGTTTTCTTCACTAGCGTATCTAATTAATCCTTTAGGGAGGTTAATGCTTTCCATGATATGGTCGCATTCATCAATACAAGCGGTACAGTTTACACATTCTAACTGCGTACCGTTTCTAATATCTATACCTGTAGGGCATACATGTACACATTGTAAGCAGTCTATACAATCGCCGTGGCCTAAAGCTTCACGATCTTCGTTTTTTCTAAATTTCTTTCTACCATTTTCGCCTTCACCACGTTTATGGTCGTAAGCCACAACAATAGACTTTGTATCTAACAATACACCTTGAAGCCTTCCGTAGGGACAAGCGATAATGCATACCTGTTCTCTAAACCAAGCAAAAACAAAATAAAAAACACCAGTAAAAATTAGTAATGGTACTAATGTACCAAGATGCTCAAATGGGCCATCTGTAATGTATCGTATTAGTTTATCGCTTCCAATTAAATAAGCTAAAAATACATTAGCAATTAAAAATGATATAAAAAGGAAAATAATAAGTTTAAGCCCTTTTTTTCTTATTTTTTCTGCATCCCATTTTTGTCTTGCTAATTTGCGTTGCTTGTTTCTATCGCCTTCTATCCAATATTCAATGCGACGGAATACCATCTCCATGAATATGGTTTGCGGACAAATCCATCCACAGAAAATACGTCCGAACGCCACTGTAAAGAGTGTGATAAACACCACACCAATTAACATAGAAATTACAAAAAGATGAAAATCTTGTGGCCAAAACGGAAAACCAAAAATATTAAAGCGACGCTCCAGTATGTTAAACATTAAAAACTGATTTCCGTTGACTTTAATAAAAGGCGACAAAAATAAAAATGCAAGCAAAAAGTAGCTTACATATTTTCTGTATTCGTAAAACCTACCACTAGGTTTTTTTGGAAAAACCCATGCGCGTTTACCCTCTTCTGTTATAGTAGATATAGAGTCTCTAAATATTTCGTTCTCTGGGGTTTCCATTTTTTTTTGATTTAGACCTGTTAGATTTAAAATAAATCTAACAGGTCTTGATTCAAGTATTTAGTTTAGTTCACTAGTTTTTTTATTCTTAAACAGAATAAAGGTGTTTGCTTATTTAGTTTACAACGTTAATAACAGAGTCTGTTTTTATTTCCATAGCCTCGGTAGGTATGTCTTCAGCAGGTGCATTTTCGTCTACCCAAATATCGCCTTCGGGAGCTTTAGGGTTTGCAGGTGTAGTACCTTCAAAGGTTAATACATAACTTGCTACTTTTGCTATTTGAGAAGGTTTTAACTGTGCTTTCCAAGGAATCATTCCTTTTCCAGAACGCCCACCTTCTGAGATGGTTCTAAAAACATTTTTAATACCACCACCAAGAATCCAATGTTTATCGGTTAAGTTTGGTCCAATACCACCACCACCGTCTGCCATATGGCACGCTACACAGTTGGTTTCGAAAATGGATTGCCCTGTTTTTAAGTCATCAGGATTTGTTAATACTACTACAGTGTTTTCATCTACTAAATCAACAGCTGTTTTCTTGTATTCTTCAATTTCTATTTTAGCTTGGGCTAATTCTGTTTGTAGCTCATCTATTTGTGTTGGCCCTTCAAAAATATGATATCTTACTAAGTAAACTGCGGCAAAAACAATTGAAGCATAAAAAGCATACAGCCACCAAGGTGGTAAGTTATTGTCTAGCTCTTTAATACCATCGTAGTTATGGTCTAGAATTATTTCTCCTTCTTCTTCAATTGGCTTTTGGCCTAAAAGTTTGTTGTAGGTTTCTTTTAACCATGTAAACTCAAAAGTTTTTTCTTTTTCAGCTAAAAAACGTGCTTTTGCCTCTTCGTCTAGCTTATGTAGCATTACATTTTCTAATGCGCCAATAATAGCTTCTATGGCAATTAAAATTAACAATACTAATAAGAGAAATAATAGTACTGCCGGATATTCAATAAATGCAGGTTTTTCACCAGAATCTATAAAGAATTCTACAGCTCCGAAAATAATAAAGAATACTACAGGAACGCGAATCCAAGATGGAACTAAATTTCTCATAATGTGTCGTTATTTTGGTTGTCTAAAGGTATGTTACTTACTGTTTTTATATAATCTTTCTTAGCGGTTGCAACCCACCAAAAAAGCGCTACAAAAAAGATAAAAAAGATGAGTAGGGAAATTATAGGATATATTTCAACCCCCGTAATACTCTCCATATGGTTTTTTACAAATTTTAGCATAATACTTTATTTACTGGGTTATTTTTGAGCTGTTTCTACTTTAATGTCTGTACCTAAACGTTGTAGGTATGCTATTAAAGCTACAATTTCTCTGTTTTTCATTTCTACAAAATCTTCACCATTTTCGGCAGCATATTTTTTGTCTGCTTCGTAGTTGTTTGCAAAATCTGGATCGCTGTAAAGGTTTTGTTCTATTTGTGCTCCCTGTTCTGCCATACTTTGTTGTGCAGCAGCTATTTCTTCATCTGAATACGGAACACCAAGAGAAACCATGGTTCTCATTTTCATCTCTGTTTGAGATTTATCTAACTCATTTTTAGTTAACCATTGGTAACGGGGCATAATAGAACCAGATGAGGTACTTTGCGGATCGTACATGT
This sequence comes from Jejuia pallidilutea, assembly GCF_002973595.1. Classification (GTDB taxonomy): domain Bacteria; phylum Bacteroidota; class Bacteroidia; order Flavobacteriales; family Flavobacteriaceae; genus Jejuia; species Jejuia pallidilutea. The sequence continues at coordinate 58,252 of NZ_PVEO01000009.1, read as the reverse complement.
GGTTAAAGTGCCAGTTATCTGAATATTTTCCGCCAACGCGGTGTAAATCTGGACCAGTACGTTTACTTCCCCAAAGGAATGGGTGGTCGTACACATACTCACCAGCTTTAGAGTATTCGCCATAGCGCTCAACTTCACTTCTAAACGGGCGAATCATTTGTGAGTGGCATCCCACACAGCCTTCTCGAATGTAGATGTCTCTACCTTCTAACTCCAAAGGGGTGTATGGTTTAACACTAGCAATTGTTGGGATATTAGATTCTACCATAATGGTTGGTACAATTTGTACAATACCACCAATTAAAATAGCAATGGTTGCTAAAATGGTTAGTTGTATAGGTCTGCGCTCAATCCATGTGTGCCACCCTTCGTTAGCAGTGCGTCTTTTAGTAACTCGTTCTAAAGCAGGAGCTTCAGCTAGCTCGTCTTCTACTTTACTACCTTGTTTTATGGTTACAATAATGTTATATACTAAAATTAGCATACCTGTTATGTATAAAGTACCGCCAATGGCACGCATCCAGTACATAGGAATAATTTCTGTTACGGTTTCAAGAAAGTTTCCGTAAACTAAAGTTCCGTCTGGGTTAAATTGTTTCCACATACTAGCTTGTGTAAATCCAGCAACATACATAGGTAAAGCATACATTATTATACCCAGTGTGCCTATCCAAAAGTGTAGATTGGCAAGTCCTACAGAGTACAGTTTGGTTTTAAACAATCGTGGTACTAAATAATAAATCATACCAAAGGTTAAAAAACCATTCCAAGCAAGAGCACCCACGTGTACGTGTGCTATAATCCAATCTGTAAAGTGCGCAATAGCATTTACGTTTTTAAGTGAAAGCGTAGGGCCTTCAAAGGTTGCCATACCGTATCCTGTAATGGCAACTACCATAAATTTTAGAACAGGATCTGTTCTTACTTTATCCCAAGCACCACGTAAGGTTAATAAACCGTTTATCATACCGCCCCAAGACGGCATTAATAACATTACAGAAAAGGTAACCCCTAGGTTTTGTGCCCATTCTGGTAACGCAGTATATAATAAATGGTGAGGTCCTGCCCAAATGTAAATAAATATTAAAGACCAGAAGTGCACAATAGAAAGTCTATACGAGTATACAGGTCTGTTTGCTGCTTTTGGTACAAAGTAGTACATTAACCCTAGGAATGGTGTTGTAAGGAAAAATGCAACAGCATTGTGTCCATACCACCATTGTACTAAAGCATCTTGTACACCAGCATAAACAGAGTAGCTTTTCATACTGGTTAATGATAAAGGTAATTCTAAACTATTAAAAATATGAAGTACTGCAACGGTTACGAATGTTGCTATGTAAAACCAAATAGCAACATATAAATGGCGTTGTCTACGTTTTAACATGGTACCAATTAAATTCCATCCAAAAACCACCCATATTACTGCAATAGCAATATCGAAAGGCCATTCTAATTCGGCATATTCTTTAGAACTTGTGTATCCAAGAGGTAAAGTTATTGCAGCACCTACAATAATAAGTTGCCAGCCCCAAAAATTAATTTTACTTAAGGTGTCGTTAAACATTCTTGCTTTTAACAAGCGTTGAGTAGAATAATAAACACCTGCAAAAATAGCATTACCTACAAATGCAAAAATAACGGCATTAGTATGTAATGGTCTTAATCTACCAAAGCTTAACCACGAAATGCCGTCTGTTAAGTTTGGAAATAAAAACATAAAGGCTAGCAGTAACCCTACAAGCATGCCTACAACCCCCCAAAGCATGGTGGCATAAATAAAATTTTTAACGATTTTATTATCGTAATGAAATTGTTGCATTTCCATAATTATAGTTATTAATCTTTCTTGGTTAGTATCGTTTTATTGGTTTTATCTTTTATTAATTCGTCTTCAAAAAGCATGCGTACAGACGGTGTATAGCTATCATCAAATTGTCCTTTTTTTACGGCAACAACAAATGCCACAAAAAAAGCAATAGCAACCACTATGCTTACGGCTAATAAAATATATATAACACTCATACCTAATTGAAGTTATGGTTCAAAAATACTTTTATACTTATTTTAAAAAGATGACATTTGTCATATTTACCCATTTTTTTTATGCTTTAATCTCTTTGGTTGGGCTTTCCGCTCTAGGTGTTCTATTGTTTCTCATGGTAAGCTTTTCTCTATAATTCCTAATGCAGTTATCAACTTAAACCGTAGTTTAAATTATCTCCCTAATTTTCTGTGAAAACTTAGAGAAGTGTTTTATGGTTATCTATTTCAACTTTCGTCCAATTATATTAGTACACACTGTTGTAAATACCACGATACTAATAGAGCTTAAAGGCATTAAAATAGCCGCAACCACAGGTGCTAATTGTCCTGTAACTGCAAAATAAAGGCCAATGGCATTGTAAACAAAAGATAGCACAAAGCTCCATTTTATAATGGTTATAGCCTGTTTTGATGCTTTTATAAAATGGTATAAACTATTAAATTTTGATGCATCTAAAATAGCATCGCAAGCTGGTGAAAATACATTTACGTCTTCTGAAATAGCAATGCCAACATCGCTTTGTGCTAGGGCACCTGCATCATTTAATCCATCACCAATCATTAATACTTTTGCACCAGAACTTTGATGGTGCTTTATGTACTCTAACTTGTCTTCGGGCTTTTGGTTAAAAAACAACTTTGTTTTAGCTGGTAAAAGTTTGGTTAAGTTCTCTTTTTCTCCAGCATTATCGCCAGAAAGTATAACCAAATCGTATTCTTTTTTTAGTTTGTTAAATAATTTTGAAAGTCCTTTTCTGTATTTATTATAAAATGTAAATTTTCCCTTATATGTATTATTGGTGCTTACATGTACCGCAGTGTTTAAAGTGGTACTTTCAGAAGAATGTCCCACAAAAGGTGCAGATCCAATTTTTATGGAATTGTTATTGTGTGTTGCGCTTATACCTTTGCCAATATGCTCTTCGTAATCGTTTAAAGTTAAAATATCGTTATCCTGTAAAAGTGCATATAAAGAACGACTTAAGGGATGGTTTGAGTTTCTTAGCGAACTTTTTAAAAGCACTTCTTCGGTGCTAGAAAGTGCCATACCCTCATAGGCAATAGAGGTTTCTTTGTTTGCAGTAATAGTTCCTGTTTTATCAAAAATAATGGTGTTAATGGCCGCCAATTGTTCTATTACCGAGGCGTTTTTTGCGTAAAATTTTAACTTACCAAAAATACGTAGCATATTACCAAAGGTAAACGGTGCAGCCAGCGCAATGGCACAAGGGCATGCAATAATTAAAACAGCTGTAAATACATTTAAGGCTTTAGATGCATCAACAAACATCCAAAAAATGGTTGCAAAAATTGCTATACTTAAAATGGTTATTGTAAACTTTTTGCTTATGGCATTGGTTAGGTTGGTAAACCCGTCCTCTTTATTTTTATTAAATACATCGTTGCTCCATAATTGCGTTAAGTAGCTTTGTTCTACTGTTTTTAATACATCAACCTCAATGCTGCCATTTAGTTGTTTGCCACCAGCAAATAACTTATCGCCAGATGTTTTAGAAACCGTATTAGATTCACCTGTTACAAAACTATAATCAATGCTGGCATTACCATGAATTAAGATACAATCTACAGGAATTAATTCTTCATTTCTAATTAAAAGCCTATCACCTTTTTCAATATCATAAACTTGTATAGACTCTTCTTTACCCTCTGAAGTAATTTTTGTAATTCCTATAGGGAAATAAGATTTGTAATCTCTTTCAAACGATAAGAAATTGTACGTTTTTTGCTGAAAAAATTTTCCAAGCAAAAGAAAGAATACCAAACCAGATAAACTATCAAAAAAACCTGTACCTATATCTAAAACAATTTCGGCAGTACTCCTTAAGAATAGTACCGTAACACCAAGTGCTATAGGAACATCTATATTTAAAAGTTTAGATTTTAAACCCTTGTAGGCCGATATAAAATAGTCTTGAGCGCAATAAAATACTACAGGAAGAGAGAAGGTAAACATTAACCACCTAAACGTATGTTTAAATTGTTCCAGCCAATATTCGCCAACCTGAAAATACTCCGGGAAGGATAAAAACATAATGTTACCAAAAGCAAAACCCGCGATTCCTAATTTGTAAATTAGCGAACGATCTACATTTTTTTTGCCCACACTATAGTCATCTAAACTTATAAATGGTTCGTAACCTATGCTACTTAATAATTTTACTAATGCTTTTATAGAAAAGTTATTTGTGTAGTAATTTACCCTAACGGTTTTTTTTCCAAAATTTACAATTGAAGAACTTATTGAAGGATGTAGTTTGTTTAAATTCTCTAAAATCCAAATACAAGAACTACAGTGAATATGTGGGATGTAGAGTGTAACAATTTGTGTGTTTTCATCATTAAATTCCAACAAGCGTTCTACAATTTTTTTGTTATCCAAAAAATTGTATTTGCCTTCAATTTCTTTTGGTGTAGCGCCAGGGGCTTGTTGTAAATCGTAATAGCACCCTAAATCGTTTGCAGAAAATATCTCGTAAACAGTTTTACAACCGTTACAACAAAACGATTTATTGTCGTACACAATTTCAGAAGATGTGGCATCTAGTCCACAGTGGAAACATGTTTTTGCTCCCATAATATTTGCTCATTTATACCTGAAACAAAAATGATAAAACAAGTACTTACTTCATATGATATTTGTCATGTTTTATTTATTTTTGTATTCTAAACAAACATCTCGGTATGAGTAAATGTGAACAATGCATCATTAAACAGTTTAATGCGCTTAAGTCCTTGACTAAGGATGAGTTAATTAGAATTTCTGGATGCAAAACCTCAAAAGTTATAAAAAAGGGGGAAATTATTTTTGAGGAAGGCGAGGCTATAAACGGCGTATACTGTATTAAAGATGGTATATGTAAGTTGTCTAAATTAAGCGAAAATGGTAAAGACCAAGTTGTAAAAATGGTAGTTAAAGGCCAACTTATTGGGCAACGTTCCTTGGTTTCTGATGAGAGTTCTAATTTACAAGCTACTGCTTTAAATGACATGGAAGTTTGTTTTATACCTAAAAGCGAAATTATTGCAGACCTTGAGCGTAATCCTAAATTTACCTTGGATATGTTAAAGGATATGGCACACGATTTAAAAGAAGCAGATGACGTAATTGTGGATATGGCACAAAAATCTGTAAAACAACGTTTGGCAGAAACCTTGATTTATGTTGAAAAAAACTTTGGAACAAATCCTGATGGTACTATAAGTTTGGTGTTGTCTCGTGAAGATTATGCAAACATTGTAGGTACTGCAACAGAATCGGCTATTAGGGTGCTATCCCAGTTTAAAAAAGAAGGTATTATTTCTACCGTAGGAAAGCACATTAGAATTGAAGACGTTAGTGCATTGCGACGTGTAGAATAATAAGATTAAAAAAAGGGTTTTGAAAATTTTTTCAAAACCCTTTTTTATGCTAGTCTTGTAATTTAAAGGATTTTGTTTCTTTAAATGGAGACAGGTTTACATCGTTCATCTTATCTTTATAGCCTTTCCACGCTTCATTAAAAAATGTATTTGTTTTATCAAGACCACTTTGTAAGGCTGTTTTAGCTTGTGCTATTAAGGCTTTTTCGGTTGCAGTAATACCGTTTTGTCTAGAACTAACATAGCTATTTGCTAAACTAATACGCCTGCTAATATTGGGTTTGGGGCTTCTTACAATGCCTTGGCGTTTATCTTCTTTTCCTAAAAATAATGCCATAAGCGTATCTATTTCTTTTACAATTGCTTTTGAAGCTTTTATATGCGTTTTGTATTTCTCTCTGTCTAGTTGTTTTAATTCAGACTGATATTTTTCTGCTATCTGTTTGCTTTCAGCTAGTTGTTTTGTAGCATCTGCAGCCAGTTGTGTCATCTCTTCAATAGCTTTAGCAGTTTTATAAACATCATTAACGGCTTGTATTGATGTATCAAGTCTAGGATCCAACTCAACTTTAATCATTTCTTCTGAAACCTTATCCCCAAAATGTAAAGCAATTTTATAAATACCAGGTTTTACACGAACCCCTGAAGGTTCGTTTTTAGGAGTTCTCATAGTTCTGGAAGGACGTTCGGGACCTTTTTCAGTTAAATTCCATCGCCATTTTTGTATGCCTGTTTTTTTAGGTGCTTTTTGTTTTAGAGTTCTAATTAGGCGATCCCCGTCATAAATTTTAAGAGTTAAAGAATCCCATTTTGCAGTATTTTTTTTGATTTTAGAATCATCCTCATCTTTCTTTTCGTTATTAGATTGTGTTTTTTCATCAATAGTAACAAAATAAGAAATTTGCGCTCCAGAATTTCGGTTTTCACCATTATATAGTGCATCTGCACCAAAACGACTACCTGAAGGTTGCTGATAGGCAGCTAAATAAGCCGTAGGTGGTTTAAATAATTCTAGCTTAGAATTAAGCAGTTGTTGGTTGTTGGCAATGGCTCGAAGCGGACGAATATCGTCTAACACCCAAGCAGCACGCCCAAATGTACCTATTATTAAATCGTGTTCTCTAGGGTGTATAACCAAATCTTTTACCGATACTGTTGGAAACCCCTCAGTCCATTTAGTCCAAGTGTTACCTTTGTTAATAGATATGTATAAACCATCGTCGGTTCCTAAAAATAATAAGTTTGGGTTTTCTATGTCTTCAATTATAGATAATGTGTAGCTTTCAACATCGTTTTCATCAACAATACGTTCCCAAGTTTTACCATAGTTTGTAGTACGGTAAGCATATGGTGTGTAATTAAATCTTCTATAATCGTTAGCAATAAGTAGCGCTTCACCTTTGTTTTTATTTGAAGCTTTTATCTGCGGAATCCAGCTTCCCGAGGGCAATCCTTTAATGTTTTTAGATACATCGGTCCATGTTGATCCTCCATTTTTTGTTATATGTACTTTACCATCGTCTGTGCTTACCCAAAGCATATCTTTTTCTAGGGGAGAAGGCTCAATAACTAAAATGGTACAATGGTTTTCGGCACCTGTGGCATCAATGGTTAATCCGCCACTTTCACTTTGTTTTTGTTTTTCTGGATTGTTGGTTGTTAAGTCATCTGAAATAAGCTTCCAAGTTAATCCTTTATCTGTTGATTTATGAACAAACTGACTTCCAAAATAGAGTGTATTACTGTCAAAAGGATCAATACTTATAGCAGCATTCCAATTAAACCGTAACAATACATCAGGGTTAGGATGTGTAGGTCTAACGCTAAAATTATTTCCAGTTTCTGCATCGTAATATCTCACATTTCCTTGTTGGCTCATAGACCATCCAAAACGAGCATTAGTGGGGTCTGGAACCACATCAAAACCATCACCAAAGCTAATTTCCTGCCAATACGAGTTACGAATACCTTGTGCGCGCCAAACATAAGCAGGCCCTTTCCAGGAACCGTTATCTTGCATGCCGCCATATACGTTATAGGGTATATCGTTATCTACAGCAATGTGGTAAAATTGTGCTACAGGCAAGTTGCCAATAAAGCGCCAAGTCTTACCACCATCTTTGGTTATATTTAGTCCGCCATCGTTCCCATCAATCATAAAATTACCATTTTTAGGATGAATCCACCACGCATGATGATCTGGGTGCACACCGTTATTTGCACCATATGCAGGCATTAATTGTGTAAAGTTTTTACCGCCATCTTCACTTACATTTACATATGTAAAAACCGAGTATACCCTATTTTCATTCTGTGGATCTACATAAATTTCAGAATAATAAAAAGGCCTGTTGCCAATGTCTTCTTTATCGTTAATTTTTTCCCATTTAAATCCGCCATCTTCACTTTTATAAAGTGCATTTTTTTTAGCCTCAACTAAAGCATAAACGGTATTGGGTTTATTGGCAGCAATAGCAACACCTATGCGGCCTAAATCGCCCTTAGGAAAGCCATCTTCTTCGGTTACTTTTTTCCAAGTTTCTCCGCCATTATAAGTTATGTGTAACCCAGAGCCAGAACCGCCAGAATTAAAAAACCAGGGTTCGCGTTTGTGTTCCCACATAGCTGCGATAAGTTTATTGGGGTTTGTTGGATCCATTACTAAATCTGCAGCACCAGTTTTATTGTTTGCAAATAGTATTTTTTCCCAGGAAATACCGCCATCGGTAGTTTTAAAAACACCGCGTTCTGGGTGTTCTCCCCAGGGCGAGCCTATGGCAGCTACATAAATGGTATTAGGGTTTGTAGGGTCTATAATTACTCTATGGATATGGCGGGTGTTTTCCAGCCCCATAAGTGTCCAGTTTTTACCGCCATCTAGTGAGCGGTAAATACCATAACCCCCATTTAAACTATTTCTTGGGTTGCCCTCGCCGGTACCTACCCAAATTACACTTGGGTTAGATTGCTGGATAGCCACCGCGCCTATAGAGGCTGTTACTTCTTCTTCAAAAATAGGATCCCATTTTATACCGCCAGAAGTAGATTTCCATAACCCTCCAGAGGCAGTACCAACATACATAATATCTGGGTTGGAATGTACAACATCTATTGCTGTAACTCTTCCAGACATACCACCTGGACCAATATTTCTAGGATGCATATTCTTAAAAAGATCCATAGAAAGATTTTGACTAAAAACTGAAAATGAGCTTAATAAAACTAGAGTTAGAATAATTTTTTTCATTGATTATTTTTTAATGCTTTCGAAAATAATGAAAACTTATTACAGAATTGTTTAAATAGATGTTAATCTTAACTTAGGTATTCTATAAAAGTAGTATTTTTATACAGCTATGAAAAACAACACTACTATTAGAAAAGGTTTCGTTTTTAAAACTTACGAGGCACCTTACAAATCGCCTTTTGATACACTTTTCGAAATTTTCAAGGAACTAATTACGCATACTTCTGGTGATTTTGATGAAGCCATTAGTTGGTTACGAGAATTAGATAAGGAGTACAAACTAACAACTCCAGAGTATACCATTGAAGATTTTATTGAAGACCTTAAAAAGAAAGGCTATCTACGTGAAGAAATTGATCCTGATGGAAACGGTGCTCTACAAATTACTGCTAAAACAGAACGTGCTATTCGCCAGCAAGCCTTAGATCAAATTTTTGGTAAAATAAAACGCAGCGGACAAGGCAACCATAAAAGTAAAAGCCCAGGTATTGGCGATGAGCATACTGGAGATTTTAGAGGCTACCAATTTGGTGATGCGCTAGATAAGGTATCTATGACCGAAAGCTTAAAGAATGCACAAATAAATCATGGTATATCAGACTTTACACTTTCTGAAGACGATTTGGTAGTTGAAGAAACGCTGCATAAATCTCAGATGAGTACAGTTTTAATGATAGATATTAGCCATAGTATGATTTTATATGGTGAAGATCGCATTACACCAGCAAAAAAAGTAGCGATGGCACTGGCCGAATTAATTACCACCCGTTACCCAAAAGATACTCTAGACATTATTGTTTTTGGCAACGATGCGTGGCGTATAGAAATTAAGGATTTGCCATATTTAAAAGTAGGTCCTTACCATACCAATACGGTTGCGGGCCTAGAACTTGCCATGGATTTACTAAGACGTAAACGAAACACAAATAAACAAATTTTTATGATTACCGACGGTAAACCAAGCTGCTTGCGTTTACCCGATGGGCAGTATTATAAAAATAGTATGGGCTTAGATCCTCATATTATTAATAAATGTTATATGATGGCACAACAAGCTAGACGATTGCACATTCCCATCACCACTTTTATGATTGCTAAAGATAGTTATTTAATGCAATTTGTAAGAGAGTTTACTTATGCCAACCAAGGAAAAGCATTTTATACTGGGTTAAAAGGTTTGGGTGAAATGATTTTTGAAGATTACGAAACCAATAGAAAAAAGAGAATTAAAGGATAATTTTAACGTATAAACTTTGGGTATTATCTTTTATAAATTTTAAAATAGAGTAAGTGCTAGTGGCTAAGCGCCAATAGCTAAAAGCAGACATATGAAAATAGAAAAAATAAAAACACTAGGAGCACTAAAACAATCAGGGTATCAATCAAAATCTATTAAAGATGAATTGAGAGATAACCTAATTAAAAAGATAAAAAATAAGGAAACTACTTTTGAAGGTGTTCATGGATACGAGAATACTGTTATTCCAGAACTAGAACGGGCCATTTTATCTCGACATAATATTAACTTATTAGGATTACGAGGACAGGCAAAAACCCGTTTAGCAAGATTAATGTTGAATTTATTAGACGAATACATTCCATTGGTTGAGGGTTCTGATGTAAACGACGATCCTTTAAATCCTATTTCAAGATACGCCAAAACGTTAATTAACGAGAAGGGTGATGATACACCTATTTCATGGTTGCACAGAAGCGAGCGTTTTGCAGAAAAATTGGCAACTCCAGATGTAACAGTAGCCGATATTATAGGCGATGTAGACCCAATAAAAGCTGCAAATTTAAAGTTGAGTTATGCCGACGACCGTGTAATTCACTATGGTATGATACCAAGAGCTAACCGTTGTATTTTTGTAATTAATGAGTTACCAGATTTGCAGGCTCGAATTCAGGTAGCACTTTTCAATATTTTACAAGAAGGCGATATACAAATTAGAGGGTTTAAAGTACGTTTACCTTTAGATATACAGTTTTTATTTACCGCAAACCCAGAAGATTATACCAATAGAGGTAGTATTGTTACGCCTTTAAAAGATAGAATAGGCTCGCAAATTTTAACACACTATCCAGAAGATATAGAAACTGCACGATTAATTACCGAGCAAGAATCTAACCTAGTTGAAAGTCAAAAAGAACATGTATATGTGCCAGATTTAGCAAAAGATTTACTAGAACAAATCGTTTTTGAAGCACGGGAAAGTGAATATATTGATGCTAAAAGCGGTGTAAGTGCAAGATTAAGCATCACAGCCTTTGAGAATTTATTGAGTACCGCAGAGAGGCGTGCCTTAATGGCTGGAGACGACAAAACAACATTGCGTTTAAGCGATTTTATAGGCGTAATCCCCTCAATTACTGGAAAAGTAGAATTGGTTTATGAAGGCGAACAAGAAGGTGCCGCAGTTGTAGCTTATAACCTAATTGGAGAAGGCGTAAAAAGTCTATTTGAAGAATTTTTCCCGAAAATTGAAAAATTAAAAAAACAAAATGAAGAAACAGCATATGACGACATAGTATCTTGGTTTTTCAACCAAAAAGAAGGGTTTGAGCTTCTGGATGATGTAAGAGATAAGGACTATAAAAATATGCTAGATGCCATTTCTCCGCTAGATGATTTATTAGGAAAATACCAACCTAATTTAACAAAGGCAGATAGTTATTTTGTAAAAGAATTTGTGCTTTGGGCACTTGCCGAATTTAAGCAATTAAGTAAGCACAGATTTTCAGAAGGTATACATTTTAAAGATCCTTACGGGAGTTTTATAAGTGGCATATAACATACTTTAATTTTACAAAACTAGTTCTACAGGGCTAAATTCTATATAAACAAAAATAGAATTTAGCCTTTTTTTTATTACAAATTCTCATTTTAACTATTGCTAAATCTTCAAAATAGTTACCAGAGATTTTGTAAATTCTTATTCTATAAATTTCTGTTTACCACATTCTAAATAAGGTCTAAAATAGCGCAATTGCGCTTGGTTTTATCCTTTTAAAGCCATATTTTATTCAAAAATGTAAAAAAACAATAAAAAATCAATAATCCTATATGAGTAAAATCACAACCCATGATCAGGCCGATATACAATTGCTTTCATTTGATATAGATAATACCTTAATAGATTTTCATACCTATAAAAGCAATTTTAAAACAGCTTGGGAAAAGTTCAAACCAAAAAACGTGCTGTTAACTTATAACACTGGGCGTTTAATTGATGACGTTCTTAATTTGATTGATAAGGGTATTTTACCTCGTCCAGATTATATAATTTCGGGAGTAGGTACACATATATATGATTTTAATAATAATTGTATTGTAAAAGAGTTTAACGATGTTTTAGACGATGGTTGGGATTTAAAATCTGTAGAAGATTTGATACAAAGTATACAGCACCCCATAAGCGAGCAACCTATTAGGTTTCAACATGCCTATAAACGAAGCTACTTTTTTCATGATGCAACGCCCGATTTAATTTCGAGTATAGAACAAGATTTTGCCGAGGCCAATATGCACGTTAATGTAGTTTATTCCGGCGATAAGTTTTTGGATGTTTTGCCAAAATATGCAAATAAAGGTAATGCTTTACAGTGGCTATTAAAAAAACTAAATTTAAAAACCCATCAGGCTCTGGTTGCGGGAGACAGCGGTAACGATTCTGCAATGTTCGATATTAAAAATATTAAAGGTATTGTAGTATCTAATGCGCATGAAGAATTATATAAATATACCAAGCACAGACAGGTTTATCATTCTGAACAGGAACAAGGCGATGGCATTGTAGAAGGATTGATATATTATGGTATTTTACCAGAAGAAGCAAAAATACAATGCGATATAGACCATAGCGAAGACTTTTTTATAAAAAAAGAACTAGACAGTGTTGCTTCCGAAGATGATGATGAGAAAGTAGCACTTATTAAAGAAGGTTATGTTAAAGCTGTAGACGCTTTAAAAAAGAATATTACCCCGTTAGGTTTTTCGGCATGTTCAATTAAAGATAATGTAGCCCACGGTACAGACGAAAATTACTATAGCGTTTGGGCCAGAGATGGCGCTATTACAGTTATTGGCGCGCTACCGTTAATTCATAAAGATGAAGAAATACATAAGTGCGCTAGACAAACATTGCTTACCTTATTCGAACATATTTCTAGAAGCGGACAGATTCCTTCTAACGTTCGTATAAAAGATAACGTACCCGATTATTCAGGCGTAGGTGGTATTTGTTCTATAGATAGTGGTATTTGGGTAGTTATAGCATTTTACGAATATGTAAATGTTACTAAGGATATTAAGTTTTTAAGAGAACATATTTCTGCTATAAAAGAAACCATGCGATGGTTAGGCGCCCACGATAGTAATAATGATGCTTTATTGGAAATTCCTGAAGCTGGCGATTGGACTGATTTGTTTGGAAGAAGCTACAATATATTGTACGATGAAATATTATGGTATCGCTCTAACGTGTGTTTTGGGCGTATGTTAGAAATGTTGGGAGATCATGAACAGGCGGGTGAGTATATTCGCTGGTCTCAAGTTATAAAGAAGGAAATAGTTCAAAACTTTTGGCCTTCTACCCAGCAACAATTATTTCAATCGGTTTCTTTTGCAGAAAAGCAATTTACACTAGGCGATACATCTTACTTAATAGCGCAAACTACACCATTCGATTTTAGTTGGCGATGTGATGTGCTAGGAAATGTTTTAGCATTTTTGCACGGTACTATAGATGCAGAAAAAGCACACCAAACATTTAAATTTATGTTAGGTGTTGGAGTTAACGATCCGTTTCCAGTAGCAAATGTATACCCTGTAGTAAGTCCTGGAGATCCAGACTGGAGGCCCTACTACACTGTTAATCTATTAAACCTTCCAAACCATTACCATAACGGTGGTATTTGGCCATTTGTTGGTGGGTTTTGGGTAAAATTTATTAATAAACTAGGTTTAAAAGATGTTGCGATTTTAGAGTTGCACAAACTGGCACTTATTAATAAAGAAGGTATAAACGACGAATGGGAATTTACAGAATGGGCGCATGGTACAACGGGTAAACCTATGGGGAAAGCTTATCAAGCATGGTCTGCAGCGCAATATATTTCAGCTTGCCATGATTTAAAAATAATTAAAAAATAAACTTAAAACTTAAAAATTATGAAGTCTATATTAATGATCTCTTTACACGGTTACGTAGCTGCAAATCCAGAATTAGGAAAACCAGATACAGGGGGACAAGTAGTGTATGTATTAGAACTTGCAGATAGATTTAGCAGACTAGGAAAACGTGTAGATTTAGTAACACGACAGTTTGAAGATCAGCCAGAATATGACGAAGTATATGAAAATTTTAAGGTATGGCGTATTCCCTTTGGAGGTAAAGAATTTATCCGAAAAGAAGATATGCACGACCATTTAAAAAAGTTTGTTACTAATACACTAGCAGCCATAAAAAAAGAGCGTAAAAAATACGATATTGTGTATTCTCACTATTGGGATGCAGGTTGGGCAGGACAAAAAATTGCTGAAGAGCTAGGTATTTCACATGTACATACGCCACATTCGTTAGGTTGGTGGAAACAGCATACCATGGGCAGTGATATGGAGGAGAAAGACATGGAGAAAAAATACCGCTTTAAAGAGCGTATTCGAAAAGAGTACTTTGTATTTCAAATGTGTAACCACGTTATTGCAACTACGTTGCCACAGGTAGACTTATTGGTGCAACAATACGATGTTTTACCTCGTAATTGTAGTATGGTGCCTCCAGGAATTGATGAAAACAGGTTTTATCCAGTACCAACCAAAGAAAACGATAAAATAAGGGCAAAATACGATATTCATCCAACCGATATTTTAGCTTTGGGTAGAATGGCTCATAATAAAGGTTACGATTTACTTATAAAATCGCTTCCAACTGTTTTTCAATTGTGTCCCGAAGCAAGATTAGTAGCAGCCATAGGGGGAGATTCTGCGCAAGATAAACAGGGCATTAAAAAATTAAAAACTCTAGCTAATGAGCTTGGTGTGCAAGATAAAATTAAGTGGAAAAACTATATTGCAGATGAAGATTTAGCTAATGTTTACCGTTCTGCAAATATTTTTGCAATGCCTTCTAGATACGAACCTTTTGGTATGGTAGCCATAGAAGCTATGGCTTGCGGAACTCCAAGCGTTGTAACTGTACATGGTGGTTTGTACGATTTAATTGATTTTGGAAATCAAGCCTTATTTGCAGATCCGCATAGACCCATTGAATTTGGAGCTATGATGTCTATGCCGCTTTTATATCCTACTTTAAGAAATGAATTATCTGTTGAAGGGGCTCGTTTTGCAAGACGTAATTTTGGGTGGACGGGTATTGCGAAACGTATTTTAGAGAAATTTAAAAATTCTATCAATCAACGTACCATGGAGTCTAATATTTATTAGTGTATAATCTAGTGGTATAGTAAGTTTGTAGTGTAATCTTGTAGTTTATAGTATTATGTCGAATATAGTTTGTTTTGGTGAAGTGCTATGGGATGTTTTCCCTGATAAAAAGAAAATAGGTGGTGCACCCTTAAATGTAGCTTTAAGGTTAAATACTTTTAGCCATAATATTAGCATGGTTAGTGCCATTGGAAATGATGTGTTAGGGACTAAACTATTGGAATATATTCAGGCTAATGGTGTAGATGCTTCTTGTATTCAGGTTACTAACGCGTACAACACAGGCGTGGTACAGGTGAATTTAAACAAAAATGGCTCTGCAACCTACGATATTGCCTACCCAAGTGCTTGGGATAAAATAAGTTTAACTAAAGAAATGGGTAATCTTGTAAAAAATGCCGATGCACTGGTCTTTGGGAGTTTAGTTACAAGAGACAATTTATCTAAAAACACGCTTTATAACCTCCTAGAGCTCTCTAAATATAATATTTTTGATCTTAATCTAAGGCCACCCCATTACTCAAAAGATATTTTGATGTATTTAATGCAGAAGGCAGATTTTATAAAGTTTAATGATGATGAACTTTATGAAGTAGCAGGGTTTTTAAATTCAAAATTCAATTCCTTAGAACAAAATTTAAAGTTTATAGCAGACCAAACAAAAACAAAGCGTATTTGTGTAACCAAAGGCGTGCATGGTGCCGTTTTATTATGCGATGGCGCATTATATTATAATAGTGGTTATAAAATTAAGGTTAAAGATACGGTTGGTGCTGGAGATGCTTTTTTGGCATCTTTGATAAGTCAACTGCTACGTAAAGAAAATCCCCAAGATGCTATAGATTTTGCTTGTGGGGTAGGGGCTTTGGTAGCACAAAGTGAAGGGGCTAATCCAAAATTAAGCTTAAAAGACATAAACGCATTTATTAATCCGTAGTCCTTTTTGTATCATAATAATGTAATTGAAAGTTAAGTGCCTTATAAAAATGGTATGGTGTTTAAAATATTTTAATATATATTTCCCTTAGTTTAAAGAGGCTTTGAAAAGATGTAGAAGTCTTTATCTACTGTAAAAGTATTTATTCTATCATCTTGTTTTAAAGTTTGCCATTCAGCATTAGGAAATAACCAGTGTTCCTCATCATTTATTTTCACTTGAATAGGCATATCAAAGCCCTTAACTATATTAGTGTATCTGTATTCTAAATTTTTTTTGTCAAACTTATATTCAAGTGTAGGTATTTTTGTTGTTCTAAGATATTGATTAAAAAATTCGGTTAAATCTTTTTCCAAAGTTTTACTTATATAATCTTCAACTTGTTTTGTAGTCACTGTTTGGTGGTAAAACGCCCTGTTCAAACCTCGTAGCATTTGTCGCCATTTTTTATCGTCTTCAACCAATTGGCGAAGGGTATGCAGCATGTTTTCACCTTTAAAATACATGTCTGAAGATCCTTCTTTGTTTACATTATAACATCCTATTATTGGTCTGTCGTTTGCTATGTTTTTTCTTTTGCCAATTACATATTCTGCTCCAGCTTCCTTTCCAAAATAGTATTCTAAGTACAAGCTTTCAGAGTAAGAGGTAAAACTTTCGTGAATCCACATATCTGCAACATCTTTATTTGTAATACTATTAGCAAACCACTCGTGGCCAGCTTCGTGAATAATTATAAAATCGAATTTTAGCCCCCAACCAGTATTTGATAAATCGCGACCTAAATACCCATTTTTAAACCCATTGCCATAAGTGACAGAGCTTTGGTGCTCCATGCCCAAATACGGCACTTCTACCAACTTAAAGCTATCGGCATAAAACGGGTACTGCCCAAACCAATACTCGAAGGCCTCCATCATTTTAGGTGCTTGCTTAAATTGTACTTTGGCTTTTTCTAGGTTGTAACTTAATACATAATAATCCATATCTAAGTTTCCAGCCATACCGTTATACACCTCAGAAAAGTTTACATAATCACCAATATTGATATTGACGCCATAGTTATTTATGGGATTTTTTACCACCCAATGGTAGGTTTTAGTATCGCCAATTCTTTCAACTAAACGTAGTCTTCCATTTGATACATTTATTAATTTGTATGGTACATTTACGCTAATTTTCATACTATCAACCTCATCATACATATGGTCTTTACATGGCCACCATACGCTAGCTCCAAGGCCTTGACAGGATGATGCTATAAAATGATTGTTGTTTTTGTCTCGCTTCCAAGAAATACCGCCATCCCAAGGTGCTCTAACAGCTTCTTTAGGATGTCCTTCGTAGTACACTTCAATACGATTTACATCTCCTACATTTTGAACTTCTATTAAAGAAATAAAATGGGCGTTTCCATCGTGTTTTATAGTCAACTCGTTTCCGTTTTGGGTAGCTTTTAGCAACTTCATTGGGGATTGCAAATCAATTTGCATCACAGAATTTTCCTTTAAGACCTTATATTGAATTGTGTTTTTACCTGAAATAAATTTTTTATCAGGTTCAACCTTTATGTCTAAATGATAATAGGATAAATCCCACCATTCGCGTTCTGGTGTTATGCTACCTCTTAGCGTATCTTGTCTCGAGAAATTTGTCTTTTCTTGTAAAAGCCCTTGAGCAAAAGAGGCTAACGATAGAAAAGATATAAATAAAAATAGAAGGTATTTATAATTAATCATTTACTGCAATTTTATTTTTGGTGTATTTTTTCCCTGGAATTGAATCTAGAAGTATTGGAATTGAAACAAATCCATTTGTTGTGGCCTTAAAAACTCCAAAATGCAAATGTGGTATAGTGGTTAAGCCTGTAAAACCAGATAATGCAATTGGCTGATTAGTTTTAACTGAATCTCCAACTTTAACCAAACTTCCATATTGTTTTAAATGCACGTATTGCGCAAATGTATTATCCTTATGGTATATAATAATATGATTTCCATAAGGTCTGTATTTCTTTGTTGTACCTTGTTTGTTATGTTGCTCTATAATTTTTATAACAACTCCATCACGAGATGCATTTATAGTATCACCTATTTTTAAATTGAAATCTAGAGTGTATCTTGAAAAGTTCGTGTTATGTGTAAAATCGCCATTATAACCTTGGATGATTTTATATTGTTTTCCTCTCGAAAAGGGTAGCGCATAGTTAAAAAGGGTATCGTAAGCTTGCTTATTGGCTTCATAAAAACCATAATAATGTGTGAACTTGTAAGTATTTAAAATAGTAGTGGTATCCATATGATCTTTTTTAAAGCTCATCACTAGGGAAGTTTCTTTTGGTTTAGATTGTACATAGGATTCATCACCATTTTTAATATTTTTAACTTTTGTAAAAGCAGGACATAAAAATGGATTTTTATAAACTACTTTTAATGAGTCATTTGATAGTTCAAAAACAATATTACCTTTATTATTTGCAGTTTTTGAACAGCTGGCGCACATAATAATTATTACAACTAAACTTAGTCTTAAAATCATTTTATCGCATTACCTGATTAGGAAACACTACAGGACTTTCAAATCCGTTTTCACCAACAGCTGCAATTCCGAAGAAATAATTATCAATAACGATACCATTTAGTGTGAATTCTGAAACATCACCAACATACCTACTGTAATCCCAAGTAGGCGAGGTGGTGTCTCGCCAATAAATTTTATAGCCTTTAGCGCCTTCTACTTTATCCCATTTAAATTTGGCTGAGGGTTCTACAACACCCCCTATGGCAACCTCTTTAGGTGTTGGTGGAGCCCATGCTAAACTCGCTAAATTAATAGCATTTACAGCAGTGAGTTTTTTAGCGTATGCAAAGTTAACATGCTCAATAACGTCGCCATATTTTATCCCATTTTCCTCTCGAATGTCTTGGTGTTGCTGTGTATAGTTTTCGTGGGCTTCCATAATACGAATTCCAGCAAACCCCAAATCGTTAAACGGACGATGATGGCCACCGCGACCAAAGCGGTCTAGCCTATATACCATCATTGGGTTCATTTCGGGCATGTAGGTTTTGGTATTTTTGTAAACATAACGGGCTAGTTGCCTAGAAATACCATCAACCTCACCACCGTAAAAACGTCTTAATGTTCTTTGGCGTTCTGTTTCATTAGCAGGAACAGGTTCAGAAAAAATTCTAAATGTTCTGTTATCAATCACACCATCTACACCTTTAATATTCCCAATCATATCATTATTTAAAACACCGATAATATCCCAATTGTTGTCTTTAGCATATTTTGCTAAACCAGCACCACCAAACAAGCCTTGTTCTTCACCAGATAAGCCTACATAAACAATACTGCTTTCAAATTTATATTTTGATAGTACGCGAGCAGCTTCTAGGGTGCCTGCCATACCCGATGCGTTATCGTTAGCACCAGGTGCATCTGTTGTAAAATCCATAGTATCACTAGCACGAGAATCTATATCGCCACTCATAATGATATAGCGATTTGGGTATTTTGTGCCTTTTTGAATGGCAACCACATTTACCACCCAAGCATCGTGTGGTACACGCCTATTACCTTCTTTGGTTACGAAATCTTTTTGATAAAAAACATCTAAACAATTTTCACAAGTATTAGAAATTGTTTCAAACTCCTTTTTAATCCAACGTCTAGCAGCACCAATACCTCGCGTTTCAGAAATAGTATCGCTAAATGTATTTCGAGTACCAAAATTTACAAGTGTTTGTACATCGCTTTTTATGCGTTCTGCGGAAACAGCATTAATAATATTGTAAATATCTTGTTGGTTTTGAGAGAAATTAAAATTAGAAAATAATAGTAGAGTAAGAAATAGAACTTTTTTCATAAAATTTTATTTTTAACTAAAGTAATAAAAAAACGCCTCAAAATTGAATTTGAGACGTCTTTACATTCGAATTAGTCACACGAAATTGTTTGAGTTTAAACTCAAAAACAATATTTATTTTTAGTAATTACTTTTTCGGCAATTATATGCCTTAGTTCTATAATATTAGGCATATTTACGTATTTAATATAACGTTTTAATCCCATGAGCATCATACGTTGTTCGTCTCCAGTAGAGAATGAAATTATAGAATGTTTTCCTGCGGTTTCAATAACATCGATAGCGTGAAATAAATTTAATTTAGCCATTGCTATTTGTTCTTTCACATTGTCTTCACCTTCTTTTTTAGCCATTTTTTCAGCTCTTAAAATTGCCGATTCTGCTAAATAAATTTGAATAAGAATATCTGATGCTGCGAGCATTAACTGTTGCTGCTTATCCATTTTCTCACCATATTTTTGAAGTGCTGCACCGGCCACCATTAAGAACAATTTTTTAAGATTTTTAATAATGTTTTTCTCCTCTGAAAATAATTCTGAAAAATCGGGAACATCAAAAGAAGGTATGCCCATTAACTCTTCTTTTACGGCCATGGCAGGTTCTAAAACGTTTACGTGCCCTTTCATGGCCTTTTTTATAAGCATACCAATGCTTAACATACGATTTATTTCGTTGGTGCCTTCGTAAATTCTAGCAATACGAGCATCTCTCCAGGCCGATTCAATTGGTGTTTCTTCTGAAAAGCCCATACCACCAAAAATCTGGATACCTTCGTCGGTACATTTTTGTACAAATTCTGATACTGCAACTTTTAGAATTGAACATTCAATGGCGTATTCTTCAACACCTTTTAATTCTGCTTCTTGGTGTGTGTCTTTACCATTGTTTTTTCTCAATTCAATACGGTCTTCAATATCTTTAGCAGCTCTGTAAGTGGCAGCTTCACCCACCCAACAGTTCGTAGCCATTTCAGCAATTTTTTGACGAATTGCTCCAAAACTAGAGATAGGGGTTTTAAACTGGATACGTTCGTTAGCATATTTTACAGATTCTGTAATGGTACGTCTTTGCGCATCTAAGCATGCCGCTGCTAATTTTATTCTACCCACGTTTAGGGCGTTCATTGCAATTTTAAAACCGTTACCTCTTTCTGATAACATGTTTTCTACAGGAACAACGGTTTCATTAAAAAACACCTGTCTTGTGGAAGAAGCGCGAATACCTAATTTATGTTCTTCTTCTCCCATGGTAATACCATTTGGGTTTTTGGGGTCGTACTCTACAATAAAACCAGTTATATTTTTATCGTCTTCAATACGTGCAAAAACAATCATAACACTACAAAATCCAGCGTTTGAAATCCACATTTTCTGCCCTGTAATTTTATATGTTTTTCCATCATCAGAAAGGACAGCTTTGGTTTTACCAGAATTGGCGTCGCTACCTGCGCTGGGTTCGGTTAAACAATATGAACCAAACCATTCGCCAGTAGCCAGTTTGGGTACATACTTTTCTTTTTGCGCTTCGTTACCATACAATGTAATAGGCATAGTGCCAATACCAGTGTGTGCACCAAAAGCGGTACTAAAAGAGCCAGTTGCTCCAGATATATAATCGCAAACTAAGCAAGTATCTACAAAGCCCATGCCCATGCCGCCGTATGCTTCGGGTACGGCAACACTTAAAAAACCTAGCTCTCCTGCTTTACGCATACAAGATTCGGTTAAGGCATAATCTTTTTTCTCGAATTGTGCCTTTTTAGACCAAATTTCTCGGTCGACAAATTCACTAACAGCCTCTTTCATCATCAATTGATCCTCGTTAAAATCTTCTGGGGTAAAAATGTCTTCGCAGTTGCTTTCTTTTACAAGGAATTGGCCACCTCTTAATATGTCTTTTGTTTCCATAGTAACAGCCCCCTATTGCTCCCCCTAATGGGGAGAAACTTACTCGGGGTTATTTTTTAATTATACATTAATTCTTATTTCCTTTTTTGTTGATCTTTTGTCTCTTTACAAGTACCTTTTTAGTTAGGGTATTTCCTCTCCTTTGGGGAGGTTTAGGTGGGGCTTTGGGCTTAATTAAGAAACTCAAATATCCCACAAGCGCCTTGGCCGGTACCAACACACATTGTTACAGCGCCGTATTTACCGCTCATGTTACGCTTACGCATTTCATCAAAAAGTTGCACCGAAAGTTTAGCTCCAGTACACCCTAGAGGATGGCCCAGTGCTATTGCTCCTCCGTTAACGTTTACAATATCTGGGTTGAGGTTTAATTCTCTAATCACAGCTAAAGATTGAGAAGCAAAAGCCTCATTAAGTTCAATTAGCTCTAAATCACTTTGCTTTAGGCCTGCTTGTTTTAGGGCTTTTGGAATTGCCTTAACCGGACCAATACCCATAATTCTTGGTTCTACACCAGCAGCAGCATAATTTACCAATCTAGCAATGGGTTCTAGGTTTAATTCTTTTACCATGGCTTCGCTCATTACCATAACAAATGCAGCACCATCGCTCATTTGGGATGAGTTACCAGCGGTAACACTACCGCCTTGGGCAAATACTGGGCGTAATTTAGATAATGCTTCTATACTTGTACCTTTTCTTGGGCCTTCATCTTTGGTAACTGTATAGCTTTTAGTTACTTTTTTTCCCGCTTCGTCTACATAAGTTTGTTCTACCTCAATTGGTACAATTTGATCTTGAAATCTATCTTCAGCCTGCGCTTTTAAAGCTTTCATATGTGAATTATAAGCAAACTCATCTTGGTCTTCCCTAGAGATCTTAAACTCGTTGGCTACAGCTTCTGCTGTATTCCCCATACCCCAATAATACTCTTCATGGCCAGATTTAACTACATCGTAGTTTAGTTCTGTTTTATATCCCGTCATAGGTACGGCACTCATACTTTCTGCGCCACCAGCGATAATACAATCTGCCATACCTGCTTGAATTTTAGCAGCAGCTATGGCAATAGTTTCTACGCCAGAGGAACAAAAACGGTTTACGGTTACACCAGGAACATCAACAATATTTAACCCCATTAAAGAGATTAAGCGTGCCATATTTAAACCTTGTGAGCCTTCTGGCATTGCATTACCTACAATAACATCGTCTATTCGTTTTTTGTCAAATTGAGGTAATGCTGCTATCATGTGCTGAATAGTTTCAGCAGCCAATTCATCTGTTCTTTTAAATCTGAACACACCTTTTGGAGCTTTACCAACAGCTGTTCTGTATGCTTTAACTATATATGCTTGTTTCATAATGTGCCCCCTCTAACTCCCCAAAAAAGGGGGAGAAACTTACTCGGGGTATTTTATAATTATTTATTCAAAATATTTTTCATTTAGTTTTTCACTTTCCTCCCCTTTGGGAGGCTAGGTGGGGCTTCATTTTAATTACGTAACGGTTTACCTGTTTTAAGCATGTGCTGAATACGCTCTAACGTTTTACGTTCTGTACATAAGCTTAAAAAAGCCTCGCGTTCTAAATCCAGTAAGTATTGTTCGGTTACTAACGTTGGTTCAGATAAGTCTCCACCTGCCATAACATAGGCTAGCTTATTGGCTATTTTATGGTCGTGTTCACTAATGTAGTTACTAGCTTCCATGGCATCTGTACCAACCAAAAACATACCTAGCGCCTGCTTACCTAACACCTTAACATCCTTGCGTTTTACAGGTTGTGTGTATCCAGCGGCTGCCATTAATCTGGCATGTGCTTTGGCGGTTGCAATTTGCCTGTCCTTATTAACTACAACTATATCTTTTCCTTTTTGAAGGATGCCTAAATCGTAAGCTTCGTAAGCTGAAGTCGATACTTTGGCCATACCAATTGTTAAGAAGTATTCTTGTAGTACGTTTAATTCAACATCGCCTTTTCTAAACGTATCAGATGCTCGTAGTGCCATTTCCTTAGAGCCAGCGCCACCAGGGATAACACCAACACCAAATTCAACTAAACCAATATAGGTTTCTGCGGCTGCCACTACTTTATCGGCGTGCATTGATAGCTCACAGGCACCACCTAGAGACATACCATGAGGTGCAGAAACTGTTGGTATTGCTGAATAGCGCATGCGCATCATGGTATCTTGAAAATATTTTATGGCAGCATTTAACTCATCGTATTCTTGTTCTACGGCCATCATAAAAATCATACCAATATTGGCGCCAACTGAGAAATTAGCGGCTTGGTTACCGATTACTAATCCCTCGAAATCTTTCTCTGCAATATCTACTGCTTTATTTAATCCAGCTAAAACATCACCGCCTATGGTGTTCATTTTAGACTGAAACTCACAATTTAAAATACCATCACCTAAATCTTCAACTACAACTCCTGAGTTTTTGAAAACTTGGTTTGATTTTCTGATGTTATCTAAAATAATAAAGGCATCTTGTCCAGGAACTTTAGTTTGTGTTTTTGAAGGTATATCGTAATAATGGGTAGCACCATTTTGAACTGTGTAAAATGATGTGCTACCAGAACTTAGCATATTATCAACCCAATTGGCAGCCTCTAAACCTTCAGCTTTAATTAATTCTAAACCTTTTTCAACACCAATGGCATCCCAAATTTGAAAAGGGCCCTGTTCCCATCCAAAACCAGCTTTCATAGCATCGTCAATCTTATATAATTCGTCTGAAATTTCAGGAATTCTATGGGTAACATAAGCAAATAATTGCGCGAAAGATTTTCTGTAGAAATCACCTGCCTTGTCCTTTCCAGAAACCAAAACTTTAAATCTATCGATAACCTTGTCTATGGGTTTGGTAAGTTCTAAAGTATCAAATTTTGCTTTTTTTGCTGAACGGTATTCTAAAGTGTTTAAGTCTAAAGAAAGTATTTCACTTTTACCATTTTCATCTTTAATCTTTTTATAAAATCCTTGTCCTGTTTTACTGCCCAACCATTTATTTTCAACCATGGTATTGATAAAATCAGGGAGTTTAAATAGTTCTAATCGTTCATCATTTTTACAATTTTCGGCAATTCCGTTAGCTACATGCACTAATGTGTCTAAGCCAACAACATCAACGGTTCTAAAGGTTGCAGACTTTGGTCTCCCAATTACAGGCCCCGTCAATTTATCAACTTCTTCAATAGTTAATTCCATTTCCTTTACGGTATGGAATAAACTCATAATGCTAAAAATACCAATACGGTTTCCTATAAACGCTGGCGTGTCTTTAGCAACAACCGAAGTTTTTCCTAAATATTGTTCTCCATAGCCATTTAAAAATTCTAAAACTGAAGCATCGGTTTTTGGCCCAGGAATAATCTCGAATAACTTTAAGTATCGCGGTGGATTAAAGAAATGTGTGCCACAGAAATGCTTTTGGAAATCTTCGCTTCTTCCTTCACTCATAAATTGAATAGGAATTCCTGAGGTATTACTGGTAATTAACGTTCCAGGGGTTCTATGTTTTTCAAGATTTTCAAAAACCTGTTTTTTAATATCAAGTCGCTCCACAACTACCTCAATAATCCAATCTACATCTTTTATTTTAGTGATGTCATCCTCTAAATTACCAGTTGAAATTCTATCTGCAAATTTTTGATGATAAATAGGAGAAGGCTTAGATTTTAAAGAAGCCCTAAGTGCATCGTTAACTAAACGGTTTCTAACCACTTTATCTTCTAGAGTTAGTCCTTTGGCTTTTTCGGCATCGGTTAGTTCTCTTGGAACTATATCTAGGAGTAAAACCTCCACGCCAATATTAGCAAAATGACAAGCAATACCGCTACCCATAATGCCAGAACCAATAACAGCAACTTTTTTTATTATGCGTTTAGCCATGTTTATTTAAACTTTATTTTTTGTTGTTATTATATATTTTTTTGTTGCAAACCAATTCGTTTATGGTTTCTGCAACTTCGTAGAAATGGTTCATTTTTTCTTCGGGAATATGTTTTTTAATTGTTTCATTAAATGTTAAAACCTTTTCTTTAGAAAGTCCACGCTTTTCTTTACCAAACTCGGTTAAATGTATTAATACGCCTCTGCCGTCTTCCGGATTTGGATGTCGTTCTATTAAACCGCGTTGCTCCATAGTTTTTAGTATACGTGATAAACTTGTGGCTTCCATACCCATTTTTGGTCCTAACGCTGTAGAAGGTGTTCCTTTTTCTGGATCTATGCTTAACAAAGTAAAGCCAGTAGCCATAGTGGTATCAAACTTTGCAGCTTCTTCATTATACATTTTATTTACTGTTAACCAGGTTGTTCTTAATACATAATCTATCGTCTTGTCTTTCATTCTTGAGAGTTAGAATTCTCAAATATAATAAAAATATATTATGCATGCATAATAAATAAACGAAAATGGTTTTGTTGCTTACAATAAAGGGGTATTGCTTAAATTGTATTTAGATTTTTTGCTTTAGTCACCTATTATTTTAGGGTAAAGCGTCTTATTTGCTTGCAGGTTAAATAATTACGGTTTTCTGTAAATAGGGAAAGTTAAATTGTGTTTAATATTTTAATACAGCCTGTAGTGTTGTTTTGAGAAATAAACAGTTTTTTTGCTATGGTCTATATATATTTTCTATTAAGCTATGGTACATTTTTTTAATAACATCGCGTTTCATTTTCATAGTGGGCGTTAGGTGCCCATCATCTATAGACCAAATTTGTGGTGTAATTTCAAACTTTTTTATTTGTTCCCATTTCCCAAATTTGTTGTTACACTTATCTACTTCTTTTTGTATTCTTTTTTTAACAATTTCGGAATTAGCCATAGCTTCCATAGAATTTTCTATAGGATGGTTTTTATGTTCAATCCATTCGCGCAAAAACTCGAAGTGCGGCTGAATTAAAGCAGCGGGCATTTTCTCGCCTTCGCCAATTACCATAGCCTGTTCTATAAATCGGGATTGTTTTAACTCATTTTCTAGAAGCGTGGGGATAATGTATTTTCCGCCAGAAGTTTTAAACATTTCTTTTTTGCGACCAGTAATTTTTAAAAATCCATCTTCGTCAATCTCGCCTTTGTCTCCAGTATGAAAATAGTCTCCCGTCATCACGCTAGCGGTTTTTTCTGCATCTTTATAATAGCCCATCATAACGTTAGGGCCTTTTATTAGTATTTCTCCATCTTCAGCAATTTTAACTTCAACATTATCTATAGGTATACCCACAGTACCTACTTTATACATTCGGTTTGCATATCTACCCACAGAAACAACAGGGGAGGTTTCTGTTAAACCATAGCCTTCCATAACATGCATGCGGGCGGCTCCAAAAATTCTAGCTAATCTAGGTTGTAAAGCAGCGCTTCCTGATACCATGGTGTATAGCTCTCCTCCTAAGGCAGCACGCCATTTACTAAAAATAAGTTTATTGGCTATTTTAAGTTTAAATTCGTACCATGAACCGTTTTCTCCGTATGGTTTCCATTGTTCGCCTAAACCAACCGCCCAAAAAAACAGTGCCTTCTTTATACCAGATAAATCGGCGGCCTTATCCATAATTTTGTCGTACACTTTTTCTAGAAGGCGTGGTACCACACTCATCATATTGGGTTTGATTTCTTTGGCATTATCTCCAATTTTGTCTAGTCCTTCAGCGTAATAAATAGAGGTGCCGGCATGTTGGTAAATATATATTAGTACGCGCTCAAAAATGTGGCAAATGGGCAAGAAGCTCAGTATTTTATTTTCCCCTTCCCTTAGTGGCACTCTTTCTGCACTATCTAGAACGTTACTGGTAATGTTCCAATGTGAGAGCATAACGCCTTTGGGTTTTCCTGTGGTGCCAGAAGTGTAAATAATAGTGGCTAAATCGTTTGGTTTTACAGCGTCTTTTCTTGCTTCAACTTCATCTTGATTGGAGGTGTCTTTGCCTAAATCAAGCAACTCGGAGTAGTGTTTGCAACCTTCAATTTTGTTAAACGAATATACCTCTTTAATATTGGTCTTGCTTTTTATTTTGTTAACTTTTTCAAGTACTTCTGCATCCGAAACAAAACAGTAAATAGATTCGCTGTGATTGATAACATATTCATAATCTTCTGCAGAAATTGTAGGATATACAGGTATGTTTTGTGCGCCAATTTGTAAAACACCTATATCAACAATATTCCATTCGGTTCTGTTTGTTGTAGAAATAACAGCAATTTTATCATCCTTTTTTACCCCCAATTTTAATAAAGCTCTACTTAAAGCATTGGCTTTATCTAGGTATTCTTGGGTTGATGTTTTTATCCACTTACCATCGTATTTGGTTACCAAAGCAGCATTATTTGGTTTGTGCTTTAACTGGTAATATGGAAAATCAAAAAGTCTACTAATCTCAGTCATAGTTGGTATAGAAAATGTCAATGCAAATTATGAAAATAAATAGGATTTACAAATACTTATTACGCTTACTAATTAATGTATATTGTAAATTCCTCGCTTCGTGATACATAATATAGTATCAAAATAAAAAAACAACCCTAGTTTTAATTAGGAATTGGCATTTTTTTAACGTTATTATTAAGAATATATAATGCCGTGTCGTTATTGTCTGAAATATTATTTGGTTTTAAAGAGTTTTTGTTTAAAGGTGTAAAAACATTCATTTTCAAACTTTTACTGACAATTGTCATCTTTTATAATAACTTCTGTGTCTACCTTTGAAGTGTCAAAAATTATTGACCTAGATTTTACAAAATATTAAATAAATATATAGAGATGGAAGTAAAACAATTTAAACCAGGAAAGTGGATTGATGCGATTGATGTTAGAGATTTTGTAATCAATAATATTACTCCTTATTACGGAACTCACGAATTTTTAGTTGGCCCAAGTGCTAGAACAGAAAAATTATGGGATATCTGTAAAGCAGCAACCAAAGAAGAAAGACAAAATAATGGCGTACGATCATTAGATACTGAAACAATTTCTACAGTTAGTGCATTTAATGCAGGATATATAGATAAAGCAAACGAAGTAATTGTAGGATTGCAAACAGATGAGTTGTTAAAAAGAACAATGAAGCCTTTTGGAGGTTTTAAAGTAGTACAAAAAGCCTTATCTGAGCATGGTGTTAAGCCAAATGATAATTTAACAGAGTTATTCTCTAAATATGTTAAAACACATAACGATGGTGTATTTTCTGCATATAATGCCGAAATTAAGAAATTCCGTTCGTTAGGGTTTTTAACAGGTTTACCAGATAATTATGCAAGAGGTCGTGTAATTGGCGATTATCGTCGTATTGCGCTTTATGGTATTAATGCCTTAATTGAGGCTAAGAAAGCAGACAAAGCTAAAATTGTTGGCCCGATGACTGATGCGGTAATTCGTTTACGCGAAGAGGTTGCAGACCAAATTACAGCTTTAAAAGAGATGATAGAACTAGGAGCTAAATACAATTTAGACCTAACACGTCCTGCCGAAAATGCAAGAGAAGCAGTACAATGGACATATATGGCATACTTAGCTGCTGTAAAAGAGCAAGATGGTGCTGCTATGTCGCTTGGTAACGTATCTACGTTTTTAGATATTTATATTGAAAACGATTTACAAGAAGGCCTAATTACTGAAGAAGAAGCACAAGAGTATATCGATCAATTTGTGATGAAATTGAGAATGGTACGTCATTTAAGAATGAGTGCTTACGATGAAATTTTTGCTGGAGATCCAACATGGGTAACCGAAGCTATAGGTGGTATGTTTGATGATGGAAGAACTAAAGTAACCAAAACATCTTTCCGTTTTTTAAACACACTGTATAACTTAGGACCTTCACCAGAGCCAAATATGACGATTCTTTGGTCTGAAAGATTACCACAAAACTTTAAAAATTTCTGTGCAAAAGTATCTATAGATACCTCTTCAATTCAGTTTGAAAATGATGAAATGATGAGAACCAACAGAGGTTCTGATGATTATGGTATTGCATGTTGTGTGTCTTATCAAGAATTAGGAAAATCTATCCAGTTTTTTGGAGCACGTACCAATTTAGCTAAAACATTATTGTTAGCTATTAATGGCGGACGTTGTGAAATTACAGGAACACAAATGGTAGACGGTATAGAGCCATGCGATTGTGAGTACTTAGATTACGATAAAGTAATGGCCAATTTTAAAATAGCCATGAAAGAAGTAGCACGAGTTTATAATGATTCTATGAACATTATTCACTACATGCATGATAAATATTACTACGAAAAAGCACAAATGGCTTTAATTGATACCAACCCAAGTATTAATATTGCTTACGGTATCGCCGGATTATCAATCGTAGCAGATTCATTATCAGCAATAAAATATGCAAAAGTAAAACCAATTAGAAACGAAGATGGTTTAACGGTAGATTTTAAAATTGAAGGTGAATTCCCTTGCTATGGTAATGACGATGATCGTGTAGATGCTTTAGCCGCTAAAGCAGTAGCCGATTTTAATGATGAATTAAAAAAGCTACCTGTTTATAAAAACGCAGAACCAACAATGTCTGTATTAACCATTACATCAAATGTAGTATATGGTAAGAAAACAGGAGCAACACCAGATGGTAGAGCCAAAGGTGTACCATTTGCACCAGGTGCAAACCCAATGCACGGTAGAGATTCTCAAGGTGCTATAGCATCATTAAACTCTGTTGCAAAAATAGATTATAAAGATTCTCAAGACGGTATTTCTAATACCTTCTCAATAGTGCCAAAATCTTTAGGTGCTGATACTGAAGAGCGTATTGAAAACCTAGCAACAATTTTAGATGGTTATTTCTCTAGAAACGCACATCACCTTAATGTAAATGTTCTAGATAAAGAAACATTACTAGACGCTATGGAACATCCAGAAGAGTATCCGCAGTTAACTATTAGAGTTTCTGGTTATGCAGTAAACTTTGTAAGATTAACTAAAGAACAACAAATGGAAGTGATTACTAGATCTTTCCACGAATCAATCTAAACTCTATTTATATTTTGTAGGCATCTGAGAAACGAAGTGTTAAAGCTTTTTTCTCAGATGCTAATTTAAAACCCAATTATTATCCAATCAAAAGATAACATATTGAGAGTGCATTCCATTGAGTCTTTTGGAACGCACGATGGCCCGGGAATTAGAATGGTAGTGTTCTTACAAGGCTGTAAACTAAAGTGTTTATATTGCCACAACCCCGATACTATCGATACCCATGGCGGTAAAGAATACCACGTAGAAGAGTTGGTGCAAATGGCTATAAAAAAGAAGCCTTACTTTGGAAAAAAGGGCGGTGTTACCGTATCAGGTGGCGAACCGCTTTTACAATCAAAAGAACTCATTCCGTTTTTTAAAAGGTTAAAAGAAGAGGGTATACATACCAATATTGATACTAATGGTAGACTTCTTAACCATTTTACCGAAGAATTACTTGACGAATATGCAGATTTAGTAATGTTGGATATTAAACACATGACTGAAGAAGGGTATAAGTACATTACTGGTAAAAAAAATAAAGAAACCACCTTTACCTTTGCTAAGCATAGAGAAGCTTCAGGAAAAAAAATGTGGCTACGCTATGTGTTAATTCCAGGTATAACAAATACACCTGAACTGCTACACGAAATGGGAGCGTACTTTAAAGATTATAAAACCATTGAAAAAATAGAAATTCAGCCTTATCATAAATTAGGTATACATAAATGGGAATCTTTAGGATGGGAATACCAATTAAAAGATGCTCGAGAAAACACAAAAGAAGAAATAGATGCGGCAGTAGCGATATTGCAAAATTATTTTAAAGAAGTAAAAGTAAATTAAAGGGATGTTGTAAAGGCAACATCTAAACAGTAACAGTTATGAAAACACAAAAACTAAAAAACCGATGGCTCATAGCAGCTTCAGCAGTAGGGATCCACATCTCAATTGGGTCTGTATATGCATATTCAGTTATGACCAATCCGGTTAAAGATATTTTTGATGTTGAAGGCAGCGTTATCAAATGGGCATTTAAAATTGCCATTTTGCTATTAGGCTTGTCTGCAGCATTTTTAGGTAGGTGGGTAGAAAAAGTTGGCCCAAAAATTAGCGGTACAACCGCAGGTATATTTTACGGTGTTGGTATATTAGGATCAGGACTAGCAGTACAGTTAGAGTCTTTATGGTTATTCTATTTATGCTACGGTGTTATAGGTGGTATAGGTCTAGGTTTAGGCTACATTACACCAGTAAGTACATTGGTAAAGTGGTTTCCAGACCGTAGAGGTTTAGCTACAGGAATGGCCATTATGGGCTTTGGTTTTGCTGCCTTAATATTTGGTCCTGTAATGCAATCGCTTTTTGATAGTGTAGGCGTTTCCAATGCTTTTTACATTTTAGGTATTATTTATATGGTACTAATTTTATCTTCTGCTAGATATATAGAAAGACCACCGGAAGGCTACATGCCAGATGGGTTTAAACCGGGAGAAGGTAAAACCATTAAAAAAGATTTGGCAAATATTACCGCTAACGCCTCTTTAAAAACACCACGATTTTATTACATCTGGATTATGATGTTTATTAATATTGCTTGTGGTATAGCTATTATTTCGGCAGCAAGCCCAATGATGCAAGAAAAACTTAATTATACACCAATGGAAGCTGCCGCTATTGTTGGTTTAATAGGCGTGTTTAATGGTCTTGGTAGAATTATGTGGTCTACCTTATCAGATTACCTAGGGCGCGCAAATACTTATATAGTTTTCTTTGCATTCCAGATTTTAGCGTTCTATTTCTTACCACAAATATCAATGGAATTGGCATTTTTAATTGTACTATTTACCGTAATAACTATGTATGGTGGTGGTTTCGCAACTCTACCAGCGTTTTTAGGCGATTTATTTGGTACAAAACAGCTTGGAGCTATTCATGGAATGGTACTAGCAGCATGGGGATTAGCAGGTGTTGTAGGACCTACCATTTACGATATGGTTAAAAACGCCACAGGCTCCCTAGATACAACATTAAAAGTATTCGCTGGATTATTTGTTATTGCTTTAATTGTAGCATTGTTAATGAAACGAACAGTAGTTAAGGCACACAAGGAAAACGCAAAAAAAATAGAAGAAAAACTAAAGTTTGCATAAACTTTTTGTTTGAGTTAGTCGAAAAGCACCTTCATGAAAATGGAGGTGCTTTTTTTTATGGATTATATCTGTGCCAATTGCTTAGGTAGTTGCGGTTTTATTAATAAAAGCTATTTTAAATCACATATTATTAAAACATATCAAATAAACTGTTAATTCCTTAAAAAACAATGTGTTTACATGATTTTTATCATGATTATTTCCCTCTTAAAAAGTTATTTTTATATGAGTTTTTAAATATGAACCAAACAACAAACATTATGGAAATACTTGAAAAAACAAAGGCTCGAGTTTTCAAATTTGGAGACAAAACAGCAGATGGAAACAGTACAATGAAAAACCTTTTAGGAGGTAAAGGTGCTAATTTAGCAGAAATGAGTTCAATAGGAATTCCGGTGCCACCCGGATTTACTATAACAACCGAAGTTTGTACAGAATTTAATTTATTAGGAAAAGATGCAGTTGTAGAATTAATAAAAGATGAAGTAGAAGCATCTATTGCAAACATAGAGTCTTTAATGGGAACAACCTTTGGAGATAAAGAAAATCCTTTGTTGGTTTCTGTACGTTCTGGGGCAAGGGTATCTATGCCTGGAATGATGGACACCGTATTAAATCTTGGTTTGAATGACGATGCGGTTATTGGTTTAGCAAATAAAACAGGAAATGAACGGTTCGCATGGGATTCTTATCGTCGTTTTATTCAAATGTATGGTGGTGTTGTTTTAGGTATGAAACCCGAAGCTAAAGAAGATATAGATCCTTTTGAGGAAATAATGGAACACTTAAAATATAAACGACGTATTACATTAGATACAGAGTTTACTATTCAAGATTTAAAAGACTTAGTGTACGACTTTAAAGATGCGGTTAAGAAGAGAACTGGTCATGATTTTCCAACTAACCCTTGGGATCAACTTTGGGGTGCTGTTATAGCAGTATTTAATAGTTGGAACGGTGATAGAGCTATGTATTACAGAAAAATGCATGGGTATCCAGCCAATTGGGGTACTGCAGTTAACGTACAAGCCATGGTTTATGGAAACATGGGGGAAAACTCTGGAACAGGGGTTTGCTTTACACGCGATGCAGGTACAGGTGAAGATGTTTTTAATGGTGAATATTTAATTAATGCACAAGGTGAAGATGTAGTAGCAGGCGTTAGAACCCCACAGCAAATTACAAAACTAGGATCCCAGCGTTGGGCAGAATTAGCAAAAATTGAAGAACAAGATAGAATTGAAAATTATCCTTCTTTAGAAGAGCTAATGCCTAGTATTTATAAAGAATTGAATGGCTATCAGGAAAAATTAGAAAACCATTACAAGGATATGCAAGATATGGAGTTTACCATTCAAGATGGCAAACTTTGGATTCTACAAACCAGAAATGGCAAGCGTACTGGAGCCGCTATGGTAAAAATTGCCATGGATATGTTTAAGCAAGGTTTAATTACCGAAAAAGAAGCAGTTTTACGTATAGAACCTAGTAAATTAGATGAGTTATTACATCCTGTTTTTGATGCTAAAGCTTTAAAAGAAGCTCATGTAATTGCACAAGGCTTACCTGCCTCCCCAGGTGCTGCAACAGGGCAAATCGTGTTTTTTGCAGATGAAGCCAACAAATACAAATACACCATCTTAGTGCGTATTGAAACTTCTCCTGAAGATTTAGAAGGCATGAATATTGCCCGAGGAATTTTAACTGCTCGTGGCGGAATGACATCGCATGCTGCAGTGGTTGCTCGCGGTATGGGTAAATGTTGTATTTCTGGAGCAGGTGCATTAAAAATTAACTATAAAACAAGAACTCTAAAAGTTGGCGATAAAGTATACCATGAAGGCGATTGGATTTCTTTAAATGGTTCTACAGGTAATATTATTGAAGGAAAAGTAGCTACTAGCGAACCAGAATTAAGTGGTGAATTTGCCGAAATCATGACACTGTCTGATAAATATACAACAATGCAAGTTAGAACTAATGCCGATACGCCTAACGATGCAAAAGTAGCTCGTAATTTTGGAGCACAAGGTATTGGATTAACACGTACAGAGCACATGTTTTTTGAAGTAGACCGTATTAAAGCAATGCGCGAAATGATTTTATCTGATACTTTAATAGGTAGACAAAATGCTTTAGAAAAATTATTGCCAATGCAGCGTAGCGATTTTGAAGGTATTTTTGAAGCCATGCAAGGGCTTCCAGTAACGGTTCGTTTATTAGATCCGCCTTTACATGAGTTTGTTCCGCATCAATTGGAAACACAACGTAGTTTAGCCGAAGAAATGCATATCACTTTAGAGGCGGTAAAAATAAAAGTAGCTGAATTAGAAGAGTTTAATCCAATGTTAGGTCACAGAGGTTGTAGATTAGGAATTACGTATCCAGAAATTACCGAAATGCAAGCAAGAGCTATTATTGAAGCTGCGTTAAATTTAAAAGAAAGAGGTATTGTTGCAAAACCAGAAATAATGATACCTTTAATTGGTACGCTTACTGAATTTGAAAGTCAGGAGGCTGTTATTAGAGAAACAGCAAATAAAGTTTTTAAAGAAAGAAATGACACTGTAGAGTATGCTGTTGGTACTATGATAGAAATTCCAAGAGCGACTTTAATTGCTGATAAAATTGCTAAGTATGCCGATTTCTTCTCCTTTGGAACAAACGATTTAACACAAATGGCATTTGGTTATTCCAGAGATGATGCAAGCAAATTTTTGCCAATTTATATAGAAAAAGGCATTTTAACTGCCGATCCTTTTGAAGTTTTAGATCAGGAAGGTGTTGGGCAGTTAGTAGAAATGGCTACCGAACGAGGACGAAACACAAAACCTAAATTAAAAGTAGGGATTTGTGGAGAACATGGTGGCGACCCAAGTTCAGTTGAATTCTGTTATAGAACAGGATTGAATTATGTAAGTTGTTCGCCCTACAGAGTGCCAATAGCTCGATTAGCTTCTGCTCAAGCAGCTATTAAGGCGAGTTTATAGTATTTTAATGCGCCTAAAAACCCCAATAAATATTGTTATATTTATTGGGGTTTTTTTAATACAAGGAATTATTTTTAAATTACCACTTATTCCTTTATCAATCTTTTAACTATAGTATTGTTATCCTCTAAAGTCTTAATCTTTACTAAGTAAATACCAGGTTTGAGAGATTTTATATTGCATTTATTTTGATGGGTTTCAATGACTGCTCTTCCCAAAGAATCATAAACAATAATTTTTTCAATATTCTTAGTAAAGAAAACATAATTGTTTGAAGGATTAGGGTACATTATTACTTCACTATCATTAGAGAAAGTTGAATTGCCTAATGTTCCAGAAATAGGGAATTCATAAGTTGTTGTATTACTTCTAGTCCAATTAGTCATATCTAGTATTGCTGTTTGTAGCGCAGTCTTGCTTAAAGTTAAATCACCAGAATAATATCCGTTATCAAAATGATTTACATATTCTACCTCAAAACCTGTAGCAGGATCTTCTGTGTCTGATGAGCTAAATTGGCAAGTAGTAACATTAGCGTCCCAAGCATCACTAGCGTCATCATATAATATAGAAGCAAGCATTGTTGCTGAAGTTACTTGGTTATTGCTATTTATAGCGCCTTGAAATGCATGTACAGCCTCACCACCTCCACTTAAGCTCATAGCGTAATTTTCATTTTGGGGGTTAACAACTACTGATACACTGCCAATGTTACAAGTTGCACCGATTACGCCAGTAATTCTTACTCTAATTACCAACTGTGTTCCTGCTGCAACATCACTTGTAGCAGTCCATTTTACCATACCATCACTTACGGCGCCACTTGCTGTAATTGGAGAGCTACTACAGCCATTATTCACATTTTGCTGAAAATAAGGAGCACTATTGCCTGTGTATCCCATATCGGTGAAATAAATTTCAGTATTTAAGGTTACAGGTTCAAGAAATAGAACGTTAAATTCATCTGCCAAAGGGTTTCCTGCAGAATCGGCATTAAGCCCTATAAACATTATGTCACCAGGAGCCAGTGTGGTTTGCGCAGTTAAATTTGTTAAATAAAATGTACATAAAATAAGTAGTAGTTTCTTCATAATAGATGTGTTAGGGTTTTTTGTATAAAAAATTATTTTACAAATGTAAGAAAATATTTTCTGTAAAATCGATAAATCGAAATTAATTATTTTTTAAAGATGTTTTTGTTATTTTTTTTATAAAAAGTAAAATTATTCTTTCTTTTTGTAAAAAACAAAGCCTTGGTTTGCTGTATTTCACCAAGGCTTGATAATTAATTTTTTTGTTTTTTATATACTTATAACTTCTCAATCCATTTTCTGGCATTAACAAAAGCTTCTAACCAAGGCGATACTTCATCTTTTCTGCCATTAGGATAATCTGCCCAGTTCCATTGGAATATAGAACGTTCTATATGTGGCATGGTGACTAAATGGCGGCCTGTTTTATCACATAGCATTGCTGTGTTAAAATCTGAGCCATTTGGATTATGCGGATATTCGGCATACCCATATTTTGCTACAATATGGTACTTATCCTCAGTATATGGTAGGCTGAATTTACCCTCTCCGTGCGAAATCCAAACCCCTAAAGTAGTGCCCGCGAGTGTTGAGAGCATCACAGAATTATTTTCTTGGATTTTTACAGAAGTGAATGCGCTTTCATGCTTATGCGAATCATTATGATGCATCTTTCCGTGAATGTCATGCTCTGGGTTTATCTCTTCCAGCTCCATAAATAACTGGCAACCATTACAGATACCAACCGATAAGGTGTCTTCTCTATTAAAGAAATCTTGAATGGCTTTATTCGCCTTTTCGTTATATTTTATAGCACCTGCCCAACCTTTGGCGGAACCTAAAACGTCTGAATTACTAAAACCACCAACAGCACCTAAAAACTGAATATCCTCAAGGGTTTCACGACCAGAAATTAAGTCGGTCATATGTACATCTTTCACATCAAAACCAGCCAAATACATCGCATTGGCCATTTCGCGTTCTGAGTTGCTTCCCTTTTCTCTTAAAATTGCCGCTTTTGGTCTTTTGTGTCCTGTTTTAGGCGATTTTCCAGTAAAATGTTCAGGGAATTTATATTGAAGTGGCTGATGTTTATAATTGTTGAAGCGCGCTTCAGCTAAATTATTTGCCGTTTGTTTTTGGTCTAGCAAATATGAGGTTTTGTACCAAACATCACGCAATCTTGATACTGTTAACTTAAATACATCGCTATTGTTGATAATGCTTAACGTATCACTTTCGGTTACGTTTCCAATGTTGAAAAATTCAATATGGGCATCAAATAACGTTTTTTCAATTGAAGCGTCTTTGGCTTGAATCACGATACCTGCATTTTCAGCAAATAATACTTTAAATGTGTCTTTTTCAGCCAAAGCTGAAAGATCTATTTCGGCGCCTAAATTAGTGTCGGCAAAACATAATTCTAACAGTGTAGTGATTAATCCACCAGAAGCCACATCGTGTCCTGCAACAATGTGTTCGTTTCTAATTAAATCTTGAATGGTATTGAATACCTTTTTAACATAACCTGCATTTATAATAGTTGGTGCATCATTACCAATTTTATTTAAAATTTGAGCAAATGAGCTTCCGCCGAGTTTAAAATTGTCTTGTGAGATATTTATATAGTAAATAGCGCCTTTATTTTTCTTAAAAACAGGTTCTACTACTTTGGTAATATCGTTACAGTTTCCTGCTGCAGAAATGATAACTGTTCCAGGGGAAATTACATCGCCATCAGGATATTTCTGTTTCATGGACAACGAATCTTTTCCAGTTGGCACATTAATGCCCAAATCTATGGCAAATTCTGAAATTGCTTCTACCGCTTGATACAAACGCGCATCTTCGCCTGCATTTTTACAAGGCCACATCCAGTTTGCCGATAACGATACCGATTGTAAACCATCTTTTAAAGGTGCCCATATTATGTTGGTGAGCGCTTCGGCAATAGAGTTTCTGCTGCCAGCAATCGGATTAATTAATCCAGAAATAGGGGAATGGCCAATAGAGGTGGCAATACCTTCTTTTCCTTTATAATCCAACGCCATAACTCCAACGTTGTTTAATGGCAATTGTAATGCGCCAACGCACTGTTGTTTGGCTACTTTACCACCAACGCAGCGATCTACCTTGTTTGTTAACCAATCTTTACAAGCTACAGCTTCCAGTTGTAAAACTTGCTCTAAATAATCGTGGAAATTACTGGGATTATAACTTAAATCTGTATAATTTCTTTTAACATAATTATCGGTCATGATAGTTTTTGGAGAACTACCAAACATATCCTCCATGGCCAAATCCATTGGTTTATGTCCGTTGGTTTTAGATTCAAAAGTAAAGCGATTATCACCTGTAACATCACCAACCGTGTACATTGGCGAGCGCTCTCTATCGGCAATTTTATGTAGCGTTTCAATATGTTTTTTGCCAATAACCAATCCCATTCGTTCTTGGGATTCGTTACCAATAATTTCTTTGTCCGAAAGGGTAGGGTCGCCTACAGGAAGCGCATCTAAATCGATTTTTCCACCAGTTTCTTCAACCAATTCCGATAAGCAATTTAAATGCCCACCAGCCCCATGGTCGTGAATAGATACAATGTGGTTTTCTTCACTTTCTACCATCCCGCGAACTGCATTGGCTGCTCGTTTTTGCATTTCGGGGTTAGAACGTTGTACCGCGTTTAATTCTATACCAGAGGCAAACTCGCCTGTATCGGCACTCGATACTGCTGCACCGCCCATACCAATACGGTAGTTTTCACCACCTAGAATTACTATTTTATCACCAGTTTTTGGGGTGTCTTTTAGTGCTTGGTCCTTTTTGCCGTAGCCAATGCCGCCCGCTTGCATAATTACTTTATCGAAACCTAACTTGCGAGCCTTTTCCAGTTCTCCCGAAGGGGAAGCGTCTGTAGACTCATCATGCTCAAACGTTAATACCGAACCACAAATAAGCGGTTGCCCAAATTTATTGCCAAAATCTGAGGCGCCGTTAGATGCCTTTATTAAAATATCCATTGGTGTTTGGTACAGCCATTTGCGCTCTGGAAATGCTTTTTCCCATGGGCGGTTTTCTTCAAGTCTCGAATAAGAGGTCATATATACCGCGGTTCCAGCCAACGGTAAAGAGCCCTTACCTCCAGCAAGTCTGTCTCTAATCTCGCCACCAGAACCTGTAGCAGCACCATTAAAAGGCTCTACAGTTGTTGGAAAATTATGTGTTTCTGCTTTTAGGGAAATTACAGACTCGAAGTCCTTGGTTTGATAAAACTCGGGAATATCAGCACGTTTTGGTGCAAATTGTTCCACTTTTGGACCTTTAATAAATGCTACATTATCTTTATAAGCTGAAACAATATCGTTGGGATTTGCTTCGGATGTTTTTTTAATTAATTTGAATAAGGACGTTGGCTTTTCCTCGCCATCAATGATAAAGGTTCCGTTGAAAATTTTATGGCGACAATGTTCACTATTTACTTGCGAAAATCCAAATACTTCAGAGTCGGTTAACGGTCGCCCTATTTTTTTTGCTACACCCTCTAAATATGCTACTTCTTCATCACTTAACGATAAGCCTTCTTGCAAGTTGTAAGCCGCAATATCCTCAATATTTAAAATGGGTTCAGGTTTAATAGCTATTGTAAACGTTTCTTGATTTAAGCCATTAAACTTTTCGGAAATCATAGGATCGAAGTCCTTAAAATCCTTAGAAACTGCTTTAAATTCTTCAATTCTAATAATATCGGTAATCCCCATATTTTGGGTAATTTCCACCGCATTGGTGCTCCAAGGCGTTATCATTGCTGCACGCGGACCAACAAAAAAAGCATCTATGGATGCTTGTTCTATTTTTGGCTTGTTGCCAAAAAGCCATGTAAGTTTTAATATGGTTTCTGTTGATAATTCTTTTGTGGTTTGAACAGCAAATACCTTGCTATTTAAGTTGCCGAAGAAATGAATCATTATGTTTGATTTGTGTTTAAGAAAACGCAAATTTAGGCCTTTTTAATTGAATTTAAAGTAAATGTAATATGGAAAAACACGAGTTATTCACCGTGTTTTAAACAAGTGATTTTTTATTAAGGTTTTTATTATTCGACTTTTTCTTCTAGGGTATATTTCAGATTAAGTTTTTTAACATCTCAAAAAAAGATTAATGTTGCGTCACAAATTTTTAGATGGTATCAACACATGGTAATTTTGTTTAATTTTTTGTTAAAAAACATAAACAATCTTGTTTTCTGAATTTTTGTTTACGTAATTTGATAAACAATTAAACAAAATATAAGATTATGAAACAAAAAAAACCCTACCTAATTCTATTTGTATTATTGCTATCTGCATATTCATTTGCTCAGAATGCACGTGTTCAGGTGATACATAACTCACCGGATGACTTTGTACAAACCGTAGATGTATATCTAAACGGTATTTTAACATTAAACGATGTTGAATTTAGAACAGCTTCACCATTTGTTAATGTTCCAGCTGGTATTCCAATACAGGTTGATATTGCACCAAGCACTAGCACAAGCGTAGCGCAATCAATAGCGAATTTTTCGTACACATTAACTGCTAACGAAACGTATATTTTGGTAGCAGATGGCATTACAGGCCTATCGAGTACCACTTACACACCAGCACCAGCGTTCAACCTTGAGGTCTATGCAATGGGGCGTGAAGCGGCAGCCGTTTCGGGCAATACCGATGTTTTGGTTCACCACGGTTCAACGGATGCACCAACTGTAGATGTATTTGAAAGCTCAGTACCAGCGGGTACTGTAGTTGATAATGCATCGTACGGAGATTTTGCGGGCTATCTAGAACTGGCGACTGCGGATTACCGATTAGAAGTACAAGATGAAACGGGCAGTACAGTTGTGGCTTCCTACGAAGCACCGTTAGCAACCCTAGGTTTAACTGATGCAGCCATTACAGTAGTAGCTTCAGGATTTTTAGATCCTTCTGCAAATGGCAACGGGCCAGCATTTGGTTTATGGGTAGCATTACCAGCGGGAGGTGCTTTGGTAGAGTTACCAAAGAGTACGGCACGTGTTCAGGTGATTCACAACTCACCAGACGATGCTGCGACAATGGTAGACGTTTATTTAAACGGAGCGTTATTGTTGGACGATTTTATGTTTA
This sequence comes from Jejuia pallidilutea, assembly GCF_002973595.1. Lineage (GTDB taxonomy): Bacteria > Bacteroidota > Bacteroidia > Flavobacteriales > Flavobacteriaceae > Jejuia > Jejuia pallidilutea. The sequence continues at coordinate 16,103 of NZ_PVEO01000009.1, read as the reverse complement.
GAACAGCCTCTCCATTTGTGGATGCTCCAGCAGGGTCAGAGATAGAGATAGATATTGCGCCAAGCACTAGCACAAGCGTAGCGCAATCAATAGCGAACTTTCCGCTTACCTTAACGGCGAATGAAACTTACGTTGTTGTAGCAGATGGCATTACAGGCCTATCGAGTACCACTTACACACCAGCACCAGCGTTCAACCTTGAGGTCTATGCAATGGGGCGTGAAGCGGCAGCCGTTTCGGGCAATACCGATGTTTTGGTTCACCACGGTTCAACGGATGCACCAACTGTAGATGTATTTGAAAGCTCAGTACCAGCGGGTACTGTAGTTGATAATGCATCGTACGGAGATTTTGCGGGCTATCTAGAACTGGCGACTGCGGATTACCGATTAGAAGTACAAGATGAAACGGGCAGTACAGTTGTGGCTTCCTACGAAGCACCGTTAGCAACCCTAGGTTTAACTGATGCAGCCATTACAGTAGTAGCTTCAGGATTTTTAGATCCTTCTGCAAATGGCAACGGGCCAGCTTTTGGTTTATGGGCAGCAACAGCAGCAGGAGGTGCATTGGTAGAGTTACCAAAGAGTACGGCACGTGTTCAGGTGATTCACAACTCACCAGACGATGCTGCGACAATGGTAGACGTTTATTTAAACGGAGCGTTATTGTTAGACGATTTTATGTTTAGAACAGCCTCTCCATTTGTGGATGCTCCAGCAGGGTCAGAGATAGAGATAGATATTGCACCAAGTACCAGTACAAGCGTAGCGCAATCAATAGCGAATTTTTCGTACACATTAACTGCTAACGAAACGTATATTTTGGTAGCAGATGGCATTACAGGCCTATCGAGTACTACTTACACACCAGCACCAGCGTTCAACCTTGAGGTCTATGCAATGGGGCGTGAGGCAGCAGCCGTTTCGGGCAATACCGATGTTTTGGTTCACCACGGTTCAACGGATGCGCCAACTGTAGATGTTAACGAAGTCACTGGGCCATCGGTTTTGGTCGATGATGCGTCCTATGGAGATTTTGCGGGCTATTTAGAACTTCCAACAGCAGATTATACAATTAATATATCTACAGCAGACGGTTCAACCGTAGTGGAAGAATACACTGCGCCATTAGCTACTTTAGGTTTAACGGATGCAGCCATTACAGTAGTAGCTTCGGGGTTTTTAGATCCTTCTGCAAACGGCAACGGGCCAGCATTTGGTTTATGGGTAGCATTACCAGCGGGAGGTGCTTTGGTAGAGTTGCCAACATCAGCTTTAAGTATTGAAGATGTGAAAAGGATAGGTGTAAATATATACCCAAATCCAGTAAATACTATATTAAACATTAATCTTAGGGCTTCTTTGAAAACAGAGGTGAAATTATATGACCTTTCTGGTCGATTAGTTATTGAGGAAACATTGAATGGCATTAACAACCAAGTGGATGTTAACAGTTTGAATAGCGGGATTTATATGTTGAATATTTCTAATAAAAATGGAGAAGCAACTACAAAAATAATGGTTGAATAAGTATTTAAATTCATTTTTAAATCATTATTTCAATTCTTAATTGAAAAAGAAGATAAAACACTGGAGAATCATGATTCTCCGGTGTTTTTTTGTGATTCTGTCTTAATTTTCTATATGTTTTTTTCGAGTAGATTTTTATAACAACTCAAATAAGCATATTAAAAGTATCTTATTTTTTAAACAATAAACTTTCATACAAAGTATATTTTTACTAATCGATGGTAGTGTATTAATTTTAATTCAATAAGAATAATATCCTGGTTTTCTAATGTTATATAGTCTAGATGCTTGCTAGCTCTTAAAATCAAATGTTCTTTTGAAGTTTTTATATGATTTTATTATCATTTTATAATTCAAAAATCTAAAATCGTTCCTCTAAAATCGTAAATCCTTTATATATTTGCACCTCATTAAAAATCAGAACAATGCAAGACGGATTATACGCAAAATTCAACACATCAAAAGGTGAAATATTAGTAGCTTTAGAATATAAGAAAACACCAGGAACGGTAGGTAACTTTGTAGCTTTAGCAGAAGGGAATTTAGAAAACTCTGCAAAACCTCAAGGGACACCGTATTACGACGGACTAAAATTCCATAGGGTTATTCCAGATTTTATGATTCAAGGCGGATGCCCTCAAGGGTCGGGTGCGGGAAACCCAGGATACCAGTTTGATGATGAATTTCATCCAGAATTAAAGCACGATGGCCCAGGTGTATTGTCTATGGCAAATGCAGGTCCTGGTACAAACGGAAGCCAGTTTTTTATTACCCATACCGAAACCGCTTGGTTAGATGGAAAGCACACTATTTTTGGAAAAGTAGCCGAAGGACAGGATGTTGTTGATGCAGTAGCGCAGGGCGATGTTATAGAAAGTGTAGAAATTATAAGAGTAGGGGAAGATGCAGAAGGGTTTAATGCAGTAGAGGCCTTTAGAACTTTTGAAGGTTCTAGAGAAAAAAGATTAGCTGAAGAACGTGCAAAACAAGAAGCAGAACTAGAAAAAGTTGCTGCTGGTTTTGAAAAAACCGATAGTGGTTTGCGTTACCAAATTATACAAAAAGGTAATGGTGTAAAAGCAGAAAAGGGTAAAACAGTTTCAGTGCATTACAAAGGACAACTAATTGATGGCACAGTTTTCGATTCGTCATACAAACGCAACCAGCCTATAGATTTTCCACTTGGGGTTGGGCAAGTTATTCCTGGTTGGGACGAAGGTATTGGTTTATTAAATGTTGGCGATAAAGCACGTTTGGTAATACCAAGCAATTTAGCCTACGGAAGCCGTGGTGCAGGTGGCGTAATACCACCAGATGCTAATTTAATTTTTGATGTTGAGTTAATGGATGTGAAATAAGTTGAGCATAATTTTTATTTAAAAGGTTGTTTATTGCTTTACCATAAAGAATTCTAATAATACACAACAAATTATAAATTTTTAAAAAAGCATCTGTTTAAGGTGCTTTTTTTTATCGTGTACCGTAAGATGTCGTATAATTAAAGAATTGGTCGAGTTTTTTAAGCATTATATTAGGTCTCTGTAGTTTTGCGCGGTGATAAGCGTAAAACAAACTGAATTATATCCTGAAGTCCTCAAGGAATTAAATTATTCTTTTGGGGATGTTTTTATTTTTAATGGTTTTGTTATTTCTGAAATAGAAAGTGGCATTAACTTAAATTGGAAAAACCATGGAAAACTTATTGTTGAGGATATTTCCTGTTATTTAGGGACAGATGGTAGCGATCTTGTGTACATCTCTAATCGTATAAACTCTTATGCGGTTATGGCTGTAGATTGGTTGAAATTCTTCAAAAATAACTATTACCTAAAAGCGTACTATATTGTTTCTAGCAGTCCTAGCAGTAAACTAAATTTATTGGTTGAGAACTTATTTTTCAACAGTAAAATCCAAAGTTTTAATTCTTTGTTTGAAGCTGTTAATTGGGCCAAAAAGGGTAATCTAGAAATTGCTTAATTACAATTAATGATTATTTTAGGGCTTGCTTCTAAATTTAAAACAATTAATTTAAGAAGTAGTATTACGTGTTTTTAAAAATTCTATATAACATAAATTTTTGCTGTAAATGATAAGGCAATTGCACACTAACGATACACAAGCGTTACTTGATATTTATAACTACTACGTTTTAAACAGTGTAGTTACGTTCGATATAGAACCCTTGTCTTTAACTACATTTAGCGAAAAGATAAATCATATTAATTCCCATTACCCTTTTTTAGTTTATGAGGACGAAGGCCATATTTTAGGCTTTGCCTATGCCAGTATGTTTAGGCCAAAACCTGCATATAATTTTACAGTAGAATCTACAGTTTATGTAAAACATAATGCACACGGAAAGCAAATAGGTACAAAGCTTTACAAAGCCCTTATCGACAAGTTAAGAGCAACCAAAGCACATTCTGTTTTAGGAGTTTTAACTATGCCAAATAAAGCTAGTGTAAAACTGCATGAAAAATTTGGATTTAAAAAAGTAGCCCATATTGAAGATGCAGGCTTAAAATTTGATGAGTGGCACGATGTGGGGATTTGGCAACTTAAATTATAGCTTAAATATCATTCTAAAGAATTAGTCTTGCAGGTGCTTTTTAGTTTTAAACTAGGTTTTTATTTTAACTTTTCCACTTAATATTACAACCAATACTTGGTTTTTGGGGTTTGGTATTTTCCTTGCCTTCTATTACACAATCCAATGCATGTCTTAAATCTTTGCCTGATAGCGGAACGCCATTTTCTGGTCTAGAATCATCTAACTGTCCGCGATATACTAATTTTAAATCACTATCAAAAAGATATAAATCTGGGGTACAAGCCGCATCGTAAGCCTTAGCAACTTCTTGTGTTTCATCGTATAAATACGGAAATGGATACCCTTCTGTTTTGGCGTGAATTTTCATTTTTTCAGGGCTATCTTGTGGATAGTTTTCCACATCGTTACTAGAAATAGCTATAAAACTAATTCCTTTTCCGGCGTAAGTATTTGCAATAGCCACTAATTCAGAATTTATATGAATAACAAAAGGGCAATGGTTGCAAATAAAAAGCACCACAGTACCCTTTTCACCCTTTAAATCATTTAAATGTAATGTGTTGCCAGAAACAGTGTCCAACAACGAAAAATCTGGTGCTTTTGTTCCTAACGGAAGCATGTTTGATGGAGTTCTTGCCATAATTTAGAGTTTGTTCAAAGTTCGTAATAATTTGTATTTTTAAAAAATGAGTGAGACAATATCTTTTAATGACTTTGCTAAAGTAGATTTAAGAGTGGGGACAATTATAGCAGTAAACGATTTTCCCGAAGCCAAAAAACCTGCATACCAATTAACGATAGATTTTGGTGATTTAGGTGTGAAAAAGTCTTCGGCTCAAATTACAACGCTATATTCAAAAAAAGAGTTAATTAACAAGCAGATTATTGCTGTTATAAACTTTCCAAAAAAGCAAATAGCCAAATTTATGAGTGATTGCTTGGTTTTAGGCGCCGTTAATGCTAAAGATGTTATATTGTTAAAGCCAGAAACAAAGGTAAGAAACGGCAGTACGGTAACTTAATATTTTATAATTCATCCCTAAAGAATATGGCATTCATTAATAATTTATTGGTACCGTACCAAAATGCTCTAAAATTAGTGTTATCAGTAAAGGCTACTACCTTTCCTTTTCCCAGATTTTTAATTTTTACAGGAACAGTTTCTGCCAAAGCCTCTAAATTGGGTTTAGAAATATAGCCACTTAATAGAGGTGTTTTGGTATATTTTATAGGGTTATTGTAGCTTAAAGAATCTGGTTTCATAAAAATTGTAGTGTTTCTAAACATGGCGAGCATGTTATTTTTATAGCCAAAGTTTATAGGGTGCGACCTATCTAATTTAGCTTCGAAAATAGCACCTCCAATACGTTGTGCCCCTCTAAAATTACTAGCATCTTCAAAAGATATATTTTTGGCAGGAACATCAGTTTTATTAAATTTAGCTTTAATAAATTCTTGTTTTTCTAGCCATTTAACTGTGTTTCTATAGCCAATAATTGTGCCGCCGTTTTTAGTCCATTCCTTAAGCCTTTTTGTTTCAGTATCTCCTAAACTCCTTAAATTAGGTATAATAATAGTGTTATATCTGCTTAAATCTACCCTTGATATATTCTTGGTGTCTAGTTTTGTTGCTGTAATGTTATAACGAGTATCTAGTAAGTGCCAAATTTCGCCAGCATCGTAAGATGAAATTCCATCGCCAACAAGTAGTGCTATGTTTGGTTTTTCTAAACGGCTAAAATTTCTACTTCCTAAATCTATCCCTTGGGTTAAACCTGTATTTACCCCGTTAATGGTTACATGGCTTGCCTTTGCGGCTTTATGAAGAAAAGTATACAAATCCTCGGCATTTAGTTTTTGATTTTGTACGGGCACCATAATAGTGCCATAATCGTAATTTACACCATTTAAACTAAACTGTTTTAGGGCTACTTTAGCCCTTAGGTCTTTATTTAGAATAGTATTTAAAAGTTTTGGAGAATAGTATTCGTGCCATTCCACTAAATAGGCATAATCGCTTTTTGCAGAAACACCACCTTCTCTTAATTTTAAATCGTTTACCTGCTCACCTAGGTTTGAAGTTGCTACATTTTCAGCATAATCTAAATTAAAAGCTAGAGGGAAAGACCACGCAGAAATATCATAAAATAAACTATCTTGAAATGTTGTTCGTTTTTCGAACATGGCATTAATTAGCCTGCTGTTTTTTTGGTGTTTAGGAACAATATAACTGTAGCCTTTTTTAAAGTTTTTGCCATCAATACTAAAATCGTCCTTTATGTCGTGAATTATAATTTTATGCCTATTTAAAATTTCTGCTAAATGAAAAGTTTTGGCAGCATCTTTTTCATCTCCAAAAACTATGGCCTTGGTATGTTGTTTAGCACTTTCCTTCCTTGCGTTTTTGTAGAAGTTGTGCTGATATTTTAAAATTTCCTCACGAAGGTTATTTGCAGCTTTTAAAGTAGATAGGCTTGTTGTAAATTGGTTGCGAATGGTGAATGGAAAGGTTAAAATACCATTATCGCTTTCTTGTATATGACCTCTAGAGCTGGCTTGTTCAAATAAAATCCCAATGCTTCCATTAATATCAGGAAATGTAGAGCCTTTACCGTAATAAAAGTCGTCGTAGCTTTCTTCGGTAAAATATAAAGACCCAATTTTATCTAAAGCTTTAGCGTGGTAATTTCCAATTTTTGCTGTTAATTCTTGGTTTAGCTTAGGGGTTAAAGGGTGTGTTCTTGAAGGAATTCCCGGTTGAAAAAAGAACGTAGAATTTGTCCCCATTTCATGATGGTCTGTTAGAATATTTGGTAACCATTTATGGAATGTTTTTATGCGGGCACGAGATTCTGGTAATTGCACAGGTAGCCAATCCCTATTCATATCAAACCAGTAATGGTTTGTTCTGCCACCGGGCCAAACCTCACTATACTCCCTATCGTTAGGGTCTGGGTTTAAATTTATGTTTTTGTTAGTGTTTGCCCAATAGGCAAAGCGCTGTAAGCCATCTGGATTAAAAGCAGGATCTAAAAGAATAACGGTGTTTTGTAGCATGTTTTCTATTGCGTTTCCTTGAGCGGCGGCTAAATAGTAGGCTACTAATAATGCCGCATTGGAACCACTTGGCTCGTTACCATGAATGGAATAGCCTTGGTATACAACTATTGGCCTATTTTTGGTATTTATAGCGGTATCAGTATTTGTGGCTTCAATATGGTTGTTACGAATAGTTTCTATATTCTTAATATTTTCAGGAGAAGTTATTGTTAATAAAAGTAGAGGCCTATCTTCAAAGGTTTTTCCTCGGTTTTCTATTGCTATTCTATCTGAAGCTTCTGCTAGCGCGTACATGTACTGCACTAATTTATCGTGTGTAACATGCCATTTGCCTACTGGGTGCCCAATAACGCTTTCGGGAGTTGGAATATTGGTATTGTAGGTTACGTTTTGTGGTAGATAATATGAAAGTTCAGTATTGTTTTGAGATGTTAAAGCGAATGCAAACAATAAGAAACATAGGAGTAGAAGCTTTTTCATAAAAAAAATTTTGAGTTTAAAGATAAAAAAACCGCTATTAAAAATAGCGGTTAGGTTTTTATAAATCTTTGTTAAAGCTTAGATATCATCAAAATCTATATCGGTAAAACTCTCTGTAGACTTTGGCGTGTCTATGGTGCTTTCAACAGCTGGTTTTTCGTAATCTTTTTTGAAATCTTTTTGGTGTCTTTCACTAATAACCTCATCGCCTTTTTCTCTAATGATGAAATCAGTCATTTCAGCTAGAATTTCTTTAAATTCAGTAAAATCTTCTTTATAGATATAGATTTTATGTTTTTTGTAGTGGTACGATCCATCGTCGTTTGTAAACTTCTTACTTTCGGTAATTGTTAAGTAATAATCATCAGCTTTTGTAGCTCTAACATCAAAAAAATAGGTGCGTCTTCCAGCTCTTAGTACTTTAGAAAAAATTTCCTCTTTCTCCATCATGCCGTTGTTATTCATTATACTTTCAAATTAATTTAATAACTCCTTGTTAACATCAAAAATCTAAAAAAAACCTAAACTTACCAACATTTTTTAAAGTTTCTTTTGTAAAATCCCATTTTTGTAGCATAAAATTGAAACAGCCATAATGCAAAAAAAGGATTTAATTAATTTTACTCTCGCCAGTTTCGCTAAGTTGCTTTAAATAAAGTTCTTTGTAGTAGCCATTTACATCTATAAGTGTTTCATGGCTTCCTTTTTGGACAATTTTTCCATCTTCCAATACTATTATTTTATCTGCGTTTTTAGCTGAAGATACACGGTGGCTAACAATAATGGTGGTTTTCCCTTTAGTTATTTTAAAAAGATTTTTTAATATTTTTTCTTCTGTTTCGGTATCTACGGCAGATAAACAATCGTCGAACAACAATATTTTAGGTGACTTAATTATGGCTCTAGCTATAGAAACGCGCTGTTTTTGTCCTCCAGATAAGGTAATACCACGTTCTCCTAAAACAGTATTGTAGCCTTTGTTGAATTTTGTTATGTTTTTATGTACTTGTGCATTTTTGGCAGCAGCAATTACCTCATCGTCAGTAGCGTCTTCTTTTCCAAATTTAATATTATTTTTTATGGAATCTGAAAACAAAAAGGCATCTTGTGGTACATAACCAATATTACTTCTTAAATCGGATAAATTATGCTCATTTATTTTAATATTATTCAGTAATATTTCACCAGAATCAACATCATAAAGTCTACCAACTAAATCTAAGATTGTGGATTTTCCAGAACCTGTTTTGCCTAAAATAGCTAAAGTTTCCCCTGCTTTTATTTCAAAAGAAACATTTTTTAATGCTTGTATGTTGGTGTCGTCATAGGTAAACGATACATTTTTAAATGTAATGTCTCCCGTAATTTCTGTGTGGCCTTCAACGTTGTTTTTAATCTCAGGTTCAATCTTCAAAAATTCATTAATACGTTTTTGGGATGCTTCGGCTTGTTGTACAATAGAGGTTACCCAGCCTACAGTGGCTACAGGCCATGTGAGCATATTAACATAAATTATAAACTCTGCAATGGTACCTAAACTTTCTATTTTTCCATTAATGTATTGCATACCGCCAATGTAAATTACTAACAGGTTACTGGTACCTATAAGCAATATCATCATAGGAAAAAATAAGGCTTGTACACTTACTAAATGTAATTGTTTTTCTTTGCTGGTTGTAGATAATGCATCAAAATCTGCTGATGTTTTTGGTTCTATATTATAAGCTTTTATTACCGAAATACCACTGAAGGATTCCTGGGTAAACGTAGAGAGTTTTGATAAATATTCTTGTACAATGGTACTGCGCTTATGAATTTCTTTACTTAGTTTATAAATGATTACCGATAAAATAGGCAAAGGTATAACGGTATATAGCGTTAGGGTAGGCGCTTGGTTAAACATATAAATTAATGCAATTACAAAAAGCGTAACTGTGTTGATACTGTACATTATAGCAGGACCAGCATACATGCGTACACGCCCTACATCTTCACTTATACGGTTCATTAAATCGCCCGTTCTGTTTTTTTTGTAAAAATTTAAGGATAGTTTTTGGTACTGGGCGTACACCTCGTTTTTTAAGTCGTACTCTATGTAGCGCGATACATTAATAATAGTTTGGCGCATTAAAAAGGTGAAAATTCCAGCTATAACTGCTGCACCAATAATGTATAGAATGGCTTCGAGTAATTCTGCCCTAATTTCAGTTTCTTCAAGTCCTGCTTTGTTTTCAATAATTTCAAAAATGCGCCTTATGTATCGTGGCGTAAACAATAAAAAAATTCTAGCTACAATTGTAATTACAATCCCAATTAATAAATGAGATTTATATTTTAAAAAGTATTTATTGAGGTGCTTGAGTTCTTTCACTTAAATTAAGAAAAAATGAGTAGCAAATATACATCAATAAAAACGTAATTGAGATATTTAACCTGTAGCTAACTGTTAAATAATAGCTAAAAGAAATTAATTTAATAAAACTAAAATTCATGATATGTTTAGAATAAACTTTATTAAAATAGTACTATTTTTGCCAGCACAAAAAAGTAAAAAACATAAAAACCCGTTTTAACTTAAGTTCTTTGTAATGATGCTAAACAGAAGACATATTCGCGTAAAAGTAATGCAAACCATTTATGCTTTTAATGGAAGCGAAAGTGATGATTTAAAGAAAGATGAAAAATTTTTAGTGTTTAGCATAGAGAATATGCATAACCTCTACATTCTTATAATGTCCTTACTGCTCGAAGTTCAAAAAAGAGCAGAAAAAGATTTAGAAAAAAAACAAAAAAAGCATTTAGCTACATCGGAGGATAAAAACCCCAATAAAAAGTTTATAAACAATCAAGTGTTTCAGCTAATACAACAGAATGAAACACTACTAAGTAGCATTAAAAATAATAAGGCGATAAACTGGGAGTTAGATAGTGAGTATGTAGATATTATTTTTAAAGCTATAATTAATAGTGATTTGTATGAAGATTACATGCAAACACGGACCTCTGATTTTAAGGAAGATAAAGATTTTTTTATCGATATATTTAAGGAAATTATAGCTCCAAACAACAAGCTTTACGATTATATTGAAGACAAGAGCTTAACTTGGTTAGATGACTTGCCAACAGTAAATACATTGATATTAAAGTTATTTAGAAAATTAAAGGTAAATACTACCGATGCCCACTTTACACCAAAATTGTACAAGGATGCTGATGATAAACAATTTGCAATAGACTTGTTGAAAAAAACAATTTTAAATGCCACTACTATTAATGCTGAAATCGCCAAAAAAACAAAAAATTGGGATGCCGATAGAATAGCAAATTTAGACTATGTTTTACTGCAAATGGGTATTTGCGAATTACAGCATTTTCCATCCATTCCTGTAAAGGTTACTATTAATGAGTATTTAGAAATTGCTAAAGAATACTCTACCCCAAAAAGCAGCATTTTTATTAATGGTATTTTAGATAAATTGGTAAAAGAATACAAAAAAGAAGATAAACTAAATAAGGTAGGTAGAGGTTTAATGTAAATAAACCCTGTTAAGAAGCTCTAAAAAGTTTTTAAACAGTTAAATAATTGCTATTTTTACGCACCAAATCATAAAAACAACAAATTATGAAAAAAATAATATTAGCGCTAAGTGCATTATGCTTAGTTGCCTTTACAAGTTGTAAAGAAGATGCTACCAAAAAAATTAGTGAAGCCAATGTAGCTAAAGCGGCAGAGAGAGATGCAGTTGCATCTAAATTCCCAGTGTTAACGTTTGATAAAACGGAACACGATTTTGGCGAAATTGAAGCTAAAACTCAAGTAGAAACTGTATTTAAATATAAAAACACAGGAGAAGCCCCTTTGGTAATAACCAATATTAAAAGTACCTGTGGGTGTACTGTACCAAAAGATTGGAGCAGAGAGCCTTTAGCCCCAGGTGGCGAAGGCCAGTTTACCGTAAAATTTAACGGTAGTGGTTCTAATAAAGTTTCTAAAACTATCACAGTTACAGCAAATACCGAAAAAGGATCTGAAAACGTAAAAATTACAGCATTTGTAAAGCCAGATCCAAATACAGCTAAACCAGCGCAAAGCTAAATTATAAAACATGGGAGAAGGAGGATTCGGCAGTTTATTGCCATTTGTATTAATGTTTGTAGTCATCTATTTCTTTATGATTGCACCACAAATGAAACGTGCTAAAAAAGAAAAGAAATTTGCAGCAGAGTTAAAAAAAGGAGATAGGGTTGTAACTAAAAGCGGCTTACATGGAAAAATTGCAGAGCTAAACGATAAAGATAATTCTTGTATTATTGAAACTTTGGCGGGTAAGCTAAAGTTTGACCGTTCTGCAATATCTATGGAAATGAGCACAAAGCTTAACGCCCCTGTAGCAACAAAAAAATAATACTATTAATATTTTAATATAAAGACTCTCCTAAATGGAGAGTTTTTTTGTTTACAATACATTCATTCTACAAAGGTTATAATTATCTTAACACTAGATATTTGCCAGCAGCCATCTGTTTTTGTATTTTTGCAAAATGGGAAAAGGAATGCATGACAAGAAAAACGACAGGATATTTAGTTTCAACTTTCTAGTTTTTAGAAATCAACCTAATAAGTTTATTCCCCCAGCTTTATAATTAATTTAAGGTTGTTTTATCCACGGCCTTTTACTCATCTTTAATTAAATACTTTATTAAAAGTATTTTCTATCACCCCTAACTAATTCATCAAGAATTACCAAAGCTATACCATTTAAGGTATTGCAAAAAATAACGCACGTTAATGACTATTAAAACTTTTGATGCTTTTACAAGGCTATCAATTATAGATATAAACCGTATAACTAATTTTTTATATGAGCATTCTGGCGAGTACAAGGACAGCAAGAGTGCCATTAAAAAAGCATTGTTGTATGCCGCAAAGGAAATCCCAGGACTTGGTGGGTGCGTTTTTGTAATGGAGCAAAAAAATGAAATCCTTGGCGTTTCGGTTATAAATAAAACGGGAATGAATGAATATATCTCCGAAAATATATTGGTATACATAGCTGTAAAAAAAGATTTTAGAGGTCATGGCATAGCAAAAAAACTAATGAATTACACCATAGAATATTGTAGCGGCGATATAACACTACACATAAATAAAAGTAATCCTGCAATAGCATTGTTTAGAAAATTAGGATTCAAATCAAAAAATATAGAAATGAGGTTAGAAAGAATTTAATTCTAATTACTCATTCGTTAAAACAATAATACAAATGAAAATATTACACATAAAAAGAATAACAAAACACGAACAGCGACATACAGTAAAAATGGGAGTTTTAAATACAAAAGTTACCTACATAAAAAAGTATTTATTTGGGCTTCCCATAAAAACGTTGCATAAATATAGAGAAACCTATTATGGTGAAGTTAAAGACTGTAACGATTGTATGTTGTTCATCTAAATAATATAAACACACTAAATATAAAACATGAAAGTATTAGTTATTGGTGCAGGTAATATGGGTCTTACCTACGCAGAAGGAATGTCTAAATCTAAACTCTTAAAGAAAAAGAACATAATGGTTTTAGACAAGTCTGAAGAAAAACTTCAGGCCTTACATAAAATAGCACATTTTGATGCCTTTGATGCGTTAGAAGATTGCGTACCTAAAGCCGATATTATTTTTGTAGCAGTAAAACCTTACCATGCCGAAGATGTATTTAAATCTATTCAAGCATTGGTAAAGCCTCAGCAAATTATTATTTCCATCATGGCAGGTGTAACCATACCAAAAATTAAGGAAATAACAGGCTTGCAAAAAATTGTTAGGGCAATGCCAAATTTACCAGCACAAATAGGTAAAGGGTTAACATCTTATGTAGCATCTCCCGAGGTATCGCGCATAGAACTTTTAACGGTAGAAAGTTTATTAGATACCACTGGAAAATCTATAAAAGTTTCAAATGAGGAATTAATCGATGCCTCTACGGGTATTTCAGGAAGTGGGCCAGCATATGTATTTTACTTTATGCAAAGTATGATGGAGGCAGCACTTCAAATGGGCTTTTCAAAGAACGATTCAACAGTTTTGGTGAGCCAAACCTTTACAGGTGCCGTAGAATTGTTTAACCAATCAAATTTATCACCTAATTCTTGGATGGAACGTGTAGCCTCTAAAGGAGGCACAACACGTGCAGCTCTAGATTCTATGGATGATAATAATATAAACGAATTAATTAAAGAAGCAGCCTTTGCGGCTTTTAACCGTGCCGTTGAATTAGGTAAAGAATACTAAAATGTATAAAGAAATAATAGTGATTAAAGTTGGTACAAATGTAATGACCAACAAAGACAACCGAATAGTAAGACCAGTTTTAAGGCGTTTAGTAAGACAAATCGCAGAACTTTACGAAAGAGATATTATGACGCTTTTAGTGTCTTCTGGTTCCGTAATAGCTGGTAGGGAAGTGCTTGGAGATTCTAAAATTGAAAATGATACTCAAAGACGACAAGTATACTCTGCCATAGGGCAACCAAGAATGATGCGACTTTACTACAATATTTTTCATGAATATGGTATGAAATGTGCCCAAGTATTACCAACAAAACGAGATTTTAGTCCAGGCGTACACAGAGAAAATATGATTAATTGTTGTGAAGGGCTGTTGGCCGAAGGTGTAATACCCATTGCCAATGAAGATGATGCGGTATCCGTTACTATGTCTATGTTCTCTGATAACGACGAATTGGCGAGCTTAATTGCCCAATTAATAAATGCCGATAAGCTTATTATTTTAACCGATATAGATGGGCTATACACAGGGCATCCAGAAGAAAAGGATAGTAATTTAATTACCAATGTAGATCCCGAGGATAACGTAGATAAATACATTAAAGAAAATGACAAAAGTGAAGGTGAAGGTAGAGGTGGCATGGGCTCTAAACTAGACTATGCACAACAAGCCGCCGCTAATAATGTGCCTACTTACATTGCCAATGGTAAACGAGACAACACTATAATAGATATTATAGATGGCAAGGACGTAGGTACTAAAGTATCACTCTAAAAAAAATAAAATGGAATTATTAAGTACAACTATAAAAAACAATGTTTTGCAGAGTATGATAAAGCTTTTGCAGAACAACCAACATGCATTGCTAGAAGCTAACAAAAAAGATGTAGATGCTTTTAATAGTGAGGACCAAGCTATGTACGATCGTTTAATTATAAACGAAAAGAAAATTAAAGGAATGGTAACTGCTGTTGAAGAAGTATTACAGCAGGAAGATCCCGTAAACCAAATTATAAGCTCTAACACGCTAAATTCAGGTTTAAAAGTGGTAAATAAAACGGCGCCTTTTGGCACAATTATGATTATTTACGAATCTAGACCAGATGTAACAGTAGAGGCCACCGTTTTAGCCTTTAAGGCCAACAATAAAATTTTGCTTAAAGGTGGGAAAGAAGCACTGCATAGCAATAAAGCCATTGTAGCACTATGGCATAAAGCACTAGAAGCACATAATTTAAGTACAGATTATATTCAGCTGCTACAAATGAATAGGCAAGAAACACAAGAATTTTTAAAAAACCCAACCGAATCTCTAGATTTAATAGTACCAAGAGGAGGAGAACAGTTAATTAAGTTTGTGAAAGAACATGCAAACTGCGCGGTTTTGGTAAGTGGAAGAGGCAATAACTTTTTGTATGTTGATACAGAAGCAGATTGGAAAAAAACTATAGAAGTTATACTAAATGCTAAAACCGATAAAATATCGGCTTGTAACGCATTGGATAAAATTCTTATCAACGAAAATATTTCAGATTATAAAGGTAAACTGCAAATTTTAAATGATATTTTAAAGCAAAACAAAGTAAAGGTTTTGGTTGACGAAAACACTAAAAAAGTTTTAAGTGAGGCACCTTTAGTAGAAGATAATGCCGTATGGTACCAAGAGTTTTTAGAAATGAAATGCTGTATTGGTACTGTAGCTTCAATTACCGAAGCTATTATTGCCATAAATGAATATTCTGGAGGACATTCGGCAACCATAATGACCAATGATGATACCAAAGCCAAAACATTTATGGAACAAGTAGATTGTGCTGTGGTATACCAAAATGCTTCCACACGATTTACCGATGGCGGACAAATAGGTGTAGGTGCAGAATTAGCCATTAGTACGGATAAATTACACCATAGAGGCCCTCTGGGACTTAAAGAATTGGTAACAAATAAGTATTATGTATACGGCGATGGCCATGTAAGAGTTTAAAAAAGGACTTAACAATTTATATATTATCATGTAAAGAGGTCGTCTAAAAAGTAATTTTTAGGCGATTTTCTTTTTGGTTATTTTTCAGTTTGTTTTTTTTGACGTTGAATTTTTGTTACAAAACGCTCAATATAAAAAAGCAAAAGTGATTTTATATTGCCAAACTATACTTTTTAAGGTTGTGGGCCATTGCAATTAGCCCTATTTCAAC
>NZ_PVEO01000008.1 GCF_002973595.1 Jejuia pallidilutea | reverse complement strand
TTATTCATTGACTGCACCTGCAACTCCAGATTGTGACGATAACGATGCCGACGAGTTCCCTGGTCAAACTTGGTACATCGGTGTGGATAACGATAACGATACTTTCTTCGGAAGTGTAACCTCAGTGACCGCTTGTGAGCAACCTGTTGGTTATTCATTGACTGCACCTGCAACTCCAGATTGTGACGATAACGATGCCGACGAGTTCCCTGGTCAAACTTGGTACATCGGTGTGGATAACGATAGCGATACTTTCTTCGGAAGTGTAACCTCGGTGACCGCTTGTGAGCAACCTGCTGGCTATTCTTTAGTAGCACCTGCAACTCCAGATTGTGATGATAACGATGCCAACGAGTTCCCTGGTCAAACTTGGTACATCGGTGTGGATAACGATAGCGATACCTTCTTCGGAAGTGTAACCTCGATGACCGCTTGTGAGCAGCCTGTTGGATATTCATTGACTGCACCTGCAACTCCAGATTGTGATGATAACGATGCCGACGAGTTCCCTGGTCAAACTTGGTACATCGGTGTGGATAACGATAACGATACTTTCTTCGGAAGTGTAACCTCAGTGACCGCTTGTGAGCAACCTGCTGGCTATTCATTGACTGCACCTGCAACTCCAGACTGTGATGATACCGATGCCAACGAGTTCCCTGGTCAAACTTGGTACATCGGTGTGGATAACGATAGCGATACCTTCTTTGGAAGCGTAACCTCGGTGACCGCTTGTGAGCAACCTGCTGGCTATTCATTGACAGCACCTGCAACTCCAGACTGTGATGACA
The DNA here is from genome assembly GCF_002973595.1 of Jejuia pallidilutea. Taxonomy (GTDB): domain Bacteria; phylum Bacteroidota; class Bacteroidia; order Flavobacteriales; family Flavobacteriaceae; genus Jejuia; species Jejuia pallidilutea. Next base: position 148,233 of record NZ_PVEO01000008.1, on the reverse strand, counting down.
ACGATGCCAACGAGTTCCCTGGTCAAACTTGGTACATTGGTGTGGATAACGATAGCGATACCTTCTTCGGAAGCGTAACCTCGGTGACCGCTTGTGAGCAACCTGTTGGTTATTCATTGACTGCACCTGCAACTCCAGATTGTGATGATAACGATGCCGACGAGTTCCCTGGTCAAACTTGGTACATTGGTGTGGATAACGATAGCGATACCTTCTTCGGAAGTGTAACCTCGGTGACCGCTTGTGAGCAACCTGCTGGCTATTCATTGACAGCGCCTGCAACTCCAGATTGTGATGACAACGATGCCGATGAGTTCCCTGGTCAAACTTGGTACATTGGTGTGGATAACGATAGCGATACCTTCTTCGGAAGCGTAACCTCGGTGACCGCTTGTGAGCAACCTGCTGGTTATTCTTTAACAGCACCTGCAACTCCAGATTGTGATGATACGGATAACACAATTTACCCCGGAGCTCCAGAAATCACCAATGATGGTATTGACCAAGACTGTAATGGTTCGGATCAAACTACTTTAGAAAGAGATAAGATAGAATTCCAGAATATTTCGGTAACCCCTAATCCATTCGGTGATACCATTAACATTGCCTTACCGTTAAGCTATAATAATATCGAATTTAGTATTCAGATATTTGATATGAATGGTAGATTAGTTATAGACAGGCACTATTCAAATATTAATAATAGAATAAACGTAAGTGGTTTAGATAAATTAGATCAAGCACCTTACATCATTAAAATTATTAATACAGCAACTGGATTCTCTATGATGAAACAATTGATAAAATTCTGATAAAAAAGATAAAAACGAGATTAGGTTTAAGTTAAGTCTAATCTCGTTTTTGTTTTATGAATAATCAGTTAAATCTTTTTAATCTCAATTCTACAACATACTAAATATCAATTATTTACTAAAATAAAATGCATTTCATCGATTATATTTGCATTTCATAGAGCTATAGTATACATTTGGCGCTAAATGATTAGTCCCAAACTAAAAACTTAATCTCTCATGAAAAAAACTACTTATCTATTAAGGTTGTATGTGTTTATTAGTAGCATGATACTTTCCTTTAGTTTATACTCACAAACTTGTGGGAGTACTATAAATACATTTCCATACTCCGAAGGCTTTGAGTCTGGAATAGGTTTATGGACTCAAGATAGTGGAGACGACTTCAATTGGACACGAGATAGTGGTGGAACTCCAAGTTCTGGCACAGGCCCTAGTACAGGTAATTCAAGTACATGGTATATGTTTATTGAAACATCTTCCCCTAGAACAAATGGAGATACAGCTAACTTAGAAAGTCCTTGCTTTAACCTCACAGCTGCTAGTGCAGCAACATTTTCATTCTGGTACCACATTTATGGAGGTAACATAGGAGGATTGTTTGTAGAGCTTAGTACTGATAATGGAAGTACCTATCCAAATTTGTTATGGTCTGAAACCAACCAAGTACAAACATCAAATGCCCAAGCATACAATCAAATTAGTTTGAACCTAGCCGCCTATGTTGGACAAACAGTAAAAATAAGATTTAGAGGAGTAAGAGGAGCAAGTTGGAATGGTGATATTGCTATTGATAATGTTTCTATGACAGCTATACTAGGTCCTATTCCTGAAATAAACATAAGAGGTAACGGCACGGACATATCAGATAACGATACTTCACCAAGTACAGTGGACGATACTGATTTTGGAAGTCAAGATGTTACAGTGGGAACTAATCCTAATACATTTACCATTCAAAATACTGGTACCGGCACATTAAACTTAACTGGTGGGCCATTAGTAAATATTAGTGGTGCACATGCAGGAGACTTTACAGTAACTACAAATCCTTCGAGTAGTATTGCCCCTTCTAGCAGTACAACATTTACCATAACATTTAACCCTAGTGCTACTGGACTTAGAACAGCTACAGTAAGTATAGCAAATAATGATTCGAATGAAAACCCATACAATTTCAATATTCAAGGTACAGGAACTACAACTTTACAAGAAATTAACATCCAAGGGAACGGTGTTGATATTTCTAATGGAGACATAACTCCTGATATAGCAGATGACACAGACTTTGGAAGTCTTTTAATCTCAAGTGGCACAAATACTAATACATTTACTATCCAAAATTTAGGAACAATAACTAACTTAAACTTAACTGGAGCTTCTCCTTATGTAAATATATCCGGAGCACATGCTAGTGATTTTACAGTTACTGCTATACCTTCAGGCACAATTGCTGCTAGTAGTAGTTCAACTTTTCAAATAACTTTTGACCCTAATGGAGCAGGTTTGAGAACCGCCACCGTGTCTATAGCCAACAACGACGCTGATGAAAATACGTATACATTTAATATTCACGGTACAGGAATAACTGGACCACCTATTTATACGATTTATTATGAGAATTTTGACGAAAACAATGGAGGATGGACTGCATCTACTGGGTCTACAACAAATTGGTCTTATGGAACAGGATTAACAGCAGCATCTGAGGTAGCAGAAGGAAGCTATTGGTTCACTGACACTTACAACGACTACTCTAGTAATGCCTATACAACTGTGGAAAGCCCTATAATATCTACTACAGGGTATTATAATATGGAATTTAGCACTGATATACGCTATAATGTAGATGCAGATGATGACGATGGTATGATTGTAGAATACAGAAAAAGGTCTTCAGGAGTTTGGTCGCCATGGACAATTTTAGGTACATATGGAGATGGCACAAATTGGTACGATGGATCTGGTGTAGTTGATGCTTTATCTGTTGGTTCTGATGGTTGGACAGGAAATACAAATACTACACAAGCCATTTCTAACTATTTTGAAACTGCTAAAATAGCATTACCAACATCATTAGACAATTCTGCTGAAATTCAATTTAGATTTGTATTTGCTTCTGACAACGATGTCACTGTAGATGATGGAGTAGCATTTGATAATGTTTTAATTTATGCTGATCCAATAACTCCTTTTCCTGACCCAATTATTGGGCCTGGTTCTATGAATGCTAACTTAAAGCTTTGGTTAAAAGCCACTTCTGAATCAGGAAGTATTACTGATGGAACTGATATTGATAATTGGTCTGATAGTGCTTTTGATAATGATGCTAATGCAATTACTACTAATAGCCCGTCTTTTCATGATAATAACACAGACAACATAAACTTTAATCCAGTAATTAACTTTGACCGATCAAGTGCAGAGTTTATGCGGGGTAAAGGCGGTTATTTTTCACATGATTATTTTGTAGTCATAAAATCTAACGGTACCATAAATAATGGTGGCAGTAATAGGCAGGTCCCTATTGGAGGGAGAGTTGCTGATGTAAGTCCACAAGTTGATGGTACTGGCTTGGGATTAGGCAATATTTCTCGCAGATTTGCTGATGAAGTTGTTGCCCACATGTCAAGTTCTGTTCCTACCTCACCTACACCTGCTTCAGAATTACAATATGGCAAAGCATTTACGAGCACCTCTGAAAGCTATACCGATGAAGTGATTATATATAATATAAAAACCAATCCTTTAGACAACACCACAGAAATCTATAAAAACGGTATCAGAATAGATAATATGGAAGGTCAAGCCTTCAATACATCTCCATCTCCTGGATCGTTTACAGGAAACTTAAATTTTTCAGAATTTTTAAATCAACAATACTATTTGGGTGTTGGAAGGTTTACTTTAAACGGTAACATTCCTGCTTATGTAGATGGAAAAATTACAGAAATTATAAGTTATAGTTCTAAAAATTCGTCTTTAGGACAACAAAAAATTCAATCGTACCTAGCTATAAAAAACGGAATAACATTGCATGCTACAAATAGTACAACAGCAGATAGACTAAACGATGTAGATTATATCAATTCCCAAGGCGATGTTATATGGGACACATCAGAAACGGGTTATAATTATGACATAGCAGGAATTGGTAGAGATGATAACTCTGGTTTACTTCAAAAACAATCGGCTAGTGAAAATAAATTTAGTGATGGCACAGGACTAACAAGCGGATTTTTAACTATAGGTTTGAGTGATATTTACGATACAAATAATGTGAATATAAGTACCAATACCACAACTTTTAATGACAGAGAGTATTTAGTTTGGGGCAATAATAATGCACCTCTATCATCATCACCAAGTACTATCTCTGTAGATATGAGTTCTGGCATATCAGGTTTATCTACCCCTGTATCCTTTGTAGCCATGCAACGTGTATGGAAAGTAGTTGAAACTGGAGGAGACATCCCGTCTTGTAAGGTTAGAATTCCACAAAATGCCGTTAGAGGTTTTACGCCTCCTGGAAGTTACTACATGTTTATTTCTGACACAGGTATTTTTGACCCAACAGCAGATTACAGAGTGATGACTCCCGATGGAAGTGGAAATTTAGAAGCCGACTATAATTTTAACGGCACTAAGTATATTACGTTTGGGTACGCGCCGCAGGTTATTAGAGAACGATCTGTTTATTTCGATGGCGTTGTTGACTATATGGATATGGAAAACAACTTAGATTTAAACCCAACTGAATTTACCTTGTCTGCATGGATTAAGAGAGACACAGGTACAACTAATGCTTCTATCATGTCAAAAAGAAATGCAGCAAATACAGAGGGATACGATTTAAGAATTAATGGTTCTGGAAGATTAGCGTTTACAGTAAACGGTGCAGCAAGTACTATAACATCATCTGTAGCGATACCAGAAAATAAGTGGCATCATGTTGCTGTTATTTACAATGCAGGTACCGCAACACTTTATATTGATGGTGTACAAGATACATCGTTAGCATTACCAGCCCCTGTAGCAACATCACAAAAGTTCTTAATTGCAGCAGCAGATGGATGGGATCCAAACACAACAGATTATTTCGCAGGAAACATAGATGAAGTAAGAGTTTGGGATGTGGCACTTAGTCCTGCTCAGCTTAGATATATGATGAATCAGGAGCTCATTGAAATTGTAGATGTAAGCGGAACACCTACACCCTTTTTAATTAAAGGAGACGTAATTCCTGTAGGTATTACAAAAAATGAAATTAATTCAATGCCATGGACAGATTTAGCCGCTTATTACCCTATGTCGGTATATACATACACCAATACTGATGATATGTCTGGTAATAACATACAAGGAGCTTTAAGAAACTTAAATACGGTAGATTTCCAAACCGCACCATTACCATACCAAACGCAAGCCGCTGGTTCATGGGATGCTACAGGTACTTGGCTAAACAATGCTGTTCAAGACTTACCAAATTCACTTTCTATAGTTGATGGCACTACACCAATTGACTGGAATATTGTTGAAATAAATCATAATACTTATTTGGGAGCAACACCTACAGCGGTAAGAAGTAGAGACTGTGCTGTACAAGGCTTAATATTAGATAGTGGTGATTTGCAAGTTAATGGTGATACCGCTGCAAATGAAGGTATAGGTTTAACAGTAACGCATTATTTAAAACTTGATGGCACTATTGATTTAGAAGGTGAATCTCAATTAGTACAAACTGACCGAAGTGATTTTGATGCTACAAGCACAGGCACATTAGAGCGTGACCAACAAGGCGTTGCTAGCTCTTATATTTATAACTATTGGAGCTCTCCAGTATCGCCTACCAGTAACGCAGATTATACTGTTTCAAGTGTATTTAACAATGTAGGTTTCTTAACTTCTGGGTATAACGGAACAGCCTCACCTGTACAAAATGCCGATTATTGGATTTGGTCTTATGCCAATTTACCAAATAACGATTATGCGCAATGGCAACACACCAGAAGTACAACAGCTATACCAGTAGGGCAAGGGTTCACCATGAAAGGTCCTGGTGTTGCAACTCCAGAACAGAATTACGAGTTTCTGGGTCAGCCCAATAATGGCGATTTCAGTTTACCAATTACTGTAGATAATGATTTTTTAATTGGTAATCCATACCCGTCTGCATTAGATGCAAATGCTTTTATTTTAGATAACCTAAGTACTACCGATGGCGGTACTAATACTCAAAATATTATTACAGGGGCACTATACTTCTGGGATCACTTCTCAGACAGTACTCATGCCTTAGGAGAGTATCAAGGCGGTTATGCTGTTTACACCTTACTTGGCGGTACCTTAGCTATATCTAGCGATGCTAGAATTAACGCCACTTATGTTTCTGGAACAAAACGCCCCGAAAGATATATTCCCGTGGGACAAGGGTTTTTTGTATCTGCTGTGAACGACCCTACTATAACTGGATTATCGCAGCCCATAGTTGGAGGAAATATCTTGATTAAAAATAGCCAAAGAGTATTTCAAAAAGAAATTGTAACTGGTACTAATTCTGGATCCATATTTGTTAAGGGCAAGAAAAACAACAAGTCTGTTACAAACAACGGAATTGTAGACACCAGACAGAAAATAAGATTAGTGTTTGATTCTCCCAATGGCTATCACCGCGAACTATTAACAGGGGTTGATGCAAATGCTTCAAACGAATTTGATTTAGGTTACGATGCGCTTTTAATCGATTCTGCAAAAGAAGACATGTATTGGAACTTTAATAATGTACCTCTGGTAATTCAAGCAGTTAATAATTTTAATAAAGAACAGGTGTTGCCATTAGGCATTAAAGTATCTAAAGCAGGCTTAGCTACTATTAGAGTAGACGAGTTTATAAACATAGAAAGCGATACCAATATCTACATTCACGATAAAGAGTTAAACTTATATCACGACTTAAAACAAAATGAATACACTATAAGTTTACAACCAGGTGAATATAAAGATAGATTCGAAATTACCTTTAGCAGTAATGTAACTCTAAATACTAATCATTCAGAATTTGAAAATTTACAAATACTGTATTCTAACGAAAATAAAAACTTGGTAATTCAAAATCCTACAGAAAAAAGTATTACGGAGATTGAAGTTTTCAATTTAATAGGTCAGTCTATTCGCAACTTTCCTCAAGCTACCGATGCCAATACTATTAAACATAATATTGAAGGAATTGCAACCGGAATTTACATAGTTAAAGTTAATTTAGAGCACGAAAATTCCATTTCCCAAAAAATAATAATAGAATAAAAATAGTTTGCTAAATATTTAAATATTTTAAAAAGTTGGAATAAGTAAATTTAAAACCTGTTCCAACTTTTTAATATCGTTTTGAATATTGTAGCACGTGAAAAATACACTTTATCGATTTTTTTATACATTTTATCGTTAAAATAAAAAACAAACACCTATATTAGCTGGGTATATAATTTATTACCAAACATATATTTAGCCTTAAACTAAATAGTTTAAAATTATGAAGCACATTGCTATTATTATTTTAATGACACTCTCTCTATGTTTTTTTTCTACTAAAACATATGCACAACTTCATACTACTCCAGAATGTGGAAATAATTTTAGCTTGAAATGGTCTACTTTTCCTGAAAATTCTAATGAATATGGCTGGCACCCAGGCACACTTTCTAATACATTTACCAATGTAGATAATTCCGATGTGGATGTTACCGTATCCTTTACTGGAGAAACCAATAGCTTCGGGTTTTGGGCCGGAAACACACCTAAAATAGGTACGCAATCCAGTTACTTATATAAAGGAATAGATTTATTAACCAATGGGTTTAATAGCACTGGTATAACTTGTACTGTTACCTTTAGCAAACCTATATACGCACTTTCGTTCGACATACACCACATAAATGTTTATAATGTAAATGGCGATAAATACACCATTACGGGAAAAAATACTAAAGGAGACACCATCTACCCTGAATTTACCCCTTCTCCATCACCTTCATATACTTCTGATAGTGCAACAGGTATAGTTAACGCAGTTTCTAACTTAACCTCTGGAGAAAACCCAATGGTAGGAGTTAATTTTTCAGACCCTAACTATATCACTAGTATTAGTATTCTTTGGGAAGATTGCAATACTTGTGAAACGCAACAACCACATGCTACAGGTATAGGCGACTTTAGTTTTTGTACACCACAACTTTTAGATTTTGATGGTGCTGATGATTATATAAATACAGCACCTTTTCTGGGAGGTAATAACGAATTAACCATAATGTCGTGGATTAAATTAGATAACAACTTTGATAGAGCAGATATAATGGGGCAACGTAATTTTAGACTGTTTATTGACATTAATAAAAAACTAAGAGCCTTTTTAAAAACCGATACAGGTTTAGATATATTTTCTCCAGAAATTGATGAAGCTTTACTAAAAGAAAACATTTGGCAACATGTAGCGCTCGCTTTTAATGGTAAAGACGGCACAGTGCAACTATATTTAAACGGACAAACCATTTGGAGCTATAGCGACAATGCCCTTACCAACACCAAGATAAATAATTCAAGTGATTGGAATGCAGATTACGACTTTGAAATTGGGAGAAATACGCAAAACAAAAACAACTATTTTAAGGGTGCTATTAACGAAGTTAGAGTTTACAAAAAAGCTTTATCTAAAAACCAATTACATTATCAAATAAATCAAAAAATTGAAAATAGTAATGGAAAAATAAGCGGTACCACAATACCAAAAGACATAGAGGGTTTACTGTGGAATGATTTAATACTCTATTATAAAATGGATATTGATGATACCGGGTACACACCTGATAGCTCTGTAAGCAGCAGAAATGGTATATTACACAACATGACCTCTTTTCAAGAATATTCTGCACCTCTACCTTATGTAACAAATACAACAACTAGCGGACATTGGAATGATACTAACAGTTGGCGACATGGAAATGTTTGGGACATACAAGACAAAACTCCAGAGCACGCCATTATTAAAATAAAAGGTAATTTAGAAATTGATAAAACCATAAATACCACTGGACTTATCTTAGAACAAGGCGCTATACTAACCGTAAATAAAAATGCAGGCTTATTTAACTCATGGTATTTAAAGCTTAACGGTACTCTAAAATTAAATAACGCCTCTCAACTTATACAAACACCACAAAGTACTTTAGACGAATCCAGCTCTGGAATTTTAGAAAAAGACCTAAAGGGTACTGCTGATAAATACACTTATAATTACTGGGCATCTCCTGTTGGCAAGCGTAATAACATAAAAAATAACAGCAATTATTCTGTAAAAGATATTTTTAAAAATGTAGAGTTCTTAACAAGTGGTTACAATGGTTCTGAAAACCCCCTAGGTATAGCAGACTATTGGATTTGGAAGTTTAGCAACAAATTAAGTGATGACTACGCTTCTTGGCAACACGTAAGGAGCTCTGGTGAAATTACTCCTGGAGAAGGCTTTACCATGAAAGGTCCTGGCACAGGCTCTATAGATGAGCAACAAAAATATATTCTTAAAGGTAAACCTAACAATGGTTCTATAAATCTTACCGTAAATGCAGGTAACGACTATTTGGTTGGCAACCCCTACCCGTCTTCAATTGATGCGGTGCAATTCCTACTAGACAACAAAAGTACAATTTCTGGTTTGGGCACAACCAATGGCACGCTCTACTTTTGGAAACATTGGGGTGGTGGCTCTCATATAGCGAACGAATACCAAGGAGGTTATGCTACATTTTCCCTCTCCGGCGGACTACCAGCAGCAACTCAGGGCAATAACAATATAGGAACGTTTGTAAGTAAAGATTTAGTAGAAATACCAGATAGATTTATCCCAGTAGGACAAGGTTTTTATATAACATCTGAAACGAACGGCACCATAAACTTTAATAATGGTCAACGTATTTTTTACCCTGAGGATGATACCACAAATTCAAAAGATAAATATAAAACCCTGGAAAAGAGCGAAATAACAAAAACTATAGATAGTAGAATGAAACTTAGAATTGGGTTTAATTCTACAAATGCCATAAAAAGACAACTGCTTTTTACAGTTGATAAAAATGCTACTTCAGGAGTAGACTGGGGATATGACTCTAAATATATTGATACCCAAATAGATGATATGTATTGGATGTTAAATAACGAAAAATATTTAATTCAAGCTGTAGATACTATAACTACCGAAACTATAATTCCTCTGGGCATACATACAGATACTGCCGGTTATAACAGTATAACTGTAGATAGATTGGAAAACCCTGCCCGTCAAGATTTAAAAATTTATTTACATGATAAGGACTTAAATATTTATCATAATTTAAAAAAATCTAAATACGAAACCTACTTAACCGCTGGATCTCATTTAAATAGATTTGAAATTACATTCTCTAAATCCCAAACTTTAAGCTCAGAAAACAAAGTGCAAACCAATACTGTAGAGGCCTATTATTCAAAAGAAAAAAGTAGTATAATCATCAACAATCCACTTAATCAAACTATAAAATCCGTTGAAATGTTCAATATATTAGGGCAGTCATTATTTCATTTGGCTACAAACTCAAACAATGAATATGTAGAATACAGAGTTCCGCAGAATATTTTAGGCAACTATATATTGAACATAGAGACAGCGCTAGGAAAAACCACTAAGAAAATTTTAATAAGATAGTATTTTTCTTATAAAATAATATAATCAAAACTCTATAAAAGAATTAAATACAGCACAAAAAAACTTTTAATCGATAATATCAAACATTTTAACGATTATTTTAACTTTTTTTTCTATATTTGAGACATCTATAATTTATAGAAACAAAGCTATTAACCCCAAATCTTAATGGTATTGTAAGTTAAATTAATAATAGGCTTGCTAACCATTGATTAAAAATATTTAGCCCCAAACTAAATATACCTACTTATGAAAACCTATATACCCAAAAACTGGTTGTTTGCCGCATACTTTTGTGTTGTAACATCTCTATCTGTGTTTTCGCAAACCATTGTATCTTATGATTTTGAAACCGGACTCCAAGGTTGGATTGATGGCGGTTCAGATTCTGGATTAAACACAAATTCTGTTTACGCCTGTAACAGTTCTCAATCTCTATACTCAAAAGATGATGAAGCTTTAAATAACTTAACTACGTCGCCAAGTTTAAATCTTTCAGCGTATAGCTCTATAGATTTTTCGTTTTGTTTTATTGGGTATCGATTAGATACTGGCGAAGGGTTTTCAGTAGAATACTTTAATGGTACATCTTGGTCTACACTTAAAACTTATGTATTAGGAACAGACTTTGCCTCGAATAACGTACCGTATGAATTTTATTTAACAGTCAACAGCGGATTATCATCCAACTCAAGTTTCAGATTTTCAAGTACTGCTAATGAAAATAATGAATATTGTTACTTCGATGACGTTTTTGTAAAAGTCTCTGCTCCTGAAATTGATGTTCGTGGCAATAACATATCTATTACAAATGGAGACAACACTCCTGCAATTTCAGACCATACAAGCTATGGAACCGCCAATGCCGGAACATTAATAACAAGAACATACACCATTTACAATAAAGGAGGCTCTAACTTAAACATCTCTAATATTAGCTTATCTAATACCACAGATTTCTCAATTATACCTCCTTATTATGCTTCACCTGTTTTACCTTCAACAGGCACTACTACGTTTAGCATTCAATTTAATTCCCTAACCTTAGGCACCAAAACATGTACTGTTACTATTGCAAATAATGATTCTGATGAAGCTTCTTATCAATTTGATATAGATGCACGCGCTGAACAAAACTTTTTTGATAGTGATAATGATGGTATATTAGACAATGAAGATATTGATGATGATAATGATGGTATTGCCGATGGCACCGAGGAGCTAGCCTGCAAAACATCAATAACCGCCACCACTACAAATTATAAGTTTTTAAACGAAACATTTGGCGAAGGGCACAGAACTACAATAAACACAACATACAATGCCGAAACCACCTATTGCTACGAAGATGGTACCGTTGGCGCACCCACCACAGAATGCCCTTCGTTAGGGAGCATGGATTTAGGTGATGGGGAATATACTGTTTATTATAAAGCGGCTGATGGCGATGGAACAAACGATACGCCTAACGGAGAGGTAGCCTCTTGGGCAGACGCATATTGGTACACGGGTGAAGACCACACTCCTGGAGATACAGATGGTAGAATGGCCATGTTTAACGCTTCATACGATCCCGGAACTTTTTATACCGCCACCATAATTGGAGCACTACCCAACGTACCCATTACCTATAGTTTCTGGGTGCTAAACCTAGATACTACAACCGCACCGGGAATTGCAACTAGATTAAGACCAAACATATTAGTAGAATTTAGAGATGTTAACAACAATGTACTAGCATCTATTACCACAGGCGACATTCCGCCGTCAATAAATGGAGACCCTGCAAATAGCTGGCACCAATTTACAGCTAGTTTAACATTTAGTGTTAGTGAATTTTATGTTTACTTTATTAATAATGAAGTAGGTGGTGGCGGTAACGATTTAGCTATAGACGATATAGTGATTTCACAAACTTTATGCGATACCGATAGCGATGGTGTTGCTGATGTTTTTGATTTAGATTCTGATAACGATGGAATTCCTGATGTAGTAGAAGCAGGACTAGGAAACCTTAGCGAAGGTAAAGCTACCCTTACGGGTGTTACATCCTGGGTTGACACTAACCTAAATGGCATGCACGACGCCAGCGAAAGTAATACCGTTCCTGATTCTGACGGAGATGGCATACCCAATTATTTAGATTTAGATAGTGATAACGATACTATTTTTGATGTAGATGAGTCTGGAGCTACAAACACAGGAGATTCCAATTATCAAAATGGTGATGGAGATATTACTGGGAATGGCGTTGGAGATGGCACTGATACCGATGCCGTTAGAGAAACAGATATTGACTCCGATGGAGTCATAGAATATTTTACCGATGGTATATTAGATATTTATGATTTTTTTGAAGGTGGTACTATGGCAACAGCTTATGGCAATAGCAACCAAGGCAGTACAGGTTCTGGTTGGGAATATTTTGTAGTAGATTCTGATAATGACGGCACTCCTAATTATTTAGATACAACCTCAAATGGTACATCCTACGATATATTACATACACTATACTCTAATTTAGATGCTGATAATAATGGAATTATAGACGATACAAATGATGCAGATGGTGATGGTATTGTAGATTTATTTGATACCGATGATACTGCTTTTGGTTCTCCAAGGCTTTTAGACAGAAAATTACATTTATTCTTTGATGGAAGAAATGATTATGCAAGCGAAGCTCCTGTTATTAATGGTTGGGACGAAGCTAGTATGATGTGCTGGATTAAAATAGACCCCTCGGCTACTGGAGATCAAATCATAATAGGACAAAATGTATTCTATATTCAATTAAACTCAGATAAAACCATTACTGCATTTGCCGATGGATATAGCATTTCTAGTTTAAACCCTGTAAACACAGGTATATGGACACATATATCCGCCACTTACAGTTGCGATTGTGTAGATGGGGAATTTAAACTTTACATTAATGGTTTAGAAGTTGCAAGTACAACAACCAATAGCGGTGTATTTCCTTCAGACACATCAAGCTTTACCCTTGGTAAAACACCAGATATTAACTCTAAATATTATAAAGGATATATGGATGAAGTTAGGGTATTTAACAAAGCGTTATCTGCTAACGAAATTCATAAAATGGTACATCAAGAAATTGAGAACAATTCTGGAATAGTTAGAGGTAGCGTAATACCTTTAAATATAACCGATTTTGTAGATGCTTCTACAATTACCCCTTTGAATTGGTCCAATTTAATTCGCTATTATAAACTAGATAGGTATAACGGTAATATTATTGACGATCTCACCACACCAAGTATAGATATTAGCTCAGGAGCCAGAATATACAACTCAAAAATAATCGATGTACAATCTGCGCCATTACCGTATACTACTGTAGCTTCGGCCAGTGGCAACTGGAGCAACCCAAGTAATTGGGAACACGGTAGCGTTTGGGATATACATAGCACCCCTCCTAACTGCGCCATTGTGCATATTAAAGGAAACTTAGAAACCTCTAACAGCATGTCTTCCGTAGGTATAATTTTAGATTCAGGGAGCACTTTAACGGTTAATGGAGACTCTGGATTAACTAATTCTTGGTACCTAAAGCTCGATGGAAAAATAGATTTAGAAGGCGAATCACAATTAATTCAAACTGAAGATAGTACCCTAGACCCAACCAGTGCTGGGACATTAGAAAAAGATCAACAAGGAACCGCTGACACTTTTACATACAACTATTGGTCGTCTCCTGTTGGAAAACGCAACAACTCTACAAATAATAATGACTTTAATGTTACCGATGTTTTCTCTAATGTTAACTTTTTAAGTTCTGGCTATAATGGCAGTGTATCGCCTTTAGGTATTGCCGATTATTGGATTTGGAAATTTAGCAATAGGCTTAGCGACGATTATGCATCTTGGCAGCATGTAAGGCAATCTGGAACACTTAAAGTTGGTGAAGGCTTTACCATGAAAGGCCCTGGAAGTGGCGCAATAAACGACGAACAAAACTATATTCTAGAAGGTAAACCTAACAATGGGAATATAAATTTAAACATTAGTGCTGGTAACGATTACCTAGTTGGCAACCCTTATCCATCAGCTATTGATGCTGAACAGTTTATATTAGACAATGGCGCTACCATAGCTGGCCCTGGTTCTACAACCGGAACATTATATTTTTGGGAACATTGGGGTGGTGGTTCACATATAGCAAACGAATATCAAGGCGGATATGCTACTTACTCATTAGCTGGCGGCGTACCTGCTGCAGCCATAGGCACCAACGATCCTGATGTTGCTTCTGGTGGTACACCAACCAAAATACCTGGTAGATATATTCCTGTAGGGCAAGGTTTCTTTGTTACTGCAGAAACTGGTGGTACAATTAAATTTAATAATGCACAACGAGTATTCCAAATAGAAGATGGTACAAATTCATCATTCCTAAAAAGTAACACTTCTAAAACGTCTAGCAAAAACCAAATGCCTAAGATTAAAGATTCTAGGCTAAAACTAAGAATTGGCTTTAACTCTGTAAATACAATTAGAAGACAGTTACTGCTTACTGTAGACCAAAACGCTTCCAACGGCATAGACTGGGGATACGATTCTAAATACATTGATACCCAAATAGACGATATGTATTGGCTTATTAATAACGAAAAATATGTAATACAAGCTATTGACACCATAACGGAGCAAACCATAATTCCTTTAGGAGTGCATACCAAAAAAGCGGGATTAAATAGTTTTACAATTGATGATTTACAAAACGCCCCTAATACTATAAACATTTATTTGCACGATAAAGAATTGGGCATGTATCATAATTTAAGAAACTCAGATTATGAAACCAACCTATCTGCTGGAGAACATTTAAATAGATTTGTAATTACATTTACCACACAAACACTTAACAATGAAACGTTTGAGACTGCAAATACTATAGAGGTATTCTATTCTAACGAAAAAGAAAGCATTATTATAAATAATCCGGAATTTAAATTAATTAAAGCGGTAGAAATGTTTAATATTCTGGGACAGTCTTTATTTAATTTAAACACAAATTCAAGCAAGAGCCATGTAGAATATAGAATTCCTCGCAATATTTCTGGAAACTATATTATAAACATTGAAACTGAAATAGGTAAAATTTCTAAAAAAATAGTTATAAAATAGTTATTTGAGTTAGTCACAAAACCCCAAATCTAATTTTCAAAAAACTATTTCTAGTCCTGAACTGACCTTCAGGACTTCTTTTTTATAGCAGAAATTAAAACCTCTAAAGAAACCTTTTGCTGTTCACCAGTTTTCATGTCCTTCAATGTATAGGTATTAGAGCTTATTTCTTCTTCACCTACCAAAACCACAAAAGGAATGTTTCTATTATTTGCATGGTTCATTTGTTTGCGCATATGCTTTCCGTTGGTAATTTTATCTGGATACAACTCTGCATTTATGTCCTGTTGGCGCAATTGTTTAATAGCTTTTAAACTAAACAAAGCTTCTTTATCGCCAAAGTTAATAAACAAAACCTCAACATTTTTATTTACTGTTTCTGGGAATAATCCTAATTCTTCCAACACCAAATAAATACGGTCTAGACCAAAACTTATACCAACACCGCTCATATTTTTCATTCCAAAAATACCTGTGAGATCATCGTAACGGCCACCGCCACCAATAGAACCCATTTTTACGGTTTTGGGTGCGGCAACTTCAAATATAGCACCAGTGTAATAGTTTAAACCACGAGCTAATGTAACATCTAGTTGCAATTTAGCGGTAGTTAAACCTAGTTGCGAAACAGCATTATCTATAAATGCCAATTCATCAATACCTTTTTTTCCTTCTTCTGAAGTAGATAAAATGGTTTTTAAACGCTCTATTTGAGATTCAAAATTGCCCGATAAGGAAAATAAAGGCTGAAGTTTTTCTATACCAGATTGCGGGATCCCTTTGTCCACCATTTCTTGTTTAACCTTCTCCTCTCCTATTTTATCTAATTTATCTAAGGCTACCGTAAAATCTATTAATTTATCACTTGCACCAATAACCTCAGCTATTCCAGATAGTATTTTACGGTTGTTAATTTTTATGGTAACACCTTGTAGTTGTAAAGCGGTAAACACACTATCATATAACTGGATAAACTCTACTTCTTGCCATAACGAATCGCTACCAACCACATCGGCGTCGCACTGATAAAACTCTCTAAAACGTCCTTTTTGCGGTCTATCGGCGCGCCAAACAGGTTGTATTTGGTAGCGTTTAAAAGGGAACTCTATCTCGTTTTGATGCTGTACTACGTAACGTGCAAATGGTACGGTAAGATCGTAACGGAGGGCTTTTTCGGAGATGCTAGAGGTTAGCTTATTTGAGTCTTTTAGAGAATAAGCTTCACTATTAGCCTTAGCCAAATAATCTCCCGAATTCAAAATCTTAAATATTAAACGGTCACCTTCATCGCCATATTTTCCCATCAAGGTTTCAGAATTTTCAAAACTTGGGGTTTCAATAGGTTGAAAACCAAAATTCTCGAAAATACCACGAATAGTATTAAAAATATAATTACGTTTTGCTACCTGTTCTGGATTAAAATCTCTTGTACCCTTTGGTATGCTTGGTTTTTGCGCCATAATATTGTCCTGCGAACGCAGAAATCTCTTTTAAAGTTTGAAAATAGATGCCGTATCTAGTACGGAATTACAAAAATAAATAATGAAGATGGCATTGCGAGCCTTTCAGCAGAAAAAAAATAAAGCAATCTGAAACGTTATATTTGGGAATAAGGAATTGAACAGATTTCTTTAACCTTACTTACTTTGAAATGGCCCTAATTAATCAAGTTATAAAAATACTGATACAACTCCCCTTTAGTAATAGAGGCTCCTTGTTCTATCATCTTGAATTTATCTAGGTTTTTATCCTCTGTATAAGCTTTGTCGGCTTGTAGAAACTCCACGCGCTCATCCATTAAATTTTCACGAAGCCAGTTATACCCTTCCTTAGTTGTAATATCAACCTCATCGTTTTTTACGTTTACAACAATAGCATGCATGTTGTCTTCATCTAAATGAAATAAATACATGTGTTGCGGCGCAAAGTGCTCTAAATACTCAGCCTTATTTAATACGCCTTCCCAAATTAAATCGCTAAATACATCTAATTCCATTTCGGCAACTTCTGGCTTATTCACTTTTAAATTTGCCCACTCATCTGCAGTAATGGATTGAGTAGCTAAAAAATTAATAAATTCTTGATGTAATTCCTCAAACTGTTCTTTTGTAAGTCTTGCGTATTTCATTACCAACTTCCCGCGAAATCGGGAATTTATTTTAAATTAATTACCTATATTTTTGAATACCTACAAAGTTTGTAAAACCCTGCTAGATGACAACGTTATTTACCCCGTAAAAGTACTATTTTTATTCGTTTATAGCCTTAGCTACTGCAAAAGGCCTATCGGTAGCAATAACATCTATACCTTTTTTAACCCAAACATTATATAAAGAATCTCCTCTAGTTTCGGCACGCTTATCTAAATTCCCTAAAGTACCTAACATGGTTTTTATGCCATAACTATGGATTTTGGTGTAGAGAGAATCTGGCGACAAACGCGTTCCTGTAAATGCAATCATATTTTCAGTTGGAATCCCTGAATGCAACAACCACTCAAACTCCTTATTATTTCTTACAGAAACAGATAATAATAATTCTGGAGCTATAGCATTGGCACGTTCAGCCTGTATTAAATCGTATGTAATTATTACAGAGACATCTTCAGCTTCTACCGCCCGTATTGACTGTACCACATCTTCAACAGCAACACTTCGTTTAATATCTATAGTTAATACAACCGCATTAGCCTTTGCCCATTCTAAAACATCTTTAAAAAGTGGTATTTTAAATTTGGTTTGGTTGCCAAAATCGTCTTCTAAATTAAAAGTTTGTAATTCTTTAAATGTAAAGTTGGAGATATTACCTTCTCCTGTTGTAGTTCTATCTAAAGTATTATCGTGCATTAATACCAAAATGCTATCCTTAGTTTGGGCAACATCTACTTCAAAAATAGCCTTAATACTGTCGTTAATATACTTTAGGGTTTCCAAGCAATTCTCTGGATAGTATTTTAGACCTTTACCACCACGGTGTACACTTATCATAGGTTTATTCCCAGGAGTATACTTTAAAGTTTCAAGTAAAACAGATGGCCTTATCTTTTCTACTTGTATAGTTTCATCTTGTTTATGTTTTTCATTCTTACACGAAAAGCAAAAAATTATAAGGAATACTAAGATGGTTTTTTTCATAATTTTAAAATGAAATGTATTAAAAACGAAGATATTGTCTGAAAAAGCCATAAAACCTGTTATTCTGCACCAATAGCTATCGTGATTATTTCAGAATACAAAATACTGATATTCAATATGAATTAGAACCTGAAGCGTTCAGATTGACAAAAAATACTCCTTGATGGACAGCTCTGGTTCGATTTGCAATATCTAGCGCACCCTATCGGGCTTCTAGATGGCAATTCTAATATCAATTAACAGATCCCGCTATAAAGCGGGATTAGTTCGATTTGCAATATCTAGCGCGCCCTATCGGGCTTCTAGATGGCAATTCCAATATCAATTAACAGATCCCGCTAAAAAGCGGGATTAGTTCGATTTACAATATCTAGCGCGCCCTATCGGGCTTCTAGATATTGAATCTCACTAAAAAAACCGTTTAGAAATTATCTAAACGGTTTAATATAGTATTGTAATACAAAATGTTAAGCTTGAGCGATAACTTCAAAAGGAAATTCGAAAGTTACTTCGCGGTGTAAACGTACCACAGCATTATACTGTCCTAAACGCTTAATGTTTCCACCAACTATGGTTACAAACTTTTTATCAATAGTATGTCCTGCTTTTTCAAAAGCCTCAACTAAATCGGCTTTAGTTACAGAACCAAATAATTTATCTCCAGCTGATGCACCTTCGGTTGCTTTAGCTGTAATTTTAATATCAAGACCTTTAATTGCCTCAGCAGTTTTGTTAGCATCTTCAATTAATTTCTTGTCTTTAAAAGCTCTTTGTTTCAAGTTTTCTGCCAATACTTTTTTAGCAGAAGGCGTAGCTATAACAGCATGCCCTTGAGGAATTAAATAGTTTCTACCATAACCGTTCTTAACTGTTACAACATCGTCTTTAAATCCTAAATTTTCAACGTCTTGTTTTAATATAAGTTCCATTGTTATGATTGTTTTATTTTAATAAATCTGCTACGTATGGCATTAAAGCTAAATGACGTGCTCTTTTTACAGCAACAGACACTTTACGTTGGTACTTTAATGAAGTACCTGTTAAACGTCTTGGTAAAATTTTACCTTGTTCGTTTACAAACTTTAATAAGAAATCTGGATCTTTATAATCGATATACTTGATGCCTGATTTTTTGAAACGACAATATTTCTTTTGCTTGTTAGTTTCTATATTAAGCGGAGTTAAATACCTAATTTCTCCGTCTTTTTTACCTTTAGATTGTTGTTCTATAGATGTTGCCATAATTACGCTTTTGCTTTAAGTTTTTCTCTTCTTCTTTCTGCCCAAGCCACAGCGTGCTTATCTAGAGTTACAGTTAGGTAACGCATAAAACGCTCATCACGTCTAAACTCTACTTCTAACGGTTCTATTACCCCACCGGCAACTTGGTACTCAAATAAGTGGTAAAACCCACTTTTTTTGTTTTGAATTGGGTATGCTAATTTTTTTAGCCCCCAATCTTCTTTGGATATCATCTTCGCACCGTTAGAAACTAGAAAATCTTCGTATTTCTTTACTGTTTCCTTTATCTGATCATCAGATAAAACGGGATTTAAGATGAAAACAGTTTCATAATGATTCATAAAAAATCTATTTATTTGTTAAAAATTGGCTGCAAAAATAATTAATTTCTATATATTACACAACTAATTGCCAAACTATAAATTTGCTTAAAATTTGTCGCAATTAAGGTTAAACAGAAAATGTTAATATTATGTTAAAATCAACAGTTTACCGATGATTTTTGGTTTTTAGCGGAAATTATCGTACTATTGTCGATATCTTAACCGAAATAATATAAAATGTTATGACTTTAAACTGTGTAGTAGTAGACGATTCAGCGATACAACGTCTCTCTATAGTTAAGTTAGTCGAAAATCACCCTTCACTAAACTTAATTGCAGAGTACAGTAGCGCGCTCGAAACAAAAAATGGTTTAAATACGCATCAAGTAGACTTAATTTTTTTAGACATTGAAATGCCAGTGCTAAATGGTTTTGAACTTTTAGACGTATTAAACAAGAAACCCCAAATTATCTTTGTAACCGGTAAAACTGAATATGCCTTTAAAGCATTTAATTATGATGCTACCGATTATTTACACAAACCTATTACAAAAGAACGCTTTAACACATCTGTTGAAAAAGCTCTAGAACAACATAAATTAACATTGGATTTCCACGAGGAAGAAGGTGAGCATATTTTTGTAAAGAGCAACCTTAAAAAACGTAAAGTTTATATTAAGGATATTAAATGGATTGAAGCACTTGGTGATTATGTAAAATTAGTTACTGAAGACACAAGCTTAGTAGTACTATCTACCATGAAAGCTTTTGAGGCAGAATTGCCAGAAAACAAATTTTTAAGAATCCATAAATCTTACATTGTGAATCTTGATAAAATAGATAGATTTAACAGTAAAAATGTGGAAGTTGGCGCTTACGAAATTCCGTTAAGCCGAAACAAAAAGACACAATTGGTTGATGCTTTAAATAATATTTAGAAGCTTAGCCTTCGTTAAACTGAACTTGTTTCAGTTTCTCAAAAATAAATTAAATAATGAGATCACGCCATGGCGTGACTAGTTCAATAACGAAATTGTAACCAAATTTCTATTTCACTAGTAATTATCGACATTTAAAATTATTTTAACCGACCGAAAATCTTTTACACTAAAGAAGCTATTGTTTATCTTAATAATAGCTTCTTTTGTTTTAGATAAAGACTGTTTCTTAGGAATTTTTATCAAGATATTTTTATAAAATTGATTTCTAATTCTTGATACCGGAGGCGACTCTGGCCCTAAAACATTATCCCCAAACACCTGTCTTAAAGATTTACCTAACCAAATAGACGCTTGCTCTACCCTACTGTAATCTTTATGTTTTAACGTAATTTTTATTTGCTTGTAAACTGGTGGATATTTATAGTTAAAACGCTCGTCCATTTGCTCCTTAAACATCGCTTCGTAGTTATTGGAAGACACTTGCTGCAAAATATTGTGATACGGATTATAGGTTTGCACTAAAACCTTTCCTCTTTTATCGGTTCTTCCAGCTCTTCCGGATACTTGCATTATTAATTGAAAACTACGTTCGTGTGCTCTAAAGTCAGGAAAATTAAGCATGTTATCGGCATTCATTACGCCCACTAGCTTTACGTTTCTAAAATCCAACCCTTTGGTTAACATCTGTGTACCAACTAAAATATCAATCTCCTGTTGCTCTAAAGCTGTAATAATTTTTTCGTAACCATATTTTCCGCGAGTGGTATCTAAATCCATTCTGGCTACTTTATGTTCTGGAAATAAAATTTTTACTTCCTGTTCAATTTGTTCTGTTCCAAACCCCTTATTGTCTAACTCGGGGCTTCCACAAGCACTACAATTTTTAAGCATTTGCGTATTGTAGCCACAATAGTGGCAACGCAACTGGTTTCTGTATTGATGGTAAGTTAAGCTTACATCGCAATTGGGGCATTGTGGTGCATGCCCACAAGTATTACATTCTATAATTGGTGAAAAACCTCTACGATTTTGAAATAGTATTATTTGGTGTCCCTCAGCCAGCGTTTCTGTCATTTCCTCAATTAGCCTATCGCTAAAATGGCCTTTCATGAGTTTACGCTTATGCTTGTCCTTAATATCTACTAACTCAATTTCTGGCATTAACACATCATTGTAGCGGTATTTTAATTCCACAAAGCCATAGCGTTGTTGTTGGGCATTAAAGTAACTTTCTAAACTGGGGGTTGCAGAACCTAAAAGGGTTTTAGCTTTGTGCATATGCGCCAGTAATATGGCGGCATCTCTCGCGTGATATCTTGGAGCTGGGTCGAATTGCTTAAAAGATTGTTCGTGCTCTTCATCAACAATAATTAACCCTAAATTTTTAAAAGGTAAAAACACAGACGAACGCGCTCCTAAAATAATTTGGGCTTTTTTAGAACTTTGTAGTACATTTTGCCAAACCTCCACACGTTCGTGCGACGAATATTTAGAATGAAATATGGCTACCGATTCTCCAAAATAGTTTTGCAACCTACTTACCAATTGGGTGGTTAAAGCAATCTCTGGCAACAAATACAACACTTGTTGTCCTTTATCTAAAACCTCTTCAATAAGCTTTACATATATTTCGGTTTTACCTGAAGAGGTTACACCATGCAGCAAAACAGTTGGATGTGTTTTAAATTCTGATTTTATTTCAGAAAGTGCTTTTTCTTGATGTTCGTTTAATGCTTTTGAATCTTCATTAGCATCACCCGAATACACTACCCTATCAATTTGAATAAAATATTCTTCTAAAATTTCTTTATCGATTAAAGTTTTTACAATGGATGAAGATGCGTCGCTTTCTGATGCTAACTCTGAAACTTTTACTGGCTTTTTGGTTTTAGAGGATAACATAAACAAAGTCATAATCACTTCTCTTTGTTTTGGCGCCCTACTTAAATCTTCTAGTAATTGCTGTAAATTTTCTTCTGAAGTATAATTTGAATTTAATTTTACATAGCGTACTAATTTGGGTTTATACTTCTCGAAAATCTCTTCTTGTACAGAAATGGCATTTTTATCAATTAAGCGTTTTATTACTGGTAACACACTTTTTTTATCCAAAATATTAATGACATCTTGAATTTTTAGGGACGACTGATGGTGTAAAGCTTCGTAAACTAAAAACTCGTCGTCTTTTAAATCTTCGTCATTAAGTTGCGTTGGGGTTTTGGTTAGTATGGTTTCGCTCTCTAAAATAAAAGCATTTGGTAATGCGGCGCGCATAACATCGCCCATGGTACACATATAGTATTTAGAAATCCACTCCCAAAAATTTAATTGAGAAGCATTTACTAAAGGACTTTCGTCTAAAATTTGATGAATCTCTTTAGCTTCATAAACCAAAGGAGCTTCGTTATGAATTCTATAAACTAAACCTGTGTAAATTTTTGATTTACCAAAAGGCACCGAAACCCGCATTCCTGCTTCAAGAAAATGAGCTTCTGCAGAAGTTATACTGTAGGTAAATAACTTTTGCAACGGAATAGGTAATATTACGTCTATAAAATTTGCCAAATTAAAATTGTTTCTTTTTGTGGTTTATTCCTTTACACGCTGCCAATATTGGGTGGCATAGAAAAAAGCAACATAGCCTCTTACTTGTAAAAGGTCTTTATTATCTTCATCTAAAGCTAACCTGCATTTAAATTGTCTTCCTCTTAAAGGATCGAAAATAGTACCGCCTTCATAGTAATTTCCCGATTTCTCCAAATCCCTTATTAGCACAAACCCTAAAATTGGTTTGTTTTTGTCTTCTCCTTCGCATTTTTCGCATATTGCATTTTTACGATTTGGATTTACAATACCTACTATCTTACCAAACACCTTACCGTTTTCCTCATAAATTTTTACTACAGATTTTGCCTCTCCCGTTTTGTCGTCAATAGTCTTCCATTTTCCAAAAATATCTTGACCATAAGAAAAACAAGCGCACAAGCATAGTACTGTTACATAAATTTTATTTTTCATAAGCCTTTGTTTTCCTTAAAATATTTAAAGCAGCATTTAACTCGTATCCTAGTAACAAAATATTAGAGTTTAGCCACAAATAAAACAGCAGTATTAAAAGAGCGCCTATAGAGCCATATAACTTATTGTACTGGCTAAAGTTTTCTATGTAAATACCAAATAAATACGAGGTAAGAATAATTAAAAATGTAGTAAACAAAGCACCAATGGAAAAGAACTTAGAATCCCTTCCTTCTTTTGTACCAAAATAATATAGCGTTGCAGTTGCTAAATACACCATAATTACAAAAAACACATATTTAGCAATATCGAACCAAAATACCCCATCGGCATCTACATCGTAATCCCTATTGCGAAGGGCTTCTAGAATTTCTTCGATTACATAAATTTGAAAATACCCTAGAACTGCTATGGTTATAATTAGTAAAAATGCCAATATTAGAGCGATCCCCAAAGCAAACAAATACTGCTTAAACACGTTTCGGGTTAATTGCTCGTGATACGAATTCTCAAAACCTGAAAATACTGCATTTACCCCATTTGCCATAAGTGCTATGGAGAGTATAAATACAGACGATAATAAGCCTCCTCGCTGGGTTTGCTCTATGTTTCCAAAAATATTTTCAAAGAAAAAATCGGATGTTGTGGGTGGTAAAAAAGATTCTAGAAACTCTAAAAACTCGCCTTTAAAACCTTCTATTGGTATGTATGGAATAACTATTAATACAAACAATAAAAACGGAAACAGGGCCGTAAAGAAACTAAAGGCAATAGCGCTTGCCCTGGCAGTTAATGCGCCTCTGGCGATACCTATAACGTATAATTCTGATAAATCGTAAAGCGATAAGCCTTCAAGACCTGGTAATTTAATTTGCTTTAAAAACTTAACTAAGACATTTACAATGGGTATTTTATCTAGTTTGTCTTCAATAGGTTTTGTCATTAATCGCTAAAATTTTTAATACATCTACTATAAATGCAAGTTAAAAAAATTAGTAGCACCAACTAAGACATTCTTAAAAAATAAAAACGAACTAAGGATTGCAAGACTTAAGGTCCAAATTCAAAATCTAAAAAAAAGATACACGCTATTATTTTACTGCTTTTAAACTTAAGTCCATATTATGAACAGAGTGCGTTAAAGCGCCACAAGATATGTAGTTTACGCCACATTCTGCATAGTGCCGTACAGTAGTTTCGTTAATATTGCCAGAAGATTCTGTAAGACATTTGCCTCCAATTAATTCCACTGCTTTTTTTGTGTCTTCATAATCAAAATTATCTAACAAGATACGGTATATACCATCACTTTGCAGAATTTCTTCTACCTCTGTTAAGTCTCTAGCTTCTACCATTATTTGAAGATCTTTACCGGTTTCAGCTAAGTAATCCTTGGTCATATCTATGGCTTTGGTAATACCTCCAGCAAAATCAATATGGTTATCTTTTAACATTATCATGTCATAAAGTGCAAACCTGTGGTTATCACCGCCACCAATTTTAACCGCCCATTTTTCTAAAATCCTAATTCCGGGTGTCGTTTTACGCGTATCTAAAATTCTAGTTTGCGTACCTTTTAGCAATTCCACAAACGTTCTTGTTTTTGTTGCTATAGCGCTCATACGTTGCATTGCGTTTAATACTGTACGCTCTGCTTTTAATATAGATTGTGAGGGCCCTTCAACATATAAAACCACGTCGCCGTATGATACCTCAGAACCATCTTCAATTTTTATTTCTACCCTAAGTTTTTTGTCTACAAAATCAAAAACGCGTTTTGCAAAATTAACACCCGCTATAATGCCTTTGTCCTTAACTAAAAGTTTTGCTCTTCCTCTCGCAGTTTCTGGAATACAGGCTAGTGAGCTATGGTCGCCATCACCAACATCTTCTCTAATAGCATTTGCAATAATATGCGCTACTTCTTTTTCAAAATATTCTTTAGTTATCATATCAGGGAATTTGCGCTAAAATAATAAATGGAATATTAATTTGCGAATTTTTTAGTTTTAATGCTTTAAAATAGTAATATCGTAAATTATAGAAATAGTATTTTTTATCATGACAATTAAATTACTTGCCATAGGCAAAACTGATAATAAGGAACTTACGAGCTTAATTGAGGTTTACAAGACCAGATTAAACCATTACATTAAATTTGAATTTGAGGTGATACCAGATCTTAAAAAAGCCAAAAATTTAAGTAAAAATGAACAAAAACATAAAGAGGGCGAACTTATTTTAAAAAAAATATCGCCATCTGATGTGTTAATTCTTCTAGATGAGAACGGAAAACAGTTTAGCTCTTTAAGTTTTTCTAACTATTTACAAAAACAAATGAACTCAGGACTAAAGCATTTAATTTTTGTTATTGGCGGGCCTTATGGATTTTCTGACGAGGTGTATATGAAAGCAAATGGAAAAATATCGCTTTCTAAAATGACATTTTCGCACCAAATGGTACGTTTATTTTTTATTGAGCAACTCTACAGAGGTTTTACTATTTTAAAAAACGAGCCTTATCATCATCGATAGTGAGCTATGTTTGGCATTGTTGAAAACGTGAAGCAATAAAGTTGCAAATAAAAAAAGGAGGACTAAAATTAATTTTAATCATCCTTTTTTTAATCTTGTTTTATGCCGTTAATCTTAGGTCTTAGAACTTAAAATTTTTTGGCTATTAATTTTAATGTGTCTTAAAAATTTCCTTACGCTTTTTTAGTTGGCGTTCTAAATCGCTAATGGTTTCCCTTACCGCTACTTCAAAATTATGCTCGTTAGATGTTGCAAAAATCCTTGGTCCTGGCAAACTTAGCTCTATATTACAGATTTTACCTGCGTCGTGGCTATTTTCATCTTGTTTAAAATACACCATTGCACTTATTAAAAACTCGTATTTATTAAACAATTTCTCTAACTTCTCTTCAGTGAACGCAGAAAGTGTTTCACTTACGTCTACATCTACATATTGAAAATTTACTGTCATATCTGGTTTAATTTTAATTATTAAATATATTCTAAGATACAATTTTTAAGATGTATCTTAGATGATTAAAATCATAAAAAAACTCTAAAATTTATAATCTTCACAAGGGTAATACGTTGCATTTACAAACAAATAGCAAAACAAACCCTTTGCACCATTTTAAATTAAAATTTCAGAATAGTAACCGCTCTTTGTTGTGAGATACTTTAAGAACACTTAATAACAACTAAATTTTTGTAACAACTACCCGCTTCAATAGTTTTCAACATCAACAAAATAACACTATTTTTGGCTACTAAATTGTTATGTTATGGAAATAGTTTTTGCCACAAATAATTTGAATAAATTAAAGGAAGTTCAAGCTTTAATGCCTTCACATATAAAACTACTAAGTTTAAAAGACATAAAATGTTTTGATGAAATTCCTGAAACGCAAAACACAATTGAAGGCAATGCCATTGAAAAAGCAACTTACATCAAAGAAAAGTTTGGTTACAACTGTTTTGCAGACGATACAGGTTTAGAAGTAGAGGCCTTAAATGGTGAACCCGGAGTGTTTTCAGCTCGATATGCTGGACCAAAAAGAGACGCCACAGATAACATGAGTTTACTGTTAAAAAATTTAAAAACATCTAATAACAGAAATGCTCATTTTAAAACCGTAATAGCATTACATTTCAACAATAAACTCACCACATTTACTGGTATTTGCAAAGGTGCCATTACTACTTTAAAAGCAGGGAATAAAGGCTTTGGCTACGACCCCATTTTTAAACCAACCGGTTACAACCAAACATTTGCAGAGATGGATTTAGCATTAAAAAACAAGATTGGGCACCGTGGTAAAGCTACAAAGCAGCTAATAGACTTTTTAAATAACATTTCTTAAAAAAATAGAAAAACTGTATTGGCTATTCGCCTCGTTTATACTACTTTTATTTTATGTCTGAAGAAGAAATAGAAATAGAGAACAAGGAAATTACCAAAGCCTACAAAAAACTTTTAAAAGTAAGCTACACAACATTATCTGACGAAGATAAAAAGCTTATAAGAAAGGCTTTTGAAGTGGCCTTGGATGGACACAAAGACCAACGCAGAAAATCTGGTGAGGCTTATATTTTCCATCCGCTAGCAGTAGCTAGAATTGTAGCGCAAGAAATTGGGCTAGATGGCACATCTATTGCCGCGGCACTATTGCATGATGTTGTTGAAGACAGCGAAACCTATTCCATTAATGATATTGAACAATTATTTGGTGAAACTGTAGCCAGAATTGTTGACGGGCTCACCAAAATATCGTCTCTAAGCAAGGAGCAGGATATGAATGTATCTCTTCAAGCTGAGAATTTCAGAAAAATGTTGCTAACATTGAATGACGATGTTAGAGTAATCATCATTAAAATAGCAGACCGTTTGCACAATATGCAAACCATGGACTCTATGCGCGCCGATAAACAGGTTAAAATTGCTTCTGAAACACTATATATTTACGCGCCCTTAGCACACAGAATTGGGCTGTATAATATTAAAACTGAACTAGAGGACTTATCTCTAAAATATACTGAACCTGAAGTTTACTTCGATATCTTAAACAAAATTAAGGAGAGTAAAGAAGATCAGGATAAATATATTGAACAGTTTAGTGAGGTTATTAAAAAATCGTTAGACAAAGAAGACTTTAAGTACACTATAAAAGGAAGGCCTAAATCTATATTTTCCATTCGCAAAAAAATGGTAAAACAGGGCGTTTCTTTTGATGAAGTATACGATAAGTTTGCCATAAGGATTATTTACAGCACCGATGAAGAAAACGAAAAATTTATAGCTTGGAAAATCTACTCTATTGTTACCGACCATTTTAGACCAAACCCCTTACGATTACGCGATTGGATTTCTTCACCAAAGAGTACAGGTTACGAAGCCTTACACATTACCGTAATGGGGCCAAAAGGGAATTGGGTAGAAGTACAAATTCGTAGTGAACGCATGAATGAGATTGCCGAAAAAGGCTATGCAGCACACTATAAATACAAGCAAGAAGGCGAAAAAGAAGACAATTTAGAAAACTGGATTAACAGGTTACAGGAAGCGCTTGAAAACCCTAGCTTAAATGCCGTAGACTTTGTTGAGCAATTTAAGCTAAACCTTTATGCGCAGGAAATATTTGTATTTACACCCGCTGGTGAATTAAAATCGCTACCCAAAGGCGCAACATCCCTAGATTTTGCATTTCATATTCATACTGAAGTTGGTATGCGCACAAGAGGCGCAAGAGTTAACGGAAAACTAGTACCGCTAAGTCATGAGTTAAAAAGTGGCGATCAAGTAGAAGTTATTACTTCAGATAGCTCTAAACCAAATGCAAACTGGCTAAACTACACCACTACAGCAAGAGCACGGGCTAAAATAAAATCTGCTCTTAAAGAAGACCGTAAACTTATAGCTGAAGAAGGAAAAGAAGTTTTAAGACGAAAATTAAAACAGCTTAAAATAACGCTTAATGAATCTTCTGTTAACGATTTGGTGCGCTATTTTAATTTAAAAACAAGTTTAGATTTATTTTACCGTGTAGGTATTGGCTCTATAGACAATACCATGCTTAAAGAATTTGCCTCGTCTAGAAGTAATGCCCTTGTAAGTTTTATTAAAAATAAAATTTCTAGAAAGCAAACCATATCTAAAGAACAACTTGAGAAAGATGAAATTACATCTAATTACGATTCTTTGGTGTTTGGTAAAGAAGAAGAAAAATTAGATTATAAATTATCCAATTGCTGTAACCCCATTCCTGGTGATGATGTTTTTGGCTTTTTAACAGTTTCCGAAGGTATTAAAGTACATAAACATAACTGCCCAAATGCGCTAAGTCTACAATCTAATTACGCCTATAGGATAATGCCAGCAAAATGGATAGATTCTAGCCAGCAGGAATATGCTACCGAAATTAGAATTTCTGGGATAGACCATATGGGATTAGTAAACGACATTACAAAAGTAATATCTAACAACTTACATGTTAACATGAAAAGTTTAAGTTTTGAAACTGATGATGGTGTGTTTTCTGGAAAAATTAAACTAATTGTTAAAAACAAAGCATTGTTGAAAAAAATATTGGATAATCTTAAAAAAATTAATGGCATAGATAAGGTTTCCAGAGTATAAAGTGTAAATTTGTCTCGCAATTATGAATTCTAATACAGACAGCAAAAACCAAGAGATTGTAAAAAGTGTATTCACAAGCTTTTTAGAGGAAAACGGGCATAGAAAAACACCCGAACGCTACGCTATACTTCAAGAAATTTATAATAACCAAGAACATTTTGATATTGAGTCGTTATACCTCAATATGAAAAACAAAAACTACAGGGTATCGCGAGCTACCTTATACAACACAATAGAGCTACTTTTGGAATGTAAATTGGTAAGAAAACATCAATTTGGGCAAAACCAAGCACATTACGAGAAGTCGTATTTTGATAGACAACACGATCACGTTATTTTAACTGATACAGGTGAAGTTATAGAATTTTGCGACCCGAGGATTCAATCCATCAAAAAAACTATTGAAGAAGTTTTCAATATTGAAATTAATAACCACTCACTTTATTTCTACGGAAATAGAAAATCTCCTGAAACCAATCAGGATAACTAACTAATTTATTTTACAATGGCAGTAGATTTACTACTAGGATTACAATGGGGAGACGAAGGCAAAGGAAAAATTGTTGACGTTTTAACTAAAAACTACAATATTATAGCGCGTTTTCAAGGCGGTCCAAACGCAGGACACACTTTAGTTTTCAATGGCAAAAAACATGTATTACATACCATTCCCTCTGGGATTTTTCATGACGATGCTACAAATTTGGTAGGCAATGGCGTAGTTATAGACCCTGTAATTTTTAAAAAAGAATTAGATAAGCTAGAAGAACAAGATATAGATTACAGAAAATCGCTATTAATTTCAAGAAAAGCACATATAATACTGCCAACACACCGCCTATTAGATGCTGCTAGTGAAGCCTCTAAAGGAAAAGCTAAAATAGGCTCTACACTAAAAGGAATAGGGCCAACCTATATGGATAAAACTGGGAGAAATGGTATACGTGTTGGCGATTTAGAATTAAGCGACTGGAAAGAGCGCTACAGAACACTTGCTAATAAACATGAGTCTATGATTGCATTTTACGATGCAGAAATAGAATATGACTTGGCAGAATTAGAAACCGAGTTTTTTGAAGCTGTTAAGGTATTAAAATCCTTAACTTTTATAGATTCTGAAGAATATGTGTACCAAGCACAAAAAGAGGGCAAAACAATTTTAGCCGAAGGAGCTCAAGGCTCTTTATTAGATATAGATTTTGGCACGTATCCGTTTGTTACTTCAAGTAATACTACCGCTGCAGGAGCTTGCACAGGTTTAGGTGTTGCACCCAACCAAATTGGTGAGGTTTTTGGTATTTTTAAGGCTTACACTACAAGGGTGGGTTCTGGACCATTTCCAACAGAGTTATTTGATGAAGATGGGGAAACCATGGCAAAAGTTGGTCATGAATTTGGCGCTACCACTGGCCGCCCAAGACGTTGTGGCTGGTTAGATTTAGTGGCTTTAAAATATGCTTGTCAAGTAAACGGTGTTACCCAATTAAACATGATGAAAGGCGATGTACTTTCTGGGTTTAAAACTTTAAAAGTATGTACCGCTTACAAATATAAAGGTGAAGTTATAAAGCACTTGCCATATAATATTGAACCTGAAAATGTAACACCAGTTTATACCGAGTTTCAGGGCTGGAGTGAAGATTTAACAAAAATGTCTGAAGCGTCGCAATTGCCAAAAGCATTAAATGATTACATAGAATTTTTAGAAAAAGAGCTAGAAACACCAATTACTATTGTTTCAGTTGGCCCTGATAGAAAACAGACTATTTTTAGAAACTAGAATTTAAAATTATATTTTTGAAAGCTGCTTTTTAGCAGCTTTTTTTTGTGGTAAACTTATAGATATTTATTTCTTACATTAGAGATTCTTAAATACGTCTTTAATGAAAGCATCAATAAACATCATTAGCATTTTATTTTTAATACTTTCTTTACAAGTTTTATCAGCTCAAAATATTATTAAGGAAACAACTACAACTTATTATCTAATTCGTCATGCAGAAAAGGATAGAACTGATAAAACCAACAAAGATCCGCATTTAACAAGTGAAGGTAAACTTAGAGCTAAGCTCTGGGCTACTTACTTTAAAGATAAAAAGCTAAACGCTATTTATAGCACTAATTACAATAGAACAAAAGAAACTGCAGCTCCAACCGCAAACGCTCTCAATTTAAAGATACAATACTACACCCCAAATAATGATATGTACAGTGAATCTTTTAAACAAGACACGCGAGGAAAAACTGTACTTATTGTTGGCCACAGCAACACAACCCCACATTTTACCAACCTTATTTTAGAAAAAGACATGTTTAAGGATATGGCTGATGACGATAATAGCAGTCTTTATATTATTACCATAAAAGAAGGTAAAAAACAAGTATTAGTAAAAACAGTGCAATAACCTATTTATTAAGTAATACCTTAACATCCTCGGTTTCAATTTTGGAAACAAATTGAAGTTTACCTGCTTCAAAAAGTGTATCTAAATCTTTCAAATCTACATCCTTCGTTTCTGGCTTATAATTATTGTAATCTAAAAAAGTAATATTATTTATTATACGTTTGTTGTAAGCCTCTCTAAACCGGATGCCTCCACCATTTTCGGCAAAACTATAGGCTAAGTAATCCAACGAAAAGTCTGCTTTATTTATCCAGTATACAAATGTATCTTCATAATCACTACCGCCACCTTCTTCACGAAAAGTAACGCCTATTTCATAGTACGTCTTCCCTTTTATAGTAGTTTCGCCTAAAAGTTCTTTTTTTGCTGCCGGTGCGTTTAAGCCATAGGGTAATTGTGCAAAATAATGCACACTATTTACACTATTTGCATATGTTGTTGCCAAAGTATCTGGTAGTTTAACTAAACTATCGTTAATGTAACGCTTAAAACCAGTGTTAGATAATACATCTTTTATCTTATTAATACTATCTGAGAATTTACGCTCATATTGATACAAACCATCCGCTTTAATAGATTTGTATATTTTGTCCCTAAACTTAAATGTAACGGTACTTTTTTCACAATTTCCATTACAATGTACGGTAATTGCTTTGTCTATAATATCTTGAGCTGTGAGTTTTTTTTCAGAAGAATTACAAGACAAAAGTGAGCTTACAATTATAAGGGCATAGAGGGTTTTCATCATATTTATTTTTTAAATAGGTCATGTATAAAGGCTTAACCTTTCAGAAAAAGTGTTAAAAAGCAAACACGGTAATAAGTGTAAAATAATTAAGCAGAAACATGTTTAACTTTTCGTAAAAACAAACAGCATAAACACACTGTAGGCAACTACCAGAAAGAATCCTTTAAATCTACTTATCTGCATTCTTTTGGGTATGAGCACCATAGGTATAAGAACAGCAGCAAAACCTAACATCCAGAAAATATCGTTAGTTAGTATTTGGGGTTCGGTAACTGCTATTGGCTTTACTAGCGATGTTAACCCCAAAACAGAACCAATATTAAAAATATTCGAGCCTATTAAATTCCCTAGTGAAATAGCTTTTTCTTGTTTAGCCGCAGCAATAACAGAGGCTGCCAATTCTGGTACACTTGTGCCTATAGCTATTAATGAAACCCCTATAACGGCTTCACTTACACCTACAGAACGGGCGATTTCTTTAGAGCCTTCTACCAACCATTCGCTACCAAAATACAATGCCAAAGCACCAATGAGCAACCAAATTATTATTTTAAAGTTTGATACAACAGCTAAGGTTTCATCAACCTCTTCGGTAATGGCATCTTTTTTAGCATTTTTAATTAGTACAACAAGAAACATAATTAACCCTAAAAAGAGTCCCCCACCTTCTACAGCATTTAGTACATTATCATTTTTTAGGAAATAATATAGAAACAGGGAATAAGCCATCATTACCGGCCAATTCAATTTATAAAAAGATTTATCTACAGCTATAGGCCCAACCAAAGCTGTTACACCCAAAACCAAACCAATATTTGCAATATTTGAGCCTACTACGTTATTGATGGCAATGGCAGGAGAACCAGACAATGCGGCTTGTAAACTTACTAACAGTTCTGGTGCCGAAGTGGCAAAGGATACCACCGTCATACCTATTACCATTTTAGATATATTAAATTTAAATGATAAAGCGACTGATGATCGTACTAAAAACTCTCCTCCTACTACCAATAATACAAAACCAAGAACTACCCAAAGGATACTCATAAACTATTTTTTTTGCGAAGATAATATTAAGAATTAACGATTTACAATTTTTAATTTATGATTTATAAACAGCCTTTAAAACAAAGAAGAAAATAATATGCAGATATTTTAGAAACTAATAAAGCGTTAACAAAAGCTATATTAGAAGACATGAGTGGAAAACCAGCATTAAAAACGAACTATCTGTAATATCTAGAAATTGAAGACACCACTAGAAGATAAAAAAATAGCGCCTATAAGTTCCCGATAGTAATTTTAACGAGTATTAAAAATTACTTCGTTTTTTATAAAGGAAGAGAAAGCTAATAGTAAAGATTTAAAAGCAAATAATTTATAAAACGAAACCAATAAAGACTCAAATTAAAGAGGCCGTTTATAAAAAGTAAGACGACCTCTTTATTTTTTTAGCTATTAACCCTACCTATAGCACAACTCACAAACGATTTTGCCTTTGTGCCTAACGCATTTTTATCTCCAGCAATAGGGTACCCAATAGTTTTTAAGAGTTTTTTAGCATCTTCTAAATGTGCTTCACTTTCATATGATAGCTCCACGGTGTTATGTTCTGTATTTACAGATACAGTATCTATACCGCTAACTGCAGACAGTTTGTTTATTATTGTATTAGCGCAACCACCGCATTTTAAGTTTTGTATTTCTAGTGTAGTTTTCATTTTTTTAATTTACAGGTATTAATTCCTAAAAGTGTGTACAAAGGACAAAAGCTAATAAAACTAGTTAGTAGAAAAATAATAGCTACTGCCATTAAAACATAAGCTAATGTACCAGAAATAACATTAAAATAGTACAAAAGTGCTATAGCAATTGCTATTATTATTCTAATGCTCTTATCTAAAGTTCCCATGTTTTTTTTCATATCTTAAAGTTTAAAGTATTGCTTATAGCGTTGATGGACAAACAAAATTTGTTGTTGGTAAATCTGTTTTTTTTATGGCACCAAAACCACCAGCAACATCTATAAGCTTGTTAAAGCCTCTTGCTTTTAAAATAGATGCAGCAATAACAGAACGATATCCACCTGCACAATGCACATAATAGGTGTTATCTTTATTTATGGTATTCATATTGTCGTTTATATAATCAAGGGCAAAGTGTTTTACATTCTCACCTTCCAAATGTTCAGATTTGTACTCACCATCTTTTCTAACATCTAAAACATTTATGTTGTTATTTTTAAAATGATTTGAAAACTCATCAACCGAGATAGATGTAATAGTCTCAACATCTTTACCTGCTTTCTTCCAAGCTTCAATACCACCTTTTAAATAACCAAGAGTATTATCGTAACCAACACGAGATAATCGAGTTACAGTTTCCTCTTCTCGTCCTTCTGGGGCAACCAAAAGAATTGGTTGTTTTAAATCGGTGATTAATGCACCAACCCATGGCGCAAAACCTCCATTTAAACCTATAAAGATTGAATTGGGTATATGCCCTGTTACGAATTCTTTTTCGGTTCTTACATCTAAAACCAAAGCATCTTCATTATTGGCAACAGCTTCAAAAGTTTCTGGATCAAGGGGTGTATCCCCTTTTTTTAATACCGTTTCGAAGGTATCGTAACCTACTTTGTTCATCATTGCATTTTTAGCAAAATATTGAGGTGGTGGCGCAATACCATCAAGCACTTCTGTAACAAATTCTTCTTTCGTCATATCAGCTCTCAAGGCGTAGTTGCTTTTCTTTTGTTCTCCCAAAACACCAACGGTTTCTTTACTTAAATTTTTACCACAAGCTGAACCTGCACCATGTGCGGGGTATACAATTACGTCATCGGGTAACGTCATTATTTTATGTCGTAATGAATCGTAAAGCATTCCGGCTAAATCTTCTTTTGTTAAATCGGATTTTATAGCCAAATCTGGCCTGCCAACATCACCTAAAAACAGCGTATCGCCAGAGAAAATTGCATATTCTTTTCCTTTTTCATCCAATAATAAAAACGTGGCAGACTCTAAAGTATGTCCTGGTGTGTGCAATACCTTTATAGTAATATCCCCAAGTTTAAATACTTCATTATCTTTAGCTTCATGAATATTGTATTCTGTTTTCGCCCCTGGACCAAAAACTATGGTAGCTCCTGTTTTTTTTGCTAAATCTACATGACCAGATACAAAATCTGCATGAAAATGGGTTTCAAAAATATATTTAATCTTAGCATTTTCCTTTTCAGCTTTATCAATATATGGTTGAGTTTCGCGTAGAGGATCTACTATAGCTACCTCGCCATTTGATTCGATGTAATATGCGCCTTGTGCTAAACAACCTGTATATATTTGCTCTATTTTCATTGTAATACGTGTTTTTATTATTCACTAAAAAAAAGAAATCTGTTTAATTACGCTTGCAAAATTACAAAACCTTTTCTGTTGGATTTGTAACTTATATTACTTTTAAAACTATTTTAACTCCTTGTAAATGATATACGTAGCCATTATCAAAATAAAATAACCAAAGCTCTTCTTTAATTTTTTTCCGCTTATAAATTTTGAGAGGAATACACCTAAAAAAATACCTAATATAGATATTCCTGTAAATATTAAAAGAAAGGTCCATTCTATATCTAAAGTTTGTACATCGCCCATAAACCCTATTAACGAATTTATAGTTACAATAATTAATGAGGTACCAACGGCTTTTTTCATTGGAATATTTGCCCACAATACAAGAGCCGGAACATATAAAAACCCACCCCCAGCACCAATAACACCGGTTATAACACCAATAACAACCCCTTGAACAAATGTTTTATAATAAGGCTGACTTTCTGTAGTTTTAAGCTTTTCCTTTCTGTTTTTAATCATAGAATATGATGCAATTATCATGATAACTGCGAAAAAAACCATAATGGCCATATCCTTGGTAAGCGTAAAACCTCCATTACTTAAAAACACCTCAGGAATACCAGGAACTAAATAACGTCTTGTTAAGTACACCGCCACAAAAGAGGGGAAAGAAAATGCTAGCCCTGTTTTAAAATCTACCAAACCTTTTTTATGTTTTTGATAGGTGCCAAACAACGATGAGGTGCCAACAACAAATAATGAATATGCAGTAGCAATTACTGGATTATAACCTAAAAGATAAACTAATAACGGCACAGTTAATATAGAACC
Source organism: Jejuia pallidilutea (assembly GCF_002973595.1). Taxonomy (GTDB): domain Bacteria; phylum Bacteroidota; class Bacteroidia; order Flavobacteriales; family Flavobacteriaceae; genus Jejuia; species Jejuia pallidilutea. The sequence continues at coordinate 110,397 of NZ_PVEO01000008.1, read as the reverse complement.
TCCACCACCAATTAAGCCTAATACCAGCCCAACAACTAATGCTCCTACGTAGCCTAATATTTGTATGGTATCCATTTAGTGTGGTAACTTATCTTTAAACAATCCATATAAAAAGGTACCAAATATAGCGGCCACTATTACAATTATCATGCTCCAAACACCAGTTCCTAAAAGAATATACATAGGTCCGGGACACGCACCTATAAGCGCCCAACCTAAACCAAAAATAATACCGCCAATAATAAATCTAACAAATCCGCTTTCTTTCTGTGGAACATGAATATGTGCACCTCTAATGTTTTTTATAATTCCCTTTTTTGAAAGTTGAAGAAACAGAATTCCAGAGAGTATTGCAGCACCAATAATACCATACATGTGAAACGATTGAAAGCGAAACATCTCGTAGATACGATACCAAGACACAGCTTCGGATTTCACCAATACTATGCCAAAAAATATACCAACTAATAAGAATTTTATAAACTTCATAATTAAAAAATTAAGGGTAAAATAAAATTAGCCATGATAAGACCACCAATAAAAAAACCAATTACGGCTATTAAAGATGGTTTTTGCAAACTGCTTAAGCCTAAAATAGCATGTCCCGAAGTACAACCGGCTGCATAACGGGTGCCAAAACCAACTAGTAATCCGCCAATTACAAGAATTATTAATGCTTTTGGTGATGCTAAGACATCTATATCGTACATTTCGTTTGGTACTAAGGTTGCCCCAGGATTTTTAAAACCCATATTTCGAAGTTCGGTAATGGTAGCTGGATTTAAATCTGTACCAGAATTATTTGACAGAAATTGTACTGCAACAAAACCGCCAATAATGGCACCTAGAACCACGGTTAGGTTCCAAACTTGATCTTTCCATTTAAAATTAAAAAAATCGGCAAATTTACCTGCACCAGCTATAGTGCACAAGGTTTTTAGGTTTGATGACATGCCAAATGTTTTGCCAAAATAAAGTAGAAAAGCCATAACTAAGGCAATAAGCGGCCCTGAAACATACCAAGGCCAAGGATTCAAAATATAGTGCATACCTAATAATTTAATACAAATTTACATTGAAGTTAATTTTTTTAAGTGATAAACGTTACTTAAAAATAGTTTACGAGTACAGGAAAATACTAGTTTTAAAAGTTCTAAACAAACTTAGGAGGCGATAGCTATGTTTGCTAACTTGTACATTAGCGATTGTATAGGAAAATCTGAATTTATAAATGTAAGACTACCACGGTGATAGTTTACTTTTAAATCATTACAATTTTATTTCTTCCTAATTCTATTTTATTTTCGTTTTCCAACTTTTTTAAGAGTCTGGATACTACCACTCGCGAGGTGTTTAAATCTTCGGCTATGTCTTGATGTTTAATAGATATGGTTTTTGTACCATCTACCATAGCCATATTTTTTAAATATTTGTAGAGGCGTTCGTCCATTTTCATAAATGCCAAACTGTCTATGGCTTCTAGCATTTCATCAAAACGTATTTGGTAACTTTGTAATATAAAATTTCTCCAACTTTCGTTATTGTGAAACCATTTTTGCATATTTTCCACAGGTATCATCACCAAAGTGGAATCCTTTTCGGCTACTGCTCGAATTTTACTTTTAGTGGTACCCAAACAACAGGTTAGCGACATGGTACAGGTGTCGCCAGCTTCTAGGAAATAAATTAATAACTCGTTACCGTCGCTATCCTCTCTTATAATTTTGATGTCGCCAGTTAATAAAAGTGGGATAAACTTTAGGGTTTGATGAATATCAATTATAATATCATCTTTTTTAAAACTTTTGAATATTCCTTTCTCAGAAATCTCGGTAATTAGCGCGCTATCCAAGGTCTGCGCAAATTTTTGCAGTAATAGGTTTTTATCCATACCCAAAAATAACAATTTTAAAAGAATTTGTTATAGTTTGGTTTATTAATACCTGTTAATTTTAACAACTGTTAAAGGTATTAATTAGCATAAACAGTTCGTATTTTACTATTTACCTATAAATTTATTATTTCATAAAGAAAATAAAAGCAGCTTTATAAAATTTATGAGAATTAAAAGCTATTCTTTTATAACAACGTCCGCTTTACTACTAAGCCAAGTCATGTATAATTGATGTAATACGGCCAATAAAACTGTACCAATAAAAATACCTATAATACCATGCAACATCATACCTCCTAAAGCACCAATTATAATTAAAACCATAGGTGTTTTTAATCCTTTTGCCAATAAAATGGGTTTTAGAAAATTATCCAACAAAGAAATAATAATGATATAAACTGAAAATACAGTGGCAGTAACGGTACTTTCTTCTATAGAAAAGGCCATAAAAACTGTTGGTAGCACTACTAGGGTTACCGGTACTTGAATAATAGCACTAAGCATAACTATAAAAGCAAAAATAGATGGTGCAGGCAGACCTATAAACTTAAAGCCAAGGTAGGCAAAAAAGGCCTGAACCAAAGCTACAAAAAGAATACCTTTTACAACATTACGTATGGTGTCCCTAGCCATTAACAATAAACTCACACCCTTTTTACCTCCTACCAATTTATTGGTAAATTCGCTAGCCGTTTTAAATGCACCAGTAGCGTTAGACATAAAAATAAGAGCAATAATTAAAGACAGTAAAAACGAAAATACAGTGCCTAAAATACCTGTAAAACTTTTTACAGCTGCACTTCCTTTCTCCATTAACATCTCTTTATGATCTATGGTATATTGTTTAGAGTTTTCAGAAAACGATTTCCAGTTATCGTAAATTTGCGTTCCTAATACTGGCCATTCTTTAACTTTTTCGGTAGGTGGTGTAATTTTTAATTCGTTATTGTCAATAGCAGTTAGTGTAGCATTCACACTACTAAATAAAGAAGATACAGCAGAATATGTTGGTACTATTAATAACGTAACCAAAATAATTGAAAATAGTGTACTAGCTTTCTTTTGATGTTTTTCTCCAAAAACAAAACGTACTTTTTTATATAACGGAAATAAAGCTACTGCTAAAATAACTGCCCAAGCCAATATACCTATAAATGGTTTTACAAGAAAAAAGCCCCAAAGCAATAATAATGAAATAACTACAAGCCTTATAAACTCTGTAATATTAAATGATTTCATAAGTATATAATTTTGATAATTAGTTTTGTTGGTTCCACCCACCACCTAAAGCCAGATAAAGTTTTACAACAGATTGTAATTGCGATTTATAACTTTCGGAAGCAGATAACTGTGCCCCAAATAACGCCGTTTGTACATTTAAAAATTCTAAAAATGAGGTAGTACCTTCGTTGTAACGTACCCAAGCTAAATTGTACGCTTCGTTGGCCAGTTCTAACTGAGATTTACGTATTTCCACTTCTTTCTTATAGGTTTCAATACTAATTAAAGCATCTTCAACCTCCTGAAAAGCTGATAAGTAGGCCTGTTTATAATCTAGTACCAAACGCTTAAACTGCTCCTCTTCTACAGTTATGGTATTATTAATTCTATTATTGTTTAACAAAGGCCCAAACATATTGCCTAATAAGTTTCCAAATGTTGCAGAAGGATTCAACAGTTGTGCGCCAATATTAAAATTGAATTCAAAATTTGGATACCTAAAAGCTTCGGTGGCACCTAGTTTTGCTAATTGAGCCTTAAGTGCCAATTCCGACCTTAAAATTGATGGTCTTCGTCTTAGTAAACCTGCAGGAACACCTGTGGGCAATTGAGATGAAAATACTTGGTCTTGCAGGGGTTTTCCTCTTGGAATTGATTTAGGCAAACACCCTAAAACGGTACTTATACCATTTTCAATCTGCTTTCTAGCCCTGTACAAGGCTTGCATTGTTACTTGTATGTCTTTTAAACTAATATGAATTTGATTTACATCTACTTTTGAAATAAAACCCCCGTCGAATCTTGCATCAATAATATTTTTATATTTTAACATGGACGACTCCATTTCTTCAGAAATAAAAATTTTGTTATCTATATCCCTAAGCGTAAAATATAATTCGGCAATTTGCGCCACTAAGGTGGCTTTTACTTCAAATGCAGCCATTTCTGTTGCTAAGTAAGCCTGTAAAGCAGCTTCGTTTTGGTTAGCAATACGCCCCCAAACATCTAAAGTGTAAGAAACCTGACCAACCGCTGTTACCGAATTTTGGTAATCGGGAAGCAACGATGTATTGGAAGTTTCTGCGCTTAAACCATAATTAACCGCTGGTAATAGCTGCGCTTTTGCAATTTGCAATTGCAGTTGCGACTGTTTAATACCTATAACAATATTTTGTAAGGGCAAGTTACTATTAAGACCTTCAGCAATTAAACTGGTTAGTGTAGAATCATTAAAAAATGCCCACCACTCCGTATCTGCTAAACTAAGACTATCTATATCTTTAGATGAAAACGTGGTTGGGGTTTCAATTTCTGGTGCTACATATGCTTTTTTAATCTTACAACTTGAAAAAGAGAAAATTAAGACTAATATAAAAAGATAGAGCAAACTATATCTTTTCCGTTTCATGTATTTCTGGATCATTAAAATAGGATATAATTTTATAAGCTAAAACAACGTAAACTATGGCGATAAGAATACCTATAAGCCTATCTAAAACCTTGTCTCCTGCCGTATCGCTAGATGTAACAATAACACCCATAACTACAAAAAACGTACGATATGCCATAGCATAAATAGCAACTGTTTTTTTATCAGAAAACATTTGGTACACAAAATAAACACCAAAAGCTAAAAGTAAAAATATGTAAAATAAAAACGTTGGGGTAATGGTTAATAAGTTGTAGGCAAAAACAGCTGCCAAACCACCAAAAAAATTAGCTACAATATAAACCAGACTTTTTTTGGATTTATAAATTAATGGATCTAAAGCTAACATCATAATATAGGCAAAGGTTATTACCATGGTATTAGGTCTAAAGAAATAAAAATATAATACCGCAGGCATTATCACCAAAACACCATTTATCGCTATTTTATCTAAATTAAATTTTTCGGTCAACTCATTATTGGCCACAACAGGTGGCGTAATAGTAACAGTCTCTGGAAATATAAAAAAAGCCAATTGGGTAGCTACTAGTGCTATGGCTAAATTTAATGTCATATCCATTAAAACAAGGCCTCCTAAAGGCTCTGCTGTTAAACTCAAAAAAGGAAATAAAAGCGTAAGCGATAAAAATAACATACGTACAGGAACAGGTATTATTACCAACTTAAAACTCCAAAAAATAACAAGACCAACTAAAAGTAATGTAATAACCATAAAATCTTGAACAAAACTTCCTAAAACCAAGCCTGCCAACCCAAGACCGTAAATACCAATAATAATACCTATAGATTTTTTTAGCCCAAGTGCATTTTTACCTTTATCTAAAAACAAAATTGTAAAAATTGCCGCTATTTGAGGAGACATTACATTATTAACTGTAGCAAATAACAAGGCAAACATTACACCAAATAAACAACGAATAATGCCGTTGGTGCGGTATGATAATTTTGTATGTAACGCTAACCTATCTAACATAAGATATTTTTGATATAAACCATATCTTAATTTTTGCTAAAGTGTTTAAAATACTGCTATTGCCAGTAAAAACAACAACATCGGCTTGACTTCCTTGACGTAATTTTTTGTAAACCTCTTCATCTTCTAAAGCAATAATTACGGGAAAACGCTGCTGTTCTAACAACCACCCTTTAGAATTTCTCACTGTGGGCAAATTACCCGCACTTGTGGTTTGTGTTTTTACTCCATAGGCAATACTTACTACTTTGGCATCGTAAACCTCACCCGCGTCAATATCAAAAGTAATAGAGGCTTTATCGTTTACCTTTAAATGTGTTAAATTATTTTCGGTAAAATTGGCTTGAATCCATATGGTTTTATTAGAAATTAGCGTAGCTATGGGGCGTCCTGCTGAAGCAAAATAGCCTGTTTCCACATTAAAACTTTCAATAATACCATCAGAAGGCGCTGTAATTACCGTATGTGCCAAATCCCAATTGGCTTTTTCTAATTGATTTAAAACGGCTTTTACCGATGGATTGTTAGCATCGGTTGGCCCTAAAGCAGCCTTCTGTCCGTCTAAATTCGCCTGTGCCGTTTTAACACGCTCTACAGCTGTTAAGTATGAAGATTCTGATCGATCTCTGTCTACTTGAGAAAACGCACCTTCATTTTGTGCCATAACACGTTGTGTACGTTCCCAATTTTTCTTAGCACGCTCTAGACTTACCCTAGCACTGTTTAATTGGGCCGTAGCCCCTTTTAAACCAGACATACCTGCCGTTAAACTTTGTGTAACGTTTTCTAAATTAATTTCGGCTTGTTTTACAGCAATTTCATACGGTGTTCTATCTATTATAAACAGTGTATCTCCTGCTTTTACTTCAGAATGTAAACTCACATTAACTTTTGTTACATAACCGCTAACCATTGGTGCTAAAGACAAGGTTAAGCCTTGTACACGCGCTTGGTCTGTAGATGGTGTAAACCTACTAGACAACACACTAAATATTAATATTAACAGTGCTATTACAACAATAATAATACTTACCTTTTTTGCTGAACCTTTTTTTGATTCCATTAATTTGAATTTAAACTTTTATAAATTTGTTGTATTAGAGAATACATCATAGCTGTAGACCAACCAATTAACATAATGCCATTAATAGCCTCTACGCCCGACAACAAGCGCCAATGTCCAGTTAAAGTTACATCTCCATAACCTAAAGAGGTAAAAGTAACTAATGAAAAATACCAAGCCTCTGAAAAACTTGAGAATAATTGGCTTGTTTCAGTGATGGTCATGTACATTGAAGCCCAAAGTAAGGTTTGCAACGCATGTAACAATGTAAAAAATAAAAATGAGAATATTAATAGCTTTAAAGCTGGTTTTGAAGTGTTTAGTAACATTCCGTTTTTAAACGAAGGCACTATTTGCTTTAACCAAACAACATTGCCATAGGCTTGAACCACAACATTAATTACTATGATAAAAAATCCTACTAAAAGGGTTAGAACCATAAAAGCAGCTTTATTGATTTGCGGTTTCTTGTTATTTTTAGTACTCTATAAAATGTAAGTTATATTAATACAACAGTACACTTTAAACACTAAATTTCAGCACAAAGAAAATAAAAAATTATAAAATAATTTGAGTTAAATACAGAAAATACTTAGTGTACCTCACATTTAAAGAATTTTGAAGCACACTATTTTTTTAAGATTGCACATAGCAACTTATAATATATATAATTAAAAAGCCTCCTAACTAACAACAAAGAACGCTAAAAATAAGCCATAGCATATATTTTTTGCGCTATTAACGTAGTTTGAAGGCATTGGTAGAGTATTAATTACTACTTAACAACTTGTACAGCTTTCACCACCTTTTTTTACGCCAAGTTTTACTAAAATAGTTTCTAATAGGCACCATTTTGTAAATGCAGACTGAATTAAATTTACACCAATAAATACCGTAAACCACATCCAATTTGGGTTTACATAAACGGTTAACACAACGCTTAAAAGCACCATAAAACCTACAATAACTCTAAAATATGTATTTAACATGTTGTTTTATTTTTAAGATTATATAAATTTTTCTATTGGAACTACAACCGCTTTTACAGGGTTGTTTGTTTCTAAATTTGAATTGAATTCTTTAATTAAATTGAATAAGGCATCAATGTTTTTATCTTCTGTAAACGAGAAAAACAAACGCGATTCGTTACCAAATTTTTCGCCTGGAAACCAACTTGATGCCATTAATACGGACGATCCGTTTTTGTAACCATCAATATCTGAACTGCTAAAGTTTTCAATATTTGCCTTTTTGAAAAGTTTTAAAAGGTCTTTTTGAAATTCTTCTACTGCTGTAACTATGACTAATTTCATTTTTTTTAATTTTTTGCAACCTGCAAGGTTTTGATTGTGATTTTATTTATACCTACACAGTTTTTGAAACCTTGCAGGATAACTTTGCTGTCCATCCAAGCGCAGTCGAGAACTTTTTTCAACAACGTCGCTTCATAAAAATCTCCACATACTTTGCGAGCTATATTCAAACAAAACAGATTTTGTTCTCAATAATGCGCGACTAGACAAGTTATTACTTATAATTCTTCTTCTCTATCATATAATACACCAAAGGCACAACCAATAAAGTAAATACGGTTGACACTATGGTGCCGCCCATTAGCGATATGGCCAACCCTTGAAAAATTGGGTCGAACAGTATTACAAATGCACCTATTACAACGGTTCCGGCTGTTAATAAAATTGGTGTTGTACGTACTGCACCTGCTTCAATAGCGGCTTGTTTTAATGGTACACCTTCCGCTGTTCTTAGATTGATAAAATCTATAAGTAATACCGAATTTCTTACCATAATTCCTGCCAAAGCAATCATACCTATAAAAGAGGTTGCTGTAAAGAATGCACCCATAATCCAATGACCTAAAATAATGCCTATTAAGGACAACGGTATGGCTACCATCATTACAATTGGTGCTTTAAAGTTTTGAAACCAACCAACAATGAGAATATAAATAAGGATAATAGCGCCTAAAAAAGCGATGCCCAAGTCTCTAAACACTTCGAGCGTAATTTGCCATTCTCCGTCCCATTTAACGGTATAGTCATCTTCAAATTCTGGCTGCCCCAGATACATTTCATTTATAGTGTAGCCTTCTGGTAACTGGATGTCTTTTAGTTTTTCTTCCATACCCAAAATAGCATACGCAGGACTTTCCAATTCCCCAGCCATATCTGCCAAAACATATACCACACGTTTTTGGTTTTTACGATAAATACTTTTTGCAGACGTCGTTTGTTTAATAGCTACCAAATCTGCAATAGGCACCATAGTTCCCTGTTTAGATTTTACTTTTAATTGTGAAATATCCGTAACAGTAGATTTGGCTTTTTCATCTAAAGCTAATAATAACTCAATTTGGTTTACAGCATCTTCATCATACAAATTTGTAATAGCCCTATTAGAGAGTGCCAAATTCATGGTATAAACAATTTGTTGCGGTGCTACGCCATACAACATGGCTTTTTCTTTATTTATAGTGAATTGATATTCGGTTTGGTCTGCTTCTACCATCCAGTCGATATCCACAACATCATCCGTGTTTTTTAATATATTTTGAACACTATTAGCAATTTCAATTTGTTTATTATAATCTGGCCCGTAAACCTCAGCAACTATGGTAGATAATACTGGTGGTCCTGGTGGCACTTCTACCAACTTTACATTGGCATTATATTTTGAAGCAATTTTTTGAATATCTGGTCGTAATAGTTTTGCAATACCATGGCTTTGGATGCTTCGTTCACTTTTATCCAATAAATTAACTTGAATATCTGCCATATTGCTGCCACCACGTAAATCGTAATGACGTACCAAGCCATTAAAGGTTATTGGTGCTGATGTGCCCACATAGTTCTGATAATTAACAACTTCTGGCCTCGTAGCTAAATATTGGGCAATCTCTTGTGCTACAACACCTGTACGCTCAAGTGTTGTTCCCTCAGGCATATCGATAACCACCTGAAATTCATTCTTATTATCAAAAGGCAACATTTTTACGGCTACCGAATTGGTTAAAAACAAAGCCATTGTACCTAGCAACAATGCAAATGTACCTCCCAAAAACAACCAACGCTTAGATTTACTTTCTAATAAAGGGCGTTCAAACTTGTTATAAACCTTATAAATAAGTGTATCTTCAACAGCCTTTTCCTTTTTTTCCTCGGCACTTTTATCGTCTTTCAAACGCGCAGATTTATCTTTTTCCCTTAAAAAGATATAACCCAAATATGGCGTAATGGTTAGCGCTACAAAAAGCGATAAAATCATAGCTATAGATGCACCAATTGGCATTGGTGCCATGTATGGTCCCATTAAACCAGATACAAAAGCCATTGGCAAAACCGAAGCTATTACTGTAAATGTTGCCAAAATAGTTGGGTTACCAACCTCATTTATGGCATACAAAGCTGCTTGTTTAAAAGGTAAGCGTTTCATTTTAAAATGCCTGTGCATATTTTCGGCTATAATAATTGAGTCGTCCACCACAATTCCTGTTACAAAAACCAAAGCAAATAAGGTAATTCTGTTAAGCGTATAGTCTAACATGTAATAGCTAAGTAAGGTTAGAGCAAACGTAATAGGCACCGATAAAAACACCACCAAACCACCGCGCCAACCCATAGCCAGCATTACTACAATAGTAACTGCAATGATTGAACCTATGAGATGTAAGAGCAATTCTGAAACTTTATGTGACGCTGTTTCTCCATAATTTCTGGTAATTTCTACATGAACATCGTCTGGAATTAACGTGGTACGTAAATGCTCTACTTTGTTAATAATAACTTCTGCAATTTTCATGGCATCGGCACCTTTTCGTTTGGCTACAGAAATGGTAACTGCCGGATATTCAGACTGATACTCTTTGGCCTTTTCGCTACCTTTTCCAAAGCCCAAACTCACATAGTTTTGTGGTACTTCTGGTCCATCTATAATTTTTGCGACCTGCTTTAAATAAATAGGCTGATTTTGCTGCACGCCAACCACTAAATTTTCTACGTCTGTTACCGATTCTAAAAACTTACCTGTATTAACAATAAACTCGGTATCGTTTTTATCAAAACGGCCTGAATTTAATTGGCTGTTATTAGCCTTTATCATTTCAGAAACCGATAAAAAATCTAAACCGCTTGCCGCTAGTTTATCTTTATCTAAAACTACGCGCAACTGCCTGTTTCTACCACCAATTTTATGTGTTATGGCAACGTCGTTTACCTTTTTTATTTCAGATTCTAACTCTTGTGCCATTTGGCCCAATTGGTAATCGTCGTAATTCTCGCTCCATAAAGTGAGTCCTAACATTGGCACATCGTCAATAGCTCGGGTTTTTACCAGCGGAAACGTTACTCCTGCCGGCATTTCATCCATGTGCTTGTTAATTTCGTTGTATAGTTTTACAAAACTACGCTCAATATCTTCGCCTACATAAAACTGAACGATGACCATACCTTGCTCTTTCATGGATGTAGAATACACATATTCCACACCCTTGATATTCGAAATTAATTGCTCTAAAGGTTTAATAACACGCGATTCTACTTCGGTAGGACTAGCACCAGGATAACCCACAAAAATATCTGCCATTGGCACATCAATTTGTGGTTCTTCCTCTCGTGGTATTAAAAACGAACTGTAAACACCAACCACCATAAACACAATCATTAACAAAACTGTTAACTTGGACTGCATAAAGACTTTAGCGATTTTTCCTGCGATTCCTTCTTTCATAATAAGCCCCTTTTAATTCCCCAAAAGGGGAAAACTGAACGGGAAATTGTTTAATTAATATTTATTTTTTGTTTTGGGCGTTTTAACAGGCTATCCACTATATCTTTTTACTTGTTCTCGATACAAATTTGCTCTTGCAAATTCACTCGACCTGACGTAAAAAGGATGCCGTTTCTATCCTTAACGCACTTACTCTTATGTGATTTACGCTTCTATGTAATACCTACAAGTTTTTTGAAACCTTGCAGGATGCTGACAACTGCAACTGCGACTGCCTACTGCCTACTGCACATTAATCTTTGCACCATTATAAAGTTTGCCTTCAGCAGAAACTATATAAGCTTCATCACCGTTTAAACCCGATAATACCTCTACTTGGTCACCAAACGTTCTGCCCAAGCGCAACCAGCGCAAAATGGCTGTATTGCTTTGGCTTACCGTATACACTCCAGATAATTGACCGTTGGTTACAATGGCTTCCGTTGGAATTAAAACCATTGACGATTTTGATTTTCTTTCTACCGGAAATTGTACAGTTGTAAACATGCCAGACAAAATAGTTGTATCTGTTTTATCTAAGTTTATTTTTACCAAATACTGGCCACCTGTGTTTTTAGCAGAGGTACTCACTTCTGTAACTTTTCCTTTTAGGGTTGCGTTTACAGAATTTACCACAACATCAACAGTTGTTCCTGTTTTAATATCTGATATTTCGGTTTCAGGCACCATGGCCACAACCTCAAAACTTCCCGGTGTTTCTATACTTATTAAAGGCATTCCTGGGTTTGCCATATCGCCTTCTTTTACATTTTTGCCCGTAATAACGCCATTAAAAGGCGCTGTAATATTGCTGTAAGCCAATTGCGCGTTCACTTCGTTTTTCATTTGGTTAGCCGCTTCTAATCGCGCTTTTGCCATTTTATAATTGGCCGTTATATCATCCATTTCTTTTTGTGAGGCGCTGCTGTCTGCAAACAGGTTTTGGAAACGCTTGTAATCTTTTTCAGCGTTATTAAATGCTGCCGTAGCTTCGGTAATGCCTGCGTTAACTTGTGCGCGTTTTGCTTGTAAATCGGTATTGTTTATAGAAACCAACAACTGCCCTTTGCGTACTTTATCGCCAACATTAACATGTACTTTATTTACGTAACCCATTAGTCTTGTACTCAACTCTGCACTGTTTGTAGCTTGTATTTTTCCGCTTACAGATAAGAACGGACTGCTGCCGTTAGTTTCTACTTTACTCGTTTTTACAGCAATTGCTGGTGTATTATCTGCAACAACTTTTTTATCTTCGTTTCCGCAGCTAGTAATTACAAAAGCTATTGAAAATGCTATGATGGTATTTAATTTATTTTTCATTTTTATACGTATTAAATTCTAAGAGAATTTATTGTTGTTCTTGTTGTTAATTATGTGTTCTCCTTTTACTCTTTAGTCAAAAATTGAAGGTAAGCTTGCGCGTAATTATACTCAAAAATGGTTTGATAATATTCTAGTTGTTTTTGTGCATATTGTGTTTCGGCCAATAATATATCGGATGTTTTTTCTAAACCTTCCTTAAACCTATTGGTACGTATTCTTAAGGATTCTTCGGACTGTTCTAGTGCTTTGGTGGTTAGCTTTAGTTTGTTTTCGGCATCTAAAAAAGTGCGTTTGGCCTTATTTAACTCTAGGTTACTTTGTGATACGTATTGCTCGTATTCTAATTTAGATTTTTCAAATTCAGCTTTACTTTTTTGGGCTTTTCCAAAACGTTTAGAGCCCTGAAAAATATCCCAGCTTAATTGCGCTCCAAATAAATAGCCGTTAGCATCGGCTTGAAAAATCTGGTCGTCGTACAATTCGTAACTTCCAAAAGCATTCAATCTTGGTAAAAAGGCCATTTTATCGGCTTTGTTCATGGCTTCATAAGCGTTTGAAGCCAATTGCATTGCTTTAATATCCGATCGGTTCTCTGAAATGGTTTGGTCTTCTAAGTTTATTGTGGTTACAGATAAATCATCGGAAGGTTTGTAAACAACGTTGATGTCATCATTCATTAAAAACGACAAATAGTTAGAAGCATTTTGTACATTACTTTTTGCCATTTGTAACTGGTTTTGCACCTCGGTAACTCGCACCTCTACATTTAGCACATCGGCACGTTGCAAATAGCCTTGTTTAAAACTATTATCGGCTATTTTTTTGTTGGCATTTGCGGCTTCTAGGGCTTTTTCTAAAACGTCCACCGCTTTATAAGCCAGTTGTAGTTGCATGTACGCCTTTTCTACTTCAAACGCTAAAAAGTCTTCGGTACGCTCGGTTTTTAAGGCCATAGCTTCCATTTTAGATTTGGCCGCTTTTCGCTGATACAAACCATCTAGATTGATTAATGGTTGTTGTATCTCTAACCTTGTAGCATAATTTTCAATTTGCGAAGGATCGTTTAATAACGCTGGATTAAAATCGTTCTGCGTTAAAATTTCTTGGTTTAATTTAGAGCCAAAGGCCATTAACGGATTTGTAGTGGCAATACCTGTATGGCTTGCCGTAATGTTTGGCAGAAACACTGCGTTTGTTTGGCGATAATCTGCCCTTGCTTGTTTAAATTCTTCTTCAGAAATTTTAATGCTTGTATTGTTTTCTGAAACTCGCCCTAACACTTCTGTTTTTGTAATAGAAATAAGCTCTTGAGCTTGCAACTTCATGTTACTCAAAAGTGCTAATGCTATTAATGTGTATATCGTTTTTTTCATGTCTCGATTAATTCTGAAACAAAAATAGAGCGATAAAAAATGATGGTTAGTAACCTATGTTACTAAAGAAAAAATAAAGTAAACTATTGATTGCATTTTTCGTTATCTTCCAATAGAATAGCATCATACTCTGCTTGAGTTAAAAATTGTGGTATATAAGTGCCTCCTGCATTTTTTAAGCCTGTAATAAAACTCCTTAAATGGTTGCGAGAACCACATTGCAGATTTTTAAACACAGAAATAATACTAGTGGTTTCAGTATTGTTAATTAGGGTTTGTAAATCTACAATATCCAAATCCTCTATTGTGGCACCAATTTTAAATGCATTAACTTTATCTATAGCCCCGTTAATCACAAACTGATTGTAGAGGTCTTGCAAATCTTTATTATTAAATACTCCATCTGGTAAAATTGCATACGCCACATTGTATTTAACCAATAAATCCTCAATTGCGTTCATATGGGTTTGTTCGCTTTTTTTAATATTTGCAAATTGTTTTATAGACCATAAATTGTATAGATAAGCATAGGTATCTCTTGCCAACTTTTCTTCTTCTAACATAAACAGTAAGGCAACTTCGTCTGCGTCTGTTAACACTTCATCAGTAATATCATTATTGTTAACATCGGTATTTTCAATATCGTCATTGTTATTGCTACAAGCGTAAAAAAATGTAACTAGCATTAAAACGATAGCAAAATGCCTTAAAACTGAATTTTTCATGTTATTTAATTTAAAAATCACTTTTAAAATTAGGCAATAAGAAATAGATATCCAGTAACTTATGTTACACATAAAACAAAAAAAAGAGAGCTTAAAAAAACTCTCTTTTTAAGACACTAAATTTAACTAGCGTCTTTATTAACCAACCAAAAACCGACAATCACATCAGTTTACTTTTCGAGTGCCTCCATGTCCTCCAGCCACAATTATCATAATTTTTATGCTCAGATAAATAAATTTGAAAAACTGAAGGATAGGATTCATCATTTTAAATCTTTGATATTTTGAAATTCTCTGTGTCATGATTTTATTTTTTTATTCTGGAATTAACCACCAAAATGGATGCATTTTTGCCTTATAAATAAATGCGTGGTGTAAGGCCAATTTTAACCAATGGCCTGCTAGACCAATTGCTCCAAAGGTTTTACCTAATTGTCGGCCTTGGGTATTAGGGTATTTTTGGTAATCTGGCACAATTGGAAATGTGGTTATGCTCACTCCACTTCCTGAGGTCATTCCAAAACCAGCCGATGCTATGCAAGCTGCTCCCATATTACCCAAACTACCTTTATGTTGTAACGATTCTGTTTTAAATTTTATACTATCTATTATATTATCTGCCACTAATTTGGCTGTAATCCCAGAAGGCATACCTGTTCGCGGTGGCGAGGGCGAAATTACTGTTCCGTTTTTACTTTGCCTTGGTTTAGAAATGGCATGTGGCGGTGCAAATGCTATACCTGGTGCAAATATGTTTTTATAGCTAGGATTTTGATAGGTTTCTGGCCAATCTTGAACAGACCACTCTTCGTATGGTTTAGAGGAATAATCGGCATCTACAATCATAAAACCTTTAAATAATTTATCTGTGATGTCGTTTTCATTTTTATCATAAGCTTTAAAACCATGGCCAGAAAATGCAGGAATAAGCATTGCAAAATCAAAGGTTTCAATTTTATAATCGCCACTTAAAGTTTCATAATACGCTACGCCATCTTCAATTTTATAAACACCTGCACCTGTTATCCATTTAATATCTCGGTCTTCAAAAATCATTTCAACCATTTCATGCGATTTCATGGTCATGCTGCCATAGCTTAACAACATACCATCCATTCCGAAATCGCCTAGTTGATACTCATTAGAAATCCAAGTAATTTCAGCCATGTCACGCACTTTATGTTTCCGTAGTTCTTGTTCAACATTTAAGATATACTCAAAAGCTGCACCTTGACATGTGGATTTAGCGTGCCCAGTTCCTATTAAAATTTTAGCTTTTTTACCAGCTTTCATTTGCTGAATCACCTCATTTAAACCTTCCCAAGCATGATCTGCGTGTGTGTAGGTACATACTGAATATATTTTGTTTTTCCCAGGAATTAAACCTTCAGTAGCTTCAAAGTTTAATTTTGGTCCAGTTGCATTTATCAAATAATCATAGGTTACTTTTTCTCGTTTCCCTTGTTTATCGCCTGTAACATATTCTGCCAATACATAAGGTTTTTTTTCGCTTTTATCGCCTTCAGGATAAAACGAAACCGCTTTGGCTTGTTTATAACCAATATTTTTCTTTTTGTATAATGGCGCTAGAGGAAATAAAATGCTATTAGATTTCATTCTACCAATACCAACCCAGATGTTTGAAGGAATCCATTGGTAGTTGCTGTTTGGCGACACTACTACCACTTCGTGTGCTTTTGATAGCTTTCGTCTTAAATGAGACGCTGCTACATGCCCAGAAATTCCGGCGCCTAAAACTACAATTTTAGCCATTTGTTATGATTTGGTTTTGTGAATTTATATGAATAAACAGTATTGAAAAATGATATTCATCAATTTGACAAACTTTTTATAAGTACACCTTATCCACAACATAAAGATTATACTTTTTAAGTAGTTAAACAGTAACCAATGTTACACAACCCATTCAATTTGTTTTCTTGTAACTCCACACTGCTAATCCATTTATTACAAAAGCATAAAGCGCTGTTTTTAAAAGTTGTGGAAGTATGTCTAAAAATCCAGACCCTTTAAGCATTACCATACGCATTACTTCTACAAAATATTTTATTGGATTAAATTCCGTAATCAGTTGCGCCCATTTTGGCATGCTTTCAATTGGTGTAAATAGTCCACTCATTAAAATAAAAACAACAACAAAAAACCACGAAATAAACATAGCTTGTTGTTGTGTTTCCGTAAAATTAGAAATAAATAACCCTATGCCTAAGACCACAAAAATATAGATGGACGTGTATAAATACATGAGTAGTAAACTGCCTATCATTGGGATGTTAAAAATAACTTTTGCAAGTATTAAGCCTATGGTTAACAGGCCTATACCAATAACCCAAAACGGAAACAGCTTACCCACAATGAATTGGCTCTTTTTAATTGGTGTAACATTTATTTGCTCTAAAGTGCCAATTTCCTTTTCGCGAACAATATTCATTCCAGATAAAAACAATGTAATCATAGTAACCAATAACACCAATATACCTGGTACCATAAAAGTTTTGTAATTTAAGGTTTCGTTATACCAGAACAAGGGAATGGTTTTTATGTTTATTGGTTGAATTTGTTGATCTGGAATCTGTACTAAATTTACTTTTAAGTTTTGATTAAAACGTTGAATAATCTGTGTTATATAGACGTTTTCTACACCTGCAGCAGCTCCATCTATAGCATTTATAGTAACGCCTAAATTGTTATATTTTTCTTTTTGTAAATCACGCTCAAAATGGTTAGGAATTTCTAAAACCACATCTATTTCCCCTTTTAACATTGCTGCACTTGCTTTGTTTAATGAAGTAAAATTGGTGAGTACATTAAAATAGGTTGAGGCAGTAAATTTTTCAGTTAAAGCTCTAGAAGTAGTTGTACGGTCATTATCCACATAGCCAAATTTTATATTTTTTACTTCAAAAGTAGCTGCATTAGATAATATTACAAGTTGTAATAACGGCAATACAAAAATGATAGGTAGCATGCCTTTATTTCTAAAGATTTGCTTGAATTCCTTTTGTACGATATATAATATTGTTTTCATATCATTTCCCACCTTTGGACTCCACTCAAGATAAACTTTAGTGGGAATCTCTTTATTTTTTATTGATCCCTACAAGGTTTTTTAAAACCTTGCAGGATAATTATTTTTTACTCCAGTCTTATTTTATACTTCTTGACACTCAAGGCAATAAAAAAGACCGTCATACCTACTAAAATCAAAGTTTCCTTCCATATAAATTGAAGACCAACACCTTTTAGCATAATTCCTTTAATAATGATTACAAACCATTTAGCAGGAATAATATTGCTAATAATCTGTAATGGTAAAGGCATACTAGAAATAGGAAAAATAAAACCCGAAAGCAAAATAACTGGAAGCATTAAGCCCATTAAGGAAATCATCATAGCGGTTTGTTGAGTAGCCGAAATGGTTGAAATTAAAATACCCAAAGCCAACGCACTTACAATAAACAATATACTTTCTAAAGCCAATAAAAAAAGGCTTCCCTGAACTGGCATTTTAAAAATGAAAATGCTAAGCATTACAATAACCACTGCATTGATAATGGAAAGGAAAATATACGGAAACACTTTACCAACAATTACCTGAAAGGGTTTTAACGGCGAAACCAAAAGGATTTCCATAGTTCCTAATTCCTTTTCGCGTGTAATGGAAATAGACGTCATCATAGCAGAGACTAACATTAAAATTATGGTCATTACACCAGGTACAAACATATATACACTCTTTAACTCGCGATTATAGACCATACGCGTTTGTGGTATAATTTGATAAGCCAATTTAACGTCTTTGTTTAATTCTTTTTGATATTGCTGAAGTATGGCATTTATGTAATTACTTATGGTATTTGCAGTATTTGGATCTGTTGCATCGGTAATAATCTGTAGTGTTGCATTATGCTCTTTAATGAGATTTTTACTAAAATCTTTCTCAAAATTTAAAACAGCTTTAATTTTCCCTTTTTTAAAGATGGTTTCGATATCAGATTCTTTTGTTATAACCTCATTGATGCTGAAATATGTTGATGCTGAAATTTTATTGATAATCGCTTCTGTTGTAGCATCTTTTGAATGGTCTAAGATTGCGATATCTACATTATTGATCTCGTTGGTAATAGCAAAACCAAAGAGCATAATTTGCGCAATAGGCATACCGAAAAGAATAAACAAGGAGCGTCTATCCCTAAAAATATGGTAAAATTCTTTTTTTATAAAACCTATGAATCTTTTCATCTCATGTTCCTGCGAAGGCAGGAATCTTTTAAATTAGTAATCTTTTTTATTTTAATAAGTTTTTTCTGTTACACAGAGATGCTCAAAGTTTTTTAAAATTGTAAACTGTGACTGTAACTGAAAACTCTTTTTCATTCTCTTGCCAATTTTAAAAACACATCATTCATATTATCTACTTTAAAATATTCTTTAAGTTTTTTTGGTGTGTTCAATGCTTCTATTTTACCGTTAACCATTATGGAAACACGATCGCAATATTCTGCTTCATCCATATAGTGCGTAGTAACAAATACCGTTGTACCATTGTGGGCAGCTTTATAAATCATTTCCCAAAACTGACGCCTAGTAATAGGGTCTACACCTCCTGTTGGCTCATCTAAAAACACAATTTTTGGATCGTGAAGTAAGGCTACCGAAAAGGATAGTTTTTGTTTCCAACCTAGTGGTAATGCGCCAACGAGTTTGTTAGCTACGTTTTCTAAACCTAATTCTTCTATTAAAACTTTTGACTTTTCTTTAATCTGTTTTCTAGATAGCCCATATATCCCTCCAAAAAAGGTAATGTTTTCTTTTACCGTTAAATCGTCGTACAAGGCAAATTTCTGGCTCATATAGCCAATACTTTTTTTAATGTCTTCGGCATTAGTAAAAACATCATATCCAGCAACCGCTGCTTTTCCAGAGGTTGGTTTAGAAATGCCTATCAACATTTTCATAGCAGTGGTTTTTCCTGCTCCGTTTGCACCAAGAAATCCAAATATTTCGCCTTTTTCAACGTTAAATGTAATAGCATTTACAGCTGCAAAATCACCAAACATTTTGGTTAATTCTTCTACTTGTATAACTTTGTTTTTATTCATCTTTGATGTTTACAGCTACAAGGTTTATAAAACCTGTTAGGTCTGGTTTTTATTTCGCCAATTCCATAAAGGTATCCTCAATAGTTGCTACAGTTTTATTAATGTGTATGTTTGATAAATTTTGAGATTCTAAATACACTTTTAACGCTTTAGGGTTAAAATCTGTTCTACGGTCTGTATAATGTACAAACTCGCCAAAAGGGTACACGCTATGGTTGTGCTTATAAGTTTTTAAACTATTGATGAGCTTATACATATTATCTGCACTTACATTATAAATTTGATTTGGATTATGTTTTACAATAGCTTCTGGTGTATCAATTTCTAGTATTTTTCCGTTTTGAATAAGGGCAATTCTATCGCATAAAGCGGCTTCGTCCATATAAGGTGTAGATACTAAAATGGTAATATTTTTTTGTTGCAGTCGTTTTAGCATTTCCCAAAATTCTTTTCTAGAAACGGGATCTACGCCAGTTGTTGGCTCGTCTAAAAACAATACTTTAGGTTTATGGATTAGGGCACAGCACAACGCTAATTTTTGTTTCATTCCTCCTGATAATTTACCAGCTCTTCTAGTTTTAAAAGGTTCTATTTGCATGTAGATGTCCTTGATTAAATCGTAGTTTTCTTCAACGGTTGTTCCAAATATTGTAGCAAAAAACTCAAGGTTTTCTTCTATGGTTAAATCTTGGTACAGCGAAAATTTCCCAGGCATATAGCCAACACTATTTCTAATGTTTTTATAATCTGAAACCACATCAAAACCAGCAACTTTGGCTGTACCCTTATTGGCAATTAAAAGTGTGGTTAAAATTCTGAACAACGTTGTTTTTCCCGCACCATCAGGTCCTATAAGTCCAAAAAGCTCGCCTGTTTCTACCTTAAAGGAAATATTTTGTAAGGCTTTTACTTTTTTGTATGATTTTGATATGTTAGAAATATTAATGCTCATTATTTACGTGTTAGCCACATTTCTGCAGGCATGCCTATTTTTAAGCTTCCATCATTTTTTACATCTATTTTTACAGCATATACCAATGCCACACGTTCTTCTTTGGTCTGTATTATTTTGGGTGTAAACTCTGCTTCCGAAGCTATCCAAGATACAGTGCCTTGGTAAGATTTCATCGTTTCAGCATCGTCAATTTTAACAGTAACCTCTTGCCCTATCTTTATGTTGGCCAATTGAGTTTCACTAATATAAACCCGCAATTGCATGGTATTTAAATTGGCTATTTTGTACAATGGTTTTCCAAATGCAGTAATCTCGTTTGGTTCTGCATATTTGGTTAAAACCGTTCCGTTTTCTGGATTTATAATTTTACTTTTCTGAATTTGGTCGTCTATTTGTTTTAGTTGTACATCTATAGATTTTAACTCATTAACAACAGGTGCATTTTGTATTTCAACACTTCTAATTTGGTTTTTTATAACATCTATTTCGCCTGTAATATCATCTAGTTGTTTTTGGGTTGCAGCATTGTCCTTAATTAAGTTTACAACTCTTTCCTTGTTGGTTTTTGCCATTTTTAATTTAGAATTTAACACTGCAATTTGTGACAACACACCTTTGGATTTTGAACTAATAACTGCTTTAGATACTTTTAATTGCTCTCGTTTTAAAAACAACGGAATAGTATCGATATAGCCAATAAATTGGTTTGTTTTTAGCACTTGCCCTTCATCTAGGCTAAACTGCATTAACTTACCGTTATTTTCGGCTGAAATGGTAATTTCGGTCGCTTCAAAATTTCCATAACCATTGGCTTTTTCGCCGTTATTGCCACAAGAAATTAAGCTGTAAGCCATAATGCTTATTATTACAATGTATGTGAAGTTTTTCATTTTTTAAATCGTTATTGTCCTTTTATAATATTATAGTTTGCTTTTGCTAGTTGTAGCTGAATTTTATGTTTTAGTAAAGTGTTTTCATCTTCATATAAATTGGTAAGTTCGGTAATGTAGGCTGAAGAAGTAATAACACCATTTTTAAGTTGGGAGTCTGCAGTTTGCAACACTGCTTTTCTAAGGTTTATTATTTCTAAATCGGAAATGATAAATCCCTCTATTTTGTTAATTTCCTTTTGTTGTTGGTTTAGCTCAATGTTTGTATTTAGCTTAAATGTTTCAGCTTGGGTCTCTAAAACATCTTTATTTATGGCTAAAGATTGTCGTTGTTTTTTAATCGAGTTCCAGTTAAAAATATTCCAATTTAACTTAACACCTACCGTGTAAAATGTTTGAAATGAATTATCTAGCATATTTAACCCAGGATTACCATAACCGCCTATGGCAAAACCTAATAATTTTGGTGCGTTTTGTTTAGACAGTAAACTTTCTGAAGTTGTAATTTCCTCTTTTTTAAGTTGAAACAAATCCAGTTCCGGACGTACCAAATCGGTTTGTATATTGATTTCTAACAATGGTTTTTGAAATTGTGTAGAAATATTTAATGGCTGATGGATTAGGCTAGAAAGCGTTTCAATAAGTACCTCTTTATTGCTAAGTAATTCTTGGGATTGTTGATTTATTTTTAACAATTCAGCTTCCAAAACTTTATCAGAAGATGATATAATAGTACCATATGTTATACCCGATTGTACTTCTTTTAATTTGGCTTGTAGTTGAACTTTTTTGGCACTTAACAACTCTTGGGATTCTTGAGCTAATAAAATAGAAAAATAGAGTTGATTAATATGCTGTTTTAGCTGGTACAAGCTAACCTCCACCTGTTTTTGTTTGGTTTTAAGCTGTGCCGATTTTAAATCTAAAGAAGCGTTAATTACGCCTCCATTATAAATCAATTGATTAACCGAAACAGTAGCTCGATATTGGTCTTTGTTTAGCGGCTCTATATTTGTATTAGGAATAGGTATTTCAATCACATCAGATTGATAGGTAGCTTGCGCATCTAAACTAAATTGTGGCAATTTAGATGTTAAAACAACCTCTTTTTCTAATTTATTTTGGGCATCTAATAATTGAGTTTGTTTTGCCAAAGGATAATTATCCTTCACTAATTGGTAACACTTCTCTAGCGTAATGTTTTGTTGTGCAATACTGGGTAACGCCATTAACATAGTAAAAATAAGGATTAGTTGTTTCATTTTTAGAGAACCTTTATGGAATTAATAATGAAATTAGCAACTTCGGTTTTTCGATCTTCCATAAGTTGTTTGTAGTGCTCATTATCTGTATTTGTGAATGCCATGATTAGTGGTTTTGCAACAAATGGAAAGATATTTAAAGCCATAATATTGATAAATAATTGTTCTGCACTAATGGATTTTATTAAACCATTCCTAACCTCTTTATCTACCTGTTTTTTGAACTTCTCAATGTTTGGAAAACTTTTATTCTCTTTTAACTTCATTATAAAATCTTCATTTCTATTTAATTCCTGAATGATAAAATTTGGCAAATAAGGATGCTTAATTATAAATGAAATATAGTTTGATGTAAAGTTTTTTATTTTTTCATCAATAGAAGAATTGTCATTTAAAACAGTATTTAATTGTGGTGCCAACAATGAAAAAGCATTATTAAAAACAGCTTCAAACAGTAATTGCTTATTTCTGTAATAGTAGTGTAACATGGCTTTGTTAATCCCTGCTTTATCTGCAATTTCCTGCATACGCGCACCATCCATTCCTTTGGCCTGAAACACGTTTTTAGCAGCATTTAATATTTGCTCTTCAGTATTTTCGTCTTTTGTCTTTTTCATATTAACTATATGGTTTAACCATTTGGTTAACAAATTTACAAAAAATAATCAAACTTAAACGTGTTTGATTATTTTTTAGCTTAAATTTATTTAATAACTAGTATCATCCAACTTTACTTTGCCATGAAATGTTTTATATAAGAACAAGAAATATCCCGCCAAAAGTGGTGCGCCTATTAAAACTATAGTTAGCATAATGCCTAATGATTTTTGAGACGATGCGGCATTATAAATAGTTACGCTATATTTAGGGTCTACAGTAGAGGGAATTAATACGGGATACAATTGAAATGCTACCAGCATTAATAAAAATGCCATTGTTAACGATGAGAAGACAAGTGCATGGGCATACTTTTTCTTTGAGACTAGCCTTGGTACATTTGCTACAGCTAAAAAAGCCAAAACTGGGAGAATAAAAAATATAGGGGTTTCTTTAAATTTATTAATTACTCCTGGTAAAAAAGTTAACGTATATGTAGAGGTTACCGCAAAACTAATGAGAAATAAAACCATACCTCTTTTTAACAAAAAGGTTAATCTGGTATGTAAACGCCCCTCGGTTTTCAATAATAAAAAAATAGCACCCTGTGTCATGAATACAGACAAAGTTGTAAAACCAACCATAACAGAATAAGGACTAAGAAATGAAAAGAAAATTCCACCCTTATAAGAAAAATTCTCATGCAGCTCAAAACCCTGTAAAATATTAGCTAAAACAACACCTAATAAAAAAGCTATTAATGTATTTGATATAAAATAAATAATATCCCAAGTTTTTCGCCACCATAACATTTTTTCGGCGCTTCTAAATTTTATTGCTGAAGAACGCAACACTAGCAACATTAAAAACAACATAAAAGGCACGTACATTGAAGATAACATAGTTGCATACATTACTGGAAACCCTGCAAATAAAGCACCACCACCTATAATTAACCATACTTGGTTGGCATCCCATAGCGGACCTATAGCATTAATAGCTATGCGACGACTTAAATCTTTTCTTAAAAATAAATGCCATGCGCCCGCACCATAATCAAATCCTTCTAAAATAGCATAACCTGAAAATAATAAGCCTACTACTAAATACCAAAGTGTTGGGTAATCTAATCCTAAGATAGTTTCCATAGTTATTTTATTAAACGTATTTTAAAAATTCATTCGGGTTTTTAGCTTCATCGTAAGGCCCATGCTTTATTTTCTTATTTACAGTGTATATAAATAACAAAAACAATATTGTGTAAACCACCAAAAATAATATTAGTGAAAATAGAATTTGATTAGAAGACACCTCTTGCGAGAAGCCTTCATCTGTTCTTAAATGACCATAAACAATCCAAGGTTGTCTACCCATTTCTGCTGCAAACCAACCTACTTGATTAGCTATTTGAGGCAAGAGCACAGAGAATGCAAAAATCTTTAAGAGCCATTTCTTATCGAATAGTTTTCCCTTCCACCATAAAAAGCTAGCGTATAGGGTTAATGCTATTAAAAACAACCCTATAGACACCATAATGTGGTAAAACTGAAAAACAGCATTAACCTGCCCTGGCCTATCTTCTTCTGGAAAAGCATTTAAGCCAGTTATTGGAGCTTCAAAATCTTGATCTACTAAAAAAGATAATCCTCCGGGAATACTAACACCTGAAACTTCTTGAGTATCGTTATTTACCCAACCAAACAAATACAAATCGGCGGGAGCAGAGGCTTGGTAATGCCCTTCCATTGCTGCTAATTTAGCAGGCTGGTTAACAGCAACACCATCGGCAGAACTATGACCAGATATTAATTGAGAAAATGAAACTATTGTTGCAACACCTAAAGCAATTTTAAAAGCTTTTTTTGAAATTTCAACATACCTGCCTTTTAACAAATAATAAGCATGAACGCTTAGCACCAAAAATGCACCAGCTAAAAACGCACCTTGCCATACATGAATAATTCTATCTACACTTGATGGATTAAACACCATGGCCCAAAAATCGGTAACTTCTGCACGCGCATTAAATCCTTCCCCAACTATATGGTAACCTGCAGGTGTTTGTTGCCAACTATTAGCAACAACAATCCAAACTGCTGAGAACATAGAGCCTAAAAACACACCTATTGTTGAGATAAAGTGAACTTTTGGAGATACACGATTCCAACCAAAAATTAAAACCCCCAAAAAAGCACTTTCTAGACCAAATGCAAATAAGCCTTCTGCAGCCAAAGCACTTCCAAAAATATCGCCAACATACCTTGAGTAAACTGCCCAATTAGTACCAAACTCAAACTCCATTATAATACCCGTTGCAACACCAATACCAAAAGTTACAGCAAATATCTTAAGCCAAAAACGTGTTAAAACTTCATATGCTTTCTTTCCGGTTTTTAAATACAAACCTTCCATAATAACCATAATTAGCCCCAAACCTATACTAAGTGGCGGATAGATGTAATGAAAGGCAATGGTAAAGGCAAATTGAATTCTGGCTAAAATCTCTACATCCATAACTATAAATTTTACACAAAAATACAATTCTGTATAATTTGTTTATGCAATGTTTATTACATAAAAATAAAATTAACGGTGTTAAAAAACTAGATTTGAAACACCATAAACATAATAGGAACTCTAAGTTTAGCCTTTAAACTCCTTTACGGTTTCACCTAAATCGTAAACCTTAGTTTTTGTTTTTAAAGTGGCAACAATACTACTTCCTGCGGCACTTCTATAACCACCAGCACAATGAACCACTATGGGTTTGTCTGTAGGAATATCTTCTTCAGAGTCTCTTAATTCATTTAATGGAATTGAAATGGCATTATCAAAAAACTTACCTTCTTCTACTTCACTTTTGTTTCTAATATCTACGATAGTATATTCATCTGTATTGTTTTTAAAATCTGCTAAATCCAATGTTTCTGTACTTTCAAAAGAAGAATCATCTAAAGTTAATGTCCCTTTTAATTGATTTTCATAACCAATTTTTGCAATACGATGTAATATTTCATCTTTATCTTCAACTGAATTTAAAACCACACAAAATGCTTCTTCTGGCTTTACGATAGATCCTAGCCAAGTTTCGAACTTATCATTTTCGGTTTTAGCCATAATGTTGATGCTACCTTTTAAATGATTTTTTTTGAAATCGGCTTCATTTCTAACATCAATAATTATAGCGTTATCTTCAAAACTACCCGCTTTAAATTGAAATTTTGCTTCTGAAATTGACTGTTCATAGGCTTTTGCTCCAACTTTATTTATATCTACATTGTATCCAAAATATGAAGGAATAAAAGGTTGATCTTTTAAAATGTGATTAACAAAATCGTCTTCTGTTAGGTTTTTAAAAGCCCAGTTCTCCTTACGCTCTCTACCCAAAGTGCTAGAGGCATCTTTACTCAAGTTTTTACCACAAAGCGAACCTGCCCCATGTGCTGGATAAACTATTGTATTGTCTGGTAAATCGTTAAATTTTGTTTGCATGGTTTGGTACATACTTTTGGCTAATTCTTCGCGTTTGGCTTTCATGTTTCCAGCTTTTTCGCGTAAATCTGGACGACCAACATCACCAATAAACAACGTGTCTCCAGAAAACATGGCGTAATCTGCGTTATTTTTTGCAATAATTGTAATACTATCTGGTGAGTGACCTGGTGTATTTATTGCTGAAAACTGAATGCTTCCTAATTTAAAAACATCACCATCATCAAAGGTTTTATGTGGATAATTAGCACCAACTAATTTGCTTACAAAAATTGTTGCACCTGTTTCTTTATGGATTTGCAAATGACTGCTCACAAAATCTGCATGTGGGTGAGTTTCAAAAACTGCAACTATTTTTGCATTTTCTTTTTCTGCTAGTTTATAGTAAGGTTTTGGATCTCTGGAAGGATCGACAATTGCCATTTTATTATCACTAATTATTGTATAAGAGTAATGCGCTAATGGTTTATCTTCAAATTGAGTAATATTCATTTTTTTTAGTTTTGATTTTGTTGAAAATAAGATAAAAAAAATCGGTCTAAACTTTAAGAGAAGACCGATTTTTTAAGAGTATTTTATAAGTTTTTCTTAGCTAAATACCAGTCTACTTTTTCAAGTGAATCGTCTGCAATTCTTTCATTTAACTCATCTAAAGTTTTTGGTGGGCCTACTATTACTTTATCCCCTTTTTTCCAATCTAGAGGCATTGCTACCTTGTGTTTATCAGAGGTTTGTAAAGCTTCTAGAGCTCTTAAAATTTCGTTCATGTTTCTACCCACATTTAAAGGATAGTACATTATTAGTCTAATTTTTTTCTTAGGATCTATAAAAAACACTGCTCGTACAGCCGCAGTTTCACTTTCATTTGGCTGTAACATGCCATAGCGCTTAGATACTTTCATATCTAAATCTGCTATAATAGGAAAATCAAAATATACCCCTGTATTTTCCCTCACATTTTGTACCCAACCTAAATGTGCATGAATGCTGTCTATACTTAAGCCTAGCAACTCTGTGTTTAGTGCATCAAATTCATTTTTTCTAGTGGCAAATCCACTCATTTCTGTGGTACAAACTGGCGTAAAATCTGCTGGATGCGAAAACATAACAATCCATTTATCTTTTGCAAAGTCTGATAACTTA
The DNA here is from genome assembly GCF_002973595.1 of Jejuia pallidilutea. Classification (GTDB taxonomy): domain Bacteria; phylum Bacteroidota; class Bacteroidia; order Flavobacteriales; family Flavobacteriaceae; genus Jejuia; species Jejuia pallidilutea. The sequence continues at coordinate 82,128 of NZ_PVEO01000008.1, read as the reverse complement.
ATTTTCCCCTTGGTAGTTACCGCTTCAAAATCTGGCGCTTGGTCGCCAATTCTTGGCATTGAATAAAATTCTTGTTCTTGTACTGTTTCTATTGTATTCATAATTTATACTATTTGTATTATTTATAGCAAATATAATATTGTATAGTATTTAACTATGTAACCAAAGTTGCTCAAAAAATCATTTTATATTAAGAAATTCAAAATAAAAATATAGGTAGGCAAGCAACACAAGTTATAGAATTCGATTAGCTTAAAAAAAGCGATAAAAAGTTATATAAAAAGCAACAACCTATTATATATTTGCAGCATAATGAAAGTAGGCGCACCAATAGTTTTTGTTTTTTTAAGTGCTTTAATACTAATTAATAGCATTAAAGTATCTTTAACTTATGGTTACTATGAATTAGACCCTATAGGTTTTATAGAAAAACTATGTGAAAACAAAGACCAGCCCGAATTACAATGTAACGGGAAATGTCATTTAAAAAAGGTGGCTAAATCGCAAGACAATAAACAAAACACTCCCGAAAGCATTATCGATTTTAAGGAAATTACGCTTTACCCTAGCCATAATTCAGAGTTTGTATTTCCTAAAATAATTTACAATAAAAAACCAGCTTCCATAAGCTACAAAAATTTATATTCATTTATAAACACTTACAGTTTTTTTCATCCCCCAAGAATACAGTACACTTTATCTTAGAAGTAGTATATACTACCCAAATTTCATAAGTTAAAAAATTAAATTACTGTAAATGAAAACATTTTATAGTGTGCTTCTATGCACGCTAATTACCGCTGTATCTTACGGCCAAAAAAGTAAAGAAACCCAAAAAGATACCACAACACAAAAAACAATAGCGCTTAATGAAGTTATTGTAAAAGGAAACACAAAAACAGACCCAGTACTTACTGTTGTTGCAAATAAATACGACGAAAAAATTGTGCAACCTAAAAATGTTGCCGATTTATTTAATAACATTAATGGATTCTCGGTTATAAAAAGAGGAAATTATGCTATAGACCCTTCGTTTAGAGCAGCACAATACGAACAATTAAATATTCAGTACGATGGTGGCACTAAAGCAATGCATGCATGCCCTAACAGAATGGACCCCATTACCACGCATATTATTCCTGAAGAAATCTCGAAAATAGAAATTATTAAAGGTCCTTACACCGTAAGGTATGGTGCCACTTTTGGAGGTATTGTTAATTTAGTTACCCAAAAACCCGATTATGAAGATTATGGTTTGCATGGAAAAGTTTCCGCTGGCTACGAAAGTAACGGCAACGCTTTAGTAAACTTGGCGCAAATACAATATATTGAAGAAAAATATGATATTGTAGCAAATGCAGGTTATAGGGATTTTGGAAATTATAAAGATGGCGATGGTATAGAAATACCTTCATCATTTAGAAGTACAGACTACGGTATTAAAATAGGCTATAATTTTTCTAGCGACCAACGCCTACAAGCGCATTGGCGACAATCTTTTGGTCGCGATGTACTTCATGCCGCTTTACCTATGGATACAGAATATGACAATAGCAGTATATTGGCTTTAGATTATACATTAGACAATATTGGCAAAACCTTAAAGTCTTTAACCGCAAAAGCATATTATAGCTATGTAGACCATTTAATGACCAACAACAATAGGCCCTCTTTTAGAATGATGGAAGCAGCATCAGCAGTTGATGCAACAACGCTTGGAGGCAAACTGGAATTAAACTGGAGATCACTAGAAAAATTAAACCTATTTACTGGTGTAGATGCAATGCATATTGCTAGAGACGGAGGCAGAACACGGTTGGTAAAAGTAATGAACGGCAACCCTTTACCAATGCCTATGACTTTTAACGACAAGGTTTGGCAAGACTCTTATATTAACGATATAGGCGTATTTACTGAAGCAAAATACAATCTAAATCCTAAAACTATTTTTACTGCAGGAATACGTTACGACAATGTTGTTTCAGACATACAAGATCCTGAAGATGACTTTGCCGCCTTGTACGATTTAAAAAAGCGTACAGAACATAATGTTAGTGGTACTCTGTCTATTAAAAAAATAGTTTCAGATAAATTTACTTTAGAAGCTGCTTATGGCCGCGGCGTACGTTCCGCCAATATGATAGAGCGTTTTATCAATCATTTTAACGTTGGTCAAGATCCTTTTGAATATATTGGCAACCCCAACTTAAAAGCCGAAGTTAACAATCAGTTTGAAATTGGCCTTAAAGGAAGAGAACCACTTATAAACGGATTTAACAGTTTTAAATATGAAGCCTCATTTTACTATTCGTTTTTTGAAAACTATATAGTTGGTATAGTTGATGAAACTTTAAACAGAAAGTTTAACCCTATGGCAGAACCAAGACACCCAAAGGTTTTTAGAAATCTTGATGAAGCCTATAAAACTGGTTTTGAAGCTATGGCGCAAGTTGACTTTTTAGATTATTTTTATTTTAAAACCGAATGTGCTTACGTATATGCGAAAAACAAAGATTTAGCCGAATCTCTTCCCTTAACACCTCCGCTTACAACACGATTATTTTTAGGTATTGAAAAGGATAAATTCTGGGGAAATATTCAGTATAACTTAGTTTCAAAACAAGATAATATTTCTAGAAGTTTTGGAGAAACTACAACTGATGGCTATCAAACTTTAGATGTACGTTTGGGTATAAAGCCTATTAAAAGCATCACTTTAGGAGTGGCGTTAATTAATGCTTTTGATGAAGCTTACAACAACCACTTAAACTTTTCTTTTACAAACCAAGCAGATTTTGGAAGAACCCCCATTACAGAACCAGGACGAAACCTCTCTGCCTTCTTGCAATATAAGTTTTAACTCCTAGTTATTTAAATACCAAAGGAGCACCTTTTTAATGTGCTCCTTTTTTTAATCAAAAAAAAAACTATAATATATCGTTATTTAGACTCGTCTTTTTTCTTACTACCACCAGCCATAAATTTTATTAAATAACCAATAAGAAATAAGCAAACCAGCCCAAAAACAGATATCATTATCACGCCATTACTCCAATTAAATAATGCAATATTTTGAGTTATCATAAATACTTGTTTTTTCGGTTCTATATAATATCAAAAATATTAATCGTAAGTTGTATTAAATATGACATTTGTCAGTACAACTTATACTTTGGTAATTTTTTACTAAATAAAAGCCTTAATATCTGTGTTTTAATCTAGTTAATAGGTGTTATATAAGCCCTATAACATTACCATTAATACTTGAGTAATTAATTTTGAAATTTGCCCATACCTGACATTTTTATTTATCAAAAGTAATACTCCAAATACCTCTTACTTCATTAATATTGTAACCTATTGCCTTATCTTTTGGATACAAAGACGTTAGCTTTTCTAATGTAGCTTTATTAATAGTTTTATTTGGCGTTCCGTGACATTGCAAGCACATAGCGTTAGTAGTTATAGGATAATATACCTTTACTTTATTGTTTGTCTCTTTTACTATAGGCTTAGGCTCTTCTTTATTAGCAATAACCTGTTTAAATGTTTTAATATGCTGTAACTCTTCGGTATTTGCCTGATTATTAATATTTCTTGGTTTATCTGACACGCGCTTAATTTTAGCATTGTGAACAACAGCCATACTATCGGTTAAAGGGTATGCTTGTGCATTACAAAATGCTAAAGCCTCTAAGGTTCCTTTTTTTTGAATAGTACCCATTAAATTTTTACCCAATACCGCTTTTGTTGTTAATGCATATTTTAATCCTCGCTCTGCATAAGGTAAATCTTGAAAATTTGTTTGTACTTGCCTTTTACCCATACCATTTCCCATACCTTTTCCTTTGTGCATGCCTCTTTCTTTATTGTAATGATCTTCAAACCATTCGGGTTGCGCTATATCATTTTCAAACATATAATCTGCAATTTGCGCGATAGTTTCCTCGGGGTAAGGCGTTTTGGGCATAACACCAAAACGTTTTACGGCACCATACATTTTAGCATCTTCTTCATTAGGGTTTTTAATCCAAGTTTGTATTGCTGCTACAAAGTCTCTTTTTGATGTATTATCTGTTATATAGTGCTTTTTAATTGCAATCATTGGTGGCCCAATTCTATCTTCTTCGCTCGCTGTTGGGCTATGGCAAACATAACAGTTGGTTTCCATTAATTTTTTTCCAGGATGCTCGCTTCCTTCTTTTTGCTTATCGAAAGCAGAATATGTTTTGTTTTTAGAGTTATTGCAACTAAACATTAAAACAAAAACCAACGTTGTTAAAATAAAACTTTTCATTAATAGTATGTTTGTATAGTAAAACCTAAAAATAACATATATGGCCTATAGTACTGTAACAATAGTTACGCAGTACTTAATGGTTCTCTAAAAAATTGTGAGGACTATAATTTTATTTTAAATTGAAATAAAAGTTTGGTAGAGTTTTAATAAATAATGTATATTTGCACCCACTAAAAAAGGCCACGTGGCGCAACTGAATAGCGCACTTGATTACGGCTCAAGAGGTTCCAGGTTTGAATCCTGGCGTGGTCACAAAATAAAAATCCAATTGACTTAAATAAAGTTAGTTGGATTTTTTGTTTTTTCTAAATAAAACTTAGTGAGCATATTGAATTTTTATAGCGTACGTAAATCTACAAATACAAGCCTACCGTGGCCTGCCGTTATAAGTGCGTGAGGTGTCTTAAAATTATGATAAGTAGCTTATTGAAAAGCAAAATATTCATGCTTTACTACAAGCAATATTCAATACTGTGTATTATATATAACTAATCTAATGCGTTTTTTGTAACATACCACCGCCAACCAATTATAGCTAATTGTAGTTTACTGGCTTTGGCTAAATCTAATTTTTGTTTAGAATAACTTGGTAAAATGGCCTTATTAACCTTTGCTAAAAATTTAAAAACTTGCTTTTTCACATTTTTTGTAATTACAACAAAAATAGTAAAACTTATTCTAGACTAAGTTTTACTTTTTTTTGGTTTAGATACTTGATATAATAAATAAAATTACATCAACTAAAAATTTGGCAAGAGTCATCATTTGTTTTGGTTTTAAAGGTTAATATTATCAATGTTTATTGAATATATATATTTACCAATATGCGCCACAAGTGTTTTTTTAAAAATCGATGAATTTGAATAGTAATTTATAAGTAAAAAAATTAAAATAGTTTCGATATTTATGTGACTACCTTAATAGAGGTACTAAACCAAAATACCAAATAAGCTTTTTAATTTAAAATTATAACATATATAGGGGTTTTTACAGCTTGTTTTTAATAACCTAGGGGAGTTTTATTAAGAAGAAGTCGTTTTTTAAAGCTTTCGTCTTTTAAGCTTTAAAATATATCGCAAAAAAAAAAGACCTGTTTGGTTTTTTATCCAAACAGGTCTTTAATAATCTAAATAAGATTGTGTTTTACACTATTTCTGCACTTAAGCCAGCTTCTAACAGTTTAGAGCAGCGAGGTTTTAAATCGTCATACTCACCAGTTTTAACAGTACATTTTCCTTTGTAATGTACAATTAAGGAACATTGTTCTGCTTGTTCTGAGGTATGGTCGCATGCATGAATTAGGGTATCTATAACATGATCGAACGTATTTACATCATCGTTATATAAAACAATTTCGTTTTGTTTTAGCACCTCTTCTTCTAGTAGTAACTCTTCTGATAATTTTTCTTTTGAACTCATATTAAAACTTTTTTGGAGTACAATTTTTATACTAATTTAAAAATTTTAGCGAAACCCAATTGTTCCTTTCCAGTTTTTCTTGAAATTTTAACAGATATTTTTCACATTCGGCTTTTATTAGGGGGATATCATCATCGTAGAACCCACTTAAAAATAACATTCCATTTTTATTTAAACATGATACGTAGGTTGCCATATCTTGCATTAAAATGTTACGGTTTATGTTGGCAATAATAATATCGTATGTGTTTTTTCCTAAAGCTTTTGCATCTCCTTCTATAACGGTGATGTGTTTACAGTTATTTCGTTCTACATTTTCTAAACTATTTAAATAACACCAATTATCATAATCTACCGCATCTATAGGTTTTGCTCCTTTTTGTTCTGCAAGAATTGCTAAAACGCCTGTACCGCAGCCCATATCTAAAACCGATTTGTCTTTAAAATCGTTTTTTAAAATGTGTTGAATCATCATGTGTGTAGTTTCATGATGACCGGTACCAAAACTCATTTTTGGTTCAATTACAATATCGTATTTGGTATGTAATGGCTCGTGAAATGGTGCACGAACTGCACAGCTATTATCTACCACAATAGGGGTAAAATTCTTTTCCCATTCTGCATTCCAATTGGTTTGGGCTATATCTTCAAAAGTGTACGATATATCGAATTCGTTGGAGTTTAGAATTTGAATGTCGCTTAGTATTGTGTTGTGCCATTCTGTTTTTTGTATGTAGGCCGTTACACCATCGTCGGTTTCTACAAAACTTTCAAAACCTGCGTAACCTAGTTCTGCTATTAGAATTTCTGTAGCTGGTTGTAGTGGTTGTACTTTAAAGTAATAGCCTATGTAGATGGTATTAGACATGGTGTTGACTATAATTTGGCGGATGCACCCGCGTTAGCGATTGTAATGAAAAGCCCACAGCTTCCCCGGTAAAAACCGGGGAAGCGAGGACTTGTAGTGAAAAGCGCGACCCGCAGGGGAACGCCCAACTTCTCGAAATTATTTTCAATAGAAAAATTGAAGTGTTTCGAAATGCTTATATTTTATAATTAAAATGCGTTTACGATAGCGAAGAAATCTTCGGCGTTTAAAGAAGCGCCACCAATTAAGCCACCATCTACATCTGGTTTAGAGAAAATCTCTTTTGCGTTGCCTGGTTTTACGCTACCGCCATAAAGTATGGATACATCGTTGGCAATTTCGTAACCGTATTGATCTGCGATTGTTTTTCTAATAAATGCATGCATATCTTGCGCTTGCTCTGGTGATGCCGTTTCGCCTGTACCTATAGCCCAAACTGGCTCGTATGCCAAAACAATATTTTTAAAATCCCATGCTTTTAAATGAAATAGTGCATTTTTTATTTGATTACCAACTACGGTTTCTTCGTTGCCTGCTTTTCTGTCTTCTAAAAGCTCTCCAAAACAGAAAATAACGCGCATATTGTTAGCTAATGCAGCGTCTACTTTTTTAGCAAGAATGTCATCGGTTTCGTTAAAGTATTCCCTACGTTCGCTATGGCCTAAAATTACGGTGTTAACACCTATGCTCTTTAGCATGCTTGCGCTAATCTCTCCTGTATAGGCACCATTTTCGGCAAAATGCATATTTTGGGCAATAACTTCTATAACCGTGTTGTCTTTAAGTGTTTGATAGGCTTGCCATAAGTTGGTGGCTGTTGGCGCTATCATTACTTCAGCGTTTGATGTTTTTATTTGATGTTTTAATTCTGAAATTAACGTTTCGGTTTGCGCCAAATCGTTATTCATTTTCCAGTTTCCGGCTACGATATGTTTTCTCATAAAATTGGTTTAAACTTCTTTAAAAGAAGGTATTTTTAGTATTGATTTATTTTAACAAAAATACTTAATTTTTTAGAGCTTTTGTTAACTTATCATCATCAGCTTTAATAACATTAAATACAACGATTTCGCCAGCTTTATTTATAAGCATATATCGTGGAATCCAGCTTATATCTACAAAGTCTCCAAAGGCCGATTTTTTGCCCTTAGGCAGGAAGTAATGTTCACCTACCACCTCATATTTTTCTATACCACGTTTCCATGCATCTGCTCCCCTGTCTAACGAAAAAAACAAAAATACTGTTTCTGGATATTGCTTTTGAAGTGCCCTAACCTTAGGCATACCCTTTATACAATCGCCACACCAAGAGGCCCAAATATCGATAACGATGGTTTTGCCTTTGTGTTTTTCTAAAATGTACTGTAATGAGACTTCATTACCTTCTAAATTTAATAGCGTATCATTAAGTGCTGCTTCCGAAAATTGTGTTGGTTTTTCAATATTGCAACTTAAAGAGCTTATGAGAATGACTAATAAATACATCACCTTTTTCATATTACTTTTTTTAGATTCCTACCTTCGCAGATATTTATTACTGTAATTTAACTTTTGGATCTAACCAAACATAAATTAAGTCGACAATAATATTAATAATTACAAATAAGGTTGCAATTACTAAAACGGCACCCATAATTACTGGTAAATCTAGCGTATTAAGAGAATTTACTATTTCTTTACCCAACCCGTTCCAGCCAAAAATATACTCTACAAAAACTGCGCCTGCCAACATGGAAGCAAACCACCCCGATATTGCAGTTACCACAGGGTTTAATGCATTTTTTACAGCATGCCTTTTTATAATTTTAAATTCGCTTAGGCCTTTTGCCCTTGCCGTTCTTATGTAATCTTGGTTAAATACTTCTAATAATGAATTTCGCATAAGCTGAATAACTACGGCTAACGGACGAATACCTAAAACAATGGCTGGCAGCAAAAGGTTTTTCCATTTAATGTGCATAGCTTCGCCAAAATCGTCTAGCTCGAACAGGCTACCTGTCATTTCTAAATTAGTGTACTCGTGCAATATGTAACCGAAAAACCAAGCGAATAAGATGGCGCTAAAAAACGATGGCACGCTCATACCTAAGGTACTAAAAATTTGAATGGTTTTATCTAGCCATTGGTCTTTATATAAAGCTGAAACAATTCCCAGTAACACCCCCAAAATCATAGCAATAACAATTGCAGAAACAGCTAACACAAAAGTATTTGGTAGGGTTTCGCCTAAAACTTCAGTTACTTTTTTACCTTGTTTTGTAAACGACTCCCTTAAATAAGGAAACTTTAAAACAATTGTGGTATTTGCAACTGAAAAGAGCTGAACGCCATGATACTTGTTTTCTGCCAAAAACGTGTAGTCTTCTTGGTTTTTAGAATGAAAGGATAATGGCGACAAATCGTTAATATAATATGCGTATTGTGTTAAAACAGGTTTATCGAAGCCATATTTTGCCTTTACTTTGGCGAGTTGTTCGCTGTCTTCGTTTTGTCCCATCATCATTTGCGCAGGATCTCCAGGAAGTACGTTAAATAGGAAGAAAATAACAGTTACCACTCCAAATAATGTGAGTATGGCATAAAAGATTTTATTTAGTAGGTAATTTATCAGTTGTTTGTTATTGGTTAATGGTTATTGGTTGTTGGTTTTAAAAATAGCTAAAAAACGCTTTTAGTTTTCTTTTAGTTTTACTTGAATAATGCTTGTATAAGATGTGTTATTTTCAACGTTATATTCTTTTAAAGTAATTTCGTTTTTATTAACATTTACACTTTCAATACTATTTGAATCTAAAGCTTCTACCGCTTCCTTTGTTGAGGCTTCTCCATTAATAAAGTAAGCAATATTTTCTTGTTGAAACTTTTTTGGAGAGCTAATTTTAGGTTCAACTTTAGGCAGTTCCAAATCCTCCAAATCATTCCAATGTACTTTTTGTTTTACGGTACCACTATCTAATTCTAAAATTCCTGGATTGGAGCGCACTACAGTTTTTAACGCTTTTTCATCACACAAATACCATTCAAAATCTATATTATAAGCTTCGTTTATACGGTTTTTTGCTTCTTCTCCTGATGCTGTCAACCCAATAATTTTATAGTTATTTTGTCTTGCTTGGTCTTGTAGCGCTTTTAATTTTAAGGCTCCATCTCGCTCAATTTTTTCTAGACTGTAAGACACTACCAGTATTAAGTTGTCTTGTTCTAAGAAATAATCGGTTAGGTTATCATCTTCGCTTTCTATAGAAAAATCAACTACTGGTGGTGTGTACCCTTCTTGTATTACTTTAGTTTCTACACCAATAAACTCTCCTTCTACCGATGGATAAGAGCCATTTGTTGTAATGATTTTTTCTTCACCATTTATATTAAATTTCCAACTGTATTCTTGTATTGGTTTTGGTGCGTCTTCGGGAATACTCATACCTGCCTTAATATTCTTCCCTATAGCGTAAGCTCTAAAATCTATAGCAGGTAAGTGCATTAATACATGGTAACCAAACCATAAACTTAATATAAAGCCTAGTAAAGCTAGTATGGTTGTTGGTAATTTAGAAAATACCGGTTTTATATGTTTTACACCAAAGAACAAAACTAAAATAAATACCAATAATACTACATCCTTCCAGAACGTTTCCCAAGGCTTTAACTTTATAAAATCCCCAAAACAGCCACAGTCTTTTACCTTTTCAAAATAGGCTGCGTAAAATGTTAAAAAGGTAAAAAACACTATCATTAACAATAAGCTCCAAACAGTAAATTTGGGTTTATAACCAATAAGTAAAAACACGCCTAAAACGACTTCGAAAACAACGACGAATACCGATATTAGTAGTGCATAAGGTTCTAAAAACGGAATGTTTAAAACATCTGGACTAAAATACTCCTGTAGTTTATACGAAAACCCTAAGGGATCGTTCAACTTTATAAATCCTGAGAAGATAAATAATACGCCAACTACTATTCTACTTATTGCTACTAATGCTTTCATAACTTATTTAAATTCCAAAAGAGAAAAAACTAAATTCCTAAAACTTGCTCAAACACATTAAAAATTACTTCAATTTATCAATGATTTAAGAAAGAATTCTTCGTATTTCGTTTGCTTCTTTTGTTAAGGTTTCAATTTTATCTTCCTCATTTTTATTCATTTCTTTGAGTAATTTTTACCAATACGCACTTTCTTTTGCTTCTTTTCTTGAAATCTTTATCACTTAACTTCGTAGCCTTCAATGTAATTGGCTCCAACTGAACCCGATGATTTCACTAATTGCTTACCATCTCAACTTCAATATTTGAAATTGTTCGCTTTAATTCTTTGACTAAAACCTACAATCTCTGGCGAATTCAAAAGTTCTAGTTTCTAGATTATATACATTCTGTATTTCAGAAGCCATTGGTATTTAGGTTTTGATATTTGTTTTTACTTTAATTTTCACTAAGTAAGATTAAAGCAAAAACCGCATAGTTTATCATATCCTGATAATTAGCATCAATGCCTTCACTTACCAATGTAACACCCTTGTTATCTTCTATTTGCTTAACCCTCAATAACTTCTGCAATATTAAATCTGTTAAACTACTCACTCTCATATCACGCCATGCTTCGCCGTAATCATGGTTTTTGTCTTCCATTAATTTTTTAGTGATGGCAACATGCTTTTCATACAATGTGGTGGCTTCTTCTGTGGTCATATCTGGTTGTTCCACCACACCTTTTTCCAGCTGAATTAATGCCATGATACAGTAGTTAATAATGCCAATAAACTCACTTTCTTGTCCTTCATCAACCTTCTGTACATCATTTTGCTGCAAGCCCCTAATGCGTTGTGCTTTAATAAAAATTTGATCTGTTAACGATGGTAATCTTAAAATTCGCCACGCACTACCATAATCGCTCATTTTCTTCAGAAATAAACTTTTACAGTTATCTATTACCGCATCATATTGTTTGGAGGTATCTTGCATTTGTAGTGAACTCATTTTTTGATTTTTTCTATTTTCTAAAGAATGTTTAAAATTAATTTATATACCATTACTTTTTTTAGCCTTAGCTACATTGCTATGCGTTTTCAAAAAAGTGTCTCATCTAAATAAATTTTAACTCATTTTCGGTTAAAAACAAAAAATTAAGATGAGTTCAATATGTATTTTGCGTAAATTTCGCATAAATACTTCAAAGTTCAAAGTTCAACATTCAATGTTTTACAAAGCGTGCATAAGTTTAACGTAATGTTGATAACTTTGAATCTTGAATTTAAAATCTTAATCTGTTTTATGACTATAAACTGCAAAGGCAAAATTATCGATTTATCTACCCCAAGAGTAATGGGTGTTTTAAATATTACGCCAGATTCGTTTTACGATGGCGGAATGTATAAGGACGAAGCTTCTATTTTAAAACAGGTAGAATACATGCTTAACAACGGCGCCACCTTTATTGATGTTGGCGCTTACAGTTCGAGGCCAAATGCCGACCATGTTAGCGAAGAGGAAGAGTTACAGCGAATACTCCCGATAGTTAAATTAATTTTAAATAACTTTCCAGAAACCTTACTTTCTATAGACACATTTAGAAGTAGCATAGCCAAAGCCTGTATTGCAGCCGGAGCAGCAATTATAAATGATATTTCGGCAGGAAAGCTAGACGATAATATGCTAACAACCGTCGCAGAAATACAAGTACCGTATATAATGATGCACATGAGAGGAACGCCACAAAATATGCAAAGCCTAACAAATTATGAAGATTTAGTTAAGGATATTATATTCTATTTTTCTGAACGTATTACAGCTGCAAGAGATTTAGGAATTATTGATGTAATTATTGATCCTGGATTTGGATTTGCTAAAACATTAGAACAAAATTTTGAATTATTGCGTAAACTTGAAGTATTTAAAATGATTGAAAAACCTCTATTGGTTGGTGTTTCTAGAAAATCTATGATTTATAAAACCTTAGAAACTACAGCAAAGGAAGCCCTAAATGGCACTACCGTTTTAAATACTATTGCATTACAAAAAGGCGCTTCAATTTTACGTGTGCATGATGTAAAGGAAGCTATGGAGACCGTAAAATTGGTTGAAGCACTAAATAAAGCATAACAATTTCATAGCAACAGTTTCCCCTCTAATGTGAAGAGGGTAAAGGATGATATAAAACAAATAAAGATTTTTTTAAATAATGAAAAATACATTTCTAATAGTAGTAGCAGTTCTTTTTATTTCCTGTGTAAACGAAAGAGAACTACAACTACCACAAATTGATAATGCTAAAATTAATGAAATAACAGACGTATCTGCAGCATACTTATTTTATGATGAAACTAAAACTGACAGTACAGACCTTAACCGAAAAAATTTAATAAGCACTACAAATTGGCTAGTTAATGTAGATAAACGCCTCACTTTAAAACAAGCCATTCCACACATTAAATTTTTACAATCCAAAAAGAAATCTTCAAGTCATAAAAATGAAAAGGCAAAAAACTATTTTACTTGTTATGACTTGAGTAAAAACAATTTAGGGTTTTTGGAGTTTACAGAAATCAACTATCATTACAGTTTTCAAGATTTGTATGAGCGAAAAGATATAGAGCTTTCAACACCAAACCACGAAACATTGATTCAAGTTATAAATTTAGATTCCATAAGAATACATTTTCCTGAATTTGCCAATCCTAATTTTACCGATGAAATAAGCTCAAACAAAAACGATCTTTTAAACGATTTAACAAAAATAAAAGATAAAACTAACATTGTTTTATACTCCTCTTTCCTATCCAATCTTAAATTTCAAGATTATATTACATTTCAGAATATCATAAGAAAATTAGAGGTGGATGGAATTAAAATATCAAATCACGAATTCATTATAGATTCCATGTAATTTATTAAATTTACCAAAACCCTTTACCCTTGAACATCTTTGATGACATTTTAAACCTTCGTTTTATAGATTACCTTGATGTATTTTTAGTAGCGCTTCTACTCTACTATTTGTATAAACTTGTTAAAGGTACTGTAGCCATAAATATTTTTCTCGGTATCATTATCATCTACGGTGCTTGGAAATTAACCGAATTCTTAAACATGGAATTGCTAAACGGCATTTTTGGCGGGTTTATGAAAGTGGGTATTATAGCATTAATTGTGGTGTTTCAACCAGAAATACGCAAGTTTTTACTTATGGTAGGCTCTACCAATTTTAGCAGGCGTCGTAAATTTTTAAAACAGTTCAAATTTTTAAAAACCGAAGGCACAATTGCTACTAATGTTGATGCTATTATTTCGGCTTGCAATAAAATGAGCATGTCTAAAACAGGCGCCTTAATAGTGTTTGAACGCAATAACAACCTCGATTTCCTCTCCGAATCTGGCGATGAAATGAATATTAAAGTAACTCAACCCATTATAGAAAGTATATTTTTTAAGAACAGCCCACTGCACGACGGTGCCATTATTGTTAGTAATAATATTGTGAAAGCTACACGTGTTATTCTTCCTGTTAACAACGATAAAAACATACCTCAACGTTTTGGCTTACGTCATCGTGCCGCCATTGGCGTAACCGAAAAAACCGATGCTTTAGCTTTGGCTGTAAGTGAGGAAACCGGACACATTTCGTATTTTAAAGACGGTGAATTTGTAGTGTTCGAAGATACAACCGAACTTGCCAAAATAATTAAAAAAGACCTCTCCTAATGGTTTGTAAAAACTGTAGCACTTCACTAAAAACTAATCAAAACTTTTGTTTTGAATGTGGTGCTAAAGTTATTAGAAACAGGCTAACGTTTAAAAATATTTGTTCTGAAATTAACACCTATTTTTTTAACCTCGACAATAAATTATTAAAAACTTTAATCACGCTTTTTAAGGCGCCAGAAAAGGTTATTGTAAGCTATATAAATGGTACAAGAAAAAAATATGTTGATGTTATTCAGTATTTCGCTATTTCTTTAACATTAGTTGGTATTCAAGTGTTTTTAATGAACACGTTTTTTAAAGAAGCTCTAGAGTTAGATAATTTTTATGGAGATACCTTTAAAAACATGGGCAATCAAGAAGATAATCCTTTCTCGCCAGAGTATATGGATTATAGTTTTGTTAACAACTACCAAAGTTTAATTTATGTACTAAGCGTACCAATTTCGGCATTTTCTACTTGGGTGGCTTACTATATAGTTGGAGACCGACGCTACAATTTTACAGAACATATTGTAATTAACCTCTATTATTCGGCACAAATAATTATTATTAGTAGCGTACTTAGCATTCTATTTTTAGTTTGTGGTGGTGATTATTTAACAGTTTCTTTATTTGTAAGTGTTCTAACATTTATATATCTGTTATTTGTTTTACACCGTGTTTTTAAAACAAGTCTTTTAGAAAGCATTGCACGGTTTTTATTAATTGCTTTTATATATGCAATAATATTTATAGTTATAATAATATTCCTTTCTATAGGAGCAATTTTTTATAAATATTTAAATTGATGAACTGTAAAAACTGCAACACGAAACTGGTCTCAGATAGTGCATTTTGCCATAAATGCGGAGCTAAAAGCATAGAAAAAAGACTCACGCTTAAAAATTTGATTCAACACCTAGGTGAAACTTTTTTTAATTATGATAATAAATTACTAAAAACTATTGTTTGCCTTTGTAAAGCACCAGAAGAGGTTATCGATAGTTATGTAAAAGGTGTTAGAAAGCGATATATAAACCCCATAAGCTTTTTTGGAATCTCATTAACCTTAACAGGGTTTAGTATTTTCATTATAAAGAAATTTTATAAAAATGCTTTAGATGCATCTCAACTTTTTGACACTTCTACAATGTATTCTAATAAAGTATCAGAAGATATAATGGCATCTTCGGCCGATTTTTCTCTAGAATATTCCTCACTTATATATGCGTCTATGATTCCCTTATTCGCACTTATCTCGTGGATATTATTCTTGAACAAACGCTATAATTTTACAGAACATTTAGTGAGTTACATGTACAGCATGTCGCTATACTCTATCACTTCAGTAACTCTAGGACTTATCGTACTTGTAATTGCACCTAGCTACTACCTTAAATTTGGTATGTGGCTTTACTTGGTGGTTCTGCTATACCATTGTTTTTTATTAAACAGATTATTTAAGCTATCTGCTGGCGAACTTATTCTAAAAACATTTTTATTTTTAGTAATACTCCTTTTTGTGTTTGGAGGCATATCTATTATTGCTGGAATAATTTGGGCTATAATTATGCACTTAAATGGCGATTTAGAACCTATAATTGAGGCACAAAAAGCGGCAAAAGGTGGTTAAACTAATTCTTTTTCTTTTAGAAACTGAACCTCGTATAGATTCTTGTAGTAACCGTTTTTCTTTTTTAGCAGCTCTTTATGTGTACCCTGTTCTACAATTTCGCCATTGTCCATCACTAAAATTTTATCAGCTTTCTTTACAGTAGCCAATCGGTGTGCAATAACTATTGAGGTTCTTCCCTTTGTAATTTTATCTGTAGCATTTTGAATTAACTGTTCTGAATAAGAATCTACAGAAGACGTTGCTTCATCTAGCACCAAAATACTGGGATTGGTAACATAAGCCCTTAAAAATGAAATGAGTTGACGCTGGCCAGAAGACAACATAACACCACGTTCTTTAACATTATATTGATAACCACTAGGCAAGCTACTAATAAATTCGTGCACACCAATAGATTTAGCAGCTTCAATAACTTGATGTTCTGTAATGTTAGGATTGTTAAGTGTAATATTATTTAAAATTGTATCTGCAAATAGAAACACATCTTGTAAAACTACAGCAATTTGTGTGCGCAAAGAGGCCAGTGTAACATCCTTAATATCTATAGCATCTACGGCAATTACTCCACTTTTAATTTCATAAAAACGATTTAATAGATTTATAATCGTAGATTTCCCAGCTCCAGTTGCCCCAACAATAGCTATAGTTTGTCCCGCTTTTACATCAAAAGAAACACCTTTTAATACCGGTTCGTCATCCACATAATTAAACCATACGTTTTTAAAAGTAATATCGCCTTTAAAATGTGCCGCTTCGTAGGTACCATTATCGTCTATTTGCGATGTGGTATCTATAACCCTAAAAACCCTAGTTGCTGCTACCATACCCATTTGCAACGTGTTGAACTTATCAGCAATTTGTCGTAATGGTCTAAACAACTTTGGAATAAACATAATAAATGCAAAAAGCACGCCTTGAGATGCTGTGTCGCTTAACGCGTATGACATTCCACCGTACCAAACCACCAAACCAATAGTGATAGACGACGATAATTCTGCAATAGGAAAGAAAATAGAGTTATACCAAATTGTTTTTAACCAAGCTTTTTTATGGCGTTCGTTTATCTTTCTAAACTTTTCATTTTCAATAGCTTCTCTTGCAAACAATTGTAAAATTTTCATGCCCGTTAAACGCTCTTGCACAAAGGAATTTAAGTTAGAAACTTCGGTACGCACTTCCTCAAACGCTTTTTTCATGTACTTTTGAAATAACCGTGTGGCATATAACACAATTGGCAACATAGCAAATACAATAAGGCTTAATTTCCAGTTCATGTAAAACATGGCACCAGAAACCACAATCATGGTAAGTAAATCTTTAAATATCTGAAATAAGCCTTGACCAAAAATATCGGCAATACGCTCCATATCGGTTACGGAACGTGTAATTAGCACCCCAACCGAAGAATTATCGTAATACTTCATTTTAAAACGAAGCAAGTGATTAAATAATTTAACGCGAACATCCTTAACAACATGTTGCCCTAACCAACCAGAGTAATAAATAAATACTAACTGGAATATAAATTCTAAACATAACAAACCTACCATTACCAATACAAACCATAAAAAGCCTTCGGCTATTTTGTTTGTTAGGTTCTCATCAATAGCATGTTGTAGTAAAATAGGTGTAGCAATACCAAGGCCCGCAATAATAATTACAGAAACAAACAAAATTGTAAACACCAGTTTGTACGGTTTAATAAACTGAAACAGTCGTTTAAACAACGATACATCAAATATTTGTTCTTTTGGCTTTGTCATTTAAGGTTTAATGGTTTCTGGGTATTCCACTTTGGTTAAGTACAAACCGTGTGCTGGTACCGAGTATCCAGCTTCACTTCGATTTTTAGATTGTATAATGGTGTGTAAATTGTTAACTTCTATTTTACCCAAACCAATATTAATCATGGTGCCTACTATGGCACGCACCATGTTTCTTAAAAAACGGTCTGCAGTAATCTCAAAATGCAACTCGTTATGTTTTGCAATCCATTGGGCTTCCATTATATCGCAATGATACGTTTTTACATCGGTATTCGACTTAGAAAAGCATTGAAAATCTTTATAATCAAATAAAATTTTTGCGGCAGCATTCATCTTATCTATATCTAAAGGTTGCTTTAACGCATAGGCCAATTTATGTGTAAATACATTTTTATGTAAACCTACACGGTATATGTAGCTTCTCTTAGTAGCATCAAAACGTGCATGCGCATCGGGGTTCACTTTAAAAATGGATATAATGGCTATATCGTAAGGCAAAAAAGAGTTGAGTTTGTACACCAAATCTTCCGCCTTAAATTCCCTAGCTGTATCAAAATGCGCAAACATTTGTTTAGCGTGCACACCAGTATCTGTACGTCCTGCACCCATTACAGCTATGGTTTCATTTAACAAGGTAGACAAAGCATTTTCTAAAACCTCTTGAACCGTTACAGCTGTAGGTTGTTTTTGCCAACCGTGGTAGGCGCTACCATTATAAGAAAGTTCTATAAAATATCGCAACTCATGTAATGCTTTAGTAAGGGTGCAAAGATAGACAGATTTGTGCTTCTTAAAAAGCACCATATCTTAATTAAATATTAAAAGATTTTGGGCACCTACCTGCCAGTGCTGAGCGAACAAGCAACACTTCTAAAGTCAGGTTCTGGCTTTAATTACTTTAGCTATTATTATCAGGATTATATTCTTAACACAGTGTGTTCCTAAGATTTGCTTTAAAACTAAACTTTTGTTTTTTTATGAAGGTTAGTTTAGCGGTTCGTTTAGAAATTTCATAATTTTATTTTTTTAATAGATGCTTCTTTTTACAAAACGTTGCGTTAAATACTCTCACCCTCTAATATTACATTTATTTTTAATGACTTAATACGCAGTATTAAACGAATTTCAGTATTTGTCTAACAAAGCCAATAGAAACCCATAAAAAGTTTAAAAACCTTTTACCTAAAGATTCCATAACTTTACCAACATAAGTATGTTTTCGAAATACTGAAGTAAATTAAATACAAGTGACAAAAATATTACTCCTATCAGACACCCACAGCTACATAGACAACACTATTTTAAAATACGTAAAACAAGCTGATGAAGTATGGCATGCCGGTGATATTGGCGATTTAAAAGTTACAGATGCCATTAAAGCCCTAAAACCACTTCGTAGTGTTTATGGTAATATTGATAGTACCGAAATACGAACCGAATTCCCAGAACACAATCGTTTTATGTGCGAAGGTGTAGATGTTTGGATTACACATATTGGGGGGTATCCTGGGGCGTATAACATGCGAATTCGTGAAGCCATAAAACAAAATCCACCACGGCTATTCATATGTGGGCACTCTCACATTCTTAAAGTTATGCCAGATAAACAATTAAACCTTCTTCACATGAACCCTGGCGCGGTAGGCAAACATGGATTTCATAAAACTAGGACCATGTTGCGCTTTACCATTAATAACAAAAAAATTGACAACCTAGAGGTTATTGAGTTTTCAAAAAGATAACCGTTTGTAGCGCTGCAAAACATTACATCGAGTGCCAGTTAAATAAATTTCTTCCATAAGGCATCAAATTCGCAATTGCGATAGTTTTTTATATGCTAAAAAAAACCTTTAAGTATATAGAAAACACGCACTAAAAAAGGGCTAAATTGAAAAGACATGTTTAAATTATAGTAATGGCAATACTGGAAAGACACCAAAAAAGGCTACATTCTATTTTACAAATCGTACTTTTGCCTAAATATAAAAAGTAAACATTATTATTTATGAGTAAAGTAAAAGAAAATGATACGGTAAAAGTACATTACACAGGAAAATTAAGCAATGGGCAAGTTTTTGATAGTTCTTTAGAAAGAGAACCTCTAGAAATTACACTTGGCAAAGGCATGCTTATTCCTGGTTTTGAAAAAGGTATCATTGCTATGGAGGTAAACGAGAAAAAAACTATTAATATACCTGTTGAAGAAGCTTATGGTGAGGTTAATAAAGAATTGTTCTATGACGTAAAAAAGGAACAACTACCACCAGACATGACACCCGAGGTTGGCATGGGGCTTGCTTCTAAGGATGAAAACGGAAGAGAGATACAATTTAGAGTTGCAGAGGTAAAAGAAGACCATATTGTTGTTGACGCAAACCACCCTTTGGCTGGACAAGAATTAATTTTTGACTTAGAACTGGTTGAAATAAAATAAGAGACATTAACAATTTATACAAGCCTGAAACTTATGTTCAGGCTTTTTTTTGGCCTCAATTAAAGTTTTTATCTAGCTTTTGTAAGGGTTTGTTCTATTTTCTGTTTTGAATACTGTTCGCTTTCCAAAACAACATTTCATTAAAAAAGCCCAAGATCTTCACCTTGGGCTTACGCACTAATACTACTAAGATGTTAGGTTTAACGTAATCTATCTACAGATTTTACAAGATCTTCATCCTTTTTAATGGCTTTATTGGCCAAGGCCAAAAACACGATAGAAATAATAGGAAGAAGCATCCCAATACCTTTCTCAGAAACAATAGTTTCTCCAGATAAATTTAGAGATAAATACACGAAAAATCCTAGTAAAAAAAAGTTTAATATGATGTTAAGACGCCCCAATACAAATTGAAGCTTCCTGTTTTTGTATAAAAAAATAGTAACTAACGATAATGCGCCAGATACTAAAAATGCTGCAAAGTATGGCAACTCGTCTTTCGCAAAAACCGCAGTACCATTGTCTGTAACCCATAAATGAAATACAAATATTAGCACCAAAGCATTGGCTGCCGCTAATAGTAAATAAACACTTTGTATGCGCTGTAACATATAAATTTTGTAATCTGGATTGCAAAAATAGTAGTTTCTTTATAAAATTGACAGTATAAATTAAAATAAAGTTGTATTATTGCAATAATAATTCTCAACAATCGCTAATACAGATTGTTAACTCTTCAGAATAAAAAATCTATTTTTTTTCGGAAAACTCAAAATTTTATATCCAATATAATAGCATTCAACGAAACATTTATGTTTGAAATTTCACAACTAAAAGAAAAGAAACTTATTGATTTACAAGAGATTGCAAAACAATTAAGTATACCTAAGTACCGATCTATGAAGAAATTAGATTTGGTATATCAAATCCTAGATTATCAGGCTGCCAACCCAAAAGCTGCTAAAGAAGTAGCTCCTACAGCAGAACAAAATACAGAACAACCTGCTAAAAAAACAAGACAGCGTGTGCAAAAAGCACCTAAAAAAGAGGCTAAAAAAGAAGACAATGCGCCTTCTAAAAGCACTCAAGAAAAACCAGCTACTGATAGTAAGGATAACAAATCTTCTAACGAGAAAAACCAAAAGCCCTCTAACAACAACCAAAACAGAGGGCAACGTGATAATAAGCAACGTAACCAAAACACGCGTCGCGACAATAGCAACCAGCACAAAAATCAGAGCCATAAAAACCAAGGCAACAATGGTAATAAAGACAACAGAAACCGTTACCGCGAACCAGATTATGAGTTTGATGCCATTATTGAAAGTGAAGGTGTTCTAGATATTATGCAAGACGGCTATGGGTTTTTAAGATCTTCAGATTACAACTATTTATCATCTCCAGATGATATTTATGTATCGCAATCGCAAATAAGATTGTTTGGCCTTAAAAAAGGCGATACAGTTTTAGGGCATGTAAGACCGCCTAAAGAAGGTGAGAAATACTTCCCTTTAATTAAGGTAAGCAAAATTAACGGTCAAGATCCCAATGTGGTTAGAGACCGTGTAGCCTTTGAGCATTTAACCCCTTTATTTCCTCAAGAAAAATTTAATATCGCCGAACGCCAAAGTACCATTTCTACTAGAATTATGGATTTGTTTGCTCCTATTGGTAAAGGGCAACGTGGTATGATTGTTTCGCAACCCAAAACAGGTAAAACTATGTTACTTAAGGATGTGGCAAATGCTATAGCTGCAAATCATCCTGAGGTTTATCAAATGATTTTATTAATTGATGAACGACCAGAAGAAGTTACCGATATGCAACGTAATGTACGTGGAGAGGTTATTGCTTCTACCTTCGATAAAGAAGCTCACGAACATGTAAAAATTGCCGATATTGTTCTTGAAAAAGCAAAACGTTTGGTAGAATGTGGTCACGATGTGGTTATTCTACTAGATTCTATTACACGTTTAGCACGTGCTTACAATACGGTACAACCTGCGTCTGGTAAAATATTAAGTGGTGGTGTAGACGCTAATGCACTACACAAACCAAAACGCTTCTTTGGTGCTGCGCGTAACATAGAAAATGGTGGTTCACTTACCATTATAGCAACTGCACTTACTGAAACAGGCTCTAAAATGGATGAAGTTATTTTTGAAGAATTTAAAGGAACTGGTAACATGGAACTTCAGTTAGATAGAAAAATATCTAACCGTAGAATTTTCCCAGCTATCGATCTTACTTCTTCAAGTACACGTCGCGACGATATACTGCTAGACGAAAACACTGTACAGCGTATGTGGGTAATGCGTAAATATTTAGCAGATATGAACCCAGTAGAAGCAATGGAATTTATTAACGACCGCTTTAAGCAAACTAGAAATAACGAAGAATTTTTAATTTCCATGAATGGATAATTAAAAAGTGACTAACTCAAATTAACTAAGCCTTGATATATTTTTATCAAGGCTTTTTTCATGAATGTTCTTAATTATATAACAAAACAAAAAATATATTGATTACGTCATTACAAGGCAACGTAGAATCTCATCAATTATCAATAGATTTTTCACTTCATTCTAAATAAAAAAATACCATTATACACGATTACTAACATCAGTCTTTATTATTTATAGATTGAAAAAGTCTCTGTCCTAACTTTTTTAGTGTTAATGAAAAAAAAGTCTAATCGCGGTATAAAGTGCTTAACACTAAATTAAATAACCAATTATGGAAATAAATTTAGCGATAAGAAAACCCTTTTATTACAGAGCTTTTATTAATTTAAGCAAAAACTTTTTGATTAAAGTTCTTTAAAATATAATTTTAAGTATCAAGGGAAAGCCGAAAACCTAATACAGTAGGCAAAATATTATTATACAATTATGAAAAAACCAACTATTCCTATCAAGCAATTCATCTTGCCTTTTTTTCTCCTTGCCCTAGCCTTTACATTTCAAAATTGCCAACAAAAGGAAAAAGTGAAACACGAAAAAGAAACCATTGTTAAAATTGAGCGTCCTGAGTATTTTCTTCTTAGGCCAGATATAGAAAAAGCATACGGGTATTCACATGCTGTAAAAATAGGTAGCAGTATAAAAATTTCTGGAGCTGTAAGTATGGACGACCAAGGAAATCCTACTGCCATTGGTGATTTGGGACAACAAATGAAAAATTGTTATGCTGACTTAGAAAAAATTTTAAAGCATTTTAATTGCTCTTTTGATGATGTTGTTGTAGAAAATATTTTTACCACTAATATGCCATTGTTTCTTGAAAATGCAGCTTACAGAAATAAAATATATACAAAACATTTCCCAACAGGTTCATGGCTTGGGGTTAAGGAGCTAGCAATACCAGAGTTTATGATTGAAATTGAACTGGAAGTCCATAAATCTGAATAGTAAAGCGCACAAAAAAACCACTCAAAATTGAGTGGTTTTTTCAAATATTATATAACTATGTACTATCTATTAAAGTGCAGCAATGTGTTTTGCTAAACCAGATTTTAAATTAGCAGCTTTGTTAGCGTGAATAATGTTTTTCTTTGCTAGTCTATCTAACATGGAAACTACTGAAGGAAACATAGCTTCTGCTTCTTTCTTATCAGTTAATTCACGTAACTTTTTTATAGCACTACGAGTGGATTTATGCTGGTATTTATTTACTACGCGTTTTGCTTCGTTACTTCTAATTCTTTTTAAAGCTGACTTATGATTTGCCATTTTATTTTTTTCTTGTTAAATGTTGTAGCCCGTAGGGGAATCGAACCCCTCTTACCAGGATGAAAACCTGGCGTCCTAGCCGATAGACGAACGGGCCATTTGGTTATTACATTTTTAAATGAACCTGCAACGTTTCCATTGCGGATGCAAAAATACAACTATTTTTAAATGTTGCAACACTTGATTAATTTTTTTTTAAAAAAATTTAATTTGCACCATTTGAACGCTAAAAAAACGGAATTAATCCTGCTCTAAATAAGGCTTAAAATATAAACACAAGCTCAGCTGAGACTCTAATTTTTGGAAAAACACAAAAACAGAAATCACCTAATCACATTTTTTATTCCATTGGTATTAGTACGCCTTTGCAAATAAAACACGCTTTTGTGATGGTTTACCAGAATACACGCAAACACCTTCTTCTTCCTTGGCATCTAAAGGAATGCAACGTATGGTAGCTTTAGTAATTTCTTTTATTTTGTCTTCCGTTTCGGTAGTACCGTCCCAATGTGCAGAAACAAAGCCGCCTTTAGTTTCTATGGTTTCTTTGAATGCATCAAAATTATCTACTACAGTAATATGCTCGTTTCTAAAAATTAATGCTTTGTTAAATAGTGCTTTTTGTATATCTTCTAGCAAATCTTCAACAACAACACTAACCCTATCTAAAATTACAGTTTCCTTAGTTAACGTATCCCTTCTGGCAACCTCAACAGTTTCATTTTCTAAATCTTTTGGTCCAATTACAATGCGCACTGGCACACCTTGTAATTCGTGTTGCGCAAATTTTGCTCCTGGTCTTAACGTATCACGTTTATCGAATTTTACAGAGATGTTCCTATCCCTTAAATCGCCAATAATATCTTCGGCTACTTTACTAATAGCATCAAGCTGTTCTTCATTTTTATAAATAGGCACAATTACTACCTGATAAGGCGCTAAATTTGGAGGTAGCACCAACCCATTGTCATCACTATGAGTCATAATCAACGCTCCCATTAAACGAGTAGACACTCCCCAAGAGGTAGCCCAAACGTAATCTTGCTTTCCTTCCTTGTTAGCAAACTTCACATCGAATGCTTTTGCGAAATTCTGTCCTAAAAAGTGAGATGTACCTGCCTGTAAAGCCTTTCCATCTTGCATTAAGGCCTCTATACAATACGTGTCTTCTGCTCCTGCAAAACGCTCGCTTTCTGTTTTTACGCCTTGTATTACAGGAATAGCCATAAAGTTCTCTGCAAATTTTGCATAAACGCTGTTCATTAACTTGGTTTCCTCGATAGCCTCGGCTTTTGTTTCGTGTGCGGTGTGCCCTTCTTGCCATAAAAATTCTGCAGTACGCAAAAATAAACGCGTTCGCATTTCCCAACGTACAACATTGGCCCATTGGTTTATTAACAAAGGTAAATCTCTGTAAGACTGAATCCAATTTCTATAGGTATTCCAAATAATAGCCTCACTGGTTGGGCGTACCACCAATTCCTCTTCAAGTTTTGCCTCTGGGTCTACTCTTAATTTACCTTCGTTATCAGGATCAGACTGTAGCCTGTAGTGAGTAACTACAGCACACTCTTTGGCAAAACCTTCTGCATTTTTCTCTTCGGCCTCAAACAAACTTTTAGGCACAAATAAAGGAAAATAAGCATTTTGGTGCCCTGTTTCCTTAAACATTCGGTCTAGTTCTGCTTGCATTTTTTCCCAAATAGCATAACCATAAGGTTTAATAACCATACAACCTCTTACTGCGGAATTCTCCGCTAAATCAGCCTTAACAACTAATTCGTTGTACCATTTTGAATAATCTTCTGCCCTACTGGTAAGTTTTTTGCTCATATCGGTTCTTTGGCACAAATATTGTGTTTATGTTAAATAAAAAAATAGTTGCGCAAAACTAACTATTTTTGTGATGTTCAACAATTAAATTATAGAGATATGCAAATTAATAACTACTTAAAATCGAAAATGCAGTTCGCAGCAATCCTTGGATTGTTCTTCGGATTAGCATCTTGCGGTTCCTACCAATATGTAGGTGTTGACAATGATGGTATTTATGGCGGAACCAACGATAATACGCAAAATCAAGTAAGAGTTGTTGACGCAAACGCCAATGCTGAAGGTAATGATTATTATGAAAATTACTTTAAAAATAAAGCACAAGAGTATGAGATTGCTACAGATAACGGCGCCATATTTACCGATATAGATAGCTATAGTAGTGAAAACAACTTAGCTGTAAACGATACTATATACAACGATTATCAAGGTAATGTTGGATGGGGACAAACCAACAGCAATGTTGTAATAAACTACCATGACAACGGTTGGAACAACTGGGCTTGGGACCCTTGGTTTAATGCTGGTTTTGGCTGGGGCGGTGGCTTTGGCTGGGGTTGGAACAACTGGGGTTGGAATAGATGGAACCGCTGGGGCGGTGGCTGGGGTTGGAACGACCCATGGTTTAACGCTGGCTGGGGCTGGGGCGGTGGCTTCGGTTGGGGTTGGAATAATTGGGGCTGGGGAGGCTGGAATGCCTGGGGTCCTGGTTTCTATGGAAATAACTTTTTTGTAGGGAACAGATTTGGTAGCAGGTTAGCGTTTAGCAACACCAGAAGAGGAAGTGCTGCCTTTTATGGTAGGAGTTCTAGTAACAATGCTTTAAGAAGAAGTAGTATTGCCAATACAAGACGTTCTTCTACTACAGCTAGAACCTCTAATTCTACAAGAAGATATAATAGTACGTCGCGCAGAAGTAGTGTTGCCGCAACTAACAATACATCGTCTAGATATAGCACAACAAGACGCAGTAATGTTTCTAGAACAAATGGCACCTCTAATGTAAGACGCTCTAGTTCGCCAACTACAATAAACAGAAACTCAACGGTGAGAAGAAGCAGTTCAAGACAGCCATCTTATTCACCAAATAGATCGTCGTCTAGCAGCAGATATTCGTCACCTATTAGAAGAAGTTCGCCTTCAACATATTCTAGAAGCGGTAATTCTAATTATAGTAGAAGTAGCTCTTCAAGTAGCAGAAGCGGATCTTATTCAAGATCGTCCTCATCTTCCAGAAGTTCTGGATCTGTATCAAGATCATCAGGAAGCTCTAGAAGTTCAGGAAGCTCTAGAAGTTCTTCATCAGGAGGAAGAAGACGTTAACAAATAAATTTTAAAAACCTTAGATGTTGTTTAAAATAATCATGAAGCTATTTGGTTATGATTATTTTAAACTTCCTCGGGTTACCTTTGCCAATTGAACAACGAAAAAATTAAACATATGAAAAAGCTCCAATTATTATGTATAGGCTTACTATCTGTGTCTACAATTTATGGTCAAGATATTAGCGACGCGTTACGGTATTCTCAAGATAACATTCAAGGTACTGCTCGTTTTAGAGCATTAAGTGGTGCATTTGGTGCCCTTGGGGGCGATATGAGTGCCGTTAGCATTAATCCTGCGGGTTCTGCTGTATTTAGTCAAAGCCACGCATCTTTCTCAGTAGGAAATGCTGAGCTAAATAACGATACACGATATTTTAACGGTACAGGAAGCACTAACGATTCTAATTTCGATTTAACACAAGGTGGCGCATCGTTCGTTTTTAAAAATACCAGCAACTCCCCTTGGAGAAAGTTTACTGTTGGTGTGGCTTACGATAGAACTAATAATTTTGATGATAGTTGGTTTGCTGTAGGCACTAACACAAACAGCAACAATTTTAACAATACAATTGGTAGTTATTTCTTTGATTATGCAAATGGACTACGATTAGATGAAATCTCTGCGTTTCCAAACGAAACATTAGACCAAGCGTACCAAAATATAGGTACCGATTTAGGTTTTGTTCACCAACAGGCATTTTTGGGTTATGAATCTTTTATCCTAGAGCCTGAAGTTGATGCAGACGACAATACAAGTTATTTATTAAATGTAGCTGAAGGTAATTTCAATCACGATTACACCTACCGTTCTACTGGATATAACGGAAAAATAGCTGTAAACCTAGCTGCACAATATGGTGATAATTTATATTTAGGTGTTAACCTTAATTCACATTTTATAGATTATGATCGTTCTACGCTTTTATTTGAAAGTAATAACAATGTTGGCTCTATAGTAAGTGATGTGGAATTTGAAAACAACTTATCAACAAGAGGATCAGGATTTTCGTTTCAACTAGGTGGTATTTTAAAATTAACTAACGAATTTCGCGTTGGCTTAACTTACGATTCTCCAACATGGTACACCATTGAAGAAGAAACGTCTCAGTTTTTAGGTACGGCAGGAGACGATGGTGCACCTTTTAACGTAAACATCAATCCGCAAGTTATAAATATCTATCCGTCGTATAGGCTTCAAACACCTTCTAGATTTACTGGAAGTGCAGCCTATGTATTTGGAACAAAGGGCTTAATTAGTTTCGACTATTCTACAAAAAATTACGGTGCCACTAAATTTAGGCCAGACAGAGATTTTACAGGCTTAAATGCAGATATTAGTGATATCTTAACTACTGCTGCCACTTATAGATTGGGTGGTGAATACAAACACAAACAATTTAGTTTTAGAGGTGGTTATAGATTTGAAGAAAGTCCCTATGTAGATGGCGCAACTGTTGGAGATTTGAACGGCTTTTCACTAGGTTTTGGGTACAACTTTGGAAATACAAGATTGGATATTACTTACGACCAATGGAAACGCACAGACCAAACACCATTATACAATATTGGTTTAATTGATGCTGCAACAATAGATAGACAAAATTCTAATATTACATTAACACTAGGGTTTAATATTTAAACCTATTATTAACAACATATAATTAAAGCTTGAACCCCAAAAGTTCAAGCTTTTTTAATTATTAAAAATGTAATTAAACTAGAATTAAAAACAGGGTTAATAACCTATAAAATTATAATTATCAAGTATTTATAACTAAATTTTGGTGATAATTAAGAACATAGTGAAAGCCAACACAACATTAAAAATAGAACGTAACGAATCTAAAATCCATTGGATCTTTTTCTTTCGCTTTTTATTAACACTGCGTGTGTAAGCTAAAATCAAGAAATGCTTATCTTTGCAAACTCAATTTTCACTTATTAATCATGAAGTTTGACAATTTAGAAGATTTTGATGCCTTAGGCGATGAACATATTGGTTCCTCAGAGAACACACCAATGCGCAGTGATGCCTTTAAGCTTACAAATGAAGAAAAAATAGACATCATTAAAGACGATGTGCGCCATATTATGGAAACACTCGGTCTAGATTTAACTGATGATAGCTTAAATGGCACACCAAACCGAGTAGCAAAAATGTTTGTAAAAGAAATTTTTGGCGGTTTAGACCCTAAAAGAAAACCTAGCGCATCAACTTTCGAAAATAAATATAAATATGGTGAGATGCTCGTTGAAAAAAACATTACAGTATATTCAACCTGCGAGCACCATTTATTACCTATTGTTGGTAGAGCCCATGTTGCTTACATTTCTAACGGAACGGTTGTGGGATTATCTAAAATGAACCGTATTGTAGATTATTTTGCTAAACGCCCTCAGGTACAAGAACGCCTTACCATTCAAATAGTAAAAGAACTTCAAAACGTTTTAAACACTAAAGATGTAGCTTGTGTTATTGATGCAAAACACTTGTGTGTTAACTCTAGAGGCATTAGAGATATTGAAAGCAGTACTGTAACTTCAGAGTTTGGTGGTAAGTTTAAAGATATGGCTACGCGTCGTGAATTTTTAGATTACATTCAATTAGATACTCAGTTTTAATGTTCGTTGTTTAGTCTTTAGGCATTAGCCAAAATCAATCAATATGCAATTATATCAATCAAACCAAATTAAAATACACAATTCCCTTACAGGAAAAAAGGAAGTTTTTAAACCTATAAACGAAGGGCATGTTGGCATGTATGTTTGTGGCCCCACGGTTTACAGCAATGTACATTTGGGCAATGTAAGAACATTTATGTCTTTCGATATGATATTTCGCTATTTAAAGCACCTAGGCTATAAAGTACGTTACGTAAGGAATATTACCGATGCTGGCCATTTGGAAAATGATGCAGATGTTGGCGAAGATAAAATCACTAAAAAAGCACGTTTAGAACAAATAGAACCTATGGAAGTGGTGCAACGCTACACTGTAGATTTTCATAACATTCTAAACACCTTAAACTTTTTACCTCCCAGTATAGAGCCAACCGCAACCGGCCATATTATTGAACAAATAGAGTTGATTAACAAAATTATAGATAACGGTTTTGCTTATGAAATTAATGGTTCGGTATATTTTGATGTACATAAGTTTAATGAAACTAACGATTATGGCAAACTAAGCAAGCGCAAGCTTGAAGATTTAATACATAATACCCGTGCTTTAGACGGACAAAGCGACAAAAAAAATCCGCAAGACTTTGCGCTTTGGAAAAAAGCAGAACCACAACATATTATGCGTTGGCCTTCGCCTTGGGGCGATGGCTTTCCTGGTTGGCATTTAGAATGTACCGCAATGAGCACGAAATACTTAGGCGAAACATTTGATATTCATGGTGGCGGTATGGATTTAAAATTTCCGCATCATGAATGTGAAATTGCACAGAATGAAGCAGCCATAGGGAAATCGCCAGTTAATTATTGGATGCACGCCAATATGCTGGAGCTAAACGGACAACGCATGTCTAAAACTACAGGAAACACCATAAATCCCAACGAATTACTATCTGGGAATAACGACAAAATGAGTAAAGCCTACTCACCTAGCGTTATTCGTTTCTTTATGGCGCAATCGTCTTACCGAAGTGTTTTAGATTTAACCGATGATGGTTTAAAAGCAAGCGAAAAAGGCTATAACCGCCTAATGGAAGCAATAAACCTATTACCAAAACTCAATACTTCAAAAACATCAAGCATTAAAATAAAAGACTGGAAACAGAAGTGCTACGATGCCATGAACGACGATTTTAATTCCCCTATTTTAATCGCTCAATTATTTGAAGCCACTAAATACATCAATCAGATTAAGGAGGGCAAGGAAACGCTAACTGCTGAAGATTTAGGGCTTTTAAAAGATACAATGAACGCTTTTGTATTTGATGTTTTAGGATTACGTAATGAAGCTGAAACAAGCTCTGGCACAGATAAACTAACTGGAGCCGTAGATGTATTAATAAAACTAAGACAAGAAGCCAGAGCAAATAAAGACTTTGCCATGTCTGATAAAATTAGAGATGAGTTAGCAGAAGTTGGCATTCAATTGAAAGATGGTAAAGACGGGACGACGTTCTCTGTAAACTAACTGTCTCTCCTGCAATTGCTACACTAAGCGCACAGTCGAAGTAAATACAGGAATCTATTATTATAAATTCCAACTATAAAGCATAAGATTCCCTCTTTCGAAGGAATTACAAATAACATGTTAAAAAAACTACTAATTGCACCTTTTTTATTTTTGATAAAAGTGTACCAAACACTTATATCGCCATTAACCCCTGCAACTTGTAGATACCAACCTACCTGTTCTAACTACAGTAAAGAAGCTTTACAGAAACACGGCTTAGTTAAAGGAGGCTGGTTAGCTTTAAAACGTATTTTTAGTTGCCACCCTTGGGGTGGTTCTGGGTACGATCCTGTGCCTTAACCCTAAAAAACAGACTGATGTAACTTTAAAATTATCAGTTTTTAAAAAAATCAGTATGCCATGATTAATATTTAATATTAAACATTAAAGTGAGTAATATCCGTAAGCACTAAACAAATCGCTTTTTTTCTACTTTACTTCTTAGGTATCGCCTTTAGAATCTCCAAAACAAATTTCCAATATTTTTGTACCGATGAAATTTGAGCACGTTCATCTGGGGAATGTGCTCCTTTAATATTTGGCCCAAAGCTAATCATATCCATATCTGGATAATTTTGCCCTAGAATACCACATTCCAACCCTGCATGACATGCTGCTACATGTGGTTTTTCTCCATTTAAGTCTTCATAAATTTTTGTCATAACTTTTAAAATGGCAGAATCCATATTGGGTGTCCACCCTGGATAATCTCCCGAGAATTCCACTTCGCATCCTGTTAATTCAAAGGTAGCCCTTAGCGTATTGGCTAAATCTATTTTAGAACTTTCTACAGAAGAGCGAGTTAAACAGCCCACTTTAATATTGCCGTTTTTAACTACCACCCTAGCAATATTGTTTGAGGTTTCTACCAAATTGGGAATATCGGCACTCATTCTATAAACGCCATTGAAGGCTGCATACATGGCTCTGGTAAACCCTTCTTGTACGCCCAAATCCATAATTTTTTCTGGTGTATCGCATTTAGAGACCTCGATGATTAAATCTGGCTCCATGGTTCTTAATTCCTTTTTTATGGCATTACACATTAAATTGGTCTCTAATAAAAAGGCGTTTTCGTGCATAGCATCAATAGCAACAATGGCTTTACTCTCGCGAGGAATGGCATTGCGCAAACTACCACCATCAATTTCTGAAATTCTGAGTCCAAAATTCTCAAAACCATCAAATAGCAAACGGTTTAAAATTTTATTGGCGTTACCCAAGCCTTCATGAATTTGCATTCCTGAATGGCCACCTTGCAAACCTTTTATAGTTATTTCAAAACCTATTTTATGCTCTGGGGTGTTTTCTTCATTGTAAGTTCTAGTGGCTGTTACGTCTATACCTCCTGCGCATCCTACACCAATCTCGTCATCTTCTTCGGTATCTAAGTTTAATAAAATACCGCCTGAAAGCAGGCCTTCTTTTAAACCCTGAGCTCCGGTCATGCCAGTTTCTTCATCAATTGTAAATAAGGCTTCAATTGCTGGGTGTGGTATATCGGTACTTTCTAAAATTACCATAATTGTTGCCACGCCTAATCCGTTATCTGCACCAAGCGTAGTCCCTTTGGCCTTTACCCAATCGCCTTCTACATACATTTCTATGCCTTGGGTATCGAAATCGAAAACTGTATCGTTATTTTTTTGGTGCACCATGTCTAAATGCGACTGCATCACCAAGGTGGTTCTGTTTTCCATTCCTGCAGTTGCTGGCTTTTTAATAATAACATTTCCTACCTCATCTTCAATGGTTTCTAAACCAAGGGTTTTTCCAAAATCTTTCATGAATGCAATTACGCGTTCCTCTTTTTTTGAAGGTCGTGGTACGGCATTTAAATCGGCGAATTTATTCCAAAGTGCTTTGGGTTCTAGTTGTCTTATTTCTTGGCTCATAATTTAGGAATTGTTTTCACAAAGATAGAAAGACCTGATAGGTTTTAAAAACCTGACAGGTCTAAATATAATAATTGTAAGAAGACACAGAATTTGGCAGCTACTCCTGATTGCAACGGCATCCTTTTGTTTATTTGCATTAATGAGACCAAATAATGAGGTTGGATGATATATTGGTATAAACGCCTACCTAAGCAGTAATGCCAAAAACAAAAGATATAGTGGAAAGCAGGAAGAAACTTTAGCACACATACAACTGCAATTGGGTACAAATTTTTAGTATTTTTGATACATGCTAAAACACAAAAAATTAGTGCTTGCGCTGTGTTTTATTCCGCAGGTGTTATTGGTAAAATTACTGTCGTACTATCCAGAATTTGTAGAGCAATATTACAGCGAAGGACTTTACCAAACGCTTTCTAAAATATTTAGGTTTGTTTTAGGGTGGTTGCCCTTCTCGTTTGGCGATTTGGTATATGGCCTTGGTGGCGGCTATATAATATGGTGGTGTTTTAAAAACATAAAACGCTTAAAAACCGATTTTAAAAATTGGCTGATTGATGTAGTTGCAGCTATTTCGCTAATTTATTTTGCGTTTCATTTATTTTGGGGGATAAATTACTACCGCCTACCATTGCATAAAAATTTAGATTTAGAAGCCGATTATACTACAGAACAATTGCTACGGGTAACCGAAAAACTAATTGTAGCCTCTAATGCACTACACCTAAACATTACCCAAAATGATACCGTTAAGGTAGATGTGCCTTACAATAAAGCTACTGTTTTTAAAATGATACCAAATGGATATGATAATTTAAAACGTATTTTCCCAAATTTAGAATACCACCCAGAAAGCGCTAAACAATCGCTTTTTAGTTATCCGTTAACATATATGGGGTTTAGTGGTTATTTAAACCCGTTAACGAA
Organism: Jejuia pallidilutea; assembly: GCF_002973595.1. Classification (GTDB taxonomy): domain Bacteria; phylum Bacteroidota; class Bacteroidia; order Flavobacteriales; family Flavobacteriaceae; genus Jejuia; species Jejuia pallidilutea. Next base: position 48,118 of record NZ_PVEO01000008.1, on the reverse strand, counting down.
TGAAGCGCATATAAATGGTAGGATTCCTATGTACAAATTCCCTACAACAACTTCTCATGAAATTGCGCACCAGTTAGGGTATGCTGCAGAAAATGAAGCCAATTTTATTGGGTTTATGGCAGCTACAAACAACAACGACGCATACATTAAATACTGCGGATTAACTTTTGGGTTACGGTTTTGCTTAGGTGAAATATATAGACGCGACGTGTGCTTGTTTGATGATGTAATAGCCGATGTTAATATTGGAATTAGAAAAAATTACGAAGAATCCCGACTGTTTTGGGAAGCACACCAAAATCCGTTAGAGCCATTTTTTAAATTATTTTATAGCAATTTTTTAAAAGCCAACAACCAATCTAAAGGTATGGAAAGCTACAGTTATGTGGTAGCACTTTTGGTGAATTATTTAGAAAACCATGATTTGTAAATGTTAAATTTTAACATGGTTGCGCCTTGTTTTTTATTATCGCTTATATTTAGGGGAAAAATTTAAAAACACAGAATGACTAAAACTACTTTAGCCGTTTTGATGCTCTTTAGTGCACTGCTTATTAATGCACAAGAGTATTTTCCAAAAAACGACGGCGTAAAAACGACTAGCTCCGCTCCTACAGCATTTATAAATGCAACTATTCATGTATCACACAATCAATCCATTAAAAGTGGCACGCTGCTCATTAAAGATGGTAAAGTTGTAGCTTCTGGCACCAATGTAACAGTGCCAAAAGATGCAAAAATAATTGATGTAAAAGGTAAACATATTTACCCTTCATTTATAGACCTATACTCTAGTTTTGGTATAGATAAGCCAAAGCGACAACCAAGAAACCGCGGCGATAAACCTCAATACGACGCTAGTAGAACAGGCTACTATTGGAACGACCATATAATGCCAGAACAACACGCTATGGAACAGTTTAAGTTTGATGCAAAATCTGCAAACGAACTTTTAAAAGCTGGTTTTGGCGTGGTTAACACACATATACACGATGGTATTCATAGAGGTACAGGAGTTCTTGTTGCATTAAACATTAATGATGGTAACGATCAACGCATTATTAACGCTAAATCTGCTCAACATTTATCGTTCACCAAAAGTGCCCTATCTAAACAGGCTTATCCTACTTCTATTATGGGGAGTATAGCGTTATTGAGACAGTTTTATTATGATGCCGATTGGTATGCTAAAGGCATGAGTAAAACCAAAGACTTATCTATTGAAGCCTACAACGCCAATAAAAATTTGGTAAGCATTTTTGAAGCTGGCAGTAAAACCAATGCATTAAGAGCAGATAAAATTGGCGATTTGTTTAATATTCAATATATTATTTTAGGTGGTGGCGATGAGTATGAACGTATTCCTGAAATTAAGGCTACCAATGCTGCTTTTATTATTCCTGTAAATTTTAGGGAAGCCTATGATGTTGAAAATCCGTTTTTAACCGATGCCTTACAACTAAGCGATATGAAAGCTTGGAGCCAAGAGCCCAATAACCCTAAAATTTTAGAGGAAAACGGTATTAATTTTGCACTTACAACACACAAATTAAAATCGCCAGAAAAATTCAAATCAATGCTATTAAAGGCTATTGAATACGGGCTTTCTAAAGAAAAAGCTTTGGAAGCGTTAACAAGTATGCCTGCAAAATTATTGGGACAAGCCTCTAAGATAGGTTCTTTAAACGCTGGTACCTATGCTAATTTTTTAATAACATCGGGTGACATTTTTGATAAAAAAACCAAACTCTATGAAAATTGGGTGCAAGGAGAACAGCACGTTATTTTAGATATGAACCAAAAAGATATTTCTGGAGATTATGAATTTAGTTTAAATGGCGACACTTATAAAATGACGATCTTGGGTGATGCGCCTAAGCTAAAATCTAAAGTTGCAACCGGCAATGTAACCTTGGGGTCTCAAATAAAATATGCTGATGATTGGGTTCATCTTTCAATGACAACAAAAGACACTACAACACAAGATTTTATTAGAGTAGCAGCCTTAGTTAAAGAAAATATAACTTTACAAGGTAAAGCTATTTTACCAAATGGCACAGAAACCACTTTCCTTGCTAAAAAGGAAACAGCAGAAATAGATAAAAGCAATTCTAAAACAGATAAAAATAAAGACGTTAAAGTCAATTATATTTCTAAAATCACCTATCCAAATATGGCTTATGGTTTTGAAACACTTCCAGTGCAAGAAACATTATTATTTAAAAATGCTACAGTATGGACTAACGAAGCTGAGGGAATTTTACAAAATACCGATGTATTAATTAAAAACGGAAAAATTGCTAAAATCGGAAAAAACCTTTCAAACTCCAGTGCCAAAGTTATTGACGCTACCGGCAAACATTTAACCTCTGGCATTATAGACGAACACTCGCATATTGCAACAAGCTCTGTTAATGAGTCTGGACACAATTCAACAGCCGAAGTAAGTATAGAAGACGTTATTGATGATGAAGATATAAATATATATAGAAATTTGGCGGGTGGTGTAACTTCCATTCAAGTATTGCATGGTTCCGCAAATCCTATTGGTGGACGTTCGGCGATTATTAAATTAAAATGGGGAGCTTCTGCCGATAATTATATTTATAACAATGCCCCAAAATTCATAAAATTTGCCCTAGGTGAAAACGTAAAACAATCCAATTGGGGAGACAATAGCAAAAGTAGGTTCCCTCAAACCAGAATGGGTGTAGAACAAGTTTATATAGATTATTTTACGCGCGCCAAAGCTTATGATGCATTGAAACAAAGCGGTAAACCTTATAGAAAAGATATAGAACTAGAAACTCTTGCAGAAATTTTAAACAAAGAGCGTTTTATCTCATGTCATTCCTACGTGCAAAGCGAAATTAATATGCTAATGAAGGTTGCTGAACAATTCAACTTTACTGTTAACACGTTTACCCATATTCTAGAAGGTTACAAAGTTGCCGATAAAATGGCAGAACACGGTGCTGGCGGCTCTACTTTTAGTGATTGGTGGGCTTATAAATACGAAGTAAACGATGCAATACCTTACAATGCAGCTATTATGCACAACCAAGGGGTAACTGTAGCTATAAATAGCGATGATGCCGAAATGTCTAGACGCCTAAACCAAGAAACTGCAAAAACCGTAAAATATGGCGGTATGAGTGAAGAAGACGCTTGGAAATTTATTACGCTAAACCCTGCAAAACTATTACATATAGACGACCGCGTTGGCAGTATAAAAATTGGTAAAGATGCCGATTTAGTATTATGGAGCGACCACCCCATGTCGGTCTACACAAAAGCAGAAAAAACTATTATTGAAGGTGTTACTTATTTTGATATTGAACGCGATAAAGCTATGCGTAAAGCTATAGCCAAGGAAAAACGTATACTTATAAACGAAATGCTAAAGGCTAAGAACAAAGGTGAAAAAACACAAGCCATTAAGCAGAAAAAGAAAGTACATATGCACTGTGATTATGTTGAATATCAAATTAATTAAAACAAAAAATTATGAAACTATTTAATCTATATATAGTGCTTACATGTCTTTTATTATTAAATGGCTTAAACGCACAACAAACACCAGCGAAACCCCAAAGCGAACCCATAACCATAGAAGGCGCCACTGCCCATTTAGGAAATGGAAAAGTTATCAATAACGCCTTAATTATGTTTGAAGCAGGCAAAATTACCTTTATAGGAAGTGCAAACACTAAAATAGCTCGCAAAGGAAAAATTATTGATGCTAAGGGCAAACATGTTTATCCTGGTTTTATTATTCCTAATTCTACTTTAGGTTTGGTTGAAATCGATGCTGTTAGGGCCACAGATGATGATGCTGAAATCGGTACTTGGAATCCGCATATTAGAAGTTTAATTGCATACAACGCAGAATCTAAAGTTGTAGAATCTATGAGACCAAATGGTGTATTACTAGGACAAATTACACCAAGAGGAAGCCGTATTTCTGGCACCTCATCCATAGTGCAGTTCGATGCTTGGAATTGGGAAGATGCTGCAGTTAAGGTAGATGATGGCATACATATGAGTTGGCCAAATAACTTTACCCAAGGCAGATGGTGGATGGGTGAAGACCCTGGTTTAAAACCTAACAAAGATTATAGTAAACACACAAAAACATTAGCTGATTATTTTGATGAGGCCAAAGCTTATTTAAACAGCAACAAACAACCTAAGCACTTACCTTTTGAGGCTTTAGCCGGTATATTTAATGGTTCTAAAACATTATATATAAATGTAGATGATGAAAAAGGTATTTTAGATGCCATTACATTTATACATTCTCATAATTTAAAAAACGTTGTTCTAGTTAGTGCTAGAGACGCCCATATGGTAGCAGATGTCTTAAAAACTAACAATATTCCCGTTGTACTAAATCGTGTACATAGTACGCCTAATAAAGACGATGACGACTACGATTTACCGTATAAATCAGCAAAATTATTAGTAGAAAAAGGTATAAAGGTAGCGCTACAAGCCAACGGACAAATGGAACGTATGAATACTAGAAATCTACCATTTTATGCAGGTACAGTTGCAGCACACGGATTAGATAAAGAAGTGGCCTTACAATTAATTACCCTAAATGCAGCAGAAATTTTAGGAATTGATGATGCATATGGTTCGTTAGAAAACGGCAAAAGTGCCACTTTATTTATTAGTGAAGGTGATGCGCTAGACATGAGAACAAACAAACTAACACATGCGTTTATAGATGGTAGGATGATAAGTTTAGAAACCCATCAAACAGAACTGTGGAAGCGTTATTCAGGAAAATATACAAACGAGTAATAAAGTAGGCTGTTTTAAAAGCGTTAGCATTCAGAATGATGCTTTTAAAACAGCCCTTTTCTTATTCTACAACTGTTGCACCTTCTTTAATTTCAAAAATAAAAGCGTCTAATTTTTCTTTTGATAGTTTAACATCCGTAAACTTTAAATCATTACGCTTTTCGGTAGGTAAATTATTTTCATACTTGTACCACGTTAAAGTTTCGGGTAACAGTAATCCATTTACAGTTTGCCAATTACTATACTTTATAAAGTGGAATTCTTTACTCTTTTCTTTTGAAAAGAATGTAACAGTGTAGCCTAACCATTCCATTTTATAAGTTTCGGGATTATAATATAAAATGTATTCATCTTCTGGTGATTCACCTATTCCAGCTTCATACCCTATTTTTATACCTGGATAGGTTTGTCCTTCAAACACTAATGGTGTTGTTTCTTCATACATAATACCATCATCGGCTAGCACAAATGGCATTGCATAAAAATAGAACATCAAATTATAATAGAATTTAGGATTACCTTTGTAAGCCGTAGTATCTTTAGATGTTAACCAAACATCCTTTCCATTAAATCCAATGGTATGTTTTGGCATTTCAATTAAAGATGTTCTGTTTTTTAAATCTGTAGTTGTAACTTCATCTCCACTAGGCTTTTTCATGGTGAATACCAAAGACTGCATTGCATTCCACGTATCGACGCCTCCATGGGCATCAAATACTTTGGTAATGCTTTCTGGGTATACTGATGTTGTAACATCTAGCTGTTCATCTGTATAGTCCACAGTTGGTGTAGACTTATTTTTACAATTAAAAAGTGAAATTATAGTAACTAAAATTAGTAGATGCTTCATAGTAAATTGTATTTGATTTTGTTATAGGTTAGACGAATATAAACAACGATAATAACATAAAATCTTTTACTTTTGTTTTTATGCTCACAAAGTCAATAAATAGCACGCAAAACGCATTTGTAAAGCACCTTGTTCAGCTTAAAGATAAATCGCGTGAAAGAAAAAAAACTAATACTTTTTTAATTGAAGGACAACGCGAAATTTCTCTTGCGCTAAAAGGTGGATATAAACTGGAAACGATTTTGTTTTATCCTGATTTATTTCCAGAAGAAAAGTTGAAGGATTTTAAAACCGATAGCACTAATAGTATTGAAATCTCTAAAGATGTGTACCAAAAATTAGCCTACAGAGATACTACTGAAGGACTTTTGGCTGTTGCAAAATCTAAATCTAACAGTTTAGATGATTTAAAACTGGAAACAGACACACCATTAATTTTAGTAATCGAAGCTCCCGAAAAACCTGGAAATATTGGTGCAATTTTAAGAACTGCCGATGCAGCTAGTGTAGATGCCGTAATTATTGCCAATCCAAAAACCGATTTGTACAACCCCAACATTATACGATCTAGCGTAGGCTGTGTATTTACCAATGCCATTGCTACTGGTTCAACTACAGAAATTATTACATTTTTAAAACAAAAACATATTACTATTTATTGTGCTGCACTGCAAGCCTCTGTAGATTATTATACGCAAGATTTTAAAAAACCAACGGCTATTGTTGTTGGTACCGAGGCCACTGGCTTAAGCGAACAATGGTTAGAAAATGCTACTAAAAATATAATTATACCTATGCAGGGTGAAATAGACTCTATGAATGTATCTGTTGCAGCAGGAATCCTTATTTTTGAAGCCAAAAGACAGCGGAATTTTTTAAAATAAAGTCATAAATTTTAAATTCTAAACATTTAATGTATTAAAACCATATTGCTTTGGTTAGTCTAAGTATTCTAAAATAAAAACAACTTTTTTATGACAACAACTTCACTATTCTATATCATTATCGCCATAATAATTATCAACTTTATAGTTGATAAAGTTTTAGATGCTTTAAATGCAAAACATTTTAACGATGCATTACCCAAAGTACTTAATGATGTGTACGATGATGCTGAATATAAAAAGTCGCAGCAATACAAAGCCGCCAAATACAAATTTGGAATTATTACATCTTTATTTTCTTTACTCTTAACCTTAGGATTTTTATTTCTCGATGGATTTGAATATGTTGATAATATAGCCCGAAGCTTTAGCAACAACCCAATTGGTATTGCCTTAATTTTCTTTGGGATTATACTAATTGGTAGCGATATTTTAACAACGCCTTTTTCTTATTATAACACATTTGTTATCGAAGAAAAATTTGGTTTTAATAAAACCACGGTTAAAACCTTTTTTCTAGACAAAATAAAAGGTTGGTTAATGATGGCGATTGTTGGCGGTGGTATTTTAGCATTAATTATTTGGTTTTACCAAGTAACAGAACAACATTTTTGGCTATATGCTTGGGGGCTGGTTGCTTTATTTACCTTGTTTATGAATATGTTTTACTCTAAACTTATAGTGCCGCTTTTTAATAATCAAACACCTTTAAAAGAAGGCACTTTAAGAAATAAAATTTCGGCTTATGCCAAAACAGTAGGTTTTAAATTAGATAAAATTTTTGTAATTGATGGCTCTAAACGCAGCACTAAAGCTAATGCCTATTTTTCTGGTTTTGGTAGCGAGAAACGTGTAACACTTTACGATACGTTAATTAATGATTTAGAAGACGAAGAAATTGTTGCGGTTTTAGCGCACGAAGTTGGGCATTACAAGAAAAAACACATTATTTTTAATCTGTTTGCTTCTATTGTACTAACAGGGGTAACACTTTTTATTTTATCTCTGTTTATCGCTAACCCTTTATTATCTAAAGCGTTAGGTGTAGAAATTCCTAGTTTTCATATTGGGCTTGTAGCTTTTGGGTTATTGTACTCGCCTATTTCAGAAATTACGGGTTTAATTATGAATTTATTTTCCAGAAAGTTTGAATACCAAGCAGACGATTATGCCAAAAACACTTACAAGGCAGAACCTTTAATTACATCACTTAAAAAACTTTCTAAAAATAGCTTAAGCAATTTAACACCACATCCAGCATACGTATTTGTACATTATTCGCATCCTACGCTTTTAGAGCGAATTAGAAATTTAAAAAAATAACAAGCTATTTAAACAAAAAAGCCAAATCACAAACATATGATTTGGCTTTTTTTATAGCAGGTTTAAAAACAGTTATGTTAATCTACCTTCTTTTCATTTTTAATTTCTGGTAATGCCTCAAAATCTCCTGCATTTACTACCGTCCACTCATCAAACTTCTTAAAGTATTTTTTAATGGCTTTATTTACGTCTTCAACAGTTAGAGAAGTTACTTTGTCTTCAATATCTTTATAAAACATCATATCCCTATCAAAGTACAAGTTGTTGCTTATGGTTCTAGATAACTCGTTATCTTTTGCTCTAGAAACACTCTGTCCTTGCACCCAACTGGTTACTGCTACTTTAAGCTCATCTTCAGTAATACCCTCGTCAATATAACGCTCTATTTCTTCTTTGAATCCTTTTTGAACTTTATCGGCATTTTGTGGCGCATAAATGGCGTAAACATATATTACTGAATTTTTTTCTTTAGGATTACTGTCAACACTCACTTGCCCTCCAGCGCCATAGCTTACTCCATCTTTTTGACGCAATCTGCCTGCGATTCTAGAATTTAAAAACCCACCTCCAAAAATTGAACTGGCAACTTGTAGTGCTGCATAATCCTCATCGTCTTGACTGGCTTCAAAAGACATTAAACCAAGTGTCATTGCATTTTTCTTGTCTGGAGTTTTTATTTGCTTGTTTGCAGGGTTGTTTAATTTATGCGGATCTAAAATTGGCTTGTAAGGCTTATTAACTTTAAAATCGGCAAATTCATTTTCAAAATAATTCTTTAATTCTGCTTCGTCTATATTACCTATGGCCACTAAAGTTGCACTGTCTGATATACCGTAAAACTCATCGTAATAGGCTTTTATATCAGCGATGTTGGCTGCCTTAATTTCTTCTATATCTTCTTCAATAGTATTGCTATAAAGTGGATGGCCTTTTTCATAACGCTGATTTAACAAACTTAAGTTTTTACTTGCCAAAAATTGCGGTTCGGTTTTGTTGCGCTCTAAATTGGCTAAATCCTGTGTTTTTAACTTTTCTAATTCGGCTTCGTCAAACTTGGGGTTTTTTAACATATCTGTCATCAAAGCTAATGTTTCCATTAAGTACTCTTCTGTGGTGCTAATATTTACACTAATTCTTCCGTTTGAACCAGAAAAACGAATGGAAGATTTTAAAGCGCTTAATTTATCCTCAATATCCTGTCTGGAATTATTAGTTGTTCCTTTGTTCAACATACTTGCGGTATAACTAGCGGTTCTTCCTTTGTTCATAAAATCATCAACACTACCATTTCTAATTATAAATGATAAATTAACGGTTTTACCACGATTATTTTTCTTTATAAAACCATATTCAATCGGTAATTTTTCAAGCTCACCAGCATCTAGTCTATCTTGTATATTTTCATAAGACACATCAAAAGCCTCTCCTGCATCAAGTCCCTCTTTTCCTTTGTAGTTTGCAACTAATGCTTCTAAGCCTTCGGTATGCTCAATTTCTACACGCATTGGTTTTTCTGTAGGCACAAAATTTCCTATGGTTCTATTAGTAGGAATTAAATAACGCTGAATGGCAGCATTTACTTTTTCGGCACTCATAGCCTCTACTCTATCTCTTTGTATAAATGATAATCGCCAATCTCCAGCACCTATAAATTCACTCATAAATGTGCCTAAGTATGCAGAATTTCTGCTTATTTGGTCGTATTGTTTTAAAATATTTGCTTTAGCTCTTTTTACTTCTTCTTCTGTTATTGGGTTGTCTTTTAAACCATCTAGAAGTGTTAGCATAGTGCTTTCTGCTTCTTCTAAAGATTTATCTGAAGGCACGTCTACGTTTATGTATAAAAAAGATGGCTCTTTTGTAAATGGCGAAAACGACCAAAGTGAAGCAGCTTTTTTACCATCTACCAAGGCCTTGTAAAGCCTACCAGAAGGTTGGTCTGTAAGTACTTCCTCAGCAATAGCCAATGCTGCAAAATCTTCATGCGAACCTGCTGGCGTATGGTATAGCGCAGATACCAATTGTAAGTCTCCAACACGACTTAATGTAACGCGTTTCTCACCGTCTTGGGCAGGTTCTATTGTAGGTATATCGCGTATTGGAGTATCTGGGTTTTTAATATCTCCAAATTTTTCTTTAATTAATGTTAGTGTTTTATCGGTATCAAATTTACCCGTAACCATTAACACCGCATTATCAGGACGGTAATATTTTTTATAAAATGCCTGCAAGTTCTCTATAGGTACACGTTCTATGTCCGATCGGTTACCAATTGTAGAATTTCCATAATTGTGCCATAAAAATGAAGCACTAATTACTTTTTGCATTAAAATTCTAGTTGGAGAATTCTCACCACTTTCAAACTCGTTGCGCACCACAGAAAATTCAGACTCTAAATCTTCCTTGGCGATATATGAATTTACCATTCTATCGGCCTCTAAATCTAGTGCCCAATCTAAATTGTCATCTGTAGCATTAAACGTTTCAAAATAATTGGTCCTATCGTACCAAGTTGTTCCATTTGGTCTTGCACCGCGTTCGGTTAGCTCTTTAGGAATATCGGGGTGGTTTGGTGTACCTTTAAAGACCATGTGCTCTAACAGGTGCGCCATTCCCTTTTCGCCATAACCTTCGTGCCTAGAACCTACCAAATAGGTAATATTTACGGTTATGGTTTGTGCAGAATTATCTGGAAACAGTAGCACTTTTAGCCCGTTGTCCATAACATATTCTGTAATGCCTTCAACTTGTGCCGTTTTTTTTAATTGGGCATTAAGCTGAAATGTAATTGTGGTAATGAATAGAATTATCATTACTTTTCTAATAGAAGAATAATAGCTTTTCATGATTAAGTTTTTATATTTTCTCAAATTTCTGATTTCATTAGTATAATTTCTCACAATAAAGTGTTAAATTTTTAACATTACTGCTAATTTTATAATCTCTTTAAGTTATTCGGGCTATGTTAACAAGTTAGGTTTTTATTACTCACAAATAATTGTATTTTTACGCATTAAAAAACCAAATCGATCAATGGGCAAAATCATTGCAATTGCTAACCAAAAAGGAGGTGTTGGTAAAACAACAACTTCAGTAAATTTAGCTGCTTCCCTAGGTGTTCTAGAGAAAAAAGTATTGTTAATAGATGCTGATCCTCAAGCAAATGCTACTTCTGGGTTAGGTATTGATGTAGAGCATGTAGAAATTGGTACATACCAACTTTTAGAGCACACAAACTCTGCCAAAGAAGCTATAATTTCAACCGAAACACCAAATCTAGATATTATACCTGCCCATATAGACTTGGTAGCTATAGAAATTGAATTGGTTGATAAAGACCAGCGTGAGTATATGCTTAAAAATGCGTTAACAGACATTAAAGACACTTACGATTTTATTTTGATTGATTGCGCCCCGTCCCTAGGCTTATTAACATTAAATGCCTTAACAGCAGCAGACTCTGTGTTAATACCTATACAATGCGAATATTTTGCTTTAGAAGGTTTGGGCAAATTGTTAAACACAATTAAAAGCGTACAAAAAATACATAATCCTACTTTAGCTTACGAAGGGCTTTTGCTTACCATGTACGATTCGCGTTTACGATTATCAAACCAAGTTGTAGAAGAAGTACAAAAACATTTTAACGATATGGTATTTAATACCATAATTCAAAGAAATGTACGTTTAAGCGAAGCACCTAGCTATGGCGAAAGCATAATTAATTACGATGCAGGCAGTAAAGGTGCTAGTAATTACTTAAGTTTAGCAGAAGAAATAATTACAAAAAACTCCTAAAATTATGGCGAAGGCAACCAAGAAACAGGCTTTAGGTAGAGGCTTATCTGCGCTTTTAAAAGATCCCACCAACGATATTACATCTGTTAAAGACAAAGGTGCCGATAAAGTAATTGGCAACATAGTAGAGTTAGATATAGACGCTATAGAAGTTAATCCATTTCAGCCCCGTACAAATTTTAGCGAAGAATCTTTACAAGAACTAGCATCTTCTATTAAAGAGTTAGGTATTATTCAGCCTATTACTGTTAGAAAATTAGAGTTTAACAAATACCAATTAGTTTCGGGAGAGCGTCGTTATCGCGCTTCTAAACTAATAGATTTACAAACTATACCAGCATATATAAGAATTGCCAACGACCAAGAATCGTTAGAAATGGCACTGGTTGAGAATATTCAACGTCAAGATTTAGACCCTATAGAGATAGCCTTATCCTATCAGCGTTTAATAGACGAAATAAACCTTACCCAAGAGCAAATGAGCGAGCGTGTAGGCAAAAAACGGTCTACCATTGCCAATTATTTACGCTTGTTAAAACTAGACCCTATCATACAAACAGGGATGCGGGATGGTTTTATTTCTATGGGACACGGGCGTGCTCTAATTACTATTGAAGACCAAAATGCGCAATTAGATATCTACGAAAGTATTTTATCTAAAAAATTATCGGTTAGGGAAACCGAAGAACTAGTAAGGCTATACAATAATCCTAATGCCGAAACTTCAAATTCTAAATCAAAAAATAACGATTTAGAAGAAATGCCTAAGCATGTTAAAAAAGGCATAAAAGAGTTTTCAGAATACTTTGGACATAAAATTGACGTTAAAGTCTCTAAAAATGGAAAAGGAAAAATTATTATCCCTTTTCATTCTGAAGAAGATTTTAACCGAATAAAAAAATTAGTGCAACGTGCCAAATAAACTTCTAATAGCACTTGTTTTAACTACATTTTGTTGCTTCACAACCTTTGCACAAAAAAAGGATAAAACACCTAAAGACAGTATACCTGCTACATTGGTTGTACAAGACACTATTATAAAATCTAAACCCATAGATCCGCTAAGGCCTGCTAAAGCAGCATTTTTATCGGCTGTATTACCCGGGTTAGGGCAAGCTTACAACAAAAAATACTGGAAAATACCTATAGTTTATGGGGCATTGGGCACTGGTATGTATTTTTATTTAACAAACGACAAAGAGTATATAAGATACAGGGATGCCTACAGAAGAAGGCTGGCTGGTTTTAAAGATGATGAATTTTATATTAACCCATCAACCGGAGAATTATTAGATTCACCCCGTGTAACCGATGATGGTTTAAGGCGTGCTCAAGAACTATTTAGAAGAAATAAGGAGATTTCGCTTTTGGTAACTATTGGCTTATATGCACTAAATATTATTGATGCTAATGTAGATGCACATTTATTGCAGTATAATGTAGATGAAAATCTTACCTTAGCACCGCATTACGAGCTCAATGATATAGACAATAACAGTACCGTTGGCTTAACTTTAAATTTTAAATTTTAGTATGAATATAGCTTTACTTGGATATGGTAGAATGGGGCAAACTATCGAAAAAATTGCCTTAAATAGAGGTCATAATATTGTTTTAAGAATAGATAAGGACGATGAAGGTTACGACATTACAAAAGCCGATGTTGCCATAGATTTTAGCATTCCTTCCGTTGCTTTTAAAAATATTTCTAACTGCTTAAACAATAATGTACCAGTAGTATCCGGAACAACAGGATGGTTGGCAGATTACGATAAAGCCATAGCGCTTTGTAAAGAAAAAAATGGTGCTTTTATTTATGCCTCAAACTTTAGCCTAGGTGTAAATATTTTTTTTGAATTAAATAAAGTGCTGGCAAAAATGATGGGCAACTTAGAGCAGTATAATGTTTCTATGGAAGAAATTCATCATACTAAAAAACTAGATGCGCCAAGTGGTACTGCTATTACACTGGCCGAAGGCATTATTGAAAATAATAAAAACTACAATGCCTGGAAACTAGATGAAGGTGCAGAAAAAACAATTCCTGTAGTGGCCAAACGTATAGAAGATGTTCCTGGAACACATACGGTTAACTACAAAAGCGACGTAGACACAATTACCATAGAACATATAGCGCATAACCGACAAGGTTTTGCACTAGGCGCAGTTGTAGCAGCAGAATGGCTTGTTGGAAAACATGGTATTTTCTCTATGAACGATGTGTTAAATATTGGTTAACATCTCGTATTATTTGTAACAAAACCTAAATTTTAGGCTCTAACGAGCTTTAAATAAAACATAGAAAGATGACTATTACACAGTGGCTTATTTTTTTACTAATTATACAAGTTATTCATGGATTGGGCACATGGAAACTCTACCAAAAAGCTGGCAGACAACCTTGGGAAGCCTTTGTACCTGTTTATAATGGGGTTATTTTAATGAAAATTATTAATCGCCCTTGGTGGTGGATTATTTTATTGTTCTTACCCATAGTAAACCTTATAATGTTAATGGTAGTTTGGGTAGAAACTGCTAGAAGTTTTGGTAAAAATACTTATCTAGATACATTTTTAGCTGTAATTACCCTAGGCTTTTATAATTATTATTTAAATTATGTTGCAAATGTAACCTACGTTGAAAACAGAAGTTTAATGCCAAAATCTGGCTCTGGTGAGTGGACAAGCTCTATACTATTTGCAATAGTTGCAGCAACTATTGTGCATACCTATTTTATGCAACCATTTACCATTCCTTCGTCGTCTCTAGAAAAATCCCTATTAGTCGGCGATTTTCTATTTGTAAGCAAATTCCATTATGGTGCAAGAGTACCTATGACGACCGTAGCTGCACCTATGGTTCACGATACCATTCCTTTATTAAATGTTAAATCGTATGCGTTTAATGATAATTTCGAGAAACGCAAAAGCTCTTGGGTAAATAAATTGCAATTGCCCTACATGCGTTTACCAGGATTTCAAAATATAAAAAGAAATGATATTGTTGTATTCAATCAACCAGCCGACACACTGAGAGATATGAATATTTTTAAGCCCGACAGAAATTACTATAAACCTATAGACAAGAAAACCAATTTAGTAAAACGCTGCGTAGGTTTACCGGGCGATTCTTTAGAGGTTAGGAACGGCTATGTATACATAAATGGCGAAAAAAATGAGCTGCCCGATAGAGCTCAACTGCAATTTAGCTATAACGTAACACCCAAAACCCATCAATTTAATCCTAATTATCTAGCCTCTAGATACGATATAACCGATGGTGTTTATCCAACAAATAGGCAATATACTAATTACTATATCCCTGCAATTTCTGATGAAGCTTTAGCTAAGTTTAAAAACCATCCAAATGTTGCCGATATTAAAATTAATATACAAGAAAAAGGACAACCAGACCCTGATGTGTTTCCACATCACCCTGATTATCCTTGGAATATCGACTTTTTTGGTCCGCTTTACATCCCTAAAAAAGATGCGACTATAGCTATTAATTTAGATGTTTTACCGCTCTACAAACGTGTTATTACCGAGTACGAAGGCAACACCTTAAAAGTTCAAGGGAATCAAATTTTAATTAATGGAGAAGTTACCGATACCTATACCTTTAAGCAAGATTATTATTGGATGATGGGCGATAACCGCCATAACTCTATTGATGCCAGACGTTGGGGTTTTGTGCCTTTTAATCACGTTTTTGGAAAAGCAGTATTTATTTGGATGAGTTGGGATGGCATTAAAAACCCAAGATGGGAACGCTTTTTCACAACGGTACATGGTACCGGTAAAGCTACATCTTTCTTTATTCCGTTTTTAGTGGTATTATTTGGATGGATTGGATTTAACCAATGGCGAAAAAGAAAAAAGCAAAAAGCCTAGTTTTATTATTTCTATGTTATGTAGTAGTTGTAAAGCTAAATGACCCGTACTGTATAAAGGCCGCAATTTAAAGCCATTACATTTTATAGAGCATTCCGGTTACAATAGGAATAACAATAATTAACAATGAATATTCTTATACACCCAACATACTTCCCAAATATAGCTCATTTTGTGGCATTGGCACAGGCGAAGAACGTAACCTTGGAGTTAGGTGATAACTACGTAAAACAAACATATAGAAACCGCACCTATATTTATGGTGCAAACGGAAAGTTGCTGCTAAATATACCCGTGGTGTTCTCTCAAAAAAACCGAAAAAAATATAAAGATGTAAAAATTTTTAATACTGAAAAATGGCAATTGCAACATTGGAAATCTTTGGAATCTGCTTATAGAACATCTCCCTTTTTTGAGTTCT
This sequence comes from Jejuia pallidilutea, assembly GCF_002973595.1. Taxonomy (GTDB): domain Bacteria; phylum Bacteroidota; class Bacteroidia; order Flavobacteriales; family Flavobacteriaceae; genus Jejuia; species Jejuia pallidilutea. Next base: position 32,140 of record NZ_PVEO01000008.1, on the reverse strand, counting down.
ATGAAGATGAATTAAAACCACTTTTTTTTGAAGATACAGAGTTACTTTTAGATTTTAATTTGAAATGTTTTGATGTAATTTGTGAATGTTTGCAGCTAGATATTGAAACATCGAAAACTACATCTTTTAAAAAAGCAGTAGTAGATAAAACAGACTTAAGATATCTGGTAAACGCCAAGAATGAAACACCCAAAAACTTTGATAGCTACACTCAGGTTTTTGATGATAAACATGGATTCATCCCTAATTTAAGTATTTTAGATTTACTATTTAACGAAGGCCCTAATGCACTAAATTATTTAGAATCTCAAACTATAACTCCTAGATAATGCTACAAACTTTTGCTCACTATGGTTGTCATTTTTTATTGCCGCTAGTTGTAGCATTGTTATTTTTTAAGTCGAATTGGAAAATAGCGTACTTTATTATGCTTGCAGGACTCTTAATTGACGTAGATCATTTATTAGCTACACCAATTTTTAATCCTAACAGGTGCAGCATTGGGTTTCATCCCTTACACTCCTCATTTGCCATTTTGTTTTACTTCTTTTTATGTATTCCAAAAAAATCAAGATTGGTTGGTTTAGGGCTGGTCATACATATTGTTTCCGATGCGGTAGATTGTGCTTTAATGTAAAATTTACGGCGTTAAATTAAGCGTAGACATAATCGGGTAATGATCAGAATAATGCTCATTATACGCTTTAAAACCGTTTACGGCAAAAGCATCATCTGCAAAAATAAAGTCGATTCTAACAGGAAAAAATTTAAAATCGTAAGTGCGCCCAAAACCATTACCCGCTTTTTTAAATGTATCATTTAAATCACCTTTAATTTTTCTATATACATAAGAAAAGGCCGTATTGTTAAAATCGCCACAAACAATCATTTTGTATTTGCATTGGTTTTTGTGCATCAAAAACAATTCAGATTGAAACTGTTGCATTTTAAAGGTGGTGCCAATGCGCTTAAAAAGCCGTTCGGAGTTTTCCTTTTTTAAACTCTCTACTTTTGTATTGATGCGCATAGACTCTAAATGTACATTATATACGCGCACAGTATCAGTAGGCATTACTACATCCACAAAAATAGCATTGTTTGATGTGTTTGGAAACTCAACAGATCCTGAGTTTATAATGGGGAAATTTGAAAAAATAGCTTGCCCGTATTTTGTTTTTTTTCCCGATAGCTTTTCAAATTTATATTTAAAAAAAGATAAATCTACATTTTTATGGGGATGATATTCTTGCAAACTTAAAATATCAGGAGCTTCGGTTTTTATTAAATCTTCAATTTTAGTTTCTATACTATCTTCTGGTATCCATTTATAAAGATTAAACAAACGTACGTTGTAATTCATTACTTTAAAATTTCCACTAGCCGCTATATTTTTAGATGAAGAAAACTTATATAACGAGCCAAACGAAAAATAACCTATAGCCAAAACCACCAGTGATAGTATAAATTGTTTTTTAAGTTTTATTAACCAATACAAAAAAAACAAAACGTTAGCCAAAATTAACAATGCAACACCCAAGCTTAATACAGATAATACTGAAAATGTTTTTGGGGGTAAAAAAGGCAGTATAAAAGAGAGCAATAAAAGAACAGCTAATATTCTATTGATCAACCAAAGGATTTTATCAAAGAATTTTAGCTTTTTCATACTGATAATTGAGTAATGAGAGTTGACAGAGGACGGTTGTTTGGGTTATTTTTAAAAGCTAATGCTATATTCATGTTACTTTCCTGCTCTAAACAAAAAATCCTTTTCTTCGGCAGTTAAACTATCGTAACCACTTTTACTTATTTTATCTAAAATAACATCAATCTTTTTTTGATTGCTAAAGGCATTAAAATCGGCTTTTGTATAGCCGCCTACCTTACTTTTATTTTTATGTACGGTTTTTAAAGGACTCTTCTTTTTAAATTTAAAAATGCTTAAAAAACCATCCATAAATTTTTCAAAACCTTTGCCAATATCTTTGCCTTTAATAAGTTGTTTAGCATAAATATACCCCAACAGTGCACCACCCAAATGTGCTAAATAACCACCACCGTTTTCTCCAAAAAGGCGTAATACATCTAAACCAACAAAAGCTGCACCAATATACCACAACTTAATATTGAATGTAAAAATACGTACTTCTTGGTTTGGCATATAGGCACATAAAAAAATAAGTATAGCCATTACAGATGCCGAAGCACCTACCAAAGGAACCCCTAACCTGCCTTTTGGCAAAAACTCAAAAAATAATAAATACAAAATTCCACCAGAAATGGCACCTAAAAAGTAAAGGTTTAACGCCATTTTAGGAGAAAACAAATTAAGAAACATACGCGCCACAAAATATAGCCATAACATATTGAAGGCTAAATGCCAAAACCCGTAATGGGTAAATGCGTATGTAACAAGTGTCCAAGGTTTAAAAATAAATTTGCTAAACTCACTAGGTAACTCCAACCATGATAAAAGTGGAGAGAATATAAGGCCCACAACAAAAACTACCACATTAACTACAATGAGTTTTTCTAGCACGTTAAGTCGCGATAATTTATATTTTATATCTTGGTTTAAGGACGTCATTTTTAATTCCAACGATTTCTGTTAAACTGATTTTTTTTCCAATACCACATTACAAAAAAGCCCGTTAAAGCACCACCAACGTGGGCAAAATGTGCAGTGTTACTAGGACTAAATATGGAATGCCCTGAAATACCAGAAATTAAATCAATCAATATAATTCCAGGTATAAAATATTTTGCTTTTATAGGAATTGGTAAAAAAATCAACATTAATTCTGCATTAGGGTTCATCATACCAAAAGCAGCCATAACTCCCATAATACATCCTGATGCTCCTACCATAGAGCTTCTAGCAAGCACATTTAAATCAAATAACGATTTGAATGATGATTGGTTAATTAAATCTGCATTAAAGTTATATTGCTCCAAAAGCGGTAACATTTGTTCACTAAGTATTTCGCCTTTTATATATAGACCTTCACTTGCATCAATTGAAATGATTTTGTTTAGCAACTCCCCGTCCATATTCAAATCTGCAATACCTTGGTAAATAGAATAAAAATCGTAATAATGATAAGCGACCTGTAGAGCTACTGCGCCTAAACCAGCTGAAAAGTAAATAAATATAAAACGTTTAGCACCTAATACATGTTCTACAGGCGAGCCAAACATCCATAAAGCAAACATGTTGAACAGTAAATGTGTGATACTTAAATTATTCATATCTGCTCCACCATGCATAAACATGTGCGTAAAAATTTGCCAAGGCTTAAACGCTTCGTGTCTTGGAAAATGCATAGCAAACCAATCGTAAAACACCCCGTTGCCAATAGCTAGTGTACCCACAAACATAATAACGTTTATAATTATTAGGTGCTTTACCGTATTTGAAATCCTCATCATAATCTATATAAACTTTTTATCCAACTCGTCTACTCCAACAGTAATAAACGTTACCCTATTAGTAGGAGACACATTGGGTTCTTTACAGGCAAATAATTTGTTTACTATGTGTTCTTGTTCATCTTTTTGCAAAGACTGACCTGTTTTAATTGCTAAACTTTTTGCCATAGATTTTGCCAATAAATCTGTGGCACTAAAATTAGCATCTGGCACTTCGTTTTGTACATCGCTAATTAGCTGTTCTAAAATAATAGAAATCTCACTTTCTGGCACCATTACAGGTACACCTTTAATTTCTATAGATTCTTCAGTAACGTTTGAAAACACAAAACCTGTATGTTCTAAATCGCCTTGTAATTGTTTTACAATTTCTAATTCTTGAGAAGAGAAATGTAGCTGTAATGGAAATAATAATTGCTGACTTACACCTTCTTTAACTGTTATGTCTTTTAAAAAATCCTCATACAAAATACGTTGGTGCGCCCTACTTTGGTCTATTACCAACATCCCAGATTTTATAGCACTTATTATGTATTTATTGTGAAACTGGTAAGTTGCATTAGCCTTATCGGGTGTGACTTTTGTTTCGAATAACGAACTGGTAGACTCTTCACTTTCAAAAGTTAATTCGCTAAAATTAGATGCAGAACCATTACTTTTAGATTCTAACCCTACATATAAACTTTCCCAATGCTCACTTGGTGCTTTTTTAAAACTAGAATTTTGCTGTTCTCGTGGTGGTTTTGATTCCTGAAATGGATTAAAATTACTATCTACCTCTATTTTAGGCGCTTCGGTTCTAGAGCCTTTTAAATTGTATGGCGTATCTAATGTAGCATCGCGTTCAAAATCTAAAACTGGAGCAATATTAAACTGGCCTAAACTGTGTTTTACTGCCGAACGCAAAATAGCATACAGCGTATGTTCATCATCAAACTTAATTTCTGTTTTTGTAGGATGAATATTTATATCTATAGTCTGCGGATTTACTTCTAGATTTAAAAAGTAACTTGGGTGTGTGCCATTTTTTAACAATCCTTCAAAAGCTGATAAAATAGCATGATTCAAATAGGCACTTTTTATAAAGCGATTGTTTACAAAAAAATATTGCTCTCCCCTAGTTTTTTTTGCAAATTCGGGCTTGCCTACAAACCCCGAAATTTTTAGTACTTCGGTATCTTCTTCAACAGGCACCAGTTTTTCGTTGGTTTTGTTTCCAAAGATATTTACAATACGTTGTCTGTAATTGCTAACTGGCAAATTAAAGGTTTCGCTACCATTATTGTAAAGTGAAAAACTTATACTGGGGTGCGCTAAAGCCACACGATGAAATTCGTCAATAATATGACGTAATTCTACGGTATTAGATTTTAAAAAATTACGTCTTGCAGGGATATTAAAAAATAAATTTTTAACTGATATTGACGTACCTTTTGGGGTAACTACCACATCTTGAGAGGTTACTTCGCTACCCTCTATAACTATACAAGTGCCAACATCATCGGTGTCTTGTTTGGTTTTTAATTCCACATGGGCAATGGCAGCTATACTAGCCAGTGCCTCTCCGCGAAATCCTTTGGTATTGAGTTTAAATAAATCGTCGGCATTTCTAATTTTAGACGTGGCATGTCGCTCAAAACTTAAACGGGCATCGGTAACGCTCATACCCTTACCATCATCAATAACCTGAATAAGAGTTTTACCAGCGTCTTTAACTATGAGTTTTATAACATCGGCACCTGCATCTATGGCATTTTCAAGTAATTCCTTTACCACCGATGCGGGACGTTGTACAACTTCTCCAGCGGCTATTTGATTTGCTACGTGGTCTGGTAAGAGTTGTATGATGTCTGCCATAAAATATTATGAAAAGAAAATAGATAAATCGAAACCAATGATAAATAAAAATACTGCAACCAAAATTGCAACAATAATTAACACACGGCGATTAGCTTCTTTGTTTTCGTTGGTTTTATAATCGTTTATTGCATTAACAAATTTAGATTTTATACCATTATTATTGCCCACGGTAACACGGTGTTCATCAAACTTATGCTTTATTTCATAAGGATTTGCATCACCTTTGTAGTAACGTGGTGTATAACTGTACTTTTTATTTTTTCTCGTTTTTAATATTCCCATGAGTTCTAACTTTTAAAGATTACATGTACTTTTTTTCTAATATGTACATGCAAATCAATAATAGTACCAAAGCCAAAATTAAAAAGCGCATAGACATACCGCCTTTAATTTTTGAGCCATTTTTCGCATTTTCCCTACGCCACTTGGAGGCAAATGCTTTGGTATCTTCCTCTAACTCTTGTTCTCTATCGTTTTCTGAAAACCGAGGTTTATAATTAAAAGTTTTATGTTTTCGTTGCTTAAACAAGTTGTTATGCTTATACCTCAAAAATACTTAAAAAAGGCTAGAATTACTGAAGCGAACTGCTAAAAATTGTTAACAAAATGTCTAGAAAATCACAATACTAAAAAAAGTAAATCCAAAAATACAACCTATTTAATTAAGAGTTGCTTTAGAATTTTTGATTTTTACTTTTTGTAATTTTAAATTAGCTATTTTTTCGTAGTTCTGCCATTTTTATGGCAGCTATACCAGCTTCAGTGCCCTTATTACCATGTTTTCCACCAGAACGGTCTATGGCCTGTTGCATAGTATTATCGGTAAGTACGCAGAAAATTACAGGCGTTTCTCGCATTACATTCAAATCTTTTATGCCTTGCGTAACCCCTTCGCAAACAAAATCGAAATGTTTGGTTTCGCCTTGTACTACACTACCAATGGCAATTACAGCATTAACCATTTGTTCTTGCATTTTTTTGCAACCATAAACCAACTCGAAACTTCCAGGAACATTCCAACGAATAATATTTGAGGGTGCAACACCATTTTCAATTAGTGCATTGTAAGCCCCTTTATAAAGTCCTTCGGTTATTTTCTCGTTCCACTCAGAAACAACAATCCCAAACCGAAATTTACTCGCGTTTGGGATTGTAGCTTTATCGTATTCTGATAAGTTTTTATTTTCGGTTGCCATAAAATAAGAATTTATTTATTTGCCAACACCTGCGCTTTTCCTATAAATACGTCAACAGTTGCAGCTTCGGTAGCATCAGGATAATCTTCTTTTATTCTTTTAAAATATCCTAACGCCTTGTCTGGCTGCCCTAAATCTAGGGCTAGTGCACCTGCTTTGTATAGGTACATAGGTGTAGTGTAACCGTTATCGCGTAAAGCAATAGCTTTTTCGTAGTATTCTAGTGCATCTTTTGGTTGGTCTAACTGTACAAAAGCGTCACCTATATTGCCTTTGGCCAAAGGCGCCAATACTTCGTCGTCACTTTCAAATTCACTTAAATAGGCTATTGCATTCTTGTAATCTTTTAATCTTAAATAGGCAGTACCAGCGTAGTAATTTGCCAAATTTGCTGCAGGTGTACCGCTGTATTCATCTATAATATCCAACATTCCAAACTTACCTTCGCCTCCGTTGAGTGCCAAGTTGAACAAAGAATCTTTAGCAACACCGTTTACAGCCTCATTAAAGTACTTTTGCGCTTGAAACATATCGTTCATCGCATTAAGTTGCTTAGGTTTTGCTACATATTCTTTATACGCTAAAGAGCCTAATACCGCGGCAGCTACAAGACCAACTATTATAAAAATATATTTTTGGTTTTTAGCTACAAACGCTTCGGTTTTAGAAGCGGTTTCATCTAGCGTATTAAAAACTTCTGCCGTTGTTGAGCCTTCCTCAATGTTTTGCTCTTTCTCAGCTTTAGTTTTTGGTTTGTATCCTCTTTTATTGTAAGTTGCCATATCTTCAAAATTAATATCGCGCAAAAATATAATTTTTCTTCTGATTTAAAAGGCTATTTATTTGTTATTTTTCAATAATTTGCACTTCTTTTTGCTATATTTTTGAATTAAACTCATCTTTAACACGCTTTAAGTACAAACTGCATGATTTTAAAATCGCTCTCGTTAGTTAATTATAAAAATTTTGAAAGTAGGTCCTTTAATTTCAACGAAAAGATTAATTGTTTTGTTGGTAATAATGGTGTGGGAAAAACCAATATTTTAGATGCCATTTACCATTTATCGTTTGGCAAAAGTTATTTTAACCCCGTAGCGCTTCAAAATATTAAGCACAATGAAGATTTTTTTGTAGTGAATGGCGACTATGAAAAGGAAGATAAGCCCGAAAAAATTGTGATAAGTTTAAAACGTGGCCAAAAAAAAGTAATTAAACGTAACGGTAAAGCTTACGAAAAGTTTAGTGAACACATAGGTTTTTTACCCTTGGTGATAATTTCCCCTGCCGATAGAGATTTAATAATTGAGGGCAGCAGTACCCGGCGTAAGTTTATAGATAGTGTAATTTCGCAAAGCGATAAAAGTTACTTATCGCTATTAATTAACTACAATAAAGTATTGGCGCAACGCAATGCCCTATTAAAATATTTTGCGCTTAACCACACCTTTAATGCAGATACCTTAGAGGTTTACAACGAACAACTTACGGATTATGGCACTGTAATTTACGAAAAACGAGATGCATTTTTAAAGGCCTTTATTCCTATTTTTAAAAGCAGGTACGAAGCTATTAGCAATGGTAACGAACAGGTAGATTTGGTTTACGAAAGCCACTTATACGAAGCTAATTTACTTACCTTATTAAAAGCAAATATTAACAAGGATAAGGCGCTACAATACACCAACGTTGGCATACACAAAGACGATTTAGTGTTTAATATTGAAGAGCACCCAATAAAGAAATTTGGAAGCCAAGGCCAACAAAAATCGTTTTTAATTGCTTTGAAATTGGCGCAATTTGATTTTATAAAGTCGCAAAGTGGCGTTAACCCTATTTTATTATTGGATGATATTTTTGATAAGCTGGACGAACAACGTGTAGCGCAAATTATTAAACTTGTAGATGATGAGAATTTTGGACAATTATTTATAAGCGATACACATGCTGACAGAACCGAACAAGCTGTAAAACAAGTGCATCAATCTTATGAGATTTTTAAATTGTGACGCACTACTTAAATCGGGATTTAAGTAGTGTTTTTTACGCATTATTGTTTAATTATGTATAAAATTTCAGCTAATTTCGTTTAACGTTGGGCATAAGTCATTCAAACGACGCATATCTGCTATATTAGCCATAATAAACTCACTCAACTGTAACAATGAGAACTTAAATGAGTCTTTAGAGAAAGAAAAACAAAATTTATGAATAAAAAACAGTTTAAAATACTCATAATCTTTTTACTTCTAATTCCAAAATTAGCAACTTCTCAAAATATTGATTCAAAGATAGATAGTCTATATCAAGTAAACAGTAATCAACCCGGATTTTCAATAGCTGTATTTAAAGGAGATGAAATTATACTTGAAAAACAATATGGTATTGCAAATCTTGATTATAATGTTCCAATAACAAATGAAACCGTATTCGATATTGGTTCAATTGCTAAGCAATTTACGGCAGCAGCCATTTTGTTATTAGAAAATGAAGGAAAATTATCCATTGAAGAGCCTGCTTACAAATACATCGATAATCTTCCCCGGTATAAAAAGGGTGACCCAACAATAGAACAATTGTTAAATCAAACAAGCGGGATACCTGAAGTTGACCCATACTTTTATTTAGCAGATTTATCTTTTAATGACTTACTTACGCAATCAAGAGTTAGCAATATCATAGTAAATTTAAAAGAACTCAACTTTAAACCAGGTGAATATTTTGAATATACAAACGCAAACTACATCTTGCTTGCTAATATTATTGAAAAAGTATCAGAAAAATCTTTTACAGCGTTTCTGCAAGACCATATTTTTTCGCCATTAAAAATGGAAAATACGATTAAGAAAAACAGAACGTATGACATAATAAAAAATAGAGCTATAGGATATATTGAAGATGATGGGGCTTATTACAAAATGCATTTGCACTCTGCCATTTACAATGGTGATGGTCAAATTATGACTACTGCGAGAGATATGTTTAAATGGCATCAAGGCATTCGAAATGCCACTATTGGTACACCCAAATTGTGGAAAAAAATGCAAACCAAAGCAAAACTAAATGATGGAACTGTAATCGACTTTGGGTTAGGCGTTGAATTTGAAACACATAACGGTTATAACGCCATGGGATTTGATGGTATGATTATGGGCGGGTTCGTTTCAAAATACTTATATTTTCCAGATTTAGATATGGCCTTTTTTACTACACAAAACACTTTTGAAGAAGATTTCGAAGAACGCTTTTTTCAACTAGTAGATTTATATATTCCAAATAACAAGCAAGTTAACAATAATCAAAAGAAAGAAAATGTAATTATTAAACTGACTAATGATGCCCTTAAAAAATATGAGGGGAATTACATCTTTCTTGGTAATGAATATGAAGATATAAAAACTGGAATAATAAAACTAAAGAAAAAAATATTAGTACTAACAACGGCAAATGGAGAAGAAATAGGGAAATTAGAGCCAATTGGTAATCAAAAGTTTTTGATGGACGGAATAATTATGGAATTTGATGTTAAAACCAATAACAAACAATACAAGTTTTATGCAAACGAAAATGAAAAACCTTGGTTGTTCAAAGAACTTGAACCTTACAAGCATACAGAATTAGAATTAAAAGAACTTGCAGGCATTTATTTAAATAAGAGCTTACAAGTAACTAAAGAAATTAAATTTGAAGATGGTAAATTGCACTTTCATTACGGAAAAGGAGCATATAACGTTGAATTGGAAGCATTATCTAAAAATTTATTTAGTATTCCCAACTACCCAATTCAATTCATACGAAATAAGAACGGAAAGATTATTTCAATGAAAATTATGAGATTAGAATTTGAAAAATTATAATTACTACCGCCAACAATGAATATAAGTAGTTGCTTGTTCCCGTCTACTACTGAAAATCCTCACAGACTTTCTATCTGTGATTTATTTGCTATAATTAGTGTTTAAAAAACGTAACTAAGCCTATACTTAGCTAGGGATATAGTTCACCTCTGTTTTCTTTTGAAGAAAGATAACTTTTATATTAAATGCAAACTAAAGGTTAGGGATTGTAGCGGCATTCTTTTTAATAGTTTCTTACAAATTCGGCGTCATTACAAGGAGGTACCACGAAGTAATCTACTTCTAATAAGGAGATTGCTTCACTGCGTTCGCAATAACAATAGCGCAATAACTTATTAAAAAAATATAGCGAAACATTTATGTTCATGAATTCAATAATTTAAAATAGAAATGCATGAATAAAACCCAACCCTTGTGGTAACGCCCAAATATTTTAATACTTTTACATCTTTAATAATTTTACTACCATGCCCAAACGCAATAACGAACATTTAAGTATTAAGGACGCACTAAAGGAGTTTGTGGAAACCAACAGACTAGAAAAAGGCCTTAACAAAGTTAATGCAGCCGAAGCATGGGCAAAACTTATGGGTAATGGTGTTAACAATTATACTACTTCTGTTAAGTTAGAACGCGAGACATTGTATATACAACTTAATTCTAGCGTTTTAAGGGAGGAATTAAGCTACGGCAAACAAAAAATAATAGACATGCTAAATGAGGAATTAGGGAAAGAAATTATTAAAAAATTGGTTTTGAGATAGTTACAAATATTAATTTATTATAAATAAATCGTTTAAAACCAACAACCTATTGTTATTTAACCTACCTTTGCTGCTTAATTATATTTAATACATATTACAATGAGTAAAGGTACCGTAAAATTTTTCAACGACTCTAAAGGTTTTGGATTTATCGTTGAAGATGACAACAACAAAGAACATTTCGTACACATTTCAGGACTTATCGATGAAATTCGTGAAGGTGATGCAGTTGAATTCGATCTACAAGAAGGTAGAAAAGGATTAAACGCCGTAAACGTAAAAGTAATCTAAAAGATATATACTTTAACAATTACAAAATGGAAAGTCTGCTAATTTATTTGGCAGACTTTTTTTATTTCTTATCTTTTGGGTGCAAATTTCTTAATGCTCGATTTTTAAAAATTATTTGGCACTAAGTTTGCACAACACATAATAATTAATTTTAATATTTTTAACATGAGTACAGGAACAGTAAAGTTCTTCAACGATTCAAAAGGATTTGGATTCATTATCGAAGAAGGTTCAAACAAAGAACATTTTGTTCACATTTCTGGATTAATTGATGAGATTCGCGAAGGCGATAACGTTGAGTTTGATCTTCAGGAAGGTAGAAAAGGTTTAAACGCAGTAAACGTAAAAGTAATTTAATATATATTATTTCACTTTTTTAAACGTAAAAACCCGAGACGATGTCTCGGGTTTTTTGTTTATTAACAGCATAACCACAAGGCTACACATATACTTTCAGAAGAACTATACTTACTAATTAAAATTGCTCTCTTCCTGAGAAATGAAATGCACCTTCAATAGCTGCATTATCATTACTATCACTTCCATGTACTGCGTTTTCGCTTATAGAAGCAGCGTACATTTTTCTAATGGTGCCTTCGGCTGCATCAGCAGGATTTGTAGCGCCTATTAATGTTCTAAAATCTTCAACTGCATTGTCTTTTTCCAAAATTGCTGCCACTATTGGGCCGCGAGTCATATACGCTACTAATTCTGGAAAAAACGGACGCTCGTTGTGTATTGCATAAAACGTTTCGGCATCTGCCTTTGTCATCTGCGTTAACTTCATAGCTACAATTCTAAACCCTGAAGCTGTAATTTTTTCTAATATTGCACCAATATGCCCTTTTTCAACTGCATCTGGTTTAAGCATTGTAAATGTTCTGTTTGTTGCCATTTCATTTTTTATTTGCCGCAAAAGTAACGCATTTTCAATAAAAAGCAAGTTTAATCAATTTTAAAAAATTGTATCTTCGTGCCCTATGAATAAAGACAACATTTCTGCAATTAAGCAATTATTAAGCACACCCAAAAACATAGTTATCGTTCCTCATAAAAATCCAGATGGCGATGCAATTGGTTCTACCTTAGGGCTGTACCATTATCTTAAAAAGTACAGCCATAACGCACAAGTAATTACCCCAAATGATTATCCAGATTTTTTAAAATGGGTGCCTGGGGAAGATACTATTATTAAATACGATGCTAATACCGAAGACAGCAATAAAGCTATTGATAATGCCGACATTATCTTTACATTAGATTTTAATGCCTTTCATCGTACTGGGCAAATGGAATCTGTTCTTGAAAACTCTAAAGCCATAAAAATTTTAATAGACCACCACCAAGAACCCGATGATTATGCCACCTATTGTTACAGCGATGTTAGCATGAGTTCTACCTGCGAAATGATATATCATTTCATAGATATGCTAGAAGATACCGATAAGATTGATGCCCATATTGCAACCTGCTTGTATTTGGGGATTATGACAGATACTGGTTCGTTTAGATTTTCGTCTACAACCAGCACCACCCACCGTATTGTTGCAAATTTAATTGACAAAGGCGCTAAAAATGACGATGTGCACAATAATGTATACGACACCAATAGCTATAACCGTTTACAATTATTGGGTTGCGCGTTAACAAATTTAAAAGTATTACCAGAGTTAAGAACAGCTTACATAACACTATCTCAAAACGAGCTTAGAAAATTCGATTATAAAAAAGGAGATACCGAAGGGATTGTAAACTACGCACTTTCTTTAGACAATATTATTTTTGCAGCTATTTTTATTGAAGACAAACAAGAAGGTATTATAAAAATTTCATTACGTTCCAAAGGGGCGTTTTCCGTAAACGAATTTTCTAGGGCGCATTTTAACGGTGGTGGTCACAATAATGCGGCAGGTGGGCGCAGTGAAACCTCGCTTAACACCACTGTTGAAAAATTTCTTAGTATATTGCCTCAATATAAAGATGCCCTAAATTATGAATAAGCCTTTGTTTTTAATTATTATGCTGCTGCTCTGTTTTTCTTGTAAAACACCAGAAGCTCGCAAACCAATTTCGGTAAAAACAGGTTCTTTTATAGATGAATCTGTAGCTCGTAACAAAAAACTTAATGCCAAAGAACAAGCATTAATACAAGAGATTATGGATGCAAATAAAAATAATGCATATATAGCCTCTGAAAATGGATTTTGGTACTTTTACAATACCAAAACAACAGAAGATACTGCTACTACACCAAATTATGGAGACATTGTAAACTATTCTTATAATTTAAAAGACTTAAAGGGCAATTTAATTTACCCCGAAGACGCCTTTAAAGATTTGGATTATGCCATGGACAAACAGGAACTTTTTACAGGGTTACGCGAAGGTTTAAAATTAATGAGACCCGGTGAAACCGTAACATTTTTGTTTCCGTCGCAAATAGCTTATGGCTACTATGGCGATGAGAATAAAATTGGCACCAATGTACCTTTAATTGCCGAAGTTACAGTAAACTCAATTACCAAAACACAAGATAACTAACATGTGGCGATTGAGAATTGTATCTTTTAGCTTGCCTATGATTGTCGTGCTATTGCTGTTTGGTTGTAAATCGCAGTACCCAGAACTGGAGGATGGTATTTATGCAGAATTTAATACCACAAAAGGTAAAATGGTTGCAAAATTACACTACAAAAAAGCTCCAGTAACCTCAGCAAATTTTATTTCGTTGGCAGAAGGCACCAATACGCTTGTAGACGAAAATTACAAAGGCAAAAAACTCTATGATGGCACTATTTTCCATAGGGTAATTAATGGGTTTATGATTCAAGGTGGAGATCCATTAGGAACAGGTAATGGCAACCCTGGGTATAGGTTTATGGATGAATTTCATCCCGATTTAAAGCACAATAAACCTGGCATTTTAGCAATGGCAAATCCAGGAGCAAACTCTAATGGAAGTCAGTTTTACATTACCGAAGTACCGCGACCAGACTTGGATAACAGATATACTGTTTTTGGCGAATTGGTAATAGGTCTAGATGTACAAGATTCTATTTCGAACGTTAAAACCAATGCAGAAGACAAACCATTAGATAGCATTGTACTTCAACAATTACATATTATTAGAAAAGGTAGTGAGGCTAAAAAATTTGATGCACCCAAGGTGTTTGAAAATCATTTTGCTGAAAGAGAAAAGCGAGAAAAAGCCGTAAAGGCGAAAAAAGAAAAAATTAAAACAGAAACCAAGAACAAACACGTTAAGCAAAAAGAAAAAGCTATAGAATTAGAATCTGGTTTAAAATATTTTATATCAAAAAAAGGGAATGGCGAGCCACTTAAAGTATTCTCTAAAGCAATGACGCATTATGCTTTATTTTTAGAAGATGGCACCTTACTAGACACTAGCAACTTAAAACTAGCCGAAACTTTAGGTGCTGTTAACGATAGAAAAAAAGCAGCTAATGCTTATAAACCTATAAAAGCCGACTTAAGTCCTGATGCCGCTATGATTGCGGGATTTAAAGAAGGGTTGCAACAACTAAACGTTGGCGATAAGGCTACTCTATTTATTCCTTATCACTTAGGGTATGGAGAAGCAGGTAACCGTGGCATACCACCTAAAACCAATCTCATTTTTGAGGTTGAAATCTTGAGTTTGGCTAAATAGCTAAACAAAACTTTAACACATAAGTGTAGTTAAACCTTTATATTTACGCTGTAAAATAATAGTTATGTACGCATTAAAATTTGATTGGAACCCCATTACAGGAATAGATATCGTTGGTAATTTTAAACTCCACTTTTACAGTCTTATGTGGGTTATTGCTTTTATTTTGGGTTGGTATATCATGAAACGTATTTATACCAAAGAAAAAGTTAAGCTAGAATATCTAGACCCCATGTTTATTTACGTAGTATTATCAACTATGTTAGGTGCGCGATTAGGACACGTACTTTTTTATCAATCAGAACTAATAAAACAAGATTTTTTCAGCATATTTCTTCCCTTTAGCTTTAAAGATGGTATAGAATTTACCGGATTTCAAGGATTGGCAAGTCATGGCGCTGCCATAGGTATTATTATCGGCATGTATTTGTACCGAAAAAAATATAACTATAAATCCTTACTTTGGATTTTAGACCGATTGGTTATTCCAGTAGCTTCTGGTGCTGTTTTTGTACGTATAGGTAATTTTATAAATTCTGAAATTATTGGAAAAGCCTCTGGTGATTTTCCTTTAGGCGTACGTTTTATTCAAGACTATTACAATAAATATGAAGCCGTAAGAATAACAGGAATTAAAGATGTACAAGCTGCCTATGCTGCCATTGCCAATAATACAGGATTATTGGAAGCAGTACCATACAGGCATCCAGCACAGTTATACGAGTCGTTCTGCTATATTTTTGTATTCTTAATATTGTGGTATTTCTACTCTAAAACCCCAAAAAGAGACCAAACAGGATTTATTTTTGGGTTGTTTTTAGCATTGCTATGGACGGTTAGGTTCTTTGTAGAATTTGTTAAAGAAGCTCAAGTAGACGATAGAGCAACCTGGGCCTTAAACACTGGCCAATGGTTAAGCATTCCTTTTGTAATATTAGGGCTGTATTTTATGTTTAAATACAAACCCAAAACTCCTGTGCGTTAAAAATGAGAGGGTTTAGAAATTTTCTTTTTTTAGTAGTTGTTGTATTGCAAACCGTTTTAATATCTTGTAAAGAAGAAAAGCAGCAAGTAAAACAAACCGAGGTTAACTTTACAAAAGAAGGGGAATTATTAATTTTTAATGCTGAAACCGATTCGCTTAAAGTAAAATTAGATATTGAAATTGCAGATACCGATTATGATATAGAAACAGGACTAATGTATCGCAATGGCATGAAAAACTCCCAAGGCATGCTCTTTATTTTTGAAGATGAACGCGAACGCTTTTTCTTTATGAAGAATACAAGAATTCCTTTAGATCTTGTTTATATAAATGCAAATAAAACCGTTATTAGTTTTCAAAAAAACGCAAAACCTTTTGATGAAACATCACTACCTTCTGGTGGGCCTGCCAAATACGTACTTGAAGTTAATGCGGGAATGGTAGATACATGGCACCTTTTGGTAAACGATTCTATTTCTTTTCATAAAATGTAAAGCATTATCGGCGTTTTCCTCCAGAATACTCCATGGCTTCTCCCTTACCAAAGCCATAACTAAATCCAATAGCTACAAAACGTCCACGCCTGCTCCAACTGTAAGCTTCTGAGTTGCCTTGTGCAATAAAATTCTCAAAAAACCTAGATTTAAATACATCTCGTATGCTCAAATTAATAACGCCTTTATCTTTAAGGATTTTTTTACGAACACCAATATCTAAAAAGGTATTAGCACTTCTTATACCTTGTACGGTTTTAACTCTTGATCTGTGATTTCCTACCGCTTCTAAATCTATATCTGCTGGCAGCTTAAATTTTGCCATAAGTTTAGAACTCCATTCATCACCATTAAAGTCAAAAATAGTAGCCTCAAACGTTCCCTTTCTATTAAATTGATTATAATTAAAATCAACATTAAATGTTAACCATTTGGCAGGACTATACTTTGTATTAAACTCAACACCTATAGTGCTATTAGTTCCTATATTTTCTGGCATACTAATATTAACGTTATCCTCAAATACCGAAATACGTTCTATAACATCTGTAGTAAAGCGGTGAAAAATACCAAAATTTAAATCGGTTTTTCCAATATCAAAGATGCTGGTAAGCTCATAAGAATCTGTAAACTCTGGCTTAAGGTTTGGGTTACCTTGGCGAATATTAAAATTGTTACGAATATTAAAAAACGGATTCAACTCGCGCATCCCTGGCCTGTTTATTCGTGCTGAATAGCCTGCTTGTAACGATATAGCGTTAGATAACTTGTAGGACGTATGAATACTAGGAAACAAATTAGTATAGTTTTGGTTGTTAGATTCGTTTGTGGTTACAAGTGTGGTAGTTAAATCGGTTTGTTCTAATCGTAATCCACCTTTTACGCCCCATTTTTCATATTCGTATCCTCCAATTAAATAAGCGCCCAATACTTTTTGGTCGAACTCAAAATTATTGGTTAATCCCAAATCTGTTTCAAAAACGCCATCTACTAAATTTTGAACTTCAAAATCATTACCAATATCGTTAATTACGTATTGCGCGCCTGTTTCCATAGTCCAAATCTCAGAAAACGGTTTAGTATAATCTAGCTTAAAGGTATAGGTATTATCAGAGTAATCTGTTCTAGTGTTTTGGGTATTATCTCTATCTGTTCCAGAGATTGTAGTATCTTGAAATAACGATTCTAAGTCTTTCCCAAAAGAGTTTCCTGTAGCACTTAACAATAAATCATGGTCTTCATGATCCGCAAAATCCTTCTTATAAACTAATTCGTATTGCCATTTTGGGTTTGTTGCTTCTGTAGTTTCAGAACGGTTCCACTCAGACGTTACATTATTACTCGCATCAATAGCTTTAAAATTAATATCTGATGGTTGATCTTCTATTTCGTAAGCAAAATTTCCAGATAATGTTATTACGCTTGTAGGATTTATATAATAGTCTGTACCTAAGGTAATATTATAGAATTTTTCAACTCTTAAATCCTCACCTACGCTCACAATAGATGTACCTGTATCTAAGTCTTCATTTATATTTTCAGAATCTCGGGGATACACCCTTCTTCCAAAACCAAGTTGGGTAAATAAATTAAACTTTTCAGAGCGTTTATTTAAACTTAAACCAAAACTATTATTGTCTGGTATACCGGTATTTAAGCTAAATGCACCGTTAATGCCTTTACGTTCGTCTTTTTTTATCACTATGTTTATAATTCCAGATGTACCTTCAGCATCATATTTAGCAGAAGGGTTTGTAATTACTTCAATTCTATCTATCATATCGGCAGTAATACTGCCCAAAGCACCACCGTCTTCAGTTAAAATAGACGGTTTGCCATTAATTAAAACCTGTACCCCCGTACTTCCCCGTAAACTTATAGCACCTTCAATATCTACATTTACAGACGGCACATTATTTAAAACCTCTAAAGCACTAGCACCCGTACTACTCAAGTCTTTACCTATATTAAATACACGTTTATCTAGCTTAAATTGAGATGATGACACTTCGGCCTCTACCAAAACCTCTCCTAACTGTTCTGCATCTTCAGTAAGTGTAATTATACCTAAATCTACATTTTCGTTATTAATACTATACGTTGTAATTGTCTTGGTTTGAAAGCCAATAAAGCTAACTTCTATGAAAAAATTTGAAGCTTCGGTAGTTACCTTAAAAGTACCGTCTTCTAAAGTCATTGCTCCAGTAATAGATTGTTTTGTTGCTTTATCTGCAATTACCACGGTTGCGTAGGCCAATGGCTGACCAGAAACCTCTTCTACAACTGTACCACTTATTGTAACTTCCTGCGATAATCCCTTTAAACTAACGAAACACAAAAAACATAAAAGACTGAAATTAATAGTTCTGAACACTTTCATTTTAGCACATATTTTTTTTGCTAAGTAAGTGTTTATTTGTTTAACCTTAAACAAAATTCTGTAAACAACAAAAGGTGCCCACTAATCGACAAATTATAATTAAAAATGTACGTTTACAGTGCTGTTTATGTTGTTTACGGTAATCTTTTTTAGTGATTATGCTTTATATTGTACATTTATAAAAAATGACACTACGTAACAAAACATTGTTAACTACATGGCAGGAAATTGCGTTTCAAATTGTCCTACATATTCTGGTGTTTTTATTTTATGCATATAATAGAAACGATAATGCACTAGAATTAAATCGTTTTGTTTTCTTTTTAAATAGTGCCGTAACCGCTGGTATTATTAATTATTTTTTGTTTCCAAAGTTTTTTTACAAAGAGAAATATTCCATATTCTTCTTAATGCTATTTTTAGTTTTGGCCTTAGCCATTATAAATGAAGAATTTGTACTGGAACAAATATTTTTTGCAGATAGCAGGCGCTCTAAATCCTTTCCTGGTGTGTTTTTTACGTTAGTAGAAATTCTACCTACAGTAGCTGTTTTATCTGGTTTTAAATTTACGTGGGACGCTATAAAAAACAAGAAACAAGTTGAAAAGCTGTCTACCCTTGTTAAAGAAAGCGAGCTTCAGTTTTTAAAATCTCAAATAAACCCTCATTTTTTATTCAATAATTTAAATAACCTATACTCTTATGCCATAGAGCAATCTCCAAAAACGCCCTCTATAATATTAGAGTTGAGTTCTGTATTACGATATATGCTTTATGAATGTAAAGCAAAGTATGTTCCCCTTACAAAAGAAATTGAACACCTAAAGAACTTTACTGAGTTGAACAAGTTACAGATTGAAAATCGTGGGGTTATTGAGTTTTCATCAAAACATATAAATCCAGAGTATAAAATTGCCCCACTTATTTTGGTAGTTTTTATAGAAAATGCTTTTAAACATAGCCAAACATCACAATCTAAAAACATTAAAATTGATGTTAATATTAATATGCGGGACAATATTTTAATTTTTAATTGCAAGAATAATTACAAACCTACAGGTAGTACACAAGACGATTTAACACATGGCATTGGATTGAAAAACGTAAAGAAACGGCTGGATTTATTATACAAAAACAATTACAGATTGGATATAAAACAATCTGACGTAGATTACGAAGTGAGTTTAACGCTAACCCTACACAAAACCCCCTAATTATGGTTTGTATTGTAATTGAGGACCAACCACCTGCGCAGCGTATTTTAAAAAAATATATAGAAAATACAGATACCTTAAGCTTGGTAGCTATTTTTCCTGATGCTTTAGAAGCTATGATTTTTTTAAAATCTGAACCTGTAAATCTTATATTTCTAGATATAAACTTACCCAAAATATCTGGTATAGACTTTTTAAAAGCATTGCCCAATGCACCTCATATTATTTTAACAACAGCATTTTCGGAATATGCCATTGAAAGTTATGAATTAAATGTTACAGATTATTTATTAAAACCCTTTTCTTATGAGCGCTTTTTAAAAGCAGTACATAAAGTTTTACCGAACAAGACTTTAAATAAACCACCCAAGGAGTTGTTTATAAAATCTGGCTTTGAACATATTAAAATAATTATCAATAGTATTTCATTTATAAAATCTGATGCAGATTATACTGAGATAATAACCGAAAAAAAGAAATACCTATCTAGCGAACCCTTAAGGCACTGGTTAGAAGTTTTACCTAAAAATCAATTTATAAGAATTCATAAATCTTATATTGTAAATACCAGAAAAATAGAAAAATTTACGAGAAACACCGTAAGCTTATCCAACAAACATAAATTGCCTATTGGTCGTGCGTTTAAGGAAGATTTTATAGCATATACCTTAAAAAATAATACGCTATAATTACAACATTAGAACTGTAATTACCAATACAACATATTACCTTGAATAATTTGGAGATTCCTTTGTAATGGTAACATCGTGCGGATGACTTTCGTTAATACCGCTTGATGTTATTTTTACAAACTGACCTCTTTGTTGAAGTGCAGCAATATCTTTAGCGCCACAATAGCCCATTCCTGCTCGTAAACCTCCAATAAATTGGTGAATGCTTTCGTTCAACTCCCCTTTGTAAGGCACACGCCCAACGATACCTTCCGGTACTAGTTTTTTAATATCGTCTTCCACATCTTGAAAGTAACGATCTTTACTACCTTGTTTCATTGCTTCTACCGAGCCCATACCACGGTAAGACTTAAACTTACGCCCTTCGTAAATAATAGTTTCACCTGGAGATTCTTTGGTTCCTGCCAAAAGCGAACCCAACATTACCGTATCTGCTCCTGCAGCTATGGCCTTAGGTATGTCGCCTGTATAACGAATACCACCATCTGCAATAACAGGAACACCACTACCTTTAATAGCTGCTGCTACTTCTAATACTGCCGAAAATTGAGGAAAACCTACACCTGCAACAACTCGTGTTGTACAAATTGAACCAGGACCAATACCAACCTTAACAGCATCTGCACCTGCTTCTACCAAATATTTTGCTGCTGCACCTGTTGCTATATTACCAACAATAACATCTAGTTGTGGAAATTTATTTTTTATATCTTTTAAAACACTAACCACGCCTTTGGTATGCCCATGTGCGGTATCAATTACCACTGCATCTACCCCAGCATTCACTAAGGCCTCTGCTCTATCTACAGCGTCTCCAGTTACTCCTATGGCGGCAGCTACACGTAAACGTCCGTATTCATCTTTATTTGCATTTGGTTTTTGACTTAGCTTTGTAATATCCCTAAATGTTATTAATCCAGATAACTTATAATTATCATCAACAATTAATAATTTTTCAATTTTGTGTTCTTGAAGAATAAGTTCGGCGTCTTTTAAGGAAGTACCAACTGGTGCTGTTACTAGCTTTTCGCCAGTCATTACTTCTGCAATAGACTTTTTGTTTTCGTGTTCAAAACGTAAATCGCGATTAGTTACAATACCTTTTAAAGTGCCGTCTTCTGTAACGATAGGTATGCCGCCAATACTATGCTCTGCCATATTGAGTTTAGCATCGGCTACAGTAGCGGTTAACGGAAGGGTTACAGGATCTATAATCATTCCGCTTTCTGCACGTTTTACACGGCGTACTTTCATTGCCTGTGCTTCAATCGTCATGTTTTTGTGTAGTACACCAATACCGCCTTCTTGCGCCATGGCTATGGCCATTTTACTTTCAGTAACCGTATCCATAGCTGCCGAAATAATAGGCACATTAATGGTTATATTACGAGTAAATTTAGATTGTATACTAACTTCTCTTGGAAGAACTTCTGAAAAGGCTGGAACCAGTAAAACGTCGTCGTATGTTAAACCTTCTCCTAAAATCTTGTCTTGATGTGCAGTCATGTTGCAATTACGATTATAATTGCGTGCAAATTTACGCTTTTTTTATATACGAGGCGCTAAATACACTATTATTATGTCCAGACCAGTAAAATTTAACTTTAGTAAAAAACTATGATTCAACATATTAAGAAATTTATTTTTATTTATTCTAAATAAGCTTTGTGAAAGTAAAATTCATTTCTATTTTTGCAGTCGAAATTGAAATATTATTTTTAATCAGTCTAAATAAAATGAATATCAAAACTACACTATTAGCTTTATTATTTGCCAGCATTACCTTTGCTCAGGAAAAAGCAAACAAACCTAAAGATTCAATTCAAAAGTTAGACCAAGTACTTATTAGCACCAAAGTTATTTTTGGAAATAAATACGAAGCAAAAAACAGAACAGGTTCATCTTACTACATTTCTCCAGAAGAACTAGCTAAATTTAATTACACAGATATTAATCGTGTACTAAGATCAGTGCCAGGGGTAAATATATACGAGGAAGATGGTTTTGGTTTAAGACCAAATATAAGTTTAAGAGGCACCTCTCCAGAGCGTAGTGCAAAAATATCAATTATGGAAGATGGTATCTTAATTGCACCTGCACCATACAGTGCTCCAGCGGCCTATTACTTTCCTTCGGTAGCGAGAATGCAAGCTGTTGAAATTTTAAAAGGTAGTAGCCAAATACAATACGGTCCTTTTACTACTGGTGGTGCAATAAATTTGGTAAGTACCCAAATACCAAACACATTTCAAGGTGCTTTAAAAGCTAGTTATGGAAGTTTTAATACTGGCCAGATACACGCTAAAATAGGTGATAGCAGAACAAACTTAGGGTATTCTATAGAGTTTTTAAATTTCAATTCAGACGGATTTAAAAACTTACCCGATGGCAGCAATACTGGCTTTGATAAAAATGATGTGGTTGCTAAATTTAGATTGAATTCTAATCCAGATGCAACAATAAAACAAGCTGTAAATTTTAAATTTCAATATTCCGATGAAGTATCAAACGAAACCTATTTAGGATTGTCACAAGATGATTTTGCATCAAATCCATTTAGTCGTTATGCTTCTTCACAAGATGATAAAATGACCAACGATCATATTCAATTTACAGTAAGCCATGAGCTTGAATTTTCAAAACGTTTTAGAATTACCACTGATGCGTATTATAATGGATTTTCGAGAAATTGGTATAAATTAAATGATGTTGTTTTTAATGGTGACAAAGTTGGTATTTCATCAGTTGTTGATAGTCCTGAAACTTATCCAAATCATTTTTCTGTAGTTAATGGCAGTGTAAACTCTAATGCAGATGCACTTATCTTAAAAGCTAATAATAGAAGGTACAAGGCGCAAGGCATTCAAACAAAGCTAGATTTTCATTGGTCTGGCACTAATGTATTTCATGATTTAGAAATTGGCTTGCGCTACCATTATGATGAAGAAGACCGCTATCAATGGAAAGATGGTTATAACATTGTAAATGGTGAAATGAACCTTACCTCAAATGGAGCCCCAGGAAGCGATGCCAATAGAATTAGTAGCGCTAATGCTTTTGCTGGTTCTATACTTTATAAATTAAAATATAATAAATTAACACTAACACCTGGTATTCGATATGAAAATATTGTTTTAAACAGAGAGGATTTCGGAAATGACGACCCAAATAGAACAGGAAGAAACATATCAGAGCGAGAGAACAAAGTAGACATTTTTATTCCAGGAATAGGTTTTAACTATAAATTTAACGCTTACACCTCTCTATATGGTGGCGTACATAAAGGCTTCTCGCCCCCAGGTAATTCACCCGACCAAGAATCTGAAGAAAGTATTAACTACGAATTAGGTTCTCGTTTCAACTTTAAGGGCATAAGAGGTGATGTAGTTGCATTTTACAACGATTACAGCAACCTATTAGGAAGCGATTTAGCTGCTACTGGCGGTACTGGTTCGCTAGACCAATTTAATGCTGGTGAAGTTGCTGTAAAAGGTATAGAGTTACTTTTAAATTACAATTTATTAGAAAAAAATATCAGGTTTAATTTACCGCTTACATTTGGGTACACTTACACCGATACAGAGTTTTTAAATAGTTTTGGTAGTGATGATGGCTTGTGGGGAGAAGTTACCGAAGGCGATGAGTTGCCATACATTGCAAAACACCAATTTAACACCTCAATTGGGTTAGAGCATAAATCTTTTGAATTATTTGTAAACGGACGTTTTAATGGTGCATTTAGAACTCTAGCAGGTACCGAAGACATTACTAATGAAAACGGCGTTGTTTCAAACTTTATCTTAGATTTTTCAGGAAAATACCACTTTAATAAACACGTAAGCCTTACTGGAAATGTTATAAACTTATTAGATGAAACTTACGCAGTTTCTAGAGTTCCAGCCGGTTTACGCCCTGGCCATCCATTTGGAGCTTATGCTGGTTTAGAATTTAGATTTTAAAAAACCTCCAAATTTAATTTCCTAACGAAAAAGTACTGAAATCTCAGTACTTTTTTTGTTAGTGATAGTATTTAAAAATCTTAGAGGCTTCGTTATGTGCACTTTCAAAACTTAATGCATTTAGGGTATTATTTCCTTTTGAAGTAAAATAGGATAGTAATTTTTCGGTTGGCATATTTCCTGTTAACTCATCTTTAGCCATTGGGCAACCACCAAAACCTTGTATGGCACCATCAAACCTATGGCAGCCTGCATTGTATGCAGCATCAACCTTTTCAAACCAAGTAGTTGGTGTAGTGTGCAAATGGGCTCCAAATTCAATATTAGGATACTTAGGGATTAAATTAGAAAACAAATAATCTATACTCTCTGGATCTGAGGTTCCAACGGTATCGCTAAGCGATAAAATGTTCACGCCCATATTAGCCAATTTTTCGGTCCACTCGCCTACTATATCTACATTCCATGGATCTCCATAAGGATTACCAAATCCCATGGAAATATAAACCACAACTTCTTTGTTTACACCATTTGCTATTTCTAATATTTCCTTAAGAATATCGACAGATTGCGCTATGGTTTTGTGCGTATTACGCATCTGAAAATTTTCTGAAATTGAAAACGGATAGCCCAAATAATTTATAGTTTTATGTTGTGCTGCATCGTTTGCGCCTCTTGTGTTTGCTATAATTGCCAAAAGCTTACTCGTTGTCTTACTTAAGTCTAGTTGCTCTAAAACGGCTGATGTATCTACCATTTGAGGAATAGCCTTGGGCGACACAAAACTTCCAAAATCTATAGTATCGAAACCTACTCTTAACAACGACTGTATATACTGCACCTTTTTTTCAGTAGGAATAAATGTTTTTATGCCTTGCATTGCATCACGCGGACATTCAATTATTTTAACAGGTTTTAGCATATAACTTTAAAAAAATTTAGAGTGCTAAAAATACTATTATTTTTCTGATTGTAAGTTCACTTGTTTAATATCGACATACACATTAACTATTAATCCATCAAAAAAAACACTACCATGAAAAAAATTACAATGCTTACCCTTATGCTTTTTAGTGCTTATGGTTTTGCACAAAGTGAAGCTAACTACGATATTTCTATTACAACCATTTGGAATGCTACCGAGCACACCTCAGTTCCCGGAAATGCACATTGGTCTCCTTTAGCTGGTGCTACACATAAAAACCCAAACGATATTTTGGAGTTTGGCGTTACTGCTCCTTTAACTAACGGTATAAAAAATATTGCTGAAACTGGAAACACCTCTAATTTTATGAGCGAAGTAAACACAATGATTACTTCTGGAAATGCAGATAAATATTTACAACAAAGCTTTTCGCCGTTTGCGGGCAACAACAGTACCGCAACAATTAGCGGCGTTTCTGTTAACGAAGACTTCCCGCTAATTACCTTAGTATCTATGGTAGCTCCTAGCCCCGATTGGTTTATAGCTGTTAATAGCGAAAACTTAAGGTCTGGAAATCCAGCTGTAAATAATGGTTGGAGAGACACATTTACCATGGATGTTTTTGTATATGATGCTGGTACAGATTCTGGTGCAGATTATACATCTGGAAATTTGATAACCAACCCCAGAACCCCAATTACAATGGTTACCGGTTCTCCAATAAATGGCAACAGAATGGCCACTGTAACCTTTACTTACAATTCTTCTACTTTAAGTAATGATGTTAGGAATGTATTTGAAAATATTGAAGTTTTCCCAAATCCAACAACAGATAAATTTACCATATCTAATATTAGAAACACCAATTTAAAACGTGTAGAAATCTACTCGCTTTTAGGCAAATTAAGTAAAACTATAATAGTTAACAACACTACGAACAATCTAGAGGTTGATGTATCAAATTTAACTTCAGGTATTTACCTCTTAAAACTTAAAAATGAAGAAGATAGTAGTAAAACCCAAAAGCTAATAGTGCGATAACCACACATTATCGATAAAAAATTTACACACAACGTTTTTATTACCTAAAACGAATACCATGGGGTACATTTGATTTAAACTAAATGCCCCATGAAGTTTTGCCAAAATTTGAGAATGCTTGTATCAGCGCTGTTTACTGTGTTGGCTACTACTTTTTATGCTCAAAATACTTCCAATTTTTGCGGCACTGAAATCACTAACGAATCAATATCTTATTTTCAAAGTTTTCAAGACGACATCAAATTATATGAAAACGAGTTTATGTCGCTTTCTGAAAAATCAAAAAAAACGGGAACTCACAAAAACACTATACCTACGCCTTTAAATTCTATACCTGTAAAAGCACATATTATTCGTTCTTCCTCAGGACAAGGAGGGTTAAGCTTAAACGAACTTTATAAAGCCATTAATGATTTAAATGAAATTTATGCCGATGCTTTCCTAGAGTTTTTTCTTTGTGATGGTGTAAATTATATTAACAACGACGATTATTATCATGGTTTTAATAGATCTGATGAACCCAATTTAACAGAGCATAACTACATACCTGGTGTTATAAATATTTATTTTACTGAATATGTTGAAGTTAAACCTGGTGTTAGTTTATGTGGTTACTCCAATACTTTTGGAGGCTCTGATGTTATTGTTATGAATAACAGCTGCGGCACCAATGGGAGTTCGCTGGCTCATGAAGTTGGTCATTTTTTCTCATTGATGCATACCCATGGTCCTGACAACCACCAATTAACTACTGAATTGGTTGATGGCTCTAACTGTGATACAGACGGCGATATGATTTGTGATACACCTGCAGACCCAGGCCTAAGCACAAATTGCGTAAATAACGACTGTGAGTATACAGGCAAATTAAAAGATGCCAATGGCGATTTTTATGCGCCAGACACAAAAAACATTATGTCTTATTCTCGCTCTAGCTGTAAATCTCATTTTTCCGAACAGCAATTGGCAAGAATTTATGCGTTTTACAAATCTGCAAGACAGTACTTATCCTGCCCTTCTGCACATGTTAATTTTACTGCAGATAGTTTTCAAGAGTGTGGTAATACATTAACCGTTAACTTTAAGGATTTAAGTGTTGGCGCCACATCATGGCAATGGGATGTTGATGGTGATAATATTATAGATTATACCGAACAAAATCCCACACATACCTACACGGAAGGAATTTACGATGTAACATTAACTATTTCCACGGTAAGTATCGGTTACAAAAACAATGAAGAACACCAAGAAAGTTTGGCTACTACCATAAGCAAAACGTTTTCGCAAATTATAAAAGTAGGCACACAAGAAGACGCATCCCTTAACGTAGATTTCGATACATTTGATTTTGCTAGTTCTAACGGTTGGTCTGCTATAGATGTTTCGGGCAACGGGTTTAATTGGTTGGTTAATTCTGGCGAAACTGTTTCTAACAGTACCGGTCCCATGTTAGACAAAACTAGTAACAAAAGCTCTGGAAAATATATATATACAGAAGCTTCTGGTTCTAAAGCAGGTGATATTGCTGAGTTTGTATCGCCTTGTATCAATATCAATGCAACAAACGCCGAATTGGAATTTTACTACCATATGTTTGGTGACAATATTGGAGAGTTACATGTAGATATTGAGACAGACAACAATTATTATTACGATGTTATTCCTGCATTAGTTGGCGAACAACAAACTGAACAAACTGATGATTTTATACCGCAATTAGTAAACTTATCACGGTTTTATGGGCAAACCATAAATATACATTTTAGAGCCATTCGTGGCGATGGTTGGGCTGGCGATATTGCCATAGATGGCATTAGTATAAAAGAAAATACCGCTACTCAAAAAAGTGAAGACGCTACTACACTAAAATTATACCCTAATCCGGTTACCAATGGTATTTTAAACATTGTTGCAACATCAAAAAAGAAAAATTCTACCGATTATTTCACGGTCTCAAATCTTGTAGGGCAAGTTTTCTTAACTGGTAGTTTGATAGAAAACCAGCAAATTGATGTTTCTAAATTACCACACGGCTCTTATTTAGTTACCATAGTAAATGGTAAAAATGTGAAAGTAAAACAGTTTATAAAGTAAGATTATGCTTTTAAAATCGCTTTATTAATACGTTTTATTAAACTAGGCCCTTCATAGATAAATCCAGTGTAAATTTGTATTAAATCTGCTCCCGCATTTAGTTTTTCTAGTGCATCTTCGGCAGAATGTATGCCTCCCACACCAATTATTGGAAATGCTTTATTACTTTTTCTAGAAAGGTATTTTATAACCTCAGTACTTTTATTTTTTATAGGTTGCCCACTTAAACCTCCATTACCTATAGCCTTTAATTGCTCTGGAGTTGCCTTTAAACCTGCTCTGTCTATAGATGTGTTACTAGCAATAACGCCATCTAGATGTGTAGATTTTACAAGTGCTATAATTTCGTCTAATTGTCCTTTATTTAAATCTGGTGCAATTTTTAAAAGTATTGGCTTTTGTTTATCAAACGTTTTATTTGCTGTTTGTACTTCGCCAATTAATTCTTCTAAATAATCTTTATCATTTAACTTAGCATGACTTCCAACATTTGGACAACTCACGTTCAATACAAAATAATCTACAAACGGGTGTAATACATTAAAACACTCTAAATAATCTTTAGTGTAATCTTCGGGCTTAGTTGTTGTATTCTTACCAATATTTCCACCAATAATTAATCTGCCTTTATTCTTTTTAAGCTTAACTATAGCAGCTTCTAATCCCTTATTATTAAAACCCATTCGGTTAATAATACCTTTATCGTCTTTTAAACGAAATAAACGTTTTTTAGGATTTCCCTCCTGCCCTTTGGGAGTAACAGTACCTATTTCAATAAAGCCAAAGCCAAAATTTGCTAATTCATTATACAATACTGCATTTTTATCGAAACCAGCTGCTAAACCTACAGGATTTTTAAACTTAAGTCCTAAAATTTCACGCTCTAAGCGTTTATCCTCAATTGTATATAAACTTCTGTAAAGTGCAGGGATACCCGGTATTTTAGAGGTTAATTTTATTAAATCGAAAGTAAAATGATGGATTTTTTCGGGGTCGAAGGCAAAAAAAAGGGGGCGAAGGAGCGCTTTGTACATCAGTTTTATTTTTGCAAAAATAGGTGGAAAAGTTGTAAATAAAAAATTGAGATCGAGGAACATCTTATCATCTATATTCTCGATTAATAATTGTAAATTAGAGGCACTAAATAGCACTAATTTATCTTACTGAATTACAAAAATTTCCCAAATGATTTCAAAAGAACACATCATAAAACGATTTACTAGCTACGTTACTATTGATACTCAATCTGATCCAAATTCAGATACCACCCCAAGTACTAAAAAGCAATGGGATTTAGCCAATAAACTAGCAGAAGAGTTAAAGGCAATTGGCATGCAGGATGTTACAATAGATGATAATGCTTATATTATGGCAACCCTACCTAGCAATGTATCGTATAATGTTCCAACTATTGGTTTTATTTCGCATTTTGATACCTCACCAGATTTTACAGGAGCTAACGTAAAGCCTCAAATTATTGAAAATTATCATGGAGGTGATATCGTTTTAAATAAAGAAGAAAATATTATTTTATCACCTGACTATTTTGAGGATTTAAAACAGTATATAGGCCAAACCTTAATTACCACAGATGGTACAACGCTACTTGGAGCCGATGATAAAGCTGGTATTTGCGAGATTATTTCTGCTATGGAATATTTAATAAATCACCCAGAAATTAAACACGGAAAAATAAGGGTGGGCTTTACGCCCGATGAAGAAATTGGTAGGGGCGCTCATAAATTTGATGTTGAGAAATTTGCAGCAGATTGGGCTTATACTATGGACGGAAGCCAAATAGGCGAATTAGAATATGAAAATTTTAATGCCGCTAGTGCTGTTGTAACAATAAAAGGCAAAATTGTACATCCTGGGTATGCCAAAGGAAAAATGATAAACTCTATGTATATCGCTACAGAATTTATTAATTCCTTACCAAGAATTGAAACTCCAGAGCATACTGAAGAGTATCAAGGTTTTTTTCATTTACATACTATTAATGGTGATGTAGAACAAACCAAACTACAATACATAATTAGAGACCATGATAAAGGCCATTTTGAAGCCCGAAAAGAGGTAATGCAAAAACTAACTAACGAGCTGAATTCACAATATGAACGCGAAGTAATTACTACTGAAATTAAAGATCAGTACTATAACATGCGCGAAAAAATAGAGCCTGTTATGCATATAGTTGATATTGCAGAAGAAGCTATGAAACAACTAAACATTGAGCCACTAATTAAGGCTATTAGAGGTGGTACAGACGGCTCGCAATTAAGTTATATGGGGTTGCCATGTCCTAATATTTTTGCTGGCGGCCATAACTTTCATGGGCGTTATGAATATGTTCCTGTAGAAAGTATGATAAAAGCTACTGAAGTGATTTGTAAAATTGCGGAATTGACTGCTCTTAAAGAAAAAACAACTTGACTTTGTAGAAATTTTCAACTATCTTCGTTAACGTCGGATATAAGTCATTAAAACGACAGATATCCGCGAAAGTTGCCATTCATTGGTGGAACGCACTCACAACCTAAAAAAAAAATGAAAAAAATATTTGGATTTCAAATTACTATTAATGACAAAAAAATCTGTCGAGCGGGATTTGAAAATAAAAATTCAGTATTGACTTGTATTTTAGATTCAATTAGACGAGAAAATGACGAATCAGAAGAATTGAATATCTCGATTGCAGGTTTAAATTCTGATACTAAAGAAAGGGCTAATTGGTTTCAAAGTAAATTAAACGAAAAGGATAAAATCTCAATAGAAATAATATCTGATAATTTTGACAGTCCTATTTCAATGAGAAGTGCTTTATCTGAAAAAGACATTATAACCCGTAAACTGAAAACATATCATAAGTTAAAAGAAGAACTGAAGGAATATTTAGAAGAATAAAAAGCTCAGAATTCGGACTTAATTTCTAAATAATAAAAAACAACGAAATGGCAACACCGTATAAAAAAATTGCTAGTTTTAGCTAAACCAAAGTTAGTTGCTCCTTTGCTAGCTTCTGATTTTCCTTCGGAAAATCCTCGCATACAATCCCGCAACTATTCTTACACATAAACGTTAACGAAACTGCAAAACGTAACGCCATCAAACAAAGCCATTTAGAAAAAATAAAAGAGGCTGTCTGAAAAGGCAGCTTTTTTTTTGCGATTGATAGAGTTAGTTTTTAACTTTAGGGATGAGCAAAAAAGTAGTTTTTAAGACCTACCATCAAGACCAGCTAAGTCTATTGCCACCAAGTTATGATGATTTAGTCCCTACTAATCATCCT
>NZ_PVEO01000007.1 GCF_002973595.1 Jejuia pallidilutea | reverse complement strand
ATGATTGAGGCATTTAACAAAGTGTTGAAATACCAATTTTTACACCTAAAGCCTATTGACTCTGGAAAACAACTTAAAAGAGTACTTGGTGTGTGCATACAGATTTATAACCATGAAAGACCACAATGGAACTTGGGTGGAAATACTCCAAATGAAACATTTATGGGGTTTCCAATAAATAAGAGTGCTTACACTACTGGTTTTAAAACTCAACAATCGCATAGAATTAACCAAAATAAAGTATCTGTCTGTAAAACATGCTTGTAAATAGTTAATTATTACAGAAACGGAAAGCAGCTTAAAATTTTCCTTTTGAGAAAAATAATTTTACAAATAGATTTTAACACACTTAAATATAAGTGATTCATTTTCAAATGATTCCCTTATATGGGACAAGTTATTTCAAAATGACCTTGGGAATAGCAGTGGAAAAACAGGTATAAAAAACCACACTATATCGCTATAATGTGGCTTCGTTACTTTTTTCTCTTACTCTTACCGCCACTCGTTACAAACAAGCGGTAGCCGTTGCGGACATATTAGCGCCAGCAGGGGTAGTTTCTTCAATTTTGCAATCAGTAGGCCACTACCAGTTCAAGTCTGATAGTTAGTGCTAACTGTAATAATCTTTCAACTTAACAATATTTAAAATAAAAAAGCTATTCTGATGACTTTAAATAGCTTTTTTTATTCAATTACTCTTAACACAAATAGTTAAAAACCAGTTATAGTAAG
The DNA here is from genome assembly GCF_002973595.1 of Jejuia pallidilutea. Lineage (GTDB taxonomy): Bacteria > Bacteroidota > Bacteroidia > Flavobacteriales > Flavobacteriaceae > Jejuia > Jejuia pallidilutea. Next base: position 265,954 of record NZ_PVEO01000007.1, on the reverse strand, counting down.
GGGGTACTCTTTTATATTTCGAGTAAATTAGTGTATATTTATGCATCATTAATTCTATAGTTAAGTATTTTATTCGCTATTTCTAAATCACTATCTCCTGATACGTTGAACTCAGTAAAAATATCTAGTAAGTAGTCTAAAGGAAAAAGATTAACATACTTTTTGCCGTTGAATTCTATTTCTAACTTTCCATCAATTTGTTCAGCATCGAAAAAAAATAGTTTTGAATAAATACTGAGTTCGTTCTCTAGATAAATATCTGCATAATCAATATCTATCTCTTGATTTTCATTTGTTACAAACTCTTCAATTTTAGAAGGGTTCTTCAAATAGAATATAAATTCTACTAAATTCATGTTTTTTGCCTTTAACTAATTTATTTTATTTTGTTCCAAAGATTCATTCCGCCAACACCATCAGGATGCAATGTTTTCCAAAATATGCTTCCAGTTGTATGCTGGCTTTTTGGAACAAGTTGCATTACCCCAGTTTCAATATCGTGATGCCAAACCCAATTATGTGGTGAACGTCCCCATAATATATTTCCTTTATTTCCTGTCTGAAAATTAATATTTAATCTACTCATAGTTCTTGAATCCATGTCCGAAAATAAAGACTTATTCGCAGCTTTAAAATGCTGATAATAAGCTCCCCCTGGATATAGATTAGTTGATAGCTTCATTTCATAAGCAACAGAATAAAACATTCCACTAGCTGCTGTTTTTTTTGAAAAAGATCTCCCAAACACTTTTGCTGTTTGTTGTGAAGCTTTATTTCCTAGATAGCCTCCTGACCCTCCACTAAATAAATCAATTAATCCCCATCCAAATTCTTCGATTGCACCTAAATAATTTCCTTCGTTTAACCTATCACCACTTCTCAATAGAGGGCCTAGTAATGGAGTTTCACTAAAAAGTCCGTCTCCATTATTAGGTGGATCGTCAAACCTTCTGGCTGCAGCATAAAAAGCTTTCTTTATCTCTCTAGTCTCCTTAGAAGGTCTTAATTTTTTCTTACCTCCTTGATCATAAGATGTTGGGTTAGAACCCAAAGTAATACTCCCACCACCTTTAAGACCAGAAATAGTTACAGATGAATAATTACCCTCATTATTTTCTCCCAGAAGTTTCTTTTTCCAATTAGTATTATCATCTGGATGCATCCCTGTAGGGTCAGTCAAATTAACAGGGTTATTCCATGTATATGCATACGCCGATTGGTCAAACTGTAATTCAGAATCTGCTAGAGGATCTAAATTCATCCATCTTCCTATGGCAGCGTCGTAATTACGCGCATGAAAATCCAACCAATTTAACTGGCTACCAGATATATTATCATCCTGTTCTTCTTTACCTCCAAAACCATATTTATGGTCGTTTCCAATAATGTTTGTATTATATCCTTTATGTTTAAGACCAAAGGGATAGTAGTTGTTTTCTTCTTGTATTTGTAAAGAAGTTGAAATACCATTATTTCTAAATATATCTTTATAACTTAATCTAATATTACCCAAGTGGTCCTTATATTGATAAATATATTCCCAATTACTACCACTAGGCTCTATGTATCCTTCGGGATGGCCAAAAAATTTCAATGAACTATTGGAGTTATCTGTATCCGTTTCATAGATAAATCCACCAACATACTCTGTAGAGACAATATCATCATTGGCATCATCACTTACAGTTTTTTTCAGTTTAGTACCCAAAGCATCATAAACATATCTTATGAGTCCTGAGCTTATCTGAACTTTAGTAGGTAAATTTAAGAAATTATATTCTATATCATTAACATTTTTATTATCATCTGTTAACATATTGCCATTTATATCATACGTATAATCATTGGTAGGGTCAGCGCCGCTTCCAGTATAATCATCTTTAAATCCATACGTATTATTACCAGTATCTGAAACCCTAAGTAACTTGTTACTTTTAGTTTGGTACGTGTAAACTAAATTGTCCATAGTTCCAAAGCTAGTTGCAGCACTATTTATATGACCTTTCCTTACTAAACTAGTTATATTCCCATTTTTATCATATTGTACACTGGACAACGCATAGCGATTTATATTATCTACAGCACTAGTTATTCTATTTAAATCGTCATACTCAAACTTATACCAACGTAAACTATTATCGTTAGACGTTTTCCACTCTATTTCTGATATATTGCCGTTGAATAGTTTCTTGTCGTTACTAGTATGATGGTCTATTGCATTATAGTTTATTTTAAAACCAAACAGGTCTGTTCCTAGTGAAGATACATTGTTTATGGTTTTTAGCCAGCCCCTTATGTTATAAGTATAATCTACAGTTTGTAATCTGTTTTCCGTAGTTTTACCGCCAACACCTTTGTTGATGAGTTTTCCCAACTCATCATATGTGTTTTCGTTTATTACCTCAACTACATTAGAATTGTTTAGTTCCTGTGTATGTTTTTTAAGGCGGCCAATATGGTCGTAGGTAAACAAGTCCTCTGTATCTATACTGGTAGTCCCTCTATCATGTGATGTTTCGGTTTTATCTACTGCTCCTGTGAAATCTAATTTGTTTTTAATTATATCTACACTTCCAAAATAAGGATTGTCACTAGCAACATATATTGCTCTACCCTTAACATCATAACCTGTTACTGTAGTTATCCATTGGTTCGTAGTCAGTACTCGTACTTTGGTTCCTGTTGTCAATCCCTTTGTCTTAGCCTTGTCAGTATTGTTATAATTTACTATAGTTTGTCCTTCATAACTAGATGGTAGATTTGTAGAAGAGGGTTTATCGAAGGTATAATCGTCGTAGTAGTTTATGGTATGGATTTCTGAAATACTAGTTGGATATGCGTCATTATTGTAATAGACTGTAGTTCCAGCGATATTCGTTGCCCCCCCTTTTGTAACATAGGTTGAGCTAGCACCATCTAAAATGCCTTGTAATGTACTTCTAGAGCTATTACTGCTCATAAGTCCAGTATAAGCAACCCTGCCAAATCTATCGTATTTGGTAAATGACCACTGATTTATTGTTAAACTTGTATTATTTGCTGCCAATTGGGTAGCATGTTGCGTTAACACAGGTTGATCAAGTTTATTGTAAACAATATATTCCCACTCTTTTCCTGGTATTTTTTTCTCTATTAATCTATTTTTATCATCATATTTGTATTGAAAACACAATTCTGCGAGTTCAGTACTATCTGGCTTTGCAGAAGAGGGGTCTGCCTTTGGGGGCAATACATACATTAGATTACCATAGGTATCGTACACATAGTAGGTATCATGTTTTACTTGGTTTTCAAAAGTTCTACTGAGAATTACCCTGCCTCTATAATCTTTAAATGTATGTGTAGTATTATCATTAGTATCTGAAGGCACCCAATTTTCGTTCTTCGTAATAAACTTATATAGATATGGTGTGTTATATGCTCCTTGTACCGTCCATTCTCCTGTTTTATAATATCCATTATCTATGAGGTTCCCATTAGTATTATTTATTTGATATATCCTAACATAGTCACTTGTCCCAACCAATTTATATTCGTTTTTTATGGTATGTTCTTCCGTATTACCCTCTTTCCAGTCGTTTCCTGGAGCAGCTTGTTCAACTATGAGGTTTAATGGTGTGCCATCAAATAAAGTTTCACTGTAGGGATTTGTGGTGTTTTCGTATTTCGTGGTATTATAAAAGGTGTTGGTCGCAGATAGAGCATTAGTTCTGTAACTTCCCTTATTGCTACTAGAAGCATAGGGCATATAGCTTTTACTTTGCCTTCCTAAATTATCGTATTCTAAATGGGTAATAATATCTTCTTTGTTGCCTCCAGATTGAATTGCTACATTCTGGATAGCTCTTCCTAAACCGTCAAAGTATGTAACGCTTTGTATTTTATAGTCATCGGTTAGTGTTGAAATATCTGTAGAGGCTACCCTAGGTACAATCGTAAGAATATGATTTTCGCTTAAAGTTGGTGATGCAGCTCCTGGCGAAAGAATAGTTACATCTAAAGTGCTATAATTACTAGTAGAACTAAATTTAATTTTACCAGGGCCAGCAGCCCCCCATTGAATAACAACATTATATACAATTCCATTAGAAGTGTCTGTAGAAATAACAGTTCCTCCTGTAACTTTCCACCGAATACCTGAATGTGCAAAACCATCCCAGTAAGAATACAAAACAGTAGTATTTTCATTGACAATATTATTCCCAATTATTTGACTATGAGAGTATTGAATTGCTGCAATTAAAACAATAAAAATTATTATTATTTTCTTACATAAAAAAGATGTTAAAAGACGTGTCATATCAGTAGATTTTTATTGGTATGAAATAGATTGTATAGTAAAAAGAGTTGTTTCTGTTCCAATTTCTGGTACATTTAGCACCAAAACAGCTTTAGTTTCATTCTCTTCGCCAGAGATCGTCATAGAGCCCTTAATATCATCAATTACAACTATGTAAGTGATGTCACCTAAAGAAGTGTCAGGATCCCAGTTCTCAGATTCATCTGTTATAATAAAATTTACTGATCGTTTTGCCTCTTTTAAGGTTTGCGTCCAAATCAAAGATTTACCTTCTTTTACAATTGAAGACTCTATATTCACAACTTCTTCATCAATGATTAAAGAATTACTATTGAGTGTAAAATCTATAGTTTGGTTTTGTGAATTTGCATAGATTGAAAAAGCCAAAATGAATATAAAAGCGATATGTTTTAAAATATGATTCATGTGATGTGTATTAAAGATTAGAAAAGAAGGTATTAATGTTACTACTGCCCTTTATAGTGATACTCATTTTCAGAGAGTATCTTCCCATCGGCATCCTTTACTTGTTTCAAACGGTTAAACTCGTCATATTCATAGGTTGTTTTGTAACCCCGTGGATCGGTTACAGCTGTTATACCTACTAATAAATCGTATTGATAGGTCGTTACCATTGCATTGGATAAACTCCTTAACGTATTTTCCTGGGAAGTGCTTAAGTTGTTGGTAATATTAAAACCACCACCAAATCCGCTAAGAGCTTCTATGCTGGAATAGGTTAAATTTTCAATCTCAGCTATTAAATACGTCTTGTTATGTCCGTAAATTCTAGAAACGTATGTTCCATTACGTTTTTGGTACTCTATTACATGTCCTTTGGAATCTCGTTTCGTGATTTTTTCGGAATTTGCAATATTGTTATCTCTACTTACAAAATCAATTTTTTCTAAGGCTATAATGTTATAACCAAAGTTTTTGTAGTAATGCTTTTCTTCAGTTCCACTAGGGGAGTTTATTGTTAAAGGGGTGGACAGTCTATTAAGGTTTACCAAATCAGAAGCAAGAGGCATTGAACTAATCACATTACTTTGCATAGTATTGCCTCCTGTAATGGGGTATGTAATTGTTTTAGAATAACCTGTTTCATGCAGACCTTCAACAGGGATACATAAGTGTTCGCCTCCTTGAACGGTTGGCTCGCATACCTCTACGCTTTTGGTTTCATTTAAAATTAGTGGAAACTGTTTGTCATAAGTATAGGAATAGCTGACCTTAAAAGGGTCTTGTGAGGCTCCATTAGTATAGTCTGTTGTCCAAACAGTAGTCAGTAAATCTCTAGCTATTGGTAAATTCAGATTTTCGGTGAATGCACCACAAGATGAAGTAGCATACTGGTCTCCATTTCCAGGCCAACATGAGGAGGATTCAGAAAATAGAGTTGATGCCTTATTTAAGTGACTTAATGATAAAGTGGAAAATTCTTTATAGGTATAAACATATCTTTTTTGTAAGCGAATATTGTTGTTATGATCATAAACTGTTTCCCAAGTAGGCTTCCCTCGCCTAAAATCTCTATTTGCAGATAATGAAGGAGGACCAATTAACAACCAAGAATTGCCATAACTACTCCCAGAGCTTGTTTTGGATGAAGCTATGTTTGGATATGTTGATGGGTTAGAATATTGATAAACCGACTTCCCATTTGCAACTCTATCTCTAACTGTAACAGAGCTATAGCCAACAAAAGAACCATGAGTAAGCTCAACTTGAGACTGAGGAGTCATGAAAGTATCAATTCCAAAGTAGCTCACCAATTGACTTAATGAAGTCGGATTAGAGGCCCAATTCCAGTTTGTGTTTTTCAGTTTAAACACGGCATAATCTGGCATTCTCTCAATGTAGCCAGTTCCATATTCGTAATCTAGAATTTGTTCATTCCCTTTATCATCCGTAATTTTTTGAGATTTTATTCGCAGCCCCCCTCCTAATCGGGTTCCAGAATAGTTAAACTCATTCAGTTCATACTCATATTCATTAGTGCCTCCTGTTGGGAATTTAATTTTAGTTAAGGAATAGGTTTTGCAATAGTTCTCATTGGCTTCTAAGGAATAATTACCTGTTAAATAAATTGCTGCACTATCGAAAAATGGGAGTACTTCATTATTTTTAAAATAATATTTTGGTTCAGGATTTGTAATAGAAGAATTATAAGAACCATTATTATAACCTAGATAGTCGTGGGCATATGACGTTCTTGGTGGCATAGTATAAGTTGTATTATACGTGAACACATGACCGGGAAGCTCAGTGTTAACGTTAGAAGGGTTCACGTCATAAATCTTGTCTAAACGTAACCTTTTGCTTTGTGGTGTTCCACTTGCAATAGAAGATTGAAAATAGCTATATGATAGTTTTACATGTTTTATTACATTTCCAGAATTATCTTTTACTCTAATTTCTGTAAGTGCTTTTTCACCGAAGTTATCCGACCTATTTAAGCCATAAATAAACTCTACTTCACCTTTATCAAATGAAATTTTTGTTAGTCTGTGCATATAAGGGTAAACTGTTTTAGCAGTATTCCCTGTAAAACCGAGATAGGTGCCTCCTCCATAAGATGTAATTTTAGAATCTTTTTCGTCAGCGAAATAATTGTGGTATTGCTCGTACTGAAAAGTTATAGTTTGATTAGTACTTGGGTCAAACATCTGATCTAAATGATATGTATCCATTTTGTAAGTTATGGTGCCACCCCCATATGGACTGTGATGTCTTGATAAATCCGGTGTCGCAAAATCATATATAACACCATTTAGAGAAGTAATCTCTACATTTGATAGTCCATATTTTGTAATATTATTATAGCTACGAGTATTATCGTTGTAATGATATTTAGTTATATAACCTATCGATTCATTAATAGTATTACCTTGATGATCCAATTCCAATGCATCCGGTTTAGAACCTATAGTGGACGGGTAGCTCGTTGTTATACCGTTGGTTGCATTGTAGTGCTTTTTATGAACATAGTTAGTTGAAAGCCCAGGAGCATTAACCACAAATAAATCGGGTTCTGAATCATTGTAGCGTCCAATACTACCATAGGTTGTTAAATTTGAATAGGTGTATCCTAGCCACCCTGAAGGAGACATGAATGGTACAGGGTTATTCGTTACATAAGGTCTTGTAAAATCGTCCATACCTTTGACCATTCTAGAAATAACGCCTCCAGCATTTAAACTCCAATTAAGCCCCACACTAGAGGCCATATCAGCAACCTTAACACCTGATGAATTATAGGATAAAGAAATTGGAACACTCATATTCCCTGAAGAAATTTCATAAATAGGAATACTAATTTCCGCCCTACCAGTATAATTTGATACAGGAACAAAGGTGTTTTTTTGGAAAGCGGCTACATCTGGAGGTTGTATTGATGGACTAATAATAATCTGAGATGCTGCATAAATGTTAGAATTAAGGGTTTCTCCATAATAGCCCTCTTGTGAAAAGCTGTAAAAACTAACAAAACCAATTAAAAAAAATAGACGAAAATTCATAGAGGATTTTTTAAGTTATTTCTATGGAATAAAGCTAAGTCAAAACCTTTCTTGTTCAGTAAGGGTTTAGCTTGCTTTTGATAAGTGTTTATAGATATTTTTAAGTGTCTGATAAACAGTATTTTATTTGGTTTAGACACAACGTTATTAATCAACATAATCTATGTAAATCACTTATTCCATTGAGTTTGCAGGCCTTTGTTGAACTTTATTTTTAAATATTAATTTAAGTAAGCAAAAAGCTTTTTTGTTATAAGGTATTTGCTTACAACAAAAAATAATCATCAGTTTTTATTACGGGTTTACCATAAAAAAAGTAAGCACTTTGCTTTGCTTCAAATCATACAAAATATATATTTTAGAGGTCATTTCTTATAATATTTGTTTCCTATGAGTGATACCATCAATGTTCTAATAGTTGAAGATGAACCAATAATCATCGGATTGTTAGAAAGTATTTTCAAGCAGTTAAGCGATTCTAATAATAATTGGTATTTTAAATTAAACCTTACTCAGAATTGTGATACTGCTATGAATAAAATTGAAAAGGCCGTATTGGGAAAACCTTTTGATTTAGCCTTATTGGATATTAGTATTCCTCCTTCAAAACAAAAAAAATATTATCGGGTGAGGATATAGGTTTAGAGCTAAGGAAATATTTTCCACAAATAAAAATCATTATTTATACTTCCCATAGTGATAATTATAGGCTTAACAATATTCTAAAGACGATTAACCCAGAGGGGTTTCTAATCAAAAGTGATATTGATTATAAAGGTTTAACTGATGCAATAAAGTCTGTCTTGGTGAATTCTCCATGTTACAGTTCTAGAATTTTAAGTTTAATTAGACAGCATATTTCCAATGATTTTCTTCTTGATGCTATTGATAGAGTTTTATTATATGAAATATCCAAAGGCACGAAAACCAAAGACCTGCCAAACTTTGTAAATCTTTCTAAAAGTGGTATAGAACGAAGAAAGAGACATTTAAAGGAAGTGTTTGATATTGATGGGAAAGGAGATAAAAAACTCATTGAAATAGCAAAAGCAAAAGGATATGTTTAAAAAGAATAATCGTTTTTTAATTAAAGTTAAAGCTTACAATTTGCAAGAAGTACTCATTGTACTCGTTATTATCGGCATTTTACTGTTATTGGCGTTACCAAACCTAATGCCGCTTATTGCTAAGGCCAAAAGTATAGAGGCACAAACTCAGTTAAAATACATCTATAATTCGCAAACCAGTTATCGTTTTATGTATTCAAAATATGCAACTGATTTAAATGAAGTCGATTTTGAAGCTCCAAAAACTGTAAAAGAAAATGGTACAAGTAACTATGTGTATGAAGTGTTAAATGCGGGAAATAATAGTTTTAAAGTGCGCGCCACGGCCATAACTGATTTTGATGGTGATGGCGTTTTTAATGTTTGGGAAATAGATGAAAATGGTAACCCTAAACAAACAGTGAAAGATTAATGATTATAACTCTAGCAAAAATATTACTTCTGTTCAGTTTCGGGACTATTCTTTATCAAGACATACAGGAACGTCGCGTCTATTGGTTTTTGTTTCCTATGGTTGGAGTAACTACTGGAGTATTATACTTTCTAGAAACACTCCCCGAATTATTCTTGTCATCAGCAATTGTAAATGCAATGGTTGTTGCAGTTCTTATGGGAGTTCTATTTTTATATTCAAGATTTAAACTTAAAACAGCTATTAACAAAATAATAGGTCTAGGGGATGTTCTATTTCTCTTCGCTATGATTTTTGGTTTTGCTTCAGTATCGTTTATGGTTCTGTTGCCATGTGCGCTTCTGTTTTCCTTGATTCTTCATCTCGTTGTATCAAGAGAAAAAAACGCTACTGTGCCTTTGGCAGGCTATATGAGTTTATTTTATGGGATTACGTTTTTGGGGTTTTGGACTGAAGTTATACAATCCCTTTACCAAATATAATTTAGATGAAGGAAAACAACTTTAATATTGAAACGACACTTATACAATTAATAAGTAGTGAACAAGCGTATCATTATAATATTGTTCCTGTTAAGTCTAATAATGGAAATGTGGTTTTTAAATCTGATCATCCATCTGATGCGCTAAAACAGGAATTACAAATAGTGCTAGGGAAACAGGTTGAATTAGTATCTGATACTTCAGAAAACCTACAGCACTATTTAACGGCAAATTTTAGAAAACAAACTAATACAGTTAAAGAAGATTTGAATTATAGTGCAGATTTTCTTGAAAAACTACTGTTAAAAGCCAAACATATAGGAAGTAGCGATATTCATTTTGAACCTTATGAGAACAAGTGTAGGGTACGCTACCGTCTGGATGGAAAACTGAAAGAACAATTTATTATACAACTTTCTGAATATCCAGTCATCATCAATAAACTCAAAATAAAAGCGGGATTAGATATTTCTGAAAAACGCTTACCACAAGATGGTCGCATAAGTATAAAAACACATGCTGATGAGTTCGATATTCGTGTCTCATCGTTACCAACACTTCATGGTGAAAAAATTGTACTTCGTATTTTAAGTAAGGATGCTGACCATATTCAGCTAGAAGATTTGGGGTTTATAAAAAAGGAATTAAAAACTTATACCGAAACTATAAAAAAACCTAACGGTATTGTTTTAATTTCTGGACCTACAGGTTCAGGTAAAACTACCACCTTGTATGCCACACTTAAGCTTTTGAATGACGATAAAACTAATATCCTCACCATTGAAGACCCAATTGAGTATACCTTGGAAGGCGTTAATCAAGTTCAGCTTAAAGAAAATATTGGGCTAGATTTTGCTAGTACCTTACGTACCTTTTTACGTCAAGACCCCGATGTGATCATGGTGGGAGAAATACGTGATGTAAAAACAGCTAATATGGCAATTCGTGCTGCTCTTACAGGACATCTAGTTCTATCAACCATACATACTAATTCTGCTTGGGCAACCATTTCTAGATTGATAGATATGGGGATTCCTGCATTTTTAATTGCCAGTACGTTAAACGTAAGTGTTGCACAGCGTTTGGTAAGAAAGTTATGTGCTGCATGCAAACAAGAAAACAAGGTTTCTAAAGGCATTTTTCCAGAACATTTTAATATCCCGAAAGGCTTAAACACACATTTTAAAGCAGTAGGTTGTAATATGTGTTACCATACAGGGTATCAAGGAAGAAAAGCCATTTATGAAATCATTCCGATAACAAAAACTCTGGTAAACCATATAAAGCAGAATGATTTAGAAATTGACAGCTATTTGAATGAGCACAATATAAACACATTGAAAACAAATGCTATTAATTTAGTAAAAGAGGGTATTACATCCGTTGAAGAGGTATATGCATTACTTACCGATTAGATTAATAGGTTTGACGACAATTGAATGTTTTAAAGCACCCTTTACGATGGGTATGTATATGAAAAAAATAATTTTTATAGTTCTAATATTAATCACCAATTTTTGCATTTCTCAGAATAGCGATCCCCACTTACAAACCATAAAAAATCAGTTAGATATTTTAGCCGTTGACAATGTAGGCTTAACAGAACATGTGAAATCTGAGATTAACGTGAGCAATATTACATTGAGCAATTTCCTTTTAGCGGTTTCTGAAATTCATCAGGTTAATTTAAACCTTTCGCCAGAACTTAATCAAATTACCATAGTCAATAATTTTAGCAATGTTACCGTAGCAGACTTATTAGTGTTCTTATGTAAAGAGTACAACTTAACTATAGACTTTACAGGTAACATCATGTCTGTTAAAAAGTATGTGCCTCCTGTTGAAATTCCTGAGAAAAGAGTAGTTCTGGTAACTTATAATCCTAATAATAATACTATTTCAATTGATGCTAAATCAGACAAGCTATACGACGTATTCAAAAGAATAATGGACGAATCGGGGAAAAATTTAGTATTTGCTCCTGGAATGGAAAACAAAACAATTACATCCTACCTTAAAGATGTGCCTTTTGAAGCGGCAATGGATAAACTGGCGTTAGCGAACAACTTATTTTTAGAGACCACTAAAGATAATTTTTATGTGTTTGAAGACGGTGGCGCATCTAAAGATGGTACTGTAAATCCGCTAACTAGTAGAAGAAAATCTAACGTATCGTTTGAAATCTTAGATTTAGATGCCCAATTGCTTAAAGTAGATTTTGATAAAACGGAAATAGCCACTATAGTAAACGATATTGGTGCAGCTCTTGATATTAATATTTTTACAGCTACCCCTTTAAATAAAGCGGGTACGGTTACATTCAAGACAAAATTTATTTCTTTTGATGATTTATTGGTAAAGATGTTTGAGTCGCAATCTAAATCTTCTCCTGTTATTAATAATGCATCCAACAACGAAAACCAGAATAGAAACAACCGTCAAAACACTAACAATCAAATTTCCAGTTCTGTTTCCGGTTCAAATGTAAAATTCACATTTAAAAAAGAAGACGATACTTATTTTTTTGGCACCGAAAACCAATTAAGTGTGCGTTCTGTAGAAATTGTGCATCTTCAACATCGCTCTATAGAACTATTGGCAGATCCTGCTGGTGGTGCCAATAGAACTGTTGGTAGAACTAGTGGTATTCAAAACGGTTTTGGAAATGGCTTCGATAATGGGTTTAATAATTTTTCCAATGGCAGAAATGCTGCAAATCAATTTAATTCTAATGGCGTAAATAACATACCAAACAGAACCTCGGTTAATTTAGGCAATCGAAATTCATTTAATAATTCAACCAATAAAGCTGAGGCTTTACTAAGTGTTTTACCTGATGATATTGTGCAAGACTTAGATGTTAAAATAGATTATGAACTCAACAGTTTTTATGTTACAGGATCTAGTACGAACATTGAACGGTTTAAAACGTTTGTTAAAAAAATTGATAAACCTGTTCCCGTTATTCTTATTGAAGTAATGCTTATTGAAGTTAGCAGAAATGCTACCGTTGAAACTGGTGTAAGTTGGGGACTTGGAGAAAATGCTGCCGAAACTAATGGCGGTATCTTTCCAAAAGCAGACTTAACATTAGGCGCTAAAACTATTAATAAAGTGCTAAATGGATTCAATGGTTTTGGAAGTGTTAATATAGGTAAAGTGGTTCCCAATTTTTTTGCAACTATAAAAGCAATGGAATCTAATGGTAATTTAAAAATACGTAGCACACCTAAATTATCAACTTTAAATGGCCATCGGGCTACATTTTCCAATGGACAAACGTCCTATTATGCCATTACGCAGCGTAATATTTTTGGATCGGATAACCCACAAACCTCTGAAATCACAAATTATGCACCCATCGATGCGCAGTTAGGGCTTACCATAAAACCTATGGTATCGGGTGATGGACAAGTAACGCTTGATGTATTTGTTGTTCAGTCCAGTTTTGGAACCCGTATTGCAGATGATGCCCCACCAGATTTAAGCTCAAGAGAATTTACTTCCATCATTCGTGTTAGAGATCAAGATATCGTGGTTTTAGGTGGCTTGGAAGAACAAGAAAAAAATGATTCAGGTTCTGGAGTGCCCTTTTTAGCTAGGGTACCCGTTATTAAATGGCTATTTAGTGAACGAAGACGTACAGATTCTAAAGCTAAATTAACCGTACTTATTAAACCAACCGTTATATATTAATGTTAAATGGATTAAAAACATATCTACTATATGGCACTATTTTTTGTGGTGTTGAACACACTTTAAAAGATAACCAAAGTATATTATTTGTAACAACATTAAGGAAAACTAAAAAACAATTAAGTATTGAAAACACTTTTGAAGTTGATTCTCCCAAAAAGTTGGCTCAAAAACTCCCTAAAAAGAATCTATCTATTTTTTTAGTAATCAACGATAACAATATACTCACTAAAAAAATAGAGGACACCCAACCAAATCTTGAAAATCTGGTTTATAATGCCTTTCCAAATCTAAATATCAAAGACTTTTATTATGAAATTGTTTCTCAGGACAATATGCATTTTGTATCTATTTGCAGAAAAGTACATTTAGAAACTCTTATCGCAGCTTACAAAGAAGCTGGAGTGTCAATAATCAATATCTCTCTAGGGCAAAACATTATTACCAATAGTTTGTCATTTATCAGTAGCGAATCTATTTTCACCTCTAATGCTTTAGTTGTTTTAAAAAATAAATCCCTTGTTTCTATTGAAAAAAAAGAAATTGAAACACCAATTAACTATGATGTTAACGGTTTAAAAACAACTAATAATTATGTATTGTCATTATCTGGGGCTTTGGAAACTGTAATTCATAATTATAAAAGTTATTCAAGCTTTAATAGTATAAATGAGTCTCTTAAGAATGAGTATTCGCAATCGAGATTTTTCCAACAATTTATAAAGGCAGGATTAGTTTTCACCCTAAGTGTTTTGCTAATTAATTTTTTTGTTTTTAATCATTATTTCAACCATGTCAATACATTGCAACAAACCTCACAAGTCAATCAAAATTCAAAAGCACAACTGTTAACGCTCAATGAAACCGTTAACAAATCTCAAAAAATGGTTGATGATATGCTTAAAAGTAGTGTTTCTAATAGTTCATTTTTTATTAATGTGATTGTAGGCAGTTTGCCAGAGTCTGTATCGTTGTCAGAATTAAACTATCAACCTATATCAAAACGCATTAAGGAAGGGCAATCCATTTTACAGGATACAAATGTTATTCTGCTATCTGGGTCCTCAAATAGTAGTGAAGTTTTCTCAAAATGGATAACTAGGGTTGAAGCAATTGGTTGGGTGAATAATGTGGAAATATTAAACTATGAGGATACTTCTAAATCGATTTCAAACTTTAGTCTAAAATTAAATATTGCCGATGACCAATAAGACCAAAAATATAGTGCTCGTTGTAGGTTTCTTATTGGTGTTATTGCTATGCTATCAATTGGCCATATCAAAAACAGTCGCTCTTAAAAAAGAATACAACACTTTAAAACAAGAGGAAATTTTATTCGAAAACGCCCCTAAACAACTATCGTTATTAAAACAAAAGCGAATGTATTACGATTCGCTATTGACAAAATATAAAATCAATGGAAGTTCATTACAAAATAGTCTTTTGCAAACTATTAATTCTTTCGCCGATAGCTCCAATATAAAAGTAATCGGTTTTTTAGAACCGCATATAATTCAAATGAACGACCTAAAAGTTAAATCCTACCAATTTACTTTGGAGGGTGAGTATAATAGCATCATACAATTGATATATAAATTAGAACAGGAAACTAAATTTGGAGAAATATCAAACCTGCATTTTATTAAGAAAAAGAACTTTAGGACAGGAAAATATTTTTTACAGGCTCATGTTTTGTTGAAGAGTTTTGGGTAGTATGAATAACTATTTAAAGAATGTTGAGACTAAAAAAACGAGTGATTCAGATAGATAGAGACGGTTGCACTTCACAAATAGATATAAGCATTAACAACAATTCTTGTTCGTATTTAGAGACTTCTTATCTTTTGACCAATCCCCTTTTTAGTTGATTCATTTAGTTTTTGTCTTAATAACTTCATATCAACACTTAACTTCTCCTCGATGACACGAGCATACACTTGAGTTGTAGAAAGTCTACAATGCCCCAACAGTTTTGATACAGTCTCAATGGGCACACCATTGGATAATGTTACCGTTGTTGCAAAGGTATGTCGTGCCGAATGGAACGTCAGTTTTTTGGAAATCCCAACTGCACCTGCTATTCCCTTTAAATAAGCATTGATTTTTTGGTTGGAATAAACGGGCAGAAGCAATCCGTTGCTCTTTTCTGGATGGGGACTATACTTTTTGAGAATATTCCATGCATTGTCCAACAAAGGGATTTTGACCGATTGTCCGTTTTTCTCTCTCTGGGTATATAACCAGTAATTCCCATCGATACCTTTAACTATATTGCTTTCCCTCAGCATTTTTACGTCTATATAGGATAGACCTGTATAACATGAAAATACAAATATATCCCTAACAATTTGATGGCCTTTGTCTTGAATGTTTGTCCGTTCCAATAACTCAAGTTCCCTTTTGGACAGGAACTCCTTTTCATGTTTGTTGAACTTCAATTTGAAACGAAAAAATGGATTCTTGTCAATCCATTCCAGTTCAGTCGCCAAGTTCATAAGTTTTTTGAGGCGTTCTAAATGTTTCATAATACCATTATTTTTAAGTGGCTGAGACTTATTAATGGATTGCCCCTTTCTAAGGAACTGTTCAAACTCAATTATAAAACTGTAGGACAATTGCTTGAGGTAAATATCATTTACCTTTTTCTTTTTAATAAGAAACCGTTTGATGTAATTTTCTGTAGTAAAATAATTTTTTAGGGTACCTGGTTTTAGCGTACCTGTCATGTTTTTGTTATGGTACGTTATCAATTCAAGTAAGGATTTATGTCTTTCGTCCTGCCCGAGAAACCTAGCTTTGATACCTTTTGCGCTAACATGATCGAAACCTGAAGATAATTGCTTGTGACACTCTAGTAGTTTTGCGTAAACTTGATCTAGATACTGATTCAGGGCTTTACCCTCAGGTAGCCTTGAACTGGTCCTTTTGGATTTGGTATCCCAATAGGTAACTTTTATTTGCCTTTTTAGACTGATTTCTGCGCGCTTTCCGTCAACGGTTATTCGTGCATAAATTGGTACTGAATCTCCTTTCATTTTTGCCATATTTAACCAAAAATGAATACTAAAAGTCCTCGAAACTTCCATATACTCTCGCTTTAAGTGAATACTCGATTTGTTTACGAAAGTCAAATCGAAGCGAAAGTCAAACGCTAATGAATTACCAATGTAGTGAAAAATTTCGGTTTAAATTAGGTAACCGAATAGGTAACTTTTGTTTTGGTTTTAAAGCTAACTAAATGAATTCAATAAAAATTAAAATCATTGATAATCATATAATTAGCTTTTTTATAGTGCCAATTGACACTAAACTTGTCGGGATGACAGGATTTGAACCTGCGACCACACGGCCCCCAGCCGTGTACGCTAACCGGACTGCGCCACATCCCGAATTAATTTTCTTCTATGAACCTTTCGATACCTCTCTTCTTTATTTTTCTTTCCAATTGCATTGCCATTGAACGTGATTTACAATTGTATATTCTTACCAAAACCCAAGGAATCCCCTTGGTTGTATATTTTTTGCCTCCACTGTTGTGGGTCTTTAGGCGTTTTTCTATATTGTTGGTCTGTCCAACATAATAACGGTTTAACTTTTTACTGTAAAGGATATAAACTTTATATTCCATTTAAATCCTGTCTTTTACTAGCGACCATTACGCCTTGGCGTAATACGCTAATCGGACTGCGCCACATCCCGTTTTAAATTTGACTTCAAAGAAAACACTTTTTAAGGTATTTGCAAAACACAAAAAAGCCAAAGTTATTCACTTTAGCTTTTTTAGTATGTAATTATAACTTAATTGTAAGTTGACGTTGAAACCTCAAAAGTTGAATCTTTTGCAGCTAAATAGCGTTCTGCATCCAGAGCTGCCATACATCCAGTTCCAGCTGCTGTAACCGCTTGTCTGTAAACATGGTCTGCCGCATCTCCTGAAACAAATACGCCTTCTACATTGGTTTTAGAAGTTCCGGGAACATTTATAATGTAACCTGTTTCATCTAAGTCTAAATAGTCCTTAAATATGTCGGTATTTGGTTTATGCCCAATGGCTACAAAAAAACCTGTTGCTGGAATATCGTGCTTTTCGTTGGTTTTATTATTAAATACGCGAACGCCATTTACAACTTGTCCGTCTCCCAAAACCTCATCGGTTTCAGTATTAAATAAAATCTCAATATTCTCGGTATTTCTAACACGGGCTTCCATAATTTTTGATGCTCTAAACTCATCGCGTCTTACCAACATTGTTACTTTTTTACAAAGTTTTGATAAGTAATGTGCCTCTTCACAAGCTGAGTCTCCGGCACCTACAATAACAACTTCTTGATTTCTGTAGAAAAAGCCATCGCATACTGCACAAGCTGAAACACCACCACCCAACTTTAAATATTTCTGCTCAGATTCCAAACCTAGGTATTTAGCTGATGCCCCTGTTGAAATAATTACAGTATCGGCATGAATTTCTTTTGTATCATTTACCCAAACTTTGTGGATATCGCCCGAGAAATCAACTTTGGTAACCCATCCATTACGCACATCGGTTTCAAAACGTTCTGCTTGCGCTTGTAGTTGCAACATCATTTCTGGTCCTGTAACACCCTCAGGGTATCCCGGAAAATTCTCAACTTCGTTAGTAGTAGTTAACTGCCCACCAGGTTGAGAACCTTGGTATAGTACCGGCTCCATATTAGCTCTTGCCGCATAAATAGCTGCGGTATAGCCTGCTGGTCCCGAACCTATAATTAAGCATTTTACCTTTTCTATATCTTCTGCCATAATCTTATCTATTTAATAAAACAAAAGTAGAATTTTTGAAGGAAACCTTACATAGAAGTTATTAACAGTATTGATGTAACTATAAGGGTTACCAATAATAACAAAAGCCCCAATTTAATGAGGCTATATTTATAATATTAACAGTTTACGTTTCTATGTTATCTACTGCTCTACTTCGTCTTCAACTTCATCAGCTGCATCTTCTACAGCGTCTCCTGCTTCATCTATAACTTCTTCAACGTCGTTTTCTTTTTTTTCTCTACAGCCTGTAAATACTGTTGAAATAGTGAAAAGAAATAATAATGTGTAAATAATTTTTTTCATGATTAAATATTTTTGGTTTTTTTTTAGTTAATTACTTTTTTACCAAGCCTTTTAAAAGTGATAGTACAAATAATACTATAAATATGAAAAATAGAATTTTTGCTATTCCTGAGGCTGCCCCAGCAATTCCGCCAAATCCTAAAACGGCGGCTATAATGGCAATTATTACAAATGTGATTGTCCAGCGTAACATAATATTGTGGTTTTAATGATTAAATTTAAAGATTCGATTTTCGAACCCTACACTACAAAGATGCTTTTTTTACACTATTAAACTTAGCTCTAAAGCTACTTATGTTAACACATTTAATACATTGTTATTCAATATTTTACATTACAAATAAACTAAAAAAGACCCCAGCATTTACAAAAAAATGCTAAGGTCTACTTTCACTAACCAACTACTTCAAATTTAATTATAATTGTTGTTGTAGGTGTACGCTTTAAAGCAAAAGTTTTGCTCTATTGATTTTAAAATAAAAAAGCCCTTCTTTTGAGAAGAGCCTTGATTTTGTGCCTGAATTTTTTTTGGATTTTATCTTAAAATTCAGCCCTTAAGCGTATAAAATAATTTTTAATTAGTGCAAATCTTCCAATACCTTAATTTTAGATAATCCGTTTTCTATTTGATTTTTCTGTGAAATCAATAGAGACTTAGTACTTTCTGGAACACTCTTATCATTAATAATATCTTCATATTCTGATATGGCAGCCTTCTCGCCTCTTATAGCTTCCTCTAGCATAGACTCTTCATTATCAAAAGAAAATAAAGCTTTAACATCCATCCACGTTCTATGAACAGAGCCTGTTGCACTTCCGCCTTTATCTACATTTTCTCCAAAAGAAACAATTTCATTTTTTAAATCGTGTCCAAAATTATAACGCTCATCGGCTTTTTGCTTAAAATAGTTTTTTAAGGAAGGGTTATCTACATTTTCTGCTGCTTTTTTAAATCCTTTTTCAGCATCATAAGTTTTTTCTAATAAATCGTTTAATTTACCACTTAGGTTTTCTGTGTACGTACTCATATGTTTTAAATTTATATTAGCAGTAATTTATTTAAAGATGCCTACTGGTTTACATCTTCTAGTTGTTACTCTTCATCAAAATTAATAGGTTGATGGTTTTGGTTTTGGTTGTATTAGGTTTAATATTAATGCATTTCGTTTTTAAGCTTGTAAAAACTTGTGCCTTGTTTTTGCTGCTGTGGCATGGGACATTTAAAGTATATTATTAAATTAATTATGCATTTCCCGACATGTAAGTTTGGTACCCTTCGGCTAAACTCTTTTTTTGTGCTTCGGTAAATACTTTTCCTGCTAGTTGAAAAAAAGTATGCTCTTCGTCTTCTAGATGATGCTCTACTTTTTCTTTTAAATCTTTAGCAATTTTTAACCATGCAGATGATGTATAATCTGTTTTTTCTAAGGCTTCGAGTAATTCGTCTATTTCATGATGTTCTGCCACGCCATGTCTAGCTTTTTCCTGCATCATATCATTACTCATCAAAGGTTTGTAAAAATGGCGTTCTTCTGCATTAGCATGCATATCTAACTCGTGCTTAAGTTGTTTAAAAATAGTATCTCTGGCCTCCGTATCGCCAGAGGTACTTACCAAGCGTTGCAACAGGTTGCGTTGCGTGTCGTGATCTTTTCTGAGAGCTTCAAAAATAGTCGTCATAATATTGTATATTTTGTTAAATAAAAAATTGTTTGTAAAGTGCGTAATTAGTTAGCTACTAAATTGTTTTAACCTTATTACTAAATCAAATTTACTTTTAAGGCACTAGTAAACTTAGCGTTATCGATAGTTATATTAACTCAGAAATGTAAAATGAAGTTCTTTTAAGAAAGTTTAACAAAATAAGTTAAACTTTAACAAAAGTTGACGGTGCGATACCTGAATATTCAAATTTAGCCTATCTTTATTTATTAAGTAAGCGATGATATTTCTTACTAGTACGCACACTAAAAGCAAAGTACTGTTTTATTAAACTTGTTTAACAAACCTAACCATTACAAACCATGCAGCATATAAAAATTAATGCAGACACTTCTGCCGAAATCCTAACAGAAATAAAAGACGCCATAGGAGGAACTATACAAGAAACTTGGGGAGAGCATAAATTAATTATTAATAATTTGGTTGCTAAAGGCTATGTGAAATTTATTCCTTTTGACTATGGCGTGAGCCTACTTCATTACGACATTAAATTTTTTGAAGAAGTAGAGTTAGAGATTAAAGCTACAGAATTTAATCCTATTAGGTTTATATATAATTTGCAAGACGGATTTAAACACATGTTTGGTGTTGATAACAGTACGAAAAATATAGAACAATTTCAGTCTGTAATCTTTACAAATAAAACTAATGGCTCTAACAGTTTAATTTTCCCTAAAGATTCTAAAATAGAAATTAATATTATACATATTGTTAGAGCAAAATTTCTAAAAAAAAGAACCTCTAATATAGCTTCACTTAATGATAAATTATACGAAGTTTTTGTAGATACCGATCATGAACATCGTTTTTTTCACCATGGACGCTTAAACTTAAAAATGGCAGATTTTGTAAATGCTATTAAAAAAATAAAATCTAAGGGTATGTTAAGACTACTTAAAATTGAAGCTAAAGTGTATGAAATTTTAACATTACACATACAACAACATAACTTAGTAAACCAAGGTGTACCCCTGCCTACTTCTCTTATTAAAAGAGAACTAAAAATTGTACGCCAATTAGGTAAAAAAATAACCGAAAATCCCGCTAAAAATTATTCTTTAAATCAATTGTCTAAAGCATCTGGATTATCTCAGGTAAAATTACAAGATGGCTTTAAATTTTTATTTAACCGAACAGTTACAGAGTATATAAGACATATTCGATTAGAGACTTCGCGTGAGTTGATAAAAACGACAGATTTGAATATTTCGCAAATTGTTTACAGCATTGGTTTTACCAGCAGAAGCTATTTTTCTAAGATTTTTAAAGAAAAATATGGCGTTACACCCTACGAATACAAAAAACAGGTTTACATACCTGTTGCTGTGTAATTGTTTTAGTTTTTTACTAAATAAACTCTTTTAGACTATTCTATTTTAAAAGTCTAGATGAGTTTAAAGAAAAAGGTTTCAAAAAAATATATTTGAAACCTTTTTCATATTAACCTAACCTAACTAACTACTAATTATTTGAATAAATTACCTTAGTGTCTTTTATAGCATTGGTTGCTTCGCTCATTGAATTAAAATATTTGTATCTTGAATTAAACACGCGGTCTGGACGCTCCCCAACAATGTAATGCTTTACATTTAAATTGTCTGGTGCGTTAAGACTAACTTGGTCTGATACTCTTAATTTCTTATCACCAATACTTGTTGATTTTTCTTCTAACTGAGAAATAACATATAAGGTAGAACCACCTGCTCTAATTTCCTTAATATCTAATTCGTGTTCTTTATCGGTTACTTCAGCTTCTACCATTATATTTTGTTCAACTTTTTCGTAGTTGGAATTATCATCCTGCGGCATATCAATATCAATGTATGGCACTTCTACTTCCTCTTCCTCCATAACAATAACCACTTTAGGTATTTCTAGAGTTTTGGTTTTGGTGCCTACATTAACATCGGCCCAGTCTACATCAAAAGTTGGCAGTTGCCCTTCCTCTACTTCAACATCCATATCAACCTCTGGCAACTCTGCTTTTTTCTTTTGCTCAAAGTCGCAACTTGCAAATAATAATGCAATTACAACTAGCATACTCATTTTATATATTTTCATAATTTTATGTTTTAATTTGTTATTTAATTATTTTTTTTAGCAAGATCATAGCACCATACTTACTTAAAAGCTTAACTCCTGTTTGGATCCAATTGTAGGGTCTAAAATCTTCTTTATATTCTTCTTTCACAGCCTTAATTTCTTCCCACGCAATTTGTCGCTCTAAGTCTAGAACTTTTAGCGCTCTTTCTATACTTTCTTCGTTTTCATAAATCTTCATCTTAATCGAAAAATTTTTTAGATAGTTTCTTAATAACCCACTTATTTATTAGGCGTCTTAGCGCAAATGCTATTATAGATAGTATTAAAAACAGCAGACCTACCATTAAAAATCCAAAAGGATAACTTTGTGTAGATTCACCTACAAAGAGTGCTAAACCTACAGCACTAATTAAAACACACATTAGTGCTAGACTCCCAATAATTAAAGCTTTAAAAACTATACTTACTGAAATTGATAGCTGTTGGAATACCTTAAGTTTATAGTACTTTAAAGATGTTTTTACATATCTTTCACTTACTTCAACAGCTTTATCGTTGGTATTACTTATAGCGTCTACTAACCCCATCTATAGATTACGATTTTTGTATTTTTTTATTTCTTGCCTTTAATTCTGCAAGCTTTTTTTCTAGTGTATCAATTACATCATCTGCCTTGTGGCTTACATCTTGTACAATAGAATCTACTTGCTCGTCTAGTGTTTGTTTTTTAGCAGCTGTAGTTGCTACAACCTTTTCCTTTAGTTCGTTTGCAGATTCTGCTAACTTATCTTTGGCCAAGGTAGCCTCGTCTGCTATTCTTGCTCTTGTTTTGCTTCCTTTATCTGGCGCAAATAAAATGCCTAGAGTTGCTCCAATTGCTGTTCCGGCTAAAATGCCCAAAAAAGTATTTCCGTTATTACTCATAATATTTTATGTTTTTTTAGATTAAACTTTTATTCGTTACCACAAATTTAAGTCCAAAGCCCAAAATTTCTTAACACTAAAGATGAGAATCTTAACTTGTTTAAAATCATTATAATCGTTAGAGTTTTTAGTATTCGCGTTAAAGAAACCAGAGATTAGGTTGTATATTTAGAATTAAAAAAATTTTTGAAAATGGCAACACATATTACCACAACAAATCCTTACAACAATACATCGCTTGAAACGTATACGTATTATTCTTCTGAAGCGATAGATAACATATTAAATTCTGCCAACAATACATTTAAAACTTGGAAGAAAGCGTCCCTTTCTAAAAAAACAGAATTATTAAAACATGTCGCTGATAATTTATCTAAAAACAAAGAGAAGTACAGTAAACTAATGACTTTAGAAATGGGAAAACCCATTACAGAAAGTATAGCTGAAATAGAAAAATGCATGTATTTATGTGATTTTTATGCCGAAAATGCTGCGATATTATTATCAGATGAAATAATTGAAACCGACGCCAAAAAAAGCTTTATTTCCTACGATCCCTTAGGTTGTGTTTTAGGCATCATGCCTTGGAATTTTCCATTTTGGCAAGCCTTTAGATTTGCAATTCCAACCCTAACCGCTGGCAATACCGTGGTAATGAAACACGCATCGAACGTTACAGGATGCGCCTTGGCAATTCAACAGGTTTTTGAAGATGCTGGATACCCTAAAGGTTGTTTTAGCACTTTAATTGCAAACCATAACACCGTTGAAACTATAATTGAAAACGATATTATAAAAGCTGTTTCGCTTACAGGAAGTGAAAAAGCTGGACGCGAAATTGCTAAAATAGCAGGTGCACAACTTAAACCAACACTTTTAGAATTGGGCGGCAACAACGCTTGTGTTATTCTAAACGATGCTAATTTAGATGCTCATTTAAGCACTATTGTAAAAGCTAGAATGCAAAACACAGGACAAAGTTGCATTGCCGCTAAACGTTTTATTGTAGAAGCTGGAATTTACAACGAGTTTTTAAACAAGTTTACCGAAGCCGTAGCAACCCTAAATTTTGGAGACCCACTTTTAGAAGACACCAAAATAGGTACACTGGCAAGAGAGGATTTAGCAGATACACTAGAGGAACAAATTAAGGCATCTGTTACAAAAGGAGCTAAAGTACATTTCGGAAACACACGAAATAAAGCATATTACCAACCCACAATTTTAACCAATGTTACCCAAAATATGCCCGTTTTTACTGAAGAAACTTTTGGCCCCGTGGCAGCAATTATAAAAGTTTCTAATAAAGAAGAAGCCTATAAACTGGTAAGCAACACTAAATTTGGACTTGGTACCATGATTTTTACCGAAGCTGTAGAAGATGCAAGACAACAAATTATAAATATTGAAGATGGTGCATTTTTTATTAACGATATGGTGAAATCCGATCCTAGATTACCTTTTGGTGGCACAAAAAATTCGGGGTATGGTCGCGAACTTTCAAGAGAAGGTATCCTAGCATTTACTAATAAAAAAACAGTTTACGTAAAATAATTTCAGCTAACATCATTTATAAAAAAACTATGGCTATTATTGGAAATATTATAAAAGGAGTTATTAACTTAAAAGGCGCAATCACCACAGAACCCAACCCTATTGAAGCACAAAAACAAGTATTTAAAAACTTATTAGATACTGCCAAAGACACCCAATTTGGTAAACATTATAATTTTAAAAACATATTAAATTCAAATCAACCACAACAAACGTTTGCCAGCACCATACCTTACCACAATTACAAAAAAATGAAAGATGAATGGTGGCACAAAGTAATAAACGGTGAAACAAATATTACATGGCCTGGGGCGCCAGATTATTTTGCATTAAGCTCTGGTACTACCGGAAAAGAAAGCAAGCGTATTCCTGTAACCAATGCCATGATTGAAGCTATAAGGCAAACAGGCATAGACCAAGTATTTGCACTTAAGAACTTTGATTTGCCTGCCGACTTTTTTGAAAAAGAAATTATGATGTTAGGCAGTTCTACAGATTTAAACGAAAAAAACAATCATTTAGAAGGCGAAATAAGCGGTATAAGCGCAAGTAATATACCTAGTTGGTTTAGGGGCTACTACAAACCAGGGGAAAAAATTGCAAAAATTGATGATTGGGACGAACGTGTTAAGCATATTGCCAAAAATGCAAAACAGTGGGATATTGGCGCACTTAGTGGCATTCCTTCTTGGATGGAGCTAATGCTAGAGGAAGTTATAGCGTATCACAATGTAAAAAACATTCATGATATATGGCCAAACTTGCAAGTTTATACTTCTGGTGGTGTAGCTTTTGGGCCTTATAAAAAAAGTTTTAACGCACTTTTGGCTAAACCTATAACGGTAATAGATACGTATTTAGCATCAGAAGGATTTTTGGCATTTCAACAACGTCCAGAAACCAATGCCATGAAATTAGTAACAAACAATGGTATTTACTTTGAATTTGTACCTTTTAAACCAGAATACATAAACCAAGACGGTTCTATAACCAATGATGCGCCATGTTTAACCTTAGAAGAAGTAAAACCAGATGAAGATTATGTGTTAATTATTTCAACCGTTAGCGGAGCATGGCGTTATTTAATTGGTGATACCATAGCATTTACAAATATTGAGAAAGCTGAAATAATTATAACAGGGCGTACAAAGTTCTTTTTAAACACTGTAGGCTCTCAACTTTCAGTCAATAAATTAGATGATGCCGTACAACATTTAGAAGATAAACTAGATATTAAAATTCCAGAATATACCCTTTGTGCTAAAAGATTTGATGATGATTTTTACCATAGTTGGTATTTAGGTTCTGAAACTAAAAACACAAATACAGAACAAATTGCTGAGTATTTGGACAACTACCTAAGTAAAGCTAACAAAAACTATAAAGTTGCACGCTCTAAAGCCCTAAAAGGTGTAAAAGTTAAACTTATATACCCCAATATTTTTCATGAGTGGAGCGGTGCTAACAAAAAGAAAGGCGGACAAGTAAAAATGGAACGCGTTATGGGCGAAGATATATTTAAGGAATGGGAAACATTTGTGGCACAACACTAATTAGCACTAGTTCTTTGTTCAACCATTGCCATAATCTCTTCGGGAGATAAATAGTATTTTTTAATGCGCAGTTTATAACTATTGTCAATTTCGGCATGGTTTAAAATAAAATTTTTGGTTTTCAATATATAATCTGCCATTCCATGAGACACCGCATAGGTATCTGCAGCGCGTTCTGCTTCTTTTATATGATTTTCAGACATTAAATAGGTAATACCAAACCATAGCAATTCTAAATTAGATTTGTGTTGATAGTCTATAATATGTCCCAATTCATGCCCAAGCCAGCCAATCATAACATCTTTAGGAATTGCCTCTGTTTTAAATTCCTTACCGGCTATTTTTATATTTTTATTAATTAAAACTATATAAGAGCGCTTACTACGCCCTCTAAAAAAACTGCCAAATTTAGGTTGCGCCTGCATAGTAGATTTTTTAATGTGCGTTTTAAACTTAAAGGTTATTGCTACATTATCCAGTTCTGGAAAATACGATAAGGCTTTGGTTGCTTCCGCAGCAATACTATCAGGAAATATATGTTTGTTGTTATATGGCATTATTTGGTTTGTTAACAAAGTTAATACTATAAACAGTACTACCATTTTAAAAACAACCTTTCTATTCATCATTTTACGTATCATCTATTGCTTCTTATTATATTTTGGAAACACTACTATACAAGCGCTCCAACTTAAAATATAGAATATATCGTTATAAAAAAAGTATTGTAATAGCTAAAAGATTCTTAAAACCTTGTAAAACATACACCAAAACTTACTTTTACACTCCAATAATTTTAACACCCCTTATTTAACACTTTTACATCTCGATTTTTTTTTACCTTTGGGTAGTAGAGATGTCCAAATCTATCCATTGCACCTTTAACCGTTAGCTTATGTCTTTTCAACGCATTAGAGAAAAACTCAACATACTTGCCGATGCCGCAAAGTATGATGTGTCTTGTGCCTCTAGTGGCAGCAATAGAAAAAATACAAACAATGGTTTGGGCAACGCCTCTAGCATGGGTATTTGCCATACTTTTACTAAAGATGGGCGTTGTGTTTCGTTATTAAAAATTTTACTAACCAATCACTGTATTTTCGATTGTGCGTATTGTGTAACACGAAAAAGTAACGACATAAAACGTGCCGCCTTTAAAGTACAGGAAGTAGTAGATTTAACCATTAATTTTTACAGAAGAAATTATATTGAAGGCCTTTTTCTAAGCTCTGGTATTTTTAAAAATGCCGACTACACTATGGAGCGTCTTGTGGCTGTTGCCAAAAAATTACGTTTAGAAGAGAATTTTAATGGATACATACATTTAAAATCTATTCCTGGGGCGTCTGATGAGTTAATGCGAGAAGCTGGCTTATATGCGGACAGATTAAGTGTAAATATTGAGATTCCCACCAAAGAAGGCTTAAAAGCATTGGCACCAGATAAAAACCATGAGGATTTTATTAAACCTATGAAAAAGGTTAAAAATGAAATTATTCAGTATAAATCTGAAAAGAAAATAATTAAAAGCACACCAAAATACGCACCTGCAGGACAAAGTACCCAAATGATTATTGGAGCCAGCAACGAAAATGATATGCAAATTATGTACACTTCAAACTATTTATATAATACGTTCGATTTAAAACGTGTGTACTACTCTGGCTATATTCCTGTGAGTTACGATAAACGTTTACCTATGATAGGTACAGAAGTACCTGTTTTAAGGGAAAACCGATTATACCAAACCGATTGGTTATTGCGGTTTTATGGTTTTGATGTACGTGAAATTCTTAATCCAAAACACCCAAATTTAGATTTAGATATAGATCCTAAATTATCCTGGGCCCTTAGAAATTTAAATCAATTTCCTGTTGATATAAATAAAGCTGATAAAATGCTACTGGCCAGAGTTCCTGGTTTGGGCATAACTTCGGTTAACAAAATATTAAGTGCACGCCGCTTTAGAAATTTAAATTGGGAACATTTAAAAACTATTGGCGTAAAATTAAACAGAGCAAAATATTTTATTACCTGTAACTCCCGATATTTTGAAACTAAAGATTACTCTGCTTCCCAACTCAAACAAATTATAGTACAAAGTTCTAACAGTAAACACAAAAAAGCCTTTACCGGGCAATTGGCCTTATTTACCTAATGCAAGCAACTACCTTAGTTTACGATGGTTCTTTTAATGGATTTCTTACCACTGTTTTCGAAATCTACGAAAAGCGTATCGCTTTGCCCATCATAAAAAAAGAGACCGATTTTCAAAAAGATTTTTTTAGTGAGACAGATACCATTATTTCAAGTTCAGATAAAGCTAAACGTGTGTTTAAAGGCATAAAAAAACTATTAAAAACAAAAGGGTGTAACACCATATATTATGCGTTTTTAAGTGAAATAATTGGCGTAGAGAACACTTTGTATAATGTTATAAAATATGCCTTTACTACGCAACAAAACATCATTTCAGACTATAGCAATGTAGAGGTATTAGCGTTATCTAAAATTGCTAGAAAAGTAAGTAGGGAAAAACATAGAATGGAAGCTTTTGTGAGGTTTCAAGAAACAAAAGATGGTATTTATTTTGCTAATATCGAGCCAGATTTTAATGTGTTACCACTTATTAATTATCATTTTACAAAACGCTATGCAGATCAAAAATGGATTATTTACGATTTAAAACGTAAATATGGCCTGTTTTACAATCTTAAAAAAACAGAGATAATTACGTTAAACTTCAATGTAACTACCAAAAAAAAAGATTGGTTTACTTTAAACGAAAACGAGTACAAAACACTTTGGAAAGAGTATTTTGAAAGCACAAATATAGAAGAGCGCATTAATACCAAACTACACATACAGCATGTTCCAAAGCGCTATTGGAAATACCTAAGCGAAAAACAACCCTAGTTTTTTAGCTTAATAAAACACTATTGTTTTAATAATCAATGAATTGGTATTGTTTTTTTTCGTAAATTGTTATACACCAATTAAACCTAACATTATGAAATTACATACTTTTCTAATCCTAATTTTATGCATAGTTTTTGGCGCTTGCAACAATTCAAATTCTAAAACAACTCAAATTACTTCAGAAGAAGAAAACCAAGAAAAAACACCCTCTCTTTTGGGCGTATGGGAACGTACCAGTTTCTATAATTATGGCGAAAACGGCAAAGTAATGGACAGTTTTGCATCGTCTCATGCCAACAGGCACATTAAAATATTTACACCCACAAAAGTGATGTGGTGCAGAAATATTGAAGCAGATTCCATAGAATGGTTTGGTTACGGACGCTATACACTCACAGACAGTCTCTTAACAGAAGTTTTAGATTATGGCTCCGTTGAAATGAGCAAATATATTAAGCAAAATCCCGAATTTGTTTTCCATTATAATTTAGAGGAAGATAAATACAGCCAAATACAAATAGATGCTGAAGGGCACCCGCTTTTTGCCGAAAATTATATACGATTGGAATAAAGGTTTATTGATTATTACTGGTTAAATTTTATCTTTAAGGTTAAATACATAACATCATGAAGATAGTAGTTTTAGATGGTTATACTTTAAACCCAGGCGATTTAAACTGGAATGGCATAGAACAATTTGGAGCGCTAACCGTTTACGATAGAACACCTTACAACACTAAAGATATACTTAAAAATATTGGTGATGCTGAAATTATTTTTACCAATAAAACGCCCATTGGTAAAGAAGTTTTGTTAAACGCAAAAAACTTAAAATATATTGGTGTTTTAGCTACTGGCTTTAACATAATAGATATTGAAATCGCTAAACAGAAAAATGTTATAGTTACTAATGTACCAGATTACAGTTCTGTATCGGTAGCACAATTTACTATGGCGTTAATTTTAGAGTTGTGCCACCATGTTGGCGCACATCATATGGCTGTGCAACAAGGCGATTGGATACAAAGCAAAGATTTTTCGTTTTGGAACTTCCCATTAATTGAATTAGCAGGTAAAACCATAGGTATTTTTGGTTTTGGTAAAATTGGTAAGGCTACAGCTAAACTTGCCGAAGCATTCGGTATGCACATTTTGGTACACAATAGAACCATTTACCCAGAATTTGAAAGCAATAATTTAAAATTTGTTCCTTTTGATGAATTATTGGCTAAATCTGATTTTTTAAGCTTACACTGCCCGTTAACTCCAGAAACCAAAGACATTATTAATAAGAGCTCTATTGCTAAAATGAAACAAAATGCTTTTTTAATAAATACCTCACGTGGCCCGTTAATAAACGAAAAAGATGTTGCAGAGGCCTTAAATAATAATCAAATTGCTGGGGCTGCACTAGATGTAATTTCAAAAGAACCAATGGAAAAAAATAACCCCCTATTGGGCGCAAAAAATTGCATTATTACGCCACATATTGCATGGGCACCAAAAGAAGCACGCCAAAGGTTAATGCAAACAACAATTAATAATTTAAGAGCTTTCTTAGAAGGAAGCCCCGAAAATGTAGTGAATTAACCACTATTTTACTTTAGTATTAATTATTAAATTCAAAATTATACAGGATAATTTAATCCTGCACACCTATCGCATATTAGCACACCTCTTCTAGTATTTTTCTCTATTAAATTCTAGTAAAAAAAGTGTGTTTTCAACATTAAATTCAGCTGTTTAACAGTCTAGATCACCACACTAATTGTTAAAGTTAAATTTTTTACTAATTAAGTTAAGTCGAGCTATATTTTATTTACATATTTAGTTAAACCTTAACAAAATAAACATGTATGGACAATCCAAGTATTAAAAACGAAGACCAATATGTAGCCCTAAGAGACCAAGGTTACAGTAAAGAAAAAGCAGCCAGAATAGCTAACGCCCCAGAAGCAGAAAAAAAAGGTGGTAAAGCAAAACCCTACGAAGAAAGATCTAAAACAGAAATTTATCAGCTTGCTAAAGACGTAGGTATAAAAGGCCGCTCTAAAATGGATAAACAAGAACTCATAGAAGCTTTACGTAATAATTAAAAAGGTGATAGACGCAAAAACTATTCGGCAAATTTTTATTTTGCTGCTAATTACAGCAACAGGGGCATTAATTCTTAATGAAATGATGCCCTACTTATCTGGTATCTTAGGCGCTATAACCTTGTACGTTTTACTAAGAAAACCCATGAGAAAACTTACCCAAAAAGGATGGCATCCCTTTTTGGCTTCTGGTGCATTAATACTAGGCTCGTTCTTAGTTATTTTGCTCCCCATTACTGGGGCTGCATTTATGTTGGGTACAAAAGTAGAACAAGCCATCAACAACTCAGAGAAAGTCCTTAAAGCCATACAAAAACAAATGGATAATTTTAAATCATGGACAGGGCAAGACCTCTCGTCTCAAATAAATACTAGTGAAATTACCAGTTGGTTATCAGAAAACTTACAAAACTTAGCTGGTAATACTTTTAATGTTGCCATAGCGATCACCATAATGTACTTTTTATTGTTTTACATGCTTATAAACCGCAAAGCATTAAGCGAATCGTTATTTGAATACATACCGCTTAGCAAAGAGAATTTAAAAATTTTAGGGAAAGAATCTAGAGAAATGGTACGTTCTAACGCCATAGGAATACCTTTAGTAGCCGTTGCACAGGGTATTGTGGCGCTTATTGGATTTTTAATTTTTAATATAGACGACCCCTTCTTTTGGGCTGTTATAGTTACCATAGGCTCCATGATTCCTTTTGTTGGAAACATGTTGGGAACACTACCAGTTTTTATTCTTTCATTATCTAACGGTAATACATTTCAGGCATGGGCTATTTTAATTTATGGTATTGTAATTGTTGGCGCCACAGATAATTTAATACGGCTGTACGTACTACAAAAACTAGATAATGTTCACCCATTAATTACACTTATTGGAGTTATTATTGGTATTCCACTATTTGGCTTTATTGGTTTAATTTTTGGCCCTTTACTAGTTAGCTTGTTTTTAATTGTTGTTCGTATTTATAAAGAAGAATACGGCCACAAAGAAAAAAACGTATTGTAGCATTTTTTAAAATACAACGCACGTATTGCATCAAGATTTTCATGGTTAACGTTAACCTTTTAACCCTCTAATAAATAACTTGCATATAGAAGCCCGTATTAAGATGTTTGAATATATAAATCACTAATCAGATATTAATTATTTAAGCATTTTAAAGGCAAGTAAATAAAAAAAGAAAAAGACATAATTATGACCGACACAGAACAAATAAAGTTAGACAATATAGCAAACACAGATAACGAGATTATAGCCTTTTTAAAACAACGCTACAGCCCTAGAATATTTAGTGAAACTAAAATTGAAAACGAACATATTGCACAGCTTTTTGAAGCGGTACGATGGTCGGCCAGTTCAAATAATTTACAACCATGGCGCTTTATTTATGCTGAAAAAAACTCTGAAGCCTATGATAGAATTTATAATTGCTTAAGCGATTTTAATAAAAAATGGGCAAACAATGCGCCACTTCTCGTGTTAACAGCTTACAAAGAGAAGACCGATGATGGTAAAGATAACTTTCATGCGCTACACGATCTAGGACTATGCTTAGGAAACATGACGGTACAAGCACAGTATATGGGCATAGGTTTACACCACATGGCTGGTGTAGATTGGGAAAAAGCACACAAAGAGTTTAATGTACCTAAAGGCTATCACATAACTACTGCCATTGCATTAGGCTATTACGGAGGAGATTTAGAAACCCTACCCGAAGATTTACAACAACAAGAAACAGCACAAAGAACAAGACAACCAATTGCATCATTTGCATATAAAGATGGTTGGAAATAAACACATAACTTAAAAAAATATATAAGATGAAGATAGGAATTATAGGAAGTGGAAATATAGGAGGAAATTTAGGTAAACATTGGGCTAAAGCCGGACATAATGTACTATTTAGTTCTAGACATCCAGCTGAACTTAATAGTTTGGTGAAAGAAGCAGGTGAAAATGCACAAGCACAAAGTGTTACCGATGTTTTTGAAGCAGATGCCGATGTATATTTACTCGCAGTACCCTTCAAAGCTATAGATAAGATAGCTGAACTATACGCTGGGGAATATGGAAATAAAGTTATTATAGATGCTACAAACCCTTATCCAGAGCGAGATGGAGAAATGGCTCAAGAAGTAAGAGATGCCAATTATAATGCTTCGGAATATACCGCAATGAAATTTGGTACTGCAAAAACCGTAAAAGCTTTTAATACCATTAGAGCAGAACATTTAAGAGACTATGCGTTTAGGGATAACGAGAAATTAACAATACCTTACGCGGCTCAAGATTTAGAAAGCCGAAATATTGCAAAGCAATTAATAAAAGATATTGGCTTTGACACACTCTTTATTGGTAACTTAAGCGACACTAAAATAATGGATCCAGAACAGGAATTGTATGGTAAGTCGCTTAATAAATCTTCTCTTAAAGAACTAGTAGATAAACTGAGAAGTACAAGTAACTAAAACTAAAAATTATGGACAATGAATATGCAAAACACGAAAAAGATTATATTAGAGCCTATGAAGAGAAAGGCTACGTATCTCACTTTCGTATAGAATCTAACAAGTTAGTAAGCAACAATAACAATTATGAGTATAAGCCAATGGATGTACACGTAGTTGCTGAACATCGCTATGAAGGTATGAGTAACCCGTCTGACATGTCTATACTTTACGTACTAGAAACCAATAAAGGCGAAAAGGGTACTTTTTTATTGGCATACGGGCCAAATGCTGATGCTGATGCTGCTGAATTTTTTAAAAATATACCTATCACTAATATTTCTGATAAAGCAAACATCAATAAGTAATTCAAAATTTACAAATAGGTTTTATTAAAACAAAAACAACAGCTTTAGAGCAATTACTCTATAGCTGTTGTTTTTTTAATGTATATCGATATTATTTAATTAAACTATTTTACGAATTTTTCACCTTTTGTAGTAGATGATGTAGTTGGTGCTTCGTGCCCAAACGTTTTCTCTAAACCAGCAGAATCTACATCAAAAAACTTTAAAATTTCAGAGCGGTGCGCTATTAACATTACACTGTCGCCATTAACGGCTATGGGCTTTTGTAATAGTTCAGGACGCTTATTTATTATCTTAATCCAATCTGTTTTACTAAAACTATCTTTATCCCCATAATCACTCAAGTCTTCATTTTGTGTTGTAAATATCTCGTCAAATGGTACATCTAAATTATCCCTAAGTTCAACCCAAATAGTATCGCTTAACCCTTCTTTAGAAATATCTATAATCTCAACTTTCTTTTTTAACCCTTGCACATAGCCCAACACTTGTTTTCCTAAATGTGATGTTGAACTATATATGTAGGATAATTGGTTTTTATCTCTTGCTAACATTGGCATATTTTTTTTTATTAAATTAAACGTGTACCCTTTACTCTGCGGCACCTCTTGCAGGATAATCGTGCTCGGTAACATAATCTATAGCACTTAAAATATCGTTCCAATTGGGGCGAGCAAAGGGCATAGTTTGTATGGCACTAGCGTATAATGTTTTATCTGGTTTTACAAGAAACAACCCTGGTTCTGAGAATGCGTCTGGTTCTTTATCTGATATAGCATGCGAAATATATAAACCCCACGCTTTGGCATCTTTAATAGATAAACCATACGCTATTGGCAAACCTGCAACATCCCATTCTTGGTGGCTTTGTTTAGCTCGTTTTTCTGAATCGCAGCTAATGGCTATTAAGTTTACGTTACGCGCTTTAAATTCATCTAGCTTTTTGGATAAGCGTTCTAAATACGATTTACAAATAGGGCAATGTAACCCTCTGTAAAACACTAAAAAGGTGAATACTTGGTTGTTTTGTGCATCTAAATGCCATTGTGTATCGTTCACTAATGGCAAACTTAAATTTGGCACGTTATGTTTTGGCTTAATCATATATATTTTATTTTTTATTTTGTTGATCCTTTATGGTGTCAGAGTCGATATCAAAATCGTTTGTTTCAGATGTATCGTTACGCTTCGGATTTGTTGGATCGTGTTGTTCTTCTTTTCGTTTAAATTTCTTTTGATCTTTTATTTTTCCCATGATATTGTGTTTTTAATTATACTTTTTTATCTGTTAAATGGAATATAATTATCATCCGCAGATATAATTAACCCGAAGAAAATAATAATTGACTCAAAAGATAAAATTCTAAAAACCAGAATTTTGTCTTCTTTTTTTTTGATATCGTTAAAAAATTTTTTTTTTAAGCAAAAAGGTACGCTATTAATAAGGTACGTTTAATGGACTTTAATAAAAAAAGAAACAATATGAAACTTGAAGGAAAAAAAATAGCAATTTTAGCCACTGATGGCTTTGAAAAATCAGAATTATTTCAACCCTTAGAAACCTTAAAAAACGAAGGTGCTACGGTGCACATAATTTCTAATAAAGATGGAGCTATTAAAAGTTGGGACGACACCAATTGGGGCAAAACTATAAATGTTGACAAAACCCTAAACCAAGCAAATGAAAGCGATTACAATGCGCTAGTATTACCTGGCGGACAAATAAATCCAGATGTGCTAAGAATAGAAGATTCAGCCTTAAACTTTGTTAAAGCATTTTTTAAAAGCGGAAAACCAGTAGCTGCTATTTGTCATGCACCTTGGCTACTAATTAGTGCCGGTGTTATAAACGGTAGAAAGGTAACCTCTTATAAAAGTATAAAAGATGACGTTATAAATGCTGGTGGCAATTGGGTTGATGAAGAAGTAGTTGTAGACAGTGGCTTGATTACAAGTAGAAACCCAAAAGATTTACCTGCTTTTTGCAATAAAATTATAGAAGAAGTTAGAGAAGGCAAACACGAAGCACAACACGCGTAATTGAAAAAACCCTCACCCTTTTTCTACTAACAAAAAATAAAACTAAAATGATTATTAATTATGAAAGTGCCATAAAAGCATGCCAACAATGTTTGGTAGACTGCCAAAATTGTCTTGCGGAAATGGCAGGTAAGGAAAGTAAAAACCAATGTCCATATTGCTGTATGCAGTGTGTAGATGCTTGTTTAATTTGTATAAAATTTATGGTGGCAGACTCACCATTTGTTAAAAAATATGCACGATTATGCGCCGAAATTTGCGAGTGGTGTGCAGAACAATGTGAACAACACGACGATGCACATTGCCAAAAATGTGCTGCTTCTTGTAGAGCTTGTGCCCAAGAATGTAGAATGCACATGGCGTAAACACTAAAAATACCAATACACAAAAATTATGAAAAATACAGAAGATATAAAAAAGATAAAGTCCTTAATAGACACACCAAACGTAGTAATGATGGCTACCAGATTACAAAAAATCCCCTTTTCGGTATGCCCAATGACCATCCAAGAATTGGATGAGCAAGGAGATATTTGGTTTATTAGCAGTAAAAACAGTGGCCATTTTAAGGATATTGAACACGATAACAAAGTACAGCTTATTTATGCAGACGACAAGGCCCAAAAATACATATCTATTTTTGGCAATGCTACACATGTTGTAGATAAAAAAAAGCTGGATGAATTTTGGAGTCCGCAACTTTTACAATGGTTTACAGGAAAAGACGACCCCAATATTGCGCTCCTTAACGTAAACATTTCTAGTGTTAGCTATTGGAATAGCCAATTATATAAACTAGAATCTGTTTTTTCTAAAGATAACAGTGCTATTGCAAAAAATGAAACTGGTAATATTAATATGCAGAATTACTAATGCCATAAAATTCTCAAATTAGAAATCCGTTATATATTTTGAGTAAGAGCAAATCATAAGATATGTTGAAGTAATATTTCTTCAAAAGTATAACAAATTACATTGTTGGTTTATTAACCCAATAAAATTGTAAACCAAAAGAATCCCGCTTCTGGCGGGATTCAAAAATTGGAATATCAAACTAATTAACACTTTGTATTACGAAAATTATTTCCAATTCATTTTCATAATATCACCTATTTATTTTGCTGTATTTAAAAATTTAGGCTTAATCACCAACATCGCCCAAGCCCAGTTTTGCGTATCTTTTACTCCTGAAATATCTGCAACATCACTTGGCTCAAAGAAATGAGAGTAACCGCCTACTAAAGTAAATTCCTTAAATTTCTTAGCTAAAACAATATCTATTTCAGATCCTAAATCGTTACCCATACCGTCAAGATCAGATTGCTCAGTAAAGTAATGTCCAGCAACTGTTAGCGCTATACCTGCAATTTTAGTTTTATACGTTAATTGAAAATCGTTTAAACCACCTGCATTTCCATGATTACCAACATAAAATCTATCTATTAAACCATTAAATGCATGATTTGTTCCGTACAGTGGGAAGAAAGCAGCAGTCTCGCTATTTCTTCCAGAAATACGCTCTACCGTGGCAATAAGAGTACTTTTATCTGTTAATTTATAAGCAGCAGCTAAACTAGCTAAGTAGGCGCCTTTAACATCTACACCACCTAGTCGCTCTCCTTCTTGAAGAAACAAGTTAGTGGTTAACGTTAAATCGCCCAATTTATAATCTGCATGGATACCTGCTGTTATCAAACTAGATTTATTAGACCCGTCTACGTTAGCATCTTGAAAGGTATTTACCAAACCTAAAAATGTAAAATTTAATTTTTCACCCTTGCTATTTGCTCTTACAAACACCATATCTCTATAAGAAAATAATGCCGAGGTATCGTAAACCTCATCTAATGCAGTATTTAAGGAGCCCCCAATATCTAAACTCAATTTATTTTTATTGTATTTGTAAACCGCAGCATCATGCGTTCTTGCTTGTTGTGCCCATCCTAAACCACCAAGAATTCTTTGGTCATCATAAGATAATTGCTGACGACCCAATTTTAAACTAGAAGATGCACCCAGTTTTAAATCTGCCCAAGCCTCTTGTACTCTAAAGTTACCGTTTCCAGCCGTTGCTATCTGTGGTCTATCACCAAAGGCAAACACTTCTTGAAAATTAATAAACGCGGTATACGTTTCTGCTGTGTATTTCGCTTTTATTGCTGCTCTTATTGTGGTTCTTAAAAAGCCTTCATCGGCATCAGTAGCAGTTTGCGCAGGAAATGTACCGCCTGTAAAATTACCACCATTACCAAAATATTCACTACGTGGTCTAAATTCGCCTTCTAGTGTAAACTGTGCTTGCACATATTGAACTATCAATGCCATCACCCCTATTAAAATATATTGCTTTCTCATTTTCTACTTGTTTTTACGTTTAAATTGTGTTTGAGTTTTTTAATTATTTGTATGTTGTTTTTAGGCTGTAATTCGCCTAGGCTTGTAAAATTTCATCAACTTCACAAACTATTTGTATGTATTTATTTTCTTTGATGGGTTCTGCTTTTTAGTGCTCTAGAAAGTCTATCAAGTGTTTTCTGTATTTATAATAATCGTCGTGTTCCAATACGGCTTTACGTGTTCTTGGTCTTTCAAATTCAATATCCAGAACATCACCAATTTTTGCTCTGGGTCCGCTGGTCATCATCACTACACGGTCTGCTAAAAATATTGCTTCATCCACATCATGGGTAATCATTACCGCTGTAATTTTTTCTTTATTCCAAATCTCTATCAAAATATCCTGCAATTCGCCACGTGTTAATGAATCTAGCATCCCGAAAGGCTCATCTAGCAACAACACTTTTGGCTTTATCGCAAATGCTCTGGCAATACCCACACGCTGTTGCATTCCTTGTGATAAATCAGACGAACGTTTGTTAAATGCATCCTCTAAACCCACTTTCTGTAAATAGTATTTTGCAATGTCATTGCGTTGCCCTTTTGTTGCATGCGGAAATACTTGATTTACACCTAGCATTACATTCTGTAAAGCCGTCATCCAAGGCATTAAACTTGGTGCTTGAAATATCACACCCCTATCTGGTCCCGGGCCTTTAATATGTTTTCCTAAAACCGAAATATTTCCCCCAGAAATCGGATTCAATCCTGCAATCATAGAAAGCATCGTCGTTTTTCCACATCCCGAATGTCCGATAATAGTTACGAATTCCTCTTTTCTAATTTGAAGATTTAAATGTTCCAAAACCACATAGTCGCCTTTTGGTGTTGGGTACACTTTCTTTAAGTCTTTTAAATCAAGCATCACTTCATT
Organism: Jejuia pallidilutea; assembly: GCF_002973595.1. Taxonomy (GTDB): domain Bacteria; phylum Bacteroidota; class Bacteroidia; order Flavobacteriales; family Flavobacteriaceae; genus Jejuia; species Jejuia pallidilutea. The sequence goes on along the minus strand of NZ_PVEO01000007.1, from coordinate 226,417 downwards.
AGAAGGAAAAATGCCATTATATCCCGTTGTTTTAGCCGTTTCTGTAATAATAGTACTCATAACTTGATGCTTATCTAAATTGGTTAACAAAATCTTTTGGTGCTAAATCTGGAAGTACAAATTCTTCCGAAGCTTGCGACTTACGCTCCTCCCCAATATCCATCAAATACTCAATAATGGCATTTCTGGTTTTTTTATAGTTTGGGTTGTCGTTCATTTCGGTTTTATCACGCGGACGCTCAATATCAATCTTAAACTCAGGTCCCAACGTTGCATTTGGTCCGGGACGCAAAGGAATGATACGATCTGCCATATAAATCCCTTCATCCACATCATTGGTAATCAACAGCGCCGTGCGCTTATCTTTCCCCCAGATGTTTAAAATCTCATCCTGCAACGTGCCTCGTGTTAAAGCATCTAGCGCTCCTAAAGGCTCATCCATAATAATCATCTCTGGTTTCATGGATAGTGCTCTCGCTACAGACACACGCTGGCGCATACCACCCGATAATTCTTTCGGTCTTTTATTAATCGCAGGCGTTAAACCTACCATATCTACATAATCCGCAACAATGGCGTTCAGCTCTTTTTTGCTCTTCTTTGGGAAAGCCTCTTTCACCGCCATATACACGTTTTGCCCCACGGTTAACCATGGTAATAAGGAGTAATTCTGAAAAATCACCCCGCGTTCATGACTCGTCCCAACAACCGGTTCACCCTTAAACAACACCTCACCTTTTGTAGGCTCCAGCAATCCATTTATCAAGTTTACCAACGTCGTCTTTCCACTTCCCGTAAACCCTACAATCGCTACAAACTCGCCCTCCTCTATTTCTAAATTAATATTAGATAGTACTTCGGTGGCGTTCTCGTCGGTTCCGTAGGTTTTATAAATATTTTTTAATTTTAAGTATCCCATTTTTCTCTGGTTTAAGCGTTTATTTGTTGATGCGTTTAATCGATTCCACGATTAAACAGTTAAACAATTCAACATTTTTAGGGCGTTCCCTCCGTTTCCATACCTACAAGGTTTTCAGAAACCTTGCAGGAGTCACTCCGGTCGGGCTTTCCGTTCCAAGTCCTCGCTTCACCCGCTTAGGCGGGATCCGCTGTGGGCTTTCCTCTGCAATCCCTAACGCGGGTCTATCCGCCAATTTTGTGTTTCAACCCTAAGCCTCAGTGTATCCGCAAACTTTCTCAACTTTAAACTTTGAACTTGAAACTTTAAACTCATTTTATATCGCATCTGTTTTTTCAAAAGACACCCAGTTTTGTATTGCTAACATCAAGCGGTCTAATAAGAACCCTATGATACCAATCACAAACATGGCAACTATTATTTTTGCGTTCGAGTCGTTTGCACCGTTTTGGAATTCCTCCCAAACAAACAATCCTAAACCAGGACTCTGCGCTAAAAGTTCAATAGCAATCAATACCATCCACGCTACAGATAATGTAATTTTTAAACCTGTAAAAATTAAAGGTAAAGACGATGGCAATACCACCTTAAATACCTTTTGAAAATTCCCAAGTTTCAACACCTTCGCAACGTTGATGTAATCTTTATCAACCGACGACACACCCATGGATGTGTTTACCAATGTGGCCCACATAGAACATAAACCTACAGCGATAAACGAAATTGAAAACGAACTATCTTCACTAGAATCTATCAATAATGTTTTTACAATCATAAACACTAACAAGTACCAAACTACGGGCGATACAGGTTTAAAAATTTGAATAAACCAGTTAAACGCACTCTTCAATGTTGGACTCAATCCAATAAAAATACCAAGAGGCACAGCAATTAATAAGGCTAAAAAGAATCCCGCGAAAACCGTTTTTAAACTTCTAAAAATCTGGTCTACAAACGATGGTCTACCTGTGTACACAATAGCATCTTTACCTTCGGCAATTCGCTTTTCGTTTAAGGCAGCCGTTTTTTCAATAAACGCCGCTTTATCAGCACTAATCAACGCATGATCGTTCAACAAGGATTGAAACGATGCCCAAACCTGAGAAGGCGATGGCAATGTATTGGGTTGACAACTCACATCTCCAGAAGCAATACAAGCAGCCATTTCATCAGCAGCGGCTTGCCCTTGTTCGTTTAATGCTTTTTCTATTCTAAAATCAGCTTCAACATTGTAAAGCGCTTTTGCACCCATGTGCCAAAGCCCGATAAATAATAGAACGGAAGCAATAGGCACAATGACTTTACGTAAAAAGGCTTTATAGTCTTCCTTTTCTAGCTTCCCAGTGAATAGGTCTTTAAAAGAACTTAAAAAACCTAAGCCCATAAATTTGGTTACTCTTCCTAATGTTACACTCTGCTTCATGATTCTTTTGTTTTATTATCGTTTAGTGTTTGTTATTTATAAATACCATTTGTCATTCCGAACGCAGTGAGGAATCTCATGAGATTTCTCGTCGTTCTAGCCTCACTCTGTCGAAATGACAAACGACATTAATATTTTACTGTACAGCCTTTTCTTTGTTACCAATTTTAAAACTGTTGATGTATCCAATAGGATCTTTAGCATCATACGTTGTACCGTCAATAAAGTCTGCCGTTGCAGGCTTATAACCATCTGTTTCTGGAATATCGCTTGCAGGAATATTACCTTCTTCAACTAAAAGTTTCGCAGCTTTAGTCCAAATATCAGGTCTGTAAATATCTTTAATTGTTGATGCATACCAATCTGCTGGCTTAGACTTAGGAATTTGTCCCCAACGTCTCATTTGTGTTAAGAACCAAATACCATCAGAGTAGAACGGATACGTTGCGTTGTACTTGTAGAATACGTTAAAATCTGGCATCTCACGCTTATCACCTTTTTCAAATTCAAACGTACCAGTCATAGAGTTTGCCAATACAGCCTCATCAGCTCCTACGTATTGAGACATAGATAATATTTTTACAGCCTCAGCTCTGTTTCCTGGTTCGTCTAACCACTTCCCTGCTCTAATTAGAGCTTTCGTTACAGCAATGGCAGTATTAGGATTTTCATCCACAAATTTCTTAGTCATTACAAATACTTTTTCTGGGTTGTTTTTCCAGATGTCGTAGTTTGTTGTTACAGGTACACCAATACCTTTAAATACCGCTTGTTGGTTCCAAGGCTCACCTACACAGTACCCGTAAATAGTTCCAGCTTCTAGTGTTGCAGGCATTTGTGGCGGAGGCGTTACAGATAATAATACCTCAGCATCAATTTGTCCTTGTACGTTGTCAGCAGTATACATTCCTGGGTGAATTCCAGCTGCTGCTAACCAATATCTTATTTCGTAGTTATGTGTAGATACAGGGAACACCATACCCATTTTAAACGCTTTACCAGAGTTTTTATATTCATCAATTACAGGCTTTAACGCCTCAGCTTTAATGGGGTGAATTGGCTTACCATCAGCACTTTTAGGTACATTTGGCTTCATTTTGCTCCAAACGTCGTTTGAAACCGTAATACCGTTACCGTTTAAGTCCATTGAAAATGGTGTTACCAATTCTGCTTGACGGCCAAAACCTGCGCCTGCAGCAATGGGTTGACCCGCTAACATGTGCGATCCGTCTAACTGACCATCAATAACGCGGTCTAATACGTTTTTCCAGTTAGATTGTGCCTCAACAGAAACAAATAAGCCTTCGTCTTCGAAGAATCCTTTTTCTTTAGCAATTGCTAAAGGTGCCATATCTGTTAATTTGATAAAACCAAAGGTTAACTGTGGCTTTTCAATGTCTAATGTTTTTGTAGTACTAGCTGGCGTAGCCTCTGCTACAACCGTTTCTTTTTTCTTTTCGCCACCACAAGCAAATAGTAGAACTACTACGGGTAAAATCCAAGAGGTGCGTTTTAATAGAGATTTCATGTTACGTGTTTTTTTGAGTTAACTAAGTATAAATACTTATTTTTTTGACAAATATATAAGTACACTTAGATTTTACCCATGTTAATCCCCATAAACACACCTCTTTTTACACATAAGCAAACCTGTTAAAACACAGGTTTTTATTTTATGTATTTGATTTTTAGATTATTAAAATAAATTTAAGCACAGGAAGATTTACTTAAAACACTACGTATAAACATGCTATTGTTGATAACATTTTACGTATTGTTTTAGTGACAAAGGGAACTATTGAACAGGAAATGGTGGGTTTTTTGGAAAAACTACGTAGTTTTCTTAACTACTAAAATATAATACAAGGCTTTTGATGAACAAAGCTAGAATTTAGAGTATATTATTTGGAGGAATGCTTATCGGTTTTGTATATGAAAAGTAGCGGATTTCTATGCACAAACTTTTCGGTTTTGCAATGACCTTTGTTCTATGTTTTTACTTTCTGTATTTATTGATATCATTCACTAAACAAATCGTTTATCCTATCAGTTTCATTGTATGAATTTGAGGAGTAACTACTGTTACCTCTTGGTCTTTCATCATAATAGTTTTCTGCTGAACTAATTTGATATTCAAGATAACCTTCTTCCATTCTTGAAACCAAATCTGAAGTGTCAATATTTAAGTCTGAGCTGGTTATAAATGGGCCATCTGATAAAAATATCATGTCTTGATACTTTATCAACTCATCTTCTATAATGCCATCGATATCATCACGTAATTCGAAACCATGAGTCTCTTCGATATATTCTTGCCATCCAACTTGTGTGTATTCTGTTTTGGGTTCAAAATCGTAATCTGTAACACTATCAATAATAGTTTGGTCGATTATTTCCGTTAAATAATTGATTAAAAGTTCTGAAACTGTTTGATTGTTATCACTATCGTTGATAAATTCATCATATGACTGTGAATAATCTTCAAATAAACTCACAATACTATTATATCTCGATTCATCATCAGCCCAATAGTACAAATCAAGAATTAATGTATTCCAATTCGCAATTATTATTTCTTTTAATTCATATATATGGCTAATTCTTTCAAGAACATAAATAAAGCTGTCAATACTTGTACCATTGATATTTTCTAAGTCCAACTTTTTGAATAGACGAATAATTACTTTTTCTTCAACTATACCATAGAATAAACTTAACAGGGTTTTTAAGAATTCTAATTCAAATCTTTTAGTACTTGTTAATTCTTTAATTTTATTCTCATTATCTAAAATTGCTTTATAATACTTTTTTCCCTCGGTTTTATTAAAATTCAAATAATCTTTGAAACTTGGATCGAATACATTTACGATTTGCTCAATAAATACCATCCCTTTAATCAATCTTAATTTCTCAAAATTGGATTGTTTTAAATAATTAATAAGAAAATCTGAGATAGAGGGATTAACAAATGAAATTATAACAGTTTCGTTTTTACCATCATAACTTGTTTTCAAATAAGAGCCTTCTAGATTTTTTATTGATTTGTTGAAAGAGTCATTTTTCACCACATGTCCAAAATTTTCAGCTTCATTTTCAATTCTTACATTAAATGCTTGTTCTAATGAATTTAATGTGGCCTCACCTCTTAACGTGAATAATGAATTTAAAAGAAATCTATCTTCGCTATCTATTTGATTTTCGTATGAATTACGCCAAATTTCGTCAGGATTATCCAAATTTTCTAGAATAAAATTCAAATAATTTTCTGGAGTTATTTCGTTTAGGTGAATTTCATTGGTGAAATATTCAATAAGTCTGGGATTATAGTTGTCGTGCTTGATAATTTTAAAATAATTTTCATCCTTAAAGATAAAACTTCGGTATTCGTCATTAAGGTTGCCAAAATAAATATGGTTATATAAAATTTCTGCTTTATGATAACGAGAATATTCGTCTAAATAAATTTCGAATTTAGATTCTTCGTGAAGTTTACGATATCTGAGTTTTTCGTAAGCCGACAGAGCTTGATTTAGAATTGTTGTTCTTGTCGTTAGAACTAAAAGCTTATTAGGATTTGCTCTAACTCGACTTATAAACCTAATTAGTGAATTCTCATTGTTCCTTGGATTCAATATCTCATAGATATTTGAACCAAGAAAATCATCAAAATATATGATTTGCTTCTTATTTTCATCTGGTGACAACAAATTTTCTGCTTCATTGATTTTGTCTTCAATTACCAAATGTTCGTATCCGTTATTGATAAAATCTAGAATAATCATTTGGGCTAAAGTGGTTTTCCCTACACCTGGAGCACCAGTTATTAAAAGTACCTTTTGGGTCTTTAGTATTTCTGTAGCCTTATCATGAAAATCAGTTTTTACATAATGACTTATTTTATTTTCTAATTCCGTCTCGAGATACGCAGATTTTAAGTAAGAACTATTGTTTAAAATATTAGTTAGAATTGAACTACTTGAAAACCATAATTTAAAATGATTCCTTTCTATATCTTGAAATTTTGAAAGCAATGCATTTATTCTCTGATTCCAATAAATGTCATTTAGACTAAGCACGAAAGGAGATAATATTTCTTTTATTTCCTCTGTTTCTTGAGGAGAAAGTTCAAGAGAAGTAGCTACAATGTAACGTTCGGGCTTCAGTTTCTTAATTTTTGGAAGTTCAGTATTGCTCAAAGTGTGTTTTAATTGAGCAAAAGTCGAATTAGCGTAGTGTTTAATCTGAACAACAATTTTATTATCTCTTGTTGTTGAGTATCTTAAATCTATACCCTTATCTCTTCCAGATTTAAAGCTTTGAAATTCAATTTCCATCTCAGCTGAAAGTAAGTCTCGAGTTAAATTCTCAAACTCTTTATCATTTAAGGTTTTAAAATTATAGTTACTCATTTGAACATTTGAATTTTCGGCATAAATTGTGTTTTTTTATAATGAAGGTCAACGGTTAGATATGGTTCAGTTTTTAATGCACTATAATGTCCGAAAAACAAAGCTAGACTTTTCCTACGATAAAACCAATACATACTTATACCTAGTTTTCAACAAAAATGCATTTTGATGAATGATGCACGAGTGTCTTGGTAATCTTGCGCAACAAAAGAACTATTTTATCTTTTTTATAGGGAGATTGCTTCACTGTGTTCGCAATGACGGGGAATTTAGAAGTGCGAGTTTCCCCTCTAAAAGCCTGTACTGAGCTTGTCGAAGTAAGGGGATTAAGGGGTGTGTAAAAATGACATTTGCAACTGTGATTGAAAAACACCTCCCTTACTCCCTCCTTATTAGGAGGGACACTCATGCCTTAAAACATGTTGCAAAATATTTTTGTGTTTTCAAAAAAAACGAATATAATTTTGGGGTTGGTAATGAAGCTGGCGGGTTGGCCCGCGTTAGGGATTGCAGCGGCATCCTTTTGTTTTTCTATTGATATATACGAACTATTCATTATAGCTTTTAATAGTGTTGTGGATTCCTGCCTGCGCAGGAATGACAAAACAAAAGATATAGCGGAAAGCCCGACCCGAGCACGGTAGTTTCATGAAACTTTATCATGTAACATCGAGGGGAACGCCCAAAACCTAACTATCTAAAAAGTAATTATGGTCGTTAATTTCTTTTTTAAGCGATTGGATAGCGTTAATACCAATTTTCTTGCCTTTAGCTGTAATTAGGTTTTCTTTTTTTAAAGCTGAAAACACGCGAATAACTTGCTCTTCTGTTGTACCAGCATAATCGGCATATTCTCTTCTACTTAAAGGAAGGTTTAGAAAGCCATTTAAATCTCCAAACTTTCGGTGTATGTATAATAGGGAATCGATGACACGCTCGCGCACCGTCATTTGCGAAATAGACTTTACTTTGTTTTCGCTGCGGTTAAGTTCGTTGGCATAAAACAACATCATATCGAAGGCAAACTTAGGATTGTCTAGCAGGGTTTCTTGCAGGTTTTCCTTAGAAAAATAGCACAATACAGCATCTTGAAGCGCTATAGCACCAATGGAATAGTACTCTTCTGTACCGAAACCGCGGTGGCCGATAATTTCGCCTTCTTTAGCTAAACGCACAATTTGTTCGCGTCCGTTAATTCCAGTGCGAAAAACCTTAACCGTACCTTTTAGAATGAAAAAGAGTCCGTTTACCGGCGCGCCCTCCATAATAAACTGTTGCCCTTTTTTACAACGCAAGGTGCTTTTGTTGTCTACTAACGTGGAATTTTCTAGAATGGAAAGGTTTCTATTTACTATACAATTTGAGTTATCGCAGGACGCACACGACGTATCTTTTAAGGAGCGAAATCTGGTATATGTAGACATGGCGACTGCGGGCATGTTAAGTGTTATTACTCAAAATTAAGTAATAATACTTAGTTTTTATAATTTAGATTAACTTTTATGAATTTGGTAAAATTTGAAAGGTTTTTTTCTCAAAACTATGTTTTGGTGCTTCACAAACTGAGCATTCGTAAGTACTTGGTAAATTCTCAAACGGTGTATTGGGCGCAATATCCTGAGTAATATCTCCATAAGTCTCACAATAAACTGTCTTACAATCTGAGCACTGATATACTTCTTCTTCCTCTCTTTCCTTTTGCGTCTCTGGCAGTGTTTCTGTTTCTTTCTCAACACCTAATTGCTCAAAATATAATTTGCTTAACTCCATTAATAATCCCGGAAGCTCCACCATATCTACATCTTGCACATGCATGATGTATTCGCGCGTATTTGGATCAAAATCTTTTGCGTACAAAAGGTTATAAGTATCTCTTATTGTAAAATTTCCAACCGTTTTGGGCTGTCTGTTTTTTTCAATTACAATTGAAGTAAAATTATAGGTATCACTATCATAACTTGTTATGCCAAACGTTAAACCATACGTACTTATATCGTTTTGATCAAAATTAGTTACCAAATACTTTTTTAAACTTAGCGCTTCTTTATCGTTAACAGGTACATGCCAGTTCATTTCTAACATGGAATGTCGCACATTAATACCAAATTTACCTAGAAGTTTTTCCCAATTGAGTTTTGAATGTAAGGGAATGCCTTTTACGATAAATGATTTCCAAGGTGTAATGGAAATCTTTCCTATTTTATTATCTGAACACAAATCGCACATGGCCTTTAAAAACTTTATGTCATACCGGTTATTTCTCCAATACAATCCCAACCAATACCTATCTGTTCCAATTCTATTCATACCTTCATAATACGGAAATGGGTAAAACGGTACTTCTAGAGGCTTATCCACTGTTCTATTATTAGTGTCTACAGCGTCACTAACTAGCTCAAAAACAGTTTCCATGGTTTCTGGTTCTTCAATTAGAATATTTTCAATGGCTAGCTCTATTCTATCTATATCCCAACTGTAAATTAAAGCGGGATATATTTCGGTGTTTTTCCAACCCGGAAGTCTTAAATACAAATACCAATAGTCTTCATGTTCTGAAGCTATAAAATTAACGTTTCCCGTAAACAATGGTACTAAGCGCTGTTTAGGATCTATAACATTTATCCTTAATTTAGGTTTATGTTTAAATTGTTCTAAAACATATAAGTAACGGTCGCTTGTTAACCAAGACGTACTTGGTAAAATTTCGGCTGAAACATAAGATGACGCAATATTTTCTACACCATCTCGCTTGGGTTTTACAAATTGAATTTTATCAAACTGGCAAAACTTGCTTTCATCTATTTTTTCAGGAAAAATAATGTCTTGTCGCGAGCCAAAAGAAATAGCATCTAAACCTAAACCTTCGGCAGCTTCACAAATATACTTCAACTCTCCTGGTGATAATACACCGCCGTTAATCATTAATCTATAGCGCTCTTCCATTACATTAAAACTTTAGAATTCATAAGTATCTCACGCACTTCACTTTTACAACTGCCACACCCTAAACCTGCGCCAGTTTCACTACATAGCGCTGTAAAATCCGTACAACCTTTTGCAATGGCATCCTCAATGTTACCTGCCCCAACCTGACTACACGAACACACTAATTTTCCAAGAACAGGCTCATCTTTAGATGAACCTCTCAATAAGGTATTTCGCTTATCGGCCATTTCAATTTTACCCTCTATCATGGTTTTAAATTCAGCAAATTCATTTTTATCACCCATTAAAACCGCACCAACCAACAAATCGTCTTTTACAATACATTTTTTGTAATAGCGCTTCTTTATATCAGTAAATATAATTTCCTCAAAACTATCATCGTTTTCAGGTACATTGATTTCTCCGATACTACATAGATTCAAATCGTTGAATTTCAATATATTCATTAATACTGAGCCTTTATAGGCATCACTTATATCTCCTGCAATAAAATTAGCCAGAATAGTAGCTTGCTCTTCCGCTGCGGAGGTTATTCCAAACAATTGATTATTAAATTCAGCTATTTCCCCTATGGCAAAAATATCAGGATGAGACGATTGCAAGTGCTCATTTACAATAACACCTCGTCTGCATTTAATACCATTTTCTCTTGCAATTTCAATATTGGGGATAGTTCCAATAGCGTAAACAATAGCATTTGCAGTTATTAACTTTCCACTTTTTAAAGTAATATTCAACTCACCGGTATCTTCATCATCAAATACGGTACTTACTTCATTATCAAAATAAATTTGAATACCGCGCTCTTGTACATCAATGGCTAAAAGTTTACTCGACACTTTATCTAACTGACGCTCCATTAAGCGAGACCCCCTTTGCACTATGGTGATTTTAGCATTTTTATGCTTCATCGCAGCCGCTAACTCCAGCCCAAGTAAACCGCCACCAACAATAACAACATGTTGCGCTTCTGGAGGCAATCCTGTAGCTTCCAGATGCGCCTTAAATTCGTCTGCATCAATTTTATTTCGCATGGTAAAACGCCCAGGTAAATTAATCTGAACGTCTTTTGGCACAAATGCGCGACTTCCGGTGGCTAAAATTAATTTATCAAACGTATGGGTTTCGCCATTGCTATCTTTTACTACTTTTTTATCCTTATCAATTTGAGAAATTGTAGTCTCAGGATGTAAATGAATATTAAGTTTATTAAGCTCTAGTTTTTTTATTTTTAGAAGTTGCTCCCAAGTTAATTCCTCAGTAACATATTCTGGAAGCAATACTCTGTTATAGAACAGATTTGGTTCTTTTGAAAACACATGAATTTCATCTCTTTCATTTTGCTCTCTATAGTTTTGAACAAACCTGAACGCTGCTGCCCCAGCACCTGCAATTATAATTTTCTCAGTAGGTTTTTTATATTTTGAAACAGCGACTGCCGTAAATTTAAAATCTGGTTCTTTTGAAACAGGATCTAGATGCGTATTTGTTAAATTATTGGTTCTATTTAGATTACTTTGCAACTGTTTACCCCAGTGCATTGGCAAAAACACCACTCCTTTTTTGATGGTATCAGTTACTTTGGCCCTTACCCGTACCTCACCGTTTTCTCCTTTTATTTGAGTGATATCACCATCTTTAATATGGTATAAATATGCATCTACCGGATGAATTTCTAAGACCGGTTTGGGATAATGCGTTTTTAAACGAGACACTTTTCCTGTTTTGGTCATGGTGTGCCATTGGTCTCTTACTCGACCTGTTGTTAGAATTAAAGGGTAGGATGCATTGGGTTGTATTGAAGTATTTATAATAGAAACTGGTAAATTAAACTGTGCCTTTGTTGAGGGTGTGTAGAATTTTTTATCCTCGAAAAGCCTTGGTGTTCCTTGATGCCTATGTTCGGGAACAGGCCATTGGAAGGTGCCTTCGTTTTTTAACCTATCATAATTCAAATAAGACACGTCAATATTTGTACCCTTTGTCATAGAAGCGTACTCGTCATAAATCTCGCTGGCACTATTAAAATTAAAGCCTCTAAAACCCATACGCTGGGCAAAATCACAGAATATTTCAACATCAGGTCTAGCTTCACCTGGTGGGTCTATTTGTTTTGGCAAGTATGAAATACGCCTTTCGGAATTCGTCATCGTTCCTTCTTTCTCCAACCAAGCAGCTGCCGGTAATACCAAATCACCAAAGGCGACAGTATCAGATTTATGAGAAATCTCCTGAACCACAACAAACTTTGCGTTTTTCATGGCTTTTTCAATACGATTCAAATTTGGTAAACTCACTAGTGGATTTGTACAGGCAATCCAAACCGCCTTCATTTTACCACTTTCTAAGGCATCAAACATTTCTGTGGCTGTTAACCCTGGCTTTGGATTGATTTGATCTACACCCCAAAATTGAGCCACTTCACGACGATGCTCTTCATTCATTAAATCTTTATGAACCGCCAAAAGATTTGCCATTCCGCCTACTTCACGACCTCCCATGGCGTTAGGTTGGCCGGTTAAAGAAAATGGACCAGAGCCCGGTTTTCCTACCTGACCCGTAATTAATGACAAATTTAAGAGTGACACATTTTTATCTGTACCTACAACACTTTGATTTAAACCCATGGCCCACATGCTAATAAAGCCTTTTGCAAGCCCTATAATATCTGCAGCTTTCCGAATATCCTTTTCAGGTACACCACATAATTTTGATGCTTGCTTCAAAGAGGTGCTAAAAATTAAATCTTTGTACTCTTGAAATCCTTCAGTATGTTTATTTATAAAGTCTTCGTCTATTAAACCGCGTTTATACAAGCACCTTCCAATCGCATTATACAATATAACATCGGTTCCTGGTAGTAACTGTAAATGTAAATCTGCAAAATTTGCTGTATCCGTTTTTCTAGGATCAACTACAATAATTTTTACATCTGGATGCTCCTCTTTGTGTTTTTCTAACCGTCTAAATAAAATAGGGTGACACCAAGCAGGGTTTGCTCCTGTAATTAAAAACGCATCTGCCAATTCAATATCAGCATAAGAAATGGGCACACTATCTTCCCCGAATGTTTTTTTATAGCCAACAACAGCAGAACTCATACATAAACGGGAGTTCGTATCGATATTATTAGTACCTAAAAAGCCTTTGGTTAGTTTATTGGCAATGTAATATTCTTCGGTTAAACTTTGTCCTGAGACATAAAACCCAACACTATCTGGCCCATGTTTTTTAATAATAGATTTAAAAACGCTTGCAGCCCTATCCAAAGCATCATCCCAACTTACACGTTCCCTTGGATGGGATCTGCTCCAACGCATTTCTGGATATAAAATTCTATCGGAAGTATCGTTAGCCACATAATGCAGATTCATTCCTTTGGAACAAAGCATTCCTTTGTTTACAGGGTGATCTTTATCGCCTTCTACAAATACTTTATTGTTATTATCTTTTTTAACAACAATACCACAACCAACACCACAGTAGGAACAGGTAGTTTTTACTTCGCTTTGTATCATTTATAAGCGTTTTAAATTATGAATGAGATGCGTATTGAAGTGATTCAAACAAATTCTCAATGTACCAAAACTACGTATTTATACTTAATTTTTGTGTTAAATATTAAGTAATTTAAAATTTATGTGAAGTCTTTAATTTAAGAAAGTGGATTTTGAGGATTTGGCAAAATTAGATAATTTAAACAACTCGTATTTAAAAATACGGCTGAACCCTTAATCTTAATTTCTTTCTGAAACTGAAAGAATGAAAACATGCGCATAACCGGGACCAAGTGTAGTACATGGTTGGATTTCATCTTCATTATTTGGATTTACTCCTCTTACCGAAACGTTTATTTTCTTGCCTACAACTTTATATGCTTCAGGTAAGTTTTGCCCAACATAAATGTTATCAATTGAGTTAATTCCCAATGGTATTGCCTTGAACCTAAGCAAAAAAGAATTGTTACAATCTATACTCTCTCCTATAACTTCTGCGTCATACAAAACGACTTCATCATTAGAACAAGAAGTCATAATAATCAAACAAATTAAAATTTTAAATATAGATTTCACCTTTTTAGTTTTTACTTAGATTCAAAATTCACAAAAAGGTTGCTTAAAAGATGTTACTTATTACACCAAACCGAACTCTTTTGCCTTTTCAGTAAGTTCTTTGAGATTGGAAACCTCTAATTTTTTCATCAAGTTAAAACGATGTACTTCTGCAGTACGCTTGCTAATTTTAAGTTCATCGGCAATATCTTTATTATTCTTAAGCTCTAAAACTAAACCTAAAATTTGTTTTTCGCGTTTTGTTAATTTAAAAGGATCTTCTTTTATGTCTGCGTTTGATGCAACTGCAGTATTTGTATTACCGCTCACAAAATTATTCATAATAATTGCTGACACATCTCCTGTAAAATATTTACCTCCATTAGCCACTTTATGCAGTGCTTTTAAAAACTCTTCTTTACTAGCTCCTTTAAGCAAATAACCATCTGCCCCAGCTTGAATAGCTTGCACTACGTATTCCTCAGAGTCATGCATAGATAAAACCAATGTTTTTACATTTTGATGCAACTTCTTAACTTCACCAACCACTTGAATCCCGTTCATTTCCGGCATTCTAATATCTACAATTAACACATGAGGTTTATTTCTTCCTAGTACTTCCAATGCCTCAACACCATTGGAGGCTTCATCAATTACTTCAATACCAGATTGGTCTTCTAAAAGTGCCTTGATACCATCCCTTACTAAAACATGATCATCGGCGAGTACAACATTTATTTTGTCCATAAATTAAATAGAATAATTACAAAAGTAAGAAATTAAGTAATACTACGTATTTTAACTTTTGAATGCGGAACTTTGCCTTATAAGTTTTCTTTTCATGGTTTGTTTATATTGAAATAGGCCACCTAAATGACTTGTTAAATAGATTTTAGATGTCTATGTCATTTCGAACGCATATGAGAAATCACATTTCACTTTCAATATTCTATGTCAATTTTTCGAAATTATTGGTTTAGTAATTTATAATAAAACACTGCATTTAATTTATGCTTTATAAATACTTCCTACATATAACGACAAATCAATACCGAACAATGCTACACATTGGTTTCACTAATAATATTCAAAACCAATTATCACATATTATTTTAATAGCCAAAATGCTAAAAAATCGTTTTCTAGAAAATACAGCTGTATCTATTTAGCTTATTATGAGACTTTTGAGTACCCATAAGATGGTATAGCAAGAGTAAAATAGTTGAAGAAGTGAAGGCGAGAAAAAAGAATAAACTTATTCTGGATTTTAATCCTAGTTGGGAAACTTTGAATAATCAGGTGTTCTAATTTACCATCCATAAAGCCAAATATAAAAAGAGGTATTAGGATAATTACCTGATGAGTTTAAGATACTCAAATCTCAGCTATTTGTGAGATATCTCATATTCATTCGACATTACAACATCAGCAAAATTAATTATTTAACGGCACATTCAAGGTAATTCTAGTGCCTTTGCTTTCTTCAGAAGTTATAAATAAACGCCCATCAATATATTTAATTCGTTCTTTCATAAACGTCATTCCCATTCCACCATCTCCTGTTTTTACATGTTTTATTTTATCAGGATTAAACCCTTTACCATTATCATCTATAACAATACTAAGTATTTTAGCACTATGTGATAGCGATACAATTATATGGGAAGATTCTGCGTATTTAATAGCATTATTAACCGCTTCTTGTACAATACGGTATATATTTATTTCAGCAAGCGATTCCATTCGCTGGTTAAAATCGGTTTTATTAAAAAGCACAATTTCCTTACCAGTTAATCGTGCCAACTCTTGTGTTAACTTTGTAAGGGCAGGAACTATACCATGATCTGTTAGCTCTGGAGGTGTTAAATTAAATGTTGCGGTGCGAACACCCTTAATGATGTTTGAGGTCAACTCTTTTAAATGCTCAATTTTAGATGTTGCTTTTTTAACATCTTTCATATCGATACTTTCCAGGTTATATTTTAAACCCGTTAACATTTGCCCTATACCATCATGTACATCTTTGGCTATTCTATTTTGCTCTTTCTCCTGGTTTTCAATAATCTTGCTAGAGATTATTTTTTGTTGACTCATCTTCTCCTCAAAACTCTTTTCTGTCAATCTATCAATTTCTAATTGGGCTACTTTGCGTTCTGTAATTTCAGAAGCTATTATTAGTAATTCTGACTTCTCGTCTGTGGTACTAAACGGAATTACCGCCATTTCTAACCAAACATCATCACCCTTTTTAGTAGTGGCTTTAACTTCTCCTTGCCACCCTGTTTTTTTGTGCTTACTAATTATGTTTTCAATAGCTTCTTGTTCATGCTCATTGGTCGATAATACATTCCAAAATAATGCTGAATCGTTAAACTTCGAGAAACTAAAAAGGTGAGAAAACTTATTTCCCATATGCACCAAAGCTCCATTTGGTAAGATTCTAGCAAATAAAAGCGTATCATCCATTGCTCTTGTAAGTGCACTCAGTTCCTGTATGGATTTCTCTTTTTCCTTACTGAGTTCATCTGCATCAAAAGCCATTTTTTTAGCTTTACCTTCCGCAGCCAATAACTCCTTTAAAGTATATCGTACTGATTTTGCTGCGGGCCAAAAAATGTATACAAACTCACCCAACAGTATTAGTAAGGTTAGAGCCATTAACAACAACTCTAGTTTACCTAACCAAGCTACTTTTTCCTCGGCTTCTTTGTCGTATTGGTTAACAATAGCATCCATCTGTATCAAAAAATCACCTTCATGATTTCTAACTTTTTCAATATCTGAAACATAACTATCTAAAGGTAGAGGCGGTACATTTTCAATTTTCGTAATTATAGATTTTGAAGCATCTTTTATAGAATCAAAAATGGGATTCAGCACCTTAAATTTAGCTATAACTTCTTTTGAATTTTGTTTTGGCAAACCTAAACTATCATTGCCGTTTTGAAGCGCATCGTGTGATAGTTCCCAAAGCTTTACAGTCTTTTTTAAATCCTCTTTGATGATGAATACATCTTCAGGATGCTTTAAAGCCAAAAGAGATATAGCGTCTTTTGCTAATTTCTGGCTCAACATCCTCTGCCTTCCAGCAATATTGATTACTCCAGAATCACTTTCTTGACGACTTAAATGTGTTCGGATTAAAATCTGACTCACAATCACCGAAAGTGCAATGGTACTAAAACCGATAATATATAAACGGCGAAGTTTATCAAAAGTCCGTTGGTCTAGTGAATTGCCGTTTTTTGTCATAATTCTAGGAGATTTATGAAATAGCTTGTTTTACTAAAGCTAAAGATTTTTTAGAAAATTTGAGTTTCAAAGCTTCTTGCTGGCCTGCTTCACTCATCTTTACCCATGTTTTTTGCAGAATATCAATCACCTTTTCATCTGGATGTTTTTCAGCAAATTCCTCAAAATAATAATCTAAAAACACTAGGCAAATGGTGTCCTCTAAAGCCTGAGACTCCTCGTTTTTTTTAATGAGCTTTTTTAGAATAATTTTTCTAATTCTATCATCAAACTGTTCATCGTAGCCAACTTTCTTTAAGATTTCCGATGTTAAATCAGCATGCATTTTTTTTAAAGTTTCACGCCATTTTAAATACCCCACGCGATCCATTGGGTATTCATCTCTTGGAATTTTCCATCTACAAATGTGTTGCGCACGTGCAGCAATTTGTAAAGCCTTAGACGCATCCGGCTTAAATTGCAATAACTTTCGCGTCATACGTTGCGAGTATAACAATTCTTTAGGATATTGTATTCCAGCAACTTCGTAAGTATTTATATCTTCAGAATTTGCCTTGTCTATAAGTGCAATAGCCGTTTCAAAACGTGTGGGCTTCATAATCTATTTTGAGTTGAATTCTATGATAGCCAAGATACATAATTACTTTTTTTAATTAAATGTTGTATCTGGAATTTTTCTAAACGATTTCTAACTAAATGTTCTAGTTTTAACTACTAAAATCACCAAAGCATTTGCGATAAAATACAGAATATTTGGGATTTTGTCTAAGTAATTTAATAACCTCTTAACCCAAAGTCCTTTACATATAACAGCACGCTTTGGCAAATACCATCTTAATCAATAAACCCCACATAAACATAACCTTCTTCAATCTTTACAGGGTAGGTTGCTATTGGGTTTAAATCACCGTTTAAATTTTCGCCACTCTCTAATGAGAAGGTTTTTTTATGTAACGGGCAAGCCACTTTTGGCATACCTTTATCATCACCTATCATACCTCTACTTAGTACCATTTCCATTTTATGCGGACAAAGGTTTTGGCACGCATACCACTTACCTAATCTTGAAAAGTTAAAAACAGCTATTTGCTTATCCTTATATTTCACACAAGCGCCTCCATCAACTGGAAAATCTTCAGTTGAAGCTGCTTTAAACCAAACAGTAACATCTTCAATTTTTGTGGCTGTATATTTCTCTAGAATGTCTTCCATTTTAATGTATTTTGATAAACTAAAACCAGTTTAATTTATTAGTTTTTATAATTTGGGCGTTACCCTATCGGGTCGGGCTTTACGCTACAAGTCCTCGCTCTGTACCTCCGCTGTGGGCTTTCCACTGCAATCCCTAACGCGGGCATACTTGCTAGCAACAAACTCACCCCAGATTTTTAGCCTTTTACCTTAGTCTTAAAAAAGAATAGTCAATCCTCTAAATACTAACTACTATTTACATACTACACCCAAGGCTCAGGCATTTTTTGATCCCGCATCGGAACAAAAACTAGATTATCGTCTTCCGCTTCACTATTCACAAAATGATTGAAACGTTTCATCATTTCCGGATCATTTACAGCTTGCGTCCATTCACATTCAAACTTATTAACCAGAGTTTGCATTTCTTTTTCTAAGTCTTCTGTAATACCTAGTTTATCTTCAATAATCACTTCTTTTAAATACTCTAATCCACCTTCCAGCTTTTCTTGCCATGCGGCAGTTCGTTGTAATGGTTTAGCGGTACGCATGTATAACATTAAGTATCTGTCTAGATATTTAATTACCGTTTCGTTATCTATTTGTTCGGCAAATAATTCGGCATGTCTTGGGTTTGCACCACCATTTCCACCAACGTATAAATTCCAACCACCTTCAACAGCAATTAAACCAAAGTCTTTCCCCCTTGCTTCTGCACATTCGCGAATACAGCCTGAAACGCCACCTTTAATTTTGTGAGGCGCACGTATGCCTCGGTATCGATTCTCTAATTCAATTCCAAAACTTACACTTTCATCCATACCATATCTACACCAAGTAGATCCAACGCAGGTTTTTACAGTTCTTAAAGACTTACCATAAGCGTGACCACTTTCAAAACCGTGACTTATTAGTTCTTTCCAAATTAATGGCAACTGATTTAAAGTAGCTCCGAATAGATCGATACGAACACCTCCTGTGATTTTAGTATAGAGGTCATATTTCTTTGCAATTTCGCCAAGTGCAATCAACTTATCTGGTGTAATCTCTCCTCCTGGAACCCTTGGCACAACCGAATATGTTCCGTTTCGCTGTATATTGGCCAAAAACCTATCGTTTGAATCTTGTATGGCGTATTCTTTATTCGCTGTATCTGCATGAATTGAAGCCATTAAAGATGCAATTACAGGCTTACATATTTCGCAACCGTGTCCGCCATTACCATGACTATCTAATACTTCATTAAATTTAGTATAGCCTTTAACTTGAATAATTTTATATAAATCCTGTCTGTTATAGTCAAAATGTTCGCAAATAGAGTCCTTAACCTCAATACCTAAGGATTTTAATGTCGCATTGGTTAAATCTGCTACCATTGGCTTACAACCGCCACAACCCGTTCCAGCTTTTGTACAACTTACCACATCTCCTAAATCTGTAGCATCCCCATTTTCAATAACACCGCATATTTGGCCTTTAGTTACACTCTCGCAAGAACATATTTGTGCCTCATCTGGCAAATCCATAACATCACCAAGTAATGCGCCACCTTCACTTACAGGCAATATTAATTGCGCAGGATCTTCAGGAATAGCCATTCCATTTAGGTATACTTGATGCAACATGCTATAATCTGCAGCATCACCAACAAGAATTCCGCCTAATAACTTTTTACCATCATGACTTACATTAATTCTTTTGTACAAGTATTGTGTTTTATTTTCAAATATAATAGAATGCCCTTTTGATGCAGGCATAAATGGCTCTCCAAAACTTGCTACATCTACACCAATTAATTTTAATTTGGTAGACATATCTATATCTGAAGGCATAACTTTATCGGCATTCCCTAATATTTGCTGTACAGCAATATCTGCCATATCGTAACCTGGGGCTACTAGACCATAAATCATTTGATTATATAGGGCGATTTCACCAATAGCATAAATCGCATCATCTGAAGTTTTCATGGTATTATCTACAATTACACCACCGCGAACACCAACTTCCAACCCACATGCCCTAGCTAACTCATCTCTTGGCCTAATACCTGCTGAAACGATAAGCATATCCACATCTAAAATGTCATCTTCTCCAAATTCCATCCCCGTAATACGACCGTTTCCTAAAATTTGATTTGTTGCTTTACTTAGATGAATATTTAATCCTATAGACTCTAATTTCAATTGTAATACTTGAGAACTTCTAGAATCTAATTGCCTTGGCATTAACTTGGGTGCAAACTCTACAATATGAGGTTCCAAGCCCATATCCATTACAGCTTTACCAGCTTCTAAACCCAGTAATCCACCTCCTAAAACTGCTGCCTTAGCATTAGGTTTTTCAGCCTTCAGTTTAGCAGCATAAGCAAGCATACCTTCTAAATCTTCAATAGTTCTATAAACAAATACACCTTCCTTTTCAACACCTTTAATTGGAGGTACAAAAGGAGAAGATCCTGTGGCAAGGACTAAATAATCGTATGAGAACTCGCGATCTTTTGCCGTAGTAATGGTTTTTGAACTTCTATTGATATCAGCAACACGTTCTCCTGTAATTAAGTCAATATCATTTTCAGCATACCACTCAGCTGGAGCCATCTCTAAGGCTTTAGCATTCTGACTTTCAAAGAATTCGCTTAAATGAACTCTATCATAAGCTGGTCTTGGCTCTTCACCAAATACTGTGATTTTAAAAGCTTTGTTTTCTTTTTGAGCTACAAATTTCTCACAAAATTTATAACCAACCATCCCGTTTCCAACTACAATTATATGCTGCATAATTACGTATTTAAAAAACAAAACTAAGTATTTATACTTATTTTTTAAGCTGATTTACTAATAAATTTACGTAGAAACGTGATTATTACGTATTTCTCAAATTGTAATATTAAAAATTACTTAATAAGAAAATTAAGAGATAGGTTTTTATCGAAATATTAAAAACAATACATTAACATTTGAAAAATGTCTTAACATAATAAACAAAACCACTATTATAACATTGCTAAATACTATGAGAAAGATAAAATGCCAGAGGAAAAATTCCTCTGGCATCTTTTTTGTCGGGGTGGCAGGATTCGAACCTGCGACCTCCGCGTCCCAAACGCGGCGCGATAACCGGGCTACGCTACACCCCGAAATAGTTATCTAAGCGGGTGCAAATATACTTATTTCTACTAGTTCTAAAGTGTTTTTTTAAGAAAAATTTAGTTTTTCAAACTTTTTCCGATTCTATAAAACAACTACTTTGCAGCAGTGAAAAAAAAACAATGGCTTCCCTTTATTATCGCAGTGCTAGTAACGCAAGTTTACTTCTGTCAAACTACTAATCTGAATAGAATTATAGATTCAGAAAACGGTAATCTTGTTTCAGAAGTTGAGATTACACAACTTCAAAATGATTCTACATTTACTAGTAATACTGGTTTTTTCAAAATAAAAACTTCTGGCTTATATACTTTTAATAAAAAAGGTTATATTCTTAAAACACTTAAATTAAGCCCACTAAACAACTATGTTGTAAAGCTTCAAAAGCAACCAAATGCGTTAAATGAAATAGTTATAAATGCTAGTCACCTACCAATTGAGCTTAAAGCATCAACCTCTAGTGTATCACTTGTATCCAGCAAAGCTATAGAAAGGGCAAACACCGTTAATATTAACGAGGCTTTAAATAGAGTTCCAGGAGTTTTTATGCAAACTGGCGCGCTTAACACCAACCGTATTACTATTAGGGGCGTAGGTTCTAGAAACCTGTTTGGCACTGCAAAAATTAGGGCCTACTTTAAAGATATTCCATTAACGAATGGCAGTGGGGAAACTAGTTTGGAAGATTTTGAATTAGGTGCTTTATCGCGAATAGAAATCACTAAAGGGGCTACTTCTAGTACTTATGGTGCCGGCCTTGGTGGCGTTATTAGGTTGCTTCCAAAAACATCCTCTTTTAATAGTACTGGTTTTGAAAACGAAACTTCTATCGGCTCTTTTGGGCTCTTTAAAAACTTATCACAAATTAATTATGGTAATGCTTCCAACAGTTATAAACTAGTGTATAGCAATACGAAAAGTAATGGTTTTAGAGAAAACAACGATTACAAAAGGCACGCATTAACTTTAAACACTGTTCATAAATTAAATGCTAAAAACGAACTCTCTATTTTAGGGATATTCTCAGATTTAAAAGCCTTTATACCTAGCTCTCTAAATGAAACAGACTTTACAAACAATCCTGAATCGGCAGCATTTACATGGAAGCAATCTCGCGGTTTTGAAGACACAAAACGAGGTATTATTGGTATTTCCTTAATTCATAAATTCAACGAAAAACTTGAACAAAGTACAAGTGTTTTTATGTCTTTTAGAAATTCTTACGAGCCAAGACCCTTTAATATTTTAGATGAAACTGTTTTTGGTTACGGACTAAGGCATCGCATTACAGGAAATTTCACAGTGAATGATAAAAAAATTAATTGGACATCTGGGATAGAGTTTTTTAAGGACAACTATAAATATCAAACTTTTGAAAATTTATATGAAGATTTTCCTGAAGCAAACAGCAGTATTAAAGGTGTAGCTTTATCGAATTTCAAAGAAAAACGCTACTACTACAATCTGTTTTTTGAAGGGAGATATCCTGTTACTTCTAAAACCGATGTTGTTTTTGGTATTAATTATAACAAAACAAGTTACAACCTAGAAGATAAATTCCCTGTTTCAAGTACCAACCCAAATGAGTCTGGGAGTTTTGATTTTAAAGGCTTAGTTTCTCCAAAGTTAGGCGTATTGTACCGTGCAAGTACTGCTTTAACTATTTATGGTAACATTAGCCATGGTTTCTCCCCGCTTTCTTTAGAAGAAACATTACTACCAAACGGACAAATAAATACTAATTTAAACCCAGAAACAGGTTGGAATTTTGAGGTGGGTACCAGAGGATACGCTGCCAAAAACAGGTTGCAATACACTGTTGCGGTATATAGATTAGCTATAAAAAACCTATTGGTAGCAAGACGTACCTCCCAAGATGAATTTATTGGTGTTAACGCAGGAAAAACACATAACGACGGATTGGAAGCAGAAATTAATTATACGTTTACTAATTCTAAAGACCTACAATTATCGGCCTTTGGAAGCTATGCATTACACCTTTATAAATTCAAGAATTTTATTGACGATAACTCAGATTTTTCAGGTAACGATTTAACAGGTGTTCCACAAGATGTTTTAAATTTAGGTTTAGATTTTAGTTCTAAAGTGGGTATGTATGGAAATATTAACTTTCAGCATGTTGGTAAAATGCCAATTACAGACAGTAATAGCTTATTTAGCGAAAGTTATACGGTTTCAAACATAAAAATAGGGTACCAAAATACCTTAGCGCCAAAGCTAAGGTTAAATGCTTTTTTAGGCGTAAACAATATATTTAACACTGCCTATGCATCTCAAATATTAATAAATGCCACTGGTTTTGGTAATAGTGCGCCTAGATATTTTTACCCAGGAAATCCATTAAATTATTATTCTGGTCTCGCTTTAAATTATTCGTTTTAATGTATCTTTACTCTATAAATCTATCAAAATGAAACAGTTTACATTACTTTTAGCAATAGCATTAATATCTTTTTATTCGTGTGCCCAACAAGAACCTTCTAAAGTTTCAGCCGAAACACCTGTTAAAATTAATTATGTTACAGAAGTTGTTGTCCCAGAATTAGACATTCCGTGGGGAATGGAGTTTTTACCCGATGGCAGCATGCTTATTACTGAAAAAGCAGGAACACTTATTCATTTTAAAGACGATAAAAAAACAATAATAAATGGCCTCCCCAAAGTTTATGTTCGAGGACAAGGTGGCTTAATGGATATTAAACTACATCCCGATTACAAAAATAATGGCTGGATTTACTTTTCTTATGCTTCTGCCGAAGGTGAAGACGATGGTGGCAATACTGCAATTATGCGTGCAAAATTAAATGGCAATACCGTTACCAATGTAGAGCACTTATACAAAGGGGTTCCTAACACAAAAAAAGGACAACACTGGGGGTCGCGTTTAGAGTTTGATAACGAAGGGCACTTATATTTCTCTATTGGCGATAGAGGTAATAGGGATGTAAACCCACAGGATATTACCAGAGATGGTGGCAAAATATATAGACTACATGCAGATGGCTCCATTCCAGAAGATAACCCGTTTACAGACAACAACAATGCTAAACAAGCCATTTTTAGTTACGGTCACCGCAATCCGCAAGGTATGGCGCTACACCCAGAAACAGGAAAAATTTGGGTAAACGAACACGGACCAAAGGGAGGAGACGAAATAAATATTGTTGAAAAAGGCAAAAACTACGGTTGGCCCGTTATTTCTTATGGCATTAATTACAGCGGTACAAAATTTACCGAAATTACTGAAAAAGAAGGCATGCAACAACCGCTGTTTTATTGGGTACCCTCTATAGCACCAAGCGGAATGGCGTTTCCTACATCTAGCAATTATCCAGATTGGGAAGGTAGCGTATTAGTAGGCTCCTTAAAATTTGAGTACCTAGAACGCTTGGTCTTAAAAAACAATAAAGTTGTAAAACGCGAAAAGTTGTTTGAAGGCCTTGGCAGATTTAGAGATATTAAACAAGCTCCCGACGGCTATTTGTATGCTGCCGTAGAAGGCTTAGGTATCGTAAAAATTGTTCCAGATTCATTTTAAACCAATAATTATGAAAATTTTTTTATGTGCAATTTTAAGTGGTTTGGCAACTTTTATAACTCTTACAGTGTCGCAGCAAGACCAATTACAAGAAAGCATCTCTAGAGGACAGGAAATTTATTCGGATTTTTGTGTAACCTGCCACATGCCAAATGGCGAAGGCGTAAAACACACCTTTCCGCCTTTAGCAAAATCTGATTACCTAAAAAATAATAGAGAAGCTAGTATTCGTGGTATAAAATACGGTCAACAAGGTGAGATAACCGTAAACGGTATTATATATAACGGAAAAATGGCACCTATGGGTTTAGATGATGAAGAAATTGCCGATGTAATGAATTTTATAAACAACAGTTGGGGAAATTCCAATAAAAATATTGTAACTACTGAAGAGGTTGCTGCCATAAAAAAATAGCCAATTAGTAACCATATCATTTTACATTTACTAACTTTGTTTTTACGGTAAAATTTCAATAAAAATATGTTGGTAATAGGAATTGCAGGAGGTACTGGCTGCGGAAAAACTACAGTAGTAAATCAGCTTTTAAACGAACTTCCAGAAGGGGAAGTTGGAGTAATTTCCCAAGATTCATATTATAAAGACACATCGCACTTAAGCTACGACGAACGGGTTAAAATTAATTTCGATCACCCAAGGAGTATAGATTTTGATTTACTGGCAGAACATTTAAGAACTTTAAAAAACAACAAACCTATACACCAACCCGTATATTCTTTCGTTAAACACAATAGAACCGGAGATACGGTTTTAACGCATCCCAGAAAAGTTATGATTGTTGAAGGTATTTTAATCCTTACCAATCCTGAACTTAGAGAAATGTTCGATATTAAAATATTTGTGCACGCCGATAGCGACGAGCGCCTAATAAGACGCCTAAAACGCGATATTTCAGAGCGTGGCAGAGATTTAGATGAAGTCTTAACGCGTTATAAAACCACATTAAAACCCATGCATAATCAGTTTATAGAACCCATGAAAGAGTATGCAGATATTATTATACCAAACAACCACTACAACACAGTAGCCATAGATATAGTTCGCACAATAATTAATGATAAATTGTAACAAATAGTGAAAAAAATTAATTTAAATCACCGTTTTTTAAAACCTTTTAAGAATATTTATATTCTTATCTTGGTGGTATTTGTGGTTTGGATGATTTTTTTTGACAGTAACTCATGGTTTATTCACAACGAACTAAATAACGAAATAGACGATTTAAAAGCAGAAAAGGAATATTACCAAAAAGGGAAAGAAAAAGACGAAAAAGAATTTAAAAAATTAAGCTCTCAAGAAGGTTTAGAAAAATTTGCTCGCGAAGAATATTATATGAAACGCGAGAATGAAGAAATTTTTATTATTGAATACGAAGACAGTATAAAAACAAAGGATAATGAGTAACTCGTTATTTAATGAATTTGAGCCCGTTTCTGCAAAACAGTGGAAACAAAAAATACAGTTCGATTTAAAAGGAGCCGATTATAATGATGCGCTAGTTTGGACAAGTAATGAAGGTATACAAGTAAAACCCTTTTATCATGCCGAAGACATTACGGCTACACCAAAAACTGTTAAGACAAAAACCAATGGCTTTAAAATATGCGAAACTCTTTTTGTAGCAAACGCCAAAAATGCAAATACCAAGGCGCAGACTGCTATTTTAAGTGGCGCAAATAGTATTAAATTTATTATACCTTCTAAAACAATTTCGTTAGAAGAACTATTAAAAGATATTAATTTAAACGATGTTGCCATTCATTTTCAATTGCAGTTTTTATCAATAGAATATCTAAATATAGTTTCTAAAATTTCCAAAACATCTGAAATTTATATACATACCGATATTATTGGTCAGTTAGCTAAATCTGGTAATTGGTTTTTTAATTTAAAAGAAGATTTTTTAAAATTTAAAAGTGCTATCACGCATTTAAATTCTTTTTCAATACATACAGATTTATATCAAAATGCTGGCGCTAATATGGTACAACAATTGGCATATGCAATGGCGCATGCTAACGAATATTTTAATTATATAGAAAACACTTCAAAAGAAATAACATCAAAAATTAATATTGTATTTAATGTTGCTATCGGCTCAAATTATTTCTTTGAAATCGCAAAGTTAAGAGCGTTAAAATTACTGTTTAACACACTTGAAAAGGAGTATTTGGCAGATTATAATTGCCATATTTTCGCAACACCTTCAAAACGAAATAAGGCCATTTACGATTATAATACCAACATGCTACGTACTACAACAGAATGTATGAGCGCCATTTTAGGCGGGGCAGATACTATAAGTAATTTACCTTACGATGCTGTATTTAAAAAGTACAATAATTTTGGAGCGCGCATTGCTAGAAATCAACTATTAATTTTAAAGCACGAAAGCTACTTTACCGCGGTAAATAATCCTTCAGACGGCAGTTATTACATAGAGAGCTTAACCGAACAACTAGCCGAAAAAGCCCTAACATTATTTAAGGATATTGAAGCCAATGGAGGGTTTTTAAAGCAATTAAAAAATGGCACAATTCAACGCAAAATAAAAGAAAGTGCTAACAAAGAGCAAGAACAGTTTAATACTGGCAACGAAGTTGTTCTTGGCAGCAATAAACACCCCAATACAGATGATAAAATGAAGGATAATTTAGAAATTTATCCTTTTGTAAAAATTGAAAAAAGAAAAACTTTAATAGCACCTATTATAGAAAAACGTTTAACCGAAAACTTAGAACAAGAACGATTAAAAAAAGAGTAATTATTATGAATTTAAAATTTAAGCTTTTTGCATTTTTATTGGTCCTCGCTTTATTTAGCTGTAAAAAAGAAGCCGAAGAAAAAACCTTAGACGAATATAAATACACTGAAAAAGGTATTGTGCTAAACTGTGATAAATTCGACTTAAAACTCCTTAACGAGGCTTTATTTTCTTTTGAAAACGATATTTTAGAAGCTTACGGAAAAAACGGACAAACGGGAGCACCTAACTTAACACGCGCTTATTCGCAATTTATTAGAAACGCCATGTATGGCCGTATAAATTATGCCGATATTGTATCGCCCCATACCGCAAAAGTGTTTGAAGTTTTAAAATCCAAACAGGAATTATGGGACTTAAACAATGCCAACACCAAACTAAATTACAATAGTTCTGTTATGGCATGTATAGCTAACAATATGATAGACAGAAGCCTAAAAACAACCCTAAATGCACTATTAGAAACCAATAGTATGAGCCCTAAATTATTTGGTCCAGCATTACAATCAAACTATGGTGCGGCTATTCGCGATAAATACCTATCTGCTTATGTGGCTTTAGAGTTTTACTACGGGAAATTGTTTGATGTAGATTTGTCTCAAGTTGCTGAAAAACCAGAACCTAAGGTAGATTTTAATAAAATTCCACCGCAGACACCACAAAATGATCCTCATGCAGGACACAATCACTAATAAATTTGAGAAAGAATCTTCAACATATTAAGATAAGGCTGGAAGAACAAGACCCAAAAACAGATGTAAATACATTTGCCACTGCTGAAGGTATTGATGTAAAATCTGCTTACAGTAAATACGATCTTCATAAAGTTGAACATTTAAATTTTGTAGCTGGTATCCCGCCATATCTACGTGGACCATACAGCACTATGTATGTACGAAGACCTTGGACGATTCGCCAATATGCAGGATTTAGTACTGCCGAAGAAAGCAATGCCTTTTATAGACGCAACCTAGCTGCCGGACAAAAAGGTCTTTCTGTGGCTTTCGATTTAGCTACGCATAGAGGTTACGATTCCGATCATAAACGTGTTGTTGGCGATGTTGGTAAAGCGGGTGTAGCTATAGATTCGGTAGAGGATATGAAAATTCTCTTCGACCAAATTCCACTAGGTAAAATGTCTGTTTCCATGACTATGAATGGCGCAGTATTGCCCATTATGGCATTTTATATTGTAGCTGCCGAAGAGCAAGGCGTAAAGCTAGAGCAGCTTTCAGGCACCATTCAAAATGATATTTTAAAGGAGTTTATGGTACGTAATACCTATATTTATCCGCCTACACCGTCCATGAAAATCATCTCTGATATTTTTGAATTTACAAGTAAGCACATGTCTAAATTTAACAGTATCAGCATTTCTGGCTACCATATGCAAGAAGCTGGTGCTACTTGCGATATAGAGCTGGCCTACACGCTGGCCGATGGTTTAGAGTATTTAAAAACCGGACTAAAAGCAGGTATGGACATTGATACCTTTGCCCCTCGCCTTTCGTTCTTCTGGGCTGTTGGTATGAACCATTTTATGGAGATTGCCAAAATGCGAGCTGCTAGACTATTATGGGCTAAAATTGTAAAACAGTTTAACCCTAAAAACCCAAAATCTTTAGCCTTACGTACACATTGCCAAACTTCTGGATGGAGTTTAACCGAACAAGATCCGTTTAACAATGTAGCTAGAACCACTATTGAAGCAGCGGCGGCCGCCTTTGGAGGCACACAAAGCCTACACACCAATGCCCTGGATGAAGCGATTGCACTACCAACCGATTTTTCAGCACGAATTGCCAGAAATACACAAATTTTTTTACAAGAAGAAACTAAAATTACAAAAACGGTAGACCCATGGGCAGGCAGCTTTTATGTTGAAAAACTAACACATGATATTGCAAAAAAAGCCTGGGCATTAATTCAGGAAGTTGAAGACTTGGGAGGTATGACCAAAGCTATAGAGGCTGGAATTCCTAAAATTAGAATTGAAGAAGCTGCAGCCAGAAAACAAGCAAGAATTGATTCTGGGCAAGATATAATTGTTGGAGTAAACAAATACCAATTAGAAAAAGAAGATGCCATTTCTACTCTAGAAGTAGACAATCAAACCGTTAGAAACTCTCAAATAGAACGCTTAAAACGTATAAAATCTGAAAGAAATGCTGCTGAAGTAACATCAGCTTTATCAAAATTAACTAAGGCAGCAAAATTTTCCTTAAATTCGGATAATAACGTTTCAACTAAAAATACAAAAGATCCCCACTTTCGTGAGGATTATAATTTATTAGGTTTAGCTATTGAAGCTGCAAGGTGTCGTGCTACTTTAGGTGAAATTAGCGATGCTCTTGAAGCTGAATATGGCCGACATAAAGCACAAATAAAATCATTCTCTGGCGTGTACAGTAAAGCGATTGAAAACGACGAATCTTTTAAAAAGGCACAAAAACTAGCTGATATTTTTGCGGAACAAGATGGACGCAGACCACGTATTATGATAGCAAAAATGGGACAAGATGGTCACGACCGTGGTGCAAAAGTAGTCGCTACAGGATATGCCGATATTGGTTTTGATGTAGATATAGGCCCACTATTTCAAACACCTAAAGAAGCCGCTAAACAAGCCGTTGAAAACGATGTGCATATTTTAGGAGTGTCTTCGCAAGCAGCAGGCCATAAAACTTTAGTGCCTCAAGTTATTGAGGAATTGAAGCACTATGGACGAGACGACATTATGGTAATTGTTGGTGGTGTTATTCCAAAACAAGACTATCAGTTTTTATTTGATGCAGGAGCAGTTGCTGTATTTGGTCCAGGTACAAAAATAAGTGAAGCTGCTATTAAGATTTTAGAGATTTTAATTGACTAGCACACCATTGCCCCACACCAAAAATTTTTAAAATTTTAAACCTTGCTAGTGTGTATGCAGCTATCACTATTATTTAAAACTTATACATCTACACACATTTCAAAAACAAATTAAATGGAAGCAAAACCAAACAACCTCAACACATTTAGAATTCTTTTTCTTGTAAAAGGAATTATAACCTTATGCTTTTCAGTATTCTTCATCCTTTATGCCGGTATGGGTTTTTTCTTTAACGCTGCTATAGAACATTCATCAGAAAACCCAGAGTTACCATTTAATTTTGGTTGGTTTTTTGTCATTATTGGTGGGCTTGGTGTAATTATTTGTATAGTTTTAGGAATACTTACACTTTTAGCATCTAAATATTTAAAGGAGGTTAAAAATTATAATTTTATTTTTGTTATAGCTATTTTAAATGTTTTAACCGGTATTCTTGGAATTTTATTAGGTGTTTTTACATTGATAGAACTCACAAAACCAGAGGTAAAAAAACTATTTGGTAAATAAAACTTTAAAAGCCCAAAAACAAAAGCGGATTAGGGCAATTTTGCAAGTAAAACTCTAAATCTTTTTTTGAAGTTACTCCTGGGTAGTCTCCTAAATACCCTTCAATATCTTTTATAATTTGAAAGTGCAAATGTGGCGGGTAATCGCCATTTACAGTGGCATCGCCCAAAAACGCCAATTGCTCTCCTCTGCTAAATGTTTCGCCTACTTTTAAATTAGCAATAGAGGCTAAACTTAAATGCCCGTAAAGTGTGTAAAAAACAGTTCCTGAAATGTTATGCTTTAAAATAATAGTTGGTCCATAATCACCATAATTGGTATTATTTTTAAAACTATGAATTTCACCATCAATAGGTGTAAAAATTGATGTTCCTTCAGCACACCACAAATCTATACCCAAATGGATATTACGTTTTTCGCTAAGGCTATCAAAATGTGTACTTCTGTTATATATGTTACGTAACTCGTTATAACCTCCATAGGCAACTTTGGCGTTATGCTGTTTTAAATATGAATTGATATATATTGAAAATTCTTTAGACGAAGACACATCTACATACTGAAGTTCGGTATTGCGTTCTGATAAATCTAAAGCAATGTATTGCGATTTTGGAATGGAAGCATCTAAAACGTGAAGTGGTTTAGGTTTAATGCTTGTAAGGAAGTTTTTAAATTCGCTTGAGGTCATTCAAATTAAATTTACTCAAAGCTAATAAATTACTCTATAATTACTTTACTATATTTTGCATTTACAGTAACTGTTTTATTGCTTTCGGTATTACTCATTGAAAAAGAGCTTGCGTCTGTTTTACCACTTGTATTATTTGGGTGCACCAAGTAAGAATGCATTCCTTTGTAGTTCATATTATAGTTTTCCTCTGGCATAACTATATAAGCTTTATTGTTTTGAAAAATAAAGTTTAAGTTGGTAAAACTATCGGCAACATTAAGGATTTTTAAGTCTCCAATATTACTATCTACAATAGCACTATTTAGTACATTATTTATTTTAACGTTAGATGATGTACAATTTAACACCACATGCTTTACGGTTTCTAATTCGGCTTGTTTTACGTGTTTTAAATTCAATTCACCCAAATTCCAGTTGCTAATAAAAACCGGTGCATAAGCTGCACTAATGGAAGTATTACTTCCATTAATGCCTTGTGCCTTAAATGAGGTATGAGATAAATGTGCTTGCACATCATCTAACACCGATGCAAACTCTAATTCACCATGTCTTACATCAACTTTAATTTTTGCCTTTTTGGGCATTTTTATAATAATAGTTTTTTTAAGTTGTGAATGATTGGTTTTATCGCTCCATCTATTAATAAATATTGCTCGTGTTTTATTTTGTTTTGCTTGTTTTTTTGCCAATTCCGCCCTTTTTTCTGCTATTTTAGCTCGTTGTTCTGCCATTTTTTCCATTACTTCGGCACGCCTCTCATGCATTTCTGCATTTCTTTCTTGTTGTTCTGCAATACGTTCTGCTTTTCGCTCCATTAAAGCTGCATAACGCTCACCCCATGCTTCCATTTTTTTTGCGTAATCTTCTCCAAATTGTTCACCAAACTTTTTGCCCCAAGCTTCCATTTTTTTGGCATAATCGTCTCCAAATTTTTCTTCCCATGCTGTACCAAATTGTTCACCCCAGGCTTCCATTTTTTTTGCATACTCTTTTCCGTAAGTAGACTCAAATTTTTTAGACCACTTTTCTAGATAGGCATCCCCGTCTTTCTTGTAAGCTTCATAATCAAAAGCTACAGCTCCAACACCTTCTGGCAATTCAGGCAATTCGGGTAACTCAGGCATCTTAGGAAATTTGGGTGCTTTTGGTGGCTCTGGCGGTTCTGGAATATCAATAGTACTAAAATCGAAATTCATTTCGGGCATTTCTGCCAATTCATATTTTAATTCCTTAAGCACTCGTTTTACCTCATCGTTGTAATGGGCATTATCTGCAATCCAAACGTTAGGAGAATGGGAGCTTCTTGTGTTTATAGCAACTAAATTTGTAGAACCATCAATATCTAGTTGCCAACTCTTAGCTATTTGCTCTAATTCGTCTTTAGAAAGTTCATCGCTCTCAACAAATGCCTCAATTTGTACTTCATTTTTATTCCAGGTATCAAATACAATATTACAATAACTTGTATTTAAATCTATAGTCACATTTTTATCTACATTTATTAATTGTGATACTTTAGTAACTTTTTCTTGTGCCGTTAGTGTTGTTATGGTAAAACAACTTAGCAACAACACGTTTAATATTATAATTTTACTGTTCATTTTTTTTGATTTTTTTTAGATTGCTTCTGTTCTTTCTTGGGGTAAATCGTTTGAAGCATTCAAAGTTTTTAACTGATCTCTTAAGCGATACAATAAGTTTAAACGGAATCTTAGATTATCTATCAATGCGCTTATGGTTAACTCTGTGGCGCCATTTTTTGTAAGTTCTAAGGATAGTGTTTTGTATTCTTTATTTAACTCATTCAACTGTTCTAGATAGCCGTCAAAAATTACTTTAGTTTCTGGTGTTGGCTTTATTTTAGACAATTCTAAATTTATACTGGCCAAATAATAATCTTCCACCTTTTTTAAATCTGGAGACACATCGCCCAAAGTTTTAGTTGTGGCATTAGCTAATACATTTTCAACATCTGGTTTTTTGTGCTGAAAGCCATAATAGGCTCCAAAACTTATCCCAATTAACACTACAACACTAGCCGCGACAGATAACCAACTATACTTTGGCGTTTTCTTTTCTTTAGGGAAAGCTTGCTCTAGCTTTTCTAAAAAACGTGCATCGTGATTATTAGGCATATCCTCGTGCTTCACTTTTTCGTTTTTAAACAAATCTCTAATATCCTGTGCCATTATTTTGTTGTGTTAATAATTCTTGTAATTTAACTTTACCTCTCGATAGCTGTGTTCTAGAAGCCACTTGGGTAATACTTAGTATTTTTGATATTTCCTCATGGTCGTACCCTTCAATTAAATACAGCATCACTACATATTTATATTTTTCTGGTAGCTTGCAAATTGCCTTCCTCACATCGTTTACCGTTACCGTATCTTCTACCAACCATTTGTCGTTATGTGCCGTATCGACCACTTTAAGGTGCACCTCATCTAATTCTACTAACTGTTGTTTTTTTGATTTTAGAAAGTCGATACTTTTATTAACCACAATACGTTTTAACCAAGCCCCAAAAGTAACTTCGGCTTTGTACTGGTGTAGTTTAGAAAACGCTTTAATAAACGCTTCTTGCACCACATCTTCAGCATCATTAGCATCCTTAAGAAATCGTTTTGCCACAATGTACATACCGTTGCAGTACTGGTTGTACAACTGCATTTGTGCCTTACGATTGTTCTGTTTACATTGTTCAATAATGTCAACTTTAAACATGCTACTACTTTTGGTCTTAAGTTAGTTCATTTAAAAGACGATAAAAAATTGAGAGTGTTGCAAAATTTTTATTTTTTTTATCAAGAACTTTAAATATTGTGAGAGGAAAGTAAAAGAAGGTAAAACCAACACAACATAGCTAAATAATTTAGCGTTTCTATTTTATAAATACTTCAACATCAAGTATCTTTACCACCTATAAAATCTCTCATTTATGAACACGTTTTTAAAACGCATTATTTTTATTTTGCTTCTGGCAGCTTCAGTTATTTTTGTGTATTCTTATTTAAACGATGGTTTACAGAAACGAAAAAGTCCGAAAAAAAATGTAGCCTTTAAAGTAGACGATTTAAAGCTAAATGTGTTTTACAACCGCCCATCAAAACGAGGAAGGGAAGTTTTTGGGGCTTTAGTGCCCTACGGCGACGTTTGGAGAACAGGGGCAAACGAAGCTACTACTTTCGAGACCAATAAATCTCTAAAAATAGGAAACGATTCGTTACAACCTGGGAAATATACACTTTGGACGATACCGAACGATACGGCGTGGACTGTAATTTTTAACTCAAAACAATATCCTTGGGGTGTAGACCATAAAACATTAGAACCACTTCGCGAACCTGAATTTGATGTTGTAAATTATAGTGCTCCTGTAGAAAAATTAAATACCGAGGTAGAACAGTTTACGATTGCCTTCGATAATTCTACAGACAACCTTTTTATGACAATGGCGTGGGACAATATACGTGTAAAAGTGCCTCTAAAATAATTAAAAGCGTAACTTAGAGTGATTATTTTTTAATTGTGAAAAACAAAAAAAAGTCGGCTTTAAAACAAACAGAAGGTGTTTCTAATTCAGAAATAATCAACAATAACTTTGTATCAAATTTTAAATCGAAGCAAAGTAAAACCATAAATCCAGAAACGTTAGTTAAAGGTATTTTAAATAAAAATATAAGTTATTTAAGTCGCGCCATTACACTTATAGAGAGCTCTAACCCAAAGCATCAGGACTATGCAAATACTGTATTAAAATCTTGTTTACCATATGCTAATAAATCCATTCGTACTGGTATTACAGGTGTGCCTGGTGTAGGCAAAAGCACATTTATAGAAGTTTTTGGCAAGCACTTAACAGCACTAGGCAAACGCGTAGCTGTATTGGCTATAGACCCTAGCAGCTCTTTAACTAAAGGTAGTATTTTGGGTGATAAAACCAGAATGGAAACTTTAGCAAAGGATGAAAACGCCTATATACGTCCGTCAGCTTCGGGAGACTCTTTAGGAGGTGTAGCCCGAAAAACCAGAGAAACTATTATTTTATGTGAAGCTGCAGGCTTTGATGTTATTTTAATAGAAACAGTAGGTGTTGGGCAAAGTGAAATTGCCGTACACAGTATGGTAGATTTCTTTTTATTACTAAAACTTGCAGGAGCTGGAGATGAGTTACAAGGGATAAAACGAGGAATTATTGAAATGGCCGATGCCATTGCCATAAATAAAGCAGATGGTAATACCCTAGAAGCAGCCAAATTAGCTAAAGTAGAATTTAATAGGGCGTTACACCTTTATCCACAAAAGACCTCTGGGTGGACTCCAAAAGTAACATTATGCAGCGCTTTAAAAAATGAAGGTATTATTGAAATTTGGGAAATGATTTCAGAGTATATAAAACTTGCAAAAGGCACTAGTTATTTTGATAAAAGACGGCATAAGCAAAACACCTATTGGTTGCATAAAACCATAGAAAACCGTTTGAAGTCTGATTTTTTCAATCAACCAAAAGTTAAAGTTGCTTTACAAGAACAATTAAAACGTATTGAAAATAATGAAACCACACCATTTGCTGCTGCGGAATATATTTTAAGCCTTAACAAAACGCTTTAAAAGGTATTGTGCCAATTTGTAAAACAAAAACCCAGAAATAGCACCAAAGGTCATACCACACAATACATCTAAAGGGTAATGTACACCAACGTAAATACGGCTGTAGGCTACAACTGCACTCCAAAACAACAACATGAATATTAAGTTTTTATAAAAGGGACGCAGCATTAAGCCTATAAAAACAGCTGCCGACATAGAATTTGATGAATGTCCAGAAAAAAATCCATATTTACCACAGCGTACTGCAATAAACCTTAACTCATCCACCAAATTAGGCACGCCACAAGGCCTTGGTCTTTCAAAACCTCTTTTAAAAACATTTGTAATTTGGTCTGTAAACGTAATCATTAAAGCCACTACTACCAATATTACCAAAAGCGATTTAAGTCCAAATTTTTTATACATTAAATACAGTAAAACAACATATAAAGGTATTGAAGCGAACTTGTGCGTTATAAATAACCAAAATGAATCCCAAGTTGGAGACCCCAGATTATTTAGAAACAAAAAAAGTTCAGTATCGTATTCTAAGAGTTGATCTATCATTTGAAGTGTCTATTCGTCGTATTTAGCAATTTCAGCATCATAAAACTCGGTAGCTAATTTTATGGCGTTCTCGGTTTCGGTTTCTAATTCCTTTTGGTCTTCAGCATCAAAGTCTTCAAACCATTCTACCTCATCGTTTTCTAAATTAATTATGAATCGAGGAAACTCTGTATGAATTACATAAATAGCATTCGGATGCTCGGTATTATCACCTAATATAAATTTTGGAAGTGTCATATTTTAAGTTTCAAGTTATTAGTGTTTTTAACACTTAAAGTTTTGTGTAACGAAAATACTTAAAGTTCTAGGTTTTAACTTTACATGTTTAATATTTTTATAGTTTTTAAAATAAAACTTAGTTAAGATTCATCTCAATTAAGCATCAGTATTTTGTACTTAAAGTATGT
Source organism: Jejuia pallidilutea (assembly GCF_002973595.1). GTDB lineage: Bacteria > Bacteroidota > Bacteroidia > Flavobacteriales > Flavobacteriaceae > Jejuia > Jejuia pallidilutea. Next base: position 189,100 of record NZ_PVEO01000007.1, on the reverse strand, counting down.
TTTTTACATGAAATATTATAAGTAATTAATCGCTATTAGAACTAATTAATTTCTTTGTTAAATAATTAAATCTGGCATATAACAATATTGCTGCAACGGTTAAACCTGCTAATAACCCAATCCAAATTCCAATACTGCCATAAACCTCGGCTTTTCCTAAAAACCAAGATACAGGAAAACCAACAACCCAATATGCTACAAATAATAACAACATTGGCACTTTTACATCCTGTAAACCTCTTAAGGCTCCTAAAACCAAAACTTGAATACTATCACTTATTTGAAATACGGCTGCAACCAATAATAATTTTGATGCTATTTCTAACACCTCTATATTGTCCAAGGCATTTTCCACATCATTATAATCTAAATATATTTTGGGTAATTGATTGTAAAATAATAGAAACAACACAGCGAAACCTACGGCAAAAATAAACCCAAATAAAAATATTGAAAAAGCTATACGCCGTAACTCGCTGTAGCGTTTTAGTCCTTTTTGGTTACCCACACGAATCATAGCTGCTACACTTAAGCCCATTGCTACCATAAACGTCATGGATGCAAGGTTTAAAGCAATTTGGTTTGCCGCTTGCGGATTTTTCCCTAATAAGCCACTTAACCAGATGGCTGCTGTAAAAATAGCAACTTCAAAAAACATTTGCATTGCACTGGGGACACCTAGATTAAATATTTTTTTAAGCATTAATCGTTCTAAAACAAAGAATTTTATTTTGGAAACATAGTGGCGTGAATTTCCATTGCGTTTTAATAAAAACCATAAATGTGCCACCATAATAATTCTAGAAGCTAGCGTACCATAAGCAGCACCAACTATTCCTAATTCGGGCATTCCAAATTTTCCAAAAATTAACAAGTAGTTTAAAACAATATTTACCAAATTACCTAATAATGTGGCGTACATAGGGTACTTAGTCATCGATAAACCATCGCTAAACTGTTTAAACCCTTGAAAAATTATGAGAGGAATTAACGATACAGCAACCAAATCTAAATAAGGAATAGCTAAAGCAACAACCTCATCGGGCTGTTTCATAAAATACATTAAAGGTTTAGCAAAAAAAACCAGCAAAAACAACAAAACCCCTAAAACCGTACATAAAAACAAGCCATGTTTAAAATAAGATTTACCAGTTTTAAAGTTTTGTTCAGCATCAGCCTCTGCAATTAAAGGGGTTATAGCGGTAGAAAAACCAATACCTAAAGACATGGCAATAAACATAAAGCTATTTCCTAAGGATACTGCAGCCAGTTCTGCAGTACCTAATTGCCCAACCATAATATTATCTACAAAACTAACAAAGGTGTGCCCTAACATACCCAACATTACTGGGGCGGCTAGTTGCCAATTGTATTTAAACTCTTTTGTATAATTTTGAATTTGCATGCTGCAAAAGTATAGTTTCCATTTGGCATCACCACACATTTATTTATCAACAAATGTTAATATTAAATTAAGAAACATTCACCTAATTATAAGTTTTTTCTTATTTTTTAAATACAACACCATCTCTTTACAGGACATGATAGCATTATGAAACATATAGTTTTCATTTTATAAGGATTGAATTATTAAACGTATATGTTTCTAAATTATCAAGGGGAAAGTAAAATTTCCCCTTTTTTAATTAACATTTTCTTGGTAAAACAATGTACGTCTTTTTATATATTGCTCTTTAATAAAAGCCGAAATGAGAGTAACATACACAACACTCCTTCTAGTTTTTTGTTTTATTACTGCCTATTCGCAAGAAAACATTAAACCTGTTTTACCTGAAATTGTAACACAATTTCCAAATGTTAGAGATATTGCCATTTCACCGAAGGGAGACGAAGTGCTCTTCACTGCTCAGAATGTTTTAGGTACACTTTCTGCTATTGTTGAAGTAAAGAAACAGGGAAATGTATGGGGTCCTCCACAAATTGCTTCATTTTCTGGACAGTATTTTGATTTAGAACCTTACTTCGGAAAAGACGGACTTACCCTTTATTTTGCATCAACTAGACCGAATAAAAACACTTCGGAACACAGTAAAAATTTTGATATTTGGTACGTGACAAGACAAAACGTAAACGGTAAATGGACCGAACCCATTAACATGGGAAGCCCCATAAATACTGAACATGGTGAATTTTACTCTTCTATTGCTGATAATGGCAATTTTTATTTTACTAGAGATAACCCATCGCTAAAACGAAAAGACGACATATACGTTAGTGAACTAAAAAAGGGCAGTTATACCGAACCAAAACCATTGCCCGATACCATAAATTCAGAGGGTTATGAATACAACGCTTTTATAGCACCAGACGAATCTTATTTAATTTTTGGTGCCTATAATAGAAACGATGGTTTAGGCAGTGGCGATTTATATATAAGTTATAAAGCCAAATCTGGATGGAGCAACGCACAAAACATGGGAAGTTCAATAAATTCTGATAAAATGGACTACTGCCCTTTTGTTAAGAACAATGTATTATATTTTACTAGCAAACGTGATCATACAAATACGGAATTTGATACACCCCTATCTGTTACAGAACTACTCGAAGAATTTAATACTTATGAAAATGGACAAAGTAGACTGTATAAAACGAATTTAGAGACGCACTTAAAAGAGTAAATTACATATCACCAACACGAGATTTTGCTTCTTCAAACTCAGCAATTATCTCTTCAACAATAATTTGCACGGGTTTTATATAATGAATTAACCCTGCTATTTGTCCAATTTCCAACTCACCCTCATCCAAATCACCTTCAAACATACCTTTTTTGGCACGTGCTCTTCCTAATAACTCCTTAAGTTCATCAACTGAGGCACATCGCTTATATAAATCTTGAATATTATTGTAAAACTTATTTTTTAATAATCTTACTGGAGCAAGTTCTTTTAAGGTTAACTCGGTATCGCCTTCTTTTGCTTCTACAACCGCTTTTTTAAAGGCCTCGTGTGCCGAACTTTCTTCGCTAGCTACAAATCTACTGCCAATTTGCACACCGTTGGCACCTAAAACCATACATGCTAACATAGCTCTACCTGTGGCAATTCCGCCTGCTGCTATAAGTGGCACTCTTATTTTTTCTTTTACCATAGGAATTAAGGTAAGTGTAGTAGTTTCGTTTCTACCATTGTGCCCACCAGCCTCAAAACCTTCTGCAACAATTGCATCTACACCAGCTTCTTGCGCTTTTATAGCAAACTTCACACTACTCACAACGTGTACCACCGTAATACCTTTATCTTGAAGCCAACGCGTCCAAGTTTTCGGATTACCGGCAGACGTAAATACTATCTTTACGCCTTCTTCAACAATAACATCCATAATTTTTTCAATATCTGGATATAGCATTGGTACATTAACCCCAAAAGGTTTTGATGTTGCCTTTTTACATTTTTGAATATGCTCTCGCAATACTTCCGGATACATAGATCCTGCACCAATTAAACCTAAAATCCCAGAATTACTAGCTGCTGAAGCTAAGCGCCAACCACTGTTCCAGACCATTCCTGCTTGAACAATAGGATATTCAATTTTGAATAATTTTTTAATTTTATTCCCCATTATTGTTTCACAATTTTAAAGACTTTTGCCATCGTTTCGGTTTCAACCTTGGCAATATATAATCCTTTTGATAAAAAAGAGACGTCAACCATACTTTTATTTTGTGAAACGGAATAGGACGTAATGTATTTACCCAGAGTATTGTATAGATGCAAGGCACAAGTTGCAGTATTAGAAGGCCATTTAATGTATAGCTTAGCGTTAACCGGGTTAGGAAACAAGTGAAAGTTTTCATTATCTGCAGTAAACGAATTAGCAGAAAGCGCTACATTTAACGCCGATTGTAAATCTGGAATTCCGTATCCTTTAAAGTTATCTGGTGTAGTATATTGCGAAGCCGATTCGCGAACCAGTTGCATTATTTCGGCATTAGTTTTTTCTGGTATTGCTTGCCACAAACATGTTATTGCGCCTGCTAAAATAGGAGCGCTAAACGAGGTTCCATTGGCTTGTGCAATGGTATTTGATTCAGTAATAACATAGCTTAATCCACCCTGAGCCACAACATCCGGTTTTTGTGAAGGCTGATGTGCCGTACCAACCGAACTAAAAGACACATAGTTACCCGAGGCATCTACAGCGCCTATAGATAATACGTTTGGCGAATCTGCGGGTGCTGTAACCCCCCAATTTCCAGAGTTACCGGCCGAGGTTATTAGAAGCATTCCTTTTTCAAAAGCTATATTAGCGCCTCTGGTGATAAATGCAGTTGCGCCATTCATATCGGCTTGCGAGTAATCGTATTTAGTACCGTCAAAATCAGAATACCCTAAGGATGTATTAATCACATCAACCCCTAAACTATCAGCTCTTTCGGCAGCTTCTACCCAATAACTTTCTTCAACTGGAGTTTCACTAGAAGCATCTTCTGTGATAAACAAATAATATGAGGCATCTGGAGCGGTTCCAACAAACTGATTTTCAACATAACCTGCCATATCACTTAACACTAATGTACCGTGATTACTGTTAGCAGTATAAACATCGGCGTGTCTGTTTACAAAATCGAAAGTACCTAGGATATTACCTGCGCTCCTTAATCTTTCAAACCCAAGCATGGTGTTTACATTTGGAAAACCAGAATCTAGCACCGCAATAATCATTCCTGCACCAGTATAATCTAGCAAGTGCAGCTCATCGCCATTAATCATTTCAATTTGGTTCGCTGCACTTCCGTAGTTAAAATTAGTAAGTTCACCTTCTAACTTAAACTCCTGTTTTTGCTGGAATGATTTGGTTGCATTTAAACTTCTATCCGCAAACTCTACACGACTTACAAAACTTAAGTTTTCTAGAGTTTCAATAGCGGTTTGTGAACCTCTAACATGTACTGCATTAAACCACTTAGATTTTGCTAAAATCGTAATGCCCGTAGTGCTTTTTACTTGTGAAATGTACAATTCGTTTACTGGCACATCACGAGCATCAATAGCTACTCCATACCGGTTTTTTCTATCAATAGCTTTTTGAGTTAAAATGGTATTGGGGTTTGCAATTGCTGTAGCAACATTTTCTTTATCCGTGAAAAATACCCAAGCGTCTTCTTGACCATTTACCATTAATGGCAACAGTAAAAGTAAGTTTAAAATGAGAACTTTGTACATAGCAAACCGATTTGGAAATACTAAGTTACGAAATTACTCCAGAACCTATTAACTCATCGTTAATATACCAAGCTGCAAACTGTCCTTCGGTTATGGCAGATTGTAAGGTTTCAAATTCAATATAAAGACCAGTAGCTACTTTATGCAATGTTGCTTTTTGCAACGGTTGCCTGTAGCGAATACGGGCATCAACTTCCTTGGTTTCATTAACCTTTAATGCTAAATCTTCCCGTATCCAATGTAATTCATCATTAGTAATAAAGAGTGCTTTCTTTAAAAGACCGGGGTGACTTTTTCCTTGTCCGGCATATATTATATTGTCTTCAACATTAGTATCAATCACAAATAATGGTTCAGGAGTTCCTCCTACTGCTAAACCTTTACGTTGCCCCTTGGTAAAATAATGTGCGCCTTGATGTTTGCCAACAACTTTACCATTTTTAATTGTGTAATTTAATTTTCTAGCTAAAAAACTTAATTCTTCTTCTTTAGAATTAAAATTATGGTTTTCAACTTTATGGATAGGTTCATCATCTGAAACTTCAACAATCACCCCTTCTTTAGGCTTTAATTGTTGTTGTAAAAAGTCTGGCAGTTTTACTTTTCCTATAAAACATAAACCTTGGGAATCTTTTTTCTCTGCAGTAACCAAATCCAACTTAGTGGCAATCTCTCTAACTTCTGGTTTAGTTAATTCACCTATGGGAAATAAAGCCTTAGATAATTGCGCTTGAGATAACTGACATAAAAAATACGATTGATCTTTATTACCATCAACACCAGCTAAAAGTTGATATATCTCTTCTCCGTTTTTGTGCAATGTACCTTTTCTACAATAATGACCAGTAGCTACGTAATCTGCCCCTAAGCCTAAAGCAATGTCCATAAAAACATCAAACTTTATTTCTCTATTACAAAGCACATCCGGATTAGGCGTTCTTCCTTTTTGGTATTCGTTAAACATATAATCTACAATACGCGCTTTGTATTGTTCGCTTAAATCTACTGTTTGAAATGGAATACCCAACTTATCGGCAACTAACATGGCATCGTTGCTATCGTCTAACCAAGGACATTCGTTTGATATAGTTACAGAATCGTCGTGCCAGTTTTTCATAAACAAGCCAATAACTTCATATCCTTGCTCCTTTAATAAATAGGCGGCAACGCTAGAATCTACACCTCCAGAAAGCCCAATAACAACTCTTTTCATTAGTTCAAATACGCAAAATTAAGAGTGCAAAGATACATATTTTGTTTACTATTAATTACAACTAAAAACATCGGTAAAATACATAAAAATGATGTTTTGTTTAATTTTTACAAATATTTATGAAACAAAATTTGCTTTTATGTTTAATTTATTTATACTTTTGTTGAACAAAATAATATTAATCAATAAAAATACTATGAAAACATTAACAGCAACAAAAAAATTAGTAGTTCTATTTTTAGCAACTATGTTTGTATTATCATGTAGTGATGATGATAACGACCCTATTCCATTTGTTCCAACAGACAGCATTGTTGAAATAGCACAAGACACTCCACAACTAACTAGCTTAGTAGACGCATTAACAAAATATCCAGATTTAGTTAGCACACTTAGCGGAGATGGTACTTTTACTGTTTTTGCTCCAACTAATGATGCTTTTGATGCATTATTAACAGCCATAGGACAAGATGATATTGATGACATACCTGAAAGCGTTCTTAGAAACGTATTAGAATTTCACGTGCATGCATCGGCTGCAATTACGTCCGGACAAGTGAGCCCTGGTACTCTACCAATGGTGAATGGCGAGTCTGCCACAATAACTTCCGACAGTAATGGCCTTTACGTAGAAGGCGCACAAATAGTAGCTGTAGACGCTTTAGCTACAAATGGTGTTGTACATTTAATTGATGGTGTTATGGTACCACCTTCAATAGCACCAATAGTAGGTACTATTGTAGCACCAGCATATTTTAATAAAGACTTTACAACTCTTATAGCTGCCGTAGAAAATGCAAACGCCGATATCTTATCTGTTCTTTTAGGAAATGGCCCTAGTGGCAACGGCTTAACTTTATTTGCACCAACAAATGCTGCTTTTGAAGCTGCCGGTGTAACCGATGTTAATGGCGCAGATGCAGTTTTAACTTATCACGTTATAGATGCTACAGTAAGAGCTGCTGATTTACCAACAACTGCAGGTTCTGCTACTCCTGTAACGACAATAGGTGGAGATGTTTATTTAACAAACGCGGGCAGTGGTGTTGCTTTAAATGGTACAACTAATGTTGTTTTAACTGACATTGAAGGTTCTAATGGTGTTGTACACGTAATAGATAGAGTTTTATTACCACCAACACAAACCATAAACGAAATAGTAGCTGAATTTGCTGGAGGAAATCCAGGAGAATTTACATTATTAGCTACAGCCTTACAGAGAGCAGGTTTGGGTGATACGTTTGGAACAGCAGGTCCGTTTACGGTATTTGCACCTACAGATGCTGCATTTTTAGCAGCTGGTTTAGATGCTGATGCTATAAACAGTACTGATCCTACTGCTGTTGCAGGAATATTAACGCACCATGTAGTAAAAGCTAGTGCTTACGTTTTTTCAAGTGATTTAGTAGATGGAGATGTTGAAATGTTAAATAACCAAAATGTAGGTATTAATGTTAGTGCATTAACCGTGCAAGATGCTGCTGGCAGTAATCCTCCAGCAGGTTTGGTTCCAAGTTTATTAAATGTACATGCAACTAATGGTGTTGTTCATGTTATAGATAAAGTGTTGCTTCCAGCTGCGCAATAATATAGTTTGGTTTGTTTAGTATAGGCAAGTTTTAGGTATTTAGTTTATAAAATTGTCTATAAAAAAAGTCCTCTTGAGAAATCAAGAGGATTTTTTTATCACTTCCTAAAAAAAAGGTAACAGCTTGATTAAAAGCTAATTATTTTATTGATAATATATGTACTAAAACTTTTATTTTGTTTAAATTATTTGTAAATTCGTTAAACAAAATAAGGTGTAAGTTTTAGAAAATTATAAAATTAATACAGTTTAAAAATATTATAAAAAAAGTAAAGGTGAATATAACAGCAAATATTACAGGTGGTACAGCCTTATACGATGCAAACAACAGAGTAAGCAACATAATTGCTGTTGATGTTTAAGCTTAAATGGTGTTATATATGCAACAGTAAGGTTGTTTACCACCTATACCTTTAAGATATTTAATTTTAGTTTGGTTTGTTTAGATTAGGCAAGTTTTAAAGTTTATAGTTAGTAAAAATTGTCTATGAAAATGGTCCCTTGAGAAATCAAGGGACTTTTTTATGGTTTATATTTTCCTTGTACAGTAAAATTCTTGGTGTCTTTTAACTCGCCGTTGTCGTAATAATTCCATACACCATGTTTTTTTCCTTTTTTGTAATGCCCCTCTACTAATAACTCTCCTTTAGGATTGTAAAATTTAGCATCGCCGTGAAGCTCTCCAGCTACATAAAACAAAGTTTTTAGTACAATACCTTTTAAGGTATAATTAATAGCCGCACCATGGAGTAATCCCTCTTTATAATTAGTCTCTTCAGCTACTTGTTCGTTATCATAATATACAAATCGTTTTCCGCTAAGTTGTCCTTTGTCATTATAAAACTCTAATGTTAAAAGTTTATCTGAATTTTTTTGATAATACTTCCAAGTGCCAACATATGTTTTGCCTCGCATATTACCTTCGCTTACTACTTTTCCTTTTGAGGTAAAAAATTTAACCTCGGCAATATCTGTACTATCATTAAACTGCCTTGTAGCACTTAAAACGGCTTTACCCTTTACATTCTTATAAAATTTGAATACTCCAACCTCTTTTCCGTGGTTAAACCTACCTTCATACCGTTTAACATTTGAATCTTCAAAAAACTTTAGCCATACACCATGACGCTTCCCTTCATCATCAAATTGGTTGAATGTTTGAGCAGCTGTGTTATTAATAATAGCGAATAATAAAAATATAAAGACCAGTTTTTTCATTTTAAAAACTAAAATGTTATTTTGATAAAAATGCTAACGTAATTTCTACAATTTTGGTATAAAAAAAAGCTGCCAAAAGGCAGCTTTTTTTTTGGTATTGATTATACTATTTCTTTCTTTTTTGTTGCATTTGCTTTTGTTGTTCTGCCTGTTCCATCATTTGTTTCATTTTAGTTTGAAACTTACTTTGTTTCTTAGGCTTCTTTTTATTCTCCTGAATTTGTGCATGAATTTTATCTTCATCAAGAATATAATTCTTGATTACTAAAATAATACCAATACTAATTAAGTTTGAAATAAAGTAATACAAACTTAAACCAGAAGCGTAGTTATTAAAGAAGAACAACATCATTATTGGAGAGAAATACATCATGTACTTCATCATTTTCCCCATATCTGGCATACCTTCTTGTTGTGGCTGCGACTGAATGTTTTGTCCTGTTGTTAACTTCATATAAAAGAAAATAGCTATTGATGCTAAAATTGGAAATAAACTTACATGGCTACCATAAAACGGAATATGAAAAGGTAATTCTGCAATGGTATCGTAAGACGATAAGTCTTCTGCCCAAAGGAAACTTTTCTGCCTCAAATCGAAAGCAGAGGGAAAAAACTGGAATAGCGCATAAAACACGGGTAATTGTATTAACGCTGGTAAACAACCAGATAGCGGACTTGCACCTGCCTTAGTTTGTAGCGCCATGGTTTCTTGTTGCGCCTTCATTTTGTTATCCTTATATTTTTCTCTAATGGCATCTAACTCTGGCTTTAGAATTTTCATTTTAGCCTGAGACAGGAATTGTTTGTATTGTACGAACGACAATAATATTTTTACCAAAATAGTCATCACCACAATAGCTATTCCATAAGGTAAAAAGCCTCCTAAAAATGCAAACAATGGCATAAAAATGTATCGGTTTATTAAACCAAAAATACCCCAACCAAATGGCACAATTTCGTCTAGATTTCTATCGTAGTTATTTAAAATTTCAAAATCGTTAGGACCAATATACCAATCCATAGATTCGTTAAACTCGCCACCTTTTAATTCTAAAGGTATTTTAGACGTAAACATTTTAGTATAAACAGTGTCTATTTCTTCGTCTTCCACTAAATTTTCAGCAGTAATTTTTGCTGTTTTAAAAGGAATATCGGTTAATAACACTGATGAGAAAAAATGTTGTTTATACCCTATCCAAACCACATCATTTAGCGCTTCTTCAGAGTCCCTAGCACCAGTATAATCTGCATTTCCGCCATCATGCTCATAATGTATATCGGTATATCTATTTTCATAAGAAATACTTTTAGCATGACGGTAACCTTTAAGTTTCCAATCTAAATTTATGCTTTGCGAACTATTAATAACATCGTTTAGCCCCTGCGATTTTATACTAAAATCTATCATATAATCGTCGGGCTTTAATTCGTATCTATATTCTAAAAATTTACTTTCAGATACTTTTAGCTTCATGGAAACAATGGTGTTGTCTCCATTTTTAGATACACTTGGTGTAAAATATAAATCTTGAGTATTTAAAATTCTACTATCTGTAGTACCAAAATTTATATTAAAAGCTGCATTTTGGTCTTTTATAATGTATATAGGTACGGAATCGTAATCTACAAATTGCTTTAATTTTACTTCTGACAAGAAACCGCCTTTATTTTTAAATTTCAATTGAAAAACATCGGTTTCTATAGTAGTTTCTTCATCTGCTGCATTGGCAGCGGCATAAGCAAATGCACCTAATTTATTTTTTAGTTGTACCATTTGAAGAGAGTCTGCGCCTTTTCCAACAGTAAAATCTTCGGGTGTAGTAACTAAGGTTTGTTTATCTGCTTTAGCTTTTTGTTCTGCTTCAATTTGTTCTTGCTTCGCTTTTTCTTGAGCCTCTATTTCTTCTGGCGTTGGTTGGTTTTGCCAAAACATATAAATCATTATCCCAAAAATGAGAGCGAAACCTATAATAGAGTTAGTGTCTAACTTTTTTTCTTCCATAATTTAAAATTACTCCTATTAAAAAGGAAAGGATAACCTCTGCTAGTCAAAAAGCTATCCAATTTATAATAAAATGCCACAATGGCATTTATTTAGATTTTTTATGTTTTAATGCCGCCTTTACAAATCCGACGAACAATGGATGCGGATTAGCAACTGTACTTTTATATTCTGGGTGGTATTGTACTCCAATAAACCAAGGGTGATTTGAAATCTCAACGATTTCTACCAAACCAGTTTTGGGATTTAAACCAGTAGCCAGCATACCTCCTTCTTCTATTTGGTATCTGTAATCGCTATTAAACTCATAGCGATGTCTGTGACGTTCGCTAATATGTTGATTTTTATAAATTTTTTCAACTTTACTCCCTGGCATAAGCGCACAATCCCAAGCACCCAAACGCATTGTACCTCCTTTATTTTTAATGGTTTTTTGTTCTTCCATTAAATCTATTACAGGGTGTTCGGTTTCAGGATCCATTTCAGTTGAATTCGCATCTTTTAAATTTAAAACATTACGAGCAAATTCTATTACTGCCATTTGCATACCTAGACAAATACCTAAAAACGGTATATTATTCTCTCTTACATATTTTACAGCACAAATTTTGCCTTCTATACCGCGTTCTCCAAAACCGGGTGCTACTAGCACGCCATCTAAATGCGCAAGCATTAAACCAGCATTTTCATCGTTCAAATATTCAGAGTGAACAGACTCTACGTTTACCTTTACCTCGTTTTCTGCACCTGCATGGATAAAAGATTCTAAAATAGATTTGTAGGAGTCTTGTAACTCTACGTATTTACCAATTAAACCAATATTGATTTCGGTTTTAGGATTTTTATGTCTGCGTAAAAACTTGTTCCAATTTTTAAGTTCTGGTTTAGCACTTTCTAAAGCAAGTTTCTTTAAAACAATTTTATCTAAGCCTTCCTTTAGCATTAGGTTAGGTACATCGTAAATGGTAGATGCATCGATAGATTGTATCACTGAATCGGCAGTTACATTACAAAATAATGCCAATTTTTTACGTAAATCCTTAGGTAGGTTATGCTCTGTTCTACATACTAAAATATCGGCCTGTACCCCACTCTCCATTAGTGTTTTCACACTGTGTTGTGTGGGTTTTGTTTTTAATTCGCCAGCTGCCGATAGATATGGCACCAACGTTAAGTGAATTACAATACCGTTATGTTCGCCTAAATCCCATCGTAATTGCCTAACGGCTTCAATGTAAGGCAAGGACTCAATATCACCAACAGTACCACCAATTTCGGTAATTACAATATCGTAGTCTCCAGATTTTCCTAATATTTGTACACGACGTTTAATCTCATCTGTAATATGTGGCACTACTTGAACGGTTTTACCTAAAAATTTTCCTTCACGTTCTTTTTGAATAACACTTTGATAGATGCGTCCCGTGGTTACATTGTTAGCTTGACTTGTGGGAACGTTTAAAAAACGCTCATAATGTCCTAAATCTAAATCGGTTTCTGCGCCATCTTCGGTAACATAACACTCACCATGCTCGTAGGGGTTTAAAGTTCCTGGATCTACATTAATGTATGGGTCTAATTTTTGAATAGTAACCCTATAGCCCTGAGACTGTAATAACTTGGCTAAAGAGGCAGCTATAATGCCTTTTCCTAGTGAAGATGTAACCCCGCCGGTTACGAAAATGTACTTAGTATTGGTTGTCATGTTGCGCTTATAAACGCAGGCAAATTTACAAAATTAAAATAGTTATTCAGGAATTGTTTTTTAACTATTTAAAGCCATGTTATTAACAGCGGTTTTTCTTTTAGAATATAGTACGGTATATTAGCCTTGTAATAATAATATTCTATGTTCGTTTAATACTGAATGTAAGCCATTATAACGACGTATATTCTGGAAAGTTAAACAAAGCTAAAATTTATTTTTAATATTGAAACTAACCACTTTATTACTTGTAACGACTTTAACTATGCAAACACAAACTATTTTTGATTTTAGTAATGCTTCGATTATTGAAAATTGGGTAATTGTTGACGATGGTGTTATGGGTGGCAAATCTTCAGGGGATTTTAAACTAAACAACGATGGCTATGGCACGTTTTTCGGTAGTATTTCATTAGAGAATAATGGTGGCTTTTCTTCTGTACGCTATCGTGGAGAAACCATAAAGACACTTGAACATACCAAAATAATATTGCGAGTTAAAGGTGACGGAAAACGCTACCAATTTAGAATAAAAGACCACTTAAACCAACAATACTCTTACGTTACTTATTTTAACACCTCAGGTAATTGGGAAACCATAGAAATTAAGTTAAACGATTTAATGCCAAAATTTAGAGGGCGCCATTTAGATATGCCAAATTTTTCTGCGACTACTATTGCTGAACTTGGTTTTTTGTTTGGCAATAAAAAGTTAGAAGATTTTAAGTTATTAATTGCTTTTATAGGTTTGCAATAGGCCTATTGTATACTTAAAATTGAGGGGTCAGGTTGCCTCTGAAGGTATAAACGGTATAAGCTACTTTTTTAAACTTTTGTAAATATACCGTAAATTTAAAGTATATAGAACAACGTAATCTGTTTGTTTTAAATAAATTGGCGCTAGTTTAGCAATAACATTTAGGCTGTATTGGTTTAGAGAATCTTCCGCTTACAGTAGGCTACAAAACTACACCATTCCTCAGTTTTAAATAGTAAAAAAGCCCGTTAACTTTCGCTAACAGGCTTCTTACAAAATAAAAATTCGAGTTAGTTTTTATTTTTTCCTTCTAATTTTTTTACTGAATCGTACATTATTGGCGTTGCAATAAATAACGATGAGTAAGTACCTACTATTACACCTACTATTAAGGCAAACATAAATCCTCTAATGGAATCGCCACCAAAAATAAAGATAGATAATAATACTACCAGTGTGGTTAACGATGTATTTAAGGTTCTACTTAGTGTACTACTTAATGATACATTTACTACGCGGTTAAATTCCCAGCCAGTATGCTCGTTGAAGAACTCACGAATTCTATCGAAAACTACCACCGTATCGTTTAAAGAGTAACCTATTACCGTTAAGATTGCAGCTATAAATGCTTGGTCTATTTCCATATTAAACGGCATAAACTTATAGGTTAACGAGAATATACCCAACACAATTAATACATCGTGGAATACTGCTGCTACTGCACCTAACGAGTATTGCCATTTTTTAAATCGTAGTAAAATGTATAGGAATACTACAATTAAAGAGCCTAATATTGCCCAAAACGATGCTTTTTTAATATCATCGGCTATAGTAGGGCTTACTTTATCGTAACGCATTAAACCTACGGTTTTACCTTCTGCATCGCTAATAAAATCTTCATAAGTCATTCCTTCAAAGTAAGGTTGTAAGGCATTAAATAACGATACTCTTATTTCTTCATCAACCTCTGCACCTGTTTCGTTTACCTTGTATTTGGTTGTAATTTTTAACTGGTTGGCATCACCAAAAGTTTTAGCATTGGCACTACCAAAAACAGCTGGATCTGATAATACATCAGTAATTTCAGAAGCGTTCATGTCTTGTGCAAAGCGTACTTGGTATGTTCTACCACCAACAAAATCTACACCTTGATCTAAGCTATTAGTGAATAAAGATCCTAAACTCACTAAAATAAATGCTGCAGAAATGATGTATGCTACTTTACGCTTTTTCAAAAACTCAATATTGATGTTTCTAAAAAGTCCTTTAGTTAATCCAGTAGAGAATTCTAATTTTCCTCCTCTATTACTGTACCAATCCACCAACAATCTTGTGATGAAAATTGCAGTAAATAATGAGGTTGCAATACCAATTAATAACGTAGTTGCAAACCCTTTAATTGGCCCTGTACCAAAAACAAATAGAATTAATGCAGTTAAACCGGTTGTAATATTTGCATCTAGAATTGATGATAATGCATTACCAAATCCATCTTTAATGGCTTCTTTTTGTCCTTTACCTTTTGCAAGTTCTTCTCGAACACGCTCAAAAATAAGTACGTTGGCATCAACCGACATACCAATAGTTAATACAATACCTGCAATACCAGGCAGTGTTAATACCGCTCCTAATCCTGATAAAATACCAAAAATTAATAGGATGTTTAGCAACATAGCAATATCTGCAAAACCACCTACTTTACCGTAGTAGAAAACCATCCATAACAATACAACTGCTAATGCAATTAAGAAGGACATTGTACCACTATCTATAGCTTCTTGCCCTAATGATGGCCCTACAACTTCACTTTGAATAATATCGGCAGATGCTGGTAATTTACCCGCACGTAATACGTTAGCTAAATCTATAGCTTCGTTTAAGGTAAAATTACCTGAAATTGATGAATTACCACCAGAAATTGGTCCTGATGTTACTCCTGGTGCAGAATACACCACGTTATCTAAAACTATAGCAATTTGGCTACCTTGGTTAAAGGCTCTCCCAGTCATTTCTTCCCAGATTTTAGCACCTTTGCTATTCATTTGCATAGATACTTCAGGCTTACCTGTTTGCCCAAATGTATGTCTTGCATCTGTTACTACCGCACCACTTAACTCTGGTGTATCATCTCTATTACCTTTTAAGGCATATAAATCTACCAACTCGCTATTTTTCTCTGGTTTACTAAATGCAAACTTCACATAACGCATATCGGCAGGTAACAATGCTCTTACTTGTGGCATGTTTAAGTACTCAAGTACTGTTTCTTTATCTTTAATTTCGAAAGAAGCCACAACTGGTCCACCTTGGTAACCAAAGCCTCTAATTAAGCTAATTAATGGTCTTGTTGATGCTGGATCTACTTGTGTAGAATCTGTAGCTGCTTCACCTAAAAGTTCATCAATTTTATCCTCTGTTGCATCTTCTTCATCTTGAGGCTCGGTTTCGCCAGCTTTATCTTCAACTTTAACGATATCTTTTAAAACTTGGTCTGCTTGCCCCATAAACTGAGCTAATTGCTCTCCTTTATATACATCCCAAAACTCTAATTGCGCTGTACTTTGTAACAACCCCGTAGCACGCTCAATATCCTTTACTCCTGGTAATTCTACCAATATACGACCAGAATTCCCTAAACGCTGAATGTTTGGTTGTGTTACACCAAATTGGTCGATACGTTTACGTAACACTTCAAAGGCAGAAACGATGGACTCATCTATTTTTGTTTCAATAATGTCCTTTACCTCATCATCCGTCATACTTCCATCTATCTCTCCATCTAGAGCCTTAGTGTAAAAAATATCTGGGGATGCTAATTTTTTATCGCCTTTAATAGCATCAAAAGCGATAAAGAAATCTTCCAAGTAGGTATTCTGACTATCCTTTTGAAGTTCTGTAGCATTTTCTAAGGCTGTATTAAAAACTGGATCTTTTGTATTGTTTGCCAATCCTTTTAAAATGTCTTTTACAGATACCTGAAGTATTACGTTTAAACCACCTTTAAGGTCTAAACCAAGATTCATGGCTTTTTGTTTTACTTCGCTATAGGTGTATTCTGCAACCAAAATATCATAAACTGTATCGTTTGCCTTGGCATCTAAATAGTTTACTTCTTCTATACTTCGTTTTGCACGATAATCGTCATCTGTTTCTGGTATCTTGTTTATGGCTAGCTCTTCTGCCTCTTTTTCTATTTGATTTGCCTTAAATGTGAATGATAACTGGTAAATACTTACCAAACCAAACAAAATGGCAAATAATTTTACTATTCCTTTGTTTTGCATTTTTAAATTTTTGTGAGTCTAATGTATAGGAATGCATAAAAACGTATTCCTATATTTTTTTGACAATTTTATATGATTTAATGTGATTTAGTATACTTTACTAAAGTTTACTGTTTTAGGCTTATATTTAAGTAAATTGCCTGTAGAGATTTTTGGGAATATTAATTTTTTTCCCTTTTAGCATCTAGGTCCTGCCCTAACTTCGGGTATTTGCTTTAAAGCATTGTTTAATGCATGAAGCGTGTTTTTATGAAGATTGAACGCCACTTTAAATATGGCATTCTCTTTTTCTGAATATTCGCCTAATGTTGAGGGTAAGGTTTTGGGTTTAAAAAACCTATCAGATTTAGGTTTTAACTCTAAAACTTCAACACCATTAAGCCCTGTGTCAGTTTCATTTCCATTCTGGATTTCATAAACCTCTAGGTTATAAGCAATATCGTTTTTTTCAAACGGTAGGCTAAACGGTTTTTCGTGATCTTCTAAATCATCTAATTCAGACCTTATATTCTTGAGTAAAATACGCTTAACGGCAGAAACATCAGCATCACTGTAATAGGTTATTTTTAATTTGCCACTGTTGTTTTCAATAACCTTAAAATCTTCAACTCCAAGTTTTTTTAGTTCCCGTTCAAGTATTACTATCGCAACTTTGTCATCTGAGTTTAGATGATTTGCGTCGGTAAATTGAAGTACAATTTCTTGGTTATGCACATCAACCTGACGTTGATTTACAATACCAATTACAGTAAGAATAATAATTATTACGCCTATGTACTTCTTTAAATTCATGCGGCAAATATAAAAAAATAAAGACTGTATCTCTACAGTCTTTATATAATATGTATTTTAAACTGTTTTTGTTTTATAATTCTAACAGTCCATTAGTTTTAGAAACGCCTTCTGCACTCGCTTTCATATGGGCTTTTTCAGCATCGCTTAAAGGCACGTCAACAATTTTTTCTATACCATTTCGCCCTAAAATAACTGGCACACCAATACAAATATCGCTTAACCCGTATTCACCTTCTAATAAAGTAGAACACGGAAACATTTTCTTTTGGTCGCAAGCAATAGCTTGAACTAAACCACTTACAGCAGCTCCAGGTGCATACCACGCAGAGGTGCCAAGTAATTTTGTTAATGTAGCGCCTCCAACCTTAGTATCGGCAGCTACCTGTTCTAAACGCTCTTCGCTTAAAAACTCCGAAACTTTAATACTGTTTCTTGTAGCATGACTCGTTAATGGCACCATACCAGTATCGCTATGTCCACCAATTACCATACCGTCAATATCGCTAATAGGTGCATCCATAGCTTCTGCCAACCTGTATTTAAAACGCGCTGAATCTAGAGCTCCACCCATACCAATAATTTTATTTTTTGGTAAGTCTGTGGTTTTATGCACTAAATATGTCATGGTATCCATAGGGTTACTCACCACAATAATAATAGTGTTTGGAGAATGCTCAATTAAACTAGAAGATACCGATTTAACAATTCCTGCATTAATACCAATTAGCTCTTCTCTTGTCATTCCTGGCTTTCTAGGAATACCAGATGTAATTACACAAATATCACTACCTGCAGTTTTAGAATAATCGTTAGTTACACCAGTAATTTTAGTATCAAAACCGTTTAAAGATGCGGTTTGCATTAAATCCATGGCTTTACCTTCAGCGTACCCTTCTTTAATGTCTAACAATACTACTTCTGCTGCAAAATCTTTTATTGCGATATATTCGGCACAACTTGCACCTACTGCTCCTGCTCCAACTACGGTAACTTTCATAATTTTATATTTAGGTTGTTTATCAAATAATTTCCAACACTACAAAAAACTTTTATAGCTTATTTTTATATTTTTTGTGATGCAAAATTACTTAAATAATATGCTATTACCAATTGATTG
Organism: Jejuia pallidilutea; assembly: GCF_002973595.1. Taxonomy (GTDB): domain Bacteria; phylum Bacteroidota; class Bacteroidia; order Flavobacteriales; family Flavobacteriaceae; genus Jejuia; species Jejuia pallidilutea. The sequence continues at coordinate 170,232 of NZ_PVEO01000007.1, read as the reverse complement.
TAAAAGAAAAAGTGTAACACTAAATGCTACACTTTTTAACTAAATTCAATTGAAAAACTAACTAAAAAAACTAAATAATTAATAAACTATGATAAATTCTATTTATCTAAAACCAAAGTTTATACCTATTGCATAGGTATTAAATTCAGATATATGATATTCAGCATTAAGCCTAAAAAAGCCTAATTTTAATTTTGTTCCTAAAGTTCCCCTTACTGTGGCGACATCGCTTGAAACCGAAAACGGATCTACAATTGGCTCTGAAGTTACAATACCATTAGATATTCTGTATGTTCCCAACAAATCAGATTCTGAAGTCCCTTTTAAATAGCCCAAACCGCCGTAAAAATTAATTACAGGAAGTTTTGTTGAAGCTATTAGCTGAAATAACCAAGTGTTGGTAACGTTCTCTATACGCTGGTTTTCGCCTAGTATTCCAGACGAGTCGGTTAAATCGTATTCACCATCTAGATGTGTATAGGCCACTAAGCCTGAAATAGCTATAGGCCAAAGTTTATCTGCTGGCAGCCAATTGGTAAACTCTACTTGTAAACCTGCACCGTACATACCTACAGACACCTCATCGGTATCATATTTTGGTAAAAAACGAGCTTTTAACTCTATGCCTTTGCTTAAACCTAAGGCACCTTGAATATAAGCTGTAGGGAGTAAGTTAGCAGTTCCATCTCCAATACCATTTGGCAATTCTAACGTTTGACTTTGGTTACCAAAAATTGGGTCTTCATATTGTATTTGAACAAATATTGGGGGTTCATTTTCGCCTAAAACACTAGCTACAGATTGTGAAGCAGAACCTTGGCTAAATGAAATATTATTATAGTCTGAAGTATTAAGGTTAAATATTTTATTTTCGTTTTGAATTTGAGAAGCATTAACTACAACAGAAATCTCAAAGCCTCCAAGTGGTTTTGCTTTACCAGAATTAAACCAGTTAGCATTCATACTGTGCATTAAACCATTTGTTCCAGGTGCTAAATAATCATTAGCAAAACGTTGGGCATCTTCTACACCAGCAGCTAATAGTGCATCGATATCGTTTTGAGCTTTTGAAACTGTTGTTGCTAGTGCAAACAACAGTAATATAAGTAGCTTTTTCATATGTCTGTAAAATTTGGGTAAAACAAATGTATGAAAAAAAACATACAAAACAACATTTTATCGTAAAAAATTGCTTTTTATCGATTATTTTATCAAAAAAATAACCCTGACTTTTTCAAATCAGGGTTATATAATTACGTATTTATTTAAGTTTCTATCTATACATCTATATTCGCATAAATAGCATTCTTTTCTATAAACTCTCTACGTGGCGGCACCTCATCTCCCATTAACATAGAAAATATTCTGTCGGCTTCTGTACCATTATCTATTTGTACTTGGCGCATGGTTCTAAACTCTGGATCCATAGTGGTATCCCACAATTGTTCCGCATTCATTTCTCCAAGACCCTTGTAGCGTTGTATTTTAGAGTTTTCTCCAAACTCTGCCATAATAGCATCACGCTCCTTGTCACTCCAAGCATATTGTTTCTTAGCGCCTTTTTTAACTAAATATAACGGAGGTGTTGCAATGTAAACGTGTCCGCCTTCAACCAACTCGCGCATATACCTAAAGAAAAACGTTAAAATTAAGGTTGCAATATGGCTACCATCAATATCGGCATCACACATAATTACAATTTTATGATAACGAAGTTTAGAAAGGTTTAAAGCTCGTGGATCATCTTCAGTACCAATAGTTACACCAAGTGCTGTGAAAATATTTTTAATTTCTTCGTTTTCAAACACTTTATGCTGCATCGCTTTTTCAACATTAAGTATCTTACCTCTTAATGGTAAGATAGCTTGAAAATTCCTGTCTCTACCAGCTTTTGCTGTACCACCTGCTGAATCTCCCTCTACAAGGTACAACTCACACTTTTCTGGGTCTTGCTCAGAGCAGTCACTTAATTTCCCCGGTAAGCCACCAATACTCATTACGGTTTTACGTTGCACCATTTCGCGTGCTTTTTGAGCTGCATGTCTCGCCTGTGCTGCTAAAATTACTTTTTGCACTATGGTTTTGGCATCATCTGGATGTTCTTCTAGATAATCTGTTAACATCTCAGACACGGCTTGACTTACAGACGCTGAAACTTCACGGTTTCCTAATTTCGTTTTAGTCTGTCCTTCAAATTGAGGCTCTTGTACTTTTACCGATATAATTGCAGTTAAGCCTTCACGAAAATCATCGCCAGCAATATCAAATTTCAACTTATCTGTTAAACCAGAAGAATCGGCATATTTTTTAAGTGTATGTGTTAATCCTCTTCTAAAACCAGATAAATGTGTTCCACCTTCATGGGTGTTTATATTGTTTACATACGAATGTAAATTTTCGGCATAAGAGGTATTATAAATCATAGCAACCTCAACAGGAATACCGTTTTTTTCGCCTTCAAAAGCAATAACATCTTTCATTAAAGGCTCTCTAGTAGCATCTAAATACTGAATAAATTCCTTTAAACCTTCTTCAGAATGAAATGTTTCTCCCTCAAAAGAACCATCTTCTTTTTTAGAGCGTTTATCTACAATATGTATGGTAATACCTTTATTTAAATAAGCTAACTCGCGTAATCTACTTGCAAGCGTATCGTAGCTATATTCTAAGGTTTGTGTAAAAATTGTAGGATCTGGCTTAAAAGTTACAATAGTTCCTCTTTTATCAGTATCTCCAACTTTTTTAACTGGATATAACGCTTTACCTCTTTCGTATTCTTGCTCCCAAACTTCTCCGTTTCTGTATACCGTAGCCTTTAAATGCTCAGACAGTGCGTTTACACAACTTACACCAACACCGTGCAAACCACCTGAAACCTTATAAGAATCTTTATCGAATTTACCACCAGCACCAATTTTGGTCATTACTACCTCTAGCGCAGAAACACCTTCTTTTTTGTGTAAATCTACAGGAATACCACGGCCATCATCCTCGGTGGTAATAGAGTTGTCTTCGTTTATAGTAACGGTTATGTTATTACAATGTCCTGCAAGTGCTTCATCAATAGAGTTATCTACAACCTCGTACACCAAATGATGCAAACCTCTTGTACCAACATCGCCTATATACATAGAAGGGCGCATACGCACATGCTCCATACCTTCTAAAGCTTGAATACTATCTGCCGAATAATTATGCTTGTTAAATTCTTCTTTACCTTCGCTCATATTATTAGTTATTGTTTAATTCAAATTCTAAACACCTCAAAATTTATTTGGGCGTTACCACACCTATGGCGTGGTCGGGCTTTCCGTTACAAGTCCTCGCTCGTGCCTCGCTGTGGGCTTTCTACTGCAATCCCTAACGCAACTGTCTGCCAAAAAACAAGGCTTAAACCATGCATACGTTTTATTTGCTTTAGCTTACACTAATTCTTGTAAAACAAGAAATTTTGACAAAAAAAAAAGACGCCTTTAAGCATCCTTCTGAATACAAACAAATATACGAAATTCTTGAGCTTTTAAAAACTATTTTACCGAGTACTTAATATAATTATCAACAATTGTTAATTACCTAAAAGTGTCTTAAATCGTCTAAAAAGTGCCTTAAAATTGATTTTAACAATTTTTAAGCCCTCTGCAAAAACGCTAAAAACAATAATTGCGTCTAAGGCGCTATATTAAATTTAAACTTGGTTACATATTGACTCCAAAAACGCAAACGTTATAGTGAAAAAAGTATACAAAACATGATGCATGTCACTTTTTGAGGGAGTAATTGATGATACTTTTGTCTAAAATTTTTAGAACTAATTTAAAAAATGAAAAACGTAAAGAATAAGATAGCAAAACTAGTGTGTATTGCTTTCTTAATTGTACCAACCCTTTTAACAGCTCAAGATAAAGAAGAGGCGTTTAAACCAACAATTAACTGGAATGTTAGAGCTCAAATTTGGCTTAGGTACTCTGATTTAAACGAAGGATCCCTAATCAACAACGAGCCTGTATCAAATGCTACCGATATTACAATAAGACGATTGCGTATCCCTATTACAGCGCAAGTAACACCAAAAATTTATTTCTACTCAATCCTAGGGGGAAACAATTATAGTTTTAAAACCAAAACCTTTCCGTTAGAAGTATTAGATCTGTATGTAGAATACACCTTTAACAAAGCTTTTGAGGCTGGTTTAGGTAAATCTGGCTGGCAAGGACTAAATAGATGGAATATTCGTTCTAATAAAACCTTAATGGGCTTAGACTCGCCTCTATTTACTTTAAATACAGTTGAAAAAAATGATGATATTGGCCGACTTATGGGAATTTGGTTTAAAGGACAAGTTGGTAAAATAGATTATAGGCTAGCATTTAATAGACCTTTAATAGTTAGAAATGTGCCAACAGGAGAGGTGAATTTTGCCAACAACAGGCCAAGAATAAAAACTTCTACTTATGTAAAATATCAATTCTTTGAACATGAGTCTAATAAATCTGCATACCAAGCAGGAACTTACCTGCAAACAAAAAAAGTCTTTAATATTGGCGCTGGTTTTCAACACCAAGAAAAAGCTATGAGCGATGGCGATGCGCAACTGGCAAGCACCAATTTTTATGATATGACACACTTTGCCGCAGATTCGTTTTTAAACTTACCGCTTATAAATGGCGATGCCATAACCGCCTATTTAGGGTATTATGATTACGATTTTGGTAAAGACTACATTAGAAACGTTGGGGCAAACAACCCTACAGATGGTGGCGGTATAGATTTTAACGGCACAGGTGTTGCGTTTCCAATGATTGGTACCGGCACCACTTGGTACACACAATTTGGGTATGCATTTAAGCAAACCAAAGTGCTAAACCAACCTATGATTATACAACCAAATTTTGCAATACAACGTTCCAACTGGGATGCTTTAGAGGACACTATGACGGTTTACGATTTTACAGTTAACTTTTTACTAAACGGTTCGCAAAGCAATAAAATAAGTATAGGCTACCAGCACAGGCCCATTTTTGATGCGGCTACCTTACAACAAAAAGATTACAAAGGAATGGCCGTTTTACAATATCAAATCGCTATGAAATAATAGCAATTAAACCTTAAGATATACTCAAAAAGTTACAGAAACAACATTTCTGTAACTTTTTTGTTTTTTAAAAGGCTTTCAATATTATCATTTTACTATTGTTTTTATGTAAAATTGATAATAAAATCATGCTTATTTTAAATATTTCAAAGCAATAAAAATAGCAATGCAACTTTACCTTATTAAACCCCTATTCTACATAAAAACTTTTGTAATTTTACCTGCTATAATTTTTAAGAATAAGACATGAGTAAAATTATGACAGTCGACGTATTGTCGAGCATTAAAGGAGCACAGCCATCAGAGACTGTGAACAAGTTATTTGAGGTAATAAAAAATGCCAATGCATCAAATAATAATTCTTTTAATGGCAATCATAATAATTGCGTGTCCCTAGATGATTTAAGAGACGATGTGGTGGTTTATAGTCCTGCTACAGAAAAGCAAATCATCATTGAAAACTTTCCGAAGGAAAAAAACGGCTATTTAGTAGTTTCTAAAGTAATTGAAGAATAGATATGGATTCTCAAATACGAAAAATTCACCAGCAATTGATGAACAAGGATATGACGTGTACACAACTGGTACAAGAAAAACTGGAAGCCTTAAAACAGAACACGCATAACACGGTTAACGCGTTATTAAACGATACAGCTTTAGCTTTAGCCGCCAAAGTTGATGCTAAAATTGCTAATGGAAAACCTATTGGTTTGCTAGAAGGTATTCCTTTTGGTATTAAGGATGTGTACATGGTACAAGGCACGTATACAACGGCGAGTTCTAACTTGTTAAAACACTATAAATCTGCTTATACTGCAACAGCAATTCAAAAATTATTAGATGCTGGCGCTATCCCTTTAGTTAAAGAAAACTGCGATAGTTTTGGTCATGGCTCATCTAGCGAAAACACCATTTTTGGTGCTGTAAAAAATGCCAAAAACCCTGAACTTGTAGGTGGTGGTTCTAGTGGTGGTTCTGCAGTAAATGTTGCTAAAGATTACACGGTTTTCTCTATTGGTGGCGATACAGGAGGTTCTATTCGTCAACCAGCAGGATATAACGGCGTTTATGGCTTAAAACCTACTTACGGTCGTGTTTCGCGCTACGGTTTAATGGCTTACGCATCTTCTACAGATTGTGTGGGGCCCATAGCAAAATCTATAGAAGACGTTCGCATTGTGTTAAACGTAATAAGCGGTAAAGACATAAAAGACCAAACGACGTATACTTCAGAAGCTATTTCAGAAGATAGTATTTTAAATTCTGATGGTATAACAACCGTAGGATACTTTAAAAATTTTATTGAAAACGATGCCATTGATGCAGAAATAAAAGCCGATTTTTTAAACACTATTGAAAAAATAAAAGCGAAAGGTATTGAAGTTAAAGCGTTGGATTTCTTTGATTCGAATACTTTAGTTTCTACATATTACACGTTGGCTATGGCCGAAACAGCATCAAACCTTTCTCGTTTAGATGGCACCAACTACGGCAACCGTATAGAAGCCGAAAACTTAAAAGAAACTTATGCTGTAACACGTTCTGAAAACTTTTCAGAAGAAACTAAGCGCAGAATTGTTGGTGGAAACCAAGTATTATCTCAAGGGTTTTCAGATGAAATATACTTAAAAGGTTTAAATCTTAGAGATGAAATTGCTGCAAATTTCGAGCACGATTTTAATGAGGTTGATGTGGTAATATCTCCTGTAACTCCAAATACGCCGCCTAAAATTGGCGACAGTTTAAAAGACCCTTTGGCCATGTATTTATCTGATGCATATACAGTTGGTTTCAGTTTAGGACAATTACCAACCATAACCATACCCCAAGGTACAGCTACAGGGCTACAAATTACAGCTGCAAAAAATAATGACGAACTCGTTTTGAAGTTTGCTAACTTCTTAAAAGACACGATATAATGGAACTGGAGCAATTAAACGAGCAACTTAAAAAGCACGAACTAGAACTGGTTATAGGGTTAGAAACCCACGTGCGTTTAAATACCAAAACAAAATTATTCTGTTCTTGCCCAAATCGAGAAATAGAAACCCCAAACCAAAATATTTGTTCGGTATGTACAGGGCAAATGGGTGTTTTACCCGCCATAAATAAAGAAGCCATTAAAAAAGCTATTTACTTTGGAAAAGCGGTAAAATCTACCTTTGAAAACGAAATAATTTCTTGGGACAGAAAACATTACGAATACCCAGACAACCCGAAAAACATACAAATTACGCAGTTTCATCACCCTATTATTCCTGACGGACAAGTATCGTGCTTTAGAAATGACGGCTCTCAGTTTACAGTTAATTTAACACAGGTTCATATAGAAGAAGACGCTGCAAAATTAATGCACGAGAAAAAAGTATCTCTTGTAGATTTTAACAAAGCTGGCGTACCTCTTATCGAAATTGTTACAGAGCCATGTATTCGCCATATAGAAGATGCTTCCATTTATGCACAATACATTCAGCGTATTGTGCAAAACCTTGGTATTTCAGAAGCAAACTTAGAGAAAGGTGAATTTAAATCGGATGTATCGGTGTCTCTACGTAAAAGAAGGAGTTATAAGTTAAATCCGCGTACCGAAATAAAAAACCTCAACTCCTTTAAATTTATGGTTGAGGCCTTAAAAGAAGAAGTTGAAAAGCAACTTAACTACTTTTTAGAACATAAAGAATTTAGACCAGACCAAACCACCGTATTGTTTGATGCCGATTTAAAGCAAACAAAAACAATGCGTAAAAAGGAGTTTGAAGCAGACTACCGTTTTATTTCTGAACCAGACTTACCTTTTGTAAATATAAAGGATGTTGTAGATAACATTAGTGTTGATATTAGCTCCCTTCCGTTTGCCGTAGAATCTATTTTAATTAAAGGCGGCGTGTTACCACAAGACGCTAAGTTTTTCACTGCAGATGCCGTTCGATCTAAAACCTTTGTGGCTATAAATGATGTTATAAAAGACCCATCGTTTGTAGCAAAAACTTTGGTAAACAATATAGGTGCAGAAGAGTATGGAAATATTCATAGAATAGAGCATCTTATTGAAATTTTCCAGATGTTTAAAGCCGAAAAAATCACTTCGGTTTTGGTACAAAATGCTATTACAGCCTATTTGAAGGATAGAACTTTTGACTACAACAAGTATTTTGAAGACAACACCATTTCGCAATCGCAAATAGATGAAGCTATTGCTAAAGTAATTTCAGAAAACGAGGCTATTGCAAACGATATTAAGTCTGGAAACCAAGGAAAGGCAGGTATTCTAGTTGGAAAAGTAATTGGTATTATAGGCAAAGGAGCTCCTGGAAAGGTTATTAGAGAAAGTATTTTAGCACAACTTGCCGCTGATAGTTTAGCTACAACACATGCTGAAACCGCGAGTAAACAAAGTGCAAAATCTAGTGCTGAAAAACAGGCTGCAGAAGAAGAAACGCTTCCGCAAATTCCAATTGTAATAAAAGAACAATACCGCAGCCATAAAGCTTCGGAATTAAGCGAAGCTTCAATTTCACAAAAAGTAACCTTAGCAGGATGGGTATCGAGTGTGAGAGATCACGGTGAATTAATCTTCATCGATTTACGCGATTCTAGTCACGAGATTTTTCAGGTGCGATTAAGTAGAGAATCGTTTCCTAATTTAGACGAACTCGTAAAGCTTAAACCAGAGTCGGTAATTACTGTTACAGGTGAAATTGTTCAGCGTAAAGCAGACGATTACAACCCTGCTTTAAGAACAGGAACAATTGAGTTAGAAACTTCGGAATTAGACATTCTAAACCTGTCTAAAACACTTCCTTTTGAAATTAAACGCGCTCATAAATCAAACGAAACAGTACGTTTTAAATACAAATATTTAGACCACAGAAATGATGATGTTCGTCGTGCCATTATAAATCGCCATAAGGTAATTAAACTAATGCGCGATCTTTTAGACGAGCAAGAATTTCTAGAAGTAGAAACGCCTATTTTAACTGCCGGAACCGATGAAGGTGCACGCGAGTTTATTGTGCCAACACGTAAAAAGGCGGGATCGTTTTACACCCTACCACAAGCACCACAACAGTTTAAGCAAATATTAATGGTAAGTGGTTACGAAAAATATTTTCAAATAGCGCGTTGTTTTAGAGACGAAGATTCTCGAGGCGACAGACAGCCCGAATTTACACAGCTAGATATTGAAATGGCATATGCTAGCATGCAAGATATTATTGATTTAAACACAAAAATGTTTAATGAAATAGTAACTAGGATTTATGGTAAAAAATGGATTTTACACCCGTTTGAAGTGTTAACCTATAAAGAGGCCATGGATTATTATGGTTGCGACAGGCCAGATTTACGTTTTGGACTAAAACTTCAAGATATTACCAATATAGTAAAAGATACCACCTTCCAAGTATTTAGTAAACCTATTGATGAAGGCGGAATAGTAAAATGCATTCGTGTTTCAGCCGAAGAACAAGGTAAAAAACGCTTATCTAAAGGACAAATAGAAAAATTAACTGGTATTGCCCAAGAGCATGGTTTAGGTGGTTTAGCCTACATTATTGTAAATGAAAACGATTTACAATCGCCAATAATAAAATTCTTAGGAGAAGACATTGCGAAAAACATAATTAAAACAACTAATGCACAGATTGGTGACATTGTATTCTTTTCTGCTGCCGACTACGAAACAGCCAATAAGGCCCTAGACGCTGTTAGGCAAGAATTAGGAAGCATGTTAAAACTAATTAACCCTAAAGAATTAAGACCTGCGTGGGTTGTAGATTTCCCAATGTTTGAAAAAACAGAAGAAGGCAACTGGACCTTTACGCACAACCCTTTTTCTATGCCAGCAGTGAAAGATATAGAAAAACACATTAATGGTAAAGAAGAAGAAATTGGTAGCATTATTGCACAACAGTACGATTTAATATTGAATGGTTTTGAAATTGGCGGCGGTTCTGTGCGTGCGCACAAACCTGAAATATTAGAAGCTACCTACAAGAATATGGGTTATAACAAAGAAGACATGATGAAGAGCGTTGGCACCATGTACAACGCATTTCATTATGGAGCGCCACCACATGGCGGTATTGCTTGGGGTGTAGACAGATTGATGATGATTTTAGAGAAAAAAGCTTCTATTCGCGAAGTTATGGCATTCCCAAAAACAGGAACGAGTGAAGATTTATTATTTGGTTCGCCTTCGCCGCTATCCGACAAGAAAGTTGAGGAAATGAATGTGAAGGTAATACGAAACTAATTACTTATAAACGCATAGCTAAAGCTTCAGATTCTTCTGGAGCTTTTCTTATTTCTGGTATTTTAAAAAGGCACTAACAAAAAAAGTATAGACTTCACAAAATAGAGAAACTAAACTTGCCAATGAAAAATCGATTTATTTTCAAAAAAAACTTTAAATCATCAATCCAAAATATTAGTGTATCTTTGCCGCTTGAAACAAAAAAAGTAGGTAGAGCTCTAAAACAAATTCGGAGTTAGTTATACCAATAAATTTTAGTACGCTTTACAAGCATTTAAAATTTAAGTTTCATTAAATTCCTCAGGGTGAGGATGTGTTGCTAGAAGTTTAGGTTAAGTATGTCGATTCGCTTCTTATGCAACACCGCATAAAAAAATCGCATACATAAACAAGAATGAGTACATTCCAAGATTTAGGTCTTAACAACGACCTATTACAAGCTATTACAGATTTAGGGTTTACTAAACCTAGCGAAGTTCAAGACAAAGCAATTCCTATTTTATTAAATTCTGAAACCGATTTGGTGGCTTTGGCACAAACAGGTACAGGTAAAACTGCTGCTTTTGGTTTTCCAATGCTACAAAAAATTGATGTAGACAGTCGTACCACACAAGGTTTAATTTTATCGCCTACACGAGAACTATGCTTGCAAATTACCAACGAGATGAAATTGTATGGTAAATACTGTAAAGGCCTTAATGTAGTTGCCGTTTACGGTGGCGCCAGTATTACCGATCAAGCTCGTGAGATTAAACGTGGCGCACAAATTATTGTGGCAACGCCTGGACGTATGAAGGATATGATTAGTAGGCGCTTAGTAGATATTTCTAAAATTGAGTATGCTGTTTTAGATGAAGCCGATGAGATGCTAAATATGGGCTTTAAAGAAGATATTACAGATATTTTATCGCACACGCCCAAAGATAAAAGCACATGGTTATTTTCGGCTACAATGCCTAAGGAGGTAGCATCTATTGCTAAAAACTTTATGTACAAACCCGAAGAAATTACGGTTGGTAATAAAAATGAAAGTACAAGCCAAGTATCGCACGAGTACTATCTGGTTAACGCAAGAGATCGGTACCAAGCCTTAAAACGTTTAGCTGATGCAAACCCTGATATTTTTTCGGTGATTTTCTGTAGAACAAAACGTGACACCCAAAAAGTGGCAGAACGTTTAATTGAAGACGGTTATAGTGCTGGCGCATTGCACGGAGATTTAAGTCAAAATCAGCGTGATTTGGTAATGAAATCGTTTAGAAACAAACAGATACAAATGCTTGTAGCTACCGATGTTGCCGCACGTGGTATTGATGTAGATGATATAACACATGTTATAAACTATCAATTACCCGACGAAATAGAAACCTACACACATCGTTCTGGTAGAACAGGTCGTGCTGGTAAAACTGGAGTTTCTATGGTAATTGTTTCTAAAAGTGAAGTGCGTAAAATTAAAAGTATTGAACGCATTATTAAAAAGCAGTTTGAGAAAAAGGATATTCCTAATGGTATGCAAATTTGCGAAGTTCAACTGATGTCCTTAGCTAAAAAAGTACATCATACCGAAGTGAATCATGATATCGACACCTATTTAGGCGATATTAATGCCTTATTTGAAGATACCAGTAAGGATGAATTGATTAAGAAATTCTTTTCGGTAGAATTCTCAAGATTTTACAATTACTATCAAAAGGCATTAGATTTAAATATATCTGTTTCTAACGACGATCATAAAGATTCCGGAAACTCTGTACGCTACTTTATAAATGTTGGAAAAAAGGATGGATTTGATTGGATGAGCTTAAAAGACTTCTTAAAGGAAGTATTGGAACTTGGACAAGATGATGTTTTTAAAGTTGAAGCAAAAGACACCTTTTCTTTCTTTAATACAGAAAAAGAACTACAAGAGAAAGTACTAGGATTTTTTACCGATTTTAAACATAACGGACGATTTGTAAATGTAGAAGTTTCTGAAAACCGTAGCCGTGGTGGTAGAAGAGATAGCCGAAAAGGAGGAAGACGGCGCGATGACAGAAAAAGTGGATCTAGCTTTACTTCTGGTAAAAAAGGAGGCCGTAGAAGCGACCAAAAATCTAAATCTAAGCGTTCTAAATCAGGTGATTTTGCAAGTTCTAGACCAAGACGTTCTAGACGCTAATTTTAAGGAACTTATTTAACAAAAGGCATTTTATCTATTAATTTAGGTATGCTTTTTGTTAATTTTAAGTCAAATTAAAACAGGAACCACAACATGTTATGGTTTTGTTTAGTATTTTTATCAACTAATAATTATTACAAACGTAGTCATGAAACGCTTTTTTAGCATCGTATTTTTTCTTTTTGCCGCATCTTTTGCTATGGGGCAAGATGTTACTAAGGCTATTGGTACGGTTGTAAATGCTGCTGATGATAAACCTTTGGAAAGCGTTAACATTGTTAACTTAAACCAAGTAAAAGGTACCACCACCAATAGCAAAGGTGAGTTTGCTATTACTGCTAAAGTTAACGATACCCTACACTTCTCGTACATTGGTTTTAAATCTATAAAAGTTAGGGTTACAAACGACTGGTTAAAATTTGGTAGTTCTAAAATTGAATTGACCGAACTAGCGCTAGCGCTTGAAGAAGTTGTTGTAAACCAGTTGAAACTTACGGGGTATTTAGAAGTAGACATTAAACAAGTACCGCAAATTAACGACAATTACCGCTACCAAATTGCGGGTTTATCTAAAGGCTATGAAGCTGGAAAAACATCTGGTCTAACCAAAGTTATTGGCTCTATTTTTAATCCTGCCGACTTTTTACACCGAATGTTTGGTAAAAAGCCTAATGAATTGCGTAAGTTAAAACAAATGAAAAAGGATGATGAAATTAGAAATCTCCTAGCATCGCGTTTTGATCGTGAAATGCTTACTGCCCTATTAAAAGTAGATCGTGTAGACTTAGATGAAATTGTAAGCCAATGCAACTACTCCAAAGGGTTTATTCAAACCGCAAACGATTTACAAATACTAGATGCCATAAGCGAGTGCTACGAAGAGTACAAGCTTTTAAGCAACAGGCGTAAAGACCGCATTTAGCAAATTACACTAGAAGTTTAAACTTTATTGTTGTAAAATCGCTCCACAATCTCATCGTAACTTTTAATGGTTTTTTGGCACCATTCCAAACGCTTTTTTAATTGTTCTGCTTCCGAGAGTTGCCAATCTATAGCTGTTCGTTTTAATTTACTAGTTACATGCTGTAAAATAATGGCCGCTGATACCGAAATATTTAAACTCTCCGTAAAGCCTACCATAGGGATTTTTAAATAACAATCCGCTGCATTTAAAACCTCTTCCGATAATCCTTCTGTTTCTCTTCCAAAGAAAAAACAAGATTTTTTACTAACATCAAAATCCTGTAAATCGCAATTGTTTCCATGGGGCGTTGTGGCTACTATTTGATAGCCTTTCTGTTTTAAATCTTCAATACAGGATTTTATTGAATGATACCTATTTAAATCTACCCATTTTTGTGCGCCCATTGCTATTTCCCTATCTATACGCTTTGTGTTTTGCTCTTCTACAATACTTACTTCTTGTATGCCAAAAACGTCACAACTCCTAATAACTGCACTGGTATTATGTAATTGATATACATCTTCAGTAGCTACGGTAAAATGAGAGGTACGTTGCGCTATAACTTTTGCAAATTTGTCTCGTCGGCTTTTAGTTAAGAAGCATTCTAAATGTTCCAGAAGGTGTTTATCAATCATTTTATAAAAATAAATAAACCCAATAAAATTATTGGGTTTATTAAATCTTTCTTCAAAAAAAAGGTGTTTATTAATTTATACCTATATCGCCCTGCGCTACAATAGTGGCTAGGTCTGCTGCACTTAGGTGCACATTAATATAGCCATCAACCGTAAGCACATCGCTATATCCAAACGGTGTTTCGTCGTCTAACTCAGATACGTTTGTCATACTCATACCTGTATTTCCATCTACTGGATCAAATGTAAATAGAATGTCTCCAGGTGCAGTAGCCACACTACCCATGTGTATGTGTGCTGGATGCATGCCATCAACAGGGGTGTTTGCAATGTCTAATACTGCGAGTGCTTCACCATTAGCACGTTCGTAAAAAGTTGCAGTTCCACTAATGCCTGTTACGTCTAATTCATTCAAACTATAAACTGTAGATGCTCCAGTAAGTACATTTTGCCCAATATCACCTTGCGCCACAATTGTAGTAAGTTCACTATCGCTTAAATGTACGTTAATGTAACCATCAAAAACTAACATATCTTCAAAGGTAACGTTGGTATCGTTATCCAATTCAGAGAATGTAGCTGTACTAAATCCTGTATCACCATTAACAGTACCCAATGTTACAGCAATACCTCCACCTTCAGCAGCTGTATTAAAATGAATATGTGCTGGGTGCATACCGCCAGAGGGGGTTCCTGTTAATTGTAACTCTACTGTAGTTGAGCCATCTTCGTTTTCAATGAATTTTGCAGTACCCGAAATATTTGGATCTGCAACCGAATTTAGCTGAATGGTTTGTGTTGCTCCAATAAATACTACATCATCATCGTTATCGCAACTGCATAAAAATAAAATAGGTAATAATAGAATACTTAAAATTGTCTTTTTCATGTTATTTAAATTTGAGATTTTATCAAATGTATAACACACAAAACGCCATGCTTTGCTTATTTGAATGAATTATTGGTTCATATACATTTATACTATTTACTTAAGTTTTAATTAAACAATATAATTTTATTACTTTGTTAAAAAATAAAATGCAGCATATAGTAGTACTTACAGGCGCTGGCATGAGTGCCGAAAGCGGAGTTAAAACCTTTAGGGACGCCAATGGCCTATGGGAAGGACACGATGTTATGGAAGTTGCCACACCAGAGGGTTTTGCTAAAAATCCAGAATTAGTTTTAGATTTTTACAACCAACGTAGAAAGCAATTATTTGAGGTTGAGCCAAACCAAGCCCATAAAGATTTAGCTAAACTAGAAGAGCACTTTAAAGTTACCGTAGTTACCCAAAATATAGACGATTTGCATGAACGTGCAGGAAGCACTAATGTGATACATTTACACGGAGAATTATTAAAAGTACGAAGTACGTTTGACACAAATGATATTTTAGATTGGAAAACCGACTTAGTTTTAGGAGATGTTTGTAAAAAAGGGTATCAATTACGACCACATGTGGTTTGGTTTGGTGAAGATGTACCTATGATAACCAAAGCTATGGAAATTTGCGAAACCGCAGATATTTTGTTAATTATTGGCACTTCTATGCAAGTATATCCTGCGGCTGGACTTATGCATTATACACCTGCTAATACTCCAACTTATTTTATTGACCCAAAGCCAAATATTGAAAGTAAAGCAAACTTAACCGTTATAGCTGAAACCGCTACTGTTGGCATGAAACAACTAATTGAAAAATTAATAATTTAAGTCTACCGAATTAAACTAAAATGCCCTCTAAAAGTTCTTAAATCCCCCTCGCCATCTACAAGGTTTACAACATACCAATAATCGTTAGCGCTTAGTAATTGTCCATTAAAAATACCATTCCACCCTTTAGAATTTGGTTTAAATTGTTTGATGAGCTTACCATATCTATCATAGATAAAAACGGTTGAATTTTGTGAATAATCTGTACTTAAACCTTTAACATTCCATGTATCATTTATACCATCGCCATTAGGTGTAAAAAACTTGGGAAAGCCCATTACAAAAACATCAATAGCTACTGTACCGCAGCCATTAATATCTCTTACATAAACCGTGTGTGCTCCAGCAAATACATTTCTGAATATTGGAGTACTTTGGAATGGGCCAAATTCGTTATCTAAAGCAAATTCATAAATACCTATTCCAATATTAGAATCATCGATAGTAATGGTATTATTATCTGATAAATCCTCAATTGTTATATCATCTTCAGTAATAGTAGAAACCCCTGATGCCTTAACTTCAAAACTTACAGGAAAAGATTTACACCCTTTACTGGATGTTGCTACCACAGTATATATATCTTCAGCAGATACAGTTGCAAACTCAGAAGTACTAATGGTAATATTATTAGAATTGGTCCATTCGTAACTATATGCCCCATTTGGGTTAAAAGTATTTAAAGTAACCGAACCCCCATTTAAACAAAAGGTTTCAGATTGGTCTACCTCAAATTCTGGTCGAGGGAGAACCGTTAGTACCAAATTTGGACCTATACCAAAACAATCGCCATTATCTTCACTTTCTACCCGCACGTA
The DNA here is from genome assembly GCF_002973595.1 of Jejuia pallidilutea. Taxonomy (GTDB): domain Bacteria; phylum Bacteroidota; class Bacteroidia; order Flavobacteriales; family Flavobacteriaceae; genus Jejuia; species Jejuia pallidilutea. The sequence goes on along the minus strand of NZ_PVEO01000007.1, from coordinate 153,592 downwards.
AAGTGTTTCAGAAAACGGGTTTTCATTAATATAATTTGTTGTATTAACAATTTCATTTTCTTCTAAACGTGCGTCTGATAAACTCTTAAAATAATGTACTGTTAAATTCTGACCAGCGGGAAACTGATTCACAAAATTATTGGAAACTGTAGTTAAGTCAAATTCATAAAATCCATCTGGATCTGCATCATTATCACATAGTTCTATTTCTTGAACGAACATAGGAGACAAAGCCGTAGTAGATACTTCTAAAGTAATGGTAGATACACTAAAACATCCTGTGACATTATTTGTTACTCGCCCGTAAATTACACTAGCATCTCGATTATTATACGGTAGCGGCTGTAATGAATTTATGCCCAAATCTGCGTCGTTTTGAGTGCTATGGTAAGTAATTGAAACATCGCTTAAGTTTTCAGTAGTAATAATGTTATTTAATTCGTTCAAGTTAAACTCTGTAAATCCATCTGGAATTCCATCTTCATCGCAATTTTTAAAAACTATAGATGACTGAACTTCAGGCAATGCATTTACACGTATAGTGAATTCTGTATCGGTATAACAGTTTACATTTAAAATATTTTCTAGTCTAACATAAATAGTTTGCGCGTTAGGTATTGTGTTTTGATAACTCTCAGGTGTTGCTATAGAGTTTGTTCTTGTAGGATCGTTATAGTAAATAAGATTAAAATCAGCAGCATTACTTCCGTTTAATAAAGTGGTTTGCATCAATGTTAAATCAAATTCTGAAACTCCATTAGTATTATCGCCATCTGCCATGGAATCGCAAGTTTCTAGCGGAGCTATTTCATTAGGTAATAATATTGCGACTGTGTCGTAAACTAAAACTGCTACTGATAGCCTGTTAGTACTTTCACATTCTGATATGGTTTGCGTAGCATAATAAGTGGTATTATTCACCAATGGTGTAGAAATATCAAGAGCATTGCCTCCCAAACTACTATCGTACCAAGTAATGTTTGTTCCGGCAACCACAATATCAGCCAATGTAGGCTCATCTACATCACAAAACTCTTGCACCGCATTTCCAGTTGGAGGTGGTGTATTTATAACTGTTACGGTTACGGGTGTTCTTACTGAAGTTACGCATCCGTTATTTGTGGCCTCTACAAAATAAGTAGTTGTATTATTTAACACAGGCGTAGTAAAAGATGAACCTGTTGCTAAAGGAACGCCACCAATGGGAACATTATACCAATTTATAGAACCAATAGATGCTGTAGCGCTTATGGTAGCTGCACTATTGCTACAAATTGTACTTTCTGCAATACTTTCTATAATAGGAATAGTATTAACCGTGGCGGTTACTTGTAAACGTTCGCCAGTATAACAACCGTTTACCGAAGCCATAGCGTAATACGTTGTGGTTGTATTTAGCACAGGTGTATTAAACATATCTCCTACAAAAACAGGTGTTGTAGCTGTGGGGCTATCAAACCAAGCCACATCGCCACTAGAGGCTGTGGCCTGAAGTAATACACTTCCTGAACCACAAATAGCAGCGGGAGTAATTATACTGGTGATTTCTGATATATATATTCTTGTGCTTGCAGAAATGTCTACTACAGGGTCGCCAGGTGTGCCGCCATATTCTACAATATAACCTTTAGGTTGATATGGTCCACTGGAATCTCCTGTATTTGATAAATCGTTCCATGATCCATTTATACCAATGCCAGGAGCGGTTATATGTGCATAATCTTCATTACCAAACTGATTGGGTTCACCTGTATTCCAATTAGCAAAATTAGGTGTTGTACCATTTGCCAAACCATTCCAAAAAACAGTGCCAGCCTCTGGCCCAGTCATCCATCTCCAAACACCCTCGGTTTGTTCGTCGCTACCTCCTATCCAACCTGCTCCTGCTGCTTGCTCGCCAGAAAGCTGTGCTTCTTCAACCGAGGTAATTGTTGCCAAATACCCCTTTAATCCAAAATATGTTCTGGCATCGGCAGCTGCTCTTGCGTTTGTCCAAGTAATTCCTAAATCTGGAACATACTCATAATAATGCCCCGTTGAAGGTAAATAGTTGGCACTTCCTATAGTGAAAGAAAATAATTTTTCACCTGAATTTGTATTCAAAGTACCTTGAAAAACCACATCGTTTACAGCAGCTATCAAATCTACATAATTCATTGGTGTGCCGCCAACCCCTCTTAAGCTTAACTTACCTTGAGTTACATTCCAATTAGATGTGATATTTGGATGCGTGCCCGTTAGCAATAACACATCTTCTCCCGAAGTATATCCTGTAGATATTTGAATAAAAAATGCATCAATTTGCGTATCATCGGGGTCTATGATAGTAAAACTTGTAACGATATTTATTTGAGTGCCTGGGCAATAACTTTGATCGCCTGTGGCAACCAAGTTTGGAGGTATATTTTGGGACCAACCTCCCAAGGCACCAAAAACAAGAAATATGACTAAAAACTTATTCAAAGCATTCACTACATAACAGGTTAAGTAATCAGTTAATAAAGTTAAGGATAAATACGCTAACAACTTATTAAATTAGCTATTTATCCTATTTGTTAGATGACTAACTTTAGAAGTTATTTAACTATAATTACAGCTTCATTTAACATAACACCTAATTGCTTAGTTCTCTTTCCTTAAAAGGTAGCGCTATTAGTTACTTTTACATTACCTGTATATAGCATTTTGTTTATGTAATTACTATCTCTTTTGAAATGGAGTCGCAAATGCCCCAGAAAGCATAAAAACATCACTCACTGGTTTTCTAAAACAACAAGCATGCTTTACATTTTTAATAACCCAATTTTAAAAAATAAATAAACTTATTGTAAATCAACTATTTTTCTCTTCAATCCACTTACTCAAATACTTTGTACTTTGAAGCGAATGATGCATCAGCATTTGTCCAACAAAATTGTTTTGCCTTTTTTCGTTGAGGTGATTTAGCGTGTTCTGAATTGCTTCAACCAAAACCTTACGGTATTTATTTTTATTAAAAAATTGATTTAAAACAGGAAATGTGCCTGCTGACTTTTCGTCCCAGAGCAACTTATTCTTATAGATATTAACTGCTTTTCCTGTAAAATCCTCTGGCGTATCAGCAATACATCCACAGGTTTTAATTAATTCTTCCATTCCTTCAGCCCCAATTGAAGTGGTAACTACAGGTGTACCATTTTGCATAGCATCGACTAATTTACCTTTTAGTCCAGCGCCAAATCTAATAGGTGCCAAACATACTTTTGCCTTTTGCATAACTTCGTTAACATCATCAGCAAACCCTTTTATTAAAAAACCTTGTTTTACATTATGCAGTTGGTTTACTTTTTCCGAAACGTAGGCTCCATACACATGCAATTCTGCTTTGGGTAATTGTTTTCTTATTAAAGGCCAAATGGTTTCCTTTAAATATAAAACTGCATTATAATTTGGCTCATGTAGAAAATTACCAATAGTTACAAAATGGTTACGCTCTTTAAACTTTGGGAACTTAGCAAAATCTATTTCCAATATGTCATCAATCATAAAAGGTAAATACAATAATAACGATTTATCTACTTTAAAAGTATTCGCTAAAATTTCCATTTCTGCTTTAGAAATTATCAAACTTAAATCGCATCTATAAATACTCGCAATTTCACGTTTTGCTATATCACTAAACAAATGGGTTTTGTTAAAAGATTTACCAACCTTAAAAGCCTGTTGTCTGCCTTTACGTAAAAAATGTAAATCTTCAGTGTCTAAAATTCGTACCGCTTTTGGGCATTGTTCTGCAACGCGCCACCCAAATTGCTCTTCCATCATAAAACGATCAAATATCACAACACTTGGATTTAAGGTTTTTATAAAAGCATCAAAACTCGAATTATTAAGTGCAATAGTTTGTTGAGAAACACCAATTGTGTTTAAATGGAAAGCATTATCAGTTTTTGCACAAGGGCTAGCGAAAGTAACATCGTAATTTTCAGAAAGAAAAACATCAATTAGCTGCAACATTCGACTTCCAGCAGCAGAACTTTTTGGTTCTGGCCACACATAACCTATAACTAAAAGTTTTTTGTTTGCCACGAATTCATGCATGTAACGGTACAATCATTTTTTAAAGCATTTCACGAATTTAACGCATCACAGCATTTTTACGTTCGCTTTCCCTTTGGGAAGTATAGGTTGAGGCTTATTCTATTCAGGTTTAGGCTGTAAACCGTATTTAAGACGTACATTTTTTGCCCAATTTACAACAGCATCAATTTGCGCTTGGGTTAATTTGGCATCACCATGCGTCCAAGTATAAGAATTTAATGGCATTTCGCCTTCTTCAACTTCTTCTATTAATTCTTCAAACTTATGGTCTTTACGTTTTATAGAATTGCCTTCCCATTTAGATACATTAAAATGTTTTTTTCCATCTTTTATATGGCTTGCCAACCAATAATTTACTGGCGTAATTTTATCGTACCATGGGTAACGTGTAACATCGCTATGGCAGTCGTAGCATGTTGTTTCTAAAATAGCTTTTACATCTTCTGGCGGATTAGTCTCAGCTTCAAAGGCAGCAACCGAAGCTATATCGCCTAAGTTTTTTTCAGGTCCAAAAAATTGTGCAATTACAAATACAACAAGAAGGGCTAAACCTATTTTTTTTACTATTTTCATACAAGTAATTTTAAGAATTTAAAAATAAGAAAACCTTTTTGACTACAGCAGAACTTTATAAAGAATTAAATTTTGTAAACCACTCGCGCGAAAAACGCTTGTATTATGCCAATTTAGTAATAGACAATCCTGAATTGATTTCTAAATTGATGGCTATTCTCTTTATGGTTAATGATAAAATTTCGCCTAGAGCTGCTTGGGTTTTGGAATTTATGTGCAGTAAAAACATAACATTAATACTTCCGTATTTAGATGAATTTACCGAAAAAATGAATTCGGTCCATTTAGATTCCGCAGTAAGACCTGTTGCTAAAATTTGCGAACTTTTAACTATCGCGTACACTTCAAAAGATAGGAATAACGTAAAACAAGAACTCAAACCTATTTATAAGGAACGTATTATTGAAACGTGTTTCGATTATATGATAAACGATGAAAAAGTAGCTCCTAAAGCTTATGCGATGAACACCTTATACTTATTTGGAAAAGAGTACGATTGGATACACCCAGAACTAGCTTTAATTTTAGAACGCGATTTCCATTTACAGAGCGCTGCTTTTAAAGCAAGGGCTAGACATATTTTAAAAAAGATTAAAAAGGCTTAGAAAAACCTTTAAATTCTAAAAATTCGTAAATCGAATATCGCAAATCGCAAATCAAAAACGTATCTTTGGCTCTTTTAAAAAATCAAACAAAAATGTCATTATCTCCACTCAACGCCATTTCACCAATTGATGGTCGCTACAGAAATAAAATTGACGCATTAGGCGCCTATTTTTCAGAAGAAGCCTTAATAAAATATCGTGTTTTAGTTGAAATAGAATATTTTATTGCACTTTGTGAAATTCCGTTACCACAACTAGAACATGTAGACCACTCTGTTTTTGATGATTTAAAAGATATATACAAGTCGTTTTCTTCTAATGATGCCAAGGCCATAAAAGATATTGAAAGTGTTACCAATCATGATGTGAAAGCTGTAGAATACTTTATAAAAGAAAAGTTTGACGCTTTAGGATTATCAGAATTTAAAGAATTTATCCATTTTGGATTAACATCGCAAGACATCAACAATACAGCAATTCCTTTAAGCATTAAGGAAGCCATGAACGATGTTTACGTTCCTGAATATTTTAATGTTTTAAATAAACTGAAAGCGCTTGTAAAAGACTGGGCCGATGTTTCTATGTTGGCAAGAACACACGGGCAACCTGCATCTCCTACACGTTTAGGAAAAGAAATTAATGTATTTGTTGTGCGATTAGAAGAGCAATTCAACTTATTAAACGATATACCAAGTGCCGCTAAGTTTGGTGGTGCCACAGGGAATTTTAATGCACACCATGTAGCTTACCCAAATATAGACTGGAAAGCTTTTGGCGACACATTTGTACAAGACAAATTGGGGCTACAACATTCGTTCCCAACAACGCAAATAGAGCATTACGACCATATGGCGGCGTTGTTTGATGCCCTAAAACGCATTAATACAATTCTTATTGATTTGGATAGAGATGTTTGGACTTATGTTTCGATGGATTATTTTAAACAAAAGATTAAAAAAGGTGAAGTTGGTAGTTCTGCAATGCCACATAAGGTAAACCCAATAGATTTTGAAAATTCTGAAGGAAATTTAGGTATTGCCAATGCTATTTTCGAGCATCTTTCAGCAAAATTACCCATCTCTAGATTGCAACGCGATTTAACCGATAGTACTGTTTTAAGAAATGTTGGTGTACCATTTGGGCATACTTTAATAGGTTTTAAATCTACTTTAAAAGGGTTGAACAAATTATTATTAAATACCCCCAAATTTGCCGAAGATTTAGAAAACAATTGGGCTGTTGTGGCTGAAGCCATTCAAACAATATTAAGAAGAGAAGGTTATCCCAATCCATATGAAGCGTTAAAGGGGCTAACGAGAACTAACGAAAAAATAAATCAGAATTCTATTTCGAATTTTATTGATACTTTAGAGGTTTCAAACAAAATTAAAGACGAATTAAAACAAATTACACCAGCTAACTATACTGGTATTTAATTTATAAACATGTTAAGCAGCAAACAATCTTTAGCACTAACTGGTTTTATAACAGCAGGTATTTTTATATTCGGTATATTGGATATATTAGATAACTTTATTGTACTAACCGTGTTAACTCTTATGTTTTTTGCTGTAGTATTAAATCTACTTTATACAAATTACAAACATAAACAAGATTAAACATTAAGATAACCGCTAAAGCTTAAACATAAACATAACAAAAAACTCCGACACAGAATGTATCGGAGTTTTTATTTGTAATCCTATTTTAGTGTTCACTATTTAAAAAAATTCAACATATCTTGCATTTGAGATTCGTCTAAATTGGCATTATTAAGCGCTTGGGCCAAGGCCACCATTTTTTCAGGACTCATATCGTCTCCCAAAATTCTAACTACTGCAAACCCCATATCGTTGGCACTCCCAAACACCACTACTTCATCGGCTTCGTCATCATCTCCAATATACTTTACCAAAATTTTTCTGCCTTTATCACTAAACTCCATTAAATCTTGGTACTTACCTTGTTTTAAAATAGTTTTTACCTTCTCTAATTCAACAGTATAAATAGCTGTATTAGTTTCATTTATATTAAATCCTAAAAAATTTAGTCTTCTTACAGAATTAAAAGCCTCATGCTGCGCTTCAGTAAAATTTGTTTTATCTAGTTTCACCATAGATACGGGTATATCTTGCGATATAAAATTGGGCATTTCCTGATGATCTACAAAATACCGCTGCAAACTTGGTTCGCTATTACAACTTACCAAAATTAAACTTAAAAAAGCAGTGATACCTAAAATTTTAACTGTTCGCTTCATGATTGATGATGAATTGATTGATGAATTTTAATAATACTTATGATTTCTTTTTCTCCAAATGATCTCCACCAGGAATATTCATTCTTTGTGTTAATTTAGAGATTTCGTTTAAGTCTATATCGCCTGTCATAGACACTACAACAGTTTCAATCTTACGTTCCTTACCATTAATCTCTACTTTCTCATCCATTTTCTTATCTATACCCGTTACAAAAATTAGTAACTCTTTTACGTGGTCTGCATCTTTACCTTCCATTACATAAAATTTTACTTCGGTACCATCATCTTTTACTTCCATAAGCTCCTCTAATTTACTAGAGCGCGATTTTACCCATTTAGCAATATCTGCCGAAATAGCTAAATTATCTGTAACTAAGGTTCTAAAACTGGTAATGCTTTTTACCATATCCATATAGGCTTTAGCTTCAGGATCGTCAACATCAATACCTATTTTAGAAATCATCTGAAACATTTTAGGTTTAATGTTTACATAGGTTACGTTAGGGTCGTCGCTGTATTTATCAAATACGCTTTTTTGTGCCATTCCTGTTAAAGGCAACAACATAATTGCCATTATAACTACTATTAATTTATGCTTCATCTTACTTGTTTTTAAGGTGTTTATTCTTTTTTTAATATTCATTTGTTTTAAAAATTATGCCTGTTGAATTTTCAATCTCATTCAAATAATTTAGGGTTGCCGTACCTTTATTTACCTCGTTTAGGTAATTTACGGTAGATGTACCTTTATTAAAATGATTTGAAATCATGGCTAATTGTTTTGATACTTCGTTAAAAGCTTCTTCTGGTTCACAAAACGTACCCACTACATTCTCTTTACATGTATTAGTATCTGTAATTGGCGTAAAGTAAACTCCCAACATGATAACTGCAACTGCTGCAACCGATAACCACTTGTAATTAAACGTTCTTTTAGTTTTTAATGGTAGGTCTTTAGTAAACTGTTCCTGTTGGTTTCCCAAAAAATACGTAAACATAGGTTTGTAGTGTTCAAGGTGAGGTGCAACGTTGTCCTTAGTAAAATAGTGTTTTAACACTTGCTCTTCCTTTAGGCTTGTCTCTCCGTTTTCGTACTTTTCAAGTAATTTTTCTATATTATTTAATACCATAATTATGTGTATTAGTTAATCGTTCTCTTATTGTTTTTCTTGCTCTCGATAAGGCTACTCTTACTGCCGTATTATTCATGCTCAGCATCTTAGAAATCTCATCGAAATCATATTCTTCTATATCTCTTAGTTGAATTATCATGCGTTGTTGTTCTGGCAACTCTTGTATTATGCGCTCAACCCAACTTACGCTATCGTTTAACTCAACCTGTTTTTGTAGCGGTGTATTTTTCTCTTCATAATTACTATGTACAATTTTTAAGTTTTGTGCCTGTTTCGATTTTAGCTTATCGAAACAAAAATTCTTAGTCATCGTCATAGAAAAAGCCTCAACATTTTTATATTCACCAATTTTACCTTTGTTCCGCCAAAGCTTCAGTAACACTTCTTGCGTGGCATCTTCAGCTTCTTCGGTAGATACAAGCAATCGTTTTGCTAAACGAAACACTTTATCCTTAAAAGGCATTACAATATTTAAAAACTCGTTTTGAGTCATTTTGGTTTTGGTTAATGTTTGGTTAAAATAACATAGTTTGTGCTATTTGTAATTACGACGACCCACTATTTATTTTGTTACATCAAAAAATCAAAAATTTTAAAATTAGGGCGTTACCCCGCTATTGGCGGGGTCGGGCTATCCGTTATATCTTTTTATCGTACCTCAAAAAAGGATGCCACTTCTATCCCTAACGCGGTCCAATCTGCCAAATTAACTCTTAAACTGCCAGCAAATGTCTCTTCGTGCTTCATGCTTCATGCTTAATGCTTCCAACCCACAATTCATCGATTAATTTTTTATTATACAATAATGTAAGTAAATTTAGGGTTTAATAGACTACTTATATAAAATTGCGGAAAATGAAAAGAATAAAAGCCCTAGTAGTACTTCTTGCTGCCCTAGTTTTAACAAGCTGTTTTGAAGATAGAGACGATAATCTGGTACAATCCAGCAGTATCAATGATTTTGTATGGAAAGCTATGAATCTGGTTTATCTCTACAAAAGCGAAATACCTAATTTAGCAGACGACAGATTTGGAAGTAATGCTGAATATTCAGAATATTTGAATGGCTTTTCTTCGCCAGAGGCATTATTTGAAAGTTTAATATACCAAAGAGAAACTGTTGATAGGTTTAGCATAATAGTTGACGATTACATTACACTAGAACAACGGTTGCAAGGTATTTTTAAAACTAATGGTATGGAATTCGCACTATATGCAGCACCTAATAGTGATACTGAGCTTGTTGGAGTTGTTAGATTAGTGCTTAATGGTAGTGAAGCAGACATTAAAGGTGTAAAGAGAGGCAATTTATTTACCCAAGTTGATGGCACAACAATAACTAGAACTAATGCAGGAAGCCTTTTAAATCAAGATGTTTACACCATTAATCTAGGAACTTATAATGATAAGGGTACAACTGAAACTTCAGACGATAGTATTGAGCCCAACGGTACAAACATAGTGTTAGAAAAGTTTCAATTTACTGAAAACCCTATTCACATCAGCGAGACATTTCAAGTAGGAGGAGAAAATGTAGGCTATGTAATGTACAACGGATTCACAGCAGGTTCAGAAAACAGTTTAAATAATGTGTTTGCCAATTTTAAATCAAGTAATGTTCAACATTTAGTTCTTGATTTAAGATATAATCCGGGAGGTTCTGTTACCACAACTACGTTTCTTGCTAGTATGATTACAGGCCAATTTACCGGACAAGTATTTGAAAAGTTGGTGTACAATGAAAATTTACAAGAACTAAATTTCGATTATCTATTTACAAGCAATATTAATGGTAGTGCAATTAATAGCTTAAACTTAAGTAAAATATATGTGTTGACAACTGATAGGTCTGCTTCTGCAAGTGAAGGTCTTATTAATGGCCTTAAACCTTACATAGAGGTTGTGCAAATAGGCATTAATACCACAGGAAAAACACAAGCCTCAAGAGTATTTTATGATTCTGCAGACTTTGGCAGACAAGGTGCCAATCCTGCACATACATATGCTATACAACCTTTAATAGCTAATGGTATTAATAAGAATTTAGAGGCAGTACCTGGAACAGGATTACCGCCATCAATTGGTTTTGAATACGAAGAAAGACCTCTAAATCTTGGTGTTTTAGGCGATGAAAACGAACCTATGCTGGCTCTTGCATTGGCGGATATAGAAAACTCCACAACTAAAAGAAATATTGTTAAAGAACAGCCGCAATTAATCACCAACAAAACTATGGATAGTTTCGATTTCCTTCCATTTGAAAAAGGCGGTATGATTGCAGATTAAAACAACTTTGAAAAAAAACAAAACCTATTTTAACTGGAGCTCTGGGAAAGATTCTGCTTTAGCATTGTATCATCTATTAAAAGATGAGCACTTTTCTGTAGATGAATTAATTACAACTGTAAATTCGCATTACAATCGTGTGTCCATGCATGGTTTAAGGAAGGAATTATTGCTTGCACAAACCAATGCAATCGATATTCCTGCAAGTTTAATTGAGCTTCCGGAAATGCCAAGTATGGAAGTATATGAGCAAAAAATGAATGAAACGGTTTCAAGATTAAAAAATGACGGTTTCACACATTCAGCATTTGGCGATATTTTTTTGGAAGATTTACGAGATTACAGAGACAAACAGTTAGCAGAAGTAAATGTAACTTCGGTTTATCCATTGTGGAAAAGAAACACAAAGGAATTATTGAATGAGTTTCTCGATTTAGGTTTTAAAACCATAATTGTTTGCGCCAATTCAAAATATTTTAACGACCATTTTGTGGGAACTATTATCGATAAGGACTTTATAAACAATTTACCTAAAAATGTAGATCCTTGCGGGGAACATGGTGAATTTCATACCTTTTGTTTTGATGGCCCCATTTTTAAAAACCCGATTGATTTTACTATTGGAGAAAAAGTATATCGGGAGTACGATACTCCAAAAACTGATGATTCTGTTTGTGCCCCTGATAGATATGGCGTTTGGTATTGCGATTTACTTCCCAAATAAAAAACCTGTCTAGGTTTTAAAAACGTAGACAGGTTTGATAAAATATGTAAGTTGTCGTATCGAGCGCAGTCCAAATACCGCAATAGTTCCCGATTGTGCTAGAACAAACAGTAATTAATTTATAAATTTAAATTCAACCCTAAACTCACATTTCTACCTCTAGTAGTGTAACCCAAAATTTCAAAATAATCTTCATTAAACACATTGGTAACATCAACAAAAAGCTTCAGTTTGTTTTTAATGAGTTTATGGCTAAAATACAAATCGACTAAAGAAAAAGCTTTTAAATCTTCATTTGTAAATGTTGAAAAATTAGTATCTGTTCTACTCCCTACAAATTGATAATTTAATGATGCAAAAGTGTTTTTACAAATATTGTAACCCAAACTAGCATTGGCCTTGTGCTTGGGTATTCTTAAGCGTTCGCCATCTTTAACTTCGGTAAATGTATAATTAGCAGCTATTGATAGGTTTTTTATCACATCAATTTGTGCTTCAATTTCAAAACCATGCACAGTAGCATCAGTTGTTGCGTTTTCATAAGCTGTAGTATAAATAATGGTGTTTTCCTCATTTCTATTAAAATACACGCCATTTATTCTAAATCCGTTTTTTGTATTATACTCAAGTCCTCCCTCAACAGTTACGTTTTCCTCTGGCTCTAAATCTGGATTGGCTCCAAAAAAACCAAACAATTGAGATAAATTTGGTGCAATAAAAGATGTGGCGTAAGAGCCAAAAACTTTGGTGTAACCTTCACCAACAGAAATAGTATAAGACGGGTTTAAACTGTATACAAAATGAGACCCGTATTCGCTATGGTTATTTAACCTACCGCCCGCATTAAGGTTTAAACCAAAATCTGAAACATAAACCACATTCAAGTAAGGATCGGTATTTGTAAAACTTTCATCCTGGGCAAATACACTGTTATAATCACCGTAATTTAAACCAACAATGGTATAAAATTCATCATTAAAATTATATTTATTAAAAGCATCAACCACATAACTATCGGCTTCGTTTGTAGCACCAAATGCAGAAATAGTTTCCCTATTAATTTTAGTATAAGCAGCGTTTACTTGCAAACTTCCGTTCCTATAAATATATTTTGGAGAAATACCTACACGTTTTTGCTGTGAAATGTATGCATCATCAGTATCAGCAAAAGCGAATGTTGGTGGTGGAAATCCATCAATATCTGTTTTAAATTTATCTAAACTAGCATAGGCAGTGATCTCAAAATTATTTGAAAACTCATATCCTAACTTCAAATTGGTATTATATCTAGACAAAGGGTCGTTTTCGGCATTTTCTGCTTTTGCAGCAGATAAACCATCTACAAATCTATTCCCAAAACTAGCTAAATATGTAAACTTGTTTAAAGTACCATTTATTGAAACATTATTAGTAAAACTTGCACCATTATAGTTTAAATCGTCTTGGGTTTGATTTGTACCCACCACAGTTAAAAAACTCCCTGAAATTTCATCTCTGGAGGCTTTTTTTGTTGTAATGTTTATAACAGCCGTAGCAGCTGCATTTCCATAAAGCGTACTTGCAGCTCCTTTTACAATTTCTATAGATGCTATAGTGTTTAAATCCATTAATCGTAAGTCAAACTCGTTATTTACTAGGGACGGATCGTTAATTTGTACACCATCTACAAGTACTAAAACTTGCCTGTTGTTACCACCGCGCACAAAACTAGATATGTTTTGTCCTGCAACACTTCTGCTGCCATTAACTTCAATACCACTTTTGGTATTAATTACATCTGTAAGCGTTCTACCTTGGTTTCGCTCAATTTCCTGTTGTGAAATTTTAATCACTGTTTTACCAGAATTTTCACGTTTTAATTCGAATCGTGAATCTGAAATTACAACTTCATCAAGTTGCTGTACTTTTGTTGAATCTGCTTGTTTTTCTTGTGCAAAACCAACCATTGATAATCCTAAATATAGGACACCAAAAACATGTGTTTTTTTCATTTAAATGAATAATTACTCGAGAACCGCATGGATTAGCATACGCAAACTTTTATCCCGAAAGTTTAACTTATTTGTTTTGAAAATGGCAGGTCTCCTGACTTGCGTCTTCATGTTGGTCTTCCCATCTAAATGACAGTGACATTGAAGTTAACATGAAGCTTTATAGCTTACAGTTGCGGGAACAGTTCTGGTTTCTCACCAGATTCCCTTTTAATTCCGCCGCAGCGGAAACCAAATTTCGTTGCAAATGTAATTTTTTAAAAGACTATAAGCCTTTAAAAACTACTTTTTCTTATTTAGTTTGTAAATAAGATAAATAAACCCAACAAGAAAATGAGCTATTATAACTCCAGCTACTATATATATTGTTAAATTTGAACCGTCTCGCATGGTTTTATTTTTTTCAAAAATAAACATCATAAGTCAATTTAAAACTGATAAATATCAGGTTGTTTTTATGAAGTATACATTTCTTTTTTTTGCATTTTTAATGTGTCTGTTTTCTTGTAAGGAAAAAAAAGACCCAAAAAACATTATACCTGTTAATGCTAAAAAAATTGATTTGAAGCACGCTAAAGGTTTTGAAATTTTTACTCTAAATAATTATAAAATTCTAGAAATAAAAACACCTTGGCCTGAAGCAAAGCAAAGCTATAAATACGTACTAATTGATAAAAAACACGCAGCAAAAACTACTTTTTTAAAAGATGCTTACGATGGCATTATTGTTACTCCCATTAAAAAAATTGTGGTAACATCCACAACACATATTCCAGCTTTAGAACTTTTAAATGTTGAAACAACCTTGGTGGGCTTTCCTGGTACCAATTACATTTCATCTAAATCTGTTAGAGCACAAATTAACAATGGAAGCATTAGGGATTTAGGCAAGAATGAAGTATTGAACACCGAAGTTTTGCTTGAATTAAATCCAGATGTAGTGGTTGGTTTTGGAATTGATGGTGGCAACCGCTCTCTAGAAACCATAAAAAAGTCTGGAATACCCGTTGTATTTAATGGTGATTGGGTAGAAAGCTCGCCCTTGGCAAAAGCAGAATGGATAAAACTTTTTGGCCATTTGTACAATAAGGCAGATAAAGCAGATTCTATTTTTAGCCATATTGAAAAAAATTATACTGAAGCCAAAAAACTGGCTCGAAACACAACCCAAAAACCAACAGTTTTAAGTGGAGCAATGCATAACGACATTTGGTACTTACCAAATGGCACCAGTACAGAAGCGCAACTTTTAAAAGATGCCAACGTTAATTATCTTTGGAGTGAAACTGAGGGTTCTGGGAGTTTAAAATTAAATTTTGAATCGGTTTTTATAAAGGCTAAAAATGCTGATATTTGGTTAAACCCATCAAACTACTCAAGTTATGCAACTCTTAAAAATGCAAACGAAAACCATACAATGTTTAATGCTTTTAAGCATAAAAATATTTATACCATAAGCAACACAAAAGGCGCCTCTGGTGGTGTACTGTACTTTGAACTTGGCATGACAAGACCAGATTTGGCACTAAAGGATATTATAAAAATTTGTCACCCCGAATTACTAAAGAATTATACACCCTACTTTTTTAAACCTTTACCATAATTGCCTAATACAAACACATATCGTATATCATTCACCATCCTTATTGGTATTTTATTAGTGTGCTTTTTTGTAAACATTAGTTTAGGATCTGTACCTATTCCTCTAAAAGACATACTAAACAGCCTTATTGGTAGCACAACCGAACACGATACCTGGCAACATATCATTCAAAATTACCGCCTACCAAAAGCCTTAACCGCTATTATTGTGGGGTCTGGTTTGGGCATCTCTGGATTACTGATGCAAACCTTATTTAGAAACCCGCTAGCGGGCCCTTTTGTTTTGGGCATTAGCTCGGGCGCCAGTTTGGGTGTTGCTTTGGTTATTTTAGGATCGGGTATTTTTAGTGGTGTTTTAGCATCGCTTTTTATTTCAAAATGGGGCGTAGTAGTTGCTGCCAGTTTAGGTAGTTTTTTTGTACTGCTGGCGGTTTTAGCTGTGTCGTTAAAAGTAAGGGATACTATGGCTATTTTAATTATTGGATTAATGTTTGCTAGTATTACAGCTGCCATAGTAAGTGTATTGTCTTATTTTGGATCTGCTGAACAATTACAACAATATATTTTCTGGGGCTTTGGAAGTTTAGGCAATTTAAACTGGAAAGACCTTACCATATTGTTAATTATTTATTTAGTTGGTATTTTACTAGCTACATGCTCAATAAAATCTTTAAACACTTTACTTTTAGGTGAAAACTACGCAAAGAGTTTAGGCCTAAACATTAAAAAAAGTCGCTTTGTAATTATTATTGCAACGAGTTTATTGGCAGGCGCCATAACTGCTTTTACAGGGCCAATTGCATTTATAGGTTTAGCAATTCCACACATTACAAGGCAAGTGTTCAATACATCTAACCATAAAGTATTATTACCCGCAGTTTTTTTATTTGGTGCTATTGTTATGTTAATTTGCGACAGCATTTCGCAATTACCAAATAGTGATTATACGCTACCAATTAACGCCATAACATCGTTAGTTGGTGCTCCCGTAGTAATTTGGTTATTGGTTAGAAAAAGAAAAATGGTATTTTAATATGAGCGTAAATTTCAAAATAACCAAAACAAAATCACAGAATCTACACCTTACAAATTTAGTTGATGGTTTTAAATTTAGTAAATGGAATTTCAGTTTTTATAGAACTCACCTTAACTTTTTATGTTTAACCGAAAATGAGATGAGTGCGTAAATAAAATTTAATGACAGAAGATAAAAAACATATCATTTTAAAAACCGAAAACCTTTCTATAGGATACAATTCTAAAACTGAAAAAACGCTTGTTGCTTCAAACATTAATATAGAATTAAACAAAGGCAAACTTATAGGGTTAATTGGCGCTAATGGCATAGGTAAGTCTACACTTTTAAGAACCCTAACTAAAGTTCAAAATCCGCTTAAGGGTGAGATTTTTATTAATGATACAGCACTTAAAAAATACTCCGCTTTAGACTTGGCAAAAGTGATGAGTTTAGTACTCACTGAACCCATAACATCCAAAAATTTATCGGTTTTTGAACTTGTTGCTCTGGGCAGGCAGCCTTATACCAATTGGATTGGAAATCTTTCAAAAGAAGATATCGAGATTACAAATCGTGCAATTTCCCAAGTGAATATTAATCATTTAAAAGACAAAAAATGTTTTGAATTAAGTGATGGCCAATTACAAAACGTAATGATTGCCCGCGCCTTGGCTCAGGATACAGATTTAATTATTTTAGACGAACCCACTACACATCTAGATATGTACCATAAGGCCTATATTTTAAAACTATTGCAAAAATTGGTGAAAGAAACGAATAAAACCATCCTATTTTCTTCACATGAAATAAATCTGGCCATTCAATTGTGCGATAATTTAATTGTGATGACCGATACAGATGTGGTATCAGATGCGCCCTGTAACCTTATAACAAAGGGTACTTTCGAAAACTTATTTCCAAAAGATTTAATTGCTTTTGATGAGCAAACAGGAAGTTTTAGGGTGAAGAAATAGTTATCACACAGAGCCTCTCAGAGATTGCACAGAGTTACTTAGAACAATAGTCAACAGCTCACTACTATGTGAATCTCTTCGGTACGCTGTGTACCTCCATGAAATAATACTTTTTAGCAAATGTTGATACTTTGCGTCTTTACGACTTTGCGCGAGGTAATAAATCATTTATATTTGATTAAACTTCTTTTCTATAAAATGAACGACAATTTAATTATAATTCTTGCAGCTATTATTTTTGCGGTAATTGGTTTCTTCTTAGGCAATTATTTTTCAAAATTGAAGAATAAAAGCGAGCAAAGTACTCTGGAGGAACGTCAAAATCAAATGCAATTAACTATTGATGAGTTAAAGCAAAACCTTAGTAAAATTGAAGCTGAACGTGAAGAAATTCGTCGTGAAAAAGAATTTTTAAGTACCGAGTTGGCCAGAAAAAATTCAGAATTTGAAAATCTACAAGAACAAAACCTAAAACGCGATAAGGAACTTGAAGAACGCCAAGAACAATTGCGCAAGGACTTTGAACTTCTCGCCAATAAAATTCTAGAAGAAAAGTCTACCAAATTCACAGAGCAGAACAAGGAAAACATCAAAAATATTTTAAGTCCGCTTCAAGAAAAAATTCAAGGCTTTGAGAAAAAAGTAGAAGCATCTCAAAAAGAAAGTATAAGTATGCATTCTGCCTTAAAAGAGCAGCTATTAGGTTTAAAAGACCTTAATCAGCAAATGACAAAAGAAGCTACTAATTTAACTAGAGCCTTAAAGGGTGATAGTAAAATGCAAGGAAATTGGGGCGAATTGGTACTAGAACGCGTATTAGAAAAATCGGGGTTAGAGAAAGACCGCGAATATTTTGTGCAACAAAGTTTTACGCGCAACGATAACTCTCGTGTAATGCCCGATGTGGTTTTACACTTACCAGACGGAAAAAAGATGATTATCGACAGCAAAGTGTCGTTAACCGATTACGAGCGCTTGGTAAACGCAGATGACGATGATAAACCGCAATTTTTGAAAGCCCACGTTAATTCCATAAGAAAACATGTAGATCAACTTTCCTCAAAGAATTATCAAGATTTATATGATATAGAATCGCCCGATTTTGTATTAATGTTTATACCTATTGAACCCGCTTTTGCTATTGTAGTTAATGAAGACAATTCTATATACAACAAAGCCTTTGAAAAAAATATTGTAATTGTAACACCATCTACCCTACTTGCTACATTGCGCACTATTGATACCATGTGGAATAACGAAAAACAACAACGCAATGCCATAGAAATTGCACGACAAGCTGGAGCTCTTTATGATAAGTTTGAAGGATTGGTAAGCGATTTAACAGGTGTAGGTAAAAAAATAGATTCGGCCAAAAGCGATTACTCAGCTGCCATGAATAAACTAGTTCATGGTAGAGGAAACCTTATTACCAGTGTTGAAAAACTCAAAAAAATGGGTGCTAAAGCTAAAAAGTCTTTGCCTGAAGCTATAATAAAACGTGCTGAGGAAGACGAGTAGTTTTACCATAACCCGCACTAAATATCTTCTTACAAAAAAGAGAATATATTTGTTTATCATATAAAAACGTAATACATTTAAACATTCCCTAAATAAGGAATATTTTAATTTATGCCTTAATTAAGGAATATTTTAATTTATACCTTTAAAAAAGAATAGTAATGATAACTAGCATAGTAACGGGAGATATTATAAAATCTAGAAGTTTAAAAAACCCAGAACTTTGGATGCATACTTTAAAATCTGCATTATCAACACTTAATGCCGACACATCGAAATGGGAAATTTACCGTGGAGATAGTTTTCAGATAGAAATACCTGATATTTCTAAAAGTTTTATTAATGCTATTTACTTAAAAGCGTGTATTAAAATGGTAAACGGCTTAGATGTTAGGCTAGCCATAGGTATTGGCAAAAAAACCTATGAAGGCAATAAAGTAAGTGAGTCTAACGGTGAAGCCTTTATTTTTTCTGGAGAAACCTTAGAATCTCTAAAAAAAAATAAGGTTAACTTAAGTATAAAAACAGCTAACGAAACATTAAATAAAGAACTAAACCTTTATCTAAAATTAGCCTTAACGTTTATGGATAGTTGGACAGTTAGTTCTGCAGAAATTGTTAAATTAAGCATAGAACAGCCCGATGCACTACAACAAGAACTAGCAGACATAATAGGCACCAAACAAGATGCTATTAGCAAACGCCAAAAACGCGCTGAACTAGACCTTATTTGGGAATTAAATAGTATGTTCCAACAAAAAATAACTACTTTATTATGATTTTAGTTAAATTATTACTGGCACATCTTATTGGTGATTTTTTTCTTCAACCCCAAAAATGGGTAAAAGAAAAAGAGAAGAAAAAACTAAAATCCCCCAAACTTTATTTTCATGTTTTAATTCATATTGCCATTACAGCTTTGCTTTTATGGGATTTGTCGCTTTGGCCTATTATTTTAATTATTGGATTTTCTCATTTTATTATTGATGGCGCTAAACTTTTACTTCAAAAGAAGAAAACAAAACGACGATTATTTTTTGTTGATCAGCTGCTTCATATTCTTGTAATTTTTGGATGCTATTTTTTTGTATTAAATACAGTTAATGCTATTAATTTTAAGGTTACCGAAAACCAACTTGTACTAATAACCTGCTTGTTGTTTTTAACAATCCCCGTTTCTATTATAATGAAAACCATTTTTTTAAAGTGGAATATTTCAGAACTTACTAAAAACAGCCAGTCGCTTAAGGATGCTGGAAAATATATTGGTATTTTAGAACGTATTTTAGTGTTTATTTTTATTATTGTAGACCACTGGGAAGCTGTTGGTTTTTTAATTACGGCGAAGTCGGTTTTTAGATTTGGCGATTTAAAGGAATCGAAAAGCAGGCAGCTTACAGAATACATTTTAATAGGTACTTTAATTAGTTTTGGAATTGCAATATTAACAGGTATAACATACACTCTATTAACATAAAACATGTTTAAACATCCTAAAGATTCTCAAGTAACAATAACACAATTAATGCTGCCATCACACTCCAATTTTAGCGGAAAAATACATGGTGGCCATATTCTAAACTTAATGGACCAAATAGCATTTGCCTGTGCCTCAAAACATTCGCAACATTACTGCGTAACCGCTTCTGTTAACCGTGTAGATTTTTTAAACCCTATAGAAGTTGGCGAGTTAGTAACCTTAAAGGCTTCTATTAATTACACAGGAAGAACCTCTATGGTTGTTGGTTTGCGTGTAGAATCTGAAAACATACAAACTGGAAAAATTAAGCACTGCAACTCTTCTTACTTCACTATGGTAGCCAAAGATGAAAACGGCAATAATGTAAGCGTTCCTGGAATTATTCTAGATTCTGAACAGGCCGTGAGGCGTTTTGCTAGAAGCATTGTTAGGCAAGAACAAGCAAGACACAGGTCTACAAGATTTAATGCTTCAGAATTTAAGATTGAGGAGCATTTAGAAGTTATAAAACAACAAAATGCAAAATTAGAATTATAAAAAATGCCCCAAATTTGGGGCATTTTAAATTACACATATTTTATTTACTCAGATACATTTTACGTCTTGAATATAAATCGTAAAAGGCATCATCCTTTAAACTGTCTATAAATAATATACTTTCGCCCGTACTTTTCATTTCTGGCCCTAATGTTTTATCTACATTTGGAAATTTATTAAACGAAAACACTGGTTGTTTAATTGCATAACCTTCTAGTTGTGGGTTAAAGTTAAAATCTTTAACTTTCTTTTCCCCTAACATTAACTTAGTAGCATAGTTTACATAAGGTTCGCCGTAGGCTTTTGCTATAAATGGTACTGTTCTAGATGCTCTTGGGTTTGCTTCTATAATATAAACCACATCATCTTTTACAGCAAATTGAATATTTATTAACCCAACAGTATTTAGAGCTAAGGCAATCTTTTTGGTGTGGTCTTTAATTTGTTGTAAAACAAACTCACCTAGGTTAAACGGAGGTAAGGTAGAGTTACTATCGCCCGAGTGAATTCCACATGGCTCTATATGTTCCATAATACCTATAATATACACCTCTTCCCCATCGCAAATAGCATCTGCTTCAGCTTCTATGGCGCCTTCTAAATAGTGGTCTAGCAATAGTTTATTATTTGGAATACTGTGTAATAAACTTACAACGTGTTCTTCCAGCTCCTTTTCATTAATTACAATTTTCATCCCTTGGCCTCCTAGTACATAAGATGGCCTTACCAAAATTGGAAAATCTAATTCTTTAGCCACGGCTAATGCCTCATCAGCTGTTTCGGCGGTGTCAAATTGTGGATAAGGAATATTATTTTCTTTTAACAGCTTTGAAAAGCTACCTCTGTCTTCGGCTAAATCTAAGGATTCAAAGCTAGTTCCTATAATTTTAACACCGTAGCGAGACAGTTTTTCGGCAAGCTTTAAGGCTGTTTGTCCTCCTAACTGTACTATAACGCCCTCGGGTTTTTCATGCTTTATAATGTCGTAAATATGTTCCCAAAAAACGGGTTCGAAATATAATTTATCTGCAGTATCAAAATCTGTTGACACTGTTTCAGGGTTACAGTTAATCATAATAGTTTCGTACCCGCACTCTTTAGCGGCATAAACACCGTGAACACAACAATAATCGAACTCGATACCTTGACCAATTCTATTTGGACCTGAACCTAAAACTATAACTTTCTTTTTATCTGTAACTATGCTTTCGTTATCGGCATAACGTTTGCCATCGGCAGTTTCCATATCGCTTTCAAACGTAGAATAGTAATACGGTGTTTTAGCTTCAAACTCTGCAGCACAGGTATCTACCAGTTTATAAACACGGTTAATACCCAATTCTTCACGCTTGCTGTAAACCTCGCTTTCTAAGCATCCTAACATGTGGGCTATTTGCCTATCGCCGTAGCCTTTTTGTTTTGCTTCTAGCAATAATTCTTTATCAATAGTATCAATTTTAAAAGTTGAAATCTCTTTTTCCAAGAAGTACAACTCTTCGTATTGCTTTAAGAACCACATATCAATTTTAGTGATTTCGTGGATTCTACTTAAAGGAATACCCATTTTTATAGCATCATAAATAATAAATACACGATCCCAAGAGGCAAATCTTAATTTTTCAATAATCTGATCATAATTTTTGTTTTCCTTACCATCTGCACCTAAACCATTACGCTTAATTTCAAGAGATTGTGTTGCTTTATGCAATGCTTCTTGGAAAGAACGGCCAATACCCATTACCTCTCCAACTGCTTTCATTTGTAGTCCTAAAGTTCTATCAGATCCTTCAAATTTATCGAAATTCCAACGTGGTATTTTTACAATTACATAATCTAGCGTTGGCTCAAATAACGCCGATGTAGATTTAGTAATTTGGTTATTTAATTCATCTAAATGATAGCCTAAAGCTAATTTAGCCGCTATTTTTGCAATAGGATATCCTGTTGCTTTACTAGCTAAAGCAGACGAACGTGATACTCGTGGATTAATTTCAATGGCAATAATGTCTTCCTTCTCATCTGGACTCACTGCAAATTGCACGTTGCATCCTCCAGCAAAATCTCCAATACTTCGCATCATATGTATAGCCATATCGCGCATTTTTTGGTAGGTTCTATCGCTTAATGTCATTGCTGGCGCAACCGTTATTGAGTCTCCTGTATGAATACCCATTGGATCCATATTTTCAATAGAACAGATAATTACTACATTATCATTGGCATCTCTAAGTAACTCTAGCTCAAACTCTTTCCAACCTAAAAGCGCCTTATCTATCATAACTTCATGAATAGGAGAAACCTCTAACCCATGGCGTAACAGTTTATCAAAATCTTTTTCGTCGTAAACAATAGCTGCACCCGCGCCACCTAATGTAAAAGAAGAGCGAATACATAACGGAAATCCAAATTCTTGTGCTATTTCTTTACCCTTTAAAAACGATGTGGCTGTAGCTTGAGGCGCCATAGGCACTCCAATTTTACCCATTAACTCTCTAAATTGCTCTCTATCTTCGGTAATATTTATAGCGTCTATATCTACACCTATAAGTTCTACTCCAAAATCTTTCCAAATCCCTTTTTCGTCAGCTTCAATAGCTAAATTCAATGCCGTTTGTCCTCCCATTGTAGGTAAAACGGCATCTATTTGTGGATGCTCTTTTAAAATCTTCACGATAGATTTTGTGTTAAGCGGTAACAAATACACATGATCTGCCATAGAAGGATCTGTCATGATAGTTGCAGGATTCGAATTAATTAAAATAGTCTCAATTCCATCTTCTCTTAAAGACCTAAGTGCTTGTGATCCTGAATAATCAAATTCACATGCTTGCCCAATTATTATGGGACCTGAACCAATAATTAAGATAGATTTTAATTTAGGATTTTTCGGCATTTTTTTTAGTATTCTAGTTTAATTTATTTTGTGTGTAAAATTAGTAATTACGAAACATAAAAAAAGGCGTTACACTTAAGTAACACCTTTAAAATATCAACAATTGTTAATCATTATTTCTTATGTCTAGTTTCAGATGATACAGACAATCTTTTTCTTCCTTTTGCTCTTCTTCTTGCAAGCACTTTTCTGCCATTAGCAGAAGCCATTCTTTCTCTAAAACCGTGCTTGTTTCTTCTTTTTCTTTTAGAAGGCTGAAACGTTCTTTTACTCATCGTCTTATATCTTTAAAATCTGAATTGTACTTTTTCTAAAATTGGGTTTTGACCCTCCGCCAAAACTGAGCGCAAATATACAAAGCTTTTTTATTTCTCAAACCTATTTTAAACTTTTTTTTAACGAAGCTATTTAAACTTTACACATTCTTTAAATTTCAGGGCTTTAAGCACTTTTTTTTGAGTCAATTTTTCATTTATTTTATAATGCAAACCCTAAAAAAGCACCAAGACTAGGTAAAAACATGTAATTTTTATTTAAAGGCAAAAGATATAAACAAGTTAAGAGAAAAATTTAGTTTCTTTGCATTTTGGAACGGAAAAACAGTAAAACGTGTTATTTTTTGGCAAAACATAATGTATTTATTACGTTCTGCTTTATGGTCTAAAAATTGATTTTTTTTATTTTTGCCACCCAATAATTACAAAACAACAATTGTTACCTCAAAAAAAGTAGAGGTACAGTTGTTAACCCCGAAGCCTACTTCGGAAAACTTAAAAACTAATATTTAGATGTTTAATAAAATTATAAAGCTGATTTTAGCTGCAGGAATAATAGCATATGCAGTATACCAATTTACAGAAGGAAATATTGGCAATGGTATTTCACTAATTTTACTTGCTGGTGTTTTTGTATTCCTTTATTTTAAAAACGAATTTATTCTTTTAGCTTTTTTAAGACTTCGTAAACAGGATTTTGATGGTGCTAAAAAATGGTTAGATAAAATTAAAAACCCTGAAGCGGCACTCGTTAAAAAACAACAAGGATACTACAGTTACTTACATGGTATTATGACTATGCAAGATAACATGAATGAATCTGAAAAGCATTTTAAAAAAGCCATATCGCTAGGGCTGTCTATGAAACACGATTTGGCTATGGCAAAGTTAAACCTAGCAGGAATAGCCTTTTCTAAACGTAGAAAACGCGAAGCGCAACAGTTATTGACCGAAGCCCAAAAGCTAGATAAACACGGTATGCTTACCGAGCAAATTAAAATGATGAAGCAAAATATGAAGCAAGCTGTTGGCCCAAACCAACATTTTGGTGCTGGTGGTTCTTTAAGGTCTCAAAAGCGCAGAGGAAGATAATTTATATTAAAGGCGACCACAACCTACAATAAGACTCCTTAAGTTTTTCTATTTTGGGACGATTTGTCCAACGTTCTGGTTCTACTATTTCAGCACATTCTAAATCTTCTAAAAAATAGTTTTTTAAAATCTTACTAGTTTTAGTATCATAGATAAAAGCATTTACTTCAAAATTGATGTTAAAGCTTCTATAGTCCATATTTGAAGTACCTACTGTTGAAAAAATATCATCTACAACCATGGTTTTGGCATGTACAAAACCTTTTGTATAACGATATACTTTAATGTTGGCATCCATTAAACGTTCTAAATACGAATTAGTAGCATGTTTTACTACCCAGGAATCTGATTGTTTGGGAATTAATATTCTTACATCTACCCCACTCTTTGCCGCTACTTGAAGCGCTGTAATCATTTGGTCGTTTGGCACTAAATATGGTGTGGTGATATAAACATAATTTTCGGCCGTGGTTATGGCCATAAACATGGCTTCCATTATGTTAGGGGCATCTGTATCTGGGCCACTTGCCGCTATTTGAACTGCAACTTCGTTTTTGCAGGTAACCTCTGGAAAATAACGTTCATCTATATTAATCTTTTGGTTTGAAACGAATTCCCAAGTGGTAAAAAAATCGATTTGTAATGATTTTACCGCCTCACCAACAAGCCGTAAATGAGTATCTCTCCAGTACACATGGTTATCATCATAGTTAACATAGGTGTCTGAAATATTAATTCCTCCTACATAGGCTATTTCGCCATCTATAACAGCTATTTTTCTGTGGTTTCTATAGTTCATTTTACCCGTTAAACTAGAAAATAAAACGGGCATAAAGGGATAATGTTCTACACCACTACTGTTTAACTTTTGTTTCATTTTAGACGATAAATCGCTCCCAACATCATCGTATGCTAACCTTACCTTAAGCCCTTGTGTTGCTTTTTTACAGAGGGCATCTAAAACCTTAGAACCTATTTTATCGTCTTTAATAATGTAATATTCTAAATGAATATGGTTTTTAGCATTATTTAAATCTCTTAAAAGCGCTTCAAACTTTGTTTTACCATTTTTTAAAATATCAACTTCGTTGCATAGTGTAAGCGGGGAGTTTTTGTTACTATACAGCAACTTAACAAGTTTTAATTTATGATCTAAAAAATCATCAATCTTTCGTATTTGGTTCTTATTAAATTCTAACTCTTGGTTAATAGATTTAATGATAGATTGATTTAAAACATGTTTACGGCTAAAAATTTTGTTTTTCCTATATTCTTGACCAAACAAGTAATACACTAACAAACCAAAAAAAGGAAAAAAAACCAAAACAATGATGTAAGACAATGTTTTGGTTGGGTTTATGTTTTTAAGCACTACCGTTATAACCGCAGATATGGCTATAACATAATTTAAAATTAGTAAAATAATCCAGTAGTTATCTTTAAGATACTCTAACATGGAGTTTAATTGTAATATCCTTCTTTAGGAATTTCTATATAGTATTGCTTTCTAGATTTATTATTTAAGTGCGGCTCTCGTAGCCAAGGGTTGTGAAGTTTTAATATTTTGTAATTAATACCAAATTGTTCAGCAAATTTTGTAAAATCTGTTACTGCGGTATCTACTTCTACCTTAAATGTTGGTACGTTAGAGTACAAATCTTTTTCTCTAAAATTAAAGCCATATTTATCAGGGTTTGATAGTATTTCTTTAAGCGCTACAATTCTAAACAAGTAGCGCCCTGTTTCTTCACCAAGTAATAAATCGTAATAATCTGTAACGTTTTGCTCTCTTAAACGTCTTGAAACACCTGCATTTCCCGCATTATAGGCAGCAGCGGCCAACGTCCAAGACCCTAATTGTTCTTTGGCTTTTAACAAATAATTACATGCTACCTCTGTAGCTTTTTCTAAATGATACCGTTCATCTACATTATCATTAACTTCCAAACCATTTTCGCGTCCTGTAGCCTTCATAATCTGCCAAACACCTCTTGCCCCTGCAGGAGACACAGCATTGGTTAAACCACTTTCTATAACGGCTAAATATTTAAAGTCGTCTGGTACACCATTTTTCTTTAAAATAGGTTCTATAATTGGAAAATATTTTTGAGCGCGTTTAAACATTAACAAACCGTTAGATTGCCAATAGGTATTTACCAAAAGTTCCCTATCCATACGCTCTAATATATCTGGGTTTTCTAGTGGTACGCGCTCTCCAGCAAAAGATAAATTTTCTGGAACCTGCAACGCATAAACATTGTAATCGTTAATAAGTTGTTTTTCGAAATTTTCGTCTGTAGGGGCGTCTTGGAGGGCATAAATAAATAGCAAGCATAAACTTAATAATCCCACAAGCGCCAAAAATCGTTGTATCGTCTTCATCATTAAAAAGTTTTTCTAAAAATAGAAAAATATAGTGTATTAATCTAAGATTATCTTAGGTAAATTTTCGTTGAACCATTTATACTTATTAATGATGGCAATGTGTGTACCGCCTTTTATTATAGTACAGTCGGTAATATATTTAATAGGAAATACAGGGTCTTTATCGCCATGTATATGCACAATACCCTTAGGCGGGTTTTGCTGTTCCCAGCACAACACTTCTTTTATTGCCCAACTTAAATATTTACTATCGTTAACAGATAAGTATTTTTTATAAAGCTCTAAACGTTTAGCCATAGTTTTACCAAAAGCGTACTTCTCAAATACTTCAATTTTACTTGCCAATTGTGTTGGTACTAATTTGTATGCTCCGGTAGATTTTGCTAGTTGCATTTTTAACGGTAATTCTTGTTTAGACTTTACACTAGAAACAATTATTAACTTACTTACATCCAAATACTTACACATTTCCTGAACCAATATACCACCAAAAGATACGCCTAATAACACAGGATTACTGTGCTCTATTTTTTTAGACATCCTAAACGCATAATCGCTTAACAATTCGTTTTCTTTTGGTAACATCCATTCTAAATAGTGTATTTTAAATTGAGGTTTTGGCAATTTTATGTTCTCAAAAATTAAAGGACTGGCAGCCATTCCTGGCATTAAATACACATGTATTATCTCTTGACTCATAAGGTTTTAACAGTCAAATTGATTAATTCTATCATTTTTTTTCGTACTTTTGCAAAGTTATCTAAAATAGTCTGCACTATTTTTAACATTACTCCTTAAATTAAATAATAATTATACTATGGTTGAAGCTGCTGAATTAATTGACAACGATTTTTTACGTCAATTTGAACTAAAAATTGATGGCCAATTGGCAAAAATTGAATACTCGCTCCAAGAACGAAAAATATTCTTAACCAAGTTAATCATTCCAGAAGGTATTAATAACGAAGATTTTAAAAAAGATTTTATTGCTTCAGTTTTCGAACTTATTCAAGAACGCAACTTAAGCGTAATGCCTACGTGTCCTGCTATTGCGAAATTTGTGAGAAGTAATAGAAAGTACAAACGTATGTTGCCTGTTGGCGTAAGGATATAATCGGTTACTGGTTATTAGTTGCTGGTTATTAAAAACATAAAGGAATCCGAACTAAAATTTAGCTTCGGATTTTTTTTATAACACAAAAGATGTTTATGTAACTCTCGTCAACTTAAATGAGTTCTGAGATTCGCGAATTTTCTCAGCTGTATGTGATAAAAAATCAAACCTTACTAAACCATCATCATCAATTTTTGTTAACTCTACTTTGTGCAAGGTATTTACCAAGTCTGGGTTCCAAGGTGCTTTTACCTTTACGTAATTATCGGTAAACCCATGTATGTAGCCCTCTTTATTTTCACCTTCAAACAATACAGTTCTTTTTGCTCCAATTTGGCTCTCGTAAAACGCACGACGCTTTTTAACCGATAATCCACGTAACATTTTACTGCGCTTACTTCTTACGTTTTTAGCAACAATACCATCCATTTTGGCTGCTTCTGTATTGTCTCTTTCCGAATATGTAAATACGTGTAAATACGAAATATCCAATGAATTCAAAAAGTTATAAGTCTCTAGAAAATGAGCATCGGTTTCACCGGGAAAGCCAACAATAACATCTACACCAATGCATGCATGTGGCATTACTTCTTTTATCTTAGAAACCCTATCAACATACAACTCGCGCATGTAGCGCCGTTTCATTTTTTTAAGAATAGTATTGCTTCCAGATTGTAATGGCACATGAAAATGTGGTACAAATGCTCGAGATTTAGAAACAAGCTCTATGGTTTCGTTCTTTAGCAAGTTAGGCTCTATTGAAGAAATTCTTAATCGCTCTATGCCCTTAACTTTATCTAACGATTTAACTAAATCTAAAAACGTGTGTTCGTGCTTTTTGTTACCAAATTCGCCCTTACCGTAGTCGCCTATATTTACCCCTGTTAGAACAATTTCTTTTATATTTTGTTTCGAAATTTGTTGGGCATTTTTTAAAACATTAGCCATAGTATCGCTTCTAGAAATACCTCGGGCTAGCGGAATAGTACAATAGGTACATTTGTAATCGCAACCATCTTGCACCTTTAAAAAAGCACGAGTTCTATCGCCAATGGAATAAGACCCAACGTAAAAATCTGCTTCCTCTATTTCGCAAGAGTGTACTTCTCCAAAATCGTTTTTAGATAAATCATTTAAGTAATCGGTAATCTTAAACTTTTCAGTAGCACCTAAAACCAAATCAACACCATTTACATCTGCCAGTTCTTGTGGTTTCAATTGCGCATAGCACCCTACCGCTGCGACAAAAGCATCAGGATTAGATTTTTGCGCCTGTTTTACTATAGTTTTAAAACGTTTATCTGCATTTTCGGTTACAGAGCAGGTATTAACAACATAAATATCTGCTTTTTCAGAAAAATCTACGCGAGTAAAACCTTCATTTACAAAACTCCTAGCAATTGTAGAACTTTCAGAAAAATTTAACTTGCAACCTAATGTATAAAATGCGACTTTTTTATTCATTTATTGTTTTGTTATTCTGTGCTTGTTTCAGAATTTTTTAAAATTTACCTTTACATTTAAAAGACTGCAAATTTACAACTAATAACTTATATGATAAAACGCATCTGGCATCAAACAATTACTTATATATCAGTTAGTTGTGTTATTTTTTGTTTTTTTTCCTGTGGAAAAAACACCAACTCAAATAAAGATCATTTGATTTTTCGCTACAACGAATTTGCGAATATTAACACTTTAGACCCTGCATTTTCAAGAACGTTGCAAGATAACTCGGTTTGCAATCAACTCTTTAATGGCTTAGTACAACTGGATGATAAACTTAATATTTTACCATGTATTGCAAAAGACTGGAAAATTTCTAACAACGGCTTAACTTACACATTCAACCTAAGAAACGATGTTTATTTTCACAAGCATAAGTTATTTGGAAAAGACTCTACCAGAACTGTTATTGCTAGCGATTTTACATATAGCTTAAATAGATTAAAAGATGAAAAACTTGCAGCACCGGGAAGCTGGGTACTAAATAAAGTTGAAAATTATAAAGCACTAAACGATACCATTTTTCAAATTAATTTAAAGCAGCCCTTTCCTGCGTTCATCGGGTTGCTTACCATGAAATATTGCTCTGTGGTTCCTAAGGAAATTGTGTCGCATTATGGTACAGAATTTCGCTCTCACCCTATTGGCACTGGGCCTTTTAAGTTTAAGCGTTGGGAAGAAAATATAAAACTAGTTTTTAGGAAAAACGAACAGTATTTTGAAAAAGACCAAAACGGCAATACTTTACCCTATTTAGAAGCTGTAGCGCTTACTTTTTTACCCGATAAACAAAGTGAATTTTTACAATTTGCACAAGGTAATATAGATTATCTTTCTGGGTTAGACGCTTCTTATAAAGATGAGCTATTAACTGCAGATGGCCGTCTAAGGGATACTTACAAGTCTGAAGTTGATATGAAAAAAGGCCCTTATTTGAACTCTGAATATTTAGGATTTTATTTGGAATCTGAAACACCAGAAATACAATCTATACATATAAGAAAAGCCATTAACTATGGATTTAACCGAAAAAAAATGATGATATATTTAAGAAACGGTATTGGCAATCCTGCTACTGGCGGCTTTATACCTATTGGACTTCCTGGATACAGCAAATCTATTGGTTTTTCTTACCAACCTGAAAAAGCAAAAGAGCTCATTAATACATTTAAAAAAGAAAGTGGCATAACCAATCCTGAAATAACTTTAGTAACCTCTAGCAATTACCTTAGTTTTTGCGAATTTATTCAACGGGAGCTAGAAAAAGCTGGCTTAAAGATTAATGTAGATGTAATGCCCGAAGCCACATTAAGATCATCGCGATCTGATGGTAAAGTAGATATGTTTAGAAGTTCTTGGGTGGCAGATTATATGGATGCCGAAAACTATTTATCTATTTTTTACAGTAAAAATTTCACCCCAAAAGGCTCTAATTATTTTCATTTTAAAAACAAAACTGTAGATAGTTTATACAACAAAGCTTTTAGTATTTCTAATATTGAAGAACGAAAACATTTATATACCACCATAGACTCTATTGCTATGGAAAATGCCATTATGGTACCGCTATTTTACGACGAAGTTGTACGATTTACCAGAAAAAACGTAAAAGGATTAGGCATTAACCCTATTAATTTATTGGATTTAAGGCGTGTAACCAAATCGGTAGATTAAATTATTTTATTATGGTAAAATAATATATATCATCGTCGCCTTTCCCTCCCTTGCGTTTAGATACCATAAATCCAGAGTTGCCATTTGGTAGCATTACTAGAGACAAATCGTCTTGAGAACTATTAATGGGTTTTGGTAATTTTTCAGCTTTATTAAAAGTACCATCGGCATTCATTTTACTTTTGTACAAATCGAAACCACCGTAACCGTTTGATTTATTTGACGCAAAATAGAGCACATTCTCTTTAGAAATCGTAGGAAACATTTCCTTACTATAAGAATTTACTCTTGCACCTAAATTTTTTATTTTTCCGAAGGTATTGTTTTGTAAAACATCAACTTTAAAAATATCAGAAGCGCCTTTTGTTGTTTCCCTGCCTCCTTTTACGTTAGCCGTAAAATATAAAGTTTTACCATCTAAACTAAATACAGGATGTGCATAAGAATACTTGGGATTACAAAATGGTAAAACCTTAAAATTTGTATAGCCAATTCCAGCTTTATACTCACCCACTTCTATGTGAAAATTGACCTTATTAAAATTACCCTTTGGCTTACTTTTATTGGTGTAGGTAGTTGTAATGTATAATTGTTGCTCATCTAAAGATAACGTAGCGCTAGTTATACTTTCAATATTAGCCTTAGGATCAATAGTAACTTCTTCTATATTTTTTATGTTGCCATCGCTATCAACACTGCCTTTGTAAATGGTTAAAATGCCTTGGCCATCAAACATTTTCTTTACTTTTCCTTTTTTATTAAGCTGATATGATGTGAAAAGCACCTTATTGTCTCCACACAAATTCACTCCAAAATGCGGATACTTTGTATTAAGTTTTAAATTTTTTACATGGTATTTTGTGACTTGGGAAAAACTTTGAGCACAAAGTAAAAAGAGCACTAATATTGGTAACTTTCTATACATAAAAAACGCTTGTAGATTACACAAATATACAAATGTTTAATTTTTAGCACCTTACAACATAATTACTGGCGTCGGTATTTTTTAGTTTCTTCAAAAACGTGTTCTAGAATAGCTTTATCGTCTTCAGAGAATTCTATACCTCGCCTTTGCATTACTACCTTAGCTACTTCAAAAGCTTTCTTGGTTAAATAAGTAGTAAACCCGCTATTACCGCCCCAACTAAAACTGGGTATAAAATTTCTAGGAAAACCACTACCAAAAATATTAGCACTAACGCCTACCACCGTTCCTGTATTAAACATAGTGTTTATGCCACATTTGCTATGGTCGCCCATCATAAGGCCACAAAACTGTAAGCCAGTTTTTGCAAAACCTTCGGTTTGGTAATTCCACAAACGCACTTCGGCATAGTTGTTCTTTAAATTTGAATTATTTGTATCTGCTCCTAAATTACACCATTCTCCAAGAACAGAATTACCTAAATATCCTTCGTGCCCTTTACTTGAGTAGCCAAAAATTACTGAATTATTTACTTCGCCTCCTATTTTACTATAAGGCCCAAGGGTAGTAGCGCCATAAATTTTTGCACCCATTTTAACAATAGAGCTATCACACAAAGCTATGGGACCTCGCAGTAAAGAACCTTCCATAATTTCTACGTGCTTACCAATGTAAATAGGTCCTTTAGAAGCATTAAGGGTTGCAAACTCTAGTTTTGCACCTTCTTCTAAAAAAATATTTTCTGGTGCTATAATGTTGTTACTAGCAGGAATAGGCTGCGATGTTTTCCCTTTGGTTAAAAGTGTAAAATCTTCTTGAATTGCTTCTTCATTTTTTGAGAAAATATCCCAAGTATTTTCTACTTTTAAACAATCTCCACTATATTCTATCGCATCACATGTGTCAAAATCAATATTTTCTTCTCCTTCTTTTGCAAAAAAGGCAATAACATCTTCATCTTTAAAAATAGCTTGATTTTGCTTTAAATCCTTAATCATTTCCACTAATTGCAAATTAGGCAGGTATGATGCATTTATCATTACATTCTCGTCCATTTCAACCATAGGATACTTTTCAGATAAATAATCTTCGGTAACAGTTGTGGTTGTGGTATCTAAAAACGATTCCCATTTTTCTCTAATAGTTAAAATTCCAATACGAATATCGGCAACTGGCCTTGTGAATGTGAATGGAAGTAAGTTGTTTCTCGAAGGACCGTCAAAAAGAATATAGTTCATCTCAAAATTAGAAGTTAGAAGTTAGAAGTTAGAAGTGTTTCACTTTAACTTTAATTAGTTACAACATCAAAAGTAGTTTAAAAACCAACAATAAAAAAAGCCCTTCAAAAAAAATTGAAAGGCTTTACTGTATAGTAATAGCGTTGAGTTATTTTTTAAACTTAGCGTACTTGTTTTTAAATTTATCAATTCTACCAGCAGTATCTACAAGTTTAGATTTACCAGTGTAGTATGGGTGCGATGTTCTAGAAATCTCCATTTTTACAAGTGGGTATTCAACACCGTCAACATCAATCGTTTCATTTGTTGTTGCAGTAGATTTTGTTAAAAACACGTCATCGTTAGACATATCTTTAAATGCTACTATTCTATAATTTTCTGGATGTATACCTTTTTTCATCGCTTTTACGCTTTAAATCTTAATTTTTTAGAGGTGCAAATTTAAGTAATTTTTATAAATTAACAATACTTTTTAATATTTTTTATTTTAGTTTGTAAATGTAACGTTTTACTATCTTTATATACTTATTAGCAAACTAAATAATCAAAATAAAAAAAACATGAAAACATCTTTTAAGTCTAGTGCCGTTAACTATGGACTTTATCTAGGAATTACATTAATATTACTTACAGGAATAGGCTACGCAGTAAGTTTAGATTTATTTACAGAGATTTGGTTTGGGCTATTGTTTTTATTTGTAGTTGTTATAATAGGCATTATATCAATTGCTAAATCTAAAAAACTACTTGGGGGCTTTATCAGCTTTAAAGATGCTTTTTCCTCTTATTTTTTAACATTGCTTGTAGGGGTACTAATTAGTGCCGCTTTTAGTATTATTCTTTTTAACTTCATAGACCCAGAGGCTTCGGTAGAATTACAAGAAAAAATTATTAATTCGCAAGTTGAAAGATTAGAGAGCTACAACGTGCCTTCTGAGGTAATTAATGAAACCGTTGAACAGATGGAAGCTAAAGGAAACATGTATTCTGTTAGTAATGTATTACAATCTATAGTTTGGCAACTAGCTGGTTTTAGTATTGTTGGATTAATAGTTGCCGCAATCATGAAAAAAAGAAATCCAGACGCAGAATAAATTCGTTATTTTTGAATTTTATTAGGCGAAACTATTTCCATGAACATATCCGTAGTAATACCACTACTTAACGAAGAAGAATCTTTAACCGAATTACATGATTGGATTGCACGTGTTATGCAGTCCAATCGTTTTTCTTACGAAATTATTTTTATTGATGATGGCAGTACTGATGGCTCCTGGAAAATAATTTCGGAACTTTCTTTAAAAGACCACAATGTAAAAGGCATTCGTTTTTTAAGAAACTTTGGTAAATCCCAAGCCCTTCATGCTGGTTTTGAAAAAGCACAGGGCGATGTGGTAATAACCATGGATGCCGATTTGCAGGACAATCCTGATGAAATCCCCGAACTTTACAAAATGATAACTTCGGATGGGTTCGACTTGGTTTCTGGTTGGAAAAAGAAACGCTACGATGCTATTATTAAAAAAAATCTACCATCTAAGCTATTTAATTGGGCCGCGAGAAAAACATCTGGTGTTAAATTACACGACTTTAATTGCGGACTAAAATCTTACCGGAAAGCTGTTGTTAAACATATTGATGTTAATGGTGAAATGCACCGTTATATTCCTGTTTTAGCTAAAAATGCTGGCTTTAGTAACATTGGCGAAAAGGTAGTAAAACACCAAGCTAGAAAATACGGAGAAACAAAATTTGGTATAGATAGGTTTATTCATGGTTTTTTAGACCTCATTACCATTTGGTTTTTATCGCGCTTTGGCAAACGCCCTATGCACTTATTTGGCGCACTTGGTGTAATTATGCTTTTTATTGGTTTTGGGTTCGCACTCTATCTTGGTGTAGACAAACTGTTTATTCATACCAAAGGAAGACTAATAACACAACGACCAGAATTTTACATCGCTTTAATTACAATGGTTATTGGTACACAATTTTTTGTTGCAGGGTTTTTAGGTGAATTAATTTTACGTAACAGACCCGATAAGCGTCGTTACTTAATTAAAAACGAGCTTAATTTCTCATAGTACTCACCCTGTTATGTAACTATTTACTTAAAAAGGCTGACTTTTAAATATATACTTTTGCTGCAAATGTGTATTTTTGTCAATACCTTTTAACAATATTATGATACACATAGATCCAAAAATTTTAGAGAGAATAAATACCTGGTTAACTCCAGCCTTTGATACCGAAACGCAACAAACCATTAAAAACGATATTGCTAATAATCCAAAAGACATTCAAGAGAGCTTTTACAAAGATTTAGAATTTGGTACCGGTGGTATGCGCGGTATTATGGGGGTTGGCACAAACCGCATTAATAAATATACACTAGGCAAAAGTACTCAAGGCTTAAGTAATTATTTACACCAACAATTTCCAAATGAAACACCTAAAGCTGTTATTGCCTACGATTGCAGGCATAATAGCCAAACTTTAGCTAAAATTGTTGCTGATGTATTTTCAGCAAATGGTATTCAAGTATTTTTATTCGAGGATTTACGTGCCACACCAGAGTTATCTTTTGCTGTAAAGCATTTAAACTGCCACTGTGGCATTGTACTAACAGCTTCTCATAACCCACCAGAATACAATGGCTACAAAGTATATTGGCAAGATGGTGGACAAATGGTACCGCCGCACGACGCTGCTGTAATTAAGA
This sequence comes from Jejuia pallidilutea, assembly GCF_002973595.1. GTDB lineage: Bacteria > Bacteroidota > Bacteroidia > Flavobacteriales > Flavobacteriaceae > Jejuia > Jejuia pallidilutea. Next base: position 116,987 of record NZ_PVEO01000007.1, on the reverse strand, counting down.
TGATAAATGATATTAATTATGCAGATGTTAAGTTTGAAGCCAATAAGGACTTGATTAATTATATAGGAGAAGATGTAGACGACGTATTTATTAACGCCTCTGTTGAAAACGGAACCGTTGGTGCCACACAAGCCGCTAAAGACGATTTAAAAATTGTTTTTACCTCACTGCACGGAACCTCAATTACAGCAGTTCCCGAAACCTTAAAACGTGCTGGTTATAAACATGTGCACATAGTTGAAGAACAACGCAAACCAGATGGTGGATTCCCTACAGTAAAATCGCCAAACCCTGAAGAACCTGCCGCCTTAAAAATGGCTTTAGAGTTAGCCGATAAAGTTGGTGCAGATATTGTAATAGGAACAGACCCTGATTGCGATAGATTAGGTGTTGCCGTTCGTAATTCTGATAATGAATTACAGCTACTAAATGGAAATCAAACTATGGTTATGATGGTAGATTTTCTATTGAAAAAATGGAAATCTGAAGGCAAAATAAACGGAAAAGAATTTATTGCTACCACAATAGTTTCCACACCTATGTTGAACAAACTTGCCGATGCTTATGGCGTTGAAAACAAAATTGTACTAACAGGCTTTAAGTGGATTGCTAAATTAATTAAAGACCACCCAGAATTAGATTTTATAGGTGGTGGCGAAGAAAGTTTTGGTTTTATGGTAGGCGATTTTGTTCGTGATAAAGATGCCGTAACCTCAACGCTTTTAGCTTGCGAAATTGCTGCAATTACAAAAGCTAACGGTAGCTCTTTCTTCGAAGAATTAATTAAACTTTATGTAGCGCATGGTTTTTACAAAGAAAAATTAATCTCATTAACAAAAAAAGGAATTGAAGGTGCTGAAGAAATAAAACAAATGATGGTTGATGCACGCCAAAACCCACTTAAAGTTGTAAATGGTTCTAAAGTTGTTAAAATTGAAGATTATGAATCTGCTACATCTAAAAACTTAGCAACGGGGGAAACCACATCTATTGATATCCCCAAATCTAATGTTATAATTTATTATACAGAAGATGGCAGCCAAATAGCTTTAAGACCAAGCGGTACAGAACCTAAAATTAAGTTTTACGTAAGTGTAAATTCTAAATTAAATAGTACTGAAAACTTTAAAGCTATAGAAAGCCAATTGGACACTAAGGCCGAAACTATTCTTAAGGACATGAACCTTATTTAATGAGCCATTTTACAAATATTTTAAAATACGCAAAACCTTATAAGCGTTATGCCGCAGGACACATTATTTCTAATGTGTTTTTTGCGTTATTTGGCACACTATCATTTATAGCTTTAAAACCGATGTTGGACGTTATTTTCGATAAAGAAAAAACTGTACCAACTCAAAAACCAGAATATACAAGTTTAGAAAAACTCGCCGATTTTGCAGGAGACTACCTTAATTATCAAATGCATCAATTTACGGGCGGAGATAAATCTAAAGCTTTAATGTTCACCATTGGCTTAATAGTGGTTATGTTTCTACTAAAAAACCTATTTGGCTATCTTGCTAACTACTTTTTGGTATTTTTAAGAAATGGCGTTATTCGGGACATTAGAAACAAGGTGTATAAAAAAACAATAGAATTACCACTATCGTATTTATCAGACCAAAGAAAAGGGGATATTTTAGCTAGGGTAACTGGCGATGTTCAAGATTTACAATACTCTTTTTTATCTGTTTTAGAATTAATTGTTAGAGAGCCCTTAACTATTATTTTCACCATAATAGCTATGGTGTATATTAGCCCTCAACTTACGCTGTTTGTCTTTGTTTTTATTCCAATTATGGGCTTTGTAATATCCAAAATTGGAAAAAGTTTAAAGCGAAAATCAGATCGTGTTCAAAAAGAACAAGGCATGTTTCTGTCTACTTTAGAAGAAACACTTACCGGTTTAAGAATTATAAAAGGTTTTAGTGCTGAAGCTAAGTTTTATGAAACATTTCAAGAATCAACCTCTAGGTTTTATCATTTTTCAAATAAATTATTAAATCGTCAAAATCTTGCTTCACCGGCTAGTGAGTTTTTAGGTATTTGCATGATCTCTGTAATATTATGGTACGGTGGTAATTTAGTATTGAACGACAATAGTAATTTAGCTTTAGATGGAAGTAAATTTATAATTTACATGGGGCTAGCCTATAATATTCTAACGCCTGCAAAAGCAATATCCCGCGGCCTATACAACATTAAAAAAGGTGGTGCTGCTGCCGAACGTATACAGGAAATTATAGACACACCAAACCCTTTAAAAGACAAACCTGGAGCCATTATTAAAGAAGATTTTAACTCTGAAATTAGGTTTAATGATGTTTCATTTAAGTACCAAGACGAATATGTTTTAAAAGATTTTAGCTTAACCATTCCCAAAGGAAAAACCGTGGCTTTGGTTGGGCAGTCTGGTAGTGGCAAATCTACTGTAGCAAACCTTATAACGCGTTTTTACGATGTTAACAAAGGTGAAATTTTAATTGATGGTACCGATATAAAAAAGCTAACCACAAATTCCTTACGCAAACAATTAGGTATAGTAACACAAGATGCTATTCTATTTAACGATAGCATTAAAAACAACCTAAAACTTGGTAATGAAAATGCAACAGATACCGAAGTTATAGAAGCACTAAAAGTTGCTAACGCTTGGGAATTTGTAAAAAACTTACCGCAAGGTATAAACACTAACATTGGAGATGCTGGCAATAAACTCTCTGGCGGACAAAAACAGCGTTTAAGTATTGCCCGCGCCGTACTAAAAAGTCCTCCAATAATGGTTTTAGATGAGGCTACCTCTGCATTAGATACAGAAAGTGAGCGCTTAGTACAAGTGGCCTTAGAGAATATGATGAAAAATAGAACATCTATTGTTATTGCACACCGTTTATCTACCATACAAAATGCCGATGAAATTGTTGTTTTAAGTAAAGGCGAAATTGTAGAAAAAGGTAAACACGCAGAACTTATTGCTAAAAAAGGGGTATACCAAAAGCTAGTAGAAATGCAAAGCTTTGAATAATTTAGTTTCTCAATAAAATTTTGTAAAAAAACAAAAAGGATAGTGATTTGGGCAACTATCCTTTTTTTAAGTTTATGTTAGATTTGGGGACGACTAACATATTAAGTAGGTTTCTGATACAAATTTATATTAAAAATACATACTACACAAGAAAAAAATGTATTTTATCGTATTTATTTGCTTTTTATCGTGTATATATTTGTTAATTGTATGATTATTAAACAATTACAAAAACACATTTCTGATATAAAAATTCATTTTAAACTTTCAGTATATTTATCAGTCTAATTATTAAACCACTTTTGTGACAGACGAAGCGCAGTTAGTAAAAGAGTTACAATCGCAACAGCATAAAGAGAAGGCCTTTAGAGTGTTAATGTCGCTCTACAAGGAACGCTTATATTGGCATATTCGTAATATAGTAAAGTCTCATAACGATGCCGATGATGTGTTACAAAATACGTTTATAAAAATTTATAAAAACATTAATAATTTTAAAGGAGACAGTAAATTGTTTTCATGGATGTACCGTATTGCCACCAACGAGTCTATAACGCATATAAACAAAAATGCAAAACGCTTACAGGTATCTAGTGAAGAGGCGCAAGCATTGGCTATTAACAACCTAACATCTGATGTGTATTTTGAAGGGGACGACATTCAATTAAAACTACAAAAAGCTATAGCTACATTGCCAGAAAAACAACAATTAGTATTTAACATGAAATATTTTGAAGATTTAAAATATAAAGACATGGCAGATATACTAGAAACTAGCGAAGGTGCATTAAAAGCATCGTACCATATTGCAGTAAAAAAAATTGAAGCATATTTAACTAGCGATTAAACCTTTAGCATAAAAAACAGTCCAATAAATGATTGCTTAAAAAACATGAAAAACAGGAAATTACATCATATAAAATCGCACGGATTTAAAGTTCCAAAAGATTATTTTAATGCTTTTGAGGAAAATCTTCTAAATAGAATTGAAGAAGAGGCGCACTTGCCAAAAACCGAAACTGGCTTTAAAGTCCCTAATGGCTATTTTAACGCTATTGAAGATAATGTACTACAAAAACTATCTGAAGAAACTAAAACAAAAGTAATTTCTTTATTTAACAAAAAAACCATTGTTTACATAAGTAGTGTTGCAGCTGCAATATTACTTTTATTTAACCTTTCTATTTTTGAAAAAACACCATCTTTTGATAATTTAGAAACTGAAACTGTTGAAACTTATATTTTAGACGAAAACATAAGTTCTTATGAAATTGCATCACTATTTACAGATACAGAATTAAACGATAATAATTTTGTAGACCATAATCTAGATGCAGAAAACATTGAAGAATATTTATTAAATAATGCTGATATAGAAGCCTTATTAATAGAATAAAACAATAAAAAACATGAAAAAACTACTATGTATTTGCCTACTACTAGTGTCTATAAACGCATGGGCACAAAAAGAGGGCAAAAGAGAGCGTATAAAAGCAATTAAGGTAGCATTTATTACAGAACAACTAAATTTAAGTGAAAAGGAATCTCAAGAATTTTGGCCCGTTTACAATACTTTTGAGGAGAAAACCAATACCATTAGATTTAAAGAAGTACGAGCAATTCGTAAAAAAATTAGAGATAATTTTGATACTATGAGTAATGCTGATGCCAGCACGCTTTTAAACGAGCTTAACGCCGCTGAAAACCGCATGCACGAATTACGCATAGAGTTTTCTAAAAAGCTATTAAATATTATTCCTGCAAAAAAAATAATTCAACTTAAAATAGCTGAAGATGATTTTAGAAGAAAAATGCTTGAGGAATACAAAAAACGAAAAAGAGAGAAGCGCTAACACTTCTCTCTTTTTATTAGTTATTTAGTAATTATTTTTTTACTAATTTTCTAACAACTTTATTACCGCTATTTAGAGAGATATTCATTAAATAAATACCGCTAGACAACTCACTAATATTAATATTCTTTAAAGTTGTAGACATTACTTCTTTACCTAAAGCACTGTAAATTTCAACATTAGTAATGGTTTCTGAAGATTTTACCGTTATATAATCTTGAGACGGATTAGGAAAAACACTTACATTAATCTGTTTTACAATCGGTACATCATTAATACTTAAAACATTATTATAATCGAAAGTAGACCTAATTGTGCTACCCGAAGTAATAGTAAGTATTTTATTTACATACGGGAAATCCTCCAACAAATATTGTAAGCCATTATAATCTGCAAACGGATTTGCAAAATTGCTCATTAATGCAGAGGTATCGTATGTATAAGTTGTAGTTTCAGAAGTACCACCATTGTAAGTTTCTGTTTCAGATATTCTATTTCCATTACCGTCAAGAACATAAGAAATAGTATAATCATCTTCCCAAACACTACCGTTACGTGTTTCTGTTTCAACAAGGCTTATATTATCATTTGCATCGTAGGTAAATATTTCCCTTTCATCCAACTCCCAAACGTTACTACTTGTATTCCATTCTTCATCAACTATTTGGGCAATGGTATTATTAGGATTATAAGTTACGGTAGATCTAAATGAATTCACCCATACCCCTCCTACGAAATCTTCAGTAACGCCACTTGTTAGCAATCCAGATGTGTAGATTAAATTTGTTCTAGCCTCTGGCTCCCATACCCCAGTTCCCCATATAAAATCTTCTATATTTTCTACATCTCCGTTGGCATTGTATGTATAAATTATTCGTTCTGAGTTTTCAAACATGCTATTTACAATATTAAAACTCTGGAAAATTTCTTCGGTAGCTTTATTATTAGCGTTATAGGTGTAAAATGTTTTACCAAACGCTACCCAAGCGTTAGTATCCCAAAAGTAAATGGTCTCTGTTGTTAAGTTTCCATTAGCATCGTATTCATAGTTAAAACCTGTACTGTTTACAAAAGTTCCTCCATTGTAAATTTCGTCTATTCTAGAAAGAAGCTGGTTTTGGCTATAGCTTTGTACAATAAAAAGCAATAAAAGTGAGAGTGTAATTTTTTTCATGAAGTAGTGTTTTAATTTATGTTCAATATAATTAAAATTAGAGACATAAAAAAAATACCCAATACTGGGTAATTTCCTGATTTTCTATAAGTTAAACCTCAACTGCTTACTTAAACGTTAATTTAGAAACACTTCCTTTACCCACAGCATAAGCAACGGAATCGTTTAAAAAGCGAATGGTATAAAACCCCTCATCACTTAAATGTTTCCATGTGCTTCCAAAATCATTGCTGTAATCAATACCACTAAAACCAATAGCAACTAGTGCTTTGGCATTACTATTTGGGATGTATTGCACACAGCTCCTATATCCCGGGTTTTTATTGTTGGCAACCAATTCCCAAGTTTTACCTCCATCTTTTGTTCTTATTTTATTTGCTGAATTTTCATCTGGCTTGGTATAATCGCCACCAATGGCAAAACCATTTAATTCATCGTAAAAATCTATAGAATATATTCCTGTAGTTTCCTTTCCCTGTATAATTGGAGTATCAAAAACTTGCCATGTATGTCCTTTATCTGGAGAATATAAAATTCTACTTGCCACTCCTCCTGTAGCTACCCAAGTATGGGTACCAATTATAGCAATATTTGTATCGCTAGCTGCAAAAGCCGCTTCACCTGCTTTAGTATTTGGTATATCGTCGCAAGACAACTTAGTCCATGTTTCTCCACCATCTCTTGTAATAATAATACTCATGCAATTATCGGTTGGGTCTCCAATTGCAATGCCTTCTTGGTCGTTCCAAAATGCCATGGCATCGTAAAACACTTTTGGGTGGTGTTCTTGATACACCATAGTGTTTTCTCCATTTTTAATTTTATATAATTTTGCTGGTGTTCCTATTGTTAAACCAAATCTGTTTTTACGCGTGTAAGCCAATGCCCTAAAATTATTTTTTAAGCTATCATCATCAATAAAAATTGGGTAAACCACGTGTGCGCCATTATCTTCACTTAAATTAACACTACCGCCGTAACCATTTGATGTTAAAAAGAATACACAGTTTTCGTTTACAATTTCTAAAGCTCTAACATCTAAAAGGGAATCCTGCAATAGCGTTCTAAATTCAATTTTAGAAACGCTTCTTGGTTTAAACTTTTCTTTTTTTTCACAGGAAACAACAGTTAATACAATTGAAATGAATAAAGAAAGATATCTCATAATAAGTGTAGTTTTTATTAGTTCTATCGGGTTATAAAACTCTCCAGCCCCTTTTAAGCGTTATCTAATTCCATAAAAATAGAAAAGCTTTACGAATAAGTCCTTTAAGAATAAAACAAATAAACTTTTAGTGTACCTTTGCAGCCTTAAATACTTAAAAAGTCTGTTTTGGGTTTCCTATTCAAACTTGCATACCGCATAATGAATATTCCCCATTAGAAACTGGACACTGAGAACTAAAACAATGCGATTACACAGAAACCTATGTTTTGCCGTTATAGACGGATTAACACAAATCTTTAACGAAGAACAATACGCCGATAAGGTTATTCAACAACTTTTAAAACGAGATAAACGTTGGGGCGCTAGAGACCGTGGTTTTGTAGCAGAAACCACTTATGATATTGTGCGTTGGAAACGTTTATATGCAGAAATCGCGGAGGTAAAAGAGCCTTTTGATCGCGACAATTTATGGCGCATGTTTGCTGTTTGGGCAACTTTAAAGGGGATAACTTTACCAGATTGGAAATACTTTGAAAACACGCCAACCCGAAAAATAAAGGGACGTTTTGATGAGCTTTCTAAAACTAGAAAAATAAGAGAATCTATTCCAGATTGGATAGACGAGGTAGGTTTAGCTGAACTTGGAGAGGCCAAATGGACCAAAGAAATAGCAATGCAAAACCAACAAGCTGATGTTATTCTAAGAACCAACACCCTAAAAACTACTAAAGAAAAATTACAGAATATACTTTTTGATGACAATGGTATTGAAACCGAATTTATTAAAGGTTACCCATGGGCTTTAAAATTAACAGAGCGCGCCAATGTATTTGTTACTGATGCGTTTAAAAACGGACTTTTTGAAGTACAAGATGCTTCATCTCAATTAGTGGCAGAGTTCTTAGATGTAGCACCAGGCATGAAAGTAGTAGATACTTGTGCAGGTGCAGGAGGAAAAACACTGCATATAGCATCTTTAATGGAAAACAAAGGGCAAGTTGTTGCCATGGATATTTACGAAAGTAAACTTAAAAAACTTAAAATAAGAGCCAGACGAAACGGTGTACACAATGTAGATTTAAAAGTAATTGATTCTACAAAACCCATTAAAAAATTATACAATAAGGCAGACCGAGTGCTGATTGATGCACCTTGTTCCGGATTAGGTGTTCTACGAAGAAACCCAGATGCCAAATGGAAGTTAGAGCCAGAATTTTTAGACCGTATTAGAGTTACCCAACAAGAGGTATTACAACAATATTCTAAAATGGTAAAACCAGAAGGTAAATTGGTTTATGCTACCTGTTCTGTATTGCCTTCAGAAAACCAAAATCAAGTAAATACGTTTTTAAAATCTGAAGCTGGTGCAAATTTTAGCTTAGTAAAAGATAAAACAATATTAGCTCACGAAAATGGTTTTGATGGATTTTATATGGCGTTGCTAGAGCGTAAAACTTAACCAAACTTAAATTTTATAATATTTCTAGACCTCACTGGCTTTAAATTCTGTGAGGTCTTTTATATTGTAACAAGCATAAAATTCAAAATATCAATATTCTATTTTTTTGTCTCGGAATCGCATCTTATGTATCTTGGTTTTATGAGACCAAAAAACGTGGTATTCTTAGGTAAAAGCATTGGTAACTTCATTTCTGGAAACAAAATGGCACAAAGCTTTTTAAAACAAGATTTAATTGATAATTTAGATTAACTACCATTCCCATTGTTTTTTTGTGATGATGTCCTTTTGTTTCATGTGCTCCCAAACCCTTTAGAATTTACATATTGTAAAAACAGAAGGGTTTTATAATGTGATTGTGTAGAACCATTACAAACGAAATAGATAATAAAACGTAATGACAAGTAATTTAAAAAAATACCTCTCGAATTTTATAACCGAAACCATCACCAAAGTATCTTCTATTTCAGGTGGCGATATTTCAAAAGCATACAACATTGAAACTATTAGTAATACTTACTTTTTAAAACTAAACACTACTGCTGATGCATTAAAAATGTTTCAATTAGAAGCTAAAGGACTACGACTGATTGAAAAGACCAAAACCATAAAAACTCCAAAAGTATTGGCTTGCGATATATTTGAAGGTGCTTCATTTTTACTTCTTGAATTTATCGAGTCGAAAGTCCCTTCAGAAAAAGATTTTGAAAACCTAGGTCATCAACTAGCCAATTTACACCAATGCACTTCTGAAAATTTTGGCTTAGATGAAGATAATTTTATTGGACGTTTACCCCAGAGCAACACAAAACATAAGTCTTGGGTAGATTTTTATACGTTTGAACGTTTACTACCGCAATTGCAACTAGCACAACAAAAACATCTGCTTTCTAAAAAAGAATGTCCTGTTGCAGAGCATATAACAACCAAGTTACAGTCGTATTTTGAAGATATTAAACCTAGCCTACTTCACGGTGATTTATGGAGCGGCAATTACTTAATTTCAAAAAACGGCGAACCTTATTTAATTGACCCTGCAGTGTACTACGGGCATAACGAAGTTGATATTGCCATGAGTAAATTATTTGGTGGTTTTAATAGCAGTTTTTACGAGGCATACCAATGTAATTTCCATATTAATGCAAACACAAAAGATAGAGTTGTACTATATCAACTTTACTATTTACTGGTGCATTTAAATATGTTTGGCAATTCGTATTATGGCTCGGTGAGTAAAATTCTTAAAACGTATTTTTAATTAGCCACTTCACTAATAAACTTTATTCTATACAAACGTAGTTCCTCATCGTCGTAATCACCATCAAATTCTTCTATGGCTTCTTGTATACTATCAGTTTCAGACTCCATAAAATAGTCGTGAATTTCTTCTTGCTGATCTTCGTCTAGAATTTCCTCAATCCAATAATCTATATTTAACTTAGTTCCAGAAAACACAATAGCTTCCATTTCTTTAATAAACTCTTCCATAGACATGCCTTTAGAAGATGCTATATCGTCTAGCGGTAGTTTTCTATCAACGTTTTGGATAATATATAACTTGTTTGCAGAGTTACTTCCTGTAGATTTTACAACAAGATCGTCTGGTCGAACAATATCGTTTTCCTCAACATAGTTTGCAATAAGTGCAACAAAGTCTTTACCATACTTTTTTGCCTTTCCATCACCCACACCATGAACGTTACTTAGTTCTGTAAGGTTAATAGGATATTTTAATGCCATATCCTCTAACGATGGGTCTTGAAAAATAACAAATGGAGGCACACCTAGCTTTTTTGCATTCTTTTTGCGCAAATCTTTAAGCATTTCCATTAATTTTTCATCGGCAACACCACCGCCACCTTTTTCAGCGGTAATAATACCTGCGTCGTCATTGCTATCAAACACATGGTCTTCGGTCATCATAAAGGATTTAGGATTTTTAATAAAATCCTCTCCTTCTGGGTTTAGTTTTATAACGCCATACGTCTCTATGTCTTTTCTTAAATAACCAGCCACTAACAATTGTCTCAATAAAGCCATCCAGTAGGTAGCCTCTTCGTGCTTTCCTTTTCCAAAGAACGGTTGCTCATTTGTTTTATGAGAATTAATTAGCGCATTTTCTTTACCAATTATTACGTTTACTAAATCTTTAGATTTATACTTTGCATTGGTACCTTTTACAATATCTAAAAGAATTTTGGCATTATCTTTAGCTTCGGTTTTCTTTTTAGGGTTACGAACGTTATCATCCATATCGCCACCTTCACCTGTTTCGTTATCAAATTCCTCACCAAAATAATGAAGAATAAATTTTCGCCTAGAAATAGAGGTTTCTGCAAAAGCAACAACTTCTTGTAATAAAGCGTGCCCAATTTCTTGTTCTGCAACTGGCTTGCCAGACATAAATTTTTCAAGCTTTTCAATATCCTTATAAGCATAATAGGCTAAACAGTGGCCTTCGCCCCCATCTCTTCCTGCACGCCCTGTTTCTTGGTAATAACTCTCTATACTTTTAGGAATATCGTGATGTATAACAAAGCGTACATCTGGTTTGTCTATACCCATACCAAAGGCAATGGTTGCCACAACAACATCTACATCTTCCATTAAAAACATGTCTTGATGGCTAGATCTAGTTTTGGCATCTAAACCTGCATGGTAAGGCACCGCTTTAACGCCATTTACTTGTAGAACTTGTGCTAACTCTTCTACACGTTTTCTACTTAAACAATATACAATACCAGATTTTCCTTCATTTTGTTTTATAAACCGAATAATATCAACATCTACAGTTTTGGTTTTTGGGCGTACTTCGTAAAACAAATTTGGCCTGTTAAAAGACGCCTTAAATGTGGTAGCCCCAGAAATTCCTAAATTTTTAATAATATCTTCCTGTACTTTTGGGGTAGCTGTGGCTGTTAAACCTATAATTGGAATATCATCGCCAATTCTCCCAATAATATGTCTTAGGTTTCGGTATTCTGGCCTAAAATCGTGCCCCCATTCGCTGATACAGTGAGCCTCATCAATGGCCATAAACGAAATTTTTACTGTACGCAAAAATTCAACATTCTCTTCTTTGGTTAAAGATTCTGGTGCAACGTATAGTAATTTTGTAACACCGTTAGTAATATCTTCCTTTACACGTTTTATTTCGGTTTTATTAAGAGAAGAATTTAAAACGTGTGCAATACCATCTTCATTTGAAAGACCTCTTATTGCGTCTACTTGATTCTTCATTAACGCGATAAGCGGTGACACTACAATGGCTGTACCTTCTTGCATTAAAGCTGGTAATTGGTAACAAAGCGATTTACCACCTCCAGTAGGCATTATCACAAAGGTGTGATTGCCTTCTAAAATACTTTTTACTACTCCTTCTTGGAGTCCTTTAAATTTATTAAACCCGAAATACTTTTTTAGTGCATCGTGCAAATCAACTTTTGCAATAGACATAAAACTTGTAAAATTTGTTAACTAATTAATTATCATACCTTGCTGTTACAAACTATTAATTTTAGCAATGGATATGGAGAGCCCTCATTCTTTTTTTCGTTAGTTTTGTAACGAAATTTGAATTTACAATAAAATTTTAAATTGGCTACTGATAAAGATAACAAAATCTTTAATTGAGTACAATACTATAAAACTTATAAATTTTGAATAGTAAAGCAGAAATTATTAATGTGGCAAAACAAACTGTAGAAATGGAGGCTAAGGCCATTTTACACTTATCAACTCTAATTGATGATAATTTTGCTGATGCTGTAAACCTTATTTATAACTCTAAAGGGCGTGTGGTGATTACTGGTATTGGTAAAAGTGCCATAATTGCTAGTAAAATTGTGGCAACTTTAAATTCTACAGGTACGCCAGCCATTTTTATGCATGCTGCCGATGCTATTCATGGCGATTTAGGGTTAATATTAGAAGACGATGTTGTAATCTGTATTTCTAAAAGTGGTAACACTCCCGAAATTAAAGTATTGGTGCCCTTGATTAAAAGCGCGCACAACAAAATGATTGCAATAACCGGCAACAAAGATTCTTTTTTGGGTCTACAGGCCGATTTTGTATTAAATGCTTATGTAGAAAAAGAAGCATGCCCAAATAATTTAGCACCAACCACGAGTACAACAGCGCAATTAGTTATAGGTGATGCCCTTGCAATTTGCTTATTAGAAAAACGCGGATTTTCTAGTAAAGACTTTGCTAAATACCACCCTGGTGGCTCTTTAGGTAAAAAGCTGTATTTAAGAGTACACAATATTTCTTCGGTAAACCAAAGACCCCAAGTAGATGCCAACGCTAGTATAAAAGAAGTAATTGTAGAAATATCTGAAAAACTTCTTGGCGTTACGGCAGTAATTGAAAACGATAAAATTATAGGTGTAATTACTGATGGTGATTTACGTAGAATGCTAAGTAAAACCGATGATTTCTCGTCGTTAACAGCCAAGGACATTATGAGTGAAAATCCTAAAAGAATTTCTCCTGAAGCCATGGCAGTAGATGCAAAAGAATTAATGGAAGATTTTGGAATAACACAATTGCTGGTTGAAGACAATGGTAAATATGCTGGTGTTATTCATTTACACGATTTAGTAAAAGAAGGTATTATATAATGGCAAAAAAAGATGTAAATGAGATGTCTTTTTTAGACCATCTTGAAGAACTACGCTGGCACTTAATAAGAATTGTAGTAGCCATAGTAATTGTTGGCACAATAGCATTTCTCTCTAGCAGATTTATTTTTGATGAAATTATTTTTGCACCGCTAGAAATGAGTTTTCCAACGTACGATTTTTTATGTAAAACCGCCAATTTTATTAACGTAGAAACTACGTTTTGTGGCGAAAAAATTCCACTTATTTTACAGAACAGAACCATGGCAGGACAATTTTCTGCCGATATTTGGACAGCAGTTCTTGGGGGATTTATCATAGCATTTCCTTACGTAATTTTTGAATTGTGGCGTTTTATAAGTCCTGCAATGCATCAAAAAGAACGCAAACATTCCAGAGGTTTTATAATAATTTCATCCTTCTTATTTTTCTTAGGTGTACTTTTTGGATATTACATTGTTTGCCCACTTTCCATCAACTTTTTGGCTAATTATAGTATTTCTGCCAAAGTAGATAATCAAATAGATATAAGTTCATATATAGGCCTAGTAAGAGCTTCGGTTTTAGCTTCTGGTTTAATTTTCGAACTACCAATCATCATCTATTTTTTAACTAAAGTAGGATTGGTAACACCAGAGTTTTTACGTAAATACAGAAAATATGCCCTAGTAATAGTTTTAATACTTTCTGCTATAATAACCCCTCCAGATATTGCAAGTCAAATTATTGTTGCAATTCCAATATTGGTGCTATACCAAGTAAGTATTTATATTTCTAAACTAGTTATAAAAGGTCAACGTAAAAAAGTAAAAACACATGCCTAATTCAGTAGAAGAATTCAATACGTATCGTACCAAAATGAACGATAAGATTTTAGCAGACAACAATAAAATCATAAAACGTATTTTTAATTTAGATACCAACGCCTATACAGATGGTGCCTTAGATGTAAAAACAAAAGAACTCCTTGGTTTGGTAGCATCTGCCGTATTGCGATGTGATGATTGTGTGAAATACCATTTAGAAACCAGCTACAATCTTGGATTAAAAAAAGAAGAAGTTGTAGAGGCTTTAAGCATAGCAACTTTGGTGGGTGGCACCATAGTTATTCCACATTTACGTCGTGCTTACGAATTTTGGGATGCCCTGGAAGCCAATAAATAAATAAAATTTACGTTATTGCAAGTATGATTTTAAGAGCCGAAAATTTAATGAAGTCCTACAGCGGACGAAAAGTAGTAAAAGATGTTTCTTTGGAAGTAAACCAAGGAGAAATTGTAGGTTTGTTAGGACCTAATGGTGCTGGTAAAACCACTTCTTTTTATATGATTGTAGGTTTGATAAAACCAAACGGTGGACATATTTACCTAGACAATACCGAAATTACAAAGTACCCCATGTACAAACGCGCACAAAATGGTATTGGATATTTGGCTCAAGAAGCTTCTGTATTTAGAAAATTAAGTATTGAAGACAATATTTTAAGTGTACTGCAACTTACTAAATTAAGTAAGAAGGAGCAACGCATGAAAATGGAATCGTTAATAGAAGAGTTTGGTTTAGGTCATATCCGTAAAAATCGTGGCGATTTATTATCTGGTGGAGAGCGTCGCCGCACAGAAATAGCACGGGCTTTGGCTACCGACCCTAATTTTATTCTCTTAGACGAACCCTTTGCTGGTGTAGACCCTGTTGCGGTGGAAGATATTCAACGTATCGTGGCACAACTCACCAAAAAAAATATTGGTATTTTAATAACCGACCATAATGTACAAGAAACGCTAGCCATTACCGACAGAACGTATTTAATGTTTGAAGGTAGTATTCTTAAAGCTGGGGAACCCGAAGAATTAGCCAATGATGCTATGGTACGTAAGGTTTATCTCGGTCAGAATTTTGAGTTGCGTAAAAAGAAGATCAGAGAATAAAACACCTTTTTTTCCTTAAATCGTTCCTGTCATTCCTGTTTTCGGAGGAATGATAGAATTAAACAATTTTAATTTTGTAAAAAGTAAATTCGAAATTAATTCTACTACTTATGCCGTTTAATTTTTTTAAGCAGAAACTTAAATGTTTTAATGACTATTAAGGCTAAAAAGCCTACAATTAAGCCAACAATAAACTCTATAAGTATTGAAGGTAAGTTTATATCTTCGGTGGCATGATGAATATATTCTACATTATGAATAAAAATACCCCCAGCTACCAAAATTAATGCAATAGTACCTATAACGGCTAAACTTTTAATAACCACTGGTAATGCCCTAATTAAAAAGTTACCTATATATTTAGAAATACTCTTTTCTTTTTTACTAAAACGCACCAGCCTATAGCCAAAATCATCCATTCTCACAATAAGTGCCACAATACCGTAAACCCCAACTGTAGCTATAATGCAAACAATAGAAACTACTAGTATTTGAAATAGTATAGGTTCTCCTAAAACAGTACCCAAAGCAATTATCACTATTTCAACAGACAAAATAAAATCGGTAAAAATGGCCGACTTTATTTTCATTTTTTCAGCCACAACCCTTTCTTCATCAGTAAGTTCTGTTTTTAAATCTATTCCATTATCTGTTTCATGAGCATGAGGCACAAAAAACTCGTATATTTTCTCAGCACCTTCAAAAGCTAAATAAATTGCGCCAAGAATTAAAGCCAATGTTATAGCCCATGGCGCAAAAGCACTAAGTAAAAAAGCAATTGGTAGTATTATTAATTTATTAAGTGCAGATCCTTTTGTTATAGCCAACAAAACTGGTAACTCTCTAGAAGCCACGAAACCTGTAGCTTTTTCTGCATTAACAGCTAAATCATCACCTAAAATTCCCGCAGTTTTTTTTGTAGAAATTTTGCTCATTACCACTACATCGTCCATTAAGGCAGCTATATCATCTAACAACGCAAAAAAACCTGAAGCCATATTGTTCTAATTTTTTTTTAAGTTAAATTATCTAAAAGCGACATTACAATGTAAAGTAAGATAATAATAGGGATAGCTGCAAAATGTAGTGTAACCAGCATTACCAAACATAAAATTATAAAAATATAGCGTGTTGCATTAGCCTTAAAACCATATGTTTTAAATTTTAATGCAAAGAGTTTAATGTTTGATGTTAAAATCCAGCAACTAAATATGGTAAAACCTATTAAAAACCATTTGTTTAAAATTATTTGGTTTATAAAATCGTTATTCTGAAATTTTAGTATTAATGGCAAGGAAATAACCAACAAAGCGTTAGCAGGTGTTGGTAACCCCTTAAAAAAACTTTGTTGTTCTGTATCTATATTAAACTTGGCTAATCTGTAAGCTGAAGCCAGAGTAATTGCTAAACCCAAAAATGGCAAATATCCACCACCTGTTAGTTCATATAACGATATTTGAAAATTGTTATAACTACTATCCGTCCATCCAAGTTCTGTTAAACCCAAAAGCTTAAACATTACAATGCCTGGAACCAAACCACTAGTTACAACATCTGCTAAAGAATCTAATTGCAAACCCAGTTCGCCTTGTGCATTTAGTTGTCTAGCTGCAAATCCATCAAAAAAATCAAAGAATATACCAAGAAACACAAATATTGCCGCTGAAATAAAATTATCGTTAACAGTAAAAAGCACTGCAATACAACCACACAATAAATTAAGAAGAGTAAGTGCATTAGGTATGTATCGCTTCATGTAAAGTAATATTTTTGTAAAAATAACAAACAATTTTTGTTACATGCAACTATTAAACAATATCTGCTAAAATTTGAAGCATATAAGCAACAAATAAAATAGTTTAACGTTATATGAGAGCACACAAAACTATGTTTTCGGCATTATATTTTATGATAAAACTGGTATTATGTGCATCTTTGTAAAAAAATTGCGATTGAAACATTACACTACCGCATTATTTAGCTTAATAACGCTGTTCACCTTTAGCCAAACCGTTAGAAAATATTCTAATGAGTTTATGAATATTGGTGTAGATGCTGCTGCTTTAGGTATGAGTAGTGCTGTTACTGCGCACTCTAATGATGTAAATGCTGCCTATTGGAATCCTGCTGGTTTGGTACATATAGAAGATAATCAATTAGCTTTAATGCACTCAAGCTATTTTGCAAATATTGCTAACTACGACTATGCTGCATTTGCAATGCCTTTAGATGATAGAAGCGCAGTTGGTATTTCGTTAATTAGATTTGCTGTTGATGATATTTTAAACACAACACAACTTATTGACGAACAAGGCAATATCAATTACGATAGAATTAGTTTGTTCTCCACTGCCGATTACGGCTTAACTTTTTCGTATGCCAGAAAGCTTCCCGTCCAAGGACTTAATTACGGTGTAAATGCAAAAGTAATTCGCAGAATTATTGGAGACTTTGCCTCATCTTGGGGTTTTGGCTTAGATTTTGGCGTACAGTTTGAAACACAAAACAACTGGAAATTTGGTGTAATGGCTAGAGACATTACAACTACGTTTAACGCTTGGGCTATAGACGAGGAACAATTTGCAACCATTAGTAATGCTGTAGAAGGGCAAAACCAAGAACTACCTGAAACTACCGAAATTACCATCCCCAAATTACAAATTGGCATTTCTAAATTACTAACATTTAATTACGACTACACGCTGTTAACTTCAGCCAACTTAAATGTACGTTTTGCTGAAAATAACGATATTATCTCGTCCTCTTTTGCAAGCATAAATCCTGCTCTGGGCTTTGAGTTTGGTTATGTAGACATGGTATATTTACGCGGTGGTGTTGGTAATTTTCAAAACGAATTACAAATAGATAACACTGAGCAACTAAGTTTTCAACCTAGCTTTGGTGTTGGTTTTAAATATAATGGAGTGCAAATAGATTATGCTTTTACTGATATTGGAGACCAAAGCGTAGCACTCTATTCCAACGTATTTTCGTTAAAACTTGATTTTAGTATCTTTAGATAATGCAAAGAGTATTATTGTTATTTTTCTTATTATTTTCCATATTCGTTGGTGCACAACAGCAACTTTCTGATGGCGCTGATGTTAGCGTATTAACCATTGGCCCCGGAACATCTCTAAATGATGCTTTTGGCCATAGTGCATTTCGTATTAAAGATGAAGAAAAAGGTTTTGATTTGGTATTTAATTATGGTGTTTACGATTTTGAAGCCCCTAATTTTATACTAAAATTTGCACAAGGAAAGCTTAATTATTTAATTGGTTTAAACCGATTTGATGACTTCTACAATGTTTATACTGAACAGAATAGAACTATTAAACAACAAACTTTAAACCTATCTAAGGCTGAAAAACAAAAGCTTTTTGATGCTCTAATTGAAAACTATAAACCAGAAAACAGACGCTATCTCTATGATTTCTTTTTTGATAATTGTGCAACTAAAATTAAAGATGTAGCAAATATTACATGTAATAATACAATACAGTTTAATATTCCTGAAGATTACGAAGAAGCTACGTTTAGAACTCTTATTCAAGACAATTTAAATAAAAATTCTTGGGGAAGTTTAGGTATAGATTTAGCCTTAGGTGCTGTAATAGACCAAACGGCTACTCCAGAACAGCATATGTTTTTACCTAAAAACACACACAGTTTTTTTAAAAATGCTACAAAAGGAACTGAGAAAACCCCTTTAATAAAAAGTAGCAGTACGCTTTATGCTGCAAAACCTGTACCTACAAGTTCAAACTTTATTACTAGTCCGCTATTTATTTTCAGTCTCATCGGTATACTTATCATATACATCACCTATAAAGATTACAAGCAACAAAAACGCACTAAAACTTTAGATATCGCTATTTTTACAATTACAGGTTTAGCTGGCGTTGTTATTTTGTTGTTATGGTTTGCAACAGACCACGAGGCAACCCATAACAATTATAACTTATTGTGGGCAAACCCCTTAAACCTCATTATTCTATTTCAAATTTTTAAAACTAAAATGAGCAAATGGCTTAATAAATATTTAAAGTTTTTGGTGATTTTATTGTGCCTAATGGTATTCCATTGGATAACTGGCGTACAGGTTTTTGCTATTGGACTTATCCCCCTCCTTACAGCAGTATTTGCAAGGTATTTATTTTTAATTTATCATCTTAGGAGACTATAATATAACGTTACCCTACCATTCTACGAAGGTGTATTTTAATCGCACAAAAGATTTACAGATGGAGGTGTTTTTTAATAGAAGCTTGGGTACTTTACACTGAATACTACCAATAAAATACTGCCTTCTTGTTTACTACTGCCCCCTAAAAAAGATAACCGTACTAAGGGTTTTTACTAAAATGTTTACATCTAGCACAAAACTTCTGTGTTTAATATAAAACAAATCGTGTTGTAGTTTTAACAAACTATCATCTACAGAGGCTCCATATCTTGTTTTAACCTGTGCCCAACCCGTTAGTCCTGGCTTTACAATGTGCCTTGTTTCGTAAAATGGTAATACTTGCGATAATTCCCTAACAAAGTGAGGGCGTTCTGGTCTGGGGCCAATTAAGCTCATTTCACCCTTAAGCACATTAATAAACTGCGGAATTTCATCAATTCTAGTATTTCTCATAAACTTTCCAAAGGGTGTAATTCTAGCATCATTTTTTTTAGCCCAAACGGCACCATTTTTTTCTGCATCTACTACCATGGTACGGTATTTAATAATTCTAAAAAGATTTCCGTTTTTACCAATACGCTCTTGTGTGTACAGCAGTGGGCCTTTATTGGCAATAAGATTTCCTAAAAGAATTAATGGTATAAACAACACTCCAATTAAAATTCCAATTATAGAAATTAGTACATCGAAAAAACGATGAAAAAAAAGATACATTTTGTTTTGATTACTTCTACTAAACGGAAAATATTTGTAAAAATCCTTTCCAACAAATTGTACTGGAACCCGTTGTGTTAATTCTTCGTAAACTTGGGTGTATTCTTTAATAGGCACACCACTTTCTAAAAGCGTAATAAGATCGGTGTAAATCTCTGGTGTAATATTTTCAGAATTATAGCTTGCTACAACAACCTCCGAAATATTTTCGTCCTTTATAATCTGATAAATTTGTTTAGGATGGTATTCTTTTAGTCCATTAAACTTAACTTTTTCTCCCTTATTAATTTCGCAATTTATAAAACCTACAATTTTATAATTGGGGTCGGCATCATTAAAGGTATTTATAATGGTGGTTATGTTTGAGGTTTCACCAACCAAAAGGGCTTTTTTATAGAATCTTGGGGACGTTACAAAGGTAATATAAGCAAAACGCCAAATAAAAAGCGCTCCAAAAATTGAAACAAAAAAATATAGAATCTGTAAACGGTTTTCTGGTAGTACAGGTGTTAAAAAAGGTGTTAGCAGATAAAACAATACGGTAATAGATGTGGTGAGCAAAATATTAATCCATACCCTATCTAGCTTACTGGATTTTTGTAAATCGTACAATTCGAAAATAGACCCAAAAACCGAAATATACACTACCAAAACAAGTATCCATTTCCAGTTTAATCTAGTAATGGTAAAATAGTCAAAATGAAACGTATTGCCCACTACGTAAAGCAAAAATAGTACAACAACAACATCAAAAATTCTCAACAAGATTTTCCGTTCAGAAATATTAAAATGTATACTGTTTTTAGGCATTCATTTGTGAGAGTTAAGTGTGTAGCCAAATATAGCAAGTAAATTTATAAAATGTTAAGAAAGAACAGAAAACCATTTATGTTTAACAACCTCCCAATCAAATTGTTCCACTTTTTTTCTTGCATTAGTTGTAATTTGGTCTACTAGCAACTCGTTGTTTTTCAATCTTAAAATTGCAGTTTTAAATGCTTTTACATTATTTGGGGGCACCAATATTCCATCCACATTATTTTTTATTAAAAAAGGTAATCCGCCCACATTGGTAGAAACCACAGGCAAACCCAGAGCCATAGCTTCAATAACACTTACGGGCATATTATCAACATTTGTAGTATTAATAAATACATTAAATGCTTTAGATTTTTCATGCCATTCTGCTTTAGATAAACGTCCTGTAAATTCTACTTTAACATTTAAATTCTTAGCGAGCATTTTTACTTTTTGCAAACTACCATCGTTTTCTGGCCCTACCATACACAAGCTAACCTTAAAACCATCATCTTGTATTGACTTAAGTAGTTTAACAGCCAGTTTTGGATGGTATACTTCTGAAAATGAACGTACCCAAAAAAGGTGAATATCATCTATTTGCCGTTTTTTAAAATGATAGTTTTTTAACTCTATAACATTAGGGATATTAATGATGTTTTTAAATCCGAAGTTTTCAAAAAAAGATATAAAATATAATGAAGGCGAAACGTTTACATGGGCTTTTGTAAAAATTTGTCGCGATAGCTTTTGAGAAGTTTTTAACCGCTCAGGCAAATTGCCACCATGTAAAATGGGAATATACTTTAGCCCGAAATAAGTGCACAATACACTAGATAAGTAAGCATAGTAAAAGTTGGTAGTGCTGTAAGTATCTATTAACACATAATCTACAGAATTTCTATGTTTAATAATATGATACAACATATCGCACAACCTAAATATCTTATTTTTTTTATTGGAAGCCGTTATTAGATGATAACCTTCAGATTGTAACAAAATACTTAAGGTGTCTATAGTGGTTACCGTTTTGTTTTTATCTACCAATTGGTTTCCTATGTAAAGAATATTTTTCAAATGTTCAACTAGAGTTTATATAGTTTAAGCTTTCCTTCAGAATGAACTAGTTCGCATTGTGGAATAGTACTGGTAGTTACAAAATAATCGGCATTATAATACCTTAGGTAACTTATAACCTCGTCAATAGTTGTAAAATTATTGATTGTTTTTTGGCGCTTTTGCCATTGCGTAAAACGCTTTGGGTTACCCTCAATAAGCATAGAAGCACCTTTTCCATCAAAAATTACAGATCTTTTGGTAGCGCCTCGCAACACGTGACTTCCACAAATAACATCAGTGGTCTTGGTATGGGCTTTAATGTATTTTGCCATTTTATCTATGGCCAATGGTTTTCTGTCTTCTGGTGCAAAAGCACTTAAACTACGAGGCAAAATAGATTTAGAAATATCGTCTCCAAAAAAGGGTACATTGTTTAACATTTCACTTTTACTAAATACCAATATACACACGTAAACAAAAACAACGGCTGGTAATATATGAGGAGTTTTAATTTTTGAAAAGACATAATCTAACACAAATGCGAGTGCAAAAACACATGGAATAATTGCCACTTTTTGCATGCGTATTAACTGAAAAGACATTCTTAAATTTGTATTGAAAACGCCATTAACCAAACGCTCTAAAGGTATAGCTAAACTTGGGATTGCAATAAGAATAAGTGTTAAAACAAGTAATAATTTAGCATTTTTACCTATACCTCTTTCCTTAAAAGCAATTAAAACATATAGCAACAATGGGATAATAAAAAATAGGGTTTTAAACCCAAACCACTGTTTTAAGAACAACCATGGATTTTTAAAATACTCTGGAATTCTAGCATTAAAAGCCTCGTTAAACGCATTTAAATCGTAAGTTACCGCTACAGATGTTTTTCCAAAATAGGTTATTATAAATGGCGATATTCCTAAACCTATTGCTAAAATTAAACATAATAACTTAGGAACTGAAAACCTTTCTCTAAGTTTAGGGTAATAATATAAAAGCAGTACCACCAAGGTAACAAACATTAAAATACCACCTAAACCTGTAATAGGATGAAAATTAAATATAAGGCCTATTAAGACCCCTCCAAAAAGTAGTTTTATAAACTGTTGGGAAATAAGCAAAAAGGGAATAGGCATTAAGGAAATATATACCGTTCTGGGCATGATGGTCCACAAATCTGAGATACCCCAAATTTCTAGTCCCGGTAACCATATTACGCCTCTCAAAATAATAGATATAAAAAACGCTACCCAATAATTGTTTACAAATTTATATAAGAGAAAAAACCAAAGAATTCCAAAAAGTAAGTGGCATATTAACCCCAAAACATTAATGGCTTGTACATAGTTATAGTCTGTAAATTTTGCAATACATCGTAATGTTTGCACATAAAACGGTGTATAATATTTTACATTGTTAAGATTGTTTACATATAAATCGTCCTGAAATAAATTGGGATTATCAAATTTTTGTGCTACTGGAATAATATTTTGAATATCTGAAGATAGCTCACTGTAATTTGCATTTAAGTTATCTAAATAATACACTATAGCAATAGTGATATTTAAAACGAGTACTAACGCTATTCTTAGCTTATTTAGCGGTTTCATTTTACAGGTTTAGGCGCTTTAGTTATATCGTAGTGTATAGCTTGTAGCAATAATTGAAATCCTAGAATTATAGTAAGTGTTACCAACATTATTGTACCTGTTGGCGCAAAAATAGCTTTAGAACTGTAAAACCACCAAGTGTACAATCCATAAGTAAAACCAAACAAAAACAAAGGTATCCCCAGAAGCAGATATACCGAGGACATGTTAAAATCGTATAGAAAATAAGATTTTACAATTCGTTTTATAAAGGTTTTACATAAGCGGGGTAAAAACACAAAAGGCATTTTCCAAACACTCATACTGGATGTTTCATCACCATAAATAGCTGGCATAGATATATCTTTTATTCTCGCTTCCTGAAAATATAGCTCTGCTATTAAAGAAGTTTCAAAATAATACCTGTTAGAAATATTAGTAAACTCTAATTGCTTTAAAGTATTTACATTAATGGCAAAAAAACCATTGGTAGGGTCGAAATTATTCCAATATCCAGTTGCTGCCTTAACCAAAAACGAAAGTATTAAATTACCTGCTTTTCTAACAAAAGGCATTTTATTTAAAGACTTAAAATCCCTAAACCTATTCCCTTTGGCATATTCGGCAGTTTTAGACATTAATGGCTCTACCAATGCCGGTATAAAAGATGTATCCATTTGGTCATCGGCATCCAACTTAACAACAATATCCATACTATCGGTTATTGCTTTTTTAAATCCCTCTTTTGTAGCACCTCCTACACCTAAATTAGTTTTATTATTAATAATAACTATTTTAGTATTTTCCGTTATAACATTTGGCAAAGGCTCTGGGCTGCAATCGTCTACCACGTATATAGCATCAATAAAATCTGGAAGTTTCCCAACCACATGTTTTATGTGTTTGGCAGCGTTGTAATATGGTATAACTACGGCTATTTTACTTTTTTCGAGCATTTAAAAAATAATAACGTGGTGTAATAAGCATAACCACAATTAACAAAAAGTATCCTAAAATAGTGAATAACGAGCGGTAAATATATAAATGTTCACCAAAAAACAAAGTCACCATCATTGCCAAAACCAAACCTGTAAGTGCAGATTTTAACGATGTTGCTCGACCAAATTTTAAGAACAAGTAATTAGATAACCACTTAAAATATAAAAAGAGCCCAACTAAGCCTACTTCATTAATTAAACTTAAATAAATATTGTGAGCTGAAAACTGTATTAACAACCTATTATTTAAACCAATACCTAAAGGAATAATTAATGGGTTTTCTAAGAGATAGAAAAAATAACGTGTAGACAACTCCTTTCGCCCTGATCCTAAATCTTCGTATAGGTCTACAACATCCAAACTTTCTCCTGTAAGCAAACGCGGATCGCTTACTTTATTTACCACTCTATTTTCAACAGTGGTTGTAATGGTTTCTATCACTTCTAAGTTTAAAAAAAAGGCCACTATAACTCCAATTGATATAATTACAGATAAACCAAAAAACTTTTTTGTTCTAGATACAAAAAGGTAGCATATAAACACTATTAACCCTAAATACGTAGTTCTAGAACCAGATACACCTATGGTGGCTAAAGATGTAAGCAACGTAACTATTATAAGTACTTTATTTACTTTTAATTGGGGTTGAAGCATAAGCCCTGTAGCAAAAACGAATGAAAAAAGCATATTCATACCCAGGTTAATTTTATTAGGGCCTAAGGCTCCAGATAAAAAACCGCCATAAGACATATTATAAACTTCGTTCCACAAAAAAGGCACTAAACCAGCATGCTGCGAAAACACAAGAAGTGCTTCGGCTATGCCAAGTAGTAGTATTAAACTGGCAGCATATTTGTAGCGCGATCGTTTCCTTAAATACATTGCCATAAGCACTGCGGTGTAAAAGAACACTAAAAGATGGTAATAATACAGGCAGGTTTGCACAAACCACAAAGGTCTAGCCTTATATAAACTAAATACTAAGTTGAAAACTAAGGTAAATCCTGCCCAAAGTATAAACGTATGAAGGTATTTAAAATACGATTTAGATTTTATGTAAACCGTAAATAGTTTTAGGTTGTTATAAACTATAAACAAAATAACCAAACCAGCTAAGTCGTATAGTCGTAATTCGTTTTGCCCAATGGCACTATAGGTTAAAGCTGGTAAATTGTAGAAATAAGAAACAACCATTAATACCAATGCCACTTTAACATACAATGGTTTAAAAAGGTATTCTATTTTTTTCTCAATATATTCTGTTTTAGTCATTAACAATTACATAGATTGGTAGACTTTTACTATACTTTTTATTGTAGCTTGCTTAGAAAAATGCAACTTAACTTTCAAATTTAACTGTTCTCCGGCCAATTTAGCTTTTTCAGGGTTATTAATAAAAACTTCTATGGCATTTTTTAACGCTAAAGAATTTTGGGGCGCTATTAATTTTCCTTCATTTTCGTTTGAAATTACTAAGTTACAATCACCTACATTAGTCGCTATTGTTGGTAATTTAGCAAGACCATATTCAACTAGCGCTAAAGGCAAACCTTCTGATTTTGAGGATAACACTGCAATATCGCACTGTTTTAAAATAGCTGATATATCTGAACAAGAACCATACATAAAAACACTATTTGATAAATTTTCGATTTCTATATGTGAGCGTATAGATTTTGAATAATCGTCCTGAAAATCTTGTCCGACTAAATGCAAACTCCACTTTGGAAATCTACTATTTACCTCTTTAAAGGCTTTTAGCAGTGTAATATGATCTTTTTGTGGCCTAAGATTAGCCAAACATACAATACGCTTATTTACGAAACCTTTTAGTTGTGTGATAGCGGATTGACGGTCTAGTTCTGCAAAATTTGGCAAATAGCTAACACGTGTTGTTTTTAAATTGGTTTCTGCCCATACTTTTAACTTAGAATTTACACAGAAAATATGATTAAAATATTTAGAGCAAAACTTTAAAACTGCTTTTGGGCGCTGTTTCAAATACTCACTTTCCCCATAATGATCGTGCCATATAAGTTTTATTTTTGGGTGCAAAATCTTTAGAATAGTACCAATAAAAAAAGAGGTTGCATGTGCATGTATATGAGATATGTTGCGATGTTTCACAAATACGCTCAACCTTTTTATAGCACTAATATCTAAGGTTGAAGATCGTTCTAAAAACAAATAACCTACTTCTGGTTTTAGCAATTTTTTTAACACACCTTCCCTCCTCGTAGCACATAAAAACGAGGCATCAACCTCATCTACCAGAGCATTTGCAAAATTAACGGCTACACGCTCTGCACCTCCTGCATTTAGTGTGTCTATAAGTTGAAGTATTCTCATTTAAGCCACTATTAGTTTTTTAATCTCATACTCAAAGCCCTCTAATGTATACTGTTGAGACCATAGCGTTGCTTTTTTAGACATTTCTGCAAGCAAATTGTAGTCCGGCAAATGGTTGGCAACTTCAGTAACCGCCTTTTCTAATTCATCAGAAATTAAAATACCACGATTACCATTGTTTAGCATAAATGGCACACAAGAGACCGAAGTAGCAATAGGTATTACACCAAAAAACATGGCTTCTGCTATGGCTTTTGGCCATCCTTCAGACTTAGACGCTAAAATAACAAAATGAGTGGTTTGTAATGCTTTCTTAATAACATTCTTATCTTGGTTTCCGTGGAATATTATGTGTTTGTTTAAACTATTGGAATTGCAATACGCTATTAAATCTTGCTTTAAAATACCGTCGCCAAAAATCTCTAGGGAAGCATTGTAACCTAATGTGTTTAACTTTTCAACCATTTGTATGGCAAATAACGGACGCTTTCCTTCTACCAAACCACCAATAAACACGAATTTTAAATGTCCTGAATACTCCCTAGGCGTTGGTGTTACTTTATCTGCCTCATTAAACGTAGCCGTAAAAAATGGTTTAATATTTTTAGTTTGATTTTGCCAATTTCCATATACCAAAGCAGTCATGTTTTTAGTCCAAAACGTACTGGATATTATTTTTTTCTGAAGTCGATAACTCAACGGTTGCATTGCGTTAGGATCCCAATTTCCTGCATATTTTGCTGTTTTCACTTTCTTTGGAAAGCATATTTGTACTAAACATCCCAATAGCCCTATATTTCCAGGACATCGTAAATGGATATGATCTGCTCGTTTACACGCCATAAACAAACTAAAAATAATAAAAGGTAGTGAAAAAAATGAGCGTACACACCTTCCTAAGGAAACAAAAGCAATTTCAGGAATTTGGGTAAAAATAATATTATCATCCTTGTAAGCTGTATCTATAGCGGATGGCAGCTGTTTTGTAACTGGAGCAACAATTTCAACTTCATCAACATATTTTAACCATAAATTCATTTCCCTAACATAAGGCGCATAGGCAAACCAAGAATTTTCAATTGGCTTGTGTAACACATGGGTAATGATTAAAAATCGCATTATTGTAGTTTTGGTTTATTATATATAAGCGAAAACCATCCTGAAATTCTGCCCAAAGTTTCGGTTAACGCCTTTTTCTTTTCTTTTGATGTTAGTATGTTACTTGCTCTAATTAATGTTAACAAAAAGGAGGTGGCATGAAACTTAATTATAGCTCTAAAACTTGGTTTTGGATACTTTACACGCCACACATACCAACCGTTTCTTATTACCATTACACCGTATTTAAAATAGTTTGGTCGTCCAGAAGGCTCATGATAATGCGCCAATTTAGCATTTGTATTTACATAGAGTTTACCAATTTTGGCAATACGCAACGAAAAATCGGTGTCCTCATACAATCCATAGCCTTCAAAATAGGTTGAAAAAGTAAGCTTTTCAAAAACGTCTTTTCTATAACTCGATACGCCTCCCATAATTTGTTCTACCTCATATATATTTCCTGAAGGTGGCAAAAAACTCACTGAACGCCCATGACCAAAAGTAGGTAAAACCGCTGGAGGTGTGTCTGGTAATAAACCAAACCAACGTCTTACTTTAAATCGTGTTGGTTCGCTACGTTGCCAACCATCGATATAAAATTTACCTTTATCATTAGTGGTATTGGCTGGTTCCCAATTTACTTCGTTGGTAATGTAACCACCAACTGCCAATGCATCAGGACACACTTTATAAGTGGTTAATAGTTCTTCAAAATAATTAGCTTCTAGCGTTACATCATCATCTAAAAAACAAATAATTTTTGAGCTATCATCAACTTTTCTAATCCCAAAGTTTCGTTGTTTGGTTAAACCTCTATCATTATTATCGACTTTAAAATAAACAAGATTCTCATATTTTTTTCCAGATAGTATGGCTTCTGTTTTCATATCTACCGAACCATCAACAATAATAATCTGGTTGGGATATTTGGTTTGCGTATTTACAGTGTCCAAAAGTGCAACCAAAGCCTTTGGTCTCATATAGGTACAAATCACTAATGAAAATTTTAGGCCCATTAATTTAATTTGGCTTTAAACAATTGATACATTTTTATAAAGTAGGCCTCCCTTTGCAACAAATTTAGCCATAAGTTTCTATTAGCGTTTTGTATTGCTTCGTATTCAGCATCAGATAAATTTTTATGAAACTCCAAAACGTGTTCAGCAATAGGTTTTTTACTAGTCTCATTAATTATTAAACAGTGTTTATGCCATTCTATTTCATTTTCCAAAGGAAACCTACAATCTGTATTTATTACTATTGGTATGCGACCTACCGCCAAAGTTTCGTAAAACCTTACAGAAAAATTGCCAACCCCTCGCAAACAAAATGTATAGCCGTTTTCAAAAATATTATTATAAAATTCTTGCGAACTTGTTTTTTGCGTTATCGCAGAATGCAAACCCGCCCTATAATTATTACGCAAAATAAAATGAGTATTTAAATGAGTATTAGGTGCCAATTGCTGCAAATATTTTGCACGCTTTACACTAGAAGGATAAAAGGGCTGAGCATCTACCAAAGTTTTCTTTAAAGCACGCTTTAACTTATATTTTACATGGTTACTATACTCCTTAAAATATTTTGAAATTCCTGATTGTGCATGCCCAACGAAACCAATACTAGGCTTATCTTCTTTTTTTAAGACCGAAAATGGTTCGGATAAGAAAAACTTATAGGGATCGTTAATAAAAGAGGGGATTATAAATGTATGTTCTCCCAACTTACTGTTAAAACCACCTAATCTAAAAGTGTAACTATTAGGGATGTAATTTGTGAAGCCATAGTCTCCAGAAGTGTAAATCCATATTGGTTTTTGGTATGTTTTTACCAATACATTTAAAGCTGAAAACGCTTCTTTGTGTTTTAAAAACGATGTATAGTCTATTGGAAACACCACAATATCTGCAAGAGAAATTTCATTAACTATTTTATATTGGTTTAATAAATTACTATTCTTTTTAAATACTAAATCAAATAGCAAAGGAAATACTTCTCGCCTATGTGCTTCAACTAAAAAATCTGTATTTGTATAAAGTTTTAGCATTAATCTTGCGACTTAAGTTTTTGGCACCAATATACACTGCGTTCCCACTGTTTTTTAAAGTGTTTTATATATTTTAAGGGGTGCTTACCTGTACTGTTTTTGTAACTACGTAAACCTAACAATAATTTATAACCTAATTGCTGCTGTATTGTAAAATAAGTTTGATGTAACAATTGAATTGTTGGCGATGGTTTTGGTTGTATCGTATCGTTTTCCCAAAGTTGTTGTACTTTGGTTCTATAACCACCAATTGGTGCTTTCAAATGGGTTATTTTAACATCAGCAAAATAAATAACATCATGACCTAATTGTCGCAATTGCATACCAAA
The DNA here is from genome assembly GCF_002973595.1 of Jejuia pallidilutea. Lineage (GTDB taxonomy): Bacteria > Bacteroidota > Bacteroidia > Flavobacteriales > Flavobacteriaceae > Jejuia > Jejuia pallidilutea. Next base: position 86,572 of record NZ_PVEO01000007.1, on the reverse strand, counting down.
ATCGTTATCTTCTCCATAATTGAATTCATACGCCATATTAAATTTTACAGCATCTAAAACATAAGATTTCACAATACTATTACCAGCACCAAAAATACTGGTTTGTGCAGTTTTTAAGTAGGTTTGAAATTCATTAGGTTGCAAATATACTGTGGTTCCCACTGTAGCACCGTGGTGTTCCAATCTAGAAAATAAATCTTCTATTAAGGTGTTGTTTAACCTATTATCGTCGTCTCCAAGTAGTGTCCACTCGCTTGTTACCTCAGCCAAGGCTAAATTACGGGCGTTACAAACACCCGTTTGATGTGTAAAGATATGTTTTATGTTATAAGGCCACTCCTCAGTAATAATATAATCCAGTTCTGAAACAGAGCCACCTATTGGGTTTTGTTCAACAATTATAACATTTTTGGGTTTTACTGTTTGATGCGACAAATCCTTTAAAACATCATACAAATAGTTTTTTCTGCCAATGGTTGGGATAATCACATCAACCTCTTTGTTCTGTATTACTTTTTTTATAGAAGTAATTGGTATATTTTGCAACTGAAAATTAGTTGATAATTGCCTATAAAACAATGCTTTTACTAACGGAAAAACCTTTAATTTTTTTTCAAAAACAGCATAAGCCATACATAGAAAAAACACCCAAACCCATTTGTAATGTTGTTTTACAAATTTAAAAAGTTGAAAAGATGATGCTTGTTCCACATCAATTCTTAACGGTGTGTTTTCTAACAAAAGTTTAGGTTCAGAATAACAAAACAAACCTTCTACCATTGCCCTTTTTGATAGGGAGTTTAGGTAATAATTAAAATTTTCGTTATAGTTTAAATCTGCTTTTAGTTGGTTAATAACCTCGGCATAAACTCCTCCAACACAACTATGCATTAACCAAGTGGGGTAATTAACAGTTTTGTTGATTTTTAAAAAGAAGGAGCGCTCTACATAACCAATTTGTTTTGGTAAAAAATTTTCTTTTGAAGGGCTAAACGAAGCCATGATACGTTTATGATGAAAAATTGTAGCTATTGCATCTATATTCAAATCTTCCAAATAACTTTCGTGACACCAAACCAAAAGTGTTTCTGGGAATTTTTCTGCAAGATTATTAAGTGTTTTGGTTACCGTTTCACCAACAACAGCATTAACAGCATGTTTATTACAGTCTAAAATTTTAGTGGTTTTATTATGTTGGTGCACTATAACTATCATGCTTCTAAACGTTCAAATTTAGTATTACCAACAATTGCTGCATATTTAGAAAAACTACTGTTGTACATAGGGTTTACTTTAAGAAAGTAGACTTTTTCGCTTTTAGAAATCATAAAAAAATCTATAAGTGTTTTTAAATGTCCGTTGGTATCTTTTGTTTTTTCAAAATTATCCATATGAAACGGATTCCCTTCAACAGTTTTAATATTTATTTTATCCTTTACATAAGCTATAAAATTAATACTATCAGAAAACAAATAAGCCTTTTGCGCTTCAGTAAGTATTGTCTTATTTATGAGCTGAAGCAATTTATCGCATAATACTTCTCGCTCCCTATAAGGTAATATTTTAGTGGTGGTATCTTTAAAATCTCCCATTAAACTCGTAAATCGGGAATGAAATGCAATAAATGGTTTTGTTTCTATTTGGTTTAATTTTTCACTTAAATGGCTACTTTGTTTAAATAATGTGTTAAAACTTTCCCGCCAATTATGTTCTAATTGAAGTTGATTTAATTCTGGAAAAGTAGATTTAGAATAATCTATATTAGCATAAACATAAAAACGGATAGCTGAGGAGTTTTGGATAAGTTGCATGGGGTTTGCACCAAAATTATTTATAAGATAAATAATTTTTGTTTTTGTAGGATGCCATTGTATCTGCTTTCTACTAAAGTTCCAATCGATATTATTGGGTTCTAAAAAGCTACTTAATTTAAACGGATTATCGAACAAGATCTTAAAATCATAATTCAATTCCTTAGCTATTTGGTAAAATGAAATAATGCCTTTTAAACGATCTACCAAACCGCCATGAGGAACTACCCCATCAAAACAAACAACTATTTGTTTTGTCTTTGGTTGTTTTGCGCTAAAGTACTGTACATAGTGCAAAAAAAGCATAACGCTTTTTTTCTTTTTGCCCAAAAACCGTTTTAGCATGTTAATTTTCATTAAGGTTAGCTTTTAGAAATTACATTTTTATAAAAGTTAATGTTTTCGTTTGCAATAGTATCTATATTAAAGTTATGCTCAGCTTTTCTCCTTGCTGCTGCACCTAATTTTACACATAAATTTTCATCGTTAAAAAGTTGTATTATGCTTTCAACATATAGTTTGGTTTCGGTAGGGTGTACTAAATACCCATTAATGCCATCATCAATAATTCCAGATGCCCAACCCATATTTGTATTTATTACAGGTTTTTGCAACGCCATACTTTCTACCGTAACCATCCCAAAGGTTTCAGCAAAACTTGGGAATATGCAAACATGGGCATTTTTAATATGCGTCACGATTTCAGTGTAAGGTATTTTTCCCAGATAATTAGTGTGCTCTTTAGCCTTATCTGAAAAAATATCTTGCATTAATTTATAGGTGGAAGCGGTATTGGTTTTCACATCTGCGGTATCGCTTCCTATTAATATTAATTTAGCGAGGGGTTCTTTTTCTATAACCTTATTAAAAATTTTAGCTAACTCTAAAACTCCCTTTTTTCTAATTAAAGTACCCACATAAAGTAGCGTTTTAGCTTCAAAGATAGTTGGCGTTTCATTTTTAAAATTCTGTAAATCTATACCATTTGGTACCACTTTTATTTTATCGGGTTTTAAGCTGAACAGTTTTGCTGTTTCCTCTTTTGTAAATATTGTGGGAGAAATATATGCCGATGCTTTTTTTAGTGCTATTTTTTCAAGAACAAAATTCTTAAACTTCTGCTTACGGTTTTCTAATTTACAGAAATAAGCATCGGTACCGTGAAAGCGAATCACTAAGGGGATATTAAGCTTCATAAAAGCTGTTATACCTGTCCAATCTGCCGCTTCAAGAAGACTAATATTTTCTGTTTTTACAACTGCATTAATATAGTTTTGAAGCTGTTTCCTGTAGAAATACCAAGTGAAAAAACGACGCGGTTTCTTAGCAATTAAATGAATGGTTAGCCCCTTTTCCTCCAATATGGCGTTACGTTCTTGATGGTACACAAAAACAGTTACCTGCATATTTTTTTTAACTAACGCCTCCACCAAGTTTTTTATACTTGTACCAATGCCAGCACTAGATACTACTTGTGGGTGAGGATATTCTGGTGCTAGAAAGGCTATGTGCATTAATAACTAGACTTTATGAAAAAAGTGAGTAATATGTTAAATATAGACACCAATATTAAACTAGTTTTTATAACATAAGGCATTTTAGGTTGTAATTTAGTGTGGGCAAAATATTTCAAACTTATTAAAATACATATACACAATAGTATATCATATCCAATTACCCATCTAAACTCCATTAGAGTTAAGACTATGGTAGATATTAATAGCATTGCAAATAAAAACACATAAAGCGGATATTTACGCATACTTATATAGGGTTTAGTAAATAAATACATAAATGGAAAAATTATTAAAAAACCATAAAATCTAAAATATTTTAAGGATAAAAAGCCAAGGTTATAAATCGATAATTTCAGTACTAGCATAGGATCTTTCATCAAAAACTCCTTTTGATTTCTCGGAAGTGATGCTACTCCATTTTTTTTCAAATATTGATTTACTTCAGAAAACGGTGTCTCCCTAAAAATTGAATTTTTATGCACTGGAAGTTCTCCTGCTTCCATTTTTTTTACTGCTAAGTAGTTACGTTGTAACCAATTTGCTCCCTCATTGAAGTTTTTATCATAAAATCCTAATTTTCCTTTTTCTTGTATAGAAGGATAATGACACATAAGAACTATAGACATTAAAGGAACAAAAAAAAGAAGTAAAGATTTAGAGTAAGAAAATATAGTACTTTTTTTTAAAAATTCTAGCAAAATAATTGAGAATAGTACAACTACGATAATAATTTGAGATGTTGGTCTAATTAATGTACAAATGGCACAAATGATACCAATAATAAAAAATAAATAATGATATTTTGTTTTTTTTTCGTATGCAATAAGAAATAAAAAAATTATTAGCATAAAAAAAACTGTTTGAAAGACATCATTATTAGAATATCTAAATGCTTTTAAGCTTAAAATATTAAATACATATATACTTAAAACAGCATAAAAACTTTTAGAATTTATTTTTCTATTTACCTTTATCAATAATAAAATACCCAAAATTAAAACCAGTAATTGAGATATAATGTTAGTGAAGAGAAATGCTTTTTTAACATCATCAAATATTTTAAAAAATAAATGATTAATTAAGTTGTACAAATAACTAGAACCTTTTGTAATTGTAGTATTATAATCATGATTTAAATAAAAATCAAAAGCTGAAAAATATCTATCAGGATCTCCTATTTCTTTGAATGAGAAATCTATATTCGAATAAAATAAATGAATACTCCAAGTAGCAACAAAAATAATCAGTATTATTTTGGTTGTTACACTTAAATTTTTAAAATATTTCATGCTAAAATAAAATGATATTATCTACTACTTTTTTTGCATCCAACCCATAAAACATGGGCAATCGCAGTAATCGTTCAGAAAATTTATCACTATTTGGTAATGCTCTACCATCATGTTTATTTTTATAAAATTGACTTTTGTGTAAACTTAAATAGTGGAAAACAGACAAAATGTTTTTTGATTTCAAGTATTCAATAATAGCATCTCTTTGCGCCATACTTTTGCAAACCACATAAAACATATGTGCATTATTAGTTTCTTTTTCGGGTTCTGGCATTAATTTAATATCATGTGCATGCGCCCAATTTACAAGAGCATTGTTATAATAATGCCAAAGCTGTAAGCGTTTCTTTTGAATATTGTCTATATTTTCAATTTGCGCCCAAAGAAAAGCTGCAATAATCTCAGATGGTAAAAATGATGACCCTGTATCTACCCATCCGTATTTATTGACTTCTCCTCTAAAAAACTCTGCTCGATTAGTTCCTTTTTCCCAAATAATTTCTGCCCTATTTATAAAACGGTCATCATTTATTGCCAATAAGCCACCTTCACCAGAAATTATATTTTTTGTTTCATGAAATGAAAAGGCTGCCATGTGGCCAATAGCACCTAAATACTTCTCTTTATACCTAGAACATATAGCTTGTGCTGCATCTTCAATAACCAAAATACTATGCGCATTGGCAATAGCCATAATAGTATCCATATTGCAAGCTACTCCTGCATAATGTACCACAACAATAGCTTTTGTTTTATTTGTAATTAAAGTTTCTAGTTGGGTTTCGTCTATATTTGGATTATCAGTTTTAGAATCTGCAAAAACTATATTTGCACCTTGCCTTACAAAAGCCAAAGCTGTAGATACAAATGTGTAACTAGGTACAATTACCTCGTCTCCAGGTTTTATGTTTGCCAACATGGCGCACATTTCTAGAGCATCTGTACAAGAAGTTGTTAAAAGCGCCTTTTTAAAACCAAAAGATTCTTGAAAATACGTTTGGCATTTCTTAGTGTAGTAGCCATTACCAGATATCATACCACGTTTAACGGCATCTTCTATATATTTAGTTTCTTTTCCTGTAAAATAGGGTTTGTTAAACGGTATCATTAATTATAAATTAATTGGCACAAATTTCGCCTTATCTGGAAGTAAAAATTTCATAAAATCAACTTCTTGCGTCGAGCCCCTTTTAGTATAAGTACGATTACTAACATTAAAAAATGAAACCTCAGTATTTTCGATATCTATTTCCGAGACATCTTTAACAATTTTTATCGATTTAGCGGTATTATCCCAGGTTTTTAAAAAACCCATCATTTTTACATATTTATCCTCTACAGAAACCTCAACAAATTGATGACCTATTTTTTCACTAATAGATTTAGCTGGCGAACCGGCATAGATTTCATTGTAGTTCATATCTTTAGTTACAACAGATCCTACTAATGCCATAGATTTATCTTGTGCGGTAATTGGAGAAACTATACAATGTCCCACAAACCAAACATCATTTCCTATTATCATTTCTTTTTCAGATAAAAATCTGCAACCTTCCAAAGTGTCTCCATATTTAACATGACTCCAAATTTGAGAGTGTGCACCAATACCACAATTATTACCTATGGTGGTTCCCCCAACAGAATCTATTATAGTATATTGCCCAATCCAAGCGTTATGGCCTATTCTACATGGTAAATATCCATGAACATTAGTATGGTGATGTAATTTGGAATAATCGCCTATTGAGAAATCATCACAAATTATTTGAACATCCTTCCCTATATAACAGTTGTCTCCAATATATATTCGTTTTGCATTTCCATTTAAACCTCTTATTATAGCGGAATCCTCTATAATGGTATTTTTTCCAATAGAAATTTCATCTGCAAAAACATTATTGTACTTCATTATCAATTATTTTATCTATAATATAAGGTGCCCTATTTTTAGTTTGATCAAATATTTTACCAATATAAATTCCTACTACACCAATAATGGTAATTAAAACTCCCGAAAGAAACCATATAGAAACCATAAGCGAACTGTATCCCAAAACGGTTATCTGTCCCGTAAAATATTTATAAATTGTATATACCCCTATTAAAAAAGAAATTAACGATACTATTATGCCAAACTTAACAAAAATCTTTAGTGGTTTATTTGAAAAGGAAATTATCGTATTAAATGCCAAGCTTAGCAACTTGGAATAGGTGTATGTAGTTTTACCCGAAATTCTTGGCGCATGCTCTACTTTTACCGAGGTTGATTTGTAACCTACCCAGTTTACAAAAAGTGGAAAAGACTTTATATAATCATCCATTTTTAAGACCTCTTTTATAACCTTTGAGTTGTAAACACCAAAATTTGCAATGTTATTATCAAAATCAGAGTCGGTTAAATATACATACAGTTTTGAAAAAAACTTAGAAAAAAACTTTTTGGTAAAAGTGTCTTGTCTTTGATGACGGCTTGCCAAAACAGCATCAAATCCCTCTAAGGCTTTGTTGTATAATTTCTCAACCTCTTTGGGTTGGTCTTGTAAATCGCAATCCATTACAACAACCCAATTGCCTTTGGCTTGAGATAAACCAGCCATTATCGTTGGGTGTTGCCCAAAATTTCTACTTAATCTAATACTTTTTACTTCTGGGAATTTAGAGGACAAACTTTTCATTACCAGCCAACTATCATCTGGACTTCTATCGTCCACTAAAATAATCTCGTAGGTCTTGTTTATTTTCACCATTACCTTTTGTATTTCTGAAACAAGTTCAGGAAGCATATTTTCGGCTCTGTAAACAGGACTTACAAACGATATTTCAGGGTATTGGTTACTCATTATTAATATTTCACAGTCGTTCTAAGGTAATTTCAATACATTTTGGTTGCCCATTTCTATCATAACCTCCCGATGGGTTTTCGCCAATAAATACCAGGCTAAATTGCGGTCTAGACATTGCTATAAAATCATAAACCTTTTTATGATGTTTATGCATATCATGAAACTCAAAAACTAAAGCTGAAAACTGTTTTAAATTTGATGTTATTTCATCTAAAAAATCATATTCGCTTCCTTCTATATCTAGCTTTAACAATATGCCGCTTTTAGAATTAACTTTACCTTCAATAAGTTTAAAAATACGTTCTGGCTTTTTTAACCAAAGTTTTAAATGGCTGCATCTTTTCTGCCTAACAAGATAATTAAAAATTAATGCGTTGAATATATATCTTATCTTTTCTGGTTTTTTAAAAAATAATCTTGCTAAACCTTTTAAAATTAACTTATATCCAGAAACGGTAGGATCTACCATTACAATTTCTATATGTTTATTAAAGCGAAATATATCGTATTCAAACTCTAAATTTGAAGATATGCCGCCACTAAACAACAAATGGGACGAAGTTATGGTGTTAGGGGTTAAATAATACCCGCCATCGTTAATACTACCAAATCTAAAAAGCGATGGTGCTTCAACTAAAAAATCTTCTTTTATTTTATTGTAATAATTATTCAACTTATTTCTTGTTCAATATTGAATTTATAGATTTCCAAATATTCTCAGAGGCAAGTGTTGGTGTTTTTCCAACTATAATTTCGTACCATTTTTTACCCGCTTCAACATTGGATAATTTACCATCTAGTATTTGTTTTACCAAATCTTGCAAGTTCTTTTTATCTGTACAAAATACAGCAGCTTTATCACTAGGCATGCTTCTAAAGTGTACGTACTTGTAATTTTGCCCTATATCTCGAATTCCTTTTTTTAACTGTGGCTGCTCGTAATTATAATAAATGCAGGATTTGTTATGCGCCACAAAATCAAAAACCGTAGAGGAACATACATTGGTTACAAACTCGCTATGTTCACACACGTTATGTAACATTTTAAAGTCTTCTTTTGCTGGTAACACTTGGTTCCATTGGCTGCCTACTTGCTTCCAAATAGGATCTAAAACTTCAATTATATCTTTATTGGCATTAATTACAGCATCGAATCTATTGGTAAAATCTACAGGGCATTTTCTGTAAATAACCCCCAAATTATAACCCTCCTTATTTAAATTTTTAACGGCATGTGCTAAATCTTCTAAATAATACTGATCTAGAGGCGATGTGGTTTCATCGTCTCCAGAATAGCAGATGTATTTTTTATTAACGTCTAAATTATAAGTCTTAAAAAATTCTGCCCTACTTACCCTTAAACGTTTATCGTAATGCGGTTCAAACTGAGGCGTACCAGTTACAAACACCTGATGCGCATCTACAAATGGGTAGTATTGCAATACCTCTCGTTTCATATGTTCACTCCACACACAATAATAATCGGTCTCTACTACTTGCATTGCTTTAGGGACGTTATCCCAAGAATACACAAACGCCACTGTTGGTATTCCTAAATCTTTTGCCGCTAATAATGCACTTATAGATTGTGTTGCGCGTTGTGTGGTACAAAAAATTATATCGGGTTTATGTGTTTCCAATTGCGCCTTACAGTAAGCATATTTTGGGTTTTTTCGTTCTAGAGCGTTTATTTTTTTTCGGATGGCTTCAACACCTTTTTCAGAGGAATATACACCTATTAAGAGCTTTGTATACAAGCTCTTAAATGTATTTTTTATTGAGTTATAATTGAATGGAAATTTATATGTTGTATAAACATCGTCATTAAATTTAGCTTTAGATACGTTTAATTCACAACGTTTTCTAGCTCTAGAATAAATAGGCGTTAGAGGGTGTAATTGATGGTTTTCTATTTTAACTTCATTGAAACCTAAGTTGTCTTTTAAAGAAAAAACAGTATTGTTCCAGTAAGTAATATCAAAACCCATTTCTTCACCAATGGTCTTAAAATCGGTAAAAGCGAAATTTCGTAACCCTACACCATCTGGAAAAAAAACAAAAACTTTTTTTTTCATTACTATCTTTGAAAATTAATCTTTTTTGTTCTTTAATTTATCGCGCTGTACTTGCTCTATGGGCAAGATATCTTTTGATTTAAATTGAAGTGCCTTGTGTACAGCTCGTAAGTCTCTAGACAATTTTCGCAAGCCCATAGGCTCTAAAGATGCGGCGTGGTCTGTACCCTTCCAAGTACGATCTAAAGTATAATGGCGCTCTACAATATTAGCTCCCAATGTGTATGCGGCAACATCTACCGCAATACCTAAATGATGACCAGAAAAGCCAATATGTTTTACATCACTTCCATACTTTTCGATAAGTAAATTAATATCTAATAAACATACGTCCTCAAACGGTACGGGGTAGCCCGAAGTACAATTATACAACACCAAATCTTTATTTCGATGGTATGATTTAAAGAGCGACACCAAATCATCAATTTCGCTTTTGGTAGTCATGCCTGTGGAAATGTGCAGTTCGCCTTTATAATTTTTGCACAACCATTCTAGCATTTTTGTGTTATTGTTACAGGCCGATGGTATCTTAATAAATTTAGGGTGTAATGTCGCTATTTCTTTTGCAGAAGTTACATCCCAAACCGAAGTCGCATAATCTATCCCTATGTCTTCACAAAATAGTTTTAGATGTCTGTGCTGTTCTACATCAAATTCCAAAAACTCACGATGTGCTCCATAAGTATCGCCATAGGAATTTACAGGATTTGGGTGGGGTTTGTTATATTGTTCTTCTGTTAGTAATTCTTTGTTATTTCGCTTTTGAAACTTTACAGCATCGGCATCGCAAAATATTTTTGCCACTTTAATAAGCTCTTTTGCTATGTTTATATTGCCTTTGTGATTACAACCAATCTCTGCTATAACATAAGGTTTTTTGTAGGTATTCATATATTTTGCCTAAAAGCGTTTGTTGTAGTTTATAATAAATTCGCAAGCCTCCCTAATAGCGCCTGCTCCAGAGTTTTTGGAAAGCACTACATCAGCAAGCTGCTTTATTTCTGGCATTGCATTGTTTGGCGCTAAAGACCAACCAACACTACATATGTTTGCCATATCGTTTACGTCGTCTCCTACATAAGCCACATTATTTAATGAAAAGTTTTGACTTGCAGCGAGTGTTTGTAATAGCGTATACTTATCCTTAACAGCTAAATACACTTGCGGAATTTTAAGTTTCTCCATGCGTTTGGCCACCAATTGAGACTGTTCGCTCGTCATTACCATAACCTCAACACCAAACTGTCTTAAAATTTCCAACCCCATACCGTCTCTCATATCAAAGTTTTTGGTATGCTCACCATCTTTTGTGTAAGCAATAGTTCCGTTGGTAAATACACCATCAACATCTAACACCAAATGTGTGATTTTCTCAGAACGTTTGGCTCGTCTTTGGCGCTCAATCAATAGGTTTTCTACAACTATCCAATCCTGTTCAGTATCTACTTCGTGCAAGCTTTCTTCTGGCATTTTTACAATACCTATAGTATTACCTAATCTGTTTTTTTGATTCAAAAGTACATCTTTAGTACATACATAAACGGCGCCATTTTCTATTAGAAGTCCTTTAAAATCTTGCCGTCTTGGGCGTTCTTTAGGATTGTAATTAACGGCTGTTCCATCTTCATTCCAAACAAATCTGTGCGTATTAACTACTGTAAGCGCAGAATCCTTTCCTTCTGCAATCTTACTTAAGCAGTTGTCTATATCTATTGCTTTGGTAAAAGGTGAAGTTGCCTGTAGCAAACAAAACACATCAAAATTATACGATAATTTCTCAGCAAACTCAATCATAGCACTTTCAGTAGAAGCAGTATCTGTAGCAGAGGCCCCAGAGCGTTTTAAAACCTTTATTTTATTGGTATAATGGTATTCTTTTTCAATAAAATTAATAATAGTGTCATCATCGGTGTAAACATAAACAACATCTAAGCTAGAATGTATTGCCTCTCCCAAAACCCAAGTAAAAAGTGGCCTACCCACCATTTTACGTTTGTTTTTCCCAATAATACCTTTAGAATTTTGTCTTAAAGGAATAAAACCAATTTTTTTCATAAATACTTGCTGTTGAATCTTCTGTAACAATCGCTAAAATACATTTTTTAGAGTTAGAACTCATATTGACTTTTCCTATTTCCTGAAAAATGGTTGAAATCCACTCATATTTCTTTACTTTTTTGAGCTTAGTAGAACTATGCCTTCCAAAAATTACCTTATCTGGAGAAATTTTATATCTTTTTCGGTTGAACACAATAAATCAAATTGAGTTCTTAAAGAAAACGATTCAAATCATTTAGTATTATTTTTATTTATAAATGCGCTAATTTCTGAAGTGAAAATTTCTGCGCCGTTTTCTAAGAGGTGCGCATAATCATAAAAATAATCTGCATTTTTATATTCTGGCTTTAGAGTATCGAAAACAATGACACCTTCTTCAGCCTTTTGGAGCTTTTTAAAACGATTAAAAAAACTTAAATTAAAGGATCTATAACTTGGCGAAAACACATGAATAAGTTGAATATTATTTTTTTTACATAAGTATTGAATATTTTTAAATGATGTTAGTCTTGATGATTCCTCCAAAGCTGTATTATAACTTGATTTGTTTTTACTGTAAATTAACTCTAAATCTTTCTTTTTTATAAGTGGCATTGTACCAGAACTATCTAATGGGTTCATGGAAGGCGCTGTTCTATTTTTAAACCTAAAATGAGATTTATTTAATCTTGATAAGAAAAAAACATGAGATAATTTATTATTTACACCTTCATCTATAAGTGTTGTGTTTATATAGTTATAGTTCGTTAAAGGCTGCAATACATCTACACGATAACGAATAGATATATCTCCAACAAACTCAGAAGGATTATCTATAGCCAAAAGTATTATTTCTGGTTTTTCATTATACTTTAATAACGTTTTTAATATAAACTCATGAAAATTAACATTAGAGCCTTGATATGATAGATTATAAGCACTTAGTCCTGTTTCTTCTTCTAACTGATTCGCCAAAATATTCCCAGCACCTTTTGATGACCCTAGTACAATTAATTCTTTATTAATTTCTCCATTTATGAGTTTTTCTAAACGCTTATCATATTGCCTTTTTGGAGTAGCATCCAATAAAAACCAAGTTACTTTTTCTACAGTAAAAAAGATTAAACCAAAAAGTATAATATGTTTAAAAAAACGCTTCATTTTTAAAATTGAAAATAAATGAATTCTTGTTGAGATTGATTGCTAAATATAAAAACTAACGCTACCAAAACCATGTAAAAACTCCATCGTAATGGTTTTGATGTATTGAACATAAGCGTTTGAATAGCATATTTTTGACGTCTTCCTAACCATTCAATTATTATAAAAAACACGATTAAGACCAAGATATTACTTGGTCTAATTATAGGTATAGAAAATAATGATGCGGTAAATAATTCTTTTAAATAAGAAAACGCGTGCGCTATGGTTTCCGCTCTAAAAAACACCCAAGCGATAACTGTTAAACTGAATGTAACAAATATATTAAACAACTCTTTGATACTAGGCAAAACACTATTTTGAGCAACAACATTTAAATTATTTCTATTACGTTTGGCTAGTAGAAGTGGTAAAAAATACAGGGCATTTAAAAGTCCCCAAACAATAAAGGTCCAATTAGCACCGTGCCAAAAACCACTAACTAAGAAAATAATAAAAGTGTTACGCACTTTCATCCAAGTACCACCTCTGCTTCCTCCCAAGGGTATGTATAAATAATCCCTAAACCAAGTGGATAAGGATATGTGCCATCTTCTCCAAAATTCGGCAATGTCTCTAGAAAAATATGGAAATGCAAAATTCTGTTTTAAATTAAACCCAAATAATCTGGCTGTACCAATAGCAATATCTGAATATCCTGAAAAATCCCCATAAATTTGAAATGTAAAAAATAAGGCACCAACTAAAAGCGTACTACCTGAATAATCATCAGAATTATTAAATATCTGATTGGCATACTCGGCGCAATTGTCTGCGATAACTACTTTTTTGAAAAAGCCCCAAAGTATTTGTCGGCAACCATCAACTGCTCTAGAATAGTGAAATGTTCTTTTCTTATAAAACTGTGGTAATAAATTTGTAGCGCGCTCAATAGGCCCTGCAACCAATTGCGGAAAGAAAGACACAAAAGCTAAAAACGAAACAATATCTTTAGTAGGCTCTAGCTTCCGCTTATAAACATCAATAGTATAACTTAAGGTTTGAAAGGTGTAAAAACTAATACCAACGGGTAAAATTATATCTAAAGTATTGGGTTGAATCTGCTGTCCGAAAAACGAAAATGCTTCAATAAAATTATCAACAAAGAAATTATAGTATTTAAAAAAGCCTAGAAAACCTAGATTCACGAGTATACTCGTCCACAGTAAAATTTTTCTTTTATTGAGTTGGCTTTCCTTTTTTAAATGAATACCAATAGTATAATCTATTAAAGAACTAAAAATGATTAAGCTTAAGAAACGCCAATCCCACCAACCGTAAAACACATAACTAGCTACAACCAAAAGCGCATTTTGTAATTTGAGATTATACTGTGCCACAAACCAATACAGTATAAATACTATGGGTAGAAATATGGCGAAATCTATGGAGTTAAATAGCATTTTTACAAAATTGATTGGAGTTTAAAACATTTAAACTTTGGAGTCTATTTTTCTTCAATTAAAAAATTCTTATTAATACCAATGGTTAGTTCTCCTGTTTTAAAACAATTAAAATTATTGGCTTTTAATATTTTATTAATATCCTCTCTACAATTAAACTCATCATGAATTTCTATTGCAATACATTTTGTTTTTTTTAAAAAGGATATGTCTGCTTCATTTGTAGTAAAAACTTCCTTTTCTGCTCCTTCAATATCTACTTTTAATATATCTATGTATTCCCAGTTTTTTTCCTTTAGCAAAGAATTTACAGTAATGGCTTTTAAGCCCCCTACTAAGCTTTCTTTTACCCTAACTGACCATTCTTTTTTGTCTCTAAAATCATTGACAATTGTTAAGTTGGTATTCTTATTCCACAAGCCCGCCTTATGTAAAGTAGCATTTACGGCATTATTTTCTATATTGTATTTTAATACTTCAAAATTATCATCATCTGGTTCTACACATAAAATCTTTAGTGTTTTTAATTTTCTGTGAAAATATAGCGCGGTAAGCCCAATATTAGCACCTGCATCTATAATAGTTACTGGTTCCGCTTTAAAACTCTGGATGTAGCACTCTATTACAGCACGATACTCTTCTTCTTCGAATATTTGACCAAAAACACTTATATCGCTAGATGGTCGTTTTCTTAGTTTAAATTGCAAGCTATTAAGCTCAGTGTAATAAAACTGGCCATCTTCATCTTTTTGTTTTCCATCTAGCTTAACCAACTTGATAAAATATTCTTTTAATCCATACCACTCAGGGGTATTTCTAATTTTAAAAACCCTTTTAATTTGAAATAAAAATAACTTCAATAGATTCCGAAAAGAAATTCTATCTCTGTGTTTTAAAAATAAACGGAACATTAAATATTATTTATAATTTTTTATTTTGTTTTTCACTTTTCGAATAAAACGCTCCAAATCTATATACTTTGGATAATTATCATAATAAGCATTGCCGCCTTTTATGTAAACAAGCTCTTTTTTACTTCCAATATTTGCGCCCTGTTTTGATAGTATTGCATTAATTTGATGATTAATGAAAGGAAATATTTGATAACGATCTAAAACCAATTCTCGAGCTTCTTTAATAGCCTCCAATTTAGCTTCATAAGCTTTTGAGTTTACTGTTTCCTTTAAAAATTGCTTAATATGCTTATCTTTTGGATCTATTTGAATGATGGCTTCAGCTGGAAAATAATCTTCAATACGCTCACAACCAAAATATAAAGGCACATTGTAGCTTAAAAAGCAATCCGATATTTTTTCTGTCCAATAGTAATCATTCGTAAAATTTTCATACGCAATAGTGTATTTTGATGTTTTCATTACATCCCATTTACTGTCTATTTCCTTAATGCCACGACCGTACAAATGTACGAATGGCAAATCTGAAATAAACTCTAAAAAGTCCATTCTTATGCTATGTTGAATAGAACTGCGTTGATTACCAGTTACCCAAACTATTTTATCTTCTTTTTTTAAATCCTCTGGTTGTAGTTTTTTAAAATAATCGTAATCTTTATCTAAATGCCAAGGTAATGCACCATGCGACAACACATATTTTCCTCCCTCGTTTATTTGGTTGTAAATTATGGATGCCTTTTTATTAGCATATTGTCTGTATTTAGAAACTTCGTTAGCAGGCTCTAAACATAAATGTAATATATTATTAGGGTTAACTTTTACGCTTACATCAGTTTTTGGATAATCTAGAACAACCAGAAAGTCGCATTCCGTAACATCATCTTCAGTAAACGTAATATTGCCCCATTTAAAAGATTGGTTTGGAGTTTGTCTTTTTATATCAGGATAAGGATAATATCTGCAAATCTTTACTAGCATTAACTTCTGTTTTATTAATATCTTAACCCTTGCAAGTTTGTTTTTCGTTTTATGGTTTCTAGGTTTACAGGCTTTCTATACTTTAACACTTTTGGCAAACCTAATATTGTTTTAAATACAGCTGTAAAGTAACATCTAAAATATTTCCAGTCTTTTAAGGCATACTTCATAAAGTTATGCCATAACACTTTTACTATTTTTTTTAATGGTGCCTTATAGTACACGATATAAAAATTGATACTATTTTTTAGCTGGCGCTGAAACCTATAATAATTTCTACCTCTTTTTTTTCTTAAATCAACATCAATTCTATGGTTTACTTTTATCTCTGGTTGATATAAAATAGTATAGCCTAAATTTAAAACCTCTATAGCTACCGCCGATTCTTCTTGATAAATATCCATCCAAACAGGAAAGCCATTAGTTTGGTCATACACTTTTTTCTTTATGGCAAACCCACAGCCCACAAAATCGGTTGTGTAATGAGACTTTAATTGTTTAGAACTTTGTAATGCCGCTTTATCAGATTCATACAGACCTCTTACTTCTTGAAAAGCAATAATTCCCAAATTAGGATCTTTATTAAAACAGTTGGAAACTGAATTAATAAAATCGTTACTTATAGGATGCGCATCATCATCTAAACCAATAAATATAGTGCCTTTTGCCTTTTTATATAAAATATTTCTAGCTGGCGAAGCACTTATGCTTTTTTTTATAATCGTCCAATTTACCCAATCGTAATCATTTACCAATGCCTCTGTTTCTTGGCATCCATCTATGCATACAAGCACTTCATGACAGGAAGTATCTATAATAGTTTTTAGTTTATTTAGTGTAAAAACCAAATCTTTCGCTCTATGTTTTGTGACTATTAAAAAAGATACCTGCATTTGGCCTAAACCTTATAAAATTGTGTCTTTGTAAAGTTGAATAATTTCAGGTTGTAAGGTAGCACGTTTATAATTATTTTCAATGAATCTTATATTATAATCTTGCGCTTTTTTTCTTAAGCGTAAATCGCTTAAGGCAATTTCAATTAGTTTAGAAATCGCTGTAAAGTCTAAAGGATTTTCAATTAAAAAACCATTAACACCATTTTGAATAACTTCTGATGTTGCACCGCCAGGGTTGGACTGAATTGGAAAAGCTCCCATGCCCATGGCTTCTAAAAGTGAATTGGGCATACCATCAGACAGATTATTTCCTAAATGAATAATACTTTTACCCATTAGCTGTAATAACACTTCATTTTGAAGTCTTTGATGTCTTGGGTGAATAACATATGATAGTGCCTTAAAAACTTTAGATTTTTTAATATATGCCTCTACTTCTTTATCTGCACTGTAAACATGAAATTCTACATCCTTAATTAATTTAAAAGGTAAAACTTCTATAGCTTTTACTATTTGTATCGCCTCACCAGAATCGTATTGATAGCCTTTAAAAATTATAAGGTTTCTATCGTTTTGGGGCATAATTTTGTGCTTGTTTAACTCAAGCCCCCCATTACCAGGAAAGACAAAGCTTTTTTTATTAAAGCCTAGGTTTGTAAGTATTTTAACGTCGCGTTTACAATCTGAAATTAATACATCAACCCTATTCATAAAACGAGTGACATCGGCATCTGTAGTACCTCTTTTTTTATAATAATAAACATCACTACCCCATGATGAATAGATGAATGGTATTTTGTTTTTCTCAACAACTGGAAGTATTGAAAACCCAGTTAATTGCATTTCAAAACAATGTATAATATCGGGTTTTATAGTATTAATACTGTTGGCTAAACTACTTGCTAAAGATGTTTGATTATAGTTTTGAATAGCTTTGTAAAGTTTAGGAAACTTCTTTTTAACGGTTTGCCTAAATAGATAATTCCATTTTTGTTTCCAGCCCTTAATCTGTGTTACCCAAGGTATTCTATGTGAAAATACGCCATCGTCGTTAGCATCAAGCCAATATATCTCGTATCCCGAATCCTTCAATTGGTTTACCCATTGAAAAAAGTGATGATTTGGTATAGCGACCATTAAAATTTTCATTATATCTTAAACAGTGGTTTAAATTTAGTATCTCCTCTTCGTATTATTTTAAAAATCGCAAAGAAAAATTGTATACGCAAACATTTCAACTTTAAAACAAAACTGTAGCACAGTTTATTCTCATTTATAAACCTTAAACACTTATTGGCTGCACTAAAGTTGCGTTCTGCTAAAGCTTGTCTAAAAAACCCTAATGTCATTTTTAAAACCGAAAGCTTTACAGGTTTAGTTTGAGATAGTTTTAACACTGTTTTTTTCGCCTTAAAATAAGATATTAATCCATAATCTACGTTAGAATAAAAACTATTGGTGGAAGATGCTCCTGCTACGCGATAATAAATTAATTCGTTATTTAAAATTGCAGCTTTTTTTTGTGTGAAGAGTGCTCTGGCATATAATTCATGATCTTCTAAAATGTGTAAATCTTCACGTATAGGCAAATAGGGTTTTAAACTTTTTGTACGCCAAAGTGGCGCTACCATCATCATAGGAAATGCTCCTGTAACAAACGCTTCAAATAGGTTAAGTGGTTGAGTTATTTTTGGTGAACCATCTTCTTTAAAAAAAACTTCTGGATTGAAATCGCCAGAAAACGTCCTTAATTTGCATACAACAAAATCGTTATCCTTAATGGCATTTATTTTTAACTTAAGATGCTCTGGGTGCATGATATCGTCACTATCAAAAAACTGTACGAAATCTCCTTTTATTTTTGTGAAACCATAATTTCTGCAAGCACTTGGCCCTTTGGTAATTGTTTTAGGCCTTTCAAATAACTGGAATCTGTTATCGGCTTTAATTAATGCTTTTACACATTCAACTGTAGCATCGGTGCTACCATCGTCAACAATAATACATTCCCAATCGGTATAGCTTTGTGCTTTAATAGAATTTATAGTTTCTTCTATTAAATATGCTCTATTATATATGGGAATAATAATGGAAACCATTATCTAAGTATTAGTATTTTAATGATATAAAACTGGGATTTCAAAGCATCCACAACTGTTAATTGCGGACTTGAATACACATATAGCAACTTCAAATAATATTTAAAGAAATCTTTACTTCTCTGAATCATACTTTTTTCGAACTTAATACCTGCATAAAATGCCCAAAGTGCTTTTTTAGCAATGGTTTTATTAAAATTTGCATCAACATCAAAACTATAATCTTTTGCGAGTTTTAAGCATTGATAACGATAATAAAACACATCGTATAGCTTTTTTTTGGTTAAATTAACCTTTGCACTAATTTGACTCTCATGACCATCGCCACTTTTTATGGTTGCCAAAACGGTATCTAAAATTTTAAGATTGGGTTTTAAAGCTAACATTCTTATATGAAACTCGTTATCTTGATATCGCATAATTTCCTCAGAAAACAATATTTTATTTTGTAGATAACTACGTTTCCACATAAAGCAGCAAGTTTGTAGTTCTATATGTTCCATGGCATAATTGTAAAATAAACTTTTACCATTATTATAGTTAAATTTGCTATCTCTAAATTGTGTTAACTTATAATTAGCGTAATTATTTCTATGCACTACAGCATCACATTCTGGGGTAAAAGCATTTACTTTCTCCTCCAGGAAGTTGGGTTTCATTATATCATCACTATCAAACCAATTAATATATTCGCCTTTTGCTAAAGTAAACCCATAATTTCTGCAACTGTTTGCGCCTTTTAAAAGCTGTTCTGGACGTTTAAAAAAATTAATTCTAGAATCTTTTTCTATATGTTTTAAAATGACACTTTCTGTATTGTCCGTACTACCATCATCAACAATGATACACTCCCAATTGGTATAGGTTTGTTTTATTATAGAATTTAGGGTAGCCTCAAAAACTGATGCTCTATTGTAAATGGGAATTATTATTGAGACAAGCTGAGTTTTCAATTTATATAGAAGTTATATACTTATAGTTGCTTGTTGCTATTACAAATACACTTTTATTACCAATAAATTCTTTTGTTTTAACAGGAATATTGTTTTTTTCTAACACATCTAATAATTCGTGTACAGTCTCTTTTTCAGAATGCCTTTCATAATCATCAAATAATATAATAAATTGGTTATCTGAATTTAATTTTTTTGCTAAACTTACAATATCAAACCTAGAATAACGGGAACTTCCTAGGGGACCGTCTATAATATATACATCAAAAGTTTTAGTAATTACGGTTTCAATATTATTATAGCCTTTGTAAGTAAACCCTTTGTGTTGTTTTTCTACTAAATCAATAATTTTAATTTCTGAATTATTAGACAAACTAAATTTTTCGGTAAAAAGATTTTCCCATTCTTTGCTATGTTCTATAATAATATGGTGGCACTCTCCTATATAATTATCAATAAAGGTAGAAGTAAACTTCGTAGATTCGCCTAATCCAAATTCTAAAATATTTTGAGGCTTAAAATCTGAGAGTATACGATGCAATACATAAAAAAAAGCATAGTTACCTGCCCACCTACCAATATTTAAAGGCAACTTTTCCAATGAACTCTTTCCACGAATACTATCATGAAAAATATGTGCCCACTCCAGTTCTTTGAGTTGAAGATAAGATAGCCTTTGTAATTTTACCTGTTCTCTTATTATCCTTATAATTTTTTTCACTTTATATTTTTGCTGAAAGATGCGATATAATAAAAACTTATGCGTTTAATTTTATGTAATTTTTTCTAAGATAAGAATTTAGCCTTACCACACCTTTTATTCCCTTTAATTTTGTTTTGCTAAAAAAAAGAAGATTCAATATTATTTTTTGTTTATTACTTAAATATAATTTTTCTTTTGCAACGTTAATTACAGTATTTAACTCACCTTTTTGGAGAGACTTGTTAGCATACAACCCAATTAAATTAAACAACCAAATTTTTAGATTGTCCCGGTTATGTTCTAAAATATCAGAAGGTATTTCAGTATGAATGGACTCTAAAAAAATAGGGATAGACTGAAATACATCTTTATAAAAACTCTTTGTTCGAGGATTACTGGAATTAGCTCTTCTATAAACACAATCTATTTGAGAAAAAATTTTGAACTTGGGTTTTAGTTGACTTAGCAACCTAATATTGAATTCTACATCTTGAAATCTGTTTAAGTTTTCATCAAATATAATACGCTCTTTAATTAATGATGCACGGTATAGCGTGCGCTGTAAGTTCCAAGGTAACCTTTTTTTTCCAACAAAAGCACTTAAAGCAGTTTCCCAGGTATTTACCATAACATCTGATGTATCGTCGTTTTTAAAACCACCTTTACAGTAAATACCCATTGAAAAAATTACCAAATCTAAAGTTGATGCCTCAATAGCTTCAACTCTTCCTTCCAAACAGTTTTCTAGCATTACATCATCACTATCAAAAAACTGAATATAGTGTCCTTTTGAAAGCGATAACCCATAATTCCTGCAAGCATTAGCGCCTTTTTTTTTGTTTATTGGCCTTTTATGGAGCGAAAATCTTTTATCTGATTTTACAAATGCATGTAATACTTTATAATCCTCTGCAACCGAACCATCATCCACAATAATACACTCCCAGTTTGTATAGCTTTGATTTGCTATACTTTTAAAGGTTTCAATAGCTAATTTAGCTTTATTGAACGTTGGGATTATTATAGAAACTAGAGGAACTGTATGATTAGTACTCTTCATTAATACATGCTTTTAATTGTGCTTTCAATCTATCGCTTTAAAGTAGTCTTCAAGTGTGGTCGTAAAATCATCTGAATTAAAATCAGCTAAAAAGGCTAATTTATTCCTGAATAAATGAGGGTAATAACTTAATCCCATTTTATCAATAAATATAGTTTTTACACCAAAATAACTGGCTTCTAAAGCAGATCCTGATGAGTAAGTGATGTGCAAACTACAATTAGCTAATAACAATGGTAATGGATCTACAGTGGCATTGTCAACATCAACATTAACAGTATCTAAAAGCGAATGTTTTTCTAAAATTGCTTTTATCTTTTCCTTATCATTCCATTGCCTAGGGTGCAACCTAATAAACCATTTTTTTTTGCTTGTTTTAATTATATTTAAAATTTTATTATGTAATAAGACATCAAGCGGAATAGGTAAAGGCTGTAACGTATACAAGATAAAATCTTTACTTATATATGATTTAGATTTTTTATTCCAATAATCAACCCATGGATTTCCATATTTCTCTACACTATATATCGAATTAGAATCTGCCCATTCTTTTATCTCATTAGCACTAAAATCGTCCCAACACCAATAAATTCTTGGTAAAATATCATATCCTGTTTTTGGTATAGCATACCAACTACCATAGGCCAAATGGTATTTGTTTTGCGGCCCGTGCTGCATTTCAATTGTGCTAACACCTAAATTATTGGCAGCTGCAACTAAAGGGTAAATATCTTCTGTATAATAACACAAAATAATTAATTCTTTAGGGCTTATCCTGCGTAATATTTTTTTAAAAAAAATAACTTTAGGTATAAATATGGTTTTTGCCCACTGTGATATGTATGCTTTTGAAAATTTATTAGAAAACTTTTTACAATACTCGTATCTCTCCAAATACGACAAAAAGTAATCATAACCATCAAGTGACAATTTTGTTTTTTTTCTAATATGAGTACATAGAAACCCTTTTAAAGCAAAACCAAATTTAAAAACATTCTCATGTTTATATTGGTCGGTTAATGTAGAGCCATACTCCAAATACATGTAATTAGAATATGCTTGTTCATCTTCTACAAGCACATCAAAAAACCTATTAAATCTCTTATTTCTATAGTTTACTCGAAAGGAATTGGATGACACAAAAACAGTTTGTCGATTTGGTATATTTTTAATCCAGTTGAAGAAAAAAAAAACACTATTTATACACTCTAAAGTTTTTCTTATTTTTTTTTTAAATCCTCTGTATATGTATTTGCTATTTTTTTTGTTACCAGGTTTGTAAGAGCTTGTAGTTTTTCCAATCTCTATCTCATCAATTAAGTTAAAAAAAAGATGAATTCTTATGTAAGGCCACAAGTGTATGTCGTTAACTTTCCAATTGTTTACATTACAATTACGTTCTACATCTAAAATAATATCTCTTATTTGAGATCTACTGTCCATTTTATGTAATATGTATTGATGCCTCTTGAATAAAACCTTTAGCCCTATTAAGTACGCCTGTTTTCCAATAATCGCCTTTATTAACTTTCATTAAAAAAGCATCTGCCAAATAATCAATAACTTTATGAGGTGTACTTAATGACACTCTTTCACTAATCATATAATTCATAAAATAATTACCTTCACGAAATTGTAATTTAGGTATAACAATCTCAATCCTTCCTTTATCATATATTTTTGCAAAAGACGTACCTAATTCGTCGGTAGCTATCGAATTTACAATTTCGTCATTCTCATTTTTAAACTGTAACACTATTGTGAATTGCTTTTCATCTATTGTACTAAACTTAGTATATTCAAAAACCAACTTATACGATTCCCCTGTTAATACCTCATTTACTTTTTTACCCTCACCATCCTCAATAAAGATATTTTCAACTTTCAATTTAAAATTACCTTTGCGTTCTTTTCGATTTAGGAGCGACACTTCTGTTAATTCATAATTACTATTTAAATAATAATTTACAGCTGAATTACTATCTCCACTAAAAACAATTTTTCCATTTTCAAGAACCACACCTTTAGTACATAACTTTTTAACTGAAGCCATATTATGACTTACAAATAAAACGGTTCTTCCATCACCCCTACTAATATCCTGCATCTTACCTATTGCTTTTGCTTGAAACTCAGTATCTCCTACAGCAAGCACCTCATCCACTACTAAAATCTCAGGCTCTAAAAAAGCAGCTACTGCAAATGCTAACCTCACAGTCATACCAGAACTGTAGCGTTTTACAGGTGTATCGATGTAACGTTGGCACCCTGAAAATTCTATTATTTCTTCTATTTTAGAACTTACTTCTTTTTTTGTCATACCCAGAATAGCGCCATTCAAATAGATATTTTCTCGCCCTGTCATTTCACCATGAAAACCTGTACCTACTTCTAACAACGAAGCTATACGCCCTCTTGTTTTTATTTCACCAGTTGTGGGGCTTGTAACTTTTGATAAAATTTTAAGTAGCGTAGATTTACCTGCACCGTTTTTACCTATTATACCTAAAACCTCACCTCGTTTTACTTCAAAATTTATATCCTGCAATGCCCAAACATAGTCTGAATTCCCTTTGGCACTTCTATCGTTACTTTCGCCCACCTTTAAATAGGGGTCTTCCTTTCCCCTAATTCTGTACCACCACCTATTTAAATCATGACTAATGGTACCCGTACCTACCAATCCTAATCGGTATTGCTTCGATATATTTTCAGCTTTTAAAATAATATCAGTCATAATTATACGGTATCTATAAAACTTCGTTCTGTTTTATTAAATATTACCAACCCTAATAGTGCAATACCCACGGTTACGATTAGGGTAACTAAAATGCCCTTTACCGAAAATTGCCCTTGTGAAAAAAACATGTACCGAAACGTTTCTACTATTTGAGCTAAAGGGTTATTTTCTATTATTGGATTGATAAAAGAAGCCGATTTAGGAAAACTACGCTCTATCTTTTCTACGGCGTCTTGTATTGGGTACATTACCGCAGAAACATACATGAGCAACTGCACCCCAAACCCTACTAAAAAGGTAAGGTCTCTATATTTTGTTGTCATAGACGAAATAATCATCCCTAAACCTAAGCCTAACAACCCCATTAAAAGCACAAGTACTGGGAACAGTAATAGTAAATTAACATCTAAAGTTCCCGATTTACCTTGAAACGCAAAAAACACATAAAACCCAATAAAAATTAAGAACTGAATAGCAAATTTTAATAGTGCAGAAATCACCACCGTCATAGGCATAATTACCCTTGGAAAATAAACCTTACTAAAAATATTCTGGTTTTTTTTAAAAGAATCGCTAGTACCTTTTAAACACTCAGCAAAATAGTTCCAAATAGTTATGCCTGCTAAATTGAATAAAAATGGATGCACATGTTCACCTACATTAATATTAGCGATGCCATTAAAAATAATGGTAAAAATAACAGAGGTTATTAAGGGTTGAATTAAATACCACAAAGGCCCTAGAACCGTTTGTTTATACAAGGTTATAACATCTCGTTTAACAAATAAAAACAGTAAGTCTCTGTAGCGCCAAATCTCCTTGAAATTAAAATCTATAAATTTTCCTTTCGGAGAAATAGTATATAACCATTCTGTATTTAAGTTTTCATTCTTCAAGAGATACAACGTGTTAATTTAAACGATTTTATTTGAATGGGTTTAAAAACTTAATTACCTTATTAAAGAAAGACGATTTACGCTTTTCGTCGTCATGATAACCGTTTGTATAATTTCCATAACCATAACCATAACCGTAGCCATAACCATAGCCATAACCATAGCCATAACCATAGCCCCGCTTTTGGTTAAAACCATTATAAACTAAACTTAAGTTTTTAATCTCTCCTTTTTTATGCTTGTCGTTTATAAGGTTTAGCATTTCCTTTTTGGTATAATCTTGCCTAATTACGTACAAAGAGGCGTCTGCATATTGAATTAATTCAATAGCATCTGCAACCAAACCAACTGGAGGGGTATCTAAAACAATGTAATCGTATTTTGCTTTAAGTTGTGTTATCATCCCATCCATCCTTTCGTTGATTAGTAACTCTGATGGATTGGGCGGAATTGGTCCAGAAGTAATAACGTCTAAATTTTTGACTTTAGTTTTTTGGGTGACCTCCTCTAGGGTTTTCTGACCAATTAAATAGTTTACTGCTCCTATATCATTTTCTATTTCAAAATCTCCAAAAATCTTTGGTTTTCTTAAGTCTAAACCTACTAAAACCGTTCTTTTTCCTCCAAGGGCAAATACCGTAGCTATATTTATAGAGCAAAATGTTTTGCCTTCCCCACTAACGGACGATGTTACCATAACCGTTTTAGTACTTGTAACATCATGTTGTTTATACATGTATTGCAAACTAGACCTAATAGCCCTAAAGGCTTCTGCTACCGCAGATTTTGGCTTTCTATGTACTACCAAATTGTTATCTAAACTATTTTTACCGATAACACCCAATAATGGAATGTTGGTTAAATTCTCTAAATTTTGTGGATTATGAATTCTAGTATCAAAAAATGTAACTAAAAGCGCGAGTAACAATGGTGGTATTAACCCTCCAGCTATAGCAAATACGTATCTGGAACTTAATTTTAAATCTATAGGTTGAGCACCTGTGTTTTTAGCAGAATCTATCCATATAATATCTGATACGGTAGCTGCTTTTATAATGTCTGCTTCTCCTCTTTTAGATAAAAACAGGTTATACGTTTTTTCGTTTAGTAGATATTGACGCTGAATATCCAACAGGTTTTGTTGGTCTTTTGGCAATCTATTAAACTGACTTCTCTCTTTAGAAATTTTAGCATTTACTACTCCAAGCTCTCTATCTAAACCAGCTGTAGAAGATTTAATATTTTCTAAAAGCACCTGTTTTAAGCCTTCTATTTGCATATTTAATTCATCAAAAATTGATGCGCCAGGTTTTACCGTAGCCTCATACTTTGCTTTTTGAACTGATAGTGCATTAATTTTTGAAATATTACTGAGTATGTTGCCATCGTCTATCCCTGCAACTGAAGGCGCCGGTAACTCGGTAAAGGATGTACTATTTTCTAAATAAGACTTTAAACTGTTGTAATATGATTTTTTTCTGTTAATATCGTCGCGCTGCAATTCTAAATCAGACAGCTTTTGTGTAATAAGCTCACTTTCTTGATCTAGATTATATATGCCCATTTTAGAACGGTAATCGTTTAAGGCGTTTGAATTGCCCATTAAGGAGTCTTTTACTCTACTTAATTGACTATCGATAAAATTTATGGTATTGGTTACAAACTGATTTTTTCTAGTAAGCTGCTCTTTAGTTAATACCCTAACCGTTTCGTTCAAATAATCTTCAATCTTTTTAGTATTATGGTCTACCATACTTAAATTGATGATTGAAGAATTTCTTGGGTTTCCTATTTGTAATTTTCCTCTGTAGGTAGCAACTACCGCATCAAAAGCCAAAAGTTTTATAAAATAAGTGTCGTTTGTTTTTACCTCCCGCTCTTCCGCTAGTACTATTTGCCCTTTAAAATATGGCAAATTAATAAACTCTCCTATGGTGTGTGTGGTTTTAGATATACCCAAAGAAACATCTAGTGTTTTAGTGGCCTGATTAGAAAATTTTTGGGCTGTAATGGTATTGGTTTTAAAATCAAATTCTAAATCGAACTTATTGTTTTCTTTAAAGGTGATTTTAGCGGGTGTATTTAAGACTTGATATGTTGTGGTATCAATTTTAAACCTAAATGGTGCATCTTTGTAAATGTCGTCTTTTCTAAAACGCGATGCTTTTAAATAGGTAACGTAAAACTGTAAATTATCAACAATTTGCTCGTGAAGACTTCTGGATTGCAGCATATTTATAATGGTTTGCACTTTCCCAGAAATACCACCGTAATTAAAGGTTAAACTTGTATTTGACGAAAACAGGGGGTTTTTATCTTCCTCAAGAGATATTTTTGTACTTAACTTGTAAGATTGCTGCTTTCTTATGTTTTGTTGGTATACTATAAATAAGCCTACGCCAACACATATAACAAACAACTTCCAATAGCTTAAGGCTTTAAGTAAAAATGCCTTAATATCAAACGCTGGACTAGAATCTACAATATCAAACTCTTCGTTCATAAAACGTATTAATTACCCCGTATTAAAATGTATGTGGTTAGCAACACAGAAAAAATACTTGCAAAAGTAGTGATATTCTGTGTTACTGTTTGGCCTGCACCCAGTGCTTTTCTTTTTAGAGGCTTTACTATTATCATATCATTTGGTTTTATATAATAGTATGGCGATTTCATAGCCACCTTATCTGTTAAATCTATATGATGTATTTTTTGTCCGTCTGGGTACTGCCTAACTACCAAAACATCGGTTCTATCACCAGTATCTCTAATATCGCCTGCATTAGCCAAAGCCTCAATAATATTTACGCGATCTTGAAATAATGTAAGCACACCGCCACCGCCCACTTCACCGGTAACAGTATATCGTAAGCCTGCTAGTTTTACGGTAACAAAAATCTTTGAGACATCTTTTAAATATTTATCTAAAAGCGCTTGCTTCACCTTTTTTTCAATCTCATCTGTGGTGTATCCAAGAACATTAATTTTATCTAATATTGGGAATTCTATATTACCGTGCACATCAACAGTAAAACCATTAAAATATAAACTCTGCGAATTTATTTGACCGTTGCTTTGCTCTGTTGGCCTAAAAATCTCTAACAAGCTTTTTAACTCACTATCCGTAGATTTTATATTAATACTAAGGATATCATTAACTTGCACCCTGTATGGTGAAGCCATAGTTTGCACTTGCGCAGAAGCGTTTACAGTTGTACCTTTATCCTGCAAATAAACAAGGTCTTTATTAGTGATACATGAATTAAAAAAAAGGCCAAAAATTAGCAGATAAAACCAAACAAATTGCTTCATTTCATGGAGTTTGAGATAGGACAAATATAACCTTTCATCGTGAATAATAAAACTTTACGCGGGTTCGTTGGTTTTTTATCTTGTTTTTCTAAAAAATATATGCTTTGAATTATTTAACTGTTGAAAATATATCTAAGTCCTATGGAGAGCTTACACTTTTTGAAAATATTTCATTTAGTGTCCATAAAGATCAAAAAATAGCATTTATAGCTAAAAATGGAACGGGAAAAACCTCCATTTTAAATATTCTGTCTGGTAGTGATGTGGCCGATTCAGGAAACATTATTTATCGCAAAGACATTAAAGTGTCTTTTTTATCGCAAGATCCAAAATTTGATGCTACTTTAACCGTTGAAGACACCATACTTGCCAGCGACAACCCTATTCTTAAAGTAATTTCCAATTACGAAAAAGCACTACTAAACCCCGAGGACACCGATACCTACCAAGCTAGCTTTGAAGCTATGGAGCGTCATCAAGCTTGGGATTTTGAAACACTTTACAAACAAATTTTATTCAAATTAAAACTTGAGCATCTAGAACAAAAGGTAAGCACCCTTTCTGGCGGACAAAAAAAACGTTTGGCTCTAGCCAATGCATTAATTAACAAACCCGACTTACTAATTTTAGACGAGCCTACCAACCATCTAGATTTAGAAATGATTGAGTGGTTAGAAGATTTTTTCGCCAAAGAGAACATTACCCTATTTATGGTAACACACGACCGTTATTTCTTAGAGCGTGTTTGTAATGAAATTATAGAACTAGATGAAGGCGAACTATATAGCTACAAAGGCAACTACTCTTACTACCTAGAAAAACGCGAAGCAAGAATTGAGCAAGAAGCTGTAGAAACCGGAAAAGCAAAACAACTATTTAAAAAAGAACTGGATTGGATACGACGCCAACCCAAAGCCAGAACTACAAAATCTAAATCTAGAATAGACGATTTTGCCGATATAAAACACAGAGCAAACCAACGCAGAAAAGACCACCAAATACAATTGGAGTTAAACATGGAACGTCTAGGAAGTAAAATTTTAGAGTTCCATAAAGTTTCTAAAGCATTTAAGGATAAAACTATTTTAAACGGTTTTGATTACACGTTTAAAAAAGGAGAACGTGTTGGAATTATTGGAAAAAATGGCACAGGCAAAACTACATTTTTAAATATATTAACCCAATCTGCAGTGCCAGATTCTGGTAAAGTGGTAAAAGGCGAAACGGTAAAATTTGGATATTACACACAAAGTGGCATCACCATAAAACCAGAACAAAAAGTAATTGATGTTATTCGGGAATTTGGCGACTATATTCCACTAAAAAAAGGGCGACAAATTAGTGCGCAGCAATTACTAGAGCGCTTTCTCTTTAGCCGAAAAAAACAATACGATTTTGTTGAAAAATTAAGTGGTGGCGAACGTAAGCGCCTATATTTGTGTACTGTATTAATTCAGAACCCAAACTTTTTAATTTTAGATGAGCCCACTAACGATCTAGATATTGTTACGCTAAATGTACTAGAGAGTTTTTTATTAGATTTCCCAGGATGTATTATTGTAGTATCGCACGACCGCTATTTTATGGATAAAGTTGTAGATCATTTATTTGTATTTAAGGGCGATGGCGTAATTGAGGATTTCCCAGGAAATTACAGTGATTACAGAATATATGAAGACAGCCTGCCTATAGAAACAAAAACTACAGAAGACAAAAAAGATAAACAGTCTTGGAAACAAAATGAAGCTTCTAAACTATCCTTTAACGAAGAAAAAGAGCTACGAAATATTGAAAGCAAGTTAAATGCCTTAGCTTTTGATAAAAAAGATTTGGAAAGTAAATTTAACAACCCAGATTTAACCCAAGAACAGATAAATGATCTTTCTCAGCAATTACAGAGTATTATTCAAATAATAGAATCTAAAGAAGAGCGTTGGTTTGAATTATCGGCTAAACTGGAAGGTTAGATTGTCTCGCAAACCATCTCCTAAGTGGCTGGAACTAAAAAACATTGAACTCTGAACTCAAACATGTTTTACCAAATAAAACAATACATAAAATTTCTAATAACATCCTCTAACCAACACGGTGTACATTCGCCTTTTGTATATAATTTGGTAACAAAATGTTTCTACGACACCAATAAATATAGTGATTATAATAGCATTAACGATTTTAGAAAACGCTTAAAGCAGGCAAATGGCAACATTCAAGTTACCGATTTTGGGGTAGGAAGCAAGAAACTAAAATCTAAAAACAGAAAAATATCAGATATTGCTACCCATGTTTCCATTTCAAAAAAAAACGCTAAGCTTTTATTTAGAATCTCAAAATACTTTAATCCTAAATCGGTTCTAGAACTTGGCACATCTTTAGGTTTAGCAACACAGGCACTCGCCTTAGGAAATCCAAAATCGAAAATAACAACAATTGAGGGGTGTCCTGAAATTTCCAGATACACAAAAACGCAGTTTAATCTTCAGCAACTTCATAATATTGAAGTACTAACAGGTAATTTTTTAGAGGTTATCCCTAAAATTGAACACCGTGAATTTGACCTAATATTCTTTGATGGCAATCACCAAAAAGAAGCTACACTTAAATATTTTGAGCTGCTCTTACCAAAGTCGCACAACGATTCCATATTTATTTTTGATGATATTTACTGGTCTAAAAGCATGACCGAAGCTTGGGAAACCATAAAAAAACACCCACAAGTAACCGTAACTATTGATACATTTTATTGGGGAATTGTATTTTTTAGAAAAGCGCAAGCTAAGGAACATTTTACAATTAGAACTTAATATAAACTGGTTTAAGTAATATCCGAAAAAAATTAATTTATTTATTTTTTATAAACGGCAACATTAATTTCTTTTGGTAATAAAGTTCTATGGTTACAATTAAAACAACCGCAAATACAATAGCAAAAACAGAGCCTTCAAATCCAAAATCCCCACCGTTTATCATATTTTTCTCTGTCATAGAAAATTCCACAACCGAATATACATCTTGTCCGCTAACATTAAAACCTATTAGAGTTTGAAATAAATTCCAGCTCAAGTGCAAAGCTATAGGGAACCATAAGTTTTTTGTATGAATGTAGGAAACGCCAAGTGTTAATCCAGCTAAAAAAAGGTTAACCAACGCTATAGTATTTATATTAGGATTGGCACCATGCATGAACGAAAATAATATTGAAGAAACAAACAGCGCAATATATTTATTGAACGACAACATTAAATTTCTTAAAATATATCCCCTAAACAACGCCTCCTCTACAACAGCTACAATTACAAAAGTTATAATTGAGATAACCACTTCTTTAACATCTAAAATAATTTTTGAAAATTTAATTTCACCCAATACCAACAACAGCATATATGCAGTAGTCATTACCATCCCACCAATTAAAAACCCTACTACAATATCTTTGGTCCTATTTTTAATTTGAAAACCCAATTCCACAAATCTTTTCTTATCAAAAGCTTGCATAAACATCCAAATAACAAGAAAAGTGCCTAAAAGAGAAGCAAAAACCACAACCATATGCTGAACGGAATCTTTATACACATTCTCTTTACCTAAATCTTCGAATTTAATACCTGAAAGCAACCCTCCAATAAGCTGAAAAACTCCAACAATTATAAAATAAGGAATGATTAATAACAAAATTCTCTGCCATCCAGCATTTTTGTTCTTCATATCAAATTGAAAAAATCAGTTTTAAAGTTTAATCTATCAAATTAATCTCTACACGTCTATTTCTAGCCCTTCCATAGTTAGTTATATTGCTAAATATTGGCTTACTTTCTCCGTAACCAACGGTTAGCAACCTATTGGCATCTATACCGTTTTTAACTAAAAAGTCTTTCACCGAGTTTGCTCTAGCTTCCGATAGTTCCCTATTTAAATCCTCTCCTCCTGTACTATCCGTATGCCCCTCTATTGTAAATCCTGCACTTGGGTAAGTCTTTAAAATTTGTACAATTTCCATTAAAATAGTATTAGATTCTGGCTTAATCATTGCTGTACCAGAATCGAACAAAATGGTTCTTGCAAACGCATTTAAATTGTTTTGAATCTCTTCTGTAACTTCTCCCTCAGGGCAGCCATTGTTGGGTATAGTGCCTGCTTCTTCAACACAATTATCGTCTTTATCAAGAACACCATCGCCATCGGTATCTTTCCAAGGGCAACCTTTATTTTCAATTGGGCCTGCGTCTTCAGGACAAGCATCTTCATTATCTAATATACCATCTTCATCAATATCACCCCAAGGGCAACCGCCATTATCTTTTGGTCCAAATATTTCGGGGCAATTATCTAACTTATCAACTATACCGTCTTCGTCTTTATCTTTTGGTACATTTTTATAAATGGGAACTTTTACCCCTGCATAAACATCGGCCTGCTGGTTGTTATTGCTTGCAAAAGCAGAGATTAAAGATCCAGACCCTGCGTATATTGGGCCTGCCCTAAATCCAGCACCCATTCTAAACCCATTACGCTGTACAACACTTAATGGCAAATAAAAGCTAAACCATTTACTTTCGTATCTTGGTGTTAAAGATACTATATTAGCAATGCGATTTGCCGTAATTCTATCGGTAGATATTAATGGCATATCGACATTAAAATTTAAAAAAAGGTTTTTTCTAAAATTCCAATCTAAATTAAAATTAAGAGCAGAAGGCAAATCAATTTTATACCCTGTTCTGCCATCTAATCTAGTGTAAAAATTATTCAAAAATTCGTTAATACTTTCAGAGTTCTCGTAATCTTCTTCACTTACGTTGGTATTGGTAATATTGTATACCTCTCTTACTCCATTTTTATAGTTTATAAAACCTATATCTGTTACAGATAAGCCAAGTTTAAATTTATAAGTATTGGTATTTAAATCATCAGGATGCCATTGGTAACTAACACCAATATCTAGCGCAAAACCGCTTGCATTGTTGGGCGATTTATAATCATAATTATCGGCGTCAAACTCATCAAATCGTGCTAAATTTAAAGTTCCAGAAGAGGTAAAACTTCCTGTAGTTTGTCCGCCACCAAGATCTGTTCCATCTGCATCATAATTAAAGGTTACATCTTCCCCAAAAGCATAAGCACTGGCTAAACCTTTTAAATATTTCAACGAAATCCCACCTTTTAGCTTACGGTTGTTTTTGTTTAAAATGGTTGTAGCGTAAGCCACCCCAAATTCGGCCCAGGCGTGTCCTACGCCATTAAAATCATCTTCATCTACAGTAAAATCGTTCGTAGTATCGTCATCAATAGAGGCTATTGTTTCACCATTAATTTCATTTGCATTTATAAAAAACCTAGCTCTTGTAAACAATGCCAGCGTGCTGTTTTGGCTAAGGCTAAACATAAACGAAGGCCCTAACACATCCACATTACCTGTTGCTCTATTATCGTTTAATGGAGATCTGGTAGCTTCTAAATTAAAATCGTATCCGTCTTTTAGAGCTTTAAAGACATTAACACCAAAATAATCGTTACTTGCAAATGCACTTACACCGCCAAGATTAATATCTAACTTATAAGGAGAACTATTAATATTTGCAGGGTTGCTTATTACCGCATTAACGCCGCTGTAATTGTCTGAGAGAAAACCTATATAAGATTGCGATTGTAAATACCCAAAAATGCCCAACAACCAAAAGACGAGTAACGTATTTTTCTTCATAAGGTTTGTATTGTTACGATGACAAATGTAGATTTTTTCACTTAAAATACTTTAAAATTCTTAACTTTATATCAAACGTTTAACATACTGTTTGTATTAATTATGGGGTTTATAACCATAATTGTTTTTATAGACAACCCAATAAAACAAAGACGATGTTTTAAGGATGGCTTTATTAAAAAGAAACATAAAAACAAATTTCAATGATTGACATTCTCATCCTCTTAATCATTTTTATTTTGATTAAAATCATCTCTAATATGCTTAGTAAAAGAAGAGAAGCAAAACATAGAAATTCTATGTTCGAGAAAACCGTTCAAAGAAAAAACACTTCAAAAACAACAAAAAAATAGACCTCACACAAAAGCTTTATGCCAAATTAGTGCGTTATAAAGATTCTCCTTAAATTTGAAAAAAACTTAGCGCTTTGGCGCTTTTGCAAGAAAAAGAATGAAAATTTACACAAAAACAG
Organism: Jejuia pallidilutea; assembly: GCF_002973595.1. Taxonomy (GTDB): domain Bacteria; phylum Bacteroidota; class Bacteroidia; order Flavobacteriales; family Flavobacteriaceae; genus Jejuia; species Jejuia pallidilutea. The sequence goes on along the minus strand of NZ_PVEO01000007.1, from coordinate 51,667 downwards.
GAGACAATGGTACTACCGCACTTTTTGGCGGTACACGCGTACCAAAACACCATATTAGAATTGAAAGTTACGGAACTGTAGACGAGCTAAACTCGCACTTGGGTTTAATTCGCGACCAAGAAATTAACGCGCATTACAAAGCATTGTTAATGAACGTACAAGACAAACTTTTTACAATAGGCGCCATTTTAGCTACAGATCCTGAAAAAGCTATCTTAAAAAATGGAAAAGAACGTTTGAATATAGAAAAAATTAAGGCTGAAGATATAGAACTACTAGAGCAAGAAATGGATGCAATGAATGAAGCTTTACCACCTATGACGCATTTTGTGCTTCCAGGCGGACATCAAACGGTGTCATTCTGTCATATTGCACGTTGTGTTTGCAGGCGAGCAGAACGATTAGCATCTGCTTTAAACGACCTTGAACCTTTTGAACCTAACGCGCTAATGTATCTAAACCGCCTTTCTGACTATCTTTTTGTATTGGCACGAAAGTTGTCTCAAGACTTACAAGCTAATGAAATTAAATGGATTCCTGAGAAACATTGATAGTATTTGGAATTTGCTTTTTTGCCACAAATGGTAATCTTAAGATAAAGTAATGAGATTACTGCAAAGCTAAAAAAGCGCATTGTAATAATAATTAACATATAGCATCTAAATGTTACAGCTAACTATGGTAATTTTCTTTTGCTTAAGGGATTAAATCCCTCATGCGTGAAGTTTGGAGCCCCTCTGTAGAGAGCGAATAGTAAAAGCCTACTACCAGAGACACCCAAACAAATTACTTGAAAAGCTGTTGAGATGCGACATAAGTGACAAAGCAAAAAAATTTCATAACGTTTAAAATACAAAAACACACGTTCTTTTAATTAATGTTAACATAGTTTAAAATAGCTTTTAAATATTTTGAGACCCATTTAAAATGTTATTTTAAACCAATGCAAAGCGGTTGATATTCAGTAAAATCATTTTATTATTACCATAAAAAAATTAAATGATTAATTGAATGTGAAATAATTCACTTTTTTCTTGCTTGTTTAAACTAAAAAATTATTTTTGCAAAAAATTAAATAGAAAGAAATGTATTGGACTTTAGAATTAGCATCGTATTTAAGTGATGCACCATGGCCAGCCACAAAAGACGAATTGATAGATTACGCTATTAGAACAGGAGCGCCTCTGGAAGTTGTAGAAAACTTACAGTCTATTGAAGACGAAGGAGACTCTTATGATTCGATTGAGGAAATATGGTCTGATTATCCAACCGACGAGGATTACCTCTGGAATGAAGATGAATATTAAATATAAAAGCATCTAACATAGATTAAAAAAGTCTCAATTTGAGGCTTTTTTTTTGTCCTTTTCGGCAAAAAAAAGTATTACAAAATGTATCTTTGAAGGCGTCTATTAAAGACGCATTACAAAGTAATTGAAATAGAATTTTGTCATTGCAAAAGCCATAAAGCATCTTTTTTAAGATATTTAACTGCGCTATACATGACAAACAAAACATATAAAACACACACATATGGGTTTATTAGATTCGGTCTTAAAAGTATTTGTTGGAGACAAATCCAAACAAGATGTAAAGGCCATAACACCGTTAGTTGATAAAATTAAAACATTTGAAAGTGCCTTAGAAGCCCTATCTCACGACGAGCTTAGAGGAAAAACTACAGAATTTAAAGCTAAAATTGCCGAGGCAAATGCTGCTATAAACGAGCAAATTACCAATCTTTTAGAGGACGCCGAAAACACAGAGGACATCGATGTTAGAGAAGACATTTACGAGCAAATAGATAAGCTTAAAGACGATGCCTATAAAGTTACCGAAGATGTTTTAAACGAAATTTTACCCGAAGCCTTTGCGGTTGTTAAAGAAACAGCAAAACGTTTTGTTAATAATACCGAAATTACCGTTACCGCAAATGAGTTTGACAGAACACTATCTGGTGAAAAAACATACGTAACACTTGATGGTGAAAGTGCTATTTGGGCAAATTCTTGGGATGCAGCAGGAAAACCTATTACCTGGGATATGGTACATTACGATGTACAACTTATAGGCGGTATTGCGTTACACCAAGGCAAAATTGCAGAAATGCAAACAGGTGAAGGTAAAACCCTAGTCGCAACCTTACCTGTGTATTTAAACGCACTAGCAGGAAAAGGTGTGCACTTAGTAACTGTTAACGATTATCTTGCAAAACGTGATAGCGCGTGGATGGCGCCTATCTTTGAGTTCCATGGTATGAGTGTAGACTGTATAGACTATCACCAACCTAACTCTGCAGCTCGAAAAAAAGCCTACAATGCCGATATTACTTACGGTACAAATAACGAGTTTGGTTTCGATTATTTACGCGATAATATGTCGCACTCACCAGACGATTTAGTGCAACGTCCGCACCACTACGCCATTGTAGATGAAGTAGATTCTGTGTTGGTAGATGATGCACGTACACCGTTAATTATCTCTGGCCCTATTCCTAAAGGAGATCGCCACGAGTTTAATGAGTTAAAACCCAAAGTTGACGATATCGTTGCGGTGCAACGCAAATATTTAACTGGTGTTTTAGCCGAAGCTAAAAAATTAATTAAAGAAGGCGACGATAAGGAAGGCGGTTTCCAATTATTGCGTGTTTATCGCGGTATGCCAAAAAACAAAGCCTTAATTAAATTTTTATCTGAAGAAGGTGTAAAACAATTATTGCAGAAAACCGAAAACTTTTACATGCAAGACAATAACCGCGAAATGCCTAAGGTAGATGCAGAATTGTATTATGTAATTGAAGAAAAAAATAATCAGATTGAGTTAACCGATAAGGGTATTGATTATATTTCAGGTAAAGATGATCCAGACTTTTTTGTACTTCCAGAAATAGGCATTGAAATTGCTAAAATCGAAAACCAGAATCTCGATAAAGAAAAAGAAGCAGAACTTAAGGAAGAACTTTTTAAGGAATTTGGTGTAAAATCTGAACGTATTCATACTTTAAACCAATTATTAAAAGCCTACGCTTTATTCGAAAAAGACACGCAATACGTGGTAATGGACAATAAAGTAATGATAGTTGATGAGCAAACGGGACGTATTATGGACGGTCGCCGTTATTCCGATGGATTACACCAAGCTATTGAAGCCAAGGAAAATGTAAAGATTGAAGATGCTACACAAACTTTTGCCACGGTTACACTTCAGAATTATTTTAGAATGTATAGAAAACTCTCTGGTATGACGGGTACTGCGGTAACTGAAGCTGGAGAATTTTGGGAAATCTACAAATTAGATGTGGTTGAAATTCCAACAAACCGTCCTATTGCCAGAGAAGATAAGGAAGATTTAGTATATAAAACCAAGCGAGAAAAGTACAATGCAGTTATAGACGAAGTTACCAAATTGTCGCTAGCTGGTCGCCCGGTATTAATTGGTACAACTTCGGTTGAAATTTCTGAATTATTAGGTAAAATGTTGAGTATTCGCAAAATACCACACAATGTACTTAACGCAAAACAACATAAAAAAGAGGCAGAAATTGTTGATGAAGCAGGTAGAAAAGGGCAAGTAACCATCGCAACAAACATGGCAGGCCGTGGTACCGATATTAAGTTGACCGATGAAGTAAAAGCTGCAGGAGGTTTAGCTATTGTTGGTACAGAACGCCATGATTCGCGTCGTGTAGACAGACAGTTACGTGGTAGAGCTGGTAGACAGGGAGACCCAGGAAGCTCTCAATTTTATGTGTCTTTAGAAGACAATTTAATGCGATTATTTGGCAGTGAACGAATTGCAAAAATGATGGACCGCATGGGATTAAAAGAAGGTGAAGTAATTCAACATTCCATGATTTCTAAATCTATAGAACGTGCACAGAAAAAAGTAGAAGAAAATAACTTTGGTGTTCGTAAACGTTTACTAGAGTACGATGATGTAATGAATGCGCAACGAGAAGTAGTTTACAAACGCAGAAAACATGCTTTACATGGTGAGCGCCTTCGTGTAGATTTAGCAAATATGATTTTTGATACTTCTGAAGGCATTGCCCAAACAAACAAAGATGCTAACGATTTCAAAAACTTTGAGTTTGAATTAATTCGTTATTTCTCAATGAGTTCACCAATTTCTAAAGAGGAATTTGGAAAACTATCTGCTCAGGAAATCACTTCTACCATATACAAAGCAGCGTTTGAAAGTTACAGAGCAAAAATGGAACGTAATGCAGAAATTGCTTTTCCTGTAATTAAAAATGTTTATGAAAATCAACGCGATAAATTCAAACGTATCGTAGTACCTTTTACTGATGGCGTGAAGAGCTTAAACGTTGTTACCGATTTAGAAAAAGCTTACGAAACTAATGGTAAACAACTTATTACCGATTTTGAAAAGAATATTACACTTGCCATTATTGATGATGCGTGGAAAACACATCTGCGTAAAATGGACGAGCTAAAACAATCGGTACAATTAGCAGTGCATGAGCAAAAAGACCCGCTACTGATATACAAGTTTGAAGCGTTTGAATTGTTTAAAGCAATGATTGACGATGTAAATAAAGATGTAATTTCATTCTTATTTAAAGGTGAATTACCCCAAGAAACACAAGACACTATACAAGAAGCCAGAACGCGCAAACAGGAAAAACTAAACACACAAAAAGAAGAAATTCCTAATTTAGATGAACGTTCTGCACAAAACAGAGCTGCTGGAAATACGCAACGCCAACAGCAAATTGTAGAAACCATTGTGAGAGATAAACCTAAAATTGGGCGTAACGATCGTGTAACGATTAAGCACGTTCTTAACGGTGAAAACAAAACCTTAAAATATAAACAAGCCGAACCTTTAATTGCTAAGGGCGATTGGGTATTAATTGAAGATTAATAGTACCTTAAATAGTTTAGAACCTAATAATTTTCATTATTTTTATAACAGTGAAAAAGAAAGTAATTATTATAGGTTCTGGCATAGGAGGTCTTGGTTCTGCAGCACTCTTATCCAAATCGGGTTACGATGTAACTGTCGTTGAAAAAAACACTAATATTGGAGGTCGTGCCAATATATTTGAAGCCGAAGGCTACACTTTTGATATGGGACCGTCGTGGTATCTCATGCCAGATGTTTTTGAGCACTACTTCCAACTATTAGGTGAAAATATTTCAGATTATCTAGATTTAGTAAAGCTCTCACCCTCTTACCGTGTTTTCTTTTCAAATGATAAAGAATTACCTATTGTTGATATTCACTCCGACCTTGAGAAAGATTTACCGCTATTTGAAAAGCTCGAACCCGGCGTAACACCAAAAATACGAGAATATCTGGAGCGTTCTGGTGAACAATATCAGATGGCAAAAGACACCTTTATGTACCGAAATTTGGGATTCTCGATAGATTTCCTAAAATGGAAAGTTATTAAAAAAGGTATTGAGCTCAACCCATTTCAAACCATGCAATCGTATCTCAACACATGGTTTAAAAGTGATCGCCTAAAGAAAATACTAGAATACACCTTAGTTTTCTTAGGGTCAGACCCTGCTAAAACACCAGCAATGTATAATATTATGAATGCCATAGACTTTAATATGGGTGTATATTACCCAAAAGGTGGCATTTATGAAATTGTTAAGGCCTTAGAAAAAATTAATACAAAACATGGCACTAAATTTATCACCGATGCCCCAGTATCTGAGATATGTATTGAAAATAAAAGAGCAGTTGGTGTTAAGCTAAAAAACAACGACATACTAACCGCAGATATCATAATCTCGAATGCAGATTTATGGTTTACGGAAACAAAATTACTGCAACCCAAATATCAAACCTATCCAGAACGATATTGGAAAAAATCTGTTTTAAGCCCTAGCGCATTTATTATGTATCTGGGTCTAAATAGAAAATTAGATATTTTAAGTCATCATAATTTGCGTTTTGGTGAAGACTGGAAGCAGAATTTTAAAGAGTTATTTGATACACCTCAACTTCCCGAAGACCCTAGCTATTACATTTGCAAACCAACAGAAACCGATCCTGATTTATCACCAGAAGGTACTGATAATTTATTTGTGTTAGTGCCAATTCCTCCAGGTTTACACCTTTCGCAAGAAGATATGAAAGGCTACAGACAAAAAATACTCAACCTTATAAAAACCGATTTAAACTTACCACATTTCGAAGATTATATTACCTATGAACGCGCTTATTGGAGCGACGATTTTAAAAGAGATTATAATGCTTACAAAGGAACTGCACTAGGTTTAGCACATACGTTAAAACAAACTTTAAAACGTCCTCTTAATTATAGTAAAAAGGTAAAAAACTTATATTATGTAGGCGCAGGAACAAGTCCAGGAATTGGCATGCCCATTTGCTTAATTTCTGCAGAACTGGTTTATAAGCGTATACAGAACATAAAAACACCTAAACCATTAAATGCTCTGTAATTACACACCAAATACTTCTTTAAAAAACATATAAAAAAAGAGTACAGCCCCTGTTGCAATATTAATTAAAGGAAAGTAAGTATAGTAGCTAAAAAGTTTAGATGTATTATTTATACTCAACACAACAATAGTACAATAAACTAAACCAAATAGTAAGGCTAAATAGCCTAAATAATAATAACCAATGGAAGCAGATATAAAATAACAAAGAAAGCAAAACCAAAGTGCTTTTTTTTCTCCAAGCATGGTCGCCAAAGTATCAACTCCTGCTTTTTTATCAGCCACAATATCTGGAACAGCAGAATACGTTTGCATTGCAAAAGCCCAAATAAGCGCTCCCAAAACCGCTAACCATTGAATATTTGTATTTCCTGTTAAAAAAAACCCTACCAGAGCTGGCGATACGTATATAATCGCAGAAAATAATATATCTAAGGGCGGTTTACTCTTGGCTCTAATAGGTGTTGCAGAATAAAAAATACCCGTAAAAACGAATACTAATAAAGCCAATTTAGATGGTGTATTAATAAAGAATAAAAGAGGCAAAAAAGGTAAAGTAAGACCAACAATTACACGCCATAATGCTTTATGCCTATCGGGAAACAACACTTTTTCGTAAGCTATTTTCTTAGTGTTGTGAATATCGGTTTGATAATCGTAAATATCATTCACCCCATATATTAGCACATTTGCTGGTATTAAAAAAAAGAATCCGAAAAGGACTAAAAGAAGTGTAGTTAAGCGTTCATGCAAAAACAAATTCCCAGAAGCTATAACACCCACAAGAAAAGTTCCTAATACATACATCCAAAATCTGGGTCTGGATAGTTTTATAATATCTATGAATTTCAACTCCATGGTGATACAAAAATACACTCCTGGAATGACTTAATCTAATAGATTCGACTTTTTGTTTAATTTATTTTGTTATTTATTAAACAAAATAGTTTTAATGCTATTTGGATTTTAAATCCAAAATTAAAATTGAGACTATCCTAAAAAATTAATTTAATTTGCTTAAAACAGCTAACAATTTAATGGCTATAAGCTAACATATGGGTTTTAAGCCCTTCTAGACCTATTTTATTCTACAGGAAAATCAAAATAAGTATTTGGAAATGGCTCGTTACGCAACGTAAAATGCCACCACTCTCTTTGGTAATTTCTAAAACCATGTTGCAACATTAATGTTTGTAAAATGTCTCTGTTATTTTTTTGCTTATCGGTTAGTCCTTGATAATTAATCCAAGATTGTATTCCAAAAAAATCATAAATGCTTCCCATATCTAACTCCTTCTTTGTTTTTAAATCTATTAAGGTAATATCTACGGTACTTCCTTTTGTGTGTCCAGATCTGGTAGCTATGTATTCTTCTTTAAATAAGTCTTTTTTATTTATGTCTGGATAAAAACGGGCTTTATAAATGGTATCGTTTAAATCTTTTGCCCAACGTATAAAATGGTTAACAGCACGCTGTGGCCTATAACCATCATAAACTTTTAACCCCAAACCTTTCTTTTTTAATGCTTTTTGTGCTTTTTTAAGCGCTAATACGGTTTCTTTTGTTAAGATTAAACAATTATTGTTGTAACCGTCAATGGGTTGCCCTACAAAATTATTGGTTCCAAAATAACGTAATTCAACTTCTAAATCAGATATAAAATTGTTGGCATATACAAAACCGTTAGGTAATTGGGCATGCCCAAAAAAAACACTAAAAAAAAATAAAAAAATAAGCTGATACTTCATTAAAAAAATGATTTATGCTAATTTAGAAAATAAAAACTATGCGCTTGTTAAATGTTGAAAATTTGAACCTGAAAGATGCTAATGTACTTTACTACCCTACTTTTTTTAGTGAAAACGAAGCAAACACTTATTTTAAAAATTTATACTCAAAACTTAAATGGCAACAAGACAAAATAAAGGTTTTTGGAAAAACCTATGACCAACCCCGATTAACTGCTTTTTTTGGTACAAATAACCAACCATATTCTTACAGTAACATTACCATGTTCCCCCAAGAGTTTAAAGGAGATATTTTGGAGATAAAAAATGCTATTGAAACAGAGCTAAATATCTATTTTACAAGTTGTTTAGCTAACTTATATCGTAATGGAAAAGATAGTAATGGTTGGCATGCTGATGACGAAAAAGAATTAGGCAAAAACCCGATAATTGCATCCTTAACTTTTGGGGAAGAACGTGTGTTTCATTTTAAACATAAGCATGATAAAACCTTAAAGAAAAAAATAGTGTTAAAACACGGAAGTCTACTGTTAATGCAGGGTTCTACACAAGAAAACTGGTTACACCAAATACCTAAAACAACAAGGAAAATAGGCCCAAGAATTAATTTAACATTTCGTATTATTCCACAAAAAAACCGAGTTCCCTCAAACTCGGTTCTTTCTTAATTTGCTTTTATATTATGTGCTAGATTTGGGGTCTCCACATCAACAACATAATGCAAATATTAATTAATTAATCCATTGAACTAAAAAGTATGTTATTTAGTACGTGTCAAATATAAAAACCGATTTGAAATACACCGTCTAAAAACATAAATAATCGATGAAATACATATTTTTTTAACACTATTCGTCGATACACTTAAAATAATCGATGAAATGCACATTTTTTAATGCTTACACAGTAAATTTTGCTTAGTAAAAAAGTTGTTTTTGTTGCCGTTTGGATGATAAATTAAATGAGCAGTATTGCTTATTAAATTTTAAAATAACTTTTACACATCTAACCTTAAGGTTTTGTATTTTTATACGTCTATAAGAAAAAGAAAAATACAAAAATGAAAAATATTATTACGCTTTTTGCTATTACAGTACTATTTAGTTGCAAAAACTCTGCACAAAACAACGAAAAACAACAAGAAGTTATAAACGCAAAACCTATAGAAGTACCTTTAAAAAATGGTAAAGCAAAAGCCTATTTTGCAAGTGGCTGTTTTTGGTGTGTAGAAGCTGTTTACGAAAGCATAAAAGGCGCAGACGAAGTTATTAATGGTTATTCTGGCGGACATACAAAGCACCCCACCTATGAATCTAGCAACACAGGACGTACAGGGCATGCAGAAGCTGTAGAGGTAATTTACGACCCCACGGTTGTGAGTTTCTCAACATTGGTCGACGCTTATTTTGCATCGCAAAACCCTACACAAGTTAACGGGCAAGGACCAGATAAAGGCTCTCAATACCGCTCTATTATTTTCTATCAAAATGATACACAAAAGAAAATTATTTTAGAAAAAAAAGAAGCGCTTTCTAAAAAATTAGATGCTAAAATTGCTGCGGAGGTATATCCTTTTCAAAAATTTTGGATAGCAGAAGATTATCATCAAGATTATGAACGTTTGCATCCTAACAACCCATACATAAGAAATGTGTCTATTCCTAGATTAAAACGATTTAAAGCTAAATTCCCAAAAGAATTATTAAAAGGCACGCATTAAAAAATCGGTTTTTTAAGAAGACTTATTTAGAGCACCTAAAACTCATTCATTAAAATTGATTAAAGTCTTCTTCTTGATGTCCTTTAATATCATCAATAGAATCAATATAGTCGCGCTCTTTTTGGTTAAGAATTCTTTTATAGAGCGTACTTGTTTCTAAAGCTAGAAAAACCCCAACAAGTAAAATTAAAATAGTAATGGCGAGCGTAATTAAAACACTATTTTGCATACCGGCCTCAAAATTAGCATAGCTTATGTAAATAAAGTAAATAAAATATAGGGAAAAGCAAAATAGAGATATAGAGAATACAAGGTTTCCTATCCAAAACAATTTTCCTTTTAGCTCTAGGTTTTTGGTTTTTAAGCTATAAAATTTCATGGTTTTAATTTGGTAAACCATACTTAACACGCCGCCTAAAATAATTGCCAGCAATAACAATATTTCGTACTCGAACTTAGTCTGTTCAATTACCAAAATACTGTAAGTAGCAGCACTTACTAAACATACTATTGCAAAACTTAATATTAACAATGCTATTTTTATTCCCCTTTTTACCTTCATTCTTTTCTAAATACTAAAATGTGCTTCAAAAAGATTAGAAAAGTGTTTCAGCAGTTTTTCCTTTACGTCGGCCTCATTTACTTTTTCAACCTCTAATTCTACATTTAAAGATGTAACTGCCTTACCTTTGATACCACACGGAATAATATTATCAAAATAGCCTAAATCTGCATTAACATTTAGTGCAAAACCATGCATGGTAACCCAGCGACTAGCGCGCACACCCATAGCACATATTTTGCGGGCAAATGGTGTACCTACACCCAACCAGACACCTGTTTCGCCTGGGCTTCTTTCTGCTTTTAAACCATATTCTGAAAGTGTAAGGATTATAATTTCCTCAAGAAATCGAAGATATTTGTGAATATCGGTAAAAAAATTTTCCAAGTCTAAAATAGGATAACCTACAATTTGCCCTGGCCCATGATATGTAATATCGCCGCCCCTATTTATTTTATAAAATGTTGCACCTTTTTCTTTTAGTTGCGTTTCGTTTAACAGTAAATTAGATAAATCGCCACTTTTACCTAAGGTATACACATGAGGATGTTCTACAAATAAAAAGTGGTTCTGAGTTTGCAGATTTGCGTTTTCTCGCCTATTCTTAACTTTTGTATCAACAATAGCTTTGAACAAGGCCTCTTGATAATCCCAAGTTTCTTTGTAATCTTTAAATCCTAAATCTTGTAGTGCAATGTTCTTATTCATATACAACAAAAATAAGTTATTTTTATCGCAAAGTTACCAAGGCATAAGGGTAGATATCTACATATTTAATCTAAAACTAAAGCCAAAAAAGAGTAAATATTTAAACTCATTGTAGCTAACTGTAACTAAAAAACTAACTTTTAGGGTTATTAAGTATTACCAAAGCAGCAATTACTCCAGGAACCCAGCCACAAAGCCATAGTAGAAAAACAATAATAATAGAACCACAGCCTTTGTCGATAACTGCTAATGGCGGACAAATAATAGAAAGTATAACTCTCCAAATACTCATAGTGATATAATTAATGATTGATGATTAAATATTTGACGCCAACTTAACATATTTGTTACAAATTACAAGCTATATATTTAAATTTTGGGTTATTAGAAAATATAGTAGTTTAGTGCTGTGAGAGATTTAGCTTATATATTTGTTTTTATTTGCTTTTGCCATTGTGGTTTTGCTCAGCACTATTTTAATGGCTATATAAATACTGAGCAATGGCAAGGTGATGTGTATTTATCGATTATAGAAGATTACCGTACCCTTAAAACTATAGATAACGAACAAATTATATCTAAAACCTCTGTAGATCACACTGGTTTTTTTAAATTTTCAGGAAATCAATTAGATACTGAACATCGTATTTACAAATTACATGTTGATAATTGCGATGTTTATAGTCAAGATAGCAATCATTTTAACGGTCACTGTTCTGATAGTAAGGATATACTGTTTATAGCTAAAAATACAGACTCCATAAGTTTCCCTTTGTCTTTTGATGCTGAAATGTTTTGTGATATTAAATCTACTAACCTAAAAACATCAACTTTCATAAGAATAGATTCCATTAAAGAGGAAATGAAATTTGCCTACTCTGAATACAGAAGTAAGGCCAATAGAGAACTTAACAACAAAAAATGGTTTAAAACACTACAAGATTTTGGCATTGGGTTAAATGAACCTCTTGCAGAATTATACATCTACACGTTTTTATCTGATAGAAGTAGTTCGTTTCATGATTACTATTTAAAGGATTTAGAGGTCAATACGTATTACGACAATCTATTAAAAAGATTAAAAAAAACTTACCCCAATAGCCCTTATACTAAACAATATGAAGCCGAAATTACCTCAGATAAATTTATTGCAACTCCAGATAGAGATACAACCACTGCTAATTGGATGCATATTTTATCAGGGGTATTGCTAGCTTCTTTAATATTAAACTTTTGGTTTATATATAGAGATAAAACAAAAAATAAAAAGAAGCATCTCCAAATTAAAGACCAACTTACCAAACAAGAACAAAAGGTATTGGATTTAATACTGCAAGCATATAGCAATAAAGAGATTGCAGGAGCACTTTTTGTGAGTGTTAGCACAGTAAAAACACACGTAAATAACATCTATAAAAAACTAAACGTGAATTCTAGAGACGAAATTAAATCTCTAACTAACAATAAGTTATAAAAATACACCTAGGTACTAGTACCAATTTCAACCCTTAAATAGGTATATTTTTCCCTTTACAATAATGATGTTTGTTGAAAATCAACAATAAAAAAACAAACATTATGACACATTTTAAATCTGCCCAAAACACAGTAGTTTTACATCTTAAAACACTACTGCTTTTTATCTTTGTTTCTAATTTTAGTTTTTCACAAGCACAAACTTTTAAGAAAGATGTTGGTATTTTTAATTTTGAAGAAGACATAATTGATTATGGTACTATTCAGCAAAACGATAATGGTTTAAAAACATTTAAATTTACAAATAGTGGTACTGCTCCTATTGTTATTTCAAACATAAAAACCACCTGTGGTTGTACAGTACCTTACTACTTTAAAACACCTATTTTACCTGGTAAATCGTCTACTATAAACATAAAATATGCTACAAATAGAGTTGGTAAATTTTCCAAATCTATTATGGTTATATCAAATGCAGACACGCCCCAAAAACGATTACAGATTAAAGGCAACATTATTTATAAAAATACTGTAACTCTTAAATAATATATGCCATGAAAAACATTATTATACTAATTGTTGCGTTTAGTTTAGTATTCATATCGCATACCCAAAATTTGAACAAGGAAATTGCTCTTGATGGCGAAACACCTTTTTTACTGGGAAAAATAGACAAAACAGGCTTAACTTCTATAAACTACAAATCGTGGTTTAATAAAAACTACAATACTTACCTACCACAAAAAGCAATTATTGAGGCTATAGGCACACAGTTAAACACTTACAACATTACGCTTTTTATGGGAACTTGGTGTGGTGATAGCAAGCTAGAAGTGCCACGATTCTATAAAATTATTACCGCTTTAGGTTACCCAGAACACAAACTCACCGTTATTGCTGTTAGTAGAAAACCTTACATGTATAAAAAAAGTCCAAATCATGAAGAAGCCGGCTTAAACATCCATCGCGTACCTACTTTTATTTTTTATAAAAACGGAAAAGAAATTAACCGCATCGTAGAGCATCCTGTAGAATCTTTAGAAAAGGATATTTTAAAAATCATAACTTCAAACAATTATCAGAGCAACTATCAAATAGTAAGTAAAATTGATAATATTCTAAAAAATGATGGCTTAAATGGTTTTAAAAAGCAGCAAAAAAAATTAGCTAAAATATTTAAGAACAAAGTTGACAATATGTTTGAACTAAACACCTACGGCAATGTACTTTATACCATTAACGAAACCGATGAAGCTATTGAGGTATTTAAACTAAACAATACACTATTTCCCAATAATCCTATAACACATATAAACTTATCCAATATTTTAGTTGCTAATAATAAAACGCACGAAGCTGTATTGGTGCTTAAAAAGGCTATGAGAATTTTTCCAGATAACAAAGATTTAGTTGAGAATCTGCAAGCCATACAATCTAAACAAAACTAAACATTGGCAAACTAAGCCGCTACGTTTGTAAAACCTAACGGTTTTTTTGCGCTTATTCTGTTAAATAATGTAATTTTGCAGCTTTAAATAAAATAGCATGCAGCTTTCAGAACAAGAATTGGTAAGACGCGAAAAACTCGCAAAATTAAGAGACTTAGGCATTAATCCTTATCCCGCAGATTTATATCCTGTAGCACAAACTTCAAAAGATATAAAACATAATTTTGAAGAAGGTAAAACCGTTGTTATTGCTGGTAGATTAATGTCGCGTAGAATTCAAGGAAGCGCTAGTTTTGCAGAACTACAAGATAGCGAAGGTAGAATTCAGGTATACTTTAACCGTGATGAAATTTGTACTGGAGCAGATAAAAGCAAGTATAACGAGGTTTATAAAAAGCTTCTAGATATTGGTGATTTTATTGGTATTGAAGGTGAACTTTTTAAAACCAAAGTAGGCGAAAAAACCGTAATGGTAAAAGATTTTACGTTGTTGAGTAAGGCATTGAAACCATTACCACAACCTCGCGTAGATGCAGAAGGAAAAGTTCATGATGCGTTTACCGACCCAGAACAGCGTTACCGGCAACGTTATGCAGATTTAGTAGTAAACCCACATGTTAAGGACGTGTTTGTTAAGCGTACCAAGCTATTCAATGCCATGCGCCAGTTTTTTAACGATGCAGGTTATTTTGAAGTAGAAACTCCTGTTTTACAACCTATTGCTGGTGGTGCTGCGGCTCGCCCATTTATTACACATCACAATTCCTTAGATATTCCTTTATACATGCGAATAGCGAACGAGCTGTACCTTAAACGCCTAATTGTTGGTGGTTTTGATGGTGTTTACGAATTTTCTAAGAACTTTAGAAACGAAGGAATGGACCGTACCCACAATCCAGAGTTTACAGCTATGGAAATTTATGTAGCTTATAAAGACTACAACTGGATGATGGATTTTTGCGAGCAACTTTTAGAGCATTGTGCTATTGCCGTAAACGGTACTACTAAAGCCACATTTGGCAAACACGAAATAGATTTTAAAGCACCATACCCAAGGGTAACAATGGCAGACTCTATTAAGCATTTTACTGGCTTTGATATTACAGGAAAAACAGAAGCTGAAATTCGTCAAGCTGCTAAAGATTTAGGTATTGAAGTAGACGATACCATGGGCAAAGGCAAGTTGATCGATGAGATTTTTGGCGAAAAATGCGAAGGCAACTATATACAGCCTACATTTATTACAGACTACCCAAAGGAAATGAGCCCTTTATGTAAAGAACACCGTGAAAACCCTGAATTAACAGAGCGTTTTGAATTAATGGTTTGTGGGAAAGAAATTGCTAACGCCTACAGTGAGCTAAACGATCCAATAGACCAGCGCGAACGTTTTGAACACCAATTAGAATTGGCTAAAAAAGGCGATGATGAAGCTACAGCAACTATAGATTACGATTTTTTACGTGCTTTGGAATATGGCATGCCTCCAACTTCAGGCATGGGAATTGGTATGGACCGATTAATTATGTTTTTAACCAATAACCAATCTATTCAAGAAGTGCTGTTCTTTCCGCAAATGAAACCAGAGAAAAAACCTCTAGCCATTAGCGATGATGCAAAAGCAATTCTAGAAATATTAAATAAAGCTGAAAAATTAGAATTAGCAGCATTAAAATCTCAATCTGGTTTATCAAACAAAAAGTGGGATAAATCAATTAAAGAACTCACTAAAAACAGTTTAGCTAAAGTTGAAAAAACAAATGATGGCCTTTTTGTAGAAAAAATTTAGCTAAAAGAAAACAAAAAATAAAGCCGATAGTTTTTAACTACCGGCTTTTCTTTTAACTAAACTAATCTAAACTAAACTTGTTTTAAACTAAACTTATACAAATAGACGACAAAATTTCCAATTCCTTACTTCTATTTAGAAATGTTTAACTAGTATAAACCCTTTTTTAAGACTTCTTTAAGGTTTTAGCATTACGTTTAGTTGCTTTTATGATGTATTTAAAACCTTATAGTTTAACCCACAAGGTTTTGGGCTAATTAAACAACCAGAAATAAAACAACCTTTTAAATATTTTATATTTGCGCAATGCTTAAAAAAATCCTTTTACTTTTTTACTTACTATTTAATCTTTCTTTTAATGCACAAGAAAAAGACAATTTAGTTTTTAAAAACGGTATAGAAAGGCCCAGTATTTTATCCACACATCATTTTGGGATTTTTAGCGCCCGTATAAATCAAAACTTTAAAATTAGCCCTCCCAAATCTTCAACATTTTCATTAAACTATACTAGTGGTAATACATTTCATCCTTATGTAGAAGCTTATTTCCCTAAAAACCCAGAAGTTAGAGCGCGTTTAAGCGAAATAAAATGGCACGATAGACCTTTTAATTTTATCAATCAAGAAACAACACCTGCAGATTATATAAATATTGTAATTGATGCAGTTATTAAAGAGTTTCGTGCTAACTATAACTTCGCAATTTCTAACCAGCACGAATTTGGGCTTACAATTCGCACGTATTTAATAACAAAAGGGAAACATCCTTTTTCCTTATTTACTAGCGATGAGACAATAGAGTGGTTTCATACCAACATTGCCGGTGGGGAAGATCCTTTTGGAAGGCGTTATTATGGACTAAACCAAGTAAACTTTTCATATCAAGATAGAAACGGAAGAACTCTTCAACTAAACGCTAACGACTTTTTTGTAGGTGGTTTAGAATTCAATCATTTCTATTATCCATCATTTCTTAAAGATGAAGAAAAACACATACATGTTAATTTTGGAAACCACATAGGAATAAATACTTCAAAATTCAACACATCAATAGATTATGGTATATCACTAAACAGTGTTAAAAGTCTTACACTTAAAAACAAAAACGAATTTAATTTTGGAGTTGGCGCAAGTGTGTTGTACAAAAATTTTATAAACTTAAAAAACAACAATATAGATTTAGGCAACAACTCCCTACTTGCTAGTCTTGAAGGACACATAGAATTTACAAAATATACTAAAAAAGGCAACTACAACGCCTTTGGAATAAACTACCATATACAGTCTCGCTTTAACAAAAAGGCCGAAGAAGGCTACTACAAACTTCTTGGGAAATGGAGAGAAATTAATGGAGGTTGGCAAAATGGCGTAGCTACGCTCTACAAAGCATTATCTAATTGGAGTATTGTGTATACCTACAGCAAACGCAACTACAAACTATCGCTATTTTTAAACCAAGATTTACTTGTTAATAATGCTCCAGATTTTCAAACAGGTATTGCTTTTAATATTCCAATTTTAAAGTAAGTTAAATCGCTGTACAACTTGTTTTTTCTACGCTAAACTTAGCCACTTTATTTCGTTAAAATATTGCCAATTTTACAGTATTAAAACCAATCATTATTGGTAATATAATTAGTTTAGTGGCCAAAATTAAAAAAAACTAATAGTGAAAAATTACATTAAAGTACTAGGTATTGCCGCAATGCTTTTACTAACTGCTTGTGGCACTTCAAAAAAAACTGCAAAAGCTCAGGCTGATAAAAAAGCAGCTACGACGGCAAATGCAGCACCAAAAAAATCCAAAAGCAACGAAATTCAACCTTACGACAAGGTTATAACCAAAGAAGCCAAAACAGATACAGGCCTGTTTAATGTGCACAAAATAGATGATGCATATTTCTATGAAATTCCAGATTCGCTATTAGGCAGAGAAATGCTGATGGTTACGCGCATTGCCAAAACAGCAAGTGGCCTTGGTTTTGGAGGCGGAAAAGAAAATACACAAGTATTACGCTGGGAAAAGAAAGATAAAAAAATACTCCTAAGAGTGGTGTCTCACAATGTGGTAGCTGATGAAGATTTACCAGTGCATGAAGCAGTTGTTAATTCTAACTTCGAACCAGTTTTATTTACTTTCCCTATAAAAGCTTTTAGCAAAGACTCAACAACTACTGTTATAGACGTTAGCGATTTATTTGAAAAAGACGTAAACGCCCTAGGTTTAGGTTCTAGATACAGAAAACGCTATAAGGTTTCAAGATTAGACGATAGTAAATCGTTTATTGAATCTGTAAAGAGCTATCCCTTAAACATCGAAGCGCGCCATGTAAAAACTTACAATGCCGCAGAACCACCATCTAACGCAAGTACAGGAACAATTTCAATTGAAATAAACAACTCTATGGTGTTACTGCCAAAGGAACCCATGAAGCGTCGTTATTTCGATGAGCGCGTTGGCTGGTTTACCAGTAGTCAAATAGATTATGGATCTGAAGCTCAAAAGAGTGAGACCGTTACATATTTAGACCGATGGAGACTTGAGGTAAAAGATGAAGATATAGAAAAATTTAAACGAGGTGAATTGGTTGAGCCCAAAAAACAAATAGTGTATTATATTGATAGGGCAACACCAAAAAAATGGCGTAAATATATTAAGTTAGGCATTGAAGATTGGCAAGTAGCTTTTGAAGCTGCAGGTTTTAAAAATGCAATAATTGCTAAAGACCCTCCTACGGTTGAAGAAGATCCTGAGTGGACTCCAGAAGACGTACGCTACTCGGTGGTTCGTTATTTAGCATCGCCAATACCAAACGCTAATGGCCCTCATGTAAGCGATCCAAGATCTGGTGAAATTTTAGAATCAGATATAAATTGGTACCATAACGTGATGAGTTTAGTTAATGGCTGGTTTTTCGTTCAAACTGCTGCCTCAAACCCAGATGCTAGAACTGCAGAGTTTAGCGATGAAGTTATGGGCGAACTAATTCGTTTTGTGTCCTCTCACGAAGTTGGTCACACCCTAGGCTTACCACACAATATGGGGAGTAGTGCCGCTTATAAAGTTGAAGATTTACGAAACCCAGAATTCACTAAAAAATACGGAACCGCACCTTCCATTATGGATTATGCACGTTTTAATTATATAGCACAGCCAGAAGATAAAGGCGTTGCCTTATTTCCAAACATAGGTATTTATGATAAATATGCTATTTCTTGGGGGTACAGACCTATTTTAGATAAAAGCGCCAAAGCTGAAAAAGACATTTTAAATAGTTGGATTTTAGAACATGCGGGCGACCCTATGTATAGGTTTGGACACCAACAAGTTGGAGATGTAGTAGACCCAAGTTCGCAAACCGAAGATTTAGGAGACGATGCCATATTAGCCAGTACTTATGGTATTAAAAACCTAAAAAGAATAGTACCCAAACTTATAGAATGGACCACCAAAGATGGCTACGATTATAAAGATTTAAAAAACATGTACGGTCATGTTATTTCTCAATTTAACCGTTATATGGGTCATGTTTCAAATAATATTGGTGGTGTTTACGAAGATTATAAAACTGCAGACCAAGAAGGTGCTGTTTACACCCACGTAGACAAAGCACATCAAAAAAATTGTTTAAGCTTCATCAACAAACAGTTGTTTAACACACCAGAATGGTTAATAGACACGAACATCTTTAACAAAATTGAATACTCTGGTTCGGTAGAACGTGTAAGATCTATGCAAGCTAGAACTTTAAGCAATATTTTAAGTTTAGGCAAAATGGCTAGAATGATTGAAAACGAATCATTAAACGGAAATAATGCTTACACACTTACAGAAATGATGCGTGATTTAAGAAACGGTATTTGGAGCGAATTAAACACAGGCAAAAACATAGACACCTACAGACGTAATTTACAACGCGCTTACATTGACAGATTGGAATATTTAATGACGGCAGAGACACCAAAATCGCCTAGCTCTAATTCGTCATACATTAAATTTACACCTGTAAATACAAGTCAGTCAGACATAAGAGCTGTAGTTAGAGCAGAATTAAACACTTTAAAACGATTAATTAATTCTCGTTTAGGAGGAAGAGATTCTATGAGCAGAATTCATCTAAAAGATGCAGTTGAAAGGATTAATATTATTCTCGACCCACAATAACCCCATCTTAATTCATCACAAAAAAAGGCTTCCAATTCGGAAGCCTTTTTTGTTAATACCTAGTTAAAATTAAACTTTCTTTTAAACCATTAATTGTTTTGGTAGTCCAAACACCAAATAAACATAAATTTTTATACCATGAAAAAATTAATAATGATAGCCCTTGCTGTTTGTACAATTCAAATTACAAATGCTCAAGGCCCCGAGAGAAACAGAAAAGCGATGATGGATTTAGAACCAGAGGAAATCGCTACGTTACAAACGAAAAAAATGACTTTAGCCTTAGATTTAAATGCATCACAACAAGATGATATTTATAAAATAAATTTAGAGAACGCCAAAATGCGAAAAACTCAAATGGCGGAAAGAAAAGCTAAAAGAGAAAGTGGTGATGCAGCTAAACCTACAAAAGAAGAACGTTTAGCTATGGCAAATAAAATGTTGGACCACAAAATTGAGGTTAAGGCTAAAATGAAAAAAATATTAAATGATGAACAATACGCCAAATGGGAAAAGTCTATGGCCAAAAGACAATCTAAAATGAAAGGTAAAGACAAGAAAAAGCGTGATCGTAAAAAAGCATAAATAGAGTTTGAGTTTTATTTAGTTTAGTGATTTTTTTGATTAAGAAGCATCGCGCCCTGGCGCGATGCTTCTTTTTTTTACAATGTCTTTGCTACTTTATGTACTGCATTAATAGTATAATCTAAATCCTCGTAGGTTAGCGCATCTGTGAGAAACCATGTTTCAAAAGCACTTGGCGCTATGTAGATACCATGGCTTAACATGCCATGAAAAAAAGCTTTAAAGGTATCGTTGTTGCCTTTTGCTGCAGTTGAAAAATCAAAAACTTCATCTTTAGCAAAATGTACTGAAATCATAGAACCCACTCTATTAATTGTGTGGGCAATACCGTTATCATTCAATACCTTAAACATCCCTTTATGCAAATATTCCGTTTTTTCGGCTAAACGTTTAAATACCTCACCATCAGCATTTAGCTCAGATAACATTGCTAAGCCTGCTGCCATTGCTAACGGATTACCACTTAAAGTCCCAGCCTGATACACTGGCCCCTCAGGTGCCAAATAATTCATAATTTCATTTCGAGCTGCAAAAGCCCCAACAGGAAGCCCCCCGCCAATTACCTTACCAAAACAAACAATATCGGCATGAATACCGTACAACTCTTGTGCCCCTCCTTTGGCTAACCTAAAACCTGTCATTACCTCATCAAAAACCAATAAAATATTATTTGCATCACATATTAACCGTAGTTCTTTAAGAAAATTTCCTTTTTGGGGAATACACCCCATATTTCCAGCAACAGGCTCTATAATAATGCAAGCTATTTCATTTTTATTGGCACCAACAAGTTCTGCCACACTATCAATATCATTATAATTTGCCAACAAGGTGTCTTTAGCTGTACCTTGGGTTACTCCAGGGCTATTGGGTGTACCAAACGTGCTAGCACCACTCCCTGCTTGAATTAAAAAAGAGTCTGAATGTCCATGATAACATCCTGCAAATTTTATAATTTTATCTTTTCCTGTAAAACCGCGTGCCAAACGAATGGCACTCATACACGCTTCGGTTCCCGAATTTACAAAGCGGATTTTATCAATATGAGGCACCATTGAAACTGCTAATTCTGCTATTTTTGTCTCAATTTCGGTTGGCATCCCAAATGATGTTCCTTTTTTTGCTTTTTCAACTACCGCGTTAACTACAGGTTCATGGGCATGCCCTAAAATCATAGGTCCCCAAGAATTTATGTAATCTATTAAACGGTTGCCATCTTCATCATACAAATAAGCACCTTTTGCTTCCTTAACAAAAATTGGGGTTCCACCAACACCTTTAAAAGCCCTAACTGGAGAATTTACGCCCCCTGGAATTACCTTTTCCGCTTCAGCAAATAATGCGCTACTGCGTTTATAAATCATATAGTATATTTTTATTTTATTTTTAACACTTGCCCAATAGCTATATTGGAACCAGTTATGTTATTTGCATTTTTAATAGCTTCAACACTAGTATTGTAGCGTTTAGAAATATTATATAACGTATCGCCTTTTGCAACAACATGCTCTAGGTATTCTTCTTCTGTATTAAACTTACGTCTAGATGGATTTAAACCTAAAACCTCATCATCGTACTTATATAATTCGTAACGTTCTATTAAACCTATTAATTTTTGAGGATATTTTTTATCTGTAGCATAACCTGCAGCTCTTAACCCTTTAGCCCAAGCCTTATAATTTGAAACATCTAAATCGAACAGGCCTTCATAACGTTTTCTTGATGTTAAAAACAGGGAATGATCTCTAAATGAATATTTTGCACTATTATATTTTCTAAAACATTCGCCTTTTTTATCATCATCATGATAAATTTTTGCTCCTGTCCAGGTGTGACATTTTATACCAAAATGATTATTTGCCTCTACAGAAAGGCGTCCCTTTCCTGAAGCAGATTCTAAAATACCTTGTGCCAAAGTAATACTTGCAGGAATGTTATACAGGGTCATTTCTTTTTGGGCAATCTCTTTATATGCTTCGATGTAAGCTTCAGTTGAAGTTAATGCAGAAGGCGCTGTTGTACTTTCCACCTCTTTCTCTGGTGTCTTTTTTTCAACAATAACGGCTTCTGTTTGTTCCCTCTTAGACTTTTTGGTAACTACAGTTTTTTTAGAACCGCAACTAAATACAAAAAAACTAAGCGATATGATAAAAAGTAATTGTTTCATTAAATTTGTATTAAGGGTAATTTTTTCTTCTTTAAAAAAGCATTCATTCCATTAATGCCCTGTAATCCTCCAGTATGAATCGCTAATATTCTAGAACCTCTTGGAAAATAATTTTTATTGATTAAATCGAAAATACCATACATCATTTTACCAGTGTAAATAGGGTCTAGAGGTATGCCATTATCAGACTTAAATGCATTTAAAAACCTTACTAATTCTGAATTTATTTTAGCATAGCCTCCAAAATGATAATCGGTTATTAAATTCCAATTGCTTTTAGCAACAAATTTACTAATATCTTCATGTAAAAACGAACCTTTTAGTGCTGGAAATCCTAAAATTTGTTGACTAGGTTTTGAAGAGTTAATAAGTCCAGAAATTGTTCCCCCTGTGCCAACAGCACAACATACAACATCAAAATTTTTATCGTCTTCACTAAGTATTTCTTCGCACCCTTTTACAGCCAACGAATTTGTACCTCCTTCGGGTATAAGATAAAAATCTTTAAATTCTTGCTTCAATTCATTTAAGAATCCTTCAGAAGTTTTTTCGCGATAAACATCACGAGGTACAAATTTAAATTGCATGCCATGGTCTCGTGCAAATCGCAATGTTGGATTGTGTTCTATTTCGCCATAAAGCTCTTCACCCCTAATAACACCTATTGTTTTAAAGCCTAAAATGTAACCTGCTGAAGCTACAGCAGCTATATGGTTAGAAAAAGCGCCACCAAAGGTTAGCAAGGTTTTAAAGCCTAATTGTTCTGCCTCCTTTAAGTTGTATTTTAACTTTCGGTATTTATTTCCAGACACAAACGCATGCAATTGGTCTTCACGCTTTATTAACAATTCCACACCACTTTTCTTAGGAAGTGCAATGTGTTGATTACTAGTTTTTTCAAAATCGAAATTCATTACTTGCAAATATACTTTATGAAACTCCAAAACTTGCGGTGTTTAAAATATTCAAAATCAAACTCTTTTGTATAAGCTTCTCTTTCAAAAGAAATATTTAGGTAAGCTTTATCCCAATTTTTGTAGTGCACAAGCCTTATTAAAAATTCTAAGACGTACCATAAATAAAACGGAACTACCAATAATTCTAGCTGTTGCCTTAAATGAATTTTCTCATGGTTTATAAGGGTTTTACTAGATAATATCGCCCTATTATTTAGGATAATAAACGGATATATTGAAATACCAGTGTAACCCTTTGGAACTAAATATTTAAAAACTACAATCATTTAATAATGAAACGTCAAAAAACCAAACCACAAAATAATTCTTTAAAATTAAATATCTTTGTTATATATGAAAAAGATTATCCCTATAGAAAAAGGCGATTATTACCTTACACCCGAAGGTTATCGCTGTTTTACGGAACAATACCACTTAAAACGCGGTTACTGCTGTGAAAGTGGTTGCAGACATTGCCCTTATGGCTACAACAAAAAAACAAATACAATACAACGCTAGCTTTTTAGCTTATGTGGTATGATTATTGATGATTATAATATTATAAAAAGTTGTAACATCTCTACTCTACTGAGATTAAAAATTAAATATATATGCCATGAAAAAATTATTTAAAACTTTACCACTTATAGCCCTTCTTATAGTGGCCACCTCATGCTCTTCTGTTAGAGTATCGACAGATTATGATAGAAAAGCCGATTTTAGTTCTTTTAAAACCTTTGCCTTTTTTAAGACGGGGATTGATAAGGCCGAAATTAACGATATAGATAAACGCCGAATTTTACGTGCTATTGAAGCAGAACTTTTAGCCAAAGGTTTTATAAAATCTGAAGATCCAGATATTCTTATTAGCATTTTCACCAAATCCAACCAACGCGTAGACGTTTACAACAATGCTTGGGGCATGGGCGCCTGGGGTTGGGGCGGATGGGGCTGGGGAGGCTGGGGAGGCTTTGGTCCTGGATGGGGCTGGGGTTGGAATCAGCCAGCAGTATCTACCCAAACCGAAGGTGTTCTTTTTGTAGACCTTATTAATGCTAAAAAGAAAGAGCTAATTTGGCAAGGTATGGGTACCGGTTTCTTAAGTAGAAATACTGAAAAGAAAGAAGAACGTATTAAAGAATTTGTTTCTAAAATACTGGAACAATACCCTCCTGAAGCAGAAAAATAAACATTTACAAGAGGCTATTTGCAAAGTGTTGTCCTGAATGAAGGACATTAAAAGTACTTTTTAGATAGCCTCTTTTGTTATATCTTAACCTATACTATTTTTTGTTTGGTTTTAGATAAATCCTTATTATTCTTCCCCATTATACTTATCCTTTTTTATTGTTCCATATTAGTAAAATAATTTTAACTTTTAAAACTACTATTGAAAGAAAAGTTAAAAATTAAGTCTTTTGATGAATTATTCGTATTTTTAGTTGCCTTTAACGTACAAACTTTAGAAATGTCGGATATATTTGAGTCAAACCTAATACTACAAAAGCTACCCAAGCATTTAAAGCAGTTTATAAAACCACAGAACTATAACGAGTATTCGGCAATAGACCAAGCTGTATGGCGTTATGTGATGCGCAAAAATGTAGATTTTTTAAGCAAAGTGGCACACGGTTCTTATTTAGATGGCTTAAAACAAACTGGTATTTCTATAAATAGCATCCCTAACATGTATGGCATGAACCGTATTTTAAAAGATATTGGTTGGGCTGCTGTAGCGGTAGATGGTTTTATTCCACCCAATGCTTTTATGGAATTTCAGGCTTATAATGTATTGGTTATTGCCAGCGACATCAGACAGCTAGAACATATTGAATATACACCTGCCCCTGATATTATTCATGAAGGCGCTGGACATGCACCCATAATTGCTAATCCAGAATATGCAGAATATTTAAGACGCTTTGGCGAAATTGGATGTAAAGCTATTTCTTCTGCAAAAGATTATGAATTATACGAAGCGGTACGCCACCTATCCATTATAAAAGAAGCACCAAACTCTACTGAAGAGGCTATAGTTTCAGCAGAAAAAAAAGTAGAGGAATTACAGCAAAATATGGGAGCACCAAGTGAAATGGCTTTAATAAGAAATTTACACTGGTGGACTGTTGAATATGGATTGATAGGCTCTATTGAAAATCCGAAAATTTATGGTGCTGGCTTGTTATCATCTATTGGCGAGAGTGCTTGGTGCATGACAGATAAAGTAAAAAAACTACCATACGATATTAATGCTACATTTAAAGATTTTGATATTACCAAGCCACAACCACAACTATATGTAACCCCAAATTTTGCGCACCTAAGTTTAATTCTTGAAGAATTTGCAAACACTATGGCACTAAGGCGAGGTGGTTTATCTGGAGTTAATAAATTAATAGCATCAAAAGCTCTGGGCACTATAGAATTAAGCACAGGGCTACAAATTTCTGGAATTTTCAGTAATGTAATCGCTTACGACGGCAAACCAATTTATGTACAAACTACAGGCAAAACCGCTTTGTCTTATAGAGAAAAAGAATTAGTTGGCCACGGTACAAATACGCATGCCAATGGTTTTGGTTCTCCTGTTGGAAAATTAAAGGGTATAAACATTGCTATTGAAGATATGAGCCCTCGCGATTTAGCGGCCTATAATATTTATGAAGGAAACGTTATTATTTTAGAATTTGAAGGTGGCATATCAGTCTCTGGTGAAATTATTACAGGAAAACGTAACTTGCAAGGAAAAATTATTTTAATAAGCTTTAAGAACTGTATAGTAAAGCATGAAGAAAATGTACTGTTTCAACCAGATTGGGGGGTTTACGATATGGCTGTTGGCAAGGATATTGTTTCTGCATTTTCTGGACCTGCCGATTATAGCAGTTTTGATTTGATAACGCATGTGCCTTCTACACAAACCATACACGTAAAAAAATCTAAACAACGTATTGCCCTAGAAACATTGTACCAACAAGTTAGAGATTATAGAGAAGGTAAGAATAACACAGTTTCTAGAACCAAAGTACTGGAAGAACTTATAGAAAACCACCCTAACGATTGGTTACTACCTGTAGAACTTTACGAATTGTCCCAAATTGATAATGAAACTGAATTATCTAAAAAAATAGTAAAACATTTAGAAAGCATTAAACGAAACAAACCTGAATTTGGGCACTTAATTGATGATGGGTTGGAAATAGTATCAAAATCAGTAAAGCTTTTCTAAATAATGAAAAATGAAATTTTGCAAAAACTTAATTTAAAGCATATATGTAAAAAATTAGCTAAACCTATATCATCTCTAAAAGTTTTTCCATGTTGTTAAATGTATTAGTTGCTATGCCGTCAAGCTCGTTATTATAATCGTGCTCCGTATAACCAAACACATCAAAACCACCTAATTTTGCAGCAGTAGCACCAGAAACACTATCTTCAATAACCAAACATTCACTGGGTTTAAACCCCATTGTTTTTGCAGCCCATAAAAAAATATCGGGTTCTGGTTTCCATTTTTTAATCGCATAACAACTAAAAATATTGCCTTCGAAATATGGTAACAAGCCTGTTACTTCTAGGTTTAATCTTATTTTATTTTCTGGTCCGCTAGAAGCTGTACAAAATGGAATGTCTAAATTTTCAACCACGCTCTTAACACCTTTTATGGGTTTTATTTTTTCTCTAAACGCTTCAAAAGTATTAATGCGATAATCAGATTCAAAGTTAACCGGCAGCGGTTTCCCAATACATTTTGAAATTAAATGCGTACAAGAGTTAAACGACTTTCCCTTTAACTCAATTAATGCTGTATTAAAGTCCATATTTGCTCCAAGATGATTGGCCATTTCAACCAAAACACCAATGGCAATAGGCTCACTATCAATCAACACACCATCACAATCAAAAATTACACATTTGTATTTACTCATATACTACGGCGTAGAATTAGAAACCTGCAACAGTTTACCATTATAATATGTATTTCCGTTTAACGAAAAATCAAAAATATATTTGGCCATTTCAAGAGCGGTTGTTGGTGCTTTATATCCTGGAAATGCCTCTTCCAACATTTCAGTTTGCACCGCTCCTAAAGCTAAAACATTAAACGATATTCCAGTTTCTTTATATTCTTCTGCTAACAACTCTGTAAGTGTTATTACTGCTGCTTTACTAGAACTGTATGCTGCTAAACCGGGGAATTTCATACTGCCCTGAACACCACCCATTGAACTAATAGTTACTACATGACTTCTACTCTTCATAAATGGAAGAACCACTCTTGTGAGTTCAGCTACACCGTAAACGTTGGTTTTGTAAACATTCTCAAAATCATCTATTGTAGTTTCAGCAAATGGCTTGTTTAATAGTGCTCCTGCATTGTTAATTAAAATATCAACGTTATGCCATTTAGTTTGTATAAAGGCCTCTACTTTTCTGTATGAGGCGCTATCATTTAAATCAAAAGAAAAACAGGTAACATTTTCTAACTTTAAATTCTGAATTGGTTTTTCATTTCGCGATAATGCCAAAACCTTATGGCCTGCTTTTGCAAACAATTGTACTAATTCGAAACCTATACCTCGGCTAGTGCCCGTTATTATAATATTTTTATTCATTTAGTTTAATTTCTTTTGAAGTTGTATTTACCATACCTTCTATAGCAGGAATCATTTTTTTTATAAAATTAGTCATATGCTGAAAATCCATTTTGTCTGCCTCATCATCCACATGATGATAGTAGTCAAAATTAGTAAAGTCAAAAGTAGAAATGGCATGTGCAGGTACTTTAAAGGCATTATAAAACGGATAATTATCAGAGCGCATAAATAGCTTATATTCTCTCGCCTTAGGTAAGAATCCTATAATTTCTGTACCAGAATATCCATTTAACTTATCTGCAATATTAGATTTTTCATAACCAGAAATATATGCCATAATTTCATCTTCGGCTCTAGGCACACCAATCATTTCAAAATTAATCATAGTGTACAAATCTATGTTTTGAGCTTTAAGGCGTTCGGCTAGATGCCCAGAACCTTTTAAACCTAACTCTTCTGCTGCGTATAGCGTAAATAAAATACTTCTTTTATTGTTTTTAGTTTTAGAAAAGTATTTAGCCCATTCTAAAACCGCAACAGTACCAGATGCATCATCGTTTGCGCCATTAGCAATAGTATCACCATTTACTGCCTTTCCCTTACCTATATGATCGTAATGCGCACCGAGTATCACAAATTCTTTTTTTAGGTTAGGGTCATTCCCCTCAATGTAACCAACAACATTATAGCCCACTATATCTTTTAAGTTAAAACTATCGCGGTAGGTCTTAAAATAAGGTTTTATTTTATGCGCTTTGAAGAAATCCTCAATATAAATTGCTGCTTTTTCTATGCCCTTACTACCTGTACTTCTTCCCTCTAATTCGTCTGAAGCTAAATACTCAAGGCTTTCTTTTACCTCTTCAAGCTTAATAGCGTTGGGAGTATTGATAATTTGCTTTTGGCCACCACAGCTTATCAATATTACAAAAACTAATAGAGTTAATATTTTTTTCATATTATAATTTTGATGTTAAAGATAAAAAAACCTGCTCCAATGTAATTGAAACAGGTTCTTAATATTTATAGATTCTTCGCTTTGCCCTGAATGACAAAACTATATTATACTAACATCGTAACAGGATTCTCAATATACCCTCTTAATGTTTGAAGGAACTCGGCTCCTGTTGCGCCATCTACCGTTCTGTGGTCGCAAGCCAATGTTAACTTCATGGTATTTCCAACAACAATTTCTCCATTTTTAACTACTGGTTTTTGCACAATTGCACCAACAGATAGAATAGCCGAATTTGGTTGATTGATAATAGATGTAAAATAATCTATACCAAACATACCTAAATTAGATACTGTAAATGTACTTCCAGACATTTCATCTGGCGTTAGTTTTTTATTTCTAGCTTTACCAGCTAATGCTTTAACTTCAGCCCCAATTTGTGGTAAACTTTGCTCGTTTGCAAAACGTACTACAGGTACCACTAAACCGTCTGGAACAGCCACGGCAACACCAATATGCACATGGTTGTTTAAACGCATTTTATCATCAAACCATTGCGAGTTAACTTGCGGATGTTGTTTTAAGGCTAAAGCACAAGCCTTAACAACTATATCGTTAAATGATATTTTAGTATCTGGAATAGAATTAAATTGAGCTCTGAATGCCATGGCATTATCCATATTAAACTCTACTGCTAAATAATAGTGTGGTGCAGAGAATTTACTTTTGGTTAACGACTTAGCTATGGCTTTACGCATTTGAGAATTTGGAATATCCTCAAAATCTTCCTGACCAGATGGTACAAATTTACCAACTGCCGCTGCTCCTACCGCTGGTTCATAATTTTCAATATCGCGTTTTATGATACGTCCGTTTTCACCAGAACCCTGCACTTTTGTTAAGTTGATGCCTTTTTCTTCTGCTAACTTTTTTGCTAAAGGCGACACATATAAACGTCCGTTTTCTGTAACAGGCGTTGGTGCAGGCGCTTTTGTTTTAGTTTCGGTTGAAGCAGGCGCCGTTTTTGGTGCTTCTTTTTTAGTTTCTTGTTTTGGAGCTTCTTCTTTTTTTGCAGCTGGTGCAGAACTTGAACTAAAATTAGCAGCAACTCCAGAAACATCAGTTCCTGCAGGACCTATTATAGCTAAGAGCTCGTCTACTTTAGCAGATTCTCCTTCTTTTAAACCAATTTCTAATAAAGTACCAGACTGGAATGATTCAAATTCCATAGTAGCCTTATCTGTTTCAATTTCAGCTAAAATATCTCCTTCTTCAACACTATCACCCACTTTCTTTAACCAAGTGGCTACCGTTCCTTCTTCCATAGTATCACTTAGCCTAGGCATGGTAACAACAATTACGCCTTCTGGTAAATCTGCTGAAGCGCTTGATACTTCTTCAGTTTCTGTGGTTTCGTCTTTGTTGGATTCAACCTCATCAGAAGCTTCAGCCTTTGTATCTTCAGCCTTTGAATCTTCGGCAGAAGCGTTACCACCACCGTTTAGCAAATCTGAAATATCCTCGCCTTCATCACCTATTATTGCCAAAAGCTCATCTACTTTTGTTGTCTCGCCTTCTTGAACTCCTATATGAAGTAATGTGCCTTCATTAAAAGACTCGAACTCCATAGTAGCCTTATCTGTTTCAATTTCAGCTAAAATATCGCCTTCTTCAATTTTGTCTCCTACTTTTTTTAACCAAGTAGCGACTGTTCCTTCTTCCATTGTGTCGCTTAATCGCGGCATGTTTACTACTATTGCCATATTCTATAATTTGTGTGGGATAAATGGATAATCTTCTTGCTCGTAAACTACATCGTATAGTTGCTGTATTTCTGGGAATGGAGATTCTTCAGCAAATTTCTCGCATTCTGCTACGCGTGCTTTAACACGCTTATCAATTACTTTAATCTCGTCTTCTGTAGCGTATTTCTTTTCAAGAATAACATTTTTTACTTGCGTAATAGGGTCTATCTTTTTGTATTCTTCAACTTCATCCTTAGTTCGGTAATGTTGTGCATCACTCATAGAATGTCCTCTGTAACGGTACGTTTTTAATTCTAAAAATGTAGGACCGCCACCTTTTCTTGCTCTTTGTATGGCTTCATCAAAAGCTTCAGCCACTTTTACAGGATTCATACCATCTACAGGACCACTAGGCATCTCGTAGCCTAAACCTAATTTCCAAATATCGTCATGGTTGGCGGTACGTTCTACTGAGGTACCCATGGCGTATCCGTTGTTTTCACAAACAAATACCACTGGTAAATTCCAAAGCATTGCTAAATTAAAAGTTTCATGAAGCGAACCTTGTCTTGCTGCTCCATCGCCAAAACAACATAAGGTTACAGCATCTAAACCGTGATATTTATCACCAAAAGCAATACCTGCTCCTAAAGGTATTTGTCCTCCTACAATACCATGGCCTCCATAAAAACGGTGCTCTTTAGAGAAAATATGCATAGAACCTCCCATACCTTTGGATGTTCCGGTTGCTTTTCCAAATAATTCTGCCATAACACGCTTGGGATCTACGCCCATTCCTATAGGTTGAACGTGATTACGATATGCAGTAATCATTTTATCTTTAGTTAGGTCCATAGCATGTAAAGCACCAGCTAATACAGCTTCTTGACCGTTGTATAAATGAAGAAATCCTCTTACTTTCTGTTGGATATAAACTGCAGCTAGTTTGTCTTCAAACTTTCTCCAGAATAACATGTCTTCGTACCATTTGAGGTAAACCTCTTTTGTGATTTTTTGCATCGACGTTTTTTATATGGTTATTAAGCGAAATACAAAAGTAATACTTTGATTGGTATTGAGAAAACCCTTTAGGAATGAAAGTGTAAAAAATGTGAAAAAATTAGAAATATTATCTTTTTTTAAATGATTTATGCCCTATTGGGAATATGATATTAATTATTTAAAATAAGATATATTATAATTGGGATTTATCAAAAATTAACGGCAATAGGTTCTCTAAAGAGTTAGATTTTAAAATATTACCCGAAGTACCCATAAAATAAATTTCAATATTGGTTTTCTGATTTACCTCATATTCGGCAATAGCTTGCCTACATGCGCCACATGGAGGTATGGGTTGAGATGTTTCAAATTTTAACGATCCTGCTACAATTGCAATTTTTAAAATTTTAGCATCTGGATATTTTGCACCCGCATAATAAATTGCTGTACGTTCTGCACATAAGCCAGAAGGATACGATGCGTTTTCTTGATTACTGCCAGTAACTACCTCGTTATTGTCTAAT
This sequence comes from Jejuia pallidilutea, assembly GCF_002973595.1. GTDB lineage: Bacteria > Bacteroidota > Bacteroidia > Flavobacteriales > Flavobacteriaceae > Jejuia > Jejuia pallidilutea. Next base: position 19,075 of record NZ_PVEO01000007.1, on the reverse strand, counting down.
AAAATTGCCGCACCAACTGCAAAGTTTGAGTATGGCGCATAGGCCTTTAATCTTGCTTTTTTGGCTAAATCTATTAATTTACTTACATCCTCCGGTAGTTCATTTTCATTTTCGAAAACAAATAAAGTTGTTTCAATTTTTAGTGCTTTCATAAGTAAATTGTAAGGATTTAAAAATACGATTCTATTCTAAACAAAAAAACTATTGTGTTTAGAACAATAGTTTTTTTAGCTATAATTTGAAACTTTCTGCTTAATATTCAAAATACTCGCCGTCTCCTATATTGAATGTTAGAGAGAACCTTAATGTATTCTCTAAAGGACTTTGCACTCTTGATGCTGAAAATAAATAAGACAAGTCTATATTTATAACATTGTATTTAAAACCAGCACCTATAGCCAAAAATTTACGAGCCCCTTTATCTTCTGCTTCATTAAAATATCCTGCCCTAAAAGCAAATGAGTCTTGATAAGTATACTCTGCACCTAACGACCAAGTAAATTCTCTTAATTCTTCACTAAATCCGCCTGGTGCATCACCAAAGGACTGAAACATACCCGATAAGAAACTTACATCTTGGGATTGTCCTTGAAAAATTACATTTTCTCTAATAGGATTAGCATCTAAATCGTCTACATCCTCTTCATAAGTACCATTACCGTTGTTATCGGTAAATCCGTATTCATCACCTAAAATTGGAGGCGTAGGCACCAATAGTTTAGCTACCTCTGCTGTTACCGCTACTTTATTGTAATCGTCAAATATAAAATCGAATCCTGCGCCTAGTCTTAATGTTGTAGGTTGAAAATTCTCTACACCACCATCATCATACTTAAATTTAGGTCCTATGTTTTGAATTGCGAAACCAGCTCTCCAGCGCCCATTAAAATCGTTATATGCTTCTTCTTCACTTTGGTAGTAACCTGAAATATCAACGCCAAAAGTATTGGCAGATGATGCATCGTTATTACCAACGTTCAATCGTAAATCAGATCTTAGATAACGCATAGCTACAGACATTGCAAATTGATCTGAAAGCCGTAATGCATAAGAGGCATCGATAGTTAACTCGTTTGGTCTTTGAATTAATGCTTCTGAAAACTCATCGGCACGAAACTCTATATCTCCTAAAGAAAAATATTTAAAACTCGCAGCAAATGAACTACGCTCATCTAATCTATTAAAATAAGTAACGTTTCCTAAAAAAATATCATTTACCAGTTTGCTTAGATATGGTGTATAACTGATTCCTACACCAGATTTAGTTTCAGAGAAGACGTACTTAGATGAATTCCATTGTTGCGAAAATGCATCAACTGATGTGGCAACTCCCATATCTCCCATTGCAGCAGCCCTTGCATCTGGGGCGATTAATATAAATGGTACTCCTGTTGTAATTACACGAGAATCGTTTTCGTTAGGAATAATTACTGTTTGAGCGGTTAAATTAAGCGTAAATACCAAAGCAAGTAACGCTATTAGTGTATTCTTCATAGTTGAGTTTTATAGTTGCAAATATAATTTTTTATTACAGTATCACAAGTTTCTCTATTTTCTCTACCTTCTTGTTAAGCAGATTAGATTTAACTGTTAGTTTGTAAATATAAACACCTTTTCCAATTTTATCACCAAAATCGTCCCTTCCGTCCCAAACAATATCTTTAGAAAGTGAGCTTGCTGCTTTTATACCTCCTGATGTTTGTCCATTTAGAGTTCTTACTAGTTTACCGGAAACAGTGAATATTTGTATTGAAACGTCTAAAGGTTCTGAACTATTGTGGTTAAACCAAAATTCTGTATAATTTACAAATGGATTAGGGTAATTTAAAACGTTGTTTACAACCAATTCTTGATCTTGATCGAAAACTATAAACTGAATTTCGGCTACAGATGAATTATTGTAAACATCCCAGGCCTTAAAAGTTAAGGTATGCAAACCAGGTTCTAAATCTCTAAACGGAAAACTTACAGTACCTTTTTGGTAATCGTCCACCTCTGTTTCATAATAATCGTTTAAGATAAAAGGATTGGTTTCATCACCATCAATTATTGCTACAATATCATGCCCTATACCACTTGCTGTATTTATACCATTTACATCTTCAAGTTTTGCCAGAAGTGTTGGAGATTCGTTGGTTATACCACCTGAAACAAAGTTTTCATCATTCATAAACAGGGAAATTACAGGCCCTATATTATCTACCTCAGCATTTTCATTTACACCACCAATTCTAATATTTGTAATATCGGCACCTGCTTGGTTTTCTGATAATTGCTCATTTTTGGCATAAAAGCTTGCCCTACCTAAACCAACAGGCACACCAATATCCTTAGGCACTACAAAATCGAACTCAAATTGGCCATTTGTAACCGAAGCTTGTCCTCTAAAAACAATAGCACCCAGTGTTTTAAAATCTAGTTTAATTAAGGTTCCTGCGTTTGTTATATTATCGTTTGCAAGGGTTTGCCTATCAATAAATTTATCATAAATTGTTGTAGAAACTACACCATTGTAGTTGGTTAAAAGGTTGCCATTAATATCTGTAACTTCTCCTGATAGTTTCACCTTACTTAGTGCTTTAAGCGTATCGTTAGATTGAGCGATAGGTACATCGTTTATTTGGGTTAACCTTATATTTGGTTTTGGGAAGGCTAATTTCATGGCTGGGTCTCCAATAAAAAACACTAAGCGCCTTTGTGAGGCAAAACCAATATTTTGATCGTTTTTTGTAAGCCTTAAAGCTTCTGCTGTTGATGGGTATTCGTGGTCTTCAAAAGTATCGTTATCACTAAATGAAAATAGATATTGCCCTAAGGTGTTATTAAAATTTATACCAAAATTCACAAACACCTGCCTAGTAGTTGTAATAAGGCTAATAGCTCCTGCATCTTTATTCCAATAGGTATATTCTCCAGCAGTTTTTCTAAAGGGATTATCAAATTTTGTGAATTCGCAGGTAACGGTAACAAAGCAATTAAGCTTACAGAAGTTTTTTAAATTATCTATGGTTGGTATATCTAAAATACGCTCTTGAGACAGCCCTTCTTCCCCGCCATGTCCAAAATAATTTACTACCAAAGCCCCATTGTCTATAGCATTTGAAAATGCCTCTACCACATCGGGATATCTTTCGCCACCAGCTGAAGATTCCTGCTGAAAAGCATCGGTATGTATTTTTACGACATTAACAAAGGGTTTGTTTGCTGTAACTTGGTTACCAATATTATCTGTGGTTTGTTGTATAATGCCTTCCCAATCATCATCAACATCATCAGACACTACTACGTAATTATTTCTCCACCTTCCAAAGGATTCTTTTGTATAATAAGATTCTATTTTATCTACTAGATCTTTGGCGCGTTGTGGCGTGTCTGCCAGAATACGACCAACGGCAATATCTAAACGGTCGCTATTTGCCATAGACCCTTCATTTTCATCCATCATGCCATAAAAATCATCTGAAACGAATGAGTTTGTTAAATTTAAACTATTGTAAGAATGCCATGAGGGAACTACATTAGTATTATTGGGAATTCTATCTTTATAATCATAAGAGCCATCACCAAATAAACAGAGGTACTTAATTCTGTTCTCGGGACTACTTGCATTATCATAAATATATTTTACAAGATTGCGAATTGCTGCAATATCTTGGTTTCCAGTACTAAACTCAGCATAAATTTCATTTAAACCAACCACTTTTACATTTAAATCGTATTGATTTCTGTTAATTTCAGCTAGTCTTTCAGCTTGGTTTAACATATTATCTGGGGCCACTATAAGGTAATCTATATCTTGGAAGCTGCCTTCTGCATTATTGAAAATAGTACCTTTTATATTTTGATTTCTTACCGTTTTGTTACTATCTGATCTGGGTTCAAAATAATCTGATGGTGTTAATGCTACATAAACCCTTTCTTCTCCCATGTTTGAGGTAAAACTAAAACTAGTTTCGCCCTCACTATTTTCAATATTAAAAACATTGTAAACATCGGTAACATCCCATACCTCTGAAAGTCGTGAAGCATTAGCAATAGTATATTCTGCAATTCCCGCATTATTAACTACTTCTTTATTTTTAAATTGAAACTGTTTACCTTCAAATTTCAATAATCTTGTAGCTTCAATAGAAATATAATCTAAGTAGCCTTGGGCACTGGGATTACCTTGATTGTTGTAGCTTAAAGTAACCGCGATGTCTCCAGAGTTTACATTTATATTACCTATGTAAAACCCCTCTGAACCAACTACCGTACTGCTTATAGAACCGAAAGACAAATTTTGTATTACGCTACCGTTAACATTTATTTCCATTGAGGTATCGTTAGAAGAAATGGCCGCTGCATATACTTTTAAATTTATTGGCTGTGTTGTAACTATATCTGGAAAACTAAAAGTAAATTCCTGTTCACTTTCTAAATTAAAACGTTCTCCAAACCAACGTCTACCCACCGTTCCTATGTTGTAAATATCTCTTTCATGAAATTGATACTGTTGGTATGTATTTATACTTAAATTTACTGGTCCTGAAGGCGCGTTAATAGGCTGTATTCGTTTTCCAGTGCTACCTCCTACTGTTATGTAATAATATGTTTTATCCGTATAACAGTTTATATTAGTATTACTTTCCAGATTGTACTCCTTTGGTCCTTGCCCGTAGAAAAGTATATAATCTTCGTTATTAAAAACACCATCTTGTTCGCCTACTACTTTTATTGTGTTTTCTGTTACATCGTACGGGTAAGGCTCAGCATTACTATAGGGTATCATTCGTCCGCCATTACCATAAATCTTTATAGTCCTGGGGTCTACACTATTTACATTAACACCTAAACTTTGTAAAAACCCTTTCGATAATTTAAAAACACCTGTGGTATCAATGTAAAACTTATACCAATCGCCAGAACTTAATACTGAATTAGTTATTATTTTAGAGGCATTGTTTTTTCTTAACCTATTTGTCTGGGTAGAAGCAAATGCTAAATTATTGTAATTTAACTGAAAAGACATCACTTTTTTATAGACACCATTTTCATCCCTTATTATTGGAGATAATTCAAAAAAAGCATAACGTTTGCCTCTAGATACGGAGTTTTTTAAGCTATAGGTTAATTGGGTAGGTATTGTTGCTTTATCAATTTCAAACAATTCCTTTTCAGAAATAGACTGATAGTTAATACCACTTAAAACTACCGAAGATTCGTTAATGGCACTGGCAACCTCCCACTGGGCAATAAATTGTAGGCCTTCATTGAAATCGTAACTATAATTTTCTTTATTAAAAACAGGTAATTTTATAGAATTAGCCCCAAAAGTTAATTTTGTAGAGCCATTCCAATCAATTGAAAAACTTTTTTTTTGACTAAAAGCGTAGCTTGACACCAATAATAATACAAGTAAAATTTTCTCTTTCATGAGCTAAAATAACGTCGGTATATGGTAGATATTATTAAATAAATCGACAATTTTTTTATATCCATCAAAAATACAATAATAATTTATGAAAAATAACGTTATTTCTATGCGATTGTTTGGAGAAAAGTGTCAAAATCATCGATGTAATACATCAAAAACAGGATGAAATACATATTTTTTTCGTCAAAATGCAAAAAATAGCTTGTTCTGTAAGGTTTAATTCTTATATTGCAGCACCAAAACAAAAATTTAGCTTACTTAAACGTATGAATATGAAAAATGTAGCGATATTAAAATTATTCTTAATCGCAGTTCTTTCGGTTACGGCATTTGGTTGTAAAAAATCATCTAGTTCTAAAAACAGTTCTAGAGCAACAGGATGGCAAATAAACGGTCGAAATGGCGGTTTTCAATACAATACAAACTTCAAAGAACAAGAAACAGCCCCAGGCTTAGTTTTTATTGAAGGAGGTACATTTACAAAAGGTCGTGTACAGGACGATGTTATGCACGACTGGAACAACACGCCTACACAACAGCACGTACAATCATTCTACATGGATGAAACCGAGGTAACAAACTTAATGTATGTTGAATATCTTGACTACATGAAAAAACTCTACCCGCCAGACGATGAACTTTATAAAAATATTTATAATGGTATTTTACCAGACACACTTGTTTGGAGAAACCGTCTTGGATATAACGAAGTTATGACCGAAAATTATTTAAGACACCCTGCCTATGCAGAGTATCCTGTAGTTGGAGTAAGCTGGATTCAAGCAGTAGAATATTCTAACTGGCGTACAGATCGTGTTAACGAACTAAATTTACAAAAAAGCGGTTATCGTGATATCGCCTTATCTGAAATGGATCCTGATAATTATTTTAGTACAGACAGATACCAAGTAGATCCTAGCGCTTACGACAACGGTGATCCTGACGGAAGAAGAAACAGAAATGTTAGGGTTGATGCCGATGGCAATGAAACTGGAGTTTATGCTTCTATGGAAACAGGTGTAATTGGCCCTAAATATAGACTTCCAACCGAAACAGAATGGGAATATGCTGCCTTAGGTTTAAGTGAGTTAAGAAGCTATAATTTGTACCGAGGACGTAAAAAATATCCATGGGATGGACAATACACGCGTTCTGGAAAACGTAAGTACCGTGGCGACCAATTAGCTAACTTTAAGCAAGGTAAAGGAGATTATGGTGGTATTGCTGGATGGAGCGATGATGGTGCTGATATCACAAACGCTGTAAAATCTTATGAACCTAACGATTTTGGATTATACGACATGGCAGGTAATGTAGCAGAATGGGTTGCAGATGTTTACAGACCTATTGTTGATGATGAGTTTAACGACTTTAATTACTACCGAGGAAATGTTTATACCAAAAATGCAATAACCGAAGAAGGCACAGTTAAAGTTGTTACTTCTGATGAAATTGTGTACGACACACTGTCTAACGGCAAAATTGTAGCTAGAAACCTTCCAGGAGAAATTGTTAAGGTTCCTGTTGATGAAAACGAAACCTATTTAAGACCAAACTTTGATAGAGCAGACAATATTAACTTTAGAGACGGAGATCGTCGCTCTTCTCGAAACTACCAGAGTTTTGGTGAAGAAACCGATGAAGAAGGTAACGTAAAGGACTCTAATACAAGAAAAATGTACAACTCGCCTAAACATACAATAACTAGAGATTCTTTAGGCAATATAGTAAGGGAATATGATAAATCTAATACTAGAACCTCCCTTATAAATGATGAAGTAAGAGTGTACAAAGGCGGCTCCTGGAAAGATAGAGAGTATTGGTTAGACCCAGCTCAAAGACGCTACTTCCCACAAGATATGGCTACCGATTACATTGGCTTTAGATGTGCTATGTCTCGTGTTGGTTCCAAGTCTAAGATGAATAGTAAAAAGAAAAGTTAACCAGTATTACTTCTCAAATAAAATTAAAAGTCCTGATGATAAATCAGGACTTTTTTTTACATTTATTTTATGAATTTAAAAACACTACACAACCTTTTTTTAGAGTGCAATGCGGTAAGTACAGATACTCGAAAAATTGAAAAAGGAGACCTGTTCTTTGCTTTAAAAGGTGATAACTTTAATGGAAACACGTACGCGAAACAAGCCATAGATAAGGGGGCAAAATATGCTGTAATTGATGAAAAAGAATTTCAATCGAAACATACTATTTTGGTAGAAAATGTTCTAGAGACACTACAAAACTTAGCAACTTATCATAGAAATTATCTTAAAACCCCAATTGTAGCCTTAACAGGAAGCAATGGAAAAACTACAACCAAAGAACTTATAAATGCCGTTTTATCTAAAAAGTATAAAACCACACCAACAAAAGGAAACTTAAATAACCACATAGGTGTACCGTTAACCTTACTATCCCTAACTAAAGAAACAGAAATTGGCATAGTTGAAATGGGAGCAAATCACCAAAAAGAAATAAACTTTTTATGCAATATAGCATTTCCAGACTATGGTTTAATAACTAATTATGGTAAGGCACATCTAGAAGGTTTTGGTGGCGTAGAAGGTGTAATTAAAGGCAAGAGCGAAATGTTTACACATTTAATTAAAAATAATAAAACCATTTTTGTTAACGCTAACGATCCTATTCAAGTTGAAAAGACTAAAAGTGCCAATATTATTACTTTTGGCAATAAACATAACAATCCAGATACAATAATAGATTTTTTAGATGCGCAACCATTTGTAGTATCTAAATACAATAATTTAACTATAAACAGCCAATTAATAGGCGACTACAATTTTAACAATATCTCAATAGCTATTGCGATAGGTAATTATTTTAAAGTAGAAGATAGCGCTATTAAATCTGCAATAGAAAGCTATGTGCCATCAAACAATCGATCGCAAATCATAGAAAAAAATACTAATAAAATAATATTAGATGCCTATAACGCTAACCCTACAAGTATGCAAGCTGCCCTTCTTAATTTTGAAAAACAAGAAGGATATAAAATTGCAATTTTGGGCGATATGTTCGAATTAGGTGATGACGCCGAAGTTGAACATCAAAATATAACAGATTTAGCCATTTCTTTAAATATTGATAAGGTATATCTTGTAGGTAAGAATTTCTTCAACTCAAAGATTAAGTCAAAAAAAGTGAAACAATTTGAAACATTTAATCACTTAAATAATGCACTTAGTTTAAAAAACATAAATAACGCTTTAGTTTTAATTAAAGGCTCTAGAGGTATGGCTTTAGAGCGTTTTTTAGAAGCATAAACTACGCTTATGCTTCAAATATTTTTTATGTTTTTACTCATATAGTTTACAATAAAAAAGTGCCTGTGCTCTCATTGTAACACAAACACTCTTTAAATTCTCCCTAAGAACTGATTAATAGCAACGTAAATTTGCAAATTATTTACAGTTGGTGCAATACTCAATTTGAGTATTTCTAAAACACCAACTGAATTTTTCGATGAATAATAAGTTTATTAAGGTGTGATGTGGCAAAACGTAATCTTTAATATACATAAAGCCAAATAATTTCATTCTAAACATAATAAAAAAAATGTACTATTAGTAAGTTTATGTTTTCACAATATGCTTAAACAATTTTTTTTTTCATTTTAAGCATACCTATTAACTCTCCCGTAGAAGAGATATTAAGCTTTTTAAGGATATTACGTCTATGTGTATCAACTGTATTTGGGCTTATATTTAACTTGTCCCCTATCTGCTTACTAGAATAATTTAAAGCCAAAAGCCTAATAATATCGCGTTCTCTATTACTAACATCATCTGGCAACAGTTTTTGAGAATAATTATTGTAATACACAGTTTCATACTCCAACCTATCATTTAATAATTTCGCAGATGCACATACAGGCATTTTTAATTCTCCAGACAGAACAGTGTAGTGCGCAAGTCCAATTATTGGTTTTTCGTCTACATCAAACTGTAAAGGTGTTGTATTTTGAATGATATTAACATAGTTATTTTTAGAGTTTTTAAACCTGTAGTTCCAAGTATAGCTCATTTTACTTCTATCAATTAGCTTAATCTTATCTAGAGTGAATTTCATTAAATCATTTAAAGCTTTTAGCCATTGTTCTAAATCTTCAGGATGTATTCTACTCCAAAAATAGTGCATCCCTTTTTCCTTTAACACACTCCTTTCAAGCCCCAAACAAGCAGTAAAGTTTTTGCTCACATATTCAAAAGATAATTCTTGAGTGTTCGTAATACAAAAAAATGTTGAGCTATAGGGCAGAAAAGTATCGAGTTCTATTATTTTTTCTACGTGTTTTTCTAAAGATGGATTTTCATAAGACTGAAATATTTCCTTGTACGCATTTTTAATACTAGCATTATCCATATGATATAGATTGAGAGATTTTCTTAAAAATACTAAAAATGAAAAGAAAACCAGAAAAAGCAAGTATGAAGAAGAAAACCTATACTTTTTAGAAACTTATTCAGCAAGCCTAAAAACATTAAAATATACTGTAGGCACTAGATGAAGGCCACATAAATATGACAAACAAAACACTTGTTTTTACAAAACCTAAGAATACAAAATGTAAGTAAAATAACTCATCACAATTATCAGACATAAAAAAAGCTTCTATTTCTAGAAGCTTGTGTGGGCGCGAAGGGATTCGAACCCCTGACCCCTTGGGTGTAAACCAAGTGCTCTGAACCAACTGAGCTACGCGCCCTTTAATTAGGTGTGCAAATATAATCTAGTTTTTAATACTGCAAAAACTTTTTTAAGAAAAAATTTAAATTATTTCTGCTACTACAAATGTACTTCCGCCCACAAAAATAAAATCGTCTTTAGAAGCATTGTTTAATGCTGATTTATATGCTTCACTTACAGAATTATAGGCAACTCCTAGTAAATTATGGTCTTTCAATTCGTATTGTAATACTGTAGCGTCTTTTCCTCGAGGAATATCTGGTTTACAAAAATAATAAGTAGCATTTTTAGGCAACAAATTTATTATAGAGCTTAAATCTTTATCGTTTACAACTCCAAACACTATATGAAGCGCATCAAATTTCTCCATAGCTAACTGAGACATCACATAACTTAACCCTTCTCTATTATGCCCTGTATCGCATACAACTTTGGGGTTATCATTCAAAATTTGCCAACGCCCCAACAAACCTGTGTTTTTAACTACATTTAAAAAGCCCTGTGTTATATTTTCATCTGAAATAGTATACCCTTTTGTTTGTAGCATTTTTATAGTTTGGTAGGCAGTTTTAATATTTTTTATTTGGTACGAACCTATCATATCAGATTTATAGATTTTATTCACCAATTTATCTGCATATACAATTTTACTCGCATTAGTTTTAGCTGTAACATCAAATACTGGTTTGGTTTCTAGTTGCGTTTCACCTATAACCACAGGTACTTTAGGCTTAATAATGCCAGCTTTTTCTCCAGCAATTAGCGCTAATGTATCCCCAAGAAATTGGGTGTGATCTAAACCAATGTTTGTAATAACCGAAACTTCAGGTGTTAAAATATTTGTAGAATCTAAACGCCCTCCCATACCAACTTCTACAACGGCAATATCTACTTTCTGTTTTGAAAAATAATCGAAAGCCATACCAACCGTCATTTCAAAAAATGACAGTTTATTTTTCTCAAAAAAAGGCATGTTCCTATTAATAAAGCCAATAACAAATTGCTTACTTACAGCCTTACCGTTTATCTTAATACGTTCGCGAAAATCTTTTAAGTGTGGTGATGTATATAACCCAACATTGTAACCTGCCTCTTGGAGAATTGAAGCTATCATGTGGCTTGTAGAACCTTTCCCATTAGTTCCAGCAACATGAACAGATTTAAAGTTTTTTTCTGGGCTATTTAAATGTTCTGCTAATTTTAAAGTATTAGTTAAATCTTTTTTAAATGCAGTTTTACCCTGTCTTTGATACATTGGGAGTTGCGAAAACATCCAATCTAAAACATCTTGATAAGTCATAAACTACTGACTTAGTTTGAAATTAACACTAACAAAACCTATTTGTCGAGATGGTGCCTTGGGATCTGCTGGCCATTTGTGCGATAAAGCTATTTTCTTAGCAGGTTCTAGTAAACATTGAGCCGTATTTGTAGTTCCTTTTACTCCAGGTGTTGCTTCTATAACATTACCACTTTTATTTACAACTATCTTAACTATTACCATTCCAGATTCGTTACAATTTTGTTTTAATCTATCGAAAGAGGCGCTACCACGACCATTTAATCCGTAACCTACACCACCACTGCCAGAACCTTTTCCGCCAAAATAACTTGGAGCATAAGGGTTACCATCTAACTGTCCTTTATCTCCTGCTCTATTGTCGTTACCTTCACTACCCGTTTCAGAACCATCAGATTTACTTACACCGCCAATTAAAGCGTCTAGCTTTTTTTTCTTCTCCTCTTGTTCTCGCTTTTCTTTAGCTATACGTTCCGCTTCTGCTTTTGCTTTTGCATCTGCTATGGCTTTTGCTTTTGCCTCTGCCGCTTTTTGCTTTTTTATAGCTATTTCCTCGGCATTATCTTGAGTTAAAACTTCTTCTTTAGCTTCGGCAGATTTTGTTGGTTCTACCTTAGAAGACTCAGGTTGCGGCGGTTCTTCAATTATCTTAGGCTCAGATTTAACAGGTTTTTTAGGCTGAATATTGCCTTTACCAAAATCGGTAGTTCCAAAATTTACTGCAACACCATATTCTTCTGGAGGATCCATATAAGGTGGCCCCACAACAAATAGCAACAACAAAATAATAATAGCAATTAATGCTGTTATTTTTGCTGAATTACGCTCATGTTTTGTTTCTAAGTACTTCATATAGCTATTTTACAATAGTTGTTTAGAAGAATTTTTTTTTAGTTATTAGGTTTTACGGCTAAAATCACTTTAAATTTATTTCTATTTGCAATATCCATAACCTTAACTACGTTTTCTACAGGGACTGATTTTTCGGCACGCAATACAATAGTTGGTTTTGCTTCGTTTGAAAGCGCCGCAAGTAATTCGTTTTCTAAAACACTTACACCAACTCGTTTTTGGTCTATATAATAAGTTAAGTCTTTTTTTATGCTAACTGCAACAGATTTTTTGTTTTCTGTTTTCCCACTTGCTTTTGGTAGCAAAATATCAATAGCATTGGTGGTTACCAATGTAGAAGCTATCATAAAAAATATTAATAATAGAAATACAATATCTGTCATAGAAGACATATTGAATTCTGGTGTTACTTTATTTCTACCTCTAATATTCATATTATGTGGGCTCGTTTAAATGATCTAAAAATTCTAAAGAATTAGCTTCCATTTGATATACCACTTTGTTAGTTCTTACTACCAAATGATTGTAAGCAATATATCCCACAATTCCTACTATTAAACCAGCTACAGTAGTGGTCATAGCTGTGTAAAGCCCACTTGCTAGTGTATCCATTTGAATAGTTCCTCCTGCATTGGCAAGTTCAAAAATAGCCAAAATCATTCCTATAACTGTACCTAAAAACCCAATCATTGGTGCAGCTCCAGAAATGGTAGCCAAAACACTTACGTTTTTTTCTAGCTTATAAATTTCTAGTCTTCCTGCATTTTCTATAGCTGTGTTAATATCGGCTAGTGGCTTTCCTATTCTTGTAATACCTTTACTTATTAATCGTGATACAGGTGAATTTATTTGTGCACACAACATTTGGGCAGAATCTATTTTCCCATTACTAACATGGTCTTTTATTTGATTCATAAAGTTTGCTTCTATTTTAGAAGCTGCTTTTATGGCAAACAAGCGCTCAAAATATATATAAGAAGCCACAATAAGCAGTAAAAATAAAATAGCAATAATAAGTTGTCCTGCAGCACCTCCGCTGCTAATTAATTCTATAATAGAAAGTGTTTTTTCAACAGATTCTACTTCGGTTAGTTCTGTCCCTTCTTGGACGTTTTGTAATAATATGTTTAGCATATAATTTTAGGTTAATTGCAAATGTATAACGTATGTTTTGTTGCTAAAGTATAATAAAATATGGTTTTCAATTCTATTTATGTTTGTAAAAAACAGAAAGATTAGCAGTAACTACTAATCTTTCAAATTTTATACCAATTTAAATACTTTTTTCTAAAAAAGTGTTCTTGTAACCATAAATGCCGCAGCACCTACTAAAAAGCCTACTAGAGCCAACCATGAAATTTTTCTTAAGTACCAGAAAAAATCAATTTTTTCCATTCCCATAGCAACAACACCAGCCGCAGAACCAATAATAAGCATACTGCCTCCAGTACCTGCAGAATAAGCTATAAAATGCCATAATTCGTGATCTATCGGCTCAGAGAACATACCTAAACTTGCTGCTACTAATGGCACATTATCAATTACTGCCGAACCAACTCCTAGAAGTAAAACTACTAAATCTGATACACCACCTTCATGTATTTCTGTTCCTAATTGTGGCATGGTTTCTCTTAGAGAGTCGGCAAAACCAAATAATATACCTAAAGATTCTAATGCTGCAACGGCCATTAAAATTCCTAAGAAAAACAGGATACTTGGTAACTCAATTTTAGATAAGGATTGATGAACCGGACTGTGATGTGAGTGTATTTCACTTTCTTCGTCGTCAAACTCAGTCATGCTAAATTTAGAACTACTATATATTTCTGCAAAGGTTGCTACAACACCTAAAGATAACATCATTCCTACGTAAGGTGGCAAATGGGTAATCATTTTAAAAATAGGTACAAAAACAATAGCGCCAAGACCTAAATATAGCATTGTACCACTAAATCTAGATTTAGTTTTTTCTTTTTCTTCTACTATTTCTAATTCTCCTTTAAATACTGGTAAAAACGATGCGATTAAAGATGGCACTACCATACATAATAATGATGGCACAAATAAATACCCTATTAAATGTCCTGTAGTTACCTTTTTACCAATCCATAACATTGTTGTTGTTACATCTCCAATAGGCGACCAAGCACCACCTGCATTGGCCGCTATTATAATTAAACCAGCGTACCAAATACGAATGTCTCTATCCTTAACTATTTTTTGAAGTATAGATATTAATACTATAGTAGCCGTTAAATTATCTATAATTGCTGATAATATAAAAGCTAAGATTGAAAATATCCAGAGTATTTTAGTTTTCTTTTTAGTTTTAATAAAACTTTTAATAGTGGCAAAGCCATCAAAATAATCTATAATTTCAACAATGGTCATAGCTCCTAAAAGGAATACTAATATTTCTGCGGTTTTCCCTAAATGATGCAATAATGTTTCTTCCATTAAATGCATTTTCTCTTCATGCCCAAATGCACCAAAGTTCTCTAGTAATGCATGATTGCCAGAATCAAACCATTGTGGGAAGCTTTCTAACCCCAAAGCAATTAATGCCCAACAAATGGCCATCATAACCAAAGCTGGAATTAATTTATCAATTTTTATACTGTGCTCTAAGGTTATGGCTAAATAGCCCATAACAAATACCAAAATAATTGCTGCTTCCATAAATTATTGTTTAAATAAGTTCGTTTAGTGCTATCTCGAATGCCGTTGCACTAATTTCTGTTTTTGATTTATTTTTATTATATACTTTTTTTAAAGCCCTTTTTATAGTTTGTGAGGTATCATTAAATATTGCCTCATCGGTCATTAATACTTTTCGTTCCATGAAATAAGCAAAAACACGAGCCATTCCGCAATTTGAAATAAAATCGGGGATAAGACTCACCTTATAATCTGTATGCTCCATTATTGGTCCAAAAAATATTTCTTTATCTGCAAAAGGTACATTTGCCCCACAGGATATCACTTCTAGACCACTATCTATCATTTCGTCAATTTGATGAATAGTGATTAATCTAGATGCAGCACAGGGCGCAAAAATTTCAGTTTGCAAACTCCAAATCCTTTTATTTATTTCTTCAAAAGGTATTAAATTATCGGCCACTAAGGTATTACCCTTTTTAGCAAGAAAAAAATGACTTATGTCATTAAAAGTAAAACCTTCTTCATTAATTAATCCACCAACGATATCTATTATGCCTACTATCTTAGCTCCCATTTGAGAAAGATAAAAAGCTGCTGCCGCTCCTACGTTTCCAAACCCTTGAACCACAGCTCGTTTGCCTTTAACAGAACCACCGTAAATATCGTAGTAATGCCTAACGGCTTCAGCCACACCAAAGCCAGTAATCATATCTGCAACTTTGTATTTTTTGGATACATCTGGTGAAAATTCAGTATTCTCGATAACCTTAATAACACCTTGTCGTAATTGGCCAATTCTATTAATTTTATCTGCTTCAGTAGGTTTAAAAAACCCATTAAAAACGCCTTCTTGAGGATGCCAAACACCACTTTCTTCTGTTATTGGTATTACCTCATGGGTTTCGTCTACATTCAAATCTCCTCCAGTGCCGTAATAGCTTTTTAATAAAGGGGAAACTACTTTATACCACCGTTCTAAAACTTCTTTTTTACGTGGGTCTTTAGGGTCGAAATTTATTCCAGATTTTGCCCCTCCTATTGGAGGACCAGAAACTGTGAACTTTATTTCCATGGTTTTAGCTAGAGACAAAACCTCATTCATATCTAGTCCCTTTCGCATTCTGGTACCTCCTCCAGCTGCACCACCTCTTAAGGAGTTTATAACTACCCAACCTTCGGCTTCTGTTTCAGAATCCTTCCAGTTAAAAACAATTTCTGGATCCTTGTTTTCAAATTTATTTAATAATTCTTTCATCTTTATTTTAAATTGATTCATTTTAAACCATCACACATCAAAATTCTTATAAAAAAATGCGTAGCTAAAGTTGAGTCATGATAAAGTGATTTAAATTATTATTGAAACAAATATAAAAAACAAAAAGCCCTTAAAAGATTAATTTAATATTAATTTAAGGCAGATAAATTAATCCTGCAGAATGGTTTTTTAAGGCACCTGTAACACTCTTTAAGCAATTAATTTCATCGCGAAGTTTTAAAACGCCTAAAAAAGCAAATATTAGTGCTTCCTTAAATTCTATTACCGTGTTACTTGGAATTATTATGTCGTTATATGAATAAAATTTTACACGATTTAAGAGGTAAGAATTGTAGGCTCCTCCACCTGTTGCTAAAACTACTACATCTTCTTTTTTATTAATTTCTTTTGCAATTTGAATTGAAACATGTTCGCAAAATGTGCAAATTTTATCTTTTAATTGTAATTGAAAACTATCAACTAATGGAAATATATTAGACTTAACCCATTCTAAACCGAGTGATTTTGGATACGTTTGCTTATAAAAATCTAGTTGATTTAGTTGATTTAGTAAATTTTGATCTACTTTCCCAGATTTTGCGATATGCCCCTTATCGTCATAGTCAAAACCTAACTGTTTCGTATAATGATTAAGAACAATATTTACAGGGCAAATATCATAAGCTATACGTTCTCCTTTACTATCATCCAAAGATATATTGGCAAATCCTCCTAGGTTTAAACAAAAATCGTATTCAGAAAACAATAATTTATCTCCAATAGGCACTAGTGGAGCGCCCTGTCCCCCATAACCTACATCTTGAACTCTAAAATCACAAACAACTTTATACCCTAGTAATTTAGAAATTACAGACTTATTTCCTATTTGATAAGTAAGGTTTTGTTCTGGTTTATGTAGTGCTGTATGGCCATGAGAGCATACAGCATCTATATTATCAATAGCATTCTTCTTTATAAAAAATTTAATAGTATCAGCTAAGTATTCTGTGTAAGCTTCATCAATTAAATCTAATTCGTGAGGAGCTTTAGTTACTAAATGTCTTAATTCTTCAACCCAAAAATTTGTATAACTTATTGTTTCTGTGCAAAGTATTTTAAAAGTCCAACTGCCATTAAAATAAAACTTGGTGTATACTAAGTCTATTCCGTCCAAAGATGTTCCAGACATTACACCAATAATATTATATACGTCTTTTTTCATATACTGTAAATTTAATAATCATTATTGAAAAATTCACACTAAAACGCTATATTTGTAAACATTTTTTACCAAAATAACATTTTAATTACGAATTATGAATTTTAACCTTTCAGAAGAACATAAAATGATTCGTGACGCTGCTCGCGATTTTGCACAAGCCGAACTACTTCCAGGAGTCATAGAACGAGATAATAAGCAGCAATTCCCAGACGAGCTCGTAAAAAAAATGGGCGATCTCGGTTTTATGGGTATTATGGTAGATCCTAAATATGGAGGAAGTGGCCTTGATACCATATCTTATGTTCTTATTATGGAAGAACTATCAAAAATAGATGCATCTGCGTCGGTTATCGTGTCGGTTAATAATTCTTTAGTTTGCTATGGCTTAGAAGCATATGGCTCTGAAGAACAAAAACAAAAATACCTAACCAAACTTGCTACAGGCGAATATGTTGGCGCATTTTGCTTAAGTGAACCAGAAGCCGGTAGCGATGCCACATCCCAAAAAACTACAGCCATAGATAAAGGCGACCATTATTTAATAAATGGTACAAAAAACTGGATAACTAGTGGAGGAAGAGCCGATGTATATTTGGTAATAGCGCAAACCGATAGAGATAAAGGGTCTCATGGTATAAATGCATTTATCATAGAGAAAGGGACACCTGGCTTTGATATCGGACCTAAAGAAGATAAATTAGGAATTCGTGGTAGCGACACACATACGCTTCAATTCAACGATGTAAAAGTACCCAAAGAAAATCGTATTGGCGTAAATGGCTCTGGTTTTAGGTTTGCTATGAAAACTCTATCTGGCGGTCGCATAGGAATAGCCGCTCAGGCTCTAGGAATTGCCCAAGGCGCTTACGAATTGGCTATTAAATATTCTAAACAGCGTAAAGCATTTGGTACAGAAATATGTAACCATCAAGCAATTGCTTTTAAATTAGCTGATATGTATACTGAAATAGAAGCTGCTAGAATGCTTGTTATGAAAGCAGCTGCCGACAAAGATGCAGGTGAAAATTATGACAAGTCTAGTGCCATGGCAAAATTATATGCTTCAAAAGTAGCTATGGAACAAACAATTGAAGCTGTTCAAATTCACGGCGGTAATGGTTTTGTAAAAGAATATCACGTAGAACGTTTAATGCGAGACGCAAAAATTACCCAAATTTATGAAGGTACTTCTGAAATTCAAAAAATTGTAATTTCTCGTAGTATTTTAAGGGATTAAAATATTTTCATTTAGCTTTAAGCGAAACTACGATATTAATTATTGTTACCAATATTGCTCAACGACTCATGTTCTATAGCAAAAGGTATGCAACATCATGAATATTATGGAAAAAAGACCTCCAAACTATAAAAAGCCATAAATCCAAAAAAAATGAAAGCCTGTTAAATAGCATCTATTGTAAAAAGCAGCAAGAATTTGCAACAATCACGGAAATAATTCTCCATGAATTCAATTCTTGCCCAACTCTTTATTCTCTGCCATTAATACGCCAAAAATTTAAAAGATGAAGATACTGAATAGAATAATTTTTTGGGCAAGTTTTAAAAAAAAAGAGCCTAACTACATATGTAATTAGACTCTTCCAAAAAAGGCGGCGACCTACTCTTCCACAAGTGCAGTACCATCGGCGCTAACGGGCT
>NZ_PVEO01000006.1 GCF_002973595.1 Jejuia pallidilutea | reverse complement strand
AGCTCTAAAACTAAAAAAAACAAGACTTGGAAGTAACCAAATCTTGCTTTTTATATTTTGATGCTCGTAATCAAGCTATTTTCTGAATGTGCCTTAAGAAGGGAAAAATGAGTGTAATGTTTTTATTGCTAAGATTTTAAAAAGGCTAGTAACAATGCTTGTGTTTTAAATTACCTCCAGCTGCTTGCCAACCTTTATAAAGGCATCTATAGCTTTTTGTATATGTTCCTTTTCGTGAGCTGCAGAAAGCTGAACACGAATTCTTGCTTTTCCTTTAGGAACCACAGGATAAAAGAAACCAATAACGTAAATGCCTTCTTCTAAAAGCATTTTGGCAAAGGTTTGCGAGAGCTTAGCATCGTATAACATTATGGGAACTATAGGGTGAATTCCAGGAATAATATCAAAACCAGCTTTGGTCATTTCTGTTCTAAAAAAGGTAGTATTCTCCTCTAACTTGTCTCTTAAAGTAGTATCGTTAGAAATGATATCAAACACCTTTAAAGTAGCGCCAACAATAGCTGGGGCAAGGGTATTAGAGAATAAGTATGGTCTAGAATGTTGTCGTAAAATATCAACAATTTCTTTTCTGGCAGCAGTAAAACCACCCGAAGCACCTCCAAGCGCTTTTCCATAAGTTCCAGTAATAATATCTACACGATCCATAACATTGTAGTATTCGTGTACACCTCTACCTGTTTTACCAATAAAACCTGTAGAATGGCACTCGTCTATCATTACCAAGGCATCGTATTTATCGGCTAAATCACAAATTTTGTCAAGAGGAGCAATGCGTCCATCCATAGAAAAAGAACCATCGGTTACAATTAGTTTACGTCTGGCTCCCGAAGCTTCTTTTAATTTAGCTTCAAGGTCTTCCATGTTGCTATTAAGGTATCTAAAACGTTGCGCTTTACACAATCTAATACCATCAATAATGGAAGCGTGATTTAGCTCATCCGAAATTATGGCATCTTCTTTTGATAGTAAAGGTTCGAATAAACCGCCATTAGCATCAAAAGCTGCGGCATAAAGAATACAATCCTCCATCCCTAGAAATTCAGCTGTTTTACGTTCTAAAGCTTTATGAATATCTTGTGTGCCACATATAAAACGAACCGAAGATAAGCCAAAACCGTGTGTGTTTAAAGCATCAATTCCTGCTTGAATAACGCTTTCATCAGATGATAATCCTAAATAATTATTTGCACAAAAATTTAGTACATTAGAATTGGAAAGTGTGTTAATTTCAGCACCTTGCTTTGATGTTATTACACGTTCGTTTTTATAAAGTCCACTTTCTTTAATGGCATCTAAATCTGCCTGAAATTGTTGTTTTATAGTTCCGTACATATTATGCGTTTTCTATTTTATAGTTTTGTTTTAAATGTTTAATCATATCTTTTGTCATCGCTTCTAAATCAAAATTAGGCTTCCATCCCCAGTCTGTTCTAGCTATTGTATCATCTATACTATTGGGCCACGAATCGGCAATTTCCTGTCTAAAATCCGGCTTGTAAATCATTTTAAATTTAGGGAATATTTTAGAGATTGATGCTTTTAGTTCTTCTGGGTTAAAACTTATACTTGCAATATTGTAAGATGTTCTGGTTTTAATAGCATTTGTAGGCGTTTGCATCAACTCTATGGTAGCTCGAATGGCATCGTCCATATAAATCATAGGTAAACTTGCGGTTTCATTAAGAAAACATGTAAATGTTTCACCTTTTACAGCGTAATGATACGCATCTACTGCGTAATCTGTAGTGCCACCACCAGGTGAGGTTTGGTGACCAATAACTCCAGGATATCTTAAAGAGCGTACATCTAAACCATATTTTAAAAAGTAGTAGTTAGCCCAATTTTCTCCTGCGGCTTTACTCATACCATAAACCGTCGTTGGTGTTAAAAAAAAATCTTGTGGAGTATTGTTTTTTGGTGCGTTTGTACCATAAACCGCTATAGAGCTGGGGTAGAACACCTTTTTTATCCCGTGTATGCGAGAAGCTTCTAAAACATTGAGAAAGGTTTGATTATTAATCTCCCAAGTTCTTAGTGGTTGCTGCTCTCCACTGGCTGATAATATGGCTGCCATATGATATACCTCGGTAATATCATGCTCTTTAATTACATATGTTATACTTTTAAAATCTGTAGCATCCAAAAACTCAAAATGCCCTTTAAACGATGCATTAAATTTTATATCTGTTGCTATAACATTATCTATACCATAAATGTTCTGAAGCGCTTTGGTTAATACAGAACCAAGCTGCCCGTTAGCGCCAGTAATTAGTATTTTATCTTTCATATTTCTTAGAATAATACAAGTACGAATTTACTAATATGTTAAATAAAGTAATTAAAAATTCTGTTAATTGCTATTAAAAAAGTATTATATTCTACATATATTTATTTTTGAATGTATATTTACTTTTGAAACGGATATTTTTAACATTTAAAAAGTAAATTTTACTGAATATGGAACGACTTGATGATATAGACCTTAAAATATTACGAATTCTTCAGCAAGATTCAAAGAAAACCACTAAAGATATTGCCAAATTACTGCATCTTACGGCATCGCCTGTTTACGAGCGAATAAGACGTTTAGAAAAAAAGGGATTTATAAAAAAATATGTAGCGCTAATAAATAATAAACTAATAGATTGCCCTATAACGGCAATTTGTATGGTGTCTTTGCGCTATCACCACGAAGGGTTTATTGATAAATTTGAAAGACAAATAAAAGCCTTACCAGAAGTGCAGGAATGTTATCACATGGCGGGAAAAGTAGACTTTTTCTTAAAAATAAATTTAAAAAGTCTTGAGGAATACCATGAGTTTGTACGTTTAAAATTATCTAAAATTGAAAATATTGGCGTGTTGGAAAGTTACTTTGTTTTAAAGGAAATTAAAGCGACTACAGAATATCATTTCTAAAAAAAGTATTAAAACTCTGCTACAATTTTATCAAAATAAATATCTTCAAAATTAGTAATAACCTTGTTAGCTTTGGAGTAATCTTGGTTTTTAGAATGAAAACTATCGAAGCCCACGCAATAAATGCCAGCAGATTTTGCAGCCTCAATACCATTTGTGGAATCTTCAATTACCATACATTCATTTTTCTTAAAGCCCGAAGCTTTAGCTGCTTTTTCGAATATTTCGGGATGTGGTTTAGACGCTTTTAAATCGGCACCACTTAGTTTAGCCTTAAAATATTGGTTTAAGTTAAAGCGCTCAAAAATCATGTTAATACTAGACATTGCTGCCGAGGATCCTAACACTAAGGTAAGTTGGTTTTCATGGTAATTTTTTATTAAATCTAGTACACCGTCTATAAGTCCAAAGCTAGAATTTGTATCAAAAAACTGTTTGTAATGTTTACGTTTTATAGCTACTAGGGTTTCTGGAGATTCATTTAGTTTAAAATTATCGCATAAGCGCTTGCATATATTTAGGGTAGATTGCCCTGTGAACGATTCGTAAAGTTCTCTAGATACGTTAATGCCTACTTCGTTAAACATATTGTGGTAGGCTTTGTGGTGCATAGGTTCGCTATCTATAATAACGCCATCCATATCGAAAATAACAGCTTTTAGCATCTTTATTTTTTTTGCGAAGATATAATATTGAGGTTTTTTGTGTGACTTCAGATGGAAAAAAATGTTTAGATTTATTAAGATTATGAAAGATCAACTCCATAGGAACATACAACTAGACAAAACTCCAAAACGTATTGTATCGCTAGTGCCCAGTCAAACAGAGCTATTATGCGATTTAGGCTTACAAGCTTATGTTGTTGGCGTTACAAAGTTTTGTGTGCACCCCAATTATATAAAAACCAAAGCTAAGGTTGTAGGAGGCACAAAGCAGATTGATATTGAAAAGATTAAAGACTTACGACCAGATATTATTTTATGTAATAAAGAAGAGAATACAGAAGATATTGTAATTGCTTGCGAAGCTATTGCACCTGTACATGTCTCTGATATTTTTAATTTAGAAGATAGTTTAGAGTTGATTGCACAATATGGTATTATGTTCAATAAGAAAAAAACCGCACAAAATTTAATACATAACATACATAGTGAGTATGTTTTTTTTAAAAAGTGGGTAGAACACGAGATGGTTTATAACACCATATATTTTATTTGGAAATCGCCTTGGATGGTTGCCGCAAACAACACATTTGTAAATTATATGCTACAGTTGAATAAGTTTAAAAATTACTACAGAGACCAAGTGCGCTATCCAGAAATTGAATTAAAAGAAAATAAAGAGGTTGAACTGGTTTTATTATCAAGTGAGCCTTACCCATTTAAAGAAGCTCACAAAAAAGAGTTACAAGCATTTTACCCAAAGGCAAAACTGCTTTTGGTAGATGGAGAAATGTTCTCTTGGTATGGGTCGCGTTTAAAAAAAGCTTTTACTTATTTTAAATCGCTTCATGAACATCTTTAGGAAACTCTACTTTGCTAATATCGTCCACAAAGTTGTGTATTCGCTTTTCAATTTCCTTTAAACTAATAATTTTGTTGCTGTTAATTTTAATTTTGCCAACCTTACAGAAATGTGTGCTCATAATATTCTCTTTTACTGTAAAATACGAGAATTATGATGATTTGGATGTAATGCTAACGTTAAAGAAACGCTAAACTTACTTCAAAAAAAAAATTAATCTTGTAAAGCGAAAACGCGCTTTAACACATCGGTTGTTCTAGAGCCTATTTTATTTCTAATCTCTTTTTCTTCAACAGCTATCATTGTGTAAACTCCCTTTAAGGCTTCATTGGTAACGTAATCGGTTAAATCTGGGTTTACATTGCTTGTAAAAGGTATAGTGTTGTATTTGTTAATTAGGTTTTTCCAAATATCATCTGCTCCAACTTTATTAAAAGAATTTTTAATAACAGGATTAAACTTGTCATAAAGTGCAGTTTTTGTTTTAGTTGTTAAGTATGTTGTTGCAGCATCATCACTACCTAATAAAATATTTTTTGCATCGGCAAACGTAATGTCTTTAACTGCATTTACAAAAATAGGGGTAGCTTGTTTAACGGCGTCTTCAGCGGCTCTGTTTAAAGCTTTCACACCTTCATCGGCTAGTTTGCCCAAACCAATATCTCTTAAAGCTTTATCTACTTTGCGTAGTTCTTCTGGGAGTAATATTTTAACTAATTCATTTTTGTAAAACCCATCTTCTTGCGTAAGCTTTGTTACTTGTTTGTCTATTCCAAAATCTAAAGCCTGTCTTAATCCAGAGGCTATTTCGGCATTAGTTACTGCGCCACCTTGTGGCAATTGGTCTATTACGCCTTGCAATTCTGCGCAGGCTGTTGCATTAAAAACTAATATAGCTACTATAAATTTACGTATCATGATGTTTTTGGGTATTTATTGTCAAAGATAAACTTATGATTTAAAAAAAATAAGACATCCAATGTTAATATTGAATGTCTTTTAATATATAAACCTAATTAATCCCTCAATTAATTTGATTATCGTTTTACTGTAAGACACTTAAAAATTAAAGAGGTCACATTTATGCGGTTAAAATTTTATTATTTTGCAAAATGTATCAACAAAATTGGGTTGAATACTATTTTAGCACAATACTTGTTATATGTAATGTAAATTGTTATCCAAAAATTTAAAATGAAAGCTAAATCCCTTATAACTCTCTTTTTATTGTTACCAATGTTTTTTTTCGGGCAAATACGAATATCTGAAACAATTAAAACATCCTCGATAGCTTCAGAAACTGAAAACGCACTTTATTTTGTGGACTTTTGGGCTACTTGGTGCGGTCCATGTATTGCGGTAGCTAAACAACTGTCCTCCTTACAACGCCAGTATCCTAAAGACTTTTATATAATGTCCTTAACTCAGGAAAACCCTGATGTAGTTAAGCGTTTTATGAAAAAACACAATGTAGACCTCGCAGTTGCTATAGATTATAAAGGGGAGACGTTTTCTAGATATAATATTTCTAGTTTGCCCTACGGTGTTTTATTTAATGCCAAAGGCGAAAAGCTTTGGGAGGGACATCCTGCCGACTTTAAAACATTTCATATTGAAGGGTATTTAAGCACTAATAAGCAACGAATTTCTGCTGATAAGATGTTTAAGCTGCAATCTTACAAACCTGTTTCCATACAAAAAGAAGTAGCTTTAAAGCATGATTTTGAAATTATAGAGGCAGATGCACCCATTGCTAATTTACAAATTGTAAAAACCCCTGAGTTTTTAGAACTTACCGGAAGCTTAAAACATATTATGGCATATGCCAACAACGTTTATAAAAATCAAGTTAATATACCGGCAAAATTAAACCAAATTTACCGTGTGCGTTTTAAGTACAATACAGAAGCATCTAAAAATAAAGGAGCTACTATTTTAAAATATTTGAAATTAAAGCAAGATAGCAAGCTGGTACATGGAGAGTTGTTGTTTTTTAATTTATCTACTTCGCATTTTTGGGATATTAACCAAATAAATTGGGGAAACGACACGCCAAACTTCTTAATTGGAGATTCTGATATTAAAGCTGATAATGTATCGCTTAACCAAGTAAATTATCAATTGGCTAATTTGCTAGAAATACCTATAGTTACAAACAATGAAACTATTGCCAACGAGTTGCACGATTGGGAGGTACATTATAAATATTTCGATTTAATGGCATCTGGCCTAAAGGATACCTATGGTATTGAAATTGAAAAAAAAATTAGTGAATATCCTGAGTTTATTATAACAAAAAAGACACCTTAAAAGGTGTCTTTTCATTCTACGTAAACAAATTTAAGTTCTAGTTTCCAAGAACTCTAAACTCAGTTCTTCTATTCTTTTGGTGCTCTGCTTCAGAACAATCTACACCATTAGAGCAACGGTTTACTAATCTTGTTTCTCCATATCCTTTTGCCGATAATCTACTTCTAGAAATACCTTTAGATACTAAGTAATTTACAACAGAATTAGCACGTTGTTGCGACAAAGACATGTTAAAATCGTCATTACCTCTAGAGTCTGTATGAGATATTAACTCAATATTTACAGGCTTACTATTAAGTAAAGGTAATAAGGTGTCGTCAATAATTTTCTTAGATGCAGGAGTAATACGAGCGCTACCTAGTTCGTAAAAAATAGGTAATACATTAGCATTTAATAATCCGCAATCTACTTCTTCCCAAGTAGTTAAGCCGCCTTTTTTAGCTAATACAGTTCTTGTAACTGTTTTAGTTTGTGCAGGAATAGTTACGCTTCTGGTTGAGGCAGGAGTAGCTAATACTTGACGTTTAATAGTTTTGTACTCAGCAGGAATTTCAATTTCGTCCATTCTAGCAGGAGTTTTTATCACACGTTTTTGGTAAGTACCGCTTTGCTCAGGAACAGGAATATTGCTAGTTGTAGCATCGTTAGACAATGTTGTAAAGCTTACATCGGTAAATTGTGCAGGATATTCAACAAAACACGCCACCATACAATCTTCTTTGTTTGGAGAATCACAAGCTGTTTCTCTGTATTCCCATCCAGATGTTTTTGGGTAGGTCTCAAAGGTTCTTGAGTTAGATCCAAAAGAAGCAGGTTTAATGTTTAAATCTGTTCTTCCTTCTTTTTTAATGTAAGGTACGTCTATGGTTTCATACGTTGCAGGAACGTAAACAAACCTTTTTGAAGCTTCTTTTACTAAAACACGCTCTTCAACGGTTCTGTAGGTGGCAGGTACAACCTCTAGCTTAGTGTAAGCAGGATAAACTTCAATAGTTTCTTCAACTGTTTTAAATTCATCCTTAGTAATACACTTTACATAGCACTTGCCAGGATCTGGATTTGCAGGTAAATTTTGTGCATGGGACATTCCAAAGCCTAACAATAGCGCTAGGCATAAAATAAAATTTGATTTCATAAAAATTAAGAAATTAGTTAATGGTTAATGTTATATTCTCAATATTGAGACACAATATAATGAATATAGTCACAATTAACATTTGTTAATATTATAAAATGTTAATTTTTATTTAAAATAAACGTTAACTAATTGGTAATCAGATTCTTGTTATGAGAAGATTACAGTCTTATTATTATACACCATTACTTTTCTTTCAGAATGTAGTTTTATGGCATTAGCCAATACAATTTTTTCTAAATCCCGACCTTTAGCAATTAAGTCCTTAATAGTGTAAGCGTGTGTTACTCTAGATACATCTTGCTCTATAATTGGGCCTGCATCTAATTCTTCTGTAACATAGTGGCTGGTAGCACCTATAATCTTCACACCACGTTTGTAGGCAGAATGGTAAGGTTTAGCACCAACAAATGCCGGTAAGAAAGAGTGGTGTATATTTATAATTTTATTAGGATAGTTATTAATAAGCTTAGGAGATACAATTTGCATGTATCTTGCAAGAACAATAAAATCTATATTGTGTTTTTCTAGTAGTTCTAGTTGCTTGTCTTCAGCCTCAATTTTAGTATCTTTTGTAACAGGTATGTGGTAAAAAGGTATTTTAAAATTATCGGCAATTGGTTTTAAATCTTTATGATTACTTATAATAAAGGATATTGTTAAGTTTAATTCCCCAGAATTATAGCGTCCTAAAATATCATATAGGCAATGGTCGTATTTTGAAATGAACAGTGCCATTTTTGGGACTTTATCAGAGGAATAAATACGCCATTTCATCTCCAGCTTATCGGCCAGTTCTTTTTTAAAACAAGCTTTAAAAGTATCTGTAGAAAAATCATCGTTAATAAATTCACTCTCTAATCTCATGAAAAATATATCTTGCTGCCTATCAACGTGCTGATCGAGATATACAATATTGCCATTTTTTTTTGCAATAAAGTTTGTAACACTAGCAATAATATTTGAGCGATCTTTACAATGAATTAAAATTGTAATTTTTTTCATGAGGTATTAATTTACTGCATCAAAAATAAATAAAAACAATTTTAGGGCTAGTAATTGAAAGAATTTTGCAATATGTTTTTAAAATTGAATATTTTTTTGAATTATTCGTAAATTGCAAGACGTAAACTAATTATTTTCTAATAATGAATCAACAAAAACCATATAAGCCAAAGCATAAAATACGAGTTGTAACCGCAGCTTCCCTTTTTGATGGGCATGATGCCTCAATTAACATTATGCGCCGTATAATACAAGCCACTGGTGTAGAGGTGATTCATTTAGGGCATGATAGGAGTGTGGAAGAGGTTGTTAACACCGCAATTCAAGAAGATGTAAATGCCATTTGTATAACATCCTACCAAGGTGGGCACAACGAGTATTTTAAGTATATGTATGATCTTTTAAAAGAAAGAGGCGCAGCGCATATTAAACTATTTGGCGGCGGTGGCGGAGTTATTTTACCTTCAGAAATTAAGGATTTAATGGATTATGGGATTACCCGTATTTACTCGCCCGATGATGGACGAAAAATGGGGTTGCAAGGTATGATAAATGATTTGGTGGAAAAAGCTGATAGTCCTACTCCGGCTCTCCCCAAAAGAGAGCGTGTAATAGAGGCTCTAAAAAGAAAAGATGTTAATGTAATTGCAAGATTAATAAGTTTAGCAGAAAATAAACATAATGAATTCGAGGAAGCTTTTAACACAATAAATCCCTCCTCTTTGGGAAGGTTAGGAGACTCCCCCATATTAGGAATTACCGGAACTGGTGGTGCTGGAAAGTCGAGTTTAGTTGATGAATTAGTGCGACGCTTTTTAATTGATTTCCCAGAAAAAACCGTCGGTATTATTTCTGTTGATCCATCTAAAAGAAAAACTGGAGGTGCTTTATTAGGAGATAGAATTAGAATGAATTCCATCAATAACGCAAGAGTTTATATGCGCAGTTTGGCAACCCGTCAATCTAATTTGGCTTTATCTAAACATGTAAACGAAGCTGTAGAAGTACTAAAAGCTGCTGAATACGATTTAATAATTTTAGAAACTTCTGGGATTGGACAAAGTGATACTGAAATTATAGAACATTCTGATGTGTCTTTATATGTAATGACTCCAGAATTTGGTGCTGCAACCCAACTAGAGAAAATCGATATGTTAGATTTTGCAGACCTTGTAGCTATAAATAAGTTTGACAAACGTGGTGCATTAGATGCGCTTAGAGACGTGAAAAAGCAGTATATGCGTAACAATAACCTTTGGGATACACCCCAAGAAGAATTGCCCGTTTTTGGCACTATTGCCTCACAGTTTAACGATCCCGGGATGAATACCTTATACAAGGCGGTTATGGATGTACTGGTAGAAAAAACTGGTGCTGAATTAAAATCTTCTTTTTCTATCACTGATGAAATGAGTGAAAAAATATTTGTGATACCACCATCTAGAACGCGTTATTTATCAGAAATAGCCGAAAACAATAGAGCTTACAACAAAAAGGTTGAAGCACAGGTAGAAACAACTCAAACACTATATGGAATTTATAAAACTATGTGTTCTGTTGCTCATATTCCTAAAGATAGCGAGATGTCCTATTTGGATAAATATGGTATTGATGGAGAAAAAATTCTGGAAACTGTAACAGGTGATAAAAAAGCCCTTGTTACACTATTGCTAAAAGAATTTGATAAAATTAAAATGAGCCTAAACCCACATAATTGGGAAATTATTTTGGGTTGGGACGAAAAAGTAAATCGTTATAAAAACCCTGTTTATTCGTTTAAAGTAAGGGATAAGGAAATTAAAATTGAAACACATACCGAATCGTTATCGCATACGCAAATCCCA
Source organism: Jejuia pallidilutea (assembly GCF_002973595.1). Taxonomy (GTDB): domain Bacteria; phylum Bacteroidota; class Bacteroidia; order Flavobacteriales; family Flavobacteriaceae; genus Jejuia; species Jejuia pallidilutea. The sequence goes on along the minus strand of NZ_PVEO01000006.1, from coordinate 256,904 downwards.
AAGGTTTCACTTCCTAAATATAAAGCATGGGGCGATATTTTAAGATGGTGTTTACAAGAAAATGTTCCCGGAGAATTTCCATATACCTCAGGCTTATACCCCTTTAAGCGTACAGGCGAAGATCCAGCGCGAATGTTTGCGGGCGAAGGTGGGCCAGAACGCACAAACAAACGATTTCATTATGTTAGTGCGGGCATGCCAGCAAAACGCTTATCTACAGCTTTTGATAGCGTAACGCTTTATGGAAACGACCCAGATTATAGACCAGATATTTATGGTAAAATAGGAAATGCAGGTGTTTCCATTTGCTGTTTAGACGATGCAAAAAAACTGTATTCTGGTTTTAATTTGGCAGACCCTAAAACCTCTGTGAGTATGACAATTAATGGGCCTGCACCCATGCTGCTAGGTTTTTTTATGAATGCTGCTATCGATCAACAATGCGAAATTTATATCAAAGAAAATGGCCTTGAGAAAGCGGTAAACTCTAAAATTGAAAAAATATATCGAGGAAAACAGCGCCCTAAATACAATGGAGAACTACCAGAAGGCAATAATGGTTTAGGCTTAATGCTTTTAGGGCTTACAGGAGATAAAGTGCTTCCAAAAAACATCTACGACGATATAAAAAGGAATACCATTGCCCAAGTGCGAGGAACGGTTCAAGCAGATATTTTAAAAGAAGATCAGGCACAAAATACCTGTATATTTTCTACTGAATTTGCACTGCGCTTAATGGGCGATGTTCAAGAATATTTTATAGAAAACAATATTAGAAATTTCTATTCCGTCTCAATTTCCGGATATCATATAGCCGAAGCTGGAGCAAACCCAATTACGCAATTGGCCTTAACCTTATCTAATGGTTTCACGTATGTGGAATATTATTTAAGCAGAGGTATGGATATTAATAAATTTGGACCTAATTTATCGTTCTTTTTCTCCAATGGCATAGACCCAGAATATGCAGTTATTGGTCGTGTAGCCCGAAAAATATGGGCAAAGGCAATGAAAGAGAAATATGGTGCAAATGCAAGGGCACAAATGTTGAAGTACCATATTCAAACTTCTGGTAGAAGTTTACATGCACAAGAAATTGATTTTAATGATATAAGAACCACACTTCAAGCGCTTTACGCTATTTACGATAATTGTAATTCTTTACATACCAATGCCTATGATGAAGCTATAACTACACCAACAGAAGAATCGGTACGTCGCGCTATGGCTATTCAATTAATAATAAATAAAGAATTAGGTTTGGCTAAAAACGAAAACCCTATTCAAGGTGCATTTATTATTGAGGAATTAACCGATTTGGTTGAAGAAGCAGTATTATTAGAATTTGATAGAATTACGGAACGAGGCGGTGTTTTAGGTGCTATGGAAACTATGTATCAGCGCAGTAAAATTCAAGAAGAAAGCTTATATTATGAAACATTGAAGCATAACGGAAAGTTTCCAATAATTGGTGTAAATACATTTTTAAGCAGTAAAGGCTCTCCAACGGTTTTACCTGCTGAAGTGATACGCGCTACAGAGGAAGAAAAACAACTTCAAATAACAACTTTAAAAAATCTACATGACGCTAATGATACCGATTCGCTTTTAAAACATCTACAGCAAACTGCTGTAAACAATGAAAATATATTTGAAGCTCTAATGGAAGTTTGCAAAGTATGTTCTTTGGGTCAAATTACAAAGGCATTATTTGAGGTAGGAGGGCAATATCGTAGAAATATGTAATAAGGCAGCTTATTACTTAATATGATATAAGAGATATTAAAGTTGTAACTACTAATATGGCGTCATCCCAATTTGGTCTATAACAGATACAGATTTATCCACTTTTTTAAGCGATATTTCTAGTTTAGTAACCTTTTGTATTACTATTATAGCTAATGTAATTGAGGCTAAGTCTACTAAATCTGCTACAATATAAGCGTTATTGGCTTCAATAAATGTTTCAATAGTATTTGCTTTATCCAAAACTTTAGAAGCATAATTTCCTACAATACCATTTATAATATAAATTACCCACCACAATACTATAAACCCAGTATTGTCATCAACAATCAAATTAGAATCGTAATTCTTTAAGGTGTCTTGGGTTTTTAAGTAAACTTCTTTCATAGTTTTTACTGGTCTTACCCAATTTATAAAAGGTATGAAGTAGCCCCAAACCGCTTTACTTTCATCATACTCCATATCTACCTTAAGTCTAATTAAATTGCCATAAGCTCTTCTAAACCAGCGTATAAAAAACACTACGGTTGCAACAATACATAAGGTTTGAAGTAACCCTAATGCCACAGATACTGTATCTAAAAGTTCTATTAATTCTAAAGTGTAAGCGCCATTTTCATAACCTTCTAAAACATTGTTTTGGTAAAGATGAAACCCAATTTGCGATATATCAATTAGTGCTAATACAGTAAATATGATGAGTATATGTTTACTTCTTACCGAGTTGTCTCTTAGTTCGCTCATATCATATGAAAATACGTGTTGAAAAAAGCTAAAATATGCATAATACTTGCAAGTATTTATGACTAAAATCACATATTTGTTCTTTTTACATAATTAACGATAAGAGAAAAGAAATAATAAAAAAAGCGGATTATTACAGTTTATAATGTCAGCATCCAATTATGCTGTAACTTTTTAAATTTTTTTAATTCGCGCCTTAAAATTGGTAAAAAATCTTTACCATTACTATTGCTTTTTTCCAAGCGATAGCAGTTTTTATAAAGCATATTAGTTAGCCTTTTTAGGGAAGCAACATGCCTATATTTTCTTTCTGAAAAGCGTTCGCGTTCTGCATTTTCAATCTCTGGAGCTAAGGATACCGATTGTTGTACAATATCGCCAGAAAAATAAATATTAGCGTCCTCAGAACCATCTTCATTAAGCGCTGAAAGATCTTCATTTAAGTATGAAGAAATGCTCTGTGATAAAGCAAAAATCTCTATGGCTTTTTGATAAATCGGTAATTCCGATAGATTTACTGGGGTATTATGCATTTTTATTAAAATTTCATTAGCAATTACTTCAAAATTACTCACAAGATTTTATATTTAACTTTAATAATTAAGGTAAAATTGTATTTTTGATTTAATTTTTATGTTTTATTGTTAATTTATCTTTAGATGCGAATAGATACACTTAATACAAAAATTTTGAAGTGCTTGCAGGAAAATGCAAGACAATCGAATGCCGAAATAGGGCGTAAGGTGGGTATAAGCTCTCCCGCTGTTTCTGAGAGGATAAAAAAAATGGAGGATTTAGGCATTATTGAAGGCTACAAAGCACTGGTTTCTCCTTTTGAAATTGGCTATCAATTAAAAGCCATTATCACTTTAAGAGCTTTTATGGGCAAGTTAAAACCCTTTTTAGAAAAAGTAAAAACCTTTGATGAAGTTGTTAATTGCTACCGTATTACGGGTGATGAGAATATTGTTATGGAAGTAGTTTTAAAAAACCAAAAACACCTAGAATCTTTTATTGATGACTTAATAGTTTATGGAGAATCTAAAACACAAATTGTGTTATCTAGAGTTGTGAAGCAAAAGGAAGTTATTCCAATTTAATGGTTAGTTGTTTTATTTCTACAATTAGTTAATTCGCCAAGGTGGATTTTTTCTGTTTTCTCCTGCTTTGTATAAAATAATGAGATTTCCATCTAAGTCCCTTAAATGCGCCTCTCGCCAAAGCCATGGTTTATCTTGGGGTAAACTTATAAAAGCAACACCTTTTTTTTGAAGTTTAGCAACCAAATCATCTAAATTATCATCTTCAAAATAAATACTTATACCGTTTCCTTTAGGTAATTGCGCTACTAGATGAATTGAAAACGTACTGTTACCTTTAGAACATTCAAAACGTGCATAATGTGGTAATGCCTTTACTATTAATTTTAAGCCTAATGTTTTATAAAAATCTATGGCTTTTTCAACATCTAACGACGGTACGGTAATTTGGTTTAAATCCATAATTAAACAGCTAAAGTGCTTTCAATATGTTTAGCAATCTGTTTTGCATGTATACGGCTATTTTCTATAAACCATTTGTGGGTTTCCATACCACCGCAAATTACACCAGCTAGATAGACACCTTGAATATTAGTTTCCATCGTGTCTTTATCATATTCGGGCAGTTTTTTATCATCATTAGATAAAGCAATCCCAATTTGATTTAACAAATCAAAATTAGGTTTGTATCCAGTTAAAGCTATAACAAAATCATTGGGAATAGTTTTTAATCCTTCGGGAGATTTAAAAGTTAGTTCTTTGGTTTTTATTTCGGTGATTTCAGAATTAAAATAGGCGTTAATACTACCTTCTTTAATACGATTGATAATATCTGGTCGTACCCAATATTTTACGCGCTCACCAATAGCTTCACCACGAATTATCATTGTAACATTGCCACCTTTTCTATAAATTTCTAGTGCTGCATCTACTGAAGAATTACTAGCGCCAACTACCACAATATCCTGCATCGCATATGGGTGTGCTTCTTTGTAATAATGTGTTACTTTTGGTAGGTCTTCACCAGGTATATTTAGTAAATTTGGAATATCATAAAACCCTGTAGCCAAAATAATTTTCTTGGTTTCATACTCATGTTTATCTGTAGTAACTTTAAAATAATTGTTTTCTTTAGAAATGGTTGTTACAGTTTCAAACAAATTAATATTGATGTTGTTTGATGTAGCTACCCGACGATAATACTCTAAAGCTTCATCTCGATTAGGTTTTGGGTTTTTACTAATAAAGGGAATATCATCAATCTCCAACTTTTCAGATGTTGAGAAAAACGTCATATTTTTTGGGTAGTTAAAAAGGGAATTTGTGAGAGCTCCCTTTTCTATAATGAGGTAATTCCAGTTTCGTTTTTTACATTCTAGGGCGCAAGCAATTCCAATAGGGCCACCGCCAATAATTAGTACATCCTTCATTTAAAATATCTGTCTTTTTTGCCTAAATATGTTTTTAAAATGAACAATAAAAATACACAAATACTACCTATTGCAGTAAGTATTATTGTAATATAATTTTAACACGACCAACAGTGTACAAATTATAGTGTTTGTAATAGTGTATAACTATTTTGTTTTTGGCATTTTATTCACTGGCATTAAATTTTTTCATATATTTTATTTTCAAAATTTCCAACTCGATAAATTACATAGATGTTGTATTTTTACACTAATACTTTTACAATGAAGCAATTATTTTTAGTCGTATGTCTTTGTATGCTATTGATGTCTTGTGGCAGTAGTTTTCAGGGATTCTACAACACTCATAAGGCAGATTTGGGTACAACATCCTTTCAAGTGCCAAATTTTATGAAAGCCGTTTTAGGTAATATTTCGCCTGAGGTAAAACATGCTATTGGCAATATTTCAGATTTTAAGTACATTACATTTAAGGATGTAAATGCGCTTAAACGGCAGCGTTTAGTTACCGAAATGAATGCCGTAACAAATAACGGCTACCTTGATGTGTTTAGAAAGAACACCCCAGAACAAACACGAATTATTTCGGTGAGAGAAGCTGGTACTGTGGTAACTGATGTTATTATATTTAATAGTTCTAAAACCGAAACTACCGCATATTATTTACAAGGCAATTTCGATCCTGAAAAGATTAAATCTTTTACCGATGAAGATACCTTCAACACCTTTTCAAACGATTTATTACAGAACTACAAAACCAATATAACCCCGTCTTTTAATCCACAGAATTAATGAAAGCATTAAAATTATTTGGGCGCTACCCTTTCGGGTCGGGCTTTCCGCTATATCTTTTTAAAACGTTTTACCTTAAACGTCATTGTAAACGTAGTGAAGCAATCTCTTTAATAGCTAGAGATTACTTCGTCGTGCCTCCTCGTAATGGCGCAACGTTTGTAAAGGTTTTAAAAAGGATGTCGCTGCAATCCCTAGCGCAGACCTATCAGCCAAGGCTATGCAAAGCCCTTATACCATTAGTATGTGCTTTAGTCATGTTCTGTGTAAGTTGCCAACAGAAAAAAAGGCCAATACTGGGCGATACACAATTCCAAAAAGAGCTTAATGCATTTTATAAAGACGCATCTACGTCTCCATTAAAGAAAAAGGACAGAAAGAATTTTGAAGGTTTAGACTTTTTCAAGTTCGATTCTGCGTACATAGTTACCGCAAATTTTAAAAGAACACCCGACGAAGTACCTTTTGAAATGAAAACCACTACCGACCGCCGACCAATGTATGTGAAATATGGAGAAGTAACATTCCAGCTAAAAGGCGAGACGTTTACACTTGATGTATTTGAAAATCTAGATTATAAGGCACAAGAAGATTACGAACCGTTTTTATTTCTACCATTTTTAGATGAAACCAACGGACTAGAAAGCTACGGCGGCGGGCGCTACATCGACACTGAAATGCCACAAGGTAACACATTAACTATTAATTTTAATGAAGCATACAACCCATACTGTGCTTACAACGATAAGTATTCCTGCCCAATAGTACCACGACAAAACTATTTAAAAACTAGGGTAGAGGCTGGTGTTATGGCTTTTGGAAAGTAATGCTGTCTTATAAGTATAAAAAACCACAGTTAAATATTTTAACAAAGAGAAAATTCCGAATATTGAAGAGAGAAGGCCCATTAAAATTCCAGTCCCCACAATTAAAAATACTCAATATAATGTTCATTAAAATAGTTAGATATTAAAGACTATCAACACTACTTAGAGGTTAAATTCACTTCACCAAATACATCCCCGCAAAAACCGCCAAAAAACCAACAATAAAACTAGCAATGGTATAAATGGCAAAACTTGCAAAATCTCCGCTTTTTAAAAACACATGGTTTTCATAAGCAAACGTAGAGAAGGTAGTGAAACCACCGCAGAAACCAGTAGCCAAAAGCAAAGTTTGGTTTTGGGTTAGTGTATCATTCTTAGCCGCTAAACCAAGTACGATACCTATTAATAAACTTCCTAAAATATTAGCCGCAAACGTACCGTAAGGTATACCATTTTCAGTATTATTTAAAAATTTACCTATAAGGTAACGCAACACGCTACCAAAACCACCGCCTAAAAATACCAGTAAAACCTGCTTCATAAACTATTTAAGTGCTATATAAATTTCGGTGGTCCAATCTGCTGGATTTGGGTGTTGCATGGGGTCGTTTGTATAAGCCTCTAGCATTGGTCCGTTTTCATCGGTTTCTAATCCATTTTCAGTTATGTATTTCATTGTGGTTTCCCAAGCTTCCTTTAAATTTTTATAATCGCCTTTTAATGTTGTTTTAAGCGCTTTAAACGATTGTAATTGCCCGGTAAGAATCTCTGGGTTGGTAGAAACTATTTTGTTAATGGTAGGTATACAGCAAGAGAACATCACTGTATTATTGGCTTCATCCCATTTATGGTAGTAGTTAAACGGGGCGCCTGCCATTTTTATATTATTTTCCATGGCATAAGCACCTAATTTAGGCATCATTTGCTGTACATGTTTTGGCATATCGGGAATTTTACAGGATACGGAGTTAAATATGTAAAATCCACCACTATGCTCGGTAACGCCGTTTACTGTAATGCTGTATTTTTTCATATCGGCCACTAAAACACTATCTAGTTTTTCTAAACTACGTTCATAGTGCGGACCAATTTGTTGTTCCATACCGCCCATAAAGGTAGCGAAGGCTTTAAAGCCAAAAGGCAAGTCTTTACCAGAAATTGTCCAAGTAGTTTCGGTGGAGCCATCTGCATTTGGTTTAAAAGTCCAAGTGATATCTGATGGTGGAAAATCTGCAAATTGCATTTTTTGGTGTATGGTTTCGTTTGGAATAGCTTTGGTGGTTTTCATAGTGCCAACACCATCTTTATCTTCCCATTGGTAAGAGCCTCCAATTCCTAAGGTTTTTTCTGGAAGTGTAATTTTCATGTCAGGATCGGCTTCAACCCAAGACGACCATGCTTCCCAATTCTTATAATCAATCACATTATTATACACTACTGGCACAGGCGCATTTATGGTTTTAGTTCTTGTAACTTCAAACGAATTGGGTTGCACTGCAATATAAATTGCTAACCCAATTATGGCAATAAGTAATAGAAAGAAAATATACTTTATGGCTTTCATATTTATAGGTGTGGTTTGTTTAAAACAAATATAGTTATTTTTAAATTTTCGTTTAATAAATTGTTACATTTGTTGTACTAATTATAGATTTTCAATAACTAAAAATTGAAATTTCACATTAATCAATAATCAAAATACGATAATTGGCCTAAATTCTGAAAATAAATCAAAACTCAAAATAACCTTATGAAACTAAAATTTGTATTACTATTCATGGTAGCTGCATTGGTTTTGTCTTGTGGTAACGACAAAACAGCTACTAAAGATGAAACTAAAATTGAAGCACAACAAGACTTTGATTATAATGTGGAGCAATTTGCCGATATTAAAATATTACGCTACCAAATACCAGGTTGGGATAAACTTTCTTTAAAAGAGCAAAAATTAGTGTACTATTTAACACAAGCTGGTTTATCTGGGCGGGATATTATGTGGGATCAAAATTACCGTCACAACCTCAAAATAAGAAATGCCTTAGAAAATGTATACAAAAATTATAAAGGCGATAAAACTACAGAAGCGTGGAACGCTTTTGAAACCTATTTAAAGCGTGTTTGGTTTAGTAATGGTGTTCACCATCACTACTCAAACGATAAGTTAAAGCCAGAGTTTTCTTCTGATTATTTAAAACAGTTATTAGCAGAAACCAACACAACCTTAGAAGGCGAACCTTTTGATGTTATTTTTAACGATAAAGATGCAAAAAAAGTAAACCAAGCTAAAGGTGTAGATAATGTAGCACTTTCTGCGGTTAACTTTTATGGCCCTAACGTTACCAATGCTGATGTTATTAATTTCTACAAGCAAAAAAAATCACCAAATCCAGAAAAACCATTATCGTTTGGTTTAAACTCGCAATTGGTAAAAGAAAATGGCGAGCTTAAAGAGCGTGTGTATAAATCTGGTGGATTATATGGCGAAGCTATTGACGAAATTGTTAAGTGGTTAGAGTTGGCAAAAGGTGTTGCGGAAAATAAAGCACAAGGCGATGCACTTGGTTTGTTAATAGAATATTACAAAACAGGAGATTTACAAACTTGGGATGATTACAATGTAGCTTGGACAGCTGCAACGGAAGGAAATATAGATTACATAAACAGTTTTATTGAAGTTTATAACGATCCGTTAGGCTACAGAGGTTCTTATGAAACTATTGTACAAATAAATGATTTTGATATGTCTCAAAAAATGAAGGTATTATCAGATAATGCACAATGGTTTGAAGACAATTCTACATTAATGGACGCACATAAAAAGAAAAATGTGGTAGGTGTAACCTATAAAGTTGTTAATGTGGCTGGTGAAGCTGGAGATGCGTCTCCAAGCACACCAATAGGCGTTAACCTGCCAAATGCTAATTGGATTCGTGCCGAGGTTGGTAGTAAATCGGTTTCACTAGGTAATATTATTAACGCTTATAATAATGCTGGAAGCACAGGGCGCTTAAAAGAGTTTGTGCATGATGAAGAGGAGTATGAATTGGAAAAGCAATACGGACAACTAGCCGACAAACTCCATACTGCATTACATGAAGTAATTGGTCATGCCTCTGGGCAATTAAATCCGGGTGTAGGAGAGACCAAAGAAACCTTAAAAAATTATGCTTCTACTTTAGAAGAAGGTCGTGCAGATTTGGTAGGGCTGTATTACTTATACAATCCTAAATTACAAGAACTAGGATTGGTAGACGATTGGAAAAAGGTTGGAATGGCTGCTTATGATGGGTATATAAGAAATGGCTTGATGACGCAACTTATCCGATTAAATTTAGGGGATGATGTAGAAGAAGCGCACATGCGTAACAGGCAATGGGTTTCTGCTTGGGTATTTGAAAAAGGAAAAAAAGACAATGTTATAGAAAAGGTTACCAAAGATGGGAAAACCTATTTTAATATTAATGATTATGACAAATTACATGAATTATTTGGTGAGCTATTAAGAGAAACACAGCGTATAAAATCTGAAGGTGATTATGCTGCTGTTGAAGCTTTGGTTGAAACTTATGGGGTTAAGGTAGACCAAGATGTGCACGCCGAGGTTTTAGAACGTAACAAGCAGTTTACTTCTGCACCTTACAGCGGTTTTGTAAATCCTGTATTAGTTGCTGATACCGAAAATGGAGAAATAACTAAAATTAGCATTGAACAACCTAAAACCTTTGAAGAACAAATGCTAAACTATAGCGAAAATTATAACTATTTACCAGAAGTTAATTAAACCCTAGCCCATAAAGAAAACAAAAACAGAACCTTAATTAAGGTTCTGTTTTTTTATTAACACTAAAAGCTAATAGTATTAAGTTTACAACAATGAGCAAGCTTATTATAATTAATATTTTCATGTTGTTTTGGCTGTTGATGTTAATTAATAGATACAGTTTTTTGTAAAAGGTTGCGTAAAAAAAATCTATATTTTTAAAAACATGTAAAAAATATAAATATCATTTTTAGTAATCCTTTATTATACAACAGTTAAACTTAACTTTTCCCTACTATAAATTTTTAGAACTTGGCTGCTTTAGATTATGAATTATTGCAAATTCCAGCAATTTTCCGTTACCCGATAATTTTAATTTTTTCCTAATATTTTTTCTATGTGTTTCAATAGTAGAAATACTTAAATTTAATTTGTTTGCAATACTGTTGGAACTTTCTCCGTTTCCAATGAATTTTAAAATTTGTAATTCTCTTTTTGTTAGCGGTTTTTCATAATCGGTTTCATTGGTTTTTAAAATAAGAAAAAAATGAATTAACGCGTCAACTGTTTCTTTATGTTGTGTTATGGACTTGGCAGCATCTAGAACTTTTAAAACGCCCTCCTTAGAAAGTTTTGATTCGTTTTTCTTTAGCGTATTTATAGTTTTAATAATTTCTTTGTGGGCTATCATTTATTCGTTTATTATATTCAAAGCTAGACTATAATGCAGTTACAAAAAATCCCCAATACTGGGGATTTTTAAATTTACAGCCTACTATTGTTTTATTATTCGGTTTGTAATAATTGTATTATTCATCATTACATTAAGAATATATATACCAGCATTCAAATGGCTAATGTCAATAATCGTATTTTTTGTTTTTAATACTCTACTTAAAACCGTTCTGCCTTGCGCATCATAAAGATGCATTTGTACTATATCTGAAGATTTGAGTTTTATATTGATATGATTAGAAGCTGGATTTGGGTATATTTTAACCATATGGCCATCTTCATCTTTAACAGAAAGTGCCGCATCAATATTTAGGGTAATATTGGCACGTTTTATTATTAAATCTGGAACTAAGGTATTTGTTATTTCGCAGTAATAAACACCACTATCAGTTTCTTGGGCATTTGTTATGGTGTACGAGCTAGCGTTAGTATCAGTAATTGCTATATTATTTTTAAACCATTGGTAAGTATCCCCAATATCTTTAGAGTTTTTTTCTTTATTTAATCTTGTATCATCAATGGTTAGGGTGATGTCCTCCCCAGGAGCAAACTCTAAATCTAATGCTATGTCTTTAGTACGTTGAGGGCTGTAATTTAAATTTGTATAGTTATTGGCCTGTACAAGAGGTTCTAAATCATTAAAATCAAAATAATTATCTCTAATATTTAGCATGAAATTTCCAGAGGAATTAAGAATTTCTTGGGGTATGGCGCCTTCAAAATTATTATTTAGCAAATGTACTTGGTTAATGTTTGCAAATTGAGGTGAAAGTTGTCCGCTTAAGCCACAGTTACTTAAAACTATATAGTCGAGCTTTGGTAGGTTAAACAGCTCATTTGGTAAAGCTCCAGAAATTGGAATACCATTTAAGTCTAACTGTTCAAGATTTTGTAGGTTAGAAATTGTAGATGGAATACCATTGCTTAATGATAGCATACCAGACTTTTGGTTTCCAATAAATACAGTTTTTAAATTGCTAAGATTTAAAACTTCTATTGGCACTTCTCCACTAAAGTCACAATACCAAAGGAATATGCTTTCAAGGTTTGCCAGATTCCCAATTTCTGGTGGAATGCTTCCATTTATGTTTTCTGAAGACTCAACGTATAAAGACTTTAAACCCGACAAATCTCCAATTTCCATAGGCAATTCTCCAACTTTATCATTACCGCTTAAGCTTAAATAATTTACTCTATTAGTTGTATCATCAAACCCAATATCCCAATTGTTCCATGTTTTTATTGGGGCAGTAATATCCCAAGGTTCATTCCAATTTGGCCCATCAAGTGCATTATAAACAGCAATAAGTGCATTATAATCTGGATGGTTTGAAGGCAAATCATCTATTTTAAAAAATTCACTTCTTAATGTTAAGCCAGAAACTATGCTGCTTGTTGCTAGATAATAATAAAACCATTTATAATCCTCTGCAGAGGTAATACTAACTGTTATACTTTCTCCTGATGCTACAAAACCACCCTCACTACCATCTGCATTTAATCTGTACCAATTATAGGTGTTTTGAGAACCACTAATGTTGGTATTAAATGTTGTGGAACTACCAATTTCTAGGGCTTCGTTATAAAGATTTCCAACGTTTTTTTGTGGTGCATAAATAAATTCTGCAATATTATTTTGATAAGACTGGAACTCGTCCTCAATATCCCCAAACTGAAAATTGTTATTGCTAATGTTGAAATAATTGAGATTTAAAGAAGTAAAATCTGGAATATTTCCTTGGAGTCTATTGTCGCTCAATTGTAAAATTTCAAGATTTAGGAGGTTGTTTAAATTTTGAGGGATTTCACCAGAAATTTGATTTAAAAACAAAAACAACTGGGATAAATTTGTTAAGTTGTTTATTTCTTCGGGGATTTCACCTGAAAGGTTGCACGCCCTAAAATCTAAGTAGAATAAGTTTGTCAAGTTTCCAATAGATGCTGGGATAGTTCCACCTAAGGGGTTATCTCCTAAGTTTAGATAGCTTAAGGAAGTCATATTTCCTAATTCAGCAGGAATTCCTCCAGTTATATTATTTACTGCTAGTAGTAATGTATTAAGATTTGTAAGATTAGTTAATGTTATGGGTATGTTGCCAGAAATAGCATTGGTATTAAGAATTAGGCTGTTTAAAAAGCTAAGATTATTAATGTTATTAGGCAGAGCGCCATTTAAATTATTTTGTGGTAAGTGTATACGCGTAACCCTTCCATTGGTTTCAGTAATACCAAACCAAGAGGATAAAGGCTTATTAGTATCTAACCAATTGGTATTATTGTTCCAATTATCACCATTTAAAGCGTTATAAAAAGTAACTAGAGCATCATAATCTGGATGAGATTCAGATGAAAATGGCACACAGTCTGGGTTACCATCAGCGTTCATGTCCAAATAGGCTGGATCTACAATTTGAGAGCTTTCGTAAAACTCTATTTTATCTACTACCATATCAGTTGTGGATAAACCAAACTCCAAGCGTAGTCTAAATTTATTACTTGAAAAGTTACTGAAGTCTACCAAAAAATTTTCAAAAGAAATGTATGTCCAATCTTCTGTGAAAGAATAATAATTATTAAAATGGCGATAGATGCCATTTTCGTCAACCAATACCCATCTAAGGGCATCACCATCAATATTACCAATACGTTTTACAGGGATTTTGAAGTTATAGGGCACGCCTTCCTCTAAAGTAAATTCTTCAGAATATATACTGTGAGTTTCAAAATTGGAAGCGTTAGGAGCAGTAATGTAAAGCGATTTTTCGCCATGCAAGATATTATTTGTTTCTAGATTAATTGAAAACGATGCTGTGTTTTGAGGAATAGTCCATCCAATAAAATCCGATTCAAAACTCAGGTTTCCAATTTTGGATGTCGGCATGTTAGGGCATGGGTCTATACAATCTAATACGCCATCATTATCAGTGTCTATGTTTGGGCACTGGGCGAAGGTATTGGTATGCAAAAAAAGGGCGAAACTAAAAAATAGTAAAAGTTGTTTCATCACGAGAGGGATTTTTAAAATTAGTGTTAATAGCTTTTCAAACTTATGGAACTAATTACAACGAGAAAATCCCCAGTATTGGGGATTTTTAAGTATATCATCGAAAACTTTATCGATAACATGTAAAAAGATTAAAATATCTAGATAAATTAATCTTGGTTTTAATTATTAAGGTGACTAATTCAAAATAATTCTGTTTTAAAAAGGAGCTATCTTTTACGCTTCTGATATATTGGTATTTTTAGCCCTAAATAAACATCTGTGGTTTGTGAGCTATCTGTTATTAAATTGGATAAAATAGAGCCAGAACCTATGGTTAATCCAGAAAAACGAAAACCTGCGCCCCAAGCCACATCGCCATATTCCCTAAAACTAATAGGGGCGTATAAACTAAAAAGGCGCGTTTCTAATCTTGGTGAGACTACTAAATTATTTATAATGCTATTAGTGCCAACGGTATTTTTATTTTTTAATGACAAATTGCCTTGTAGGCTAACATATATTTTATGTCGTATTTGATAGTCAATTAGTACTCTTAATGCTGTTGGTAGTTGTATTTTTTGATTGATAGTTGTCTCTGTAGCATTGTAGTTGTCGTCTAAAAATTGCTCAATATCTCCCTCTTCATTAAATGTTGATGTATCAGCGGTTGCATTTAAATTATAAGTAGTAAGTGTACTTTCTTTATAATCTATTGAACCAATATCTGTTATGGCGGCACCAATTTTTAACTTATACTTGTTATGCGCTCTAGAGGTTAGGGAATCTCGCAACTTATGTGGTCTATATTCGTAAGTAAAGCCAATATCTGCACCAAAACCAGAAGTAAGATTTTTAAATTCTATGTCATCATTATTAAAATCCTGACTCGTCCCATAAGTTAAGGCGCCAGTAGTTGCTAGTGTTTCATTTGTTGCATCGTAATTACCTGTAAAATTTGGGCTATTAACAAATACGCCTCCCGCACCTTGCAAATACTTTAAGGATATACCACCTTTAAGAAATTGCTTTTTACTATCAATAAGAATTCTACCATATACGAGACTAATTTCAGCCCAAGCATGAACAGTTCCTGTTACGTCTGTTGAATTAAAATTGAAGTTTTCATTGGTGTCGAAATTATCTGAAAGGTTTTCATACAGTTCACCGCTTACATTATGTAAATTAAATACTGCGCGCACCCTACTTAAAATACCCATACTGCTTTTGGGTGATAAATTAAACATAAACGATGGCCCTAGAATATCGGTATTAACAAAGAAATTATTGGCATTTGTTGGTGTTTTTTCAACATCAGAATCAAAGTCAAAACCATCTTCGGCTTTTATAATATCATTAAAGTTAATACCAAAGTAGTCACTCCCGCCAAAAGCACTAATTGATATTAAATTAATATCAGTTTTAAATCTTGAATCTACAACACCAGACGGATTGAGAATTAAACTATGCACACCTGCATAATTATCGGTATTTAGCCCTACGTAACTTTGACTATTTAAAAGATTTAGCGATATGACGCAACACAAATAAAAGATGTAGTTTGAATTTTTCATTTTGTAATTGAATTGGTTAATAATAGCAGCTCAAAACTATAGCATACGTTTTAAGAAAAAAATCCCCAGTACTGGGGATTTTTTTAAAACCTTTTGCTTTAAAGAGCAATACGGATAACTTATTTTTTTATAATTCGTTTTATGGCTTTACTGTTTTTAGCTTCAAACCTTAAAAAATAAACGCCACTGGTTAAACTTTGTAAATTAATTTTATTGTGTGGTTGTTTAAATTCCATTATTACTTTTCCAGTAACATCATAAACGGTTAAAACATCAATAGCTAATGGCGATAAGATATTTAAGTAATTTGTAACAGGAACAGGATAAAGTTTGATAGCAGACGCTGAAAAATCATTGTCACTAATACCTAAAGTTGAGTCTGTTACAGTTACGGTAACCGTAGTTGTGTTTTCATTACCAACTGCATCTGTAGCTGTTAAAACTACGGGATATGTTCCCACCGCTGTAAATGTATCAACATTAATGCTTAATGTAGGGCTTGAACAATTATCTAACGAGCCATTATCTATTTGAGATGCCGTTATACTTATTGAAGGATTCCCTGATAAGTCCAATGTTAAATCTTGCCCCACGGCTACAGGATTTAAATTATCCTCAACTGTAACTACGGCCGAAGCTGTATTTAAATTACCACTTGCATCTTCAACAGTAAGTACTACTGTATTTGCCCCAATATCGGCACAGGTAAAACTATCAATATCGATATCCATTGAAGCTATGTTACAATTATCAGTAGAGTTATTATCTACATCATTAGCAGTAATCGTTGCATTTCCTGTAAGATCTAATTCTACAGTTATATCCCTAGCTTGGGCAACTGGGTTTATATCGTCCAATATAGTTACTGAAGCTGTATCTGTTCCCGTATTCCCGCTTTGGTCTGTTACCGATAGCGTTACCGTATTTGCGCCTAAATCATCACAGCTAAAAGTAGAGATGTCTAAACTACTATTTACAATACCACAGTTGTCTGTAGACCCGTTCTCTATTTGAGATGCCATAATTGTAGCACTACCTGAAGCATCAAGCTGCACTGTTATGTTTTGTGTTACTACGGTTGGGTTTATAGTGTCCTGAACCGTTACAATAGCTGTACCTGTTTCAGAATTTCCATTTTGGTCTGTTACTGTAAGCGTAACTGTATTTTCACCCAAATCGTCGCAAGTAAAGGCAGATATATCCAAAATTCTACTTACTATGGTGCAATTATCTGTAGAACCATTGTCTATAGCATCAGCAGAAATAATAGCTTCTCCGTTAGCATTTAAATTCACAGTGATTGCTTGTGTTACAACCGTTGGGTTTGCTTCATCAACAACGGTTACGGTTGCGCTTGCTGTATTAGAATTTCCACTAGAATCTGTAACAGTAAGGTTTACGGTATTAGTACCCAAATTAGAACAATTAAAATTTGTAGTATCTAAACTAAAACCTGTTACACCACAATTATCGGTAGATCCATTATTTATCTGTGCTGGTGTAATAGTAGCATCGCCATTTTCATCTAGTTGAACCGTGATGTTTTGTGTTATGGCCACAGGATTTATGTTATCTACTACTGTAATAGTTACATCTTCTGTACTTACTTTATCCTCGGCATCGGTTGCTGTAATAGTTACCGTATTGGCTCCTAAATTAGCACAAGTGTAATTAAATTGTGTTTGATTTAAAACTACTGATACCAACTCACAATCATCAAACGTTCCATTATCCACATCTGCTATGGTAATGCTTCCATTGCCCGAAACATCCAGTGCTACAGTTATATCTTCTAACACTACAATTGTGGGGTCTGCATTATCAAATACTTCAATCTGTAAGCCATAATCATATAAAGACCATGAACCGTCTTCGTTTATAAGTCTTATGTAAAAGTCGTGAAAATCGCAACTTATCTCTGTGGTGCTTAGATCTATTGTAAATTCGTCTGTATTACCGGTAGGCGTTAAGGCGACTGTTGTACCATTGCCAAAACCAGGATCGGTATCATAAAAATATTCTGCTGAAACTATTGGAGATACAGCTTGTTCTGGTGTAACAAAAAATGTGCGTTTATCATACAAACTCCATTCACCCAAATCATCTTGTGTTCTTATATATAATTCGTGAAATCCAACATCTAAGGTACCTAATGGAATACTAATATTTTGATTAACGCTTCCTGTATTAGAGTTTACAGCTATACTATTCGCATTTCCAAAACCAGGGTCGGTATCAATAAAATATTCCATGGCTGCAATGTTTGAAGCACCAGTTCCTAATTCATCTATTACATAGAATTTTACAGTATCATATAAACTCCAATGCCCTAGATTGTCCTGCGTTCTTATGTATAAAGAGTTAAAACCATTAAGATTTGAACCAATTGGTATTGCCAAATTTTCTGTTAAAGTTCCTGTATTTGCATTTACAATAATGGTATTGCCATTGCCAAAACCAGGGTCGGTATTTATAAAATACTCTGCAGCGGTTATTTCTGTTGCTATTGTGCTTATTTCGTTATCTAAGATGTAAAAAATAGCATTTGAATAAAGACTCCAAGTATTCGCATCATCTTTAGCTCTTACATAAAGGGTATTAAACCCTGCAGCATCTGTTGGTGCTGTTATGGTAATGCTTTGTGTTAGGTTGCCTGAATTAGCGTTTGGTGTTACGCTAGTACCATTGCCAAATCCGGGATCAGAATTATAAAAATATTCTAATTCTGTTATAGACTGACTAAAACTAAAAGCACAACACAAACAGCACAACCATGTGGTTATACGTGTTTTCATAATGGTGCGCATTAGTTAGTTTTTGCAGATATAGTTACAGTAAGATCGCTATTTTTAGGCACTGTAGGACTGTAGGTATCTATTTTTATACTTGGTAAACCCGTTGGCGTACCTAATGGTTTAAAGTTGTAATTTTGATAAAGCCCATCGTCTACCACAGTAGAGCTTCCTTGTAGGTTCAGGTTATACAATTCTGGACTAAACGAGCCATCACCTAAAGTAGCTCTATCCACAAATAAAGGGTCTATATTTTCTTGGTTATTGGTTAAGGTAATATTGCTCCCTGTTGCAAATGTGTAGTTTCTTGTACTATTGTAATTATAAGTAATGCAGTTAGTGGCTTGTATGCTACCTGAACCTGATGATAAATTTACAGTTGCATCAAATGATCCGTTCTCTAAAATAAAAATACAATTGCTTACATTCAATAAGTCTGAGGTATCATTAGTAATACTAACACCGAAAAAATAACTTAGCACATTATTAGTAAATAGTAAGGTATCTACCATGCTAAGTGAAACACTACTCCCATTTATTAAATTATTAGTGATTAAAACATTTGATGTTTTAGCAGCTATATTCAGGCCACTATCAATAACATTTCCTTGAATAAGCATGTTATTGAAGGTGCCATATAATCCTAAATTAGATATTTGGCTTACCCTATTATCCTGTAATACTAAATTTTCAATAGCATGTGTAGCACCAGAAACAAATGGTTCTGTAATAGTACCCGTTTGTAAACCTTTTATGGTACTATTAGAGCAACCTTCGGCCAAATTTATAGTGCCTACTTCAGAAGAATAAGACGCATCACTGTGCGAGCGCCCAATAATGGTTAATTCTTTGTTTAAAGTAATGTTGCCATAACTTGTTGATGATTGTTGCACATGTATAATATCGCCATTTGCAGCAGCATCTATAGCCGCTTGTAAGTCGGTAAAGTCTGCATCTGTACCAACATTGTTGTTTACTATATGTGTGGTTTGTGCATACAGTAAGGTACTTGCACTAAATAAAAAGCAGAATAATAGTTGTTTTAAAAGAATACTTGTTTTCATGATTTTAAGTGTTTAATAGATTAATTATTGGTTTATAACAAGCATAGAAAGTTTGTATTAGAAATACATATATGTTTTTCTAACTATAAAAATGGGGAGCGCTGTACTGGGTTGCACCAATTTTTGGTGTAACGAGTGAATAGAGAGTGGGTGTATTTACGTAGAGTTTTGCATCAGATTAAGAGTTATTGTTAATAGCTACACCAAACCTAGGTAAATACGGTTTATAAAAAAATCCCCAGTATTGGGGATTTTGAGGTTGTTGGTCGAAAAATTGGTCGATGAAAAGCTTATAAAGTAATTTATTTCAGAAGTTTAGAAAGTTCCCCAAATAAACCTGATAAATCTTCCTTGTTTGTTGTAAGGAAACTTTCTAGGTCTTCCAACTTTAATTTATAGGGGTTTATTTCTGTAATTTTTAAGCTTATTTCCAAAATATTTTCTGCAATAAAAACATCTGAAAATTTAGTATTAATAATACTTATATCTTGACTTTCATCTCTAAGGCTTGCGGGTATTATTATAGCAGCAGATTTTGACTCGGTTTTTTCTAATATATTGGGCTCTTTAGTATTTTTGGCATATACCAATGTTAGTTCTACTAAGAGATTAATTCTTGAAGCCTTCTTTTTTAATTTGGCTTTAGAAAAATTATAACTTAGGCTATGCACTTTAAAAGCAAGGTACTTATCTTCCTGAACTAATTCGGGTTGTAACACAAGACTAAGTGCCCTTTCTTTTTCTTTGTTTCTTTTGAAGAAGTAACGCTCAAAAGTTAATTTGGGTAGGCATTTTTTAGAACTTGTAAAGGTTAATGTATTTTTTGCCTCATAATTTGCAGTGAACTTTAATTTCCGTTTTTGCAAGTATTGGGTAATATACTCTGGTATTTTGGCCACTTTACCAATAAGGAAGCTTGTTAATTCTGAAGACATAGATAAACTGTCTTCATTTGATTTAAATAGTGCTCTATCTAACGCTACTTCGTCTATTTTTAATATGCTAATATCAGATAGTGATGTTTCACAATTCACCTTTTCATTTCTAATTTGATAATTTTTGAATTGTGCAAAGCAATTTAAATTGCTAAGTATTATAATTAGTATTGTAAAAACAGTTTTTTTCATTTTTAGAGTTTTTAGTTTAAAAATCTAAGGTCTCCATAGTATAGTTATAAGTCTATACCCTTTACTAGGTAAATTTTAAAACTTATACTTTTTCTCTAGGGCATAGCGTAATAGTTCCCCTTTACCTTGAAGACCTAAAATGCGCGCCATATTTTTACGATGTGTATCAACAGTATGTATACCAATAAAGAGTAAGTCTGCAATTTCCCTAGATGTTTTTCCTTGTGCAATGAGTTCTAAAATTTCTATTTGCCTTTTGGTTAAAATACCTTTGGGTTTGTTTTTTATTTCAGAATTTAAAATATTGGTATTAATATTGGCATCAAAGTATGTTTCGCCTCTATACACAGTTACAATGGCCTCATAAACTTCTCTTAAAGCAGAATTTTTTAATATATAGCCAGATGCGCCAGCCTCTAGCATTTGTTGTATCGCCTCTGTTTGATCGAACATTGTAAAGGCTAAAACCTTTATAGATGGATATTTTTTCTTTATTTGTTTAACAGCTTCAATACCATCCATTTTAGGCATTCGTATATCTGTTAATACAACATTTGGTTGTTTTTTTGCAACAATTTCCATTAGTGCTTCTCCATCATTGGCAGTTCCTACTATAGAAATACCATCTTCGTATTCTAAAAGTAATTTTATACCATCAATAAGCGATTGGTGGTCTTCTGCTATTGCTAATCGTATCATGTTGGTATGTCTATTATTACTGTTGTTCCTTTTTTGGGTTCAGACTCTATAGTCATTGTACCTCCTAAATGTTCTACACGTTTATCTATACTGCTTATACCCATACCCTTATTTTTGGTAGTAATTTGGTTTGGGTTAAAGCCTTTGCCATCGTCTTCAACCATAATGTTTAAGGTGTCTTCATGGTTTGTTAAATGAATAGTAACCTCGGTGGCTTCGGCGTGTTTTATAACATTGGTAATTAGCTCTTGGATTATTCTAAAAATGGTTAGTTCTAAACTGTTTTCTAAGCGATTTTCAAGTCCGTGGTCAATTACTTGTAATGTTAATTTGTTTGCCACAGAAATTTTGTTGGCCATATTTTTTACAGCAACCAGTAGCCCTTGTTTTGCTATTACCCCCGAGTTTTTTGAGTGGGCAACAGATCGTATTTTTTTATAAGCTTCGTCTATAAGGGTAGTGGTTTTATTAAATAATTCGGGGGTTTGTTTTTCTTTTAAAACATTAAAATGTAGTTTAACCGATGCCATTAGCCCTCCCAAATCGTCGTGCAAATCGTTGGCTATACGCTGGCGTTCTTTTTCTTGCCCTTCAATCATCGCATCTATACTTATTAATTCTTGCTCTTTTAAAACAGTAGCAAGCTTTTGGGTTTCCAGCGCTTTTTCTTGTTCTGCTAGTTTTTGTTTTTTGCGGGTATTTTTTTGAATGAGTAACATTGTTGTGCCTCCAAATAAAATAAATACAATAGCGCCTATTAATAGGTTTCTATTTTGTTTGCGTTTGTTTTCGCTTTCTAGGTTATCGGCTCTTAGTTTTTCATTATCATACTCCTCCTTGATATTCGCAATTGCAATACGTTGATCTTCTATGTTTAGGCTATCAGAAAGATTTAGATATTGATTTAAGTATTCATAAGCCCTTTTATAATTTTTGGCCTCAAAATTAGTATTTGCAAGATTTTCTTTAATGTAACTTTTATTGGACAAGTACTTCTCATTTAGTTCAATGCTATCGGCCTTTTCATAAAATAAAATAGCTTTATTCAAATCGCCTAATTTATTATAAGCACTACCTGTATTTAATGCATTATAGAATAAGGATATTGGGTTTGAAAATTTTTGATATCGTTTTAAAAAATCATGTTGCTTTTTAAAATAATGTATTGCTGAATCAGGTTTGTTTAAATTTTCAGAATATAAAGAGCCTATGTTATTATAAATAGCTGGTATTAATGTACTATCCTCAATTGAAAATTCATGTTTTAAAGATTTATTGTAAAATGCTATCGCTTCATTATTTTTATCCCTAAAAAGATAATAATTAGCATACAAAAAAGCGGATTTTATTTTATGTTCTTCTAGATTAAAATTATAAGATTTTTTTAGATATATGTCTAAAAACTCTTTATTGTAGCTATTATTCTCATTATAATCATAAGTTTGAGATAGTTGTTCGAGGCTTCTCAAAATTGATATAGTGTCATTTATTGACATACTTTTGGCATAAGCCGATTGAAAGTTGTAAAATTTTAAAGAATCATTATCAACAATCTTATAATAAATTCCTTTAAGAAACTCAAATCTAACTAATTCAAATGTGCTAATATTCTTATAATTTTCAATAGCATTAATGTAATAGTAGGCTGAATCGTTATTCCCTTGCTTTATATAATAAATTAAGCTTAGTAAGTTTTTCTTTTCAATATCATTTTCTTTATCTAAACTGTGTTTTATTGATTCAATGGGAAAGGTATTATTTAGATAAAGATATGTCGAGTCATTTTGTTGAGAAAAACAAAAAAAACCACAACTATTTATAACTAAACAAAGAATGAATAATTTTAAATTCATTTATTCCTAATCTTCATCTGGTATAAATGGATGTGTGCCTTGAATCACTGATGTTTTATGTTTTTCTCCAAGTAAATCAGGGCATCTTTGGTTAACATCATAATTTATAATGTGTATTATAGTAATTGAGTCGTAAACTTCATCAAAATCTATTTGATCTTTATATTTCTTCCATTTTGCATTAAATTCGTTTATATAAGTTATATATGTAATAACATTTCCTTCTATTGATTGGCGACTAGTGCTTTGAGATTCTTTTGGAACTTTTAATGTAATTTTTGCAAACTTTCGTTGGTTTTTATATTTAGATTCTCCTCTGTAAACTGCTTCATTTGATTCACACAAATCTCTGTTATCTAATAATTCTATTTCTTTTTCTATTTCTTTTTGTTTCTCTAAAACAATTGATAATTCTTTATTACAAGAATCTAAGGCGTTCTGAGACTGTTCGTACTTACTCTTAGAAACACATCCTGATAATAGGATTCCAATTATTAAAAAGTAAATTATTTTAATTTTCATAATTCTAGGTTTTTTAGGATTAATATATCGCAAACTTCCACAAAAAGCCCAAAATAAAAAATACCCAATACTGGGTATATATATATTCAGTTTTCACAAAAGTCACAATTTAAAGAGAAACAACGACACATGGCATAGTTGAATTATTCTTGTTTAATTTAGAAATAAATGGTTTGTGAAGGTAAGATGCTAGATAAAAAGCAAAAAAAACAGCTATAAAGATGCTTTATAACAAAAATTTTATAGCGCTTATAAACAATATGAAGCCAATAAAAGCTATAAGCATCCAAATACTGCCTTTGTAATATTTTTTATGAAGCTTTAAATCTTTTCTGTAGGTATAGCCAATGATAATAGCAAAGACTATAAAAAATATAATTCCGAAAATGATTTGACCTTTGCTAAACATAATTCTTATTTTTATGCAAATTTAATTAATAATGATGAGATTTCTGTGAGATAGTTACGGGATTCTTTTTGATAAAATAAAGATTACCGCCTTTGCGGGAACGACAAAAACGTAATTTATGAAAAATAAAATTGAGGCTGTTAAAGCATTTCATACCGCTTTTAAAATAGGACACAGAGAAACACCAAAAGCCAATTTAGGATTGGCGAAAAATATGTTGCGGTATAAGTTAATGCGTGAAGAAAATGAAGAATACTTAGATGCTGCAAACAATAACGATTTGGTAGAAGTTGCCGATGCACTGGGTGATATGCTTTACATTTTATGTGGTACAATTATAGAACACGGTCTGCAACATAAAATTGAAGAGGTATTTGATGAAATTCAACGTAGTAATATGAGTAAACTAGGAGCTAACGGGCAACCCATTTATCGTGAAGACGGTAAAGTGCTTAAAGGTCCAAATTATTTCAAGCCAAATATTGAAGCTATTTTAGAGAAATAGTTTGTTAATTGAGAGTAGAAAGAAGATTCTCAATATTAAAACACCTAAACAAGAAAGAATTTAAACTTAAGTAGTCCCAAGCATATTAAAAAAGTAAAAAAGGAGCATCTAGCTCCTTTTTATATATTCATAAAAGTATCGCTCTCCTTTTGGGAGAGGATAGGTGAGTAAATTCTTTTTAAACCTTATAACGCCATCCAAAAGGATCTTCAGCCTTATTGGTTTGTATATCTGTAATACGCTTTTTTAAATAGTCGGCGTAACTGTTTTCTAGTTTGGGTAATTCATAATCTTCACCTTTATATCCAAAACCAGAGATTGGGGATATAACGGCAGCTGTACCAGCACCAAACATTTCTTTTAAGGTTCCGTTTTTAGCAGCTTCAACTACTTCGGTAACGGTTAGTTTTCTAACTTCTACTGGTATGTTTTCGCTTTCAGCAAGTTGTATAATGCTTTTTCGTGTAATACCATCTAAAATTCTATCGCTTGTAGGTGCTGTAACTAGAGTGTCTTCAATACGTACAAAAATATTCATTGCTCCAGCTTCCTCAATGTACTCGTGTTTGTTGTCGTCTGTCCAAATTACTTGTTGGTAACCTTTTTCTTTTGCTAATTGTGTTGGGTAAAATTGGCCCGCATAATTACCGCCAGCCTTAGCAAAACCAACACCGCCATTTGCCGAACGCGAATATTTTTCTTCTATAAGTACTTTTACTTCACCAGAAAAATAAGAGCCAGAAGGTGCTGTACAAATAATGAATTTATATTCATCGGCAGGAGATGCATGAAATCCGTTACCCGATGCAAAAACAAACGGGCGAATATACAACGAACTCCCTTCTTTTGTAGGGATCCAATCTTTATCTAGCTGCAATAAGGCAATTAATCCTTCCATAAAGTACGCTTCCGGTATTTCTGGAATTGCCATACGTTTAGATGATATGTTTAAGCGCTTACAGTTATCTTCTGGTCTAAATAACCAAACATTTTTGTCTTTATCTTTATAGGCCTTCATACCTTCAAAAACAGATTGCCCATAATGAAAAATCTTTGAAGATGGATCTAAAGTTAAAGGTTGGTAGGGCATAATCTTAGGGGTATGCCATTTTCCATCTTTATAATCGCATACTAGCATATGGTCAGAAAACACACTTCCAAACTTCAAATTATCAAAATCTACCTCATTAATTTTAGTAGCCTTGATTTTTATAATCTCAATATCGTTGGTTATAGTACTCATATAGCGTTATTTTAGCTTACAAATTTATAAAATTCATTTTCAAAAAAGCGGTATATTTACACAAATGCTTTTAAAATTAAATTATTTATACCATGAGACCTATAATACTTCTATTTATCTGTGCTTTAATGTTGAGTTCATGTAAAAACAAACCTAACGAAACTAATACAGAGCCAGTACAGCACCAAGAAATAGCCTACGCAAAATTTGGTAAGGACATAGTACCGAACGATGCTGTAATTGCAAAATCTATGGCTGCACATTATATCGCAATGAAGGAAGGCGATAGTATAGATTCTAAAATGAAAGCCAAAGTAAAAAAAGTGTGTCAAGCAAAAGGGTGTTGGATGACTTTAGATTTGGGTAATGATAATGAAGTAATGGTAAAATTTAAAGACTATGGCTTTTTTGTACCCAAGGATATTGCAGGAAAAGAAGTTGTAATAAACGGAAAAGCTTATGTAAAAGAAGTTTCGGTTGATGAACAACGCCATTATGCGGAAGATGCAGGAAAATCTACCGAAGAGATAGCCGCTATTACATCGCCAAAACGTACATACTCTTTTGAGGCCGATGGCGTTTTAGTTGCCCAATAAACTTTAAAAATAGTTATTTTAGCTTACCTCGCTTAATGCGAGGTAAGCTTTCATTCCTTGCCCAATTGCTATCGGGGTGAAACACGCCTTAAAATTTCAAGGTACGTATCTGTAAAAATCACTAAATAGGTTTGATTTTCATAGTATTAACTTATCAAAAAGCATTAAGCCACACATATAAATGAAACGCGAAATTATAACTACCGCAGATGGCTCTTCTACCATACATTTGCCAGATTGGAATGAACAATATCACTCTAAACACGGTGCTATTCAAGAAGCCTACCATGTATTTATAAAACATGGCTTACATTATTTTTATGATCAAAAACTAGCATTAAAGCCTAAAAACACAATATCTATTTTAGAAGTTGGTTTTGGCACAGGTTTAAATGCTTTTATTACTTACTTAGAAGCTGAAAAATTAAAACTAAAAATAAACTACGTGGGTGTAGAAGCATATCCTGTTACCTTAGCCGAAATACAGCTTTTAAATTACCCTTTTGCTTTGAATGCTGAAGATAAAGCTGATGTATTTTTAAAATTGCATACCACAAGCTGGAATACGTCGCATAGTATAAACGAAACGTTTTCGATTACCAAACAACAAAAAACGTTTGATGATATTAATGCTAAAAACAGCTTTAATATTATTTATTTTGATGCCTTTGGTGCAAGAGTACAACCAGAATTATGGACAGAAACTATCTTTAAAAAAATGTTTAATGCATTAGCACAAAATGGCATATTGGTAACCTATTCTGCTAAAGGTAGTGTGCGTCGTGCTATGCAAGCGGTAGGCTTTACGGTAAAAAAATTGCCTGGGCCTCCCGGAAAACGTGAAATGTTACAGGCAATAAAACTTTAGTTCCCTTTTTTTAATCAGAATTTTAGAATGAACATACCAAAATCGAAAATAGCTATACTTTCTACAGTTATTAATTTTGAACTCTATGAAAAGACATCGCAACTTTTTCCTGAGGGAATTCAAAAGTATATTATAGATGGGAGAAACAGAATGTATGGTATAGATAGTATAATTTATATGGTTTCAAAATTTAAGAACTTGGGTATTGAATGGTTAATTATGGCCGATGAAGATGTTATTTTTTACAACCCAGAACAAGCGTTCTCAATAGTAGAAAAAATGAATGATGAAAACTATACGGTTGCTGGAGTTAGGGATGGAGGAGTGATAGCGCATAGAAAACATAATCCTAACGTAATTAATACTTTTTTTTCAGTGTTGAACATAAAAACTGTTTTAGACATTTGGGATAAAAAAGCGATACTCAGTAACCAATATACCAAACCAAACGAATTTAATGATTTTGGTAGCTTGCCATATACTTTTAACACTGATAGTTTGTTTGAACCATATTACTGTTTCTATTTATGGCTGCGGAGAAACAATAAAAAATTTCTTTTTTTAGATGTAAAAATGAAGGATGATGCTATTGCAAATGAAGTTTTATTTAACAACAAAACTTTATTATGTCATACCTGGTACGCGAGGCGTTATGGGAAAGATCCCTTTCAAACACAACGGATTAATAATTATCTACCACAACTTAATCTAACTCATAGCGCAACAGTTAAACCTATAATCTTCAATGATAAGTTTTACTTGATAAAAAAACCTAGTATTCTATTTCATTTAGTATCACAAAAAATCTATAAAATTTTTCAAAAATTAGTAAATTAATTCTAGCTGTTGATTTATATTTTAATCCATCTCTTTTTTTAGATAAGTGCGCTGTTGTTATGAGTAACATTCAATTATATTTAAGACTAATTACAATTTACTAGGGTTTATAGTTGCACGCAATATTGTTAAACCTTACTTAAACTTTTAGTTGAAGCCATTACCTTTCGTAATTTTACATAAAAAAGATAATGCGCATATTAATTACAGGAGCTACGGGATTGGTTGGACAGGAAATTGTGAAGCTCTGTCATGCAAAAAATATAAAGGTTAATTACTTAACAACACGAAAGTCTAAAATATCTACAGACGATAATTATAAAGGTTTTTATTGGAATACCGATACTCGTGAAATAGATACAGATTGTTTTAAAAATGTTGAAGGCATAATACATTTAGCTGGCGCATCTATATCTAAACGTTGGACGGATAGCTATAAAAAAGAAATAATTAGCAGTAGGGTAGAAAGTACACAACTCCTTATAGATTCTTTAAAAGGCGAGTCTCATACCATTAAACATGTTGTATCTGCAAGTGCCATTGGCATTTATCCAGATTCCTTAACTAATTATTACGACCAAACGCATAAGGTTGTAAGCGATTCTTTTTTGGGCAAGGTTGTACAAGCTTGGGAACAAGCGGTAGATGGTTTTTCTAAACTAAATATTGCTGTATCTAAAGTTAGAATAGGTTTGGTATTATCGGCCAAAGGTGGTGCCCTTAAAGAAATAGCAAAACCCATAAAGTTTGGTGTTGGTGCTGCTTTTGGTAGTGGTAAGCAATGGCAATCGTGGATTCATATAGATGATTTGGCAAAAGCCTTCCTGTATGTTTTAGAAAACAGGTTAGATGGTGTTTACAACGGTGTTGCACCAAATCCTTTAACTAATAACGAACTTACAAAAACAGTTGCTAAAGTATTAAGGAAACCTTTGTTTTTACCTAATATTCCTAAATTTATTATGAAATTAGTTTTAGGTGAAATGCATATTATATTATTTGAAAGTCAGCGCGTAAGTTCTAAAAAAATAGAAAGTAAAAATTTTAAGTTTGAGTTTCATCACTTAGAGCCTGCCCTAGAAGATTTGTTTGGATAAATAGTGACTGCTCTTTTAACATCACCTATAAGTAAATATTGGTAATGAGTCGGGATACTGTAGGGTGGTCGCTTCCTCCTGAAGGTTCTATGGTAATGTTTAAAGATGCTGCATCTTCAATATAATTCATTGCTACTAATTGCGAATTTTTGTTAATTACTCCCATATCTATCATCTCGCCATCAACATCTGCCCACATTTGGTAATCGTGCGCTTCATCTAGTTTGGGTAAATCTACAGTATTTATAATTACCTTTTTGTATTCGTGGTTTACATAACTTACTACCCGTGCACTAGGCGATAATGTATTGCCTTTTAATATATATTGCTTAGTATTAGGCGAATTTAGCACATCTAACCAAGTTGTGGCACTTTTTAAGTTTTCTTGTAAATCTATTATATCTTTTAAAAGCAAATCGTTAGTATCCTTGGCAATTTTTAACTGCTGTTTTGTTTCGTTTAGTTGAGAATACATCCAAATGCTGCCTACAATTAGTATAGCTGCAATACTAGCCACAATACCCAAGTAACGTTTTAAAGGAGGGGCAGTTGGCAAAGGCATTACATTATTAGTGCTTCTTATACTATTTAATACATGCGCTTTTACAATCTTAGGTGGTGCTATGGCATTGTCTAAAGCCATAGCTTCAAAATTAGATTCAATACTCTTAAAATGTACTTTTAAATCATCATCTTTAGCCAATAAACGTTCTAAAGCCAACTCTTCTTGGGCACCAAGTTCGCCTAATAGATATAGCTCTATTATTCCGTTTTCTAGTATGTAGGCCTTATTCATCATCGTATTACTTCAATTAAAATAGATAACCATACAAGTGCTTTATCATAATTTAGCTTTAATTTTTTTAAGGCTTGTTTTATGTAAGATTTAAATGTTCCCAGTGGCACATTCATTTCCTTGTGTGCTTCTCGATGTGTTAAACCATTAAAATAAACAAGTTCTAAAGCTTTTTGGTGATGCGGTTCTAGTTGTTTTAAGCATCCTTTAAGTTGCAAATACTTGGTATCTGTTATAACTGTGTCTTCTCTATCCTTATATACACTTAAATCTTCGGTTTGGATGAGTGTTTTTTTAGAGCGCAAAAAATTTAATGTTTTATTTTTGGCAATTCTATAGGCCCAAGTATAAAACCTGCCTTTATCTGGGTTGTACTGGTGCGATTTATCCCAAATAGTTAAAAATGTATCCTGTAGTAAATTTTGTGCTTCTTGTTCGTCTTTACAAATTCTAAGGATAACACCATAAATTGCAGGTGCATATGCATCATAAAGTTGGGATAGGGCAGCTTCATCCTTATTTTTTAGATTATAAATGAGTGCCTTATTGTCGCGCATAAATGTTAAAGATTTCCCAAAAAAAACGGTATGGTTCATCCATAGCAAACAAACCTGTGTAAATATAAATGAAAGCACTTTGAAAAACGAAAAAAAGTGCCATTTAGTTTAACCAAAAAAATAGAATTATTATGAAAAAGTTTGTATTTATCTTAACCACAGTAGTAGCTTTAACTGCAAGCCAAATGGTTTCAGCCCAAAAAACAATTGTTGATGTTGCCGTTGGAAACGAAGATTTCTCAACACTAGTAGCAGCATTAAAAGCTGCAGATTTAGTTGGCGCTTTACAAGGAGATGGGCCATTTACAGTATTTGCACCAAATAATAGTGCTTTCGGAAAAATTGATGCCGATACTTTAAACTCCTTATTAAAACCAGAAAATAAAAAGGCGTTAACCAATATACTAACATACCACGTAGTATCTGGAAAACTAGATGCAGAGGCAGTAGTTGCTGCCTTAGATAAAAATAAAGGTATGGTAACGCTAAAAACTTTAAACGGACAGGAGCTAACCGTACAGCAAAAAGATGGCAAAATAT
This sequence comes from Jejuia pallidilutea, assembly GCF_002973595.1. Classification (GTDB taxonomy): domain Bacteria; phylum Bacteroidota; class Bacteroidia; order Flavobacteriales; family Flavobacteriaceae; genus Jejuia; species Jejuia pallidilutea. The sequence goes on along the minus strand of NZ_PVEO01000006.1, from coordinate 225,768 downwards.
GGTTGAAAGACCAAAATGGTAATTACAGTGAAATAATAATGACTGATGTAATGGGAAGTAATGGTGTTATTCATGTAATTAATTCGGTAGTGATGCCTAAATAATTAGGGAAAAACTGCTATGAAAAGGAAGGCGCTCTATGTAAATAGGGCGTTTTTTTTACCAATTAATTTAAGTAAGTTATTTTAGTATTATTACATTAATGAAGAAAATAAACGTAATACTTTTTCTGTAAATTTAATATATACAGGCCTTTTGTTCCATGTTGATAGTTTAATTTGTTCCGATTCTTTTAAATCCTCATTAAATTGGTTTGCTAATTGTTTTGCGGTTTTTGCATCATAGGTAATCGCATTAATCTCAAAATTAAGTTCAAAACTTCTAATATCTAAATTTGCGGTTCCTACAACTAAAATTTCCTCATCACAAACTAAAGTTTTTGCATGTACAAATCCTTTATTGTACTTAAATATTTTAACGCCAGCCTCTAATAATTCTTGATAAAATGATTGTGAAGTTGTATTTACAATAAATGAATCTGAAACACCAGGTAGTAACAATTTTATATTAACACCGCTTAATGCAGCAATTTTTAATGCATCAATAAAAGAACTATTGGGTATTAGATATGGAGTTGTAATTAATAGTTCTTTTTTAGCTAATAATATGGTTTGAATAAGAGAATACAAAATGCTTGGATAATCAGAATCTGGACCACTAGCTATGACTTGCACTAATTGGTTTCCATAGTTTTTTTCCTTGGTAATTGGAAAATATTCATTAGAAAATCCAATGTTCTGCTTAGAACAAAAGTTCCAATCTGTTAAAAAAGTGAATTGTAAATTTAATACCGATGTTCCTACTATTTTTATGTGCGTATCTCTCCAAAATAATTTATGTTGTTGGGTATTAATGTATTTGTCAGAAACGTTAATGCCTCCTACATATCCTACTATACCGTCTATTACAATTATTTTTCTATGATTGCGATAATTAATTCTATTAGCAAACTGAATGAAATTAATTTTGTAAAAAGGATACGCTTCTACACCTGCTTTCTTAAGTCTAGCTGTAAATTTGTTGCGTATACTTTTACTTCCAAAATCATCATAAATAAACTTTACTTTAACTCCTTCTTTTACCTTGGCAATAAGTATATCGGCTATTTGATTACCAATCTCATCATTTTCATAAATATAATATTGTATGTGAATATGGTGTTTGGCTTTTTTAAGACTATCGATAACTGATGGGAATTTTTGTTCACCATTAATAAGTAATTGTACGTTATTATTATCAGATATAATACTTTTTTCTTTTAAAGCAGTTATTAAAGGAAGAAAGCTGTTTAATTTATCCTTGTATTTTAATAAAATTTCTTTAGAGTATAATTGTCTTTTCTCTTCAATTTCGGGGAATGCTTTTTCATCTATATCAATCTTTTTTTGATATAATTTTCTTTTTCTGTAATTCAGCCCTATACTTAAATATATAATTATACCTACAACAGGAAAAGAGATTACTAGTAATAAATATGCAAGACCTTTACTTGGCGTAGTTGTATTAATAATAATTTTGGCACAAACAATTATCAATATTATAGCGTAAATTATTAGGATGTATTGTATCAAAATGACGAAAGCTTAAATGATAATAGTACTTAGTGTGTTGTATAAATTAATATATATTTAAAATGGTTAGTTATACTACTGTATTTATTCGTTTTTAAAGGAAATGCTATCCCATTTATTGTGTAAATTTTTCATTTTAAAAGCTAGATATGTATTAAAAATACCACTAAGCAAAAAGGCAATACCAGTCCAAAAAACAAGTGTCATACCTGCTAAAGCGGGATTTCTAATTAGTATAAACGAAAATACAACTCCTAAAACACCTACGAGCATTAAATTTACCCATCCTTTTACACCGTAGTTCTTTAAATCTATAGATGTAGCAACGGCCCATAATGAACGGAACATTATTACAAAACCAACATATAGCGATAAACCTAATATTGAAATTGCTGTATTAGAAATTAGCATAAATCCTACCAGAGTGTTTAAAGCACCTAATATTAAAATCCATATCCAATTTTCAATTTCATTACGGTTTAAAAAAGCAAAGAGTAGTTCCAATATTCCAGTACATAGAAAAGAAATGCTAAAAATGAAGCCTAAGGCCACATAAGACTCTTTAGGGTGCGTAAATGTCCAAATTCCTGTGCTAATTAATAGTATTCCAACAATAAGTACTAAGTACCAATGTTTTACTGATTCTTTTACTTTTTTTAAAAATAGATTTTCCATAATTACCATTAAGTTTTTAACGTCTTTAAAATACCATTAACTTTTAAGGATATAAAATTATTTTATTTTTAGAGCTGCTTATTTAAAGTCATTGTATATCGTAAATTAAACAAACTTAGTTGAATATTTTTACAAATCAAATTTATATTATAAGTTGTAGCCTAATGTTTGAAAAATCACTCTAAATCTTCGAGCATTACATTATAATCGTATTGCAAGTCTTCATGTAGTTTAGCTATAGTTTTTTTAGCTAAAAGTATCTGCCTATTGTACATATTTTGTAGCTGTGTGCTTCGTTTTATGCTAGGTGAAAATACCTTAAGTTTTTCACAAAAATAGAGTAGAAGTTCTACCTCGGTTTCCTTTTGTTGTGAGTAACGAATAAACTTTTTTACATTGCGTAGTATTTTACGAATACTTTTTTTTATGTAGTAAAAATTATTGGTGTTAATCACTTCAAACTCCTCGTCTATAAAAGCTTTTACAGTAGCTATGTAGCCGCTTTCGTTATGCGATTCAAACAAAAGATAAGTTAACAGTTCTTTATTCTCTTTTTTAAATCGTGCTAACCGTAAACAGAGTTGTTGTAATTCGGTACTGGAAAGCGTGTTAAGTTCTTTTTTTATTTCTGGAAGGTTTACGGCTTTCATATTTTTTTCTGTTTGTGCTAAAGATAAACAGAGCATTTAAGAGTGCAAAATTGACTATACGTTGCACTTTGCAATATTTGAAAAAGATTCTTGATGTTATTATGCTTACAGTACTATTATCGCAATTTTGGAAAATTACTAGGACTCAATTCGTGCATAACCTCATAAACGGCTTCAAAAATATCTTCAACAGATGGTTTGGAAAAATAGTCTCCATCATTTCCATAGGCAGGACGATGTGGTTTTGCTGATAAGGTTTTTGGGCTACCATCTAAATACTGAAACGCATTTTGAGTGTTTAAAATTTTGTCTAAAATATAAGCTGAAGCACCACCTGGTACATCTTCATCTATTACCATAACACGGTTGGTTTTGGCTATACTTTTTACAATATCATGATGAATATCAAAAGGAATTAAAGACTGTATATCGATAACCTCTGCATCTATACCCACAGATAAAAGCTCTTTAACTGCCTGTTCTACCAAACGTAATGTAGAACCGTAAGACACTAAAGTAATATCTGTGCCTTCTTTTAGGGTTTCTACTACACCAATGGGTGTTTTAAAGTTGCCCATATTATTTGGTCGTCTTTCTTTTAAACGATAACCATTTAAGCATTCTACAACCAATGCAGGATCGTCGCCTTCTAAAAGTGTGTTGTAAAATCCAGCAGCTTTGGTCATGTTTCTTGGTACTAAAACCAAAACACCGCGTATTAAGTTTAATAAACCTCCCATTTGGGAACCAGAATGCCAAATTCCTTCTAAACGATGCCCTCGGGTTCTTATTATTAATGGTGCTTTTTGCCTACCTTTGGTTCTGTAATGTAGTGTGGCTAGGTCGTCGCTAATTACGTGTAATGCGTACAGAACATAATCTAAATATTGAATTTCTGCAATAGGGCGTAAGCCTCTTAGCGCCATACCAATGCCTTGTCCAATAATTGTGGCTTCTCGTATACCGGTATCGGCCACACGTAATTCCCCGTATTTTGCCTGAAGGCCTTCTAACCCTTGGTTTACATCACCAATGTTTCCTGTGTCTTCGCCAAATATTAAAGTTTCGGGATATTTATTAAAAATAGTATCAAAATTATCACGGATAATAATCCTGCCATCCACTAGTTCAGAAGCATCATCAAAAATTGGTTTTACTTCCGATACGTTTAAGGCAGACCTATCTGTTTCGCAGAATAAATGCGAGCTAAACTCAGGTTGCTGTTCTTTTATATTTTTATTTATCCACTTCTTAAGTTTTGTACTTTCCTCTGAAGTCTCACCAATAGTATAGCGTATTGCTTTTCTGGCGTTAGATAAAATATCCTTGCGTGTAGGCTCGTTTATTGCTGCAAGCGTATCTTTAAGTTTAGATATAAAAACGCCATTAGTATTAGTTTTTGCTAATTTTTCTAGCAGGTCAATTATTTCTTTCTGCTCTTTTTTTATTGGTGCTAAAAAGGTGTTCCACGCTTTTGTTTTGCTTTGTTTTACCTCACGTTTAATGGTGCGCTCTATATCGGTTAACGTTTCGTTAGTTGCTATACCGCTTTCAATAATCCACTCCCGCATTTTCTTGTTGCAATCGTTGGCAGATTCCCATTGTAAACGTTCGCCACTTTTATAGCGTTCGTGAGAACCAGAAGTAGAATGTCCTTGGGGTTGTGTTAATTCTGTAACATGAATTAATACGGGCACATGTTCTTCTCGTGCAATAATGCTTGCCTCTTGGTAAGTTTCAATTAAATTGGCATAATCCCAACCTTTAACACGCAGAATTTCAAACCCTTTATGTGTTTTATCTCTTTGAAACCCTTTTAGGATTTCAGAAATATTTTCTTTTGTGGTTTGATATTTTGCATGAACGGAAATACCATATTCGTCATCCCATATACTGGTAACCATTGGTACTTGTAGTACACCGGCAGCATTAATGGTCTCAAAAAATAAACCTTCGCTAGTACTTGCATTACCTATTGTGCCCCAGGCTACCTCATTACCATTTACTGATAACCTTTTGGCATTAATATCCTTAAGTTCCTTAAATACTTTTGAAGCTTGCGCTAAACCTAAAAGGCGTGGCATTTGTCCTGCAGTAGGAGAGATGTCTGCACTAGAATTGTATTGTTTGGTTAAATCTTTCCAATTGCCATTTTCGTCAATACTGTGCGTTACGAAGTGACCACCCATTTGGCGACCGGCAGACATGGGTTCTAACTCTAAGTTTGTATTGGCATATAACCCTGCGAAGAACTGTTCTACGGTAAGCTCACCAATAGCCATCATAAAAGTTTGATCTCTGTAATAGCCAGAGCGCCAATCGCCTTTCTTAAAAGCTTTAGCCATTGCTAATTGCGGTACTTCTTTACCATCTCCAAAAATTCCAAATTTTGCTTTTCCGGTGAGCACCTCACGTCTACCCAACAAACTACATTCCCGACTCTGAACAGCTATTTTATAATCGTTTAAAACTTCGGCTTTAAAATCGTCAAATGATATGTTGTCTTTCAAATCGGTTAGTGATTGCATGAGTTAAGTTAGTTAAGAACGCATGCAAAATTAAGGAATTTAAAGGAGTTTTACAATTAAATTATTTCTTAAAAATATGTGAAAAATATAATAATGTAGATAATAAGCTATTTTTTTTAAATTATTATTAATAAAACAATATTAAATATAACAATAATTTAATACCAGCGCCTTCTAAATAATCCTAAAAGCGATTCTGGATCTACAGTGAATTTAAAACGTATTTTCTGATCGTAACTGGGTTGAGCTATTTCCCAACCTAGGTTGGAGTAAATAGGAAAGTAAATCTCAAAATAATCGGTTACCAAATTTATACGAATACCAGAATCGTAAACAAATTTAGGATTGTTAAATTTATTTTTCACTAGCCCAAAATCACCATAGGCCAAAACATATTTCCAAAGTGTGGTGCTTACATTTGCGGTGCTCATCCATTGGTTAGCAAAAGGTACTTCTAGTTTTGATTTAAAGCCACCTTCTGCTTCTATAAATTGTTGGCTAAAAATACCTGAAGCTTCAGAACGCCCTAGGTAGTTGTACTCAAAGAGGTAGTCTGTTGGTCGGTCTAATGCAAAACTAAAGTAGTTAGAGCCTAAATCGTTATTGTTTTCTAGAAATATTCCTGTAAAAAACCTAACGTTTAGCTGCCTATTACTTTCAAATAGTTTCCTGAATTCATAGTTAAAGGATACTTTACTAAAAGTTCTAGCTAATTGAAAATCGGTATACCATTTACTGTAGTTAATTAAATTATCGTTAGAGTGAATATATCTGGCATTAAATACGCTGTAGTTGGGTTCGTCGCTGCTGTTGGGGTTTAACGGGTCTCTATCTCTATTAAAATCTAAAAACCTAAACCGCAGTAGTTTTCTTTTGTTAGACCTAAAATCGTTATCTTCTCTAAAGAAAAACGAAACCGAAGGAATTATGCGCCTTACAAATAAATCTTCGGCATAGGAGTTGTACCCAAAGCTTGCTCCGTAGGTTATGGCGTATAAGTTACTGTTTTCAATATTATGCGTCATTAAAGCAGATACTGCTCCAGTAATAGATTTAGAGCCAAGTGAATATTGTGGTTGTATTTTGTACTTTAAATTTCGTCTTAGTAAGGTGCCATTATATACCTTCATTCCTAAATTTAATCCATCGTATATATTATTAAATTCTATAATGGGCATAAAGAATACTTGATTGTAGTAAGGGTCTTCCACATCTTTAAACAGCCTAAATTGTAATGGTTTGTTGTTAAAAAAGAAACCTTTAAGTGATTTCCAGTTATCACGAAGATTAAATTCTGGAGCGGCATTATTGTAGTTTAGCACCAGTTTATCAGCTTCGTTTCTAGGTATGGTCAAGGTTTTTTCGCTACCAATATTTTCTATCCAATATTTAGAAATAACACTATCGTTACTTAAGGTGTATAACGATACAGGCATATTGTTGTGCCGCTTATTTTTAATGGTTAGTGTAATGGAGTCTTCGGTTTTTTCAACATCTTTTATTTTAAAATCAATTTTTTTTCTGGTTTTAATGTAATCTTCAAAAAACCAATCGATATCTTTTTCTGTTCTAGATTTTAAGAATGTTTCAAAATCTTCAGAAGAAGTGTGTTTCAAACTGTTTTCCTTTAAAAACGGCTTAATAGCATCTTCGAAAACATCATGATTAATAAAATCGTCTAGGTATTTTAAACCAATACCAGCCTTATATTTGTTAGCAATGTTGCTATTAAATTTAAGCAAAGAATCTTTTTGCATTGCTAATGGTTGGTCCCTGTTGGTTCTTGCCATATTCATATAGGCGAGGTTATACTTTTCGTTATAGTGCAAATCTGCAGCGTGAAAAGATCTAATTCCCCAAATATCAGCTAGTTTTCCTAAAAATTTTGTATTCGGGTAATGGTCTTCCACATATTTCATTAGAAAATAAATTTGAATACCGTCCAACAACCAATGGTCTGTTCTTGGATTTACCATTAAGGTATTTTCTAAATAATTACGTAAAGCCACTTTTAGTAAGCGCATTTCGTATTCAAAAGTATCTGGAAATGGTTGTAAAAACTTGGGAAGTGATGTTAAGCCATATACAGGGTCGTTAGCATTATCAATTTCAGTAAGCAGTAATTTTTCATGAGGATAAGGCCCAAGATTATCAAAAATGTAATTCATAATCTTGTCGTTAATTAGCACTTTATCTACAACTTGTAAGTTATTGTCATATAAATCTGAAACCAACTCTATTTTATCATTTTTTATAGATTTGAATTTAGAGGCTTTACTTAGGTATAACTTATTGCTATTACGGTCTTTTCCTTGTAAAACAGTAGTATTAACTCCATTGTTTTCTAAGGATTCTACAACGTTTAATTCTGATGTTAATGTGTAGTTTTTAGGATAGGTTAACTCTAGTGTTATATCAGATTTTGGTATAAATAAATCGTTTAAATTTTTATTGCTAAAGTATTGCCATTCAGTATCATAAACAGCAGGTGTAATATACCAATATCTTAAATTGAAATTGTTTTCTTTAGTATAACCATAGCTAGTAAATGTATTACTAGGGATTTTAACAATATAATTAAGTTTTATGGTGTAGGTCTCGTTAGGTAATAAAGGTTTTAAAAGCTCTACTTCAATAATATCTATTTGATGTTTTAATCTCGTAAACGGTATAGTGTCCTTATCTTGAATTATAGAGGTTACGGCAGAATAGCCTCGCTCTTCGCTTTTTGCTAAATGAAATCTATTAACATATTCATCGGCTAATCGTTTTGCTAAATCTGTTTTTTTTGTAGCGTAACTATTATTCCAGTCATTAAGATAGATGGTTTTTAGCGTGTCTTTTGAAGTGTTTTTATACGTTATGGTTTGGTTAATGTCAATACGCTGATTCTCCACATTAAATTTGGCTTTAATGTGGATATTGTTTTGACCATAACCTAATAAAACGCAGGTTAATAGTGATAAGTAAGTTAAAAAACTGAACTTCAAATTATACTTTTAGTTTACAAGATTTGTTTTAAGGCGCTGTAATATAATGAATTATAACATTTAATCCTTGGTTATTAGATATGTGGTACAAATTAGAAGTTTGGAGTTAATGTTGATTCTTGGTAAAATGCGTCTAAGATTGAAATTACCTCATCTTCAGTGTCTACCAAATGAATTAAATCCATGTCTTTAGGACTGATATTACCATTTTCTAATAACGTAGATTTTACCCAATCTATTAGTCCGCCCCAAAAGCTTTTCCCTACAAGAATTATTGGAAATTTTTCTATTTTATGTGTTTGTATTAGTGTCATAGCTTCAAACAACTCGTCTAAAGTACCAAAACCACCAGGCATTACTACAAAACCTTGTGAATATTTAACAAACATTACTTTTCGTACAAAGAAATAATCGAAATCTAAACTTTTATCAGAGTCAATATAGGGGTTATCGTGTTGTTCAAAAGGTAAATCTATATTTAAACCAACAGAAGTGCCGCCTCCTAAATGTGCACCTTTGTTGCCTGCTTCCATAATTCCTGGTCCACCACCAGTAATAACGCCATAACCAGATTCTACTATTTTTTGTGCCACTTTTACCGTTAGTTCGTAATATTTGTCATCTGGCTTTGTTCTTGCAGATCCAAATATAGATACGCATGGGCCTATTTTGCTCATTTTTTCGAATCCAGAAACAAACTCTCCCATAATTTTAAATATGGCCCATGAGTCGTTTGTTTTTATTTCGTTCCACCCTTTATTTCGTTGTTCTTTTCTCATTTGTTTTATGTCTATATATTGTAATTTAAGCCTGTTAATGTAATTCTTTTTTCAAAAACTTAGCTGTGTAACTTTTTTTGTGTTTAATAATTGCTTCTGGCGTACCCTCTACAACAATTTGTCCGCCACCTTTACCGCCTTCGTAACCAATATCAATAATATGATCTACTGTTTTAATAACATCTAAATTGTGCTCTATAATTAATACCGTATTGCCTTTATTTACAAGTTTATTTAGTACCAACATTAATACACGAATATCCTCGAAATGCAATCCTGTTGTGGGCTCATCTAAAATATAGAAGGTGTTTCCTGTATCTCGTTTGCTTAGTTCTGTAGCTAGCTTAATACGTTGTGCCTCTCCTCCAGAAAGCGTGGTACTTTGTTGCCCAAGTGTAATATATCCTAAACCAACATCTTGGATGGTTTTAAGTTTTTTATAGATTTTAGGTATGTGCTCAAAAAAACCAACAGCTTCATTAATGGTCATGTTCAACACATCGCTTATGTTTTTTCCTTTGTACCTAATTTCTAGGGTTTCTCTGTTAAAGCGTTTACCTTGGCATGTTTCGCATTCTACATATACATCGGGCAAAAAATTCATTTCAATAACACGTAAACCGCCACCCTTACAGGTTTCGCAGCGACCTCCAGTTACGTTAAAACTAAACCTGCCAGCTTTATAACCTCTTATCATTGCCTCTGGTACTTTAGCAAATAGGCTTCTAATTTCATCAAAGGTTTTGGTGTAGGTTGCAGGATTGCTTCGTGGTGTTCTTCCAATTGGAGATTGGTTAATGTCTATAACCTTATCAATATGTTCCAGTCCCTTAATGCTTTTGTAGGGCATCGGTTTTTTAACACCATTAAAATAATAGGCATTTAAAATAGGGTATAAGGTTTCGTTAATTAATGTAGATTTTCCGCTTCCAGAAACACCAGTAACGCCAATCATTTTTCCCAGAGGAAATTTTACAGAAACGTTTTTAAGGTTGTTTCCTGTACAGCCTTTGAGTTCTAGAAATTTGCCATTTCCTTCACGACGTTTTTTAGGTATTTCAATAGCTTTGGCGCCATTTAAATAATCGGCGGTAAGCGTATTGTGTGTCTTTAGTTCGTCTGGGCTGCCAATACTAATTATTTCTCCACCATGTTTACCTGCTTTAGGGCCTATGTCTATAACATAATCGGCACGCTCTATCATATCTTTGTCGTGTTCAACAACAATTACAGAATTACCAATATCTCTAAGGGAGACTAGAGAATTAATTAATTTTTCGTTATCGCGTTGGTGCAAGCCAATACTGGGTTCGTCTAAAATATAAAGTACTCCTACAAGTTGTGAGCCAATTTGGGTAGCCAGCCTTATGCGTTGTGCTTCGCCACCCGAAAGTGATTTAGAACTTCTATTTAATGCTAAATAATCTAAACCTACATCCAATAAAAATTGTAATCGTGCCTTTATTTCCTTTAGAATTTCTTCAGCAATTTTTAATTGCGTACTAGAAAGGTGGTTGTGCAGATCGCTAAACCATTTTGCTAGTTCAACTATATCGGTATTAGCAAGTTCTGCGATGTTTTTGTTATTTATTTTAAAGTATAACGATTCCTTTTTTAACCTTGAACCTTCGCATACAGGACATTTAATTTTATCCATATACTCTTTAGCCCAACGCTTTAACGATGTAGAATCGGCGGTTTTATATTGGTTTTCTATAAAATTGGCAACACCTTCAAAATCTATTTTATAATCGCGAGTTACGCCAAGTGTTTTACTTTCAACAGAAAATTTTTCGTTACCTCCATAAAGAATAACTTGTTTGGCTTGTTCTGGAATGTCCTTAAAGGCATCGGTTAGTTTAAAATTATAGCGTTGTGCTATAGTTTCAAATTGTTTAAAAATCCAACTTTTCTTTTCTGGACCATGTGGGGCTAAAGCACCATTTTTAATAGATAATGTATCGTCTGGAATTATCTTGTTTACATTAACTTGGTAAAGTTCACCAATACCATTGCAGTTAGCGCAGGCGCCCTTGGGTGAATTGAATGAAAAGTTGTTGGGTTCTGGATTTGGATAGGAAATCCCTGAGGATGGACACATTAAGCTTCTACTAAAATAACGTGCTTCTTGCGTATCTTGGTCTATTACCATTAAAACATCATCACCATGATACATGGCAGTATTAATGCTCTCAGACAGTCTTTTAGCGTTATCTACATCTTCATTCACCACCAAACGGTCTATAACAATTTCTATATCGTGGGTTTTATAACGATCTAGCTTCATGCCTTTCACCAAGTCTTTAATCTCGCCGTCGGTTCTTACCTTAACAAATCCTTGTTTTGCTATTTGTTCGAACAGTTCGCGGTAGTGCCCTTTTCTAGAACGTACTACGGGTGCTAAAATATTAATACGTTTCCCCTTAAAATCCTTTAAGATAAGCGCTTTAATTTGCTCATCGCTGTAGCTTACCATTTTATCGCCAGTATTATAACTGTAGGCGTCGCTTGCACGTGCAAATAATAAGCGTAAAAAATCGTATATTTCTGTAATGGTGCCTACGGTAGAACGTGGGGATTTGCTAGTTGTTTTTTGTTCTATGGCAATAACGGGTGATAAGCCATCAATTTTATCGACATCAGGACGTTCTAAACCTCCTAAAAATTGACGCGCATAAGCCGAAAACGTTTCTATATAGCGACGTTGGCCTTCTGCATAAATGGTATCGAAGGCTAAAGAGGATTTTCCACTTCCTGAAAGTCCAGTAATTACAACTAGCTTCTCTCTAGGAATGGAAACATCAATATTTTTTAAATTGTGCACTCTGGCACCTTTTACTTCAATTTTTTCTTCAAATTCAGTCATAGCAACTCATAATTTGCCTTTTTAAAAGGCAAAGTTGCGAAGTTACGTTTTTTGAGATTAAAAATAAAGTAGGGATGCTGTTATAAAAGCGTTAAATAAAGTACTTTTTTTAGGGTGCGAACTATTTTAATCTGTTTTTATATCAGATATTTCAATACCAAAATACAGGATTTTATGGAATGTGGGGAGTTTTACCCCTGTTTCTGCAATTTGCCAGTCGTTCCATGAAGCTTTTAATCCTTTAATTGGGGTTTTAGAATCCCACATATTAAAACTAGTAGGTTTGCCAGTGGCATCAAAATGCCACAAATAGGCATCGTTATTTTTATAGGTTACAAGAAGCGCTTTGTTGTTGCCTGAAAGTGTTACGAGTTTTCTGGATACACCCTCATCAAAAACCTGAAACGGTGCTACCAACCAAAATATATCGTTTTTAAAGTAATTATTGGCATCTTCAACTAAATCTTCACCCATTTCCCCTTCAATAATAAACCCGTGTACATAGGCTTTACTTTCGGCGTAATCTTTTAAGTCTAGTTTTATCTTGTAGTCTTTCCAGTATACTTCACATATGTTATCTGTTTTTTTCCACTTATAATGACGCCTTTTTTTAAAGGTCCACTCAATATAATCTGTACTTGTATAGGCTTCGTAATTTAGGGCAATTAGCATTTTTGTAGCTAAATCGTCGGCAGCTTTACCTTCAGTGCCATTGGGTAAGTTTTGGTGATGTTTAAAGTATAGGAAACTAAAAAACAAGATGCTAGGAAGTGTTAAAAAGATAACAATTCCAAGCGTAATTTTTATTGGTTTTTTTAGTTTCATTAAAAAGAGATTGAGGCTCTAAAAATCTAAAGTATCAAATATCATTCATTTACAGAAATATACTCGTTAAAAACCGATACAATAATACTCTTATCGATTATTGGTTAAGTTTGTTTTAATTTATCTAAAAAAAATGCTGTTTAGGGTATTAGTTCATTTTTCAATTCACCGAGTTTTTTATTAGAAAACTCAATAAGTTCGTCAAAAAAAATAGTGAATTCGGTTTCAAACTCTGTGTAAAACTCCTCAAGCTCTTTTACGGCTTCGTTCATGCCAGACCTGTTTTTGGTTCGTTTGTTCATACCAGCCAAAACCTTTGCAATACCATCAATAGAAGCGTAGGTTAATAACCAATTATCGGTCATCATATAGGGCAGCATTTTTTGAATGCGCAACGGTAAAATTTCAAAATTATTATTAAGTGAAGTATAAAATTTTTCAACGTAATTCTCTAAAGAAATAGGGCTGTATTTTTCCCAGTTTTTTGCCAGAAAATGGTCGTACAAAATATCAACAATCACACCGGAGTAATGACTGTATTTTGCGTGTAGCCTTTTTGTACTTTGCCTCACCGTTTTGTGTGCATCGGTAAATGTATCTATATGCCTATGCAAAAGAATACCAATTTGTATTTCTGGTTCGTATGTTTTGTATCTGTTTCCTTTTATGCCATCTGCTATAAAATTTCCAATAGTTATTAAATCGTTTTCTCCAGAGAGATAAATATGGGCTAAGTAGTTCATTCGTGAAATTTACAAATTCCAGTTTAAGAAATACAATTTTGAAACTGTTATATTTGTGCTTAAAATTTAAAAAAACGACATGACACTTATAAAATCTATTTCAGGTATTAGAGGAACCATAGGAGGTAACGTGGGTGAAAACCTAACGCCAATTGATGCTGTAAAGTTCGCTGCGGCTTATGGTGCTTGGTTAAAACAAAACCGAAAAAAGGAAAATTATAAAGTTGTAGTGGGGAGAGATGCACGAATTTCTGGAAAGATGATTCAGAGTTTGGTAATGCAAACTTTGGTAGGGCAAGGCATTCATGTAATAGATTTAGGCTTGTCTACAACCCCAACGGTTGAAGTAGCTGTACCTATGGAGCATGCCGATGGTGGTATAATACTAACGGCTAGCCATAACCCAAAACAATGGAACGCTTTAAAACTTTTAAATGAAAAAGGGGAGTTTTTAGATGCTGTAGAGGGTGAAAAAATATTAGAACTCGCAGAAAGTAACACCATTGCGTTTGCAGATGTAGATAGCTTGGGAAAAATTACTAAAAACAAGGCGTATTTTGATTTACATATTATTGAAGTTTTAGATTTGCCCTTGGTTAATGTTAAAGCAATTGAAGCAGAACGTTTTAAAGTGGTGGTAGACGGTGTAAACTCTACAGGTGGTATTGTTATTCCCCTGTTATTAGAACGCTTAGGAGTAGAGGTTGTAAAGTTGTACTGTGAACCAAATGGCCATTTTCCACATAATCCAGAACCTTTAAAAGAACATTTAATCGATTTATCTGAAGCTGTAAAAAAACACAATGCAGATTTTGGTATTGTAGTAGATCCTGATGTTGATCGTTTAGCTTTTATGGATGAAAATGGCGAAATGTTTGGCGAAGAATACACCTTGGTAGCTTGTGCAGATTATGTATTGAGCCATACCTCAGGAAACACAGTAAGTAATATGAGTTCTACACGTGCCTTACGCGATATTACCGAAAAACATGGTGGTATGTATGAAGCATCAGCAGTAGGCGAAGTGAATGTGGTGAAACTCATGAAAAAAAATAAAGTGGTTATTGGTGGTGAAGGTAACGGAGGCATTATTTATCCTGAATTACATTACGGACGTGATGCATTAGTAGGAATTGCTTTGTTTTTAAGTTTGTTGGCGGAAAAAGGTATGAGCGTTAGCGCACTTAGAAAAACATACCCTAACTATTTTATGAGTAAAAAGAAAATAGAGTTAACACCGGGTTTGGATGTAGATGGTATTTTAAAGACTATGGAAGACCGCTACCAAAACGAGCAATTAACTACGATTGATGGTGTTAAAATTGATTTCCCAGAAAGTTGGGTACATTTAAGGAAAAGTAATACCGAACCCATTATTAGAATTTATACCGAAGCAAAATCCCAACAAGAAGCCAATGCCTTGGCCGATAAGTTTATTAACGAAATTAGTACCTTAGCTAATAGTTAAACCGCTACACAATGCTCAAACAAATACTACTTACACCATTTCAAAAATTTATCAAGCTAGAGAGTTTAGCAGGTGTGCTTTTATTTGGTGCTACCATTATAGCATTGGTTTGGGCAAACTCATCCTACGGTGCGTCTTATGAAAGTTTGTTGCAATATAAAATTGGTATTTCTTCTGAAGGTTTTGAACTGAAAAAACCATTAATTCTTTGGATAAACGATGGGTTAATGGCAATTTTCTTTTTCTTGATTGGCTTAGAACTAAAAAGAGAACTGCTAATAGGGGAGATTAATACACTAAAAAAAGCAGCTTTTCCGCTAGTGGCAGCATTGGGTGGCGTTTTTGTACCGGTTATGTTGTTTTTAATGTTAAATCAAGATCCATCTACAACTAAGGCTTGGGGCATACCCATGGCGACCGATATTGCATTTGCATTAGCTATCTTGGGAACTTTAGGAAAACGAGTGCCTTTAAGTTTAAAAATATTCTTAACGGCTTTTGCTATTATAGACGATATTGCGGCAGTTTTAGTTATAGCTATCTTTTACAGTTCTAATATTAATTGGATGTTTATTCTTATAGGTTTAGCTATTATAGGGGTTTTAGCTATTTTAAATTACAAATGGCGATATTCTTTAGGAGTTGGGTTGGTATTAGCGGTAATAGTATGGTTTTTATTTTTAAAATCTGGTATACACCCTACAATTGCGGGAGTATTATTAGCATTTACAATTCCCATTAAGCGTAAAATAGATATGGAGTTTTTTACTGTAAACTTAGAATCGATTTCAAATGTAATAGCTAATACTTCAAAAAAAAGTCCTAAACGTTTATTAACCGAAGAAGAAATAAACCATATAGACCATATAGACGATTTAACATTTAAGGTGCGTTCGCCTTTGCAACATTTAGAGCACGAACTACATAGTTTAACCGCTTATTTTATTTTACCTGTATTTGCATTTGCCAATGCTGGTGTAGTAATTAGTACCAATTACAATTTTAATTTTGCTTTAATGGCAAATATTGCCATAAGCTTGTTTTTAGGAAAACTTATTGGGGTAACGTTATTCTCTTATATCGGTGTAAAAACCGGTATTACAGAATTACCATCTAAGGTTAAGTTTTCTCAAATTGTTGGTATTGCAAGTATTGCTGGTGTTGGGTTTACCATGTCTATTTTTATAGACAATCTTGCATTTGCCACAGACCTAATTAGTATGAATTCCGCAAAAGTAGGCATTATAATAGGTTCTTTAACAGCAGGTATTGTAGGTTATCTTATTTTAAGGTTCACGAGCAAAACAGCATAATTATAAGGGGGCCTTATCTCTGTGTTTCCAACGTTTATGTGTCCATAGATAAAACTCTGGAGCTTCTCGAATTTGTTCTTCCACTCGCTTTAAAGCCATTTTGGTAATATCAAAATCTTTATAATCATTTACATTTCTAATAATATCATAAAATGTAGCTTCGTAATAGCCGCGTTTTACTTTTTTTACTTTTACTAATGTGGTTGCCATATCAAGACGTTTTGCTAATATTTCACCACCTACATGTACTGGTACGTGTATGCCCATAAAATCTTGCCAATACACGGCTTTATTTAGTTTAGGAGATTGGTCAAACGCAAAACCGTTAAGTGTTAGTTCGTTATTTCGTTTTGCTTCTATTAAGGTAGCAAAGGTTTCTTTTGTAGTAATTAAATAGCTGTTATATTTGGCTCTAATGCGCTTAACAAGTTTATCGAAATACCTGTTGCTTAATTGTTTATATACGGCATATCCTTTATGTTGTATTTGGGTTTGCAAAATAAAAATCCATTCCCAACTGGCGTAATGCCCCATAAATAGTACAATGCTTCTATTTTCTTTTTCTAGTTTATGTATTTCCTCAACATTGGTAAAAGTATAGCGTTTTTGCATTTCACTTTTAGAAATTGTAATAGACTTTATAGCTTCCAGCATCATATCACATAAATGATGATAGAATTTTTTTCTAATGTTTTTTATTTCTGCTTCACTCTTTTCTGGAAAAACCAACCTTAAATTTTCAATCACTACTTTTTTTCTATAACCAATAATGTAGTACAAGAGCACATATACGGCATCTGAAACTGCATATAATAATCTAAAAGGAAGTATAGAAATTAAATATAAAAACGGATAAACCAGAATATAAGCTAGAAATTGCATTTATAAGTTTTAGATTTGTAGCCACAAAGATATATTAATTTGATATTAAACAATTTTTAAAGAATGGGTAATTTAGACATCATTACAATCGTACTAATTGCTGCTAATGTTATGATATCCTATAAAGGGTTTAACGATTTTAGTTTTTTTGAAAAATATAAGTTTAATATCGGTGCTATTCGTCGTGGTGAGCAAATACGCATGTTTAGTTCGGGCTTTTTACATGCAGATACTGCCCATTTATTCTTTAATATGTTTGCTTTATACCTGTTCTCGGATTTAGTGATTTTTGATATTGGTAAGTTTAACTTTTTTGTGGTGTACTTAGGTAGCCTAATTGCTGGAAACTTACTGTCGTTATACTTTCATAAAGATGAATATCATTATAGTGCGGTAGGAGCCAGTGGTGCTGTAACAGGTATTTTATATTCAGCTATTTTATTGCGTCCAGAACGCGATTACTATTTTTTGTTTTTACCCTCTCGTATTGGTGATGTAGATTTAGGAATTCCAGGTTTTGTTTTAGGCATTGCTTATTTATTATACTCCATTTATGGTATGAAAAAACGAATAGGTAACATTGGTCACGATGCGCATTTTGGTGGTGCCGTTGGTGGCTATCTTATCACTTTAATTTTAATGCCTTCGCTTTTACAAACCAATTTGCTAATGGTTGGGCTTTTGGCCATACCAATTGTAGTGCTGTTTGTGTTACAGAAAATGGGGAAGATATAAATATAAAAAAAGGACTATTTTTTAAAAAGCCCTTTTAATTAAGTTTGGTGTTTTATTTTATTCGTAGAAATAAGTAATAGTTTCAATTGACTCCTCATCAACAACTCCATTGTCAACATACTTATAAGTTGCCGATATTGGATAATCATTGTCTCCGTAAACATATTCATAAGTATAGGCTGTACTTTCATTATTGTAAACTTCGGAATCGCTGGTTATGTTATTCTTATTTCCTAAGATGTATGCGCCAAACTCGGTGTTGTGCCCAATAAGACTTAAAACCTCAATGGCGTAAATATTTTTATGAATATTATTTTTCGTATCGTAGGTGTAAATATATTCGGTGCTGCCATCTTCGTCTTTTATGCTCGAAATATTAGTGCCATTATATGAAATAATATTCATATGGTCAAGTTCAAAGTCAGATCCTTCATAGCTTCGATACACATCGGCTTGTATTGTGCCATTGCTATTATAACTTAAACTAATCTTGAACGTTTGTTCAGGTAGACCTGAGGATTCTGACCAATACTCAACGAGTTCAATTACTTTCCCATCGGTGTTGTATTTTAAAGTGTTATTTGCTGAAAGTACTCCATCAATGTAAATATCTTCTCTTACAAGTTTATCGCCTTCATAAGTGTAAATACTTTTATTTCCATCACTAGCATCAAGACTTGTCAGTTTATTACCATCTTTATAGGTGTAAATCTCGGTGTATTCATCTGCGGTACCCTGGTTATACACTATTTTTTTTATTAGGGTGTTGTCGGTTTCTTGCTCTACTTCAGGGGTGTCAATAGATTCAGTTTCACAGTTAAACAATCCAGCGCAAAAAATTAGTAGTAGTAAATGTTTTAAGTTCATAAGTAAAATTTTAAATTTAAGTGGCTAATATATTACAAGTTTAACATGTAGTAAAATGATAAATGTTAGCTTTTCAATTATTTTTTTTATTGTAATTCGCTGTGGCATAACTATTGAATTTAGTAGTGTGTAAAAACAATTGATAATGAATTAAGTATTTGATTTACAGTTGTTTTTTAATCATGTATAATGAATTTGAAAAACGGTTTTATCTGTTTTAATGACAGAATGACTTAAATAACCATATGAAGAAATCTAATTTTATAACATTTGACAGTTTGTCATTACAGGAATTTGATGAAAACTCAGAATTAATTCCATTAATGACACCTGAAGATGAAGAAGCCATAAATAACGAAGAGTTGCCCGCATCTCTCCCAATTTTATCACTTAGAAATACAGTGTTATTCCCAGGAGTAGTTATTCCTATTACTGCTGGCAGAGATACCTCTATAAAGCTTATAAACGATGCTAACAAAGGCAGTAAAGTAATTGGTGTTGTTGCGCAAAAAGACGAAACGGTAGAAAACCCTACTGCACAAGACATCTATAAAACAGGTACTGTAGCTCGTATTTTAAGAGTGCTTAAAATGCCCGATGGTAACGTAACAGTTATTATACAAGGTAAAAAACGTTTTAAGGTAGAGCAAGTGGTTACCGAAAAGCCATATTTAACGGCTACCATAAAAGATTTACCTGAGGCAAGACCTGCACAACAAAACAAGGAGTTTACTGCAATTATAGACTCTATTAAAGATTTAGCACTAGAAATTATAAAAGAAAGCCCAAATATTCCTACTGAGGCATCGTTTGCTATAAAGAATATTGAGAGCAATTCCTTTTTAGTGAATTTTGTATCCTCAAACATGAATTTATCGGTTCCAGAGAAGCAAGAGCTTTTAGAGAATAACGATCTTAAAAGTCGTGCCTTGGCCACTTTAAAATATATGAATGTTGAGTTTCAGAAATTAGCACTTAAAAACGATATTCAGTCTAAAGTGCAAATGGATATGAGCCAACAACAACGCGAATATTTCTTGCACCAGCAAATGAAAACCATTCAAGAGGAATTGGGCGGTGTTAGTCATGATGCTGAAATAGATGAAATGAAGGCTAAAGCCCAGGAAAAACAATGGGACGAGAAAGTGGCGAAGCATTTTGAAAAGGAAATTGGGAAGCTACAACGCATGAATCCGCAAGTGGCTGAATATTCCATCCAACGTAATTATTTAGAGCTGTTTTTAGATTTGCCTTGGAATGAATTTAGTAAAGATAAATTCGACTTAAAGCGTGCCAAGAAAATTTTAGACAGAGACCACTATGGTCTAGACGATGTAAAACGCAGAATTATAGAGTATCTAGCTGTTTTAAAGCTAAGAAACGATATGAAATCTCCTATTTTATGCCTTTACGGTCCTCCTGGGGTTGGTAAAACGTCTTTAGGGAAATCTATAGCAGAGGCTTTAGGTAGGGAATATGTGCGTATATCTTTAGGTGGTTTGCGTGATGAAGCTGAGATTAGAGGGCATAGAAAAACCTATATTGGTGCAATGCCAGGACGTATTATTCAAAGTTTAAAGAAAGCCGGAACATCAAACCCAGTATTTGTTTTAGACGAAATCGATAAGCTATCGAATTCTCATCAAGGCGATCCTTCCTCGGCAATGCTAGAGGTGTTAGACCCAGAACAAAATAGCGAGTTCTACGATAATTTTCTAGAAATGGGCTACGACCTCTCTAAAGTTATGTTTATTGCAACTTCAAACAGTTTAGCAACCATTCAGCCTGCTTTAAGAGACCGCATGGAGATTATTAATGTTACGGGGTATACCATAGAAGAAAAAGTAGAAATTGCTAAACGCCATTTGTTGCCAAAGCAGTTAAAAGAGCATGGTTTAAACGCATCTCATTTAAAAATAGGTAAACCACAGTTAGAAAAAATTGTGGAGGGTTATACTAGAGAATCTGGTGTTCGTGGGCTAGAAAAACAAATTGCAAAAATGGTGCGTCATGCAGCCAAAAACATTGCAATGGAAGAAGATTATAATATTAAAGTAACCAATCAGGATATTATAGATGTGCTTGGTGGTCCAAAATTAGAACGCGACAAATACGAAAACAATAATGTGGCTGGTGTGGTTACTGGTTTAGCATGGACAAGTGTTGGTGGCGATATTTTGTTTATAGAATCTATTTTATCTAAAGGAAAAGGCACCTTAAGCATTACAGGAAATTTAGGAAAAGTAATGAAGGAATCTGCAACCATTGCCATGGAATACATAAAATCTAATGCAGAAACCTTTGGTATAAACCCTGAAGTTTTTGATAAGTACAACGTACATATTCACGTGCCAGAAGGCGCTACTCCAAAAGATGGCCCTAGTGCGGGTGTAACTATGTTAACATCTTTAGTATCTTTATTCACTCAAAAGAAAGTAAAAAAGAGTTTAGCAATGACGGGAGAAATTACCCTACGTGGAAAAGTATTGCCTGTTGGTGGTATAAAAGAAAAAATTCTGGCAGCTAAACGTGCACGTATTAAAGAAATATTACTTTGCGAAGATAATAGGCGTGATATTGAGGAAATTAAACCAGAGTATTTAAAGGGGCTAACATTTCATTATGTAACAGATATGAGCGAGGTTATAGATATTGCCATTACCAATCAAAAAGTAAAATATGCAAAAAAGCTTTAAATACACACTTTTTGCGGTAATTGTTGCAGTTTGTTGTAATTATATAGCTGCTCAACAAACACCTACCTATAAAGATGTACTGCTGAATGGTAAACCTGCTAAATTAAATATGGCTACTGGTGAATTTATTCTAGTAAATGGAAAAACTATAGATACCATTAAGCCTTTACAGTTAAATTCAAATTTAAAGAACAAAACAACTAGTATAGACACTGTTGCACAAGCACTTTTAAAACATAAGCACAGTGCTTCCAACTTTCATATTGTAAAAGCTGGCGAAACCTTATTCGGATTGTCAAAAAAATACGGCGCTTCCTTAAATGAATTAAAAAAAGCTAATAATTTAGAAACCACATTAGTGGCAGTAGGCCAAAAACTTAGAGTTAAAAACCTTGATGCCGTAGAAGAAACTCCCACAACATGGACTGTTGGTAAAGGTGATACGCTGTACAACATTGCAAAAAGACATGGTATTACAGTTGCTGCTTTAAAGCAGCTTAACGCCTTAAAAAATAACACCATATATATTGGTCAAAAATTACGTTTAAAATAGAAAAGCACATCCTTAAAAAATAAATGATACATGCTATCGTTTTAAGATAGATTCATTTACTTTGTATCGTAAATATGCTAAGGAAAATTATCACTGTTTTTTGTTTCTTAATAACCTCTTTTGGCCTAGCCCAAGTAGGAGGTGAAACTACCTACCAGTTTTTAAACTTAGTATCTTCTCCAAGACAAGCGGCTTTGGGCGGAAAAGTATTTACTAATGTGGATTACGATGTTACCCAGGCGCTATTTAATCCGGCAACTATTAACGTAGAAATGGATAACCAATTGGCACTAAATTACACGAGTTATTTAGGTGGGATAAGTTATGGAACGGCTTCTTATGCGTATACTTTAGATAGGCGCACACAAACATTTCATGGCGGCATTACTTATATAAATTACGGGTCTTTTGATGGTTATGATGAAAATGGTGTGTCTACAGGTACTTTTACAGGTGCCGAAACAGCACTTTCCTTGGGCTATGCCCTACAAATTGGGTATTCAGATTTTTATTTTGGAGGAAATTTAAAACTCATAACATCAAAATTAGAGCAATATAATTCGTTTGGTGCAGCGGTAGATTTGGGATTACTTTATATTGATGAGGATTTAGATTTTCATGCTGCTTTAGTTGTACGAAATTTAGGTTCACAAATTACCACTTATGCTGGTTTAAACGAACCTTTACCTTTTGAAATTGGCGTGGGATTATCCCAAACCCTAGAACATGTTCCCATAAGGTGGCATATTACTTTTGAGAATCTTCAGGAATGGCCCATAGGAAGACCAAATCCGTCAAGGGTAACTAGCGATTTGTCAGGAAATCAAACTTCTGAAGACATAAGCTTCTTTGGGCAATTAATTCGTCATACTATTTTAGGTGCCGAATTATTTCCAGAAGGCGGCTTTAATATTCGCTTAGGTTATAATTTTCGTAGGGGAGAAGAGTTACGAATTATAGACCAACGGAATTTCTCTGGTTTATCGGCTGGTTTCTCTATAAAACTCAATAAAATGCGATTTAGTTATACGCATGCCAAATACACCAGTGCCGCAAATTCAAATTTCTTCGGATTACAGATTGATTTACAGTAAAATCAGTTAGCAGTCACAGTATTCAGGCACACAGCATTATTATGAATTTCATTGTAATTATACCCATTAGTGTTTTTCACTTTAGCACACTTTAAGTACTTTAGCGCACTCAAGGTATTTTAAATGAACAAAATTACTATAGCCATAGACGGGTATTCTTCAACAGGGAAAAGTACCATAGCAAAACAAATTGCTAAAACCCTAGATTATATTTACGTAGATTCTGGTGCTATGTACAGAGCTGTTACACTTTATGCAATAGAAAAGAGATTGATTACAGAAAACAATTTTTATAAAGAAGCATTGATTTCTCAATTAAATAACATAGAATTAAGTTTTCAGTTCAATAAAAATCTAGGTTACGCAGAAGTCTATCTAAATGGCCAAAATGTAGAACATAAAATACGTACGTTGCAGGTATCTGGTTTTGTTAGTACAATTGCAGCTGTACCTGAAGTACGACAAAAATTAGTTGTGATTCAAAAAAAAATAGGAGAGGACAAAGGCGTGGTTATGGATGGTCGTGATATTGGGACTGTAGTTTTTCCTAATGCCGAACTTAAAATTTTTATGACAGCATCAGCCGAAAAACGTGCCAAACGCCGTTATGATGAGTTAAAACAACGTGGCGACAACATTACTTATGAGGCCGTTTTAAAAAACGTAACAGAGCGTGATTATATTGATACGAACCGAGAAGATTCACCTCTTGTAAAAGCTGAAGATGCTATTGAAATTGACAACTCTAATTTAACATTAGATGAACAATTCAACAAAGTTCTAAGTTTAGTAAAACTTACTCTTGAAAATTATGAATAACATTGCGTCATTGCGTACGCAGTAAAGCAATCTTTTTAATGCAATGACAAAAAAAACGAACCTTCAACTCAATAAAGATTCGTTTTATATTTCGCCTAACTTATCAAGGATTTGGAATAATTAATTCCTGATCGGGATGAATAATATCAGGGTTCTTTAAAATATCAGAATTAGCTTTAAAAATATCTTGGTATTTCGAAGCTTTACCATAATACTGAATAGCAATTTTACCAAGTGTTTCGCCGCTTTTAACGGTATGTCTGTGGTAAACACTACTATCGGCAACTTTAATATCTGCCATTATATCAGAGGGATTTTCACCACCAATAGCCTTTATTTTATCCCAAATTAAATCTTTTTCGTATGGCGTTTTTGCTGTTCCCCATACTTTTAATTGTCCGTTTTCCTCTTTCACGTCACCATTTTGTATATTTAAAGATTCCCCTAAATCTAAAACCGCTTGATACTTTGCTTTCACCATGATTTGTTGTTTTAATAGTTAATGTTATAGCTTAACAATATAATAAATATTTAGTTTTAACTTGCTAAATTTAAACATCAAGATATATACGCTATTTTTCCATGTTAAATTACCGCCTTAGCGGTATTGATTTTTTTTAATCAAGATTAGGCTAATTACTTGAAAATGTATATTTTTGCACTCCTTTTTAGCGCAGCATCGAAAAGATAAAGAGGAATTAAGAAAACATATTTATAACACTTCTGTGTGTTATGTGGTTAGCTTTTCGAAACATACAGAATACAAACGCGATGAAATGGCGTTTCCACACAAATGGAATTCCCTTAAATGATTCGCAGATTTAATTAAATGGCTGAAAAAGCAAAACAAGCTGAAGACCAAGTAGCGGTTGAAGCAACATCTGTTGAAGCACCAGAGGTATCTGAGGCTCAAAAAAACCCTGAAAAATTCTTAAAAGAGTTCAACTGGCACAATTACCAAGAAGGTATTGATGAGGTGGACGACAAACAACTTCAAGAATTTGAAAAATTAGTAGCAGAAAATTTTGTAGATACTCTAGACGACGAAGTTGTTGAAGGTACTGTAATTCACATCACTGATAGAGATGCTATTATCGACATCAACGCAAAATCAGAAGGTGTAATTTCTTTAAACGAATTTCGTTACAACCCTAATTTAAAAGTAGGCGATAAGGTAGAAGTATTAATTGATGTGCGTGAAGATGCAACAGGACAATTAGTATTATCTCACCGTAAAGCCCGTGTAATTAAAGCTTGGGATCGCGTTAATAAAGCACACGAAACTGGAGAAATTGTTAATGGTTTTGTAAAATGCAGAACTAAAGGTGGTATGATTGTAGATGTTTTTGGCATCGAAGCATTCTTACCAGGTTCTCAAATTGATGTGAAGCCAATTAGAGATTACGACCAGTATGTAAACAAAACTATGGAATTTAAAGTTGTGAAAATCAACCACGAATTCAAAAACGTAGTAGTATCTCATAAAGCACTTATCGAGGCTGATATTGAGGAACAAAAGAAAGAAATTATTGGTCAGTTAGAAAAAGGTCAAGTATTAGAAGGTGTTGTTAAGAACATCACATCTTACGGTGTATTTATCGACCTTGGTGGCGTAGACGGATTAGTTCATATTACAGATTTATCATGGTCTAGAATTAACCACCCTAATGAAATTGTAGAATTAGACCAGAAACTTAACGTTGTAATTCTTGACTTCGATGAAGACAAATCAAGAATCCAGTTAGGTCTTAAGCAATTAAGCAAGCACCCATGGGAAGCTCTTGGAGAAGAGGTGAAAGTTGGTGATAAAGTAAAAGGTAAAGTAGTTGTAATCGCAGATTACGGTGCATTTATAGAAGTTGCTGATGGTGTTGAAGGTTTAATCCACGTTTCTGAAATGTCTTGGTCTACACACTTACGTTCTGCTCAAGATTTCGTTTCTGTAGGAGATGAAGTTGAAGCAGTAATCTTAACTTTAGATAGAGAAGATCGTAAAATGTCTCTTGGTATTAAGCAATTAACGCCAGATCCATGGACAGATATTACAAGCAAATACCCATTAGGCTCTAAGCATACTGGTGTAGTACGTAACTTTACAAACTTTGGTGTATTTGTTGAATTAGAAGAAGGTATCGACGGATTAATTTATATCTCTGATTTATCTTGGACTAAGAAAATTAAGCATCCATCAGAGTTTTGTGCAGTTGGCGATAAACTAGACGTTATTGTACTTGAGTTGGATGTTGAAGGTCGTAAATTAAGTTTAGGACACAAACAAACTACTGTAAACCCTTGGGATAAGTACGAAACTGAATTTGCTTTAAATACAACTCATAAAGCTGAAATCTCTGAGATAGTAGACAAAGGTGCTACAATTGTGTTTAACGAAGATATCGTTGCATTTGTACCAACACGTCACCTAGAAAAAGAAGACGGAAGCAAGTTGAAGAAAGGTGAAGAAGCAGAATTCAAAATCATTGAATTTAATAAAGAGTTTAAACGTGTAGTAGCATCTCATGCTGCTATCCATAAAGCTGAAGAAGCTGCAAACGTAAAAGCTGCCGCTAAAAAGGCTGCAACTGCTGCTGCTGAAGCAAAACCAACTTTAGGTGATGCTAACGATGCTTTACAAGCGCTTAAAGATAAAATGGACGGGAAAAAATAATTTCTTGAACAATTTGATATAGAAAAGCGATTGCTCATTGAGTAGTCGCTTTTTTTATGGATCATTGCGAGGACGAAGGACGTGGCAATCTTATTCAGCTTCAGGGGTGTCTTTTTTAATAATAGTAACTCTAACTTTATTTTTTTTGGGCGTTTCCTCCGCTTAGGCTCCGGTCGGGCTTTCCGCTATATCTTTTTTTTTGTTCTTACCCAACGTCATTGCGAACGCAGTGAAGCAATCTTCCCAACCAAAGAGATTACTTCGTCGCTCGTGCCTCACTTCTCGTAATAACGGCCTATTTGTAAATAAAAAAAAAGGATGCCGCTACAATCCCTAACGCGAGTGTACTTACTAACTGATGGTTAAAAACAAAGGTTTTATACTTTTAGGAGAGGTTCGTTTAACATGTTTGTATATGGTTTGTTGCGGAAAATCAGCTATGATTTTCCGCCGTAACCGAAAGATAGCAAATTGCAATGAATTCCGATTAGGAATTCAGCTGCAATGAGCTATACACGTTGTTATGTGCAGTTTTTTATTTATCTTTAATTAATCTTTCCAAACTACTATTATGAAGAAATTTTTATTCAATCTTTTGTGCTTTCTTTTCTGTTCATATTCTTATTCACAAGTTATAAATTTTCCTGATACTAATTTAAAATCTAAACTACTTGAACAAAATTTCGGTGGAATTGCCTTTCTTGATGCCAACAATAATAATGAAATTGAAGTTTCTGAAGCATTAAATTGGACTTATTCATTGCAATTGGGTTATGCCAGTATTTCTGACTTGACAGGAATTGAGTATTTTACAAATGTCGATTATTTATATGTCCATAATAATAATTTGGTGACAGTTGATTTGTCTTCTCTAGTTAATTTGAAGTTTTTAAAAATTAATGACAATTCTTTGATTAGTCTTGATGTTTCTGATTTAGTGAACCTAGAATCAATACAGTGTTACAATAATCAATTGGTTTCACTAGACTTTTCTGGATTGACAAATATTACGGTTATTAATAGTGATAATAATCAATTATCTTCTTTGATACTCAGTGATAACTTTGAACTAGTACATCTAAATTGTGAAAATAATCTATTAACTAGTTTAGATGCTAGTGATTCATCAAATTTATTACAAATCCAATGTTCATCAAATAATCTAACGACACTGAATATTAAAAATGATTCTGTTGAATTCATTGATTTTTCTGATAACAGTTCTTTGCAATATGTATGTGTTGATGGAGCTCAACTTATTGAGGTTGAAGATCAAATTGCACAATATGGTTATACTAACTGTTATGCAAACTCATTATGTTCTTTCAATCAAGGTGAAGTTTTTTATACGTTGTCAGGGAACGTGAAATATGATGAAAATAATGATGGTTGCTCTTCAGTTGACATAGATTATAAGGACTTGATGTTGACAGTTCTTGATGGTACTAATTCAGGAGATTTGTATTCAAATTCCAATGGATATTATCATTTCAATGTCCAAGCTGGAAATTATTCCATAACTCCTACAGTTCCAAATGCGACTTATTTTAATATTTCTCCAACAACAACTTCGGTTGCATTTCAAGATATGAGCAGTCCTTACATTCAAGATTTTTGTATTACTCCAGCTGGATCATATCCTGATTTAAAAATTTCTATTGAAACGATTGATTCTGATTATGACTATACAGCTACTTATAGAATTAATTACAGTAACCAAGGAACTATGACGCAGTCAGGATTCGTAAATTTAGATTTTGACGATAATGTAATTGATTTTAGTTCGGCTAATCCAATGGTATCAGAGCAAAATACTAATGAGTTAATTTGGGAATTTATAGATCTTAAACCTTTTGAAACGAGGTCAATTGAATTTATATTAGATTTTAATGTTCCAACTATTAATAATGGTGACGTTTTAAATTTTATCGGAAATATAAGTTCTGATTTAACTGAAATTACACCTAACGATAATGTTTTTAATTTAGAACATACATTCCAATGTTGTTTATTAGATGTTCCTAGTTTTGAATTTTCTGATTATTTTATTCAATACCCTAACCCAACCAATGATTTTTTAAATCTTAAGATGAAAAGACAAATTCATGTTGAATCGATTATTATATTTGATATTTTGGGACAGGAAGTGAAAAAAGTGTCATCAAATAACGAGCATATTAAAATTGACGTCTCAAATTTGAAATCTGGTCATTATTTCATTAAAATATTAGCTTCTCAAAAAGAGTTTTTCACAAGGTTTATTAGAAAGTAATCTAGTTTTTCGCAAATTGCACTTAACTTTTCCGGATATACATCGTTTCAATGACATACATCCAACGTTAAACGAAGTTCAATTTTTTTTCTGATAAAGTCAAGTAGATAAATCTTAAAAACTTTAAAGTGGTTATTCTAACTAATATAATTCCAAATATTTTTATACTTGCTCATAGCTCTGTAAGTATTTAAAATCGTTTCATTCTCAGCATTCCCAAGCGAAGGATCAGCATGTAAAACTTTTTTAGCGTAAAATCGAGCCTGTTGTAAAATAGCTTTATCTTTAACAATGTCAGCTATTCTTAAATTGAGAACACCACTTTGTTGTGTGCCCATAATATCTCCTGGACCGCGTAATTTTAAATCTACATCGGCTACTTCAAAACCATCATTAGTACGCACCATGGTTTCTAAACGGGTTTTACTGTCGTTACTTAATTTATGGCTGGTCATCAATATGCAATAACTTTGTTCTGCACCGCGGCCTACACGACCTCGTAATTGGTGCAACTGCGACAAACCAAAACGTTCTGCGCTTTCAATAATCATAACCGAAGCGTTAGGTACATTTACACCAACTTCAATTACTGTAGTAGCTACCATAATTTGGGTTTCACCTTTTATAAAACGTTGCATTTCATAGTCTTTATCGGCAGGTTTCATTTTACCATGAACAATGGAGATTTGGTATTCTGGCTTTGGAAAATCACGTTCTATACTGGCATAACCATCCATTAAATCTTTATAGTCTAAAGCTTCACTTTCTTGAATCAACGGATATACAATATATATTTGCCTGCCTTTAGCTATTTCATCTCTAATAAATCTAAATACATTTAATCGATTAGAATCATAGCGATGTACGGTTTTAATAGATTTTCGCCCTGGTGGCAATTCATCAATCACCGAAATATCCAAATCGCCGTAAACCGACATTGCTAACGTTCTAGGAATTGGTGTAGCTGTCATCACCATAATGTTGGGTGGTAAGGTATTTTTTTTCCAAAGTTTACTTCTTTGTTTTACACCAAATCGGTGCTGTTCGTCAATAATGGCTAATCCTAAATTTTTAAATTTCACCTTATCTTCAAGTAAAGCATGTGTTCCTACGAGAATTTGTAATTCTCCATTTTCTAAGGCCTCATGAATTATTTTTCTTTCTGAAGTTTTAGTTGAACCCGTAAGTAGTTTTATGTTTATATTCAAATGGTTACACCATTCTAGTAATCCGTTAAAATGCTGGATAGATAAAATTTCTGTAGGCGCCATTAAGCAGGCTTGGAATCCGTTATCAAGTGCCATGAGCATAGACATAAACGCCACAATAGTTTTACCTGAACCAACATCACCTTGCAGCAATCGGTTCATTTGGGCATTACTTCCTAAATCGGCTCTAATTTCCTTTAAAACCCGTTTTTGTGCTCCAGTGAGCTCAAAAGGCAAATAGTTGTTGAAAAACGTGTTAAAATAACGTCCTACTTGTTCAAACTCAAACCCTTTAATTTTCGATTTATGAATAAGGTTTTTTAAAATTAATTGTAATTGAATATAAAACAGTTCTTCAAACTTTAAGCGGTATTGTGCCTTAGCCAATAATTCCTGGCTTTTGGGAAAGTGTATGTTTAATAAGGCGTCACTTTTAGAAATCAATTTTAATTCCGAAAGGATATTTGGTGATAAGGTTTCTACAAACCTACCTTTAGATTCTAAAAATAATTGTTGTACAATTTTGCTTAACACTCGATTGTTAATGCCTTTATTGCTTAATTTTTCTGTAGAAGGATAAAGTGGCTGAATGCCTGAGCTTAATCCTCTTTTATGCTCGTCTATAGTTTCTATATCAGGATGTGGCATATTAAATTTACCACCAAACCAATTAGTTTTTCCAAAAATTACATAAGGTGTATTTAATTTTAAACGCTCACGAATCCATTTTTGCCCACGAAACCAAACCAGTTCCATGCTGCCTGTATCGTCTTGAAACATTGCCACCAATCGTTTTCCTCGTTTTTGCGCTACTTCTTTAAATCCTGTTATTTTACCAATAATTTGTACTTCGGCACTATTGTTTTGCAGTTCGTTAATTTTATAAAATCGGGTTCTGTCTATATACCGATTTGGGAATAGATTAAGCAAATCCTGATAGGTATGAATGTTAAGCTCCTTTCGTAGCAAATCGGCACGATTAGGGCCAACGCCTTTTAAATAATCTATGGGAGTTTGTAAATTAACAGACATAAAGCGAATTTAAGGAAATCCATAAAATTAAAGGCTTAATATATTCTTAGAATTAGATTGGTTTTTGAATATTTTTAAAAACCGAATCAGCTTCTTTTTAAAAAATATTTAAAAGCATTACATTTTGGGTATTTATTATAATGCAATAGTTAAATTTGGACTTCTTTAAATGCTAAATGCAAACAATTGATGAGAAAACTTAACGAGTTTATTTGGGAAACACATGGTATACATGCAGGTACGGAACAAGACCATGTAAAGCATGGTATAGATAAGTTAGAGGATATTATTGATAAGGCTATTGAAGCCGGTAACCCAAGTATAACCTTTATTATACATTCGCCGAGGTTAACCAACTTTCGCTATATCGCCGAACGCGAAACTAATGTAAAATTTATTCGTGGCAATCGCTCTTATTTAAATTACCCAAAACGTATAGCGAATCTTAGAAAAAAATACGAAGGACAAATAAACATAAAATATGGTGTCGAGTTAGAATGGATGGGACCAGGTTTAGGGTTGCAATGGAGTCGTTCTAAGATTTTTCAGGCTGAGGATGCCGATTATGTGATTGGTTCCGTACATTTTGCGCCAGAAGGTTTGCCTTATGATGGCTCTAAAGAAGAAGCACAAGAATTACTGAAAATTAGGGGCAGTTTGGAAAATTATTGGGATGGCTATTTCAATGAAATGATTCAAATGATTGAAAGTTTTGGTGATATGATTCAGATTATTGGCCATATAGACCTGCCAAAACTGAATGTAGATATGCCCGAGGCTTTAATTAATTTTGAAACTAGCGCGCATCCTCTGGCAAATAAATTCCGTACACTTTTAGAATTAATTGCTGATAGGAATTTATCGTTAGATGTTAATATGGCCGGTAAGTTTAAAGGCGTTGGTGTGTACCCTACCCAAAGTATTTTAAGGTATGCCAACGAACTACAAATACCGGTTTGTGTGGGTACAGATACGCATCATGTAAAATACTACGGACTTAATTATAAAGAAAGTTTAGAGTACATACAAAAGGCGGGGTATGAGAGTTATGTGAGTTATTCTAAGCTCATTCCTGAAAATCGTACTATTTATAACGACCATGAGCTAAAGGTAAAATATACCATTTTAAATAAAGGTATTGAATTGCTCAACCAACGTTTAGATGATGAACAACGGCGCATTATCCCAGACTTTTCTTTTGGAGGTTCATTTTCAGAATTTGTAGATCTTTACAGAAGTGCCACTAGTATGGGCAATTATAATGCTATAAGAATCAGGAAGTTTGGAAAATCCATCACGGTTACCAACGAAATTCCAAAGAACACACAACGCATTGTAAATGGTTTGTTTTCTGAGCATTTAGATGAACCGGGAGTAATTTCATCTTTGTTTAATACCTTGGCATCCGAAGGGATTAATGTAGAAACGGCACGCTTAAAATCGAATAATGATGGTACCGCCTCCGCGTTTTTATCAATCGATGATTCTAACGGAAATGTATCTACAGCCATGGAATTCCTGAAAGGGACTGATGTTGGGCTTTTTAAAGACCTCACCTATAAAGAGAATGCCATATTACCAAATTACTATAGCAAAGGTGTTTATTTATTAGAAATGGATGGCGTTAAGTTAAATTTGGCTTTAAGCGAAAAAGTTATTTTAACGAAACATCACAATGCACCAGGCGTATTACTAATTCTGTTGTCTGCTCTAGCTTCCAAAAACATTAATATCAAAGATTTGCGATTAGGAAAGCTAAACGAAGTTGGGTATTCTGCACTTGCTGTTAGCGGCGATAGTAATATTATTAGAAACTTATTGACTAAATTAGGCAATCAGTATTATGAAGCTAATTTGATTGAGTTTCATAGTTTTTAACATAATATCTAAATATCACTTTTTGTCAACCTGAACTTGTTTCAGGTTCTAAATTGATGCTTACTAACTTTAAGATTCTGAAACAAGTTCAGAATGACACGTTTGTTTTCTTGTTCATTTGGTTTCTATAATTACTGTTTGTTTTTTAAAAATCCAATTTTGTTTTTGGAGCAATCTTTGATAGCTTTATCCGTATGAAACGAACCTTTCTTTTCATATTTTTTTGTGTGAACTTTTTAGTTGCGCAACAAACGGATTACTTGGATTTTAAAACTGCCAAGGCAACACTCTATATTGACTTAGAGAATAAAGAGATTCTAGGAGACATAGAATACAGTTTTGATGTTTTAAAAGAAACAGACTCCATAAAAATTGATGCTCCTAATGCAAAATTTGATTATTTAAGACTCAATGATGCAGAATATCTTCTTGATTTACCTAATATGCCAAAATTTGTAGGTAAAATTGGCGGTGCAAATTTGAAGCCATCAAAAAACAATATATTATCTTTTAAATATAAGGTCAAACCAAATAAAGCATTTTACTTTTTGGAAAAAGAAGAAAGTCATCAAGTATGGACTCAAGGTCAAGGTAAGTACACTAGCAATTGGCTGCCATCCTTTGATGATATGAACGAAAAAATTGAATTCGATTTAAGTATTATCGTTGACAATAAGTATAAAGTTATTAGTAATGGTAAGCTCACAAGAGTTGAGAAAAGTAAAGGATATAACCGGTGGTACTATAATATGAATAAACCAATGTCGAGTTACTTAGTAGCCCTAGCTATAGGTAAATACGATAAAAAAGTAGAATACTCCAAAAGTGGAGTGCCTTTAGAAATGTATTATTATCCTGAGGATTCCCTCAAATTTGAGCCTACATATCGTTATACCAAACAAATGTTTGATTTTTTGGAGGAAGAAATTGGTGTGCCCTATCCATGGCAAAACTACAAGATGGTGCCTGTAAAAGACTTTCTGTATGCTGGAATGGAGAATACTAGTCTCAATATTTATTCTGATGCTTTTGTGGTGGATTCTATTGCATTTGTAGATAAAAATTTTGTAAATATTAATGCCCACGAATTAGCACACCAATGGTTTGGAGATTTGGTAACCGCAACGTCTGGCACACACCATTGGCTACAAGAAGGGTTTGCTACGTATTATGCATTACTGGCAGAAAAAGACATTTTTGGAGAGGATTATTACTATTGGAGACTCTACGAATATGCTCAAGAATTAAAAGCACAAGATGAAGCAGGACAGAGTACGTATTTGTTAGACCCAAAATCAAGTAGTACTACCTTTTATAAAAAAGGCTGTTGGGTATTGCATATGTTGCGAGAAAGAATAGGAGATACCGCATTTAAAAAAGGCGTGAAAAAGTATCTAAAAAAGCATCAATTTAAAAATGTAAATACTGATGATTTTATCACAGAAATTGAAAAGGCGAGTAGTGAAGATTTAAGCGGATTTGTTAATAAATGGTTGGTCTCATCAGAATTACATTATAACGATTTAAAAAAACGATTTTTTGCTCATAAAGCTATCGTTAAAACTAAAAATGGCATTAAAATAGATTCTACTGCTTCAAGATCATATTATCCCATCAATTGTGAAGGCCACGAACAAATTTGCAAAGTGTTTTTATTAGATTCTAACGATTCGTTTAGAAATGCAAAAATCGTCGAACAATTAAGTGAAGAACATATTTCAAAATCAACGTTTTTTACTAAGGATATTAAAACCCGACAAGCAATAGCCCAAACCTTAACGGACATTCCTTCGGAATTAAAAACGGATTACGAATCACTTTTAAACGATAAATCCTATATAACCATTGAGATTGCATTATTTAATTTATGGCGGAATTTCCCTGAGGATAGAGCGAAGTATCTCAATCAAACTAAAACTATTATCGGCTTTAATGATAAGAACGTGCGTATTCTTTGGTTGACTTTAGCATTGATTACTGAAGATTATGAGCCCGATAATAAATCAAAGTACTTCAAAGAGCTAACGGGTTATACAAGTGCACAATATGGTTTTGAAGTGCGGCAGAATGCATTTCAGTATTTAGATCAAATACAAGCCTGTAATAACAGTTGTAAAGACAATCTAAAGCAAGCGACAACGCATCATAATTGGCGTTTTAAACAATTTGCAAAATCGCTTTTTGGCAAGAAGTAACTTAAAAAGTCTTTGTCATTCAGATCAAAGCGAAGAATCTAGTTTCGTATAAGAAAATATAGATGCTTCGGTCGTTGCCTCCCTCTGAATGACATGTTTACTTTCTACGTTCATTATTTGTTGGGCTTCTACACACCAAACAATCGGCTAAATAGGTGATGGACAATTCGTAAATGCCATCAGTTCTTCCAATATTAGAGGTGTTGAAGTCATACGAAAATCCGAACCTTAAACGCTCAAACTCTAAGCCAACAAGCGCATTTACTGAAGTTAGTAAATGACTGTTTCCACTGTTCTTAGCAGGGTTAGTAACTGCCATAGCACCCAAAAATAGCTTACTTAACTTTGCGGTTGCAGCTAAATCAAATCTATTATAAGCACCTTGCTGCATATAATTTGCCGAAAGTATCATATCGTTATAATCGTAATAGGGAAATTTATAATTGGCATGTATGGTGTAAAAAATATCTAGAGGCACATTACCATCATCAAAAAATGAAATATTGGGTTGGTTTAAATGTTTAATTGCCGCACCTAACCACAAATCGGTACCATTCGCTCTATTTTTTTTATCAAAAACAAAACCTGCGGTAAAATCTATAAACCCTATATTATTATTGGCATTAGATGCAAAAGGATCTGCTGATGTTGCATTAACAGTTCCTGCATTTATATTGATTTGATCGGATAAGACTAAATTTCTAAAGTTGAACGATTTCATGCCGTAACCAACTTCTATGGCTGGCCTAAAATACCAGTCGTTATTCAACCCAACGATATAAGCAAAATTGCCATTAAACTGAAAATGATTATAACTCGTGCTATTTTCACGCTGATTTAAAAAACTAAAACCAACACCAATACCATCCTTAGCATTTTCTAACCATGTATTAAAAAAGGCATAGTTTGTATCCACCTGTAAATCTAAATATGGCCATTGTGTACGATGCATTACTCCAAAATAAGTAGCTTGCTCAAACCCTGAAAATGCAGGATTCAAAGTTTCTGGCACCATAAAATACTGACTGAAAATGGGGTCTTGCGCTTGTGCTTTAAAACAAAAGCAAGTGATAATCAAAATATAATATAATCTTACTTTCATTTCTTTATTTAATTAAAACAACCACACCTTTACTGGTAATGGTTTCGCCATAAAACGTATCTCCAGAAAACGTATAATAATAATTTCCGTTTTCTGCATTTGAGCCCTTGATTTTCCCATCCCATCCTCTAAGACTCTCGCCTTCTTCAGCATACACCATGCTACCCCAAGTATCATAAATCTCAAATTTCATATTAGATAACGCAATTTGCGATGGTAAAAAGTAGTCGTTAAGCGCATCATCATTAGGTGTAAATGCATTAGGGACTATTAAGCTATAACCTTTCTGAATATTTAATGTTAATGTTCTGGTATACACACAATCAAAAGGATATACTACAGTTTGTGTGACTATATAGGTTCCAACGGTTTTATAAGTGTGAATGGGGCTTTCTTCACTTGAAAAATTGCCATCACCAAAATCCCAAGACATACCAACATAATCACCACTTGAAGTGTTGGTAAATTGAATAGGGTCTTCAATAGAATAAAACCCAAAATTTGTAATAGCTTCTGAAGTTAAAGTGAAATTGGGGTCTCCCAATTCTGGAATAGCAACATTGTACGAAAACGATATTGAGCAGCCTATACTATCCGTTACATCAATAACCACCAAACCATTAACATCGGTTTGCATAATTTCATTATTTACGCCACTAACTGTTCCGCTAGACCATGAGATTTGATAAGGCGGCACACCACCACTAGGTTGCGCTATAAACGATTGATCGACAGTTTTAGCATCACAATCAAAATTAGTATCCGTTTCCACAGCAACTTCTAGAGGATCAAATCTGTTTATAGTAAAAGTATCTGAGATTTCACAATTGTTAGCATCAGTGACCGTAAGTGTATAATCGCCTGGAGGAATATTACTTAAATCTTCTGTAGTAGCCCCGTTAGACCATGAATAGGCTAGAGGCAAGGTGCCGCCAGTTACAATAACATTTATATTTCCACTATTTGCATCATCACAATCTAAAGCATCCGTTTTAGTGCCAGATATATTAAGCGCAGCAGGTTCGGTAATCACAAAGGTTTCGGTAATTACACAAGGTTTTCCATCGGTAATTGTAACCGTGTAAGTGCCTGGGCCAATGTTGTTTCGTTCAACACCCGCGGTTGGGTCGTCATCCCAATTCAAATCAATCGGATCAATACCGCCTTCTAAATTAAGCACAATACTAGCATCGTTAGCACCGAAACACGATACATTAGTTACTTCTGGAGTAATTCTAAACACAGGAGGTGCATCAATTACCACAGTGGCTTCTTTAATACAATCTGTAGCATCAGTTACGGTAATCACATAAGTACCAGGTGATAAATTATTTTGAACAAGCCCAGAGCCTAAATTACTCCAAGCTACAGTATACGGCGCATTTCCGCCAGAAATAGTATCAATGGTTATGGATGCATCATTATCATTATAACATTCAATTTCCGTGGCAGTTATATCAATTATAATCTCGTCTGTTTGGTCTATTATCACTTCCAATGTATCTGTACAATTAGAGCGATCTGTAACCGTTACATTATAAGTTCCGGCAAATAGTCCCGTCAAATTACGATTTGTACTCGTGAAGCCGTTAGGCCCTGTCCAACTATACGTGTAATCAAATACTCCCGGTGATGTCTCAAAAGGTCTGCCGCCTGTGATATTGACATTAATTTCTCCAGTAGCTTCACCAAAACAAATAACATCAACTTTAGTATTTAAAGTAGCTTGTAATTCTGGAGGCTCAATTACCGAAAAACTTTGAATGATTGGATTACAATTATTGGCATCAGTAACAGTTATTTCATAAGTTCCTGGTGGTACATTAGTTAAATCTTCATCTGTACTATATGGCGTACCATTTCTTGTCCAGCTATAAGTGTAAGGCGCAGTACCACCAGAAACGTTAATACCGATACTACCATCATCTTCTTGGAAACAAGAAATTGTTTCTGGATCAAAATCAATGGTACTGAATATCAATTCATCAGGCTCAGTAATGGTGAATGTTTCAGAAAACGGACAACCACCATCATCTAAAATAGACACTGTATAATCTCCTGGTGCTAAGTTTGAAATATCTTCTGAAGTGTTCGTGTACCCATTTGGCCCTGTCCAATTAATTTGATACAGATTCCCTGTTGAAAACGGCACACCACCAGATATTGTGATATCTAAAGCACCACCATTATCTAAATAACAATTACTATTCGTTTGAATGGATGTGATACTTATGGAAGGATTTACAGTAATTACAACTTGAAAATCAGATCCAACACAAGCCCCTAAAGTAGGCGTTACTGTGTATGTTACTGTTGACGGATTTGTTGTAGTATTAGTTAGTGTTTGACTTATGGATGTTTGTGGCGTTGTTTCTTGCGAAGCACCAGTAATAGTCCCTACAGGATTTATTACGGGGTTGGTCCATGTGTAGGTTGTTCCCGTTGGTGCGGTATCACCTCCAGTACTATCTGGTGTTATGGTAAAAGTAGTTCCACTACAAATAATATCTGTTTTATCGCTAATATTTGGTGTCTCATTAACCGTTTGTTCAGAAATTATTGAGGTAATCTCTGTACAACCACCAGATGAAAATGTAATGATTGCATAATAATACACAGTACCAACTATTCCAGAAGGCGGTGTATATGTAGTCCCTGTTTCACCAGCAATGAGTGTGCCCGTTGTTGTATCATTTACAGTATTTGAATACCACTGAAATGTTGGTGTACCAACACCGTTTGCAAATGCCACAGATAGTGTATTGAATGATTCCCCAAAACAAATAGTTTCAGAAATTGGCTGACTGGTAATTGTAGGTGCTTGGTTTATGATAACTTCTGAGACATTACTAACAACGCTACATCCAGGGTCAGGTTGTGTAATTTCAGCATAGTAATATAAGGTGCCAACCGCAGTGGTTGGAGGTGTGAAAGTGGCGTTAGTTGCTCCTGCAATTATAGTCCCACCAGTATTTGCATTGGCTGTATTACTGTACCATTGAAATGTGTAATTTGTTCCCAACCCACCAGTGACTTGAACTTCTAAATCTTGAGGTGTGGTTCCTTGACACAATTCTTGACTTATTATAGGTTGTGTTGTTATTATTGGATCGTCTACAACACTAATTTCGGCTACTTCGCTCGTAACAGGGGCACATCCACTGCCATTTGCTGTAACGGTAACGTAATAGTAAAACGTTCCCGGGGTATTAAAAATGGGAGAGGTATAACGTATTCCTGTTTCACCCGGTATTGCTGTACCTCCAGTATTAGAATTTGTAGTATTTGAATACCATTGATAGGTAATAGTTCCTGTACCGCCAGAATGCGTTATGGCTAAATCTGTTGCAAAACTACCACCGAAACATATGCTTTGAGTTGGGATTGGATTGGTGTCAATTTGAATACCCTCAACAACCTCAATTCGAGCTGTGTTGGATATAATCTCATCACATCCAGCACCAGAGGTAAATGACGCTATCACATAATAATACGTTACACCAACAGGATTGTTTGGAGGTGTATACGTCGCGTTTGTTTCACCAGCAATTGCAGTTCCTGTAGCTGTATCATTTACGGTATTTGAATACCACTGATAGCTTGAGGTTCCAGGGCCATTAACAGAGACAGACAATTGATTAATAGTACCATTTAAACAAATAGTTTCATCTTGTGGCTGACTTGTAAATTCTGGTGCAGGATCAACGGTGATGACTAAATTAACAGGTGCGCCATCGCAATTGCTATTAGAAGGTGTTATGGTATAGGTAACATCTTCTGATGTCGTATTAGCATTAAAAATCGTTTGAACAGGTATGGTGCTAGTAGTGCCATTTGCAACAAAACCTGTAACACCGGGAGCTGCACTAGCAGACCATGTAAAGGTTGTTCCCGAAATATCTGATGTGAGATCGACTTCAGCCGTAGCCGTTCCAGAACAAATTGTTTGGGTTAAATCTGTATTTGTTAGTGTTGGAATTTGAAAAACCTCAAAATCTTCAGTGTCAGTTGTAGTGCCACAACTTGATGTTACACTAAAGCTTATTTGATAAACGCCGGGTGTATTGTAAACTATAGTTCCAGGGTTTAATGTTGTTGCTGTAGCCGGTGTTCCACCTGGAAAACTCCAATTGTAAGTTACAGTTTCAGTAGCTGGCGCACAGTTATCAACTGTAGCTATGGGATTTATGGAAGCCGTACCACAAAAATCAGCAACAGCATCAATAGCAACAGTAGGAGGTTGTTTTACTTCAATAGTTTCTGAAACCGTATCGCTTCCGCAGGTATTTGTTGTGGTTAAGGACAAGGTATAAGTTCCAGCACTAATAAATTCGAATGATGGATTAGCACTAGTTTCATCTGTTCCATTAGTAAAAGTCCACTGTGCTACGCCTGTACTACAAAAACCAGAGCTATAGGCTACTTCCCATAAATACGTAACACCACCACAACTCTCACTTAAATCTGTGGTATTTGTAGTTTGTACCTCTAAGGGTGAACATCCGTTATTACTATCTAAAGTAAAAGCTGCGTTTAAGTCGGCTTCAATACAAATATCTTTTGTAACCGTATCGGTAACGCCACAGGAATTTTCAGCATAAAGCGATACTGTGAATGTTCCCGTAGTGGTGTAAGTATGGGTTGGATTTCTATCGGTTGATGTATTGCCATCTCCAAAATCCCAATAATATCCGTCATTGATACTACAGTTATTGCTATAGCCATCAAGCGAGGTATTTTCAAATAAAACGGGAGTATTAACACAACTTGTTGGTGGATCCTCAAAGGCCACTTCAGGTCTCCTTAAAATTATAATAGGACCAGCAGTTAAATTTGTTTGCCCACAAGATGTAAAAATGTAGAGAATAACCGTGTAGCTTAACGGACAACTGGTTTCGGTGTAGGTGTGAGGAATTGGAAAATCTTGGGAATTTATAGGATCAGTAGCATTAAAAAAAGATGATGCTTCCAATTGTGCCTGTGTATAATTTTCAATAGTGCCATCACCAAAATCTACTTGATAATTGGTATCTGGTGGATTTGTAGCCCAAGACCCAATAGCAAATTCAATAGGATCTACAGGCGTACATAAATTCACAGTATTTCCAGGATTTACAATAGCCCCTGTAGGATTGCTAGAATTTTTAATTAAATAAGTTACTGTATTGTTACAATTAGTGCCTATGCCAGTAATTTCCATGTTGAATGACCCAAGTTGTGTATATGTGTGGGTTGCTGGAAAGGTAACACCTGTTTCAACAGGGCTCCCATCGCCCCAATCTACATTGTACGAACTAATACACGGAGACACATTATCTATGCCAACATTAATGGTATACGAAGGATCTGTTGTGTTGTTGCCACAATTATTGAAGGGATCGAAAGGACTGTCGACATCCCTAAAATCTAATAACGGTTTTTGCTGTACAGTTATGGGTTTTGTAACAGATGCAGTACAACCATTATCATCAGTAACAGTAAGTGTTACATTAAAAATTTGATTTCCACATCCAATAGCTTCAAAAACATGGGATGGATTAGCATTTGTAGACGTTTCGCCATCACCAAAACTCCAACTGTATGTAAAAGGACTATTTCCAGTTGCTGAAGGTGAAAAGTTTACTGGGGTTCCAGAACATGCCGCATTATTATCAAAATTAAAATCTACTGTGGGTAGTTCGTTAACGGTTATTGTGGCTGTTCCTGTTGCAGATTCAGTATCGCCAGTATTATCTTCAACAGAAACCAATCGATATATAAAAGTTCCAACTGTACCAGTGTTTACAGATAAGTCTACTGAATTATTTGAACCTGTCGTGGATACTGTTAAATTCCCGCCTCCATTAATTGTATAAGTAAACGTATAAGGCGCGGCACCCCCCGAACCTGTAAAGGTTATTTCGGGGTCTGGAGAACTATTTAAGCAAACTTCGGTTGTTCCTGAAATTGAAGCTGAAGGAGGCAAAATTATAAGCGCTAACCTATCAAAATAATTAGCCCTTGGGTGAATGCCGTTTAGTGCAAATAACGATGCAATTATTACAAAAGAAAATAATGCAACAAGAAACAATTTCTTCAGCATAAGTAAAAGTTAGTGTTAATAGCGATCCCTAAAATATAGATTCTTTTTTAGCTTGTACAGAAAATTTCGTGATAATGTGATTTTTATCTACAAAATACCTAGTGTTAGGTATATGGCTAATATTTATTCTGTGA
The DNA here is from genome assembly GCF_002973595.1 of Jejuia pallidilutea. GTDB lineage: Bacteria > Bacteroidota > Bacteroidia > Flavobacteriales > Flavobacteriaceae > Jejuia > Jejuia pallidilutea. Next base: position 183,086 of record NZ_PVEO01000006.1, on the reverse strand, counting down.
GGATTTTAATATGACCTCTTATTCGTTATATTTATACCGTATTTATATTATGAAAGCCCTAGTTATATCAGGAGGAGGAAGTAAAGGCGCCTATGCTGGCGGTGTTGCCCAATACTTAATGGAAGTAGAGGGGCGCGATTACGATATGTTTTTAGGGACATCTACTGGAAGTTTATTGGTACCTCATTTAGCTGCAGGAGAAATAAACAAAATTTATCATGCATTTACCAATGTAAAACAAAACGATATTTTTAGTGTTAATCCATTCACGATAAGAAAGAAAGGCGATAGGGAGTTTGTATCCATAGATTTTGTAAATACTATATGGCAATTTATAAGAATGAAACGCACCTTTGGCGAAAGTAAAGCGCTTAGGCGACATATTAGAAAACATTTTTCAAAAGACGAATACGATAAAATAAAAACCACTAAAGATGATGTTGTAGTTACTGTTTCTAATTTATCAAAAAATAGAGTTGAGTATAAATCTATTAAAGATTATGATTATGATGAGTTTTGTGATTGGATTTGGATTTCTTGTAACTATATACCATTTATGTCTTTGGTTAAGAAAAATGAATTTGAGTATGCCGATGGTGGCCTAGGTTGTGTAATTCCAATTAGGGAAGCTATTTTGCGAGGTGCTACAGAGGTTGATGCTATAGTTTTAGAATCTGAAAGTATGGAATACAGTAAAGTTTTGGGCAATAATCCTTTTTCTTTATTAATAAATTTATTCGGGCATCTGTCTGACCAAATAGAGCGCAACGATATTACTATTGGTAAGCTAGCAGCAAAAAACAGGGGCGTAGAACTTAATTTGTATTACACACCATCTAAACTTACCGAAAACTCCCTAATTTTTAATAAGCAGCTTATGGCATCTTGGTGGCAACAAGGGTGGCAGTATGCAAAAGCGCGGTGCGAACAGGCAAGCTCTAACGAGGTACGTTTAGGCGACACATAATATTACCACAATTCCCTAACTTCTTCCTTTAGTATAGAAATAGCAGCATCGCTTGGTGAATGGCGTTCCATCATTTCAGTTAAAATTACTTCCCGAAGCTTATCGGCAGAATCTGTTTTTTCCGATAGGTTTGCTTTTCGTATAAGCTGTACAGTAGCACTTTTTGCGGTAGAAATCACACTCCAACATTTTTCGCTTACATAAATTTGTTGGGTTAAATTATGTTCCATCTCCTGTTGAATGTTTTGTATCAATAGAGCTTCGTAATCATCTTTATTAGAAGAAGTTGGCTTTACTCTAAGCAGTAGTTTATTAGGCGATATGCGTTCCAAAAAAAGTGTTAAACGTTCATATGCCTGTAGTCGTAATGGAAGCGATGTGGTTTGCAAATCTTTTTTTAATAAAAACCTACGACGACCATCTTCATTGGCTGTATGGGTTTTAAAAAAGTAGTACGCTATCATTCCAGTAATTAATGCTGGTAGCGTAAATAAGAATAAGTCTATAATTCTATTTGAATCCATAAGTGTTGGTTAATAATGTTAGGACATTTAGCATTTACCACCCAAATATACACATTCTTTCAAATGTTGTATACCTTCAAAAGGGACGTTTACTTTTTTGTACATGTATGTTTTATCTAATTCTTTAGATAAATTATGGTCATCTACATTCATTTCTATATCAGTCATTTTAAACTGACACGGATGCTCGTAACCCGCGGCATGGGTTATTTCAATTAATTCTTTTCTAAATGTTTTAAAGTATTGTGCTAAACGTACCGATTTTAGTGTAGGATCTATACCATTTTGTAACCATTTGTTTTGTGTTGCTATACCGGTAGGACAGCGGTTGGTATGGCAAATTTGGGCTTGTATACACCCAATACTCATCATTGCTTCACGGGCTACATTTATACAATCTACTCCCATTGCAAACGCCATGGCTGCTTTAGCAGGAAAACCTAATTTGCCACTACCAATAAACACTACACGGTCGCACAATCCCTTAGACTTAAATAGCTTGTAAACATCACTGAAGCCATAAACCCAAGGTAAAGACACGTGGTCTGCAAAACTTGGTGGTGCAGCACCTGTGCCACCTTCGCCACCATCAATAGTTATAAAATCTGGTCCTTTGCCGGTTTTTAGCATGGTATCAGCCAATTCTTCCCATTGTTCCAATTTTCCAATGGCAGCTTTAATACCCACGGGTAAACCTGTGTTTTCAGCAATAGCTTCTATAAAATCTACCAATTCTGGTACATTAGAAAACGCTTTATGGGTAGGAGGCGATAGTACATCCTTACCAACCTCAACCCCTCGTATATCAGCAATTTCCCTTGATATTTTTTTTCCAGGAAGCACACCGCCCTTTCCAGGTTTTGCGCCTTGTGATAATTTTACTTCAATGGCTCTTATAAACGGATTGTCTTCAACCAATTTCACCATTTTTTCCATAGAAAACCCACCATCTTTAGAGCGTACACCAAAATAACCTGTCCCAAAATGAAATACTACATCGCCACCGTTGCTATGATAAGGCGATAAACCACCTTCGCCAGTGTTGTGGTAAGCGTTCGCTATTGCTACGCCTTTGTTTAAAGACTCTATGGCCTTTGCCGATAACGAACCATAACTCATTGCAGATACATTAATTACGGAAGCAGGTCTGTAAGGTTTTTTGCGTTTGTTATAAGCCCCCATGACCTTGGCGCATGGTAAAAATGTGTTATCTAAGGTATGCGGATGCCCTTCTTCTAGTTTAAAAGGCATCATAGCATTATTTATAAAAATATGCTGATGGGCATAAATATCCCTATCGGTGCCAAAGCCTTCGTAGTTGTTTTCCTTTTTAGCAGAAGCATATACCCAACCACGTTCTATACGGTTAAAGGGCAATTCTTCCCTGTTGTTTGCTACAAAATATTGGCGCATTTCTGGGCCAATACTTTCTAACATATACCTTATATGGCCAACCAGCGGAAAATTATGAACTATGGTGTGTTTCTTTTGAAAAATGTCACGAATGGCTATTACTAACAACACAAGGATAATCCATAGCCACCAGGGTATATTTGATAAAAACTCTACAATTGAATTCATTTTATTTATTTAAAAATATCTAACCAATTATTAAAACAGTTAATATTTAAACTATTAAAGATATTTATTATTTGGGATATAAAAATATTGAATGTTTATATTTATATAATGAATTTAAAGTCAAAAAAATATATAATTTGGTTTTTAGGCGCCTTAGTATTGGTTTGTATTGCTGGTTTCACCATTAATTATAGTTTAAAAAGAAAGTTGGAGACTAAGTTAAAATCCTTATCTGAAACCATAAAAATAGAGTATAAAGACATTAGCTTAAATGCTTTCACCGGACGCCTAAACGTAAATGAGCCACACATTAGAGTGTATGGAAAAACTACGGATACTGTAAATTTAAGCATAACCTTAAAACGCTTGAATATTGAAGGGGTAAGTTATTGGTCTTATGTTTTTAATGATAAAATTTATGCAGATAAAGTAATTTTCGAGCAGCCAAATATTAGGTATTATCATAATAATTTGGTACAAAACAACACTTATCATAAAAGGTTTAACAGTAGTTTTAAACATAAGGTGGCCATACAATATTTAGAAATTGTTGATGGTAAATTAGACGTTTACCAAGCACAAAATAATACGTTGGCCTTAAAATCTAATGCAATTAATTTTAAAATAGAAGATGTTTCTATTGCCCCAAACACTACAAAAGCACATATATCTTATAAAAATTATAGTGTTAATAGCAGCAACGTGTTTTTTAAAATTAGCGCGTTTGAAGATCTTAATTTAACTCATATAAATATTAATCCAGAAACGATAAAGCTTACAGATGTAAAGCTAAACACATCACTATCTCAAAACGCTTTATCCAATCATATCACCACAGAAAGGGATCATTATAACTTAAATATAGATTCTATAGCTCTTAAATATCCAGATTTTGGACTCAAGCAAGATTCGCTATTTTATTTCAATAGTCCACTTACAACTATATATCAAGCTAATTTCGAAATTTTTAGAGACAAATTACTTCCAGACGATATGTCTTACAAACCATTGTATAGTAAAATGTTACGGGAATTAAATTTCAATATGGCGCTAGACACGCTACAAATAAAAAATTCTGCAATAAACTATACCGAAAAAGTTAAAGCAAATACAAAAGGCGGGGAACTGCGTTTTTCAAATTTAAATGCCAACATAACTAATCTGGGAAATACCTACATTGATAAAACGCATATTGATATTAATGCAATTTTTATGAAACATACGCCTTTACATGTGCAGTGGAATTTTAATGTAAACAATAAAAATGATGCGTTTGTATTCAAATCTGATATTGGAAAATTTCATGCGCACGATTTAAACCAGTTTATGACACCAAACCTGAATGTAAAATTAGAAGGTGAAGTAGAAAAATTATATTTTACCGTTAGCGGAAACGCAATTACATCACAAATTGATGCTAAATTGAAATATGAAGATTTTGATGTTGTAGTCCTAAAAAAGAATGGCAAAGAAAAAAACAAACTTTTATCTACAGTTTTAAATATTTTTATTTCTAAAGATAGTAATAATGATGCTAAAACTTTTAGCTACGGATCTAAAGAACACATACACAGAGACCGTACAAAATCTATATTTAACTTTATTTGGTTAAACTTAAAACAAGCCTTAATGGGAGCCATTGTAGGAAATGGAAAAAAGAAACCGTAAACAATATATTAATTTATAATTGTTTTAAAAACCGATACCTACAACACAAGAAGATAGATTGTTTATAATTATTGATAATTCTGATGTTATATAAAGGTAACATTAGTTATTTTCACACGTTGAAAAAGAAGATACTTTGGAAAAATATTTAAATCAGTTAAACAGCGCACAGTTAGAACCTACCATCCAAATAGATGGACCAATGATTGTAATTGCAGGCGCAGGTTCTGGAAAAACCCGTGTGCTCACTTACCGCATAGCGTATATGATGAGTAAGGGTATAGACCCCTTTAATATTTTATCGCTAACCTTTACCAATAAGGCAGCGCGCGAAATGAAAGAGCGTATTGCTGCTATTGTTGGTGCAAGTGAAGCAAAAAACCTGTGGATGGGTACGTTTCACTCGGTTTTTGCTAAAATTTTACGTATTGAAGCCGATAAATTGGGGTATCCTAGTAATTTTACCATCTACGATACCCAAGATTCTGATAGGTTGATTGCCTCAATCATTAAAGAAATGAATCTAGATAAGGATGTGTATAAGTACAAACAGGTACGCTCTAGAATTTCCTCTTACAAGAATAGTTTAATTACCGTTCGTGCATATTTTCAAAATCCAGAATTAAAGGAAGCCGATGCCATGGCGCGTCGCCCAAAAATGGGAGAGATTTACAAAGCCTATGTAGACCGATGTTTTAAAGCTGGTGCGATGGATTTTGATGATTTGTTATTAAAAACCAACGAACTTTTAACGCGTTTTCCAGATGTGTTAATGAAGTACCAAAACCGCTTTCGTTATATTTTAGTAGATGAGTATCAAGATACCAACCACTCGCAGTATTTAATTGTTAGGGCACTGTCTGATAAATTTCAAAATATATGTGTAGTAGGCGATGATGCACAAAGTATTTATGCATTTAGAGGGGCAAACATTAACAATATTCTTAATTTTCAAAAAGATTATGATGATGTTAAAGTATTTCGATTAGAACAAAACTACCGTTCTACAAAAAATATTGTAAATGCCGCAAATTCTATAATAGACAAAAACCAAACCAAGCTTGAAAAAATAGTATGGACAGCCAATGAAGAAGGCGCAAAAATAAAAGTGAATCGTTCGTTAACCGATGGTGATGAGGGGCGTTATGTAGCCAGCACGATTTTTGAAACCAAAATGGAAGCGCATGTGCCTAATAGCGATTTTGCAGTACTATACCGAACCAATGCACAATCTCGTGCCATAGAGGATGCCCTTAGAAAGCGCGATATTAAATACCGTATTTATGGTGGACTATCATTTTACCAACGCAAGGAAATAAAGGATGTGTTATCCTATTTGCGCTTAATTATTAATCCTGCCGATGAGGAAGCTCTAAAGCGCGTTATTAATTTTCCGCCCCGTGGTATTGGGCAAACTACCTTAGATAAGCTAATTGTTACAGCAAATGGTTACGATCGCACAATTTTTGAAGTTATTAAAAACTTAGATAAAATTGATATTAAAATTAATTCTGGCACTAAAAACAAACTAGAAAATTTTGCAACACTTATTGAGAGTTACCAGGTAATGAACCAAACTGCGGATGTGTTTGAACTGGCAGAACATGTAACAAAAAGTAGTGGCTTAATTAGGGAGTTTAATAAAGACGGTACGCCAGAAGGTGTAGCGAGAATGGAAAACATTGAGGAACTGCTTAATGGTATGAAGGATTTTGTTGAAGGTCAGCGCGAAATAGCCGATGCTACGGGCTCCTTAGCTGAGTTTTTAGAAGATGTGGCACTAGCTACAGATTTAGATAACGACAAAGGTGATACCGACCATGTAGCACTTATGACGATTCATTTAGCCAAAGGTTTGGAGTTTCCTTATGTATTTATTGTTGGTTTAGAGGAAGATTTATTCCCAAGTGCTATGAGCATGAATACGCGAAGCGAACTAGAGGAGGAGCGACGCTTATTTTACGTGGCACTAACAAGAGCAGAAAAACAAGCGTACTTAACTTATGCCTTATCTCGATACCGCTGGGGTAAACTTATTGATGCAGAACCAAGTCGTTTTATTGAAGAAATAGACGAACAGTACTTGGATATTGTTACGCCAATTGAAGAACGACGCTATAACCCAATGCTAGATGCCAACATTTTTGGTGATGTAGAACCAGACCAAAAAGCATCGCCTAACAGAATACGGTTTAAACCTGCCAAAACATTAGAACGAAAAAAAGGAGCACCAAAATCTGAGCCAGAAAAATTTCAAGTGTCTGCACCTAAAAATTTAAAACCTGTTTCAAAAACCAGCAATGGAGCTGCAAATTTGTTCGATAGCAAATTAGCCGTTGGTAATATTGTAAAACACATTAGATTTGGAAAGGGTGAAGTTTTAAAAATTGAAGGCCAAGGCGCTGATACAAAAGCTGAAATTAGGTTTGAAACTGGAGGCAGCAAGAAGTTATTGTTACGGTTTGCTAAGTTGGAGGTGATTGGATAAACCTCATTTTTTTTCTGGGAGGTAAACTTCTGCTTAAAATAAAAGTATTACCTAAAATTGTATTTATACGCTAAGAAAAAGTGGCCTCTTTCAATAGGGCATGTAATGTGTGTTAAATACGTAAAAGGGAAATGGATAACGTATTTACTTTACCATATAAACCGAATTAATATGGCCGTCGCCATCATACTCCCTAACAGGATTATCAGGGTCGGTTATCCATTCGCCATCAATAATAAATTTATAATGGTGTTTACCGCCAGATAAGGGAAGCGAATACACCCAACCATCTGTTGTTTTTTCCATTTTTATGGCATGTTCATTCCAGTTATTAAACGAGCCTGCTAAAATTACTTCCTTAGCATTGGGATAACCCACTAAGGCAAACGTAATATGTTTTTGAATATTTAAAACAGAATTAAATTCATTAAACTCATTAGGTGTTTTACTTGGGTTATGCGGGTCTTCCATCCATTTGCCGTCAACAATAAAGCGATATTGGTACACGTCTGGTTTCATTTGTAGGGTCAATTCCCATCCGTAGTCGGTTTTATTCATTTCAAACAACTGTTCGTTCCACTTATTAAACGATCCAGCAAGCACTACTTTTTTAGCATCTTTAAATCCTTTTAGTTTAAATGTTGCATTACCATTTTTAGAAGGGTAAGCGGTATACATTTTAAGGTTGTAAACACCAAGTCTTCTGCCGTTTTTTATGGCTTTAGATATGTTACCGTCTTTTTTTGTAGGTTCTGCCCAATAAGCGTCGTTAATTACATATTTAAACTCCCAAGAAAAGGCATCATTAAAATCGGCAATACACTTTTTTAGCTCGTAAATGTAGTTGTTAATCTTTGTCATTTTCCACCCTTCTCGCGACCAATTATTAAACGCTCCAGAAACAGAAACATGCGCTATATTAAAGTCGCCAAATTCTAAGCGTTGCCCTGTGTGTTCTTTTGTAAACTTAGAGTAATCTCTAACATCAAACCTAAATGTAACAGTATCATTCTCTATGGTGTAGCCTTTAAATGTTTTGTTTTGCGCAAAAACACTTAAACTTACAAGCGCAAATAGTAATAGGGCGATATGTAGTTTTATTAATTTCATTTAGTATGCAATTGGGTAATCAATAAAATACAATTTTTCTTTTTTATAATTAATAATAGTACGTTTTTGAGCAAAAAATTCATAACCCAAAATACCATCTATTGCAACTCCAAAAGCTTCATTCATTTGGTTTAAATTCGTTAAAACAGTATACATGGGGCCAAAATAAATATTATCCTTTAATTTTACACGATGCAATTTCCCTGCCAAAACCCTAATTGTTTTTCCGCTGGCACCATTTAATTTTAAACGTTTTTTTGGAATAAAAAACGCTAAGGCTTTTCTGTGTATACTCTTATTTATTTGATTAAACTCTGCGGCAGTATCTAAACCAAAACGAACACTTTGGTTATTTATAAAACCCTGTATTACAATAGTATGCTTTTTTAGTGTGAAGTCTAAACTATCTACTATTTTTTCTAAATAAATTTTATCGCTTAAGGGGTGTCCTTCTTTATCAACTTTAGTTAGCGTAATTTGATGGAGATGTAAATCGATAAAAACCTCATAGTCCTTTAAAATACTATACCCAATAATGCCTAATAGTTTTATTTTTTTACTTTTTTCAATATGGGATAAATTAATGATATCTGATACTTTATTTTCAAATTTAAACCCATTTAAATTAAATTCATCTATAAATTTTTCATACGAAAAATCCAAAACGGCATTAACCCCAGACGCATTAGTAGCTTTTTTTTGAAATGCATAATACGCATTAAAATGAACACTATTTAAAATTAAGGCTTCTGAACCCGTATCGATAATAAAGTTGCCTTTTTTATCCAATAATTCTGCCTCTACAACTATTAAATGATCTACCAGCTTAAAAGGAATGCGGGTGGTATACGGGTTTAAAACTTCGGCTTTTGGAAACAGAATAGGAGGGTTGGCTATGGCGTACGCTCTAAAAACGAAAGCATTTATGGTAAAAAGTAATATTGTAACCCACAGTCTTATCATACCATAAAGACTACTGGAAAACAAAAATGTTACATTAAAAAACTAATAATCAATAACGTATTAAACTAACGCATCCATTTGTATGCATTATATTAATACAGTTGGTAATTTTAATATTTAGCAGTATTGGAAATTACAGTTTTAATAGTGTATAAAATTCGTAACACTAATCTTATGTAAAATAACTATAAATGCGTTTCCATAAATACATTTAGCTTACTCCAAGTATCAAGAAGTTCTAGACCCGTCCAGCCATGGCCTGCATTATCATACAATGTAAATTCGTGGGTTACATTTAACGATTGTAGTTTATCCCTTAAATCTGTACCCTGTGATATTGGAATTAAGGGGTCTTTTCCGCCGTAAAACAATATGGTAGGTGGAGCAGTAGCCGTTACTTGATGAAACGGACTTACTTCTTCTAAAAATTCAGTAGTTGGGTCTATGCCAAATAAATCGAGTAAATTCTGTAACTCGGGATTGGTATTGTTTAAATACTCCGGATCGGTTAAATTGGTTGGCCCTACAATACTGCACACCATATCTACTTTGTTATTGGTATCAAAAGCATAACTCCATAATAATGATAAGTGTGCACCAGCACTAATACCTATAAAACCTATATCTTCAGAAATAGAATATTTAGTTTTGTTTTCCCTAAGGAAAGCTACCAAATTAGTAATATCTTCAATCTGCATAGGGTAAGGCTTGTTGTTAGCATTGGCCAACCTATAATTCATATTCACAACTGCAATATCACTAAATTGTTGGGTAATTAAGAGCTTAAAGACATTCATATCGGCTTTACTGCCAGAGGTCCAACCACCACCGTGAATCAAAATAACGGTTTTGGTAGCCAATGTTCTGTTGGCAGGAAGATAAATATCAAATTTTTGTCGCTCTGCATCGCCATAAGCAACATCAAAAGCTTCAAAAACTTTGCTCGTATTTAATATGTTTTCTGTAATATCCTCATCGCTAGTGGTTTCGTTAGAACAGGAGGCATTAAACACCAATAGTAGGAAACCAACAAATAAAAATTTTAGTGTGTGCATTATATTCTTCATTTAAAAGCCAATTTTTTTATGCATTGTTTTGCATTTATTTTAACTTGTAGTTTCCATACAAGAGTAACTATAAATGCAAAATCTTTAAACATTACAGCAACAATACATTAGGTAAAACACCTCGTTTTGTGATATATTAAGTATGTTTAGTTTCAAGAAATTTTTTACTTACTTTGTAAAACGCTTGTACAAGATATATATTATGGCAGACTTTATTAGAATATACGAAGAAAATCCCAATTCTAAAGCGATTAACACGGTAGTAAAGGTGCTTAAACAGGGCGGACTTATTATCTATCCCACCGATACGGTGTACGGTTTAGGTTGCGATATTACTAATATTAAAGCCCTAGAAAAAGTAGCAAGAATTAAGGGTGTTAAGCTCGAAAAATCTAATTTTTCGTTTGTATGTAGCGATTTAAGTAATCTAAGCGATTATGTAAAACAGATTGATACAGCTACGTTTAAAATATTAAAACGCGCACTTCCAGGGCCATATACATTTATTCTTCCAGGGTCTAAAACCTTACCCAATCCTTTTAAAAAGCGTAAAACTGTAGGTATTAGAGTGCCTAATAATAATATTGCCTTAGATATTGTAAAGCAATTGGGCAATCCTATTATTTCAACATCCATTCGAGACGAAGATGAAATTTTAGAATATACCACAGATCCCGAACTTATTCTCGAAAAATGGGACAACCTAGTAGATTTAGTAATAGACGGTGGTTATGGCGATAACGAAGCCTCTACGGTAATAGACCTATCAGAAGACGTGCCCGTTGTGGTTAGGGAAGGCAAGGGTAGTATAGAGATTTTTTAGAGTTATTTGGACGCTTACCTTATCTCTGAATTCTCCATAACCCATCAACTCCGCAGGCTTGATTTAAAGCACTTTAACCTGAATACCCCCTTATCGTTTAGAAATTAATGGGCACGAAAATAATACCTTATGAATGAAACATTGTAACCACAAGGTACAGAATAGCTAAAGCAATTGGTGACAGAAAATTAATGTCAGTAAACAGTTTTCAATTTTATTTTGTAGTTTTTATCGTTGTACCCTAGCAAAACAATATAAAAGCTTTATTTGTAAAATGGTAACAGTCAGTCAACAACAAAAAACCACCTTGTTACAACAAAGCGGTTTTTTAAGTTTCATGCTTTTATAAATGGTTTCAATGTTTTAAAATCTTAAAAACACCCTGCCTTTGGCTTCCTGTGTTAGAAATTTCTTTTATTTTAAAGAAATACAATCCGTTATTTAGCATTTTTAAATCAATGTTAGTCACACCACTTTCAAATTTTAAAGTGTTCAAAACCATTCCGTTTATATTGCATATTTGAATTAATAGCGGGAATTCTGTTGTAAGGGTTAAATTATCTTTAACAGGATTTGGGTATAATTTTACAAAGTTGTAAACTGAAACCTCATCGACACCCAAACTTGTTATATTTTGGCAATTTGAAGTAACAGTACAGTTATTCACTGTTATTTTAACCGCATATTCCCCATTGCTAGCTGGCGTAAAGGTTTTATTGGTTTCACCATCAATATTAGTGTTACCATTAGAGCAGTCTATCCATTGGTAACTGGCTTCTGGTTGATTTGCCGTTAATTGAACATCCCCTGAATTTTCGTATACTGTTACCGAATTATCAATTTCCGAATTAAACGTTATTACTATATCATCTGAAACAACCGAGCAACCCGAGGAATTGGTTCTTGTTAATGTAACATTATAGGTGCCATTTGCTGTAACATCAATGCTTCGCGATGTTGCTCCTGTAGACCATAAATAATCGGCATTGGCATCATCAGCAGTTAATGTAACCGTACTTCCAAAACATGCTTGTAATGGACCAGATGCTGTTATGGTATTAACAGGAATACTGTATACTTGAATGTTTTGTGTTGCAATACTATCTAAACCAGAATTGGATTCAGACACAGTTAATCTTACTTCATAAGTTCCAGCAGTATTAAAAGTATGAGATGTGTTAAAATCGCTACTGGTATTACCATCATCAAAATTCCATGTAACAGTATCATAATCTATGCTATTGTTGGTAAAATTGATGGTTTCACCTACACAGATAGAGTTAGAGTTGGTAACAAATGATGCAATTGGCAATACTTGTTTATCAATAGTATCGGTCATTACAGCGCTGTATTGGTTGTATACATCTTTAAACTGCGTATGCAAAGTATGCTCGCCAGCCCAAAGTTGGTTTAAATTAACCTCAGTTAACACATAGTTTGATGCATCAGGATCAATATCTATAAACTTTTTAGTTGAAAAATCGTTATCAAACCAGTATTCAAGTGAAACCAATGCGTTATTTGTTAAGTTTTCCGGAGTACGAGGTTTTACAAATATTTTACTAATTATTGGGCTCCATTGGCCTATATCATCTTTAAATCTGATATAAAACACATTAACATCGTTAGGTAATGCGCTCACATCTATATCTGTAATCAAGTTAGCATCTTTACTTGGGGAAATGGACACATACGTTGGCGGATTGTCGTCATCAAAACCATATTCGTAACCAACAATAGTACTCGCTGTTAGAAAAGCTTCGGGAGGCTTCACAAATATTTTACTAATTATTGGGCTCCATTGGCCTATATCATCTTTAAATCTGATATAAAACACATTAACATCGTTAGGTAATGCGCTCACATCTATAGCTGTAACCAAGTTAACATCTTTACTAGGGGAAACGGGCACATACGTTGGCGGATTGTCGTCATCAAAACCATATTCGTAACCAACAATAGTACTTGCTGTTAGAAAAGCTTCGGGAGGTTTTACAAATACTTTACTAATTATTGGACTCCATTGGCCTATATCATCTTTAAATCTGATATAAAACACATTAACATCGTTAGGTAATGCGCTCACATCTATAGCTGTAACCAAGTTAACATCTTTATTTGGGGAAATGGGCACATACGATGGCGGGTTGTCGTCATCAAAACCATATTCGTAACCAACAATAGTACTTGCTGTTAGAAAAGCTTCGGGAGGTTTTACAAATACTTTACTAATTATTGGACTCCAAAGTCCATTTTGGTCTAAAAACCTTAGATGAATTACATTCACATCGTTCGGTAGTGCACTTACATCAACATTGGTTACGAGATTAAAATTTGGCGTAGGAGCAATACTAACAAATTGCAAGCCTTGACCATCATTAAATGCATATTCATAACCAATAATGTTGTTTTGTGCTGTGTTGTGGATAGTAAAAAGCAGGCTTATTAATATCCACAAATGTGGAATTAATTTAAATGCTTTCATAACTAATTGGTTTGCGCATGAACATTAATGTCTATTTGAATATTCCCATTCGTGTCTGATGAACCAGAAATAGATTTACTACTAATATGTGGGTTTGTAGGAATAGAGTAGTCTTTCCAAGGGTAAACTCCACCATAAATACCAGTTTCTGTAGCATCTGTACCTAAATTTGTTGCAGCACCTGCCTGTAAGTGGTAGTTGTCTGTATACTCAAAAACATTTCCGGTTTGGTTTACCAATACTTCAGAGCGTGTCATATAATAACTATTAACTTCTGTTGGGTCTGTTCCTAATGCAGAAATGGTATTGCAGAAAATATTGTTTTCAAAAGTGTTATCTGAACCTACTACAACATTGTTGCCTTCTTGTAGAAATATGTTGTTTTGAAATACGCAATTATTAGCATTAAATGTAGGTGTTACGGTACCATATGTATCGCTATGTGTAAATACATTATTTACAAAATATAAATCCCAAATTTCATAGTATGCATGATTTGAAATAATATTGTTAAAAAAGGAGCTGCTTCTTAAGTTTCTACAATCGTATACAGAATTAAAAATATTTTCTACAAAAACATTGTTGTTACTGGTGCTCATATCTTGAGTCCCTGGAACCCTTAGATTTGTCCATCTACAACGTTTTATAGTTATATCGTTAATAGAAATGTCGTTTGTATTTCCAATTATTAATTCTGAAGTAATATGAACACCTTCCAAATGAAAACCATCTGCATTTTCACCAAGGATAACATTACCAGAAATTTTTGTAGTAAAGGTTGCTATTGTGGCATCTGGATGGTGTCCTGCACCAAAAATGGTGAGTTTTTTGTTAAATACATTAGGTGGGGTATGTGTGCCACCTGGTAAATAAATGGTGTCTCCTGCCACAGAGGCATCATAAGCTTCTTGAAAGGCGGCATTTTCATTAAAGTATTGCACGCCATTGGTAGAACTGTGAAGTGCTACAACTTTTTGGGCGTAATTTGTTGTGGTAATTAAAATTACGCAAATTAGAAGAGAGAGTTTTGTTTTCATGATATAAATGAATTAATTAGACGATTACCTTGAAAAAAACAAGGCTGTTTTTTTAATGTGTTGTTATGTGGATAATGAGGTTTTTTAGTTTGGATTTTGAAGAGGTGATAGCTTATTTTTAAATAATTGAAAGTCTTATTGTATCCTTTGGATAGCAAGACGTTTTTTATAATTTTTAATAAATTGGTTATAGCTTTTGTATTTTTAATACTTCTGCTATTAGAATGTAAGTATCTGTGAGTTTGTAAATGCTTAAAAGTTGCAGCCCCATAATACTTATGTAGAATAGTTATTTGGAGTAGTGTAGTAAAGCAAAATAACGTTGAGAGTAAGAAAAGTAATTTTAATTTCATAACTAATCGGATTAATTATAAAAATTCATGTTTCAATATAGGAAACAGGACTCCGATAAAAAATGACCAAAATCATTTTAAAAAAAAACCACTTAGTTTTTTTCAAAGTGGTTTTAGGTTTCTTGGTATTATTTATTTACTATTAATGCCATATAATTTTATTTGCCATTTTAGGAAGGCCCTTTATTGAAGGGCTGCACTATGTATTTTTAAATATCATTCCTTCTTTTTTAGTATACGCAACCTTACTTTTTATACCAATAAAAAAAGCCCAACTTTTTAAAGTTGAGCTTTCTAATATTTTGTAAGACTGGTTTTTTAGTTACCTCCAGCTTCTAAATTTTTCATTTCCTTTTCTACTAATTCGTAGAATTGGTCTAGTTTTGGAAGTACTACAATTCTTGTACGTCTGTTTGTTGCTCTATTTTCAGCAGTATCGTTGTCTACTAAAGGCACGTAAGAACTACGTCCTGCAGCGATTAACCTTCCAGAGTTTACGCCTAGGTCTTCTAAAACACGTACTACAGAGGTTGCACGTTTTACACTTAAGTCCCAGTTATCTAATAACACGCCGCTTTGGTAAGATCTGCTATCGGTATGTCCTTCAACCATACACTCAAAGTCTGGTTTAGCTTTTACAACTTTAGCAACTTTAGCTAAAACTTCTTTTGCTCTAGCAGTTACGTTGTAGCTGCCACTTTTAAATAATAATTTATCTGATATAGAAATGAATACAACGCCTTTTTCAACATTTACTTCAATATCAGGATCGTTAATGCCTACTTCGCGTTTAAAGCTAGTTACTAAAGCTAAAGTAACACTGTCTTTTTTAGTTAAGGCATCTTGTAAACGGGTAATTTTTAAATCTTTTTCCTTAATGCTTTCTAATGTTTTTTCAACATTACTAGCACCTTTGGCTGATAATATTTGTAGGTTCTCGTTATATTTTTTCAAATCTTCTACCTGACTTTCCAACAATGTAGCTTTTGCCGTTGCAGAGGCTCTTTCTTCTAAACAAGAGTTTAATTTAACAGTTGCAGAATTCAATAAATCTTGGGTTTCTTTTTGTTTTTCTTCTAATGCTAAAAATTCTTTTTTAGAGACACAAGAACTCAATAAAAATAGCGTAGATAAGCTAAGTAAAATTACTTTTTTCATAATTTAAAAATTAATGTTTTTCGGATTAAATAATTGCCGGTTTGTTTTAACAAAAGTATATAAAAAACGGGGGAATACAGCACTGTTAACAAAACTTTTACTAAACGCGTTATAAACTTTTATAAAACTTTTTTTTATTTACGAAATAGAGCCAAACTATGGATGTTTTGTTATAATATTTTATTTTGTTTGTAATCGTTTTTCGTTTTTTAATTAACCCAAAAATATGCTTGTAAAAACTAAAATGTGCCTTAAGAATAGCTAAGAAGTGTAAAAATTTAAACTCTACTAAAAATTTAATTCCTGCTACGCCATCTAAAACTAACCTTATAAATACAAGGAAAAGTACATTTCCTTTAGCGTTTTTTACAAGAGCGAATAAACTATTTCTAAAATTTAAAAATGTTTTTTTAGGGTTAGAGTTGGCCAACGTAGCACCACCAACATGATATACTTGCGATCTGCCAGTATATATTATTTTGTAACCTAAGTTTTTTGCGCGCCAGCATAAATCAATTTCTTCCATGTGTGCGAAAAAGGATTCATCAAAACCATTTAGTTCTTTAAACACATAACTTCTTACAAATAAACAGGCGCCAGAAGCCCAAAATATGGAATGTGTATCGTTATATTGCCCTTCATCTTTTTCTAAGGTATTAAAAATACGACCTCTACAGTAGGGGTAGCCAAATTTATCTATAAAGCCACCTGCAGCCCCTGCATACTCAAAATAGTCTTTTTGCTTATAATCTAATAGTTTTGGTTGCATTATGGCAACTTCAGCATTATTTTTAAATGCTTCAACTATAGGTTCTAGCCAGTTTTTGGTAACTTCAACATCGCTGTTCAATAAACAAAATATATCGGCATCAACTTTTTTTAAAGCCTCATTGTAGCCTTTTGCAAAACCTCCATTCTCTTTATTTTGAATGATTTTAACTTCTGGGTAGTTAGCGTTTACGAAGGCCATAGAGGTATCTGTTGAGGCATTATCCACAACGTATATATCTGCATTTTTCGAGTGTGTTGTAACCGAAGGTAAAAACTGCTCTAAAAGCTTTTGTCCGTTCCAATTAAGTATAACTACAGCTATTTTCATTTTTGGTACTGGGGAATATCCCTTAAAAATTGATATTGCTCTTTTTTAAAATCCATTTTACAATAATAATGATGTAACCCATTGGTAACCATTAAATACTCAGCATTTAGCGTTAGGTTATATCTTGCAATTTGATCAAAAACCTGCTGATTTATCTCAATTTTTGGTGCCTTACATTCTACAATAATTAAAATATCGCCATTTGGCTTAAACACAACAACATCGTAGCGTTTACGTAAATCGTTAATTTTTAATTCTTTCTCAACGTTAATTAACGATTTAGGATATTTTTTGTCTTCAATTAAAAAATGCACACAGTTTTGTCGCACCCATTCTTCTGGCTGCATAACCACAAATTTTTTACGGATGATGTCAAAAATTAAAACTTTATTTTCGCTATTTTTGAATCGAAAGTTATATGTGGGGAAATTCAATCTTTGCACGCACAAATTTATCATTATAAAGTTATTCAGTATATGTTTTAATGAAAATTTAAAGATAAATTGAATAGCTACATTTTAAATTCCATTTTTATTTGGACGAAGTAAAACAATTAGTAACAGATATAAAGCAAAAAAAGCTTAAGCCTATTTATTTTTTAATGGGCGAGGAGCCTTATTATATTGATAAGATTTCTGATTTTATTGAAGACACCGTTTTATCTGAAGAGGAGCGAGGTTTTAACCAAATGGTTTTATACGGCAGGGATATTACAATAGACGATATTGTAAGTAATGCCAAACGCTACCCAATGATGGCAGAATACCAAGTAGTTATTGTTAAGGAAGCCCAAGATTTATCGCGTACAATAGAAAAATTGGCTGTATATGCAGATCATCCTCAGCCCACAACCATTCTTGTTGTAAATTATAAATACAAAAAGATTGATAAACGAAAAGCACTTTATAAGGCCCTTAAAAACAATGGCGTTGTTTACGAAAGTAAAAAACTATATGAAAACCAAGTAGCAGATTGGATTAGAAGGGTGTTGTCTCCAAAAGGGTATACCATTACACCTAAAGCTGCGCAAATGTTGGTTGAGTTTTTAGGTACGGATTTAAGTAAAATTAATAACGAACTGGAAAAACTACAGATTATTTTACCCAGCGAAAGCCAAATTACTCCCGAAATTATAGAAGAAAATATTGGTATTAGCAAAGACTATAACAACTTTGAGCTACGAAAGGCTATAGGTGAAAAAAATGCAGTAAAAGCTTATAAAATTGTAAATTATTTTGCTGAAAACCCTAAGGATAATCCAATGGTTGTTACAGTGTCGCTACTATTTAACTTTTTTTCACAACTCTTGCATTTTCATGGTTTAAAAGATAAATCACCACGAAGTGTAGCATCGGCGTTACGCATAAACCCTTATTTTGTTAACGAATATGTTGCTGCTGCAAGAAATTATCCTATGCGTAAAGTAAGTGCCATAGTGTCTACCTTAAGAAGTTTTGATGTTAAAAGCAAAGGTGTAGGTGCCAATGCGGTACCTCAAGGCGATTTATTAAAAGAATTATTAGTTAGAATTTTAAATTAATGGAAGTTGCCATTCACGACAGTTGGAAACCCTACTTAAAGGAAGAATTTAAAAAACCTTATTTTAAAGAATTAGTAGACTTTGTAAAGCAGGAATATAGTAATTATCGTTGTTTTCCTCCTGGACAAGAGATATTTAATGCGTTTAATTATTGCCATTTTAATGATGTAAAAGTGGTAATTATTGGGCAAGATCCCTATCATGGGCCAGGACAAGCCAATGGCTTATGTTTTTCGGTTAAGGATGGTGTAACGCATCCACCGTCACTAATAAATATTTTTAAGGAGATTGAAAATGATTTGGGGGTATCTTATCCACAAAGTGGAGATTTATCACGTTGGGCAAAACAAGGTGTTTTATTGTTGAATGCTACGTTAACAGTAAGGGCACACGAAGCTGGTAGTCATCAAAAAAAAGGATGGGAAACCTTTACAGATGCTGTGATTAAGACGATAAACGCCAAAAAAAATAATGTGGTATTCTTACTCTGGGGTGGTTATGCCAAACAAAAAGTTAAATTAATAGAAGGTGCAAAACACGATATATTAACATCGGGACACCCATCTCCATTAAGCGCCAATAGAGGTTATTGGTTTGGTAATAAGCATTTTAGTAAAACAAACGATTTGCTTACTTCTAAAAATCTAAAATCTATAAGATGGTAATGTTTTAGCTTCCCGTTGGAGCCAAATTTTCTTCAATATCAACAAGGGTTTTATGTGATTTTAGTACAATAGGGTTTTTATTAATTTTACTTTGTTTAGCTGTTTTATTACAGCTGATTTTTAAAAGTAAAAAATTAATACATACCAAAGCGGCAATGATAATAGTAGTAGTTAACAACATAGGCAATTTAGATTTAGTTCGATAAAAGTATAAATAATATCGTTAAAACGCAAATTTTAATTATTTATAATAAAACATTTACTAATTTATAAAATAAAAGCTACATAAAAAATAAGTATAACTGCTTATTTTATAGTTTTATTAATTCCTTAAAAAACAAGATTCATTTTATTAATCTATTATTTTTTCGTTTTCGTATTATTATTTTCTGAACAGCCCAATTTTTTTAAAATATCATTTATTTTTGAATAAAATTTTAGAGTATGAACAATCCTAAATGGGAAACAGCCAAAACCTATCAAGACATAACTTATAAAAAATGTAATGGTGTTGCACGAATAGCTTTCAACAGGCCAAATGTAAGAAATGCATTTAGACCAAAAACAACTAGCGAACTTTATGATGCGTTTTACGATGCTAATGAAGATACTAGCATTGGTGTAGTATTGTTGTCTGCCGAGGGGCCTTCAACTAAAGATGGGGTGTATTCTTTTTGTAGTGGCGGAGACCAAAAGGCTAGAGGCGAACAAGGTTATGTAGGTGACGACGGGTACCACCGTTTAAATATCCTTGAAGTACAACGACTAATTAGGTTTATGCCAAAGGCAGTTATTGCTGTAGTGCCAGGTTGGGCTGTAGGTGGTGGCCATAGTTTGCATGTTGTTTGCGATTTAACCCTTGCAAGTAAAGAGCATGCCATTTTTAAACAAACCGATGCTGATGTTACCAGTTTTGATGGTGGTTATGGTTCAGCCTATTTAGCTAAAATGGTAGGACAGAAAAAGGCACGGGAAATTTTCTTTTTAGGCAGAAATTATTCTGCACAGGAAGCTTTTGAAATGGGAATGGTAAATGCAGTAATACCTCATGATGAATTAGAAAGTACAGCTTTTGAATGGGCACAAGAAATACTGGCTAAATCTCCAACGTCTATTAAAATGCTTAAGTTTGCAATGAATTTAACAGATGATGGTATGGTGGGACAACAGGTGTTTGCTGGAGAAGCAACCCGATTAGCTTATATGACAGATGAAGCAAAGGAAGGCCGTAATGCGTTTTTAGAAAAACGTAAACCTAACTTTGAAAAAAAATGGATTCCATAATGAAAAATGTTTCAATTTGGATTTCCGCAATGCGTTTACGAACGCTACCGCTATCGGTCTCTGGTATTATAGTTGCATCTAGTTTTGCTGCATATAATGGTTGTTTTAACTTGCAAATATTTCTGCTGGCCATTTTAACAACTATTAGTTTACAAATCCTATCTAATTTGGCTAACGATTATGGCGACGGTGTAAAAGGTACAGATGATGCTGAAAGGATTGGTCCCGAACGTGCCATACAAAGTGGTAAAATTACACCAAATCTTATGTTCGAAGCTATTAAGCTTAATATTTTAGTTTGTATTGTACTTTCATTTCTATTAATATTTTCAGCTTTTGGCTCACAGCATTTTCTACTCACATTATTATATTTTGTTTTAGGAATAGCTTCTGTTATTGCCGCTATTAGATATACTATTGGAAGTAAAGCTTATGGCTACCGTGGACTAGGAGATGCCTATGTTTTTATTTTTTTTGGTCTCGTTAGTGTTATAGGGTGTTATGTGCTTTATGCGAAAACGGTGCACCATGTTGTATTTTTACCTGCTATAACCATAGGGCTTTTATCTGTAGCGGTACTTAACTTAAATAACATGCGCGATATAATTTCAGATAAGGCTTCAGGAAAAATAACCTTAGCAGTAAAATTAGGCGTTACAAAAGCAAAAACATACCATTTATTTTTAATAATTTCAGCAATTGTAGTTTCTGCCTTATGGGGTATATTGTATTACACATCACCCTTAAATTTAATTTATTTTATAGCTTATATTCCCTTAATTAAACATATTAAAACTGTAAAACATAATAATGCACCACAGGATTTAGATCCTGAGTTAAAAAAAGTGGCACTTTCCACATTTTTCCTATCTGTATTATTAGCTGTAGGTCATCTATTTTAAGATAAACCTATTGAAGTTTTAATGTTATTTACAAAATGATTATTTTAGTGTAAAACTAAATAAAAATGAAAATTACGTTTTACGGTCACGCTAGTTTAGGTATACAAATTAATGATATTAATATTCTTGTAGATCCTTTTATTTCTGCAAATCCAAAAGCAGCCCACATTGATATTAGTGCTTTAAAAGGCGATTTTATTCTGGTTACACACGCGCACCAAGATCATATAGTAGATGTAGAAGCTATAGCAAAACGTACCGGTGCTACCGTTGTTTCTAATTATGAAATCGCTACACATTACGAAAATTTAGGTTTGGAAACTCATCCTATGAACCACGGCGGCACATGGGATTTTGAATTTGGATCCGTAAAATACGTTAACGCTATTCATACTTCATCCTTTCCCGATGGTAGTTATGGCGGACAACCAGGAGGTTTTGTGATTGAAGGTGAACACAAAAACATATATATAGCCGGAGATACTGCCTTAACCTACGATATGAAGTTAATTCCGCTTCAAACCAAATTAGATCTGGCCATTTTACCTATTGGCGATAACTTTACAATGGGTATTGATGACGCAATTATAGCTAGCGATTTTGTAGAGTGCGATAAAGTTCTAGGCTATCACTACGATACATTTGGTTATATTGAAATAGATCACGAAGTTGCAAAACGAAAATTTTTCGAAAAAAATAAAGATTTGATGTTGCTAGATATTGGAGGTTCCTTAGAACTCTAATTACTGTTTTCTACATTGTTTAGTTGTCGATATATTTACTAATGAGCTAACATCTAATTAATTGTAATTTTAAATTACAATGAATAATCCATTTTTCATTTTTCAAAGTGAAATCATTTTAATTAAAAACGCTCAATGGTAATAAAGATTTAATTCTAACACATCTGCTTATAATATTGTAAACCCCTTTTTTCTTATTTAAAAAAATCACCTTGTTCAACAGTTGGTTAACATAAATCAACATTCTCTATTTATCTATAAATAAGTATAATAGGTAATTCCAGTTTTGCATTATTAATAGTATTACTTTTACTTTAAAGATTAATACTATTTGTTGTGAGATTAAAACTTTTAATATTGTTTGTGTTATGGTCTGTTTCCTATGGAAATGCACAAATAGACCAATCTAAAACCGGTTCGTGGTACATGTATTTCTTCAATACCCAATTTAAAAACAGTGACTTTGGAATTCAGGGCGATTTACAGCACAGAAACTGGAATGTATTGGGCGACTTAGAGCAATTGTTAGTAAGAACTGGGGTTACGTATACACCAAAAAATTCAGGTATTATGTTCACCTTAGGTTATGCCAATATTACAACTGGTACATTTGGCGATAGTACAGCTTCAACAAATGAAAATAGAATATACCAAGAAGGTTTATTTTCCCAAAAGTTAGGTGGTCGTTTCTTTTTAACCCATCGTTTTAGATACGAACAGCGCTTTGTTGAAAATCAGGATTTTAGAACAAGATACCGCTATAACTTATTTTTAAACATACCATTAAACAAAAAGGCACTAGAAAAAAATGCTATTTATACTGCCTTTTACAATGAGATTTTTGTTAACGGACAAACCAATATAGGTAACAACAACACCGTAGCATTATTTGATAGAAACAGAACGTATTTGGGTTTAGGCTATGTGCTAAAACCAGGACAAAGGTTTCAATTAGGTTGGATGAATCAAAAAACCAATAATTGGGGAAAAGGACAGCTGCAATTTAGCTTTCACCATAATTTTTAATATTAACACTTTAATACAAAACGCTATGAAAACAAGTTTAAAATTTTTAGGTATCGCTTTATTATCATTTACCATTACATCGTGTGCAGATGCTGAAGCAAAGAAAAAAGCAACAACAGAAACAACTGCTGAGGTTAGCTTAGAAAAACCAATAAAAAGTGTGCTTACCGCAGAAGAACAGGCTAATTTGACTGCCGATGAAATTATAGGCAGGCTAAAAAAAGGGAATGAAAATTTTGTGAATAATAATTTGACTAGACGCGACCACTCAGAACAACGTCGTAAATCTGCCATTGGGCAATACCCCAAAGCTATTGTATTATCTTGTGTAGATAGTAGGGTACCTGTAGAAGATGTGTTCGATTTAGGAATTGGAGATATTTTTGTTGCCAGAGTAGCAGGAAATATAGAAAACAGCGATATTGTTGGTTCTATGGAGTTTGCATCTGCTGTTGCGGGTTCTAAGCTAATTATTGTGTTAGGGCATACGGCATGTGGTGCGGTAAAACATGCTATTGATAATACCGATGCAGCTTCCATGAATATGAATGCGTTAAACAATTTATTGAATGAAATAAAACCATCAGTGGAAATGACTGAGAAAAACGGAGAAGTATCATCAAAAAACACCGCTTTCACAAATAGTGTTATTAAAAATAATGCGCTAAAAACTGTTGATGATATTCGAACCGCATCACCTGTTTTGGCAGATTTAGAGAAAACGGGCAAAATAAAAATTGTAGCTGCAGTTTACAATATGGAAACTGGTAAAGTAGATTTTATATAAATAAGCCTAAAAGTGGTTTAAAATGGGCAACTTTAAATTTAAAATTGCCCATTTTTATATTATGATATGTATTTTTGTGCCATTGCTAAAATTATGCATGCAACATACAAAACACACACACTAAAATTCAAAACTCCAAGTGGCACCTCTAGAGGTGTACTAAATCTTAAAGAAACGTGGATTATTACACTTAAATCCCAAGGAAAAGAGGGGATAGGGGAGTGTGGTATGTTTAAAGGACTATCGGTTGATGATAGGTTAGACTTTGAAACTAAACTCCAGTGGGCATGTAATAATATCCATTTAGGGTTGCAACCCCTTCTTGATGAACTTATAGAGTTTCCAAGCATACAATTTGGCTTAGAAATGGCATTTTTATCGCTTCATAGTCAAAATAATTTTGAATTGTTCCCTTCAGAATTCACAAACGGTAACGCATCAATTCCTATTAATGGTTTAATATGGATGGGAAGCGAAACCTTTATGAAACAGCAAATAAAAGATAAAATAAACGCTGGTTTCAATTGTATTAAAATGAAAATTGGAGCTATAGATTTTAAGACTGAAATAGATCTCCTAAAATCTATTAGAAAAGAATTTACTTCAAAAGATATAGAATTACGCGTAGATGCCAATGGTGCTTTTGCGCCTCATGAAGCACTAGAAAAACTAAAAATACTATCTGAATTCCATTTACATTCTATTGAGCAACCCATAAAACAAGGGCAAGTGGAAGCTATGGCTAAACTCTGTGAGGTTACACCGCTTCCTATTGCTTTAGATGAGGAATTAATAGGAATTTTTAGTGTAACAAATAAATTAAAATTACTACAAACTATTCGTCCGCAATACATTATCTTAAAGCCCACTTTAGTTGGTGGATTTAAAGGTAGCGATACTTGGATACAAAGTGCTGAAAACAACAACATAGGATGGTGGATAACAAGTGCACTAGAGAGTAATATAGGCTTAAACGCCATTGCACAATATACGTTTATGCAAAACAGTAAAATGCCACAAGGCTTAGGTACAGGAGGTTTATTTACAAATAATTTTGAATCGCCTTTGTATGTTAGTAAAGGGCATTTACATTACGATAGTACTAAAAACTGGGAAATTAATTTATAATGGACTACATACAGCAA
The DNA here is from genome assembly GCF_002973595.1 of Jejuia pallidilutea. Classification (GTDB taxonomy): domain Bacteria; phylum Bacteroidota; class Bacteroidia; order Flavobacteriales; family Flavobacteriaceae; genus Jejuia; species Jejuia pallidilutea. The sequence goes on along the minus strand of NZ_PVEO01000006.1, from coordinate 157,671 downwards.
GCATATAAGGGAAAAAGGGAATTATGGATGTTTATTATAACATCGCTATTAATTTCTGGTATGTTTATTTTAAACTTTATCTTCTTTTTGTTTACATCGAAAGAGGATATGCAAGCTGCTTACGATATGATGAAATCGTTACCAGGTAATATAAATTTGTTAATAAACCTTTTACCTTTTGCGTTTCTTTTGGCCTTACTTTTTGTTTTGGTAAAGTTTATTCACCAAAGAAGTATTTTATCTTTAACCACAGCAAGGCATAAAGTAGATTTTAAGCGTATACTATTTTCATTTTCATTAATTGTTGGCATTACATTATTGCTTTTTGGTATTTCTTATTATAGCGACTCATCTCAAATTGTTTGGAATTTTCAACCAACTAAATTTATTATTCTTTTAATAATAAGTTTATTGTTGTTTCCCTTTCAAATAGGCTTAGAAGAGTATTTATTTAGAGGTTATTTTATGCAACATATAGGAACTATGGTGAGAAATAGGTGGTTTCCATTAATTCTTACTTCGGTTATATTTGGTATAGCACATAGCGCCAACCCAGAAGTTGCAGAAATAGGACCATTAATTATGGTGTTTTACATCGGTACTGGTCTTCTTTTGGGAATTATGACGTTAATGGATGATGGCTTAGAGTTGGCTTTAGGATTTCACTTAGGAAATAATTTGTTAGCTGCTATATTAATTACCTCAGAGTGGTCTGCTTTACAAACAGATTCCCTATTTAAATATACCGCAGAACAAGTTGTTGATGTGAAAATGGAAATTATCGCTCCAGTTTTAATAATCTATCCAATTATTTTATTAATTATGTCGAAGACATACAAATGGACCAATTGGAAAGATAAATTGTTCGGTCCCGTTGTAGAACCACCAAAAGAAGATTATAAAATTTTAGAAGAATAAATATTACAAATGACTCCAGATTACACCAAGGTACACAGAAGATTTAAATTAGAAGGATTTCATTATAACCGCGAAGACCTAATGGAAGTTGCGTATAGTTTTGTAAAAGAAGGCTATCCATACCAGCAACAATTAGGACTTTTTCTATTAGACTGGTTAGATAAAAAAGATTATATAAAGGTTAAAACATCTGGTTCTACCGGAAAACCAAAAACCTTAAAAATAAAAAAACAGGCCATGGTGAATTCTGCCATTACTACTGGCGATTTTTTTGATTTAACACCAGGAAAAAAAGTGCTAAACTGTTTGCCTTCCAACTTTATTGCAGGTAAAATGATGATGGTAAGAGCCATTATTTTAGGGCTTGAAGTAGATATGGTTGTGCCATCTGCTTTACCGAGAATTGATTATGAAAAGGATTATGATTTTTGCGCATTTACACCAATGCAGTTAAAAAACTTTGCAAAATACTTAAAATCCATTAAAACAGTAATAGTAGGAGGTGGGCGTGTATCTTCTCATATCAAGGAGCTGATTAAAGATAAGAAACCACAGGTATATGAAACTTATGGTATGACCGAAACCGTATCGCACATTGCCGTTAGAAAACTTAATAATTTTACGGGAGACCCTTCTGACAAGTACTTTACAACCTTACCAAACGTAAGTATTTCTACAGACGATAGAGGCTGTTTGATAATTGATGCCCCAAAGCTTTCCAAAACTAAAATTGTAACGAACGATTTAGTTGAAATTTATGCCGATAACCAATTTGAATGGATTGGTAGAATAGATAACGTTATAAATACTGGTGGTGTTAAAGTATTCCCAGAGAAAATAGAGGAGCAGCTACAAGACAAAATACCTGAGCAATTTTTTATACACGGTATTGAAGACGATACCCTAGGTTATAAAGTTGTTATGGTAATAGAAGGTAAGGAACGTACTTTAGATAAAACACTATTCAAGACTTTAGAGAAATTTGAAGTGCCTAAAGACATTATATTCGTTAGAAAGTTTAAGGAAACCGCTTCAGGAAAAATTCATCGTTCTAAAACAATAGCTTCGATTTTAGAAGCGTAAAAAAAAATCCGGATCTTAAAAACTTAAGATTCGGATTTTTTTTATTTAGAGTTTAAAATATATTAATCTGCTGTTTCTTCCATAGTATGATATACATGTTGTACATCATCGTCTTCTTCAAGTTTTTCCAATAGTTTTTCAACATCTTCGGCTTGTTCTGGCGTTAACGATTTTGTAACCTGCGGAATACGTTCAAAACCAGAGGATAGAATTTCAATATTATTGTCTTCTAAATACGATTGAATTTTACCAAAACTTTCAAAAGGCGCATAAATCATTACGCTGTTAATTTCGTTACCATCGGCATCTTCATCAGTGTCTTCAAAAATTTCCTCCACACCAAAATCTATAAGTTCTAGCTCTAATTCTTCTAAATCTAGTGCTTCACCCTTAATTTTAAAATTACAGGTATGGTCAAACATAAACACTACCGAACCCGAAGTGCCTAAACTCCCTTCGCATTTATTAAAATAACTCCTTACGTTGGCAACCGTTCTTGTATTATTATCTGTAGCGGTTTCTACCAAAATGGCAATACCATGAGGCGCATAGCCTTCAAAAACTACCTCTTTATAATCGCCTTGACTTTTATCGCTGGCACGTTTTATAGCACGCTCAATATTGTCTTTAGGCATATTTACAGACTTAGCATTCTGTATTACAGCGCGCAACCGGGAATTACTATCAGGGTCTGGACCACCTTCCTTCACAGCCATTACAATATCTTTTCCTATACGCGTAAAGGCTTTACTCATGGCAGACCAACGTTTCATTTTTCTTGCTTTTCTAAATTCAAAAGCTCTTCCCATAGATTTAAGTTAAAAAGGTTATAACTATTTTAAATATCTAAAAATTTTAATTCTACAAATTTAAACATAGCGCAGGTAATTCCAAATTTATTCAGTTTTTTGAAAAACGGTAAAATACTGGCTAAAGCAATTTATTCCTCTGGCTCTACAATATGTTCTATAGCCTCGGCAAGATTAAAATCTTTCATTGTTACACCATCGGCATCGTGGGTAGATAAAGTTATGGTAAGTACATTGTACACGTTAGTCCAATTGGGGTGATGGTTTAGGGCTTCACATTCAAAAGCAATTCTGCTCATGGCGCTAAAACAATCCTTAAAATTTTCAAATTCAAATTCCGCATGTATGGCGTTATCGTAATATTCCCAATCTGGAAAACGTAATAATTTTGTTTCTATTTCTTGTGCTGTAAGTTTGCTCATAGTTTTATTGTTTTCTTTAATAATTTATTCGCGATAGCTTATTTTTTACTAGTGCTAGCGCTATATTTCACATACCTCTAAATTAACCAATTTTATGGTGAGATTAAAAAATATGGTTACATTTTAAGTTCTTTTAATAAATCCTGACTGTGCAATTGCAAATGCTTTGGCAATTTGTTAAACTTAGGCAATACAGCTAAGTATCTATCGTCGTTTGTGGTGTAGACTTGTTTGTAAAGCGCTTTTTTTTCTAATTGAAACGATGCTACAATTTCTTTTATAAATTCATCATGATGTACCAAATCTGTACTTCCTAGGTGAAAAACACCATATTTGTTTCTGTTGATGATGTAATGAATTTGCTGTGTTACTTTAGAATCTGTTGTAACGTTCATAATTAAATTAGGAAATACTTCAATAGGTGCGTTTTCCTTTATATTTTGAAGTATTTCTGCTATTCTGGGCGATTGAGCACCAAATACCATTGGCATTCTTAAAATGGCCACTTGTGTTTTTGGCAAGCGTAATAATAGGTTTTCAATTTTTATTTTAAAAAGTCCGTAAACGCTGTTAGTAAGCGTTTTATCCTCTTCGTAACTTGGATATTTACTGTAGGCATCAAATACATTGGCAGATGATAAAAACAACAATTTTACCTTTTGCGAAAATACGTATTCAGCTAAATGTTGATGCAGTAACACCTGCTTAGAAAAGTCGCCACGAAGCGCAGAAATAATTATGGTTGGCTTTACAATATCCAGAATTTCGTAAATATCATCTTCTTCAAAATTATATTGAAAAAAATGATGGTTTTTTTCCAGTTGGGAATGAGATGTGTTGTAGGTTGCAAAGGTTCTAAAATACGCGCATAATTCTTTGTAAATAGCGTTTCCTAAAAAACCACTGCCGCCCAAAATTAGGATGGTATGTTTGTTTGCCTCCTTCATTAAATTCTCCTTCAAATACCGTTTAGCCCTTGTAAAATGGGAGCTTTACAACTGTAGCTGGCACCGCTTTTTTTCTTATTTGAATATTGATTTTGCTTCCTGCATTGGCAAAAATAGGAGGCACGTAGCCCAGGCCAATACCTTTACCCAACGATGGCGCCATGGTACCAGAGGTAACGTTGCCAATAACATTACCGTTAGTATCTACAATATCGTAACCGTGACGTGGAATTCCGCGGTCATCCAATTCAAAACCAACCAGTTTACGTTCTGGTCCGCGTTCCTTTTCAGCTTTTAAGGCTTCGGCGTTGGTAAAATCTTTAGTAAACTTTGTAATCCAGCCCAAACCAGCTTCAATAGGAGAGGTGGTATCATCTATATCATTACCATAAAGGCAATAGCCCATTTCTAAACGTAAGGTATCGCGTGCCGCTAAACCAATAGGTTTTATACCAAATGCTGCACCAGCTTCTAAAACCTTATTCCAAATGTGTTGCACTTCGCTGTTTTTGCAATAAATTTCGAAACCACCGCTACCGGTGTAGCCCGTAGCAGAAATAATAACGTGGTCTATCCCAGCAAAATCTCCAACCACAAAATTATAAAACGTAATGGCAGACAAATCTTCGCTGGTTAACGATTGCATTGCTTCAATGGCTTTTGGACCTTGAATGGCGAGTAGGGAATAGTCGTCGCTTAAATTTCTCATAGTAGCGCCAACATTGTTTTTGGACGAGATCCAATTCCAATCTTTTTCAATATTGCTGGCATTAACCACTAAAAGGTAAGTCTCTTCCTTAATGCGATAAATAATTAAATCGTCTACAATACCGCCCGTATCGTTTGGTAAACAGCTGTATTGCGCTTTACCAATGGTAAGCTTAGAGGCGTCGTTACTAGATACGCTTTGTATAAGCGCTAGGGCATTGGGCCCTTCAATTAAAAATTCGCCCATGTGCGACACATCAAATACACCAACCGCGTTTCTAACAGTATCGTGTTCTATGGTAACGCCTTCGTATTGTACAGGCATAATGTATCCTGCAAACGGCACCATTTTTGCGCCAAGGGCTTCGTGAGTTTTAGTTAAGGCGGTTTGTTTCATTATCATTTATTTGTAATTAAGATTAGCAAAAATACCGAAATACATAAAGACTATGATGATGTTTTAGCAAAATATAATACGATTAAGAAGATATACTCGATTAAATGGCATAAGCCTCTAAAAGCTCAAGAGGTGCAAAATCTAAGGCTTTAATATGTGTTGCTTTTAAGTCTATTTTGGGAGCAACACCAGCTTTTTCAGCTTCTAGCCAGCGCGATATGCATAAACACCACTTGTCACCAGCTTTTAAACCAGGAAATTGCAATTGTGGTTTAGGGGAGCTTAAATCGTTGCCTTTAGATTTTGTGTAAACCAAAAAAGCGTTGGTAATTAAGGCGCAAACCACATGCGTTCCAGTATCTTCGGGCATGGTACGGCATAGACCGTCTCTAAAATAACCCGTTACAGGATCTGTACAACATGAAATTAAAGGATTACCATATACATTTTTAGACATAGATTTTTTGTGATTTAGAGCATTTGGATTATTAATTTTAAAATTAATGAATTTTATAAGATCTATATATCTATGTTTTAAATTTCTTAGCTATTCCTGTAAATATAAAAAAAGAGTTAGAACACAGAAGTAGAATGATACACTTAAACATTCTATTTTACATAATATAAATTATAGTACATTTAAACAAATGGGCTTTTACATAATTGTCGATATAGCGCCTTTAGGTCTATATCGACAATTATGTAAAAGCCCATTTGTTGCAATGAGTTGTACAAGTGTTTTATATTGTTAGTAATTTATGTAAAAGTTAATTTGCGCCAATGCTAAACAACTGTATCTATAATTTGCCGTTATGTAAAATAGCCGCGTTACGATTTTACATCGGGATATCCAACGCTTGCCAACGCTAAAAAAAGCAAAAGCTTTTAGCTTAGTATTTATAATTCGTCAGTAATTGAAATTTTCGTTGTAAAAAGTTTTCTTTCGCAACAGTACAAAATTTTCCTTTGCTCAATCCCTTGCTTAAAATTTCTGTACACTTGCTTTATATTTAAGTTTTCAAGAAATTAACCTTTGCTATTTATTATGTCAAATAGGAATTATGTAGATGTATTTGAAAAATTGATACTCAATCAATTCTTTCAAATAGTATGTAAAATAGAAATTGAAGATTCTAACTTCTTAAGTTTTGGTTATATCTTTTTTTCTTGATAAAAAAAGAAACAAAAAAAACAAGACTGCATATAATTATGGAAACAATTACGGCTCGTTACACTATATTTTAGGAAACATTGTAACTAACCAAGATTTCTGTAGAAAACGCTTTAAAATGCTGTAAAACAAATAATAACAGTAACTAAACCCCTAAAATATTACGTTCCTCTCTCCTATTGTTTTACCAAAATTTTATGAGGTCAAATCCTTACTTTGAAATTTCGATACTCATGTCTTAATTAGAAACTCGTATTAAAGTTTTCAAAGCAACCATTTTCATAAAAAGCTTTTAATTACGTATACTTATTGTTCCTTTGCAATCGGTTTCGACATACTGTGGCCTATCTGGATAGTTCTGTTTTATATTCAAGTCTCCATAAAAGCTACCATCTGAATTTAATACTCCGGTAAAATTTTCAGTTTGTGTAGTTCGTTCACCACCGGCAGACGTCTCATCACAATTAAAAACTATAGTATATGATAAATTTGTTCCGTCAAAGGAATAAGTCCCTGTCGAAGAGCAACCTTGATAATCAGAAAAGCCACATGTGAAGTCATCTAAAAAAATAATTGGATAAGGACCTAAAGGGGAATAATTTCCATTGCTACAATCATAGCTATATTGGTTATAGCTAAGAATATCAATACAGCCATCATCTCCCAAATCTATAACCAAATCTTCATATGGCCCTTGTCCAGGATTGGTAGTTATATTACTCAAAATATTTGACGGTAAAGAGTTAATACTAGCATAAATAACCAAATCTTCATAAATTGAAAAATTTAACTTTTCTGCTCCACATATTTTATCCGCTATACTAGCAGAATCTCCTGCAGAAAACCCAAGAGTTCCACAATATGTAGACAAAGCACCATATAAACTATTTGTAGCAGTCGAAAGAATTGCAGCTGGAACTACTCCAATTCCAGATGCAGCTATTACAACAGAAAGCGAATTACTTATTGTTGTGAGAAGTGCTGCATTAGAAAACCCCTGAACTGTACAAAGAGGAGATAATATATCGTTGACTGCTTTGCATAATTCACTTAGGTTTACAGATGGAGCCGTATCATTTGGTACATCAACCTCATAAATAGCGACTCCTAATTCCTTTTGTTTAGGATAATAGGTCCTTAAAAAATCACTTCTATTATCTCCACCTGCTGATTCTTTAATGATTATTTTAGGTTTATGATAAATGCTTTTAGACACTTCATCACATTCATATATACTTAATTTTACAGAATTCATACCGTTACCATTTGAGTAGTTGATTTGATTTCTGTTTTTAGATGAATTAAAGCTAGATTTACCTGTATTATCATTTAAGTCAACTTCAGTGTTTATAGTTGTTTCTCCATCTGTACTGATAACAGTTAAATTGAAAGTAGTCTCACCCTGCCAATCTAAATAAAATTGAACACCATTATCCGCTTGCATATATGATATTCTTGACTTATTGTCCAACTGAAAAATATTCTCGCTATCTGCACTTTCTCCAAATGTAAACTGAGTAACATTTGTTGGAATGCCATCACTTCCTCGGTCACAATAAACATTTATTGATGAACCATCATTCTTTTTAACATTCAATAACAAAGGGTCGCTTCCATTAGTCATTAATGTAAAAACATCTTTATTACCAATTTCATTATCAGATTGTTGTTCTTTTTCACAACTTTGATTTAAACTAAAAATATAAAAAGCAAATAGTATGTATAGGATTGTTTTTTTCATTTGTCTAGTTTTAAGTATTTTGCAAAATATAAGAAATATAATAAACTTCCTATACCCAATATTGGGTATTTAACGAAAATCATTACAGTTCATCACATTCCACACACATTCCCCTTCCCTCCTACGTCGTCGCATAAAAAGTGTGTATTCACAAGGTTATTATTGTTTTAGAGGCGTTCATGAATCTCGTAAACTTGATTTCATTAACATTGTAGAAGAAACTTTTGAGAATAAATTTTTTAAAGGAATTTTTAGTAACAACTTTAGACTTTATCCAAAGCTCAAGTTATCCCAAAATAAATTCGGGACAAGCTATAACGCAAGAATATTATAGCACATTTATAGTAATTTCTATTATAGCTAAGCGTTTTAGACATTTATAATCATTACAGCAAAAAAAACGAGCAATTATAAAATAATTACCCGCTTACCAACTACTAATCAACCAATCAAACTAATTCAACTTTTTTATTCCATATCAATAATACCAACTACTTCATACGCTCTTATACCGTCGACCTGCACTTTTTCGTATAAGATGTTTGCATATTCATAATATGTTTGCCCGTCTATGATTACTTTTTCGTAATCGTCTGGTAGTTCATAGACTATTGTACCAACTTCTGGATCCACCACCTCGTATTGGTTATTTATTTGAATATAAAATATGCCGTCTGCATTGAAATAATTGTGATTATTAAAGTGTATGCTTCTATAGTTTGAAGGCAATACGTTTATTCTAAATCCAACTTTTGGTGCAATAGCAATGTAACGTCCTCTTGATTGCGTGTAATATCTATTATTTGCGTAATAATAATTTTGGTTATTGTGTTTTACAACTGTTTTTTTAGGAAGTGACCTTACCGAAGTTACTTTCCGAGTTGGTTTTTTGTAGGTTACTTTAGTACTTGAAACTCTTTTACTCGTATTGTTATTTTTAGTCGTTCTGTTTGCCAAGGTTTTTGTTGTTGCGGTTCTTGTGTTTGTGTTTCGTTTTGTTTGTGCTGAAACTTGTGTGGTAAGTGCCACCATAAACAATAGTATTATAAAGTATATTTTTATAAATGTTTTCATAATTTCTAAATTTTATTAAGGGTTCAACGTTTTCTATACTTGTCAATTATCTTTTAATAGTATAAAGGTATGTTGGATTAGAATTATAAAAAATAGTAATATACGGTTACATACATTGTCTCTACCAATAATATGATTTTATAGAAGTCTAATTTTGAAAATAAAATTTATAGTGAATTATTATTGATAAACTCTAAAAATTTAGATTTGTACTGTTCAGAAACCGTGATGCGTTGTTTGTTGATAATGATTTGACTACGCTCAATGGTTTCAACATTTTTTAGCGATATAATAAATGAACGATGTACTCGCATAAATTGGGTTTCTGGAAGCTCTTCTTCTAAAGATTTTAAACTCATCAAAGTTAGAATCGGTTTCGGATTGTCTTTTAACCAAATTTTTATGTAGTCTTTTAAGCTTTCAAAATACAGCACATCTGCTAATTTGATACGCAATTGTTTGTATTCAGATTTTACAAAAAGAAATTCTTTTTCTTCTGAAAGAATACTCTGACGCTTCCCTTTTACCAATTCAAACCAGGTACTGGCTTTGTTTGCTGCAGCTAAAAATTCGGCATAATCAAAGGGTTTTAGCAAGTAATCTAAAGCTTCTACTTTAAAACCTTCCAAAGCATATTGATCAAAAGCAGTTGTAAAAATAACACGGGTTTCTTTTGGGAGCATTTTGGAAAAATCAATACCTGTTAAATCTGGCATCTGTATATCTAAAAACAACAAATCTACAGGATGCGTTTTTATAAATTCCATAGCTTCAATAGCACTACTACACTTTTGTTTTAACTCTAAAAATGGCGTTTTTTCTACATAGCTTTCTACTAAATTAAGCGCCATAGGCTCATCATCCACAATAACACACGAAATTTTTATATTGCTCATAATTTAAGTAGTTTCTATTTTTAAATGTACTGAAAAACGCTCGTCTTTAAGTGATGTTTTAAAGTCGTGTTTATCGGTATACAACAATTTCAAACGTTTCTCTAAGTTTTTCAACCCAATACCTGAACCGCTTTTATCGTCGGTTTTCTTTGGAAAATTATCGTTTTCAATAGTAAATACAACAGTATCATTTTGGCAAGTCATATGTATATTAATCTCACTCGCTTTACTTGCCGAAACGCCATGTTTAAAGGCATTTTCAATTAAAGAAATGAATAATAATGGCGCAATTTCCATCCCTGTTTCTTTAGTTGGAAAGCTATAATTCACCACGGTTTTTTCTGAAACACGCAACTTCATTAATTCGATATACTTTTTCATAAAATCGATTTCCTTTGAAAGTGGCACCAATTCTACATTGGTTTCATATAGCATATAGCGCATGAGTTTACTTAAGCTGTGAATAGATGTTTTAGCTTGCTCCGGCGAAACATCTACCATAGCATAAATATTATTTAACGAATTAAAAAAGAAATGCGGTTGCAATTGGTAATGCAAATGCTGTAACTCTGATTGTAATTTAAAGTTAGTAGCTTCTTTACGTTCAGCTTCGGTATTTACCCAACGCTGTGTTGTTTTAATTGCGATAGAAAATAACAAAGGTGCCATATAGGATATCATTTGAACGTAAACGAACATTTTAAAAGGTGGACTATTACCATCATTTTGAGAAGGCCTTCTAATTAAATCACTGAAGAACGAATTCTCAATTTGCTCTTTTAGTGTAATAAATAATGCTATCATTGCTAAATTAACAATGATGAAAAGCACCATTTTTTTAGGAAACAGAAAACGATCAATAAGTATAAAATAATTGATATAGAATATTATGGCATAAAAAGCAATAGGAATCCAAAAATGTGCTATGATTCTATCAATCTCTTGCGACTGTCCATAAGACAACACATAAGGCATGCTGAATAGTACTAACCATACAAGAATGTGTGAAAAGACGTTTATTTTTTTGTTTTTATACATAATATATTATTCGTAACGCAATGCTGTTATTGGATCTAAAGCTGATGCCTTTCTTGCAGGATACCATCCAAAAAAGATTCCTGTTACAGCACAAACAGCAAACGATATAACTATAGAGTATAGCGCAACGCTTGTAGGCCAATTTAAGAAATTTTCTATAAAAACAGTCGCTCCAAGCCCTAGTATTACACCTAAAAGTCCGCCAGTAATACTAATTAAAATGGCCTCGATTAAAAACTGCATTAAAATATCGGATCCCTTACCTCCTACTGCCATTCGCAAACCAATTTCTTTAGTACGTTCTTTTACAGAAACATACATAATATTCATGATGCCAATTCCTCCAATTAATAAGGATATACCTGCTACGGCTACTAATAAAACTGTTAGCATTTCACTGGTAGAACTAAAGGTAGAAATTAATTCTTCCATAGAACGTACCGTAAAATCATCATCTTCAGTTTCCATTATTTTGTGTTGTGAACGTAAAATTTCAGTGACTTGCTCAACAGCTTCAGGGGCGTCATCTTCACTAATTGCCGAAGCCATGATTTGATTTAAATAATCGATAGCCAAAATACGTTTTTGAACAGTGGTAAAAGGTGCTATCACCACATCATCTTGATCTTGACCAAAAGTATTTTCACCTTTTTCTTCCAGAACTCCAATCACTTTAAACGGAATATTATTAAATCGAATCATTTGTCCCACAGGATCTTGACCATCGGGAAATACGTTCTCTACAACCGTTTGCCCAATTAAGGCCACTTTTGAAGCGGATTTTACTTCGGCATCCGTAAACATACTTCCGCTTTGTAAACCAACTGCTTTTATGTCTAAATACTCTGGATTAACACCATAAATGGAAGATGGCCAGTTGTTGGAACCGTTAATGACTTGCCCACCACCATTAACAACAGGTGTAATATTGCTTAATAATGTCGCTTTTTCTTTGATCAACTGATAATCCTCTAGAATAAGTGTTTGCACGTCGCCACCACTTCCTCTTGCTGGACCTCTATCATCAGTTCCAGGTCTAATGGTTATCATGTTAGAACCCATACTTGAAATGGTAGCGCGGATACTTTCTTTAGAGCCTTCACCTATCGCCAACATGGCAATTACAGAAGCTACACCAATGATGATTCCTAACATGGTTAACAAGGTTCTGGTTTTATTCAGAACAATGGCTTTATAGGCGATTTTAAGTAAATTTAATAGTCTCATAATTAATGATCTTCTTGAGGTAATTTTGCTAACTCGTTTGCTGCAGATTGTACCTTGTTGTTTTTATAATCTTGAATAATATTACCATCTTTCAACACAATAGTTCTACTGCTAAAGGTTGCAATATCAGGTTCGTGCGTTACAAAAGTGATGGTTATACCTTGTTTATTTAACTCTTGAAACAATGACATAATTTCGTACGACGTTCTTGTATCTAAGTTTCCTGTGGCTTCATCGGCCAAAATCATAACTGGATTATTTACTAACGACCTTGCAATGGCAACCCGTTGTTGTTGTCCTCCTGATAGTTGTGAGGGTGTATGATCCATTCGGTCTCCCAAGCCAACCATTTCCAAAGCTTTAATGGCTCTTTTTCTACGTTCTTCAGTAGACACTTTACTGTTGTACTGCAAAGGAAGTTCTACGTTTTCTAAAGCCGAAGTTCTTGCTAACAAGTTGTAGGATTGAAAAATAAAGCCTATTTTTTCGTTTCTAATAGTAGCCAATTCATTTCTGCTGAGATCCTTTACTTTTACACCATCAATTTCATAAGTTCCTGATGTAGGCTGATCCAAACATCCTAAAATATTCAAGAGCGTACTTTTCCCAGAACCACTCGATCCCATAATGGTGACAAACTCGCCTTCTTTGATATCAAACGAAATGCCTCTTAACGCATGTACCGTTTCGCTACCCATGGTAAACTCGCGCTTTAAGTCTTCTATTTTTATAATTTCTTTACTCATGGCTATTTACTTCTTTTTGTTGGCTCCCGGTGGTTTTGGCATAAAAGGACTTTCGTTTGATCCTGCCGGAGGACCTGCTTCTGCTTTAGATATTCCTTTTAAACTGTAAACCAATTGCTCGCCTTCTGAAATACCACTCAGCACCTGAACATTAACACCATCACTTGCCCCTAAGGTTACGGTTTTTGGTGTAATGCTTCTGTCATTTCCTAATACCCATAATACATTTTCTGCTGTTGTTATATTAGCAGTAGTTTCAGGTAAATCATGATGCGTATTATAAGTTGCTAATGTTTCAGCATCTGGACTAAAATTGATGGCTTTAGCTTCTGCAGTTAAGACATCATTCAATTTTAATGTGTAAATTGAAATGGTTGCTGTAAGACCTGGCTTTAATTTTAAATGTTCATTTTCTGCTTTAATAACTACGGTGTAAGTCACTACATTTGAGGTTATTGTAGGGTCTAAACGTACTTGAGTTACTACTCCATAAAACGTTTCTCCCATGTAAGCGTCTACAGTAAATTCTACACGTTGGCCTTCTGTTACGTTGCCTATATCGGCTTCATCTACATCTGCTTCAACTTGCATTTCTTTTAAATCTTGAGCAATGGTGAACAATGTTGGTGTGCTATAGCTGGCAGCAACGGTTTGTCCTTCGTCAATGTCTCTCGATAAAACAACACCATCAATTGGCGAATAAATATTAGCATAACCTAAATTGGTTTTGGCTTGTTCTAGGTCTGAATATCGCTGTACTACCGTGCCTTTTGCTGTTTCGTAGTTGTATGAGGCATCATCAAAATCTGATTTACTAATCACTTGATTATCGAACAATGTTTTTTGTCTGTCGTAAATCGTCTTCATGTAATTTCTTTGACTTAAAGCATTATCATAAGCTGCCTGTGCTTGTATTTTTGCAGCACGAAGATTAGTTTTATCCAATTCTGCAATCAATTGTCCTTCTTTTACTTCACTGTTATAATCAACATAAATTTTCTCTACAACGCCAGAAACTTGAGTACCAACATCTACTTGATTAATAGGTTCAATAGTTCCTGTTGCGGTGACCATTGTAGTTACATTTGTTTTTTTGGCAACCACCGTTTTTGCTTCGATAACTACAGTATCACCACCGTTAATAAAACTGTATGCTACAATGGCTAGTACAACTAGTATAATGCCACCTATTATGATTTTCTTTTTGTTTTTCATGATTATGATGATTAAAGTTTGATATCGTTTCCTTGATAAAATTGTAATAATTGATGGTATAAAATATTTAAGTATTTGGCTTGTAAATAGTTTTCTTGTGCGTTGGTGTAGGTATTTTGGCTAATCACCAAATCGGTAGTACTTAAATCACCCAATTCGTATTTTTTCTGCGCTAGTTTATAGCTTTCTTCTGCGGCGATTTTGGAAGCTTTCGTAGCAATAACTTGTTCTTGTGCCGATACCGCATTTTGATAGGCTGTTTCTACTTTTTTATACACTTCCTTTTCTGTGGATTGCTTTTGTATTTCCGCTTTTTCAATATTTATAGTAGCAGTCTTTACTGCTGCTTTTGTTTGTTTTCTATTAAAAATGGGAATACTTAATGATAGGCCAATTCTTTGATTAAAATTAACATCGAACTGATTTGAAAACGTATTGTCATTAATACTTGTATAACCAGAACCAATACTCCCCGTTAAGGATAGTGTTGGTAAATAGTCGCCTTTTGCGATATTTAATTCTTTTTCACTTATTTCAACTCCAATTTTACTGGCACTTACTTCTGGCAATATACCCAGGGCTTTGTTGTAAATATTCAATCTATCGAGCTCTAGATATACATAATCAGTGTCGTTACTGAGCGTTTGAATTTCGATATTTTGAGTTGGATCTAACTCTAAAAGTTGTTTTAATGTTATGATGTATTGTTGGTAGGTATTTTTCGCTGTGATGACTGCATATTTATTTGTTGCTGCCTGACTTTGTGCTTCGGTATAATCGCTCAAAGCAATAGAACCGGCATCTAACCTTGCCTTTGCTGTTTCTAGTTCTTTTTCTGATGCTATGAGATTGCTTTTAGCAATTGTAATACCTTCTTTAGCGAATAGAATTTGTAAATAATTTTCTAAAATGTTTACAATAATGTCATTCTTGGTTTCTTCTTCTAAAAATGCACTTTGATGTAGAAGTAATTTATTTTGCTCAATTTGGTTATTGATTTGGTTTCCTTGAAACAATGTCATAGAACTATTAAGACTTGCATTGGTGCTATAGATTTGGTCGGTAACAAAATCGCTTGTAATGGGGTCGATAGTGTTACCATTAGAAAATGTTTGAGATGCTGAACCATATAAATCTGGCAGTCTTGATGATTTTGCTTTACTGTAATCTACTTCGGCTATATTTCGATTTAAAGCAGCATCTTTTACTACGATGTTATTTTCCAATGCATAATTAATACAATCCTCTAAAGACCATATGTTTGGTGAAGTAGCAGTTGAAACCTCTTGAGCTATAGAAAACTGCACGAAGATAAAACTTGCAAGGATTAGGTATATTTTCATTTTTTTTGTGTTTACATTTAACACAACAAAGGTGTGCCTATATTCTATGCTATTAAACTGTAATAGACGTTTAGGAGTATTGATTATACAGAAAGCCTTTTTTTATCGATGAGATTTAAGTATTACATCAGGAATTACTTTAATTTTAGCTGTAATCAGTTTTGTTTTTCACGCGCACATTCCACTACATCTCCTATCGTGGTTTCGTAAAAGCGTATTTATTCACAAGGTTAATAGTGTTTTAGAAAAGTTCATGCATCTTGTATACTTCATGTCATTTACCGTGTATAGAAAGTTTAAAAAAATAAAAGTTAGAAAAATGCTACAGTTTTAAACTTCGCTATTACAAAGAAAAGTTATCACGTGCAAGATTAGGATAAACTCTAAACGGTATATGTTACACTAATTTATGGTATAGTGCCTTTGATTAAGTACTAATCTTTTTTATATCGATAATAGTTTTGCTAAAATTATATCCTAAAATCTGGGTTACTTCTTTAAAAATTAATTACTACTTATAAAGTTTTGGAAATTTAATCATATAGCTTAACGAAGCTTTATATCTGATAATTATCATTTCACAAAAAAGGCTTATTAATTAATTTTATATTACAACTTATAAATATTCATTAATCATGAAAAAATTAAAATTTATAATTGTAGTATTAAGCTTAGCTTTTTACACAATTTCTTCGTTTAGTCAAAATAAATGGTCAGCAGAATTTAGACCAAATATTGATTTTCCAACAAAAGATTTTGTTGATTCAAATATTAAAACTGGCTTTGGTTTTGAAATTGCTGTTAATTATCGATTTATGGAACATTTAGGTGCTTATGTTGGTTGGGGTTATAATAATTTTAACATCAAAGATTCTGATATTGATTTTGATGAAACGGGTTATACATTTGGACTTCAATTTATACACCCAATTGCATCGTCACAGTCCTTATCCTATCTCTTCAGAGCAGGTGCCATTTATAATCATATTGAAGTAGAAGATAATGATGGAAACATTATTGATGATTCCGGACATGGTCTTGGTTGGGAAGTTGGAGCGGGACTGAATTATCATTTGGGTTCTAATTGGAATCTTAGACCTCAAATAGGATATCGCGCTTTATCAAGAAATTTAAATATTGAAGGAACAAAAACTAATATTGATGTTAATTATATTGCAATAGGTATAGGAATTGCCAAAACATTTTAAATTATTTTTTTTGACAGTTATAGAACTCAAAAAAAGTATTTAGTTATTGCTTACTTTAATTTAAACCAAAATATTTCAAATCAAAGCTATTGAAATGTTTTGGTTTTTTTAGTTTCAGTATTTTTTAGATTGCAATGTAAAAGTTTGCTCATGCTTTTATTAGAAGTATTCATAGAAAAGAGATTCAATTTACTCCGGTTTTAAGAGTGTAAAATAAAATGCACTACCCTCACCTTCTTTACTTTCTACCCAAATATCACCTTTGTAGAAATTCACTATTTTTTTAACAATAGATAAACCAATACCAGATGATGTCCCTGTACTTTCCAACTTGGTAAAGATTTTAAAAATCTTGTTGAAATAGTTGGCATTTATACCAACACCATTGTCTCTTACGCAAAATTCATAAACAGTGCCTTTGTCTATGTAACTAACTTCTACCTTACTCTGTTCTTTATCGCAATAGGCCACTGCATTCTGAATAAGGTTTTGAAATACTTGCTTAAAGCGCCATGTATTTCCTAATACCTGTGGCAAATTATCTTGAATTGTAATATCTATATGCTCTGGAATTAGCAAGGTTTCCAAAAGCTCATCAATTATTACGTTTAAATTTATTAAGGAATCCTCCACATCCATACGGTCTATGGTAGAATAATTTAAAATGCCCTTAATAAGTAAGTCCATTTTTTCAACATTAAACAGTGCTTGTTTTAATGGTTGTAGTTGCGCGGGGTCTATCTTAGCTTTATTATCATCTATAAACCAACTTATTAATGTATGAATATTTATAAGTGGCGCTTTTAAATCGTGCGACACTACATGTGCATACTCATTCAGCGCTTTGTTATGATTGGATAAATGCTGTAAGAGCTCTTCCCTTTTTGCGTCTTGCCGTTTTATATGTTCTTCAGTTTCTTTACGTTGAATAATATTTACTAACATATTGGCATAAACAAACAAAATATCTTTTTCGTGTTCATTGTAAGTATTTATTTTATGTACAGAATCGAAACCTACAAAACCAATGAGCTCGTTGTTCTTAATTTTTGGAATAGCAATTAAACTTTTAACGCCTTGGGGCTCTAAAATTGCCCGCAAACCAAATTCTCCATCCTTTGGTAGTGCACTTACATCTTCTACATAAAAAGGTTCACCGTTGCGATGAGCTTCAAGCCATTGCGGAATAAAATCTATGGGAACATCCTTTAGGTTATCAATTTCTGGTGTAATTCCATCGGCACACCATTCGTATGTATTGGTGGTAGTACCTTTGTTAAAATCATACGAAAAAATATAACTACGGTCAGATTCCACAAATTCGCCAATTTGTTTTAAAGATCGTTCAATAAGTTGGTCTATATCCGATAAATCAGCGTTTATATAGGTGGTAGAAATACTCATTAACAACTTTTGAAATCTAAGTTGTCTGTCTATAATACTATCCCTTTCTATTGGGTTTATATGGTTTGCCATATGTAAAGAATATAACGTCTCTAGCTAAATACTATAGGACGGTTTTTTTTTGTAAACTTAAATAATTAAGCATTACGCCGCAACACTTCTAAAGGCGAACTTCTTAAAACACCTTGGATATTAAGTAAAATACCCAATACCAGAAGTGAAATGAAAGGCAAAAACACCAAAAACGGAATTACAAATGGTGTAAACGGCTCTTTTTCAACACAAAGAATACAAAATACCAAATATCTAAAAAGTTTAGTAATAAAATGTTTTAAAGTAAAAGAGCTGGGAAATTAAATAGATGTTTTAAATGTTTTTACCATATTTAAACTTTAGTTCCTTTAATGAATACTGGTATTTTTGTGCAATGGAATTTAAACGAGTGGCTAATAGTATTAAACAATTATAGCAGTTACAATATAAAAACCTATAAGCTATTTTACATTATTAATGCTTGTCCCTACCCTTCTTCCATCGTCTCCAAAGTATATAAAAAACGATAATTAATAGTGGCAAAATAATATAAACAAACACATCAAAAACACTGTTTAAATCAATGGGGCTATTGTCGTCTGGGTTTCGAGTACCTTGTGGTAGCTGTAACATGAAATCTTTTTTTTATATTGGGTTTTTAAGTTACGAAATTAGTATGGAGATTTAAGCTTCACGCCGCAACACTTCTAGAGGCGAACTTTTTAGAACACTTTGAATATTACTTAAACCAATACCCAATACTAGAAGTGAAATGAAAGGCAAAAACACCAGAAACGGAATTACTGATGGTGTAAATGGCTCTTTAAATATAAAGAATGCCAATAATAAAGCGCTTATTAAAGCTAACAAAATTCCTACTAAGCTGCCTACAGTACCAAGTAACAAATATTCTAAAGCGGTAATTTTTAATATTTGTTTGTTTTTAGCACCTAAGGTTCTTAGTAAAACACTTTCTTTAATGCGCTGATGTTTACTAGTACGTACAGAACCAATTAAAACTATTATTCCTGTGAGTATACTAAAGAATGCCATAAAATTAATAATCCACGATACTTTGTTTAGAATATCTTCTACAAGCGTATATACTTGTCTTAAATCTATGACGGTAACATTAGGAAATTTAGTCACCATATTGCGCTGTAATTGTGCCGAACTAGATTCGCTTGGTGCATGTGTAGTTAGTACGTTAAATTGTGGTGCGTTTTCTAAAACACCGTTGGGGAACACTATGGAAAAATTAGGCTGTAATTGTCCCCAATCTACCAAGCGTATACTACCAACAACGGTTTCCATTAGCACCCCTTGTACATTAAAAACAATAGTATCACCAATGGTAACGTTAGCATCTTCGGCCACATTATCAGAGATTGAAATTGGTATAACCTCACCAGGTATTACATTAGGCGTCCAGGAGCCTTCCAGTAATTCTTCCGAGGAAATTAAACTATCGCGATAGGTAGTTCTAAACTCATGATTATACACCCATCGCCTGATAGTAACGGTGCTATCTTCTTGTGCCTCTTTGGCCAACATGCCTTTTACACTGTGAATACGCATGGTTACCAAAGGAATATTATCTATAACCTCCAAATCATTATTAGCAATAGTTTCGGTAATGGCAGCTTCTTGTTCTGGTTGTACATCCAACAGGATAATATTTGCAGATTGTGCAGTGTTACCAATAGCGGTTTTAGATAATAAAATATCCTTTGTAAAATATAAGGTGCTAATTAAAAACGTACCTAAACCAATTGCTACAATGAGCACCAAGGTTTGGTTATTTGGTCTAAAAAGATTTAAAAGGCTTTGGCGTGTAGTGTAACCCCATGATTTTGGAAACCATGTTTTTATCAATTTCATGGTTAAACTTGCAATACCAGCCAAAATAGCAAATGTAATAAGCATACCAGTAACAAAACCAACAGCGTATGTTACATTTTTAAGTAGCCAATAAGAGAATAAAAATAGAAACAGCAGAATGGTTACAAACACTATGAATCTAGCTAATTTAGGTTTTTTTAATCCGTTAGGGTCGCTAACACGTAAGGCTTCCAAGGGCGAAACAAACCATGTATTGAGTAACGACAGTAAGGCAAAAAGAATAGCAATTATAAACCCGAGTACAACACCCATAATAAGGGGTTGTGTGGTAATGGTAACAGTAATATCGAATGGTAAAAACCCTTTTAACAGATAAGGAAAAGCGGCTTGAATACCTATACCAATAATGGCGCCAATAACGCCACCAATAATGCCTATACTTGCTATTTGAATGAGATAAATAAAAAAACTTTGCTGACGAGAAGCACCCAAACATTTTAAAACAGCTATATGTTTTAGCTTTTCCCTAATGTAAATATGTACAGAACTTGCAATACCTACACAGCCTAAAAGTAAAGCGATGAATGCTACAAGATTAAGGAATTTGCCCATATTTTCGTAACGGCGTCCTAATCGTCTGCTGGTGCTGGTATGTGTGTCTAAATCGGCATTTTCGGCATCCAACATAGGGTCTAAAACCTTATCTAGTTCATCTAAATCTGTTTCTGCTGTAGCTTTATAATAATATTGGTATTCTTTTCGGCTTCCAAATTGAAGTAGTTCTGTTTTATCAACAAGATTGTAAGGAATAACTACAGGCGGTGCAACAGAAGACATAATGGCTGAGCTTCCTGGTAAACTATTTAATGCCCCTACAATGGGCAAAGTGATTACGCCAACTTTAATAGAATCGCCCGGTGTTACATTGTACTGCAACATTAGTGTAGCGTCAACCAGTGCACCGCCATTATTTTGATAGCTAGCAGCCGCCATTTGTGGTTGGGTTTTCATTTCTCCATAAATAGGAAACATACCTTTAAGACCACGTACACGCACTAATTTGCTGCCCCCATTTTTAGGAAAGGCTATCATAGACACAAAATTAACCTCGGTAGCCACAGGATTTAAGGAATCTATGATAAATTGTGCACGTTCGTTGGGCGTTTCGTTGATGTCTATTAAATAATCGGCACCCATTAAAGATTTAGACTGTCGCTGAATGTTATCCTTCAAATTATCACGAAACAATTGTATTGAAACTACGGCAGCAATTCCTAAAATGATGGAGGCCATAAATAATAGCAAACGTACGCGACTTGCTTTGGCATCGCGCCATGCCATTTTAAAAAGCCAAGGCAAATTAAGTTGAGATGTTGCTAGAGACTTTTTCACTATACGGTAGTAGGTTGGTTGGCAATAATTTTTCCGCCTTTAAGGCGTAAAATCTGTTGGGTGCGATTGGCCAAGTCTAAGTCGTGCGTTACAATTACCAATGTGGTATTTGAGGCTTTATTCAAATCGAATAATAGTTTAATAACCTTTTCACCAGTTTCTTCATCAAGATTGCCTGTAGGTTCGTCTGCAAATAAAATAGAAGGTGTATTAGAAAAAGCTCTAGCTAGTGCCACACGTTGTTGTTCGCCACCTGAAAGTTGCGAAGGATAGTGATGAAACCTATCTGCAAGCCCAACCTGATCTAGAAGTTCCATGCCTCTTTTGGCTGCATGTTTTGCACCTTGTAACTCCAAGGGCACACTAACATTTTCTAAAGCAGTAAGTGTGGGCAGTAACTGAAAGTTTTGGAAAATAAATCCCACTTCCCTATTCCGTAATTGGGCGCGTTGGTCTTCGTTTAATGTATTGAGATTGTAACCACACAACTCTACATTGCCCGAATTTGGCGTGTCTAATCCTGCGCATAACCCTAAAAGGGTGGTTTTTCCACTTCCCGAAGGGCCAACAATAGCGAAAGTTTGCCCTTTTATAACATCAAAAGAAATATGTTGCAATACTGTTAATTGTTTAGCGCCACTAACATATGTTTTCTCGAGACCGTTTATCTTTAATATCTTTGACATTGAATTCTAATTTTATTTCATAGCTTATGAATGCTGCTCAAAATAATCAATTGCTTTTACATGTACACGTTTCTAACTTCCAGAAAATCTTAAAGTTTTGTTATTTTATTTCGCTTTGCTTGGTTTTTGTGTCCTGTAAAAACGCTTCTAACACTAAAACTACAGAAGATGCTAATGAAACTGTTGAAACCGAAAGCGAAACCGTAATTACAGCAAACTCTAAAACCATCTTATTTTTTGGTGATAGTATCACTGCAGGATATGGTTTAGATAGCACTAACGATGCATATCCAGCAGTAATACAAGAAACAATAGACTCACTAGATTTAAATTACACGGTTGTAAACTCTGGAGTAAGTGGAGAGACTACCGCAGGCGGTAGAAGTCGTATAGATTGGATTTTGAATCAAAATATTGATATTTTTCTTTTAGAACTTGGGGCTAACGACGGATTACGTGGTGTACCAATATCTGAAACACATGCTAATTTACAAGCAATTATTGATGCGGTAAAGCAAAAAGATGCGAACACAAGAATAATATTAGCTGGTATGGAATTACCTCCAAATATGGGAAATAGCTATACTTCTGAATTTAGAAACATGTATGCAGAATTAGCACAGAAAAATGATGTAGCGTTTATTCCATTTATACTTAAAGATGTTGGAGGCATACCAGAACTTAATCAAAATGATGGTATACATCCTACTGTTGAAGGTCATAAAATTATTGCCAGTACAGTTTGGGAAACGTTGCAACCATTACTATAATATAAAATTTATTATATGGCCACTTTATACAAAAAAGTAAAGACCCCGCACTGTTTTGCGGAGTCTTTAAAAAACTAAACTAATTAACTAAACTAACTAACAATCTTGAAAACTAAATTTTAATTATTATTTAAATAATTACTCACTGCTGTTGCCCTTTGCGTAACATGCGAGTTAAGTATATTAACTGCATTAAGGAAATCTGAACTACTTTCTAAAAATGTATAACCACTCTTTTCAGTTGTTGCATACGGCTCTATTAAGGCAGAATATGCAGCATATTGTGTTTGAATATTACCCACGCTAAAAGCATCGTTTGCTATGTCTTGAACATAGCCATCATATTGTGCTTTATAAACATCATCGGCATACAAATACCCTATTAGAGGCCAGCTATTACTACTTAATCCTGAAAAATCTAAAGGTAATGAACCGCCCATGTTTCCTGTTTGTAAAGCTTCATTATTATCCCAAGGAATCCACGTTAATTTATTCGTATTTGGATTATTGTACAGGTAATAATTATGCGTCATTCTACCGTAGGTATCCCAATTTTGAATCACCGTGTTGGTTGCTAAATATTTAAGGAATACATCTGTATCAAAAACAGCTTCAAGGTTTGCTCTCCATGTTTCAGGGTCTGTTGTCCTTGAGGTATCATGTAAAATAGTTAAAAGATTTTCAACATCAGTAAAATCAGCATCATCTTCATTGGTTTTTTTAACATATTCATCTTCATCAAAAGTACCATAGGCAAAACTTGCCGCATCACCATCGGGCTTATAAAGGTTACCATCGTTGTCTCCAAAATAATCATCTAAAAGCGTATCTTCTACATCTTCAACCATAGTGTAAACTCCAAAATAAGTAGGACCATTTCCATAATCAACATACACTGTGTAAAATGCCGTACGTGAAGCTGCTAAACCAGCATTTCTAAATACATCGCCAGCCACTTTTTCCCTTAACATAGACTCATCATTATAATTGTTTTTAAGGTGAAGCTTTTTAAATCCGTAAAAACGCTGATTGTCTATTTGTGGGTAATCGTCTTCAAACTCGTCAAAATCTAACTTAAACGATAGTTTTAAATTGCCACTTTGCCATGTAGATTGTAAACTTGAATTTCCTTTAAACCTAACACCAACTCTGTACCACTCTATACCATTATAAAACACTTCTGCAGGCACAAAAACCGGATCTTCATCAGTTTCGGTTAAACCACCACCGGGACCTCCAGAGCCAGACCCAAACGTTCCGTAAGTTGCCGTCATATCATCCAACATGGTTTGCCAACGGTTTTCAGTTATAACTATATCAATTCGTTTTACGGCTTCATCTTCAAAAACTTCTTCGTAGTTGGGGTCTGTATCCTTACTGTGAGTTTCGGTAGTCCAATCTGTTGCTTCAAAATCTGTATCGTCAATAACTACTTCTTCTTCCTTTTCTTCTTCCTCGATAATTACATCGTTTGTGTCGTCGCTATTGCAGGCATTAAAAACCGACAGTATAAAAAACATAGCTAAAACTAATGTTGTTGCTTTAAGTTTGAATATTTGTTTCATCTCAATTCGTTTAAATTATTTATAAAGTTATTATCTAGCGCCACCTTGAGGTCTGCCTTTTCGTTCTGGTTCAGGTGCATTTTCTAGTTCTTCTTTTGAAAGAAAACCATCATCGTTTGTGTCTATTTTATAAAAATCGTTTTGCAAAGGTCCTTTTACTTCAGATTCTGATAACTTTCCATCCTTATTTTCATCCATTTCTGTAATTAATTGCGCTACAGAAGGACGCTCACCCTGACCTCTTTGTGTATTCGCATTTTTATTTTCTGTTTCAGAAGATTTACATGAAACAAAGACCGCTATAGATACTACTGTGATTGCTATTTTTATTGTATTCGATATCATAATTTCAATGGTGTTATTTACTATTTACTCTACAAATATCTGTAATAGAACTACACCAAATTTTGGTTTTCTGTGAATGGGCTTAAGTTTTCAGTTAACTAGCTATTAGCTTCAATTTCGCTACTTTTAGTCGTAGATGCCCACGTGTTAAAAGGTTGTTTTTCTAATGTCATGCTTCCGTCTTCGCCCTTAAAAATGTTAATCCACGCTTGCCAGTTTTCGTTATCCACTTCAGGGTAATCTAATCTGAAGTGACTACATCTACTTTCGGTTCGCATTAAGGAGGCTCGTAACTTCATTTCGGCACTTATTACCATGTTTTTCGTTTCATGAGCTAAACGCAATTCGTGTAAATTAGATGCCCTTAAATGAGGTACATGATGATCGCGAAGTTCTTCTACATATGCCAAGGCAGCTTTCATTAAATTTTCCTTTTTTATGTACAATACAAAGTTGGGTATCATAATACTCTGTAACGTTTGGGTTACCCATGCAGGACTGTAACCAGCCTCTCGTTTTAAGGGCGCTAAAATGTCTTCTTCAATACTTTTTAGTTTTTTAGTAGAGATATTTTTGCTTTTTACAGTTTTACTATAATTGGCAGCAGTTTCTCCAGCAATAGCACCTTGTACCGCCGATCCTGATAACGACGAACCAATTTGCGTATAAATTCCGCCAGCCATATACGAGCCTAAAGCATCTCCAGCAGCATATAAGCCTGGAATTGTAGATTCACATTTATCATTTATAGGTACTAAACCTTCTGCTTTGTGTATAGACATTCCAGCCGTAGATCCTCCCACTACACTACCTCCCATTCCTGGTGGTGCAACTTTTCCTTCTTTTCTAAGGGGACGTTTTCTATCACTATCACCAGGAGGCGGTCCTTGTATTTCTTCTCCATCTTGTGAATGACCACCAGGACCTCCTTGACTCGTAAACTCTTCAGGTCTATAGGGTCCTCCAGAAACTCCATTACTTTGATTGCCTCTCCCCGGAGGTCCCATTTGTGCTGCACCACCATTTATATACGCCATATAATTCATGTCTACACCTAAATCGTGACGAATTTCAATGCGTGTTGTACTTGGTTTTTGTTCAAACATATCGCCCCAACCATCATAACACGCTGCGGGATTTTCTGATTTTGCAGGATGACCATCATTCCATTCTTTACCAGTAACTTTTGCACCAATATTATACGCCATTACAGTACCGTCGTGAGTTAAATCGCAAATGGGGAATCCGTTGGGTTTAAAACCTCCTGCTCCGGTACATAAAATCACACTTTTAGCTTCATAAAACAACACCTTTTGTTCGTCTATACTAAAACCAGCAACACCTATTATCCTATCATCTTCTTTTACTAAATGCGTAATCGTAACACGTTCGTGAACAGGAATATTGCGTTCTTCTATAGGTTTGCTAAAACTTTTATTATATAATGAAGATTCAAAAAAGCCCCATTCCCTCAATTCGTTAACTCTTGCTAAGGAATGTTCTGCCAATTGTCTGGTATACGCCTTGTTATTTGTACCAAGAGCAGAACGCGATACTTTCGCCACAAATTCATCAATACTTAACGCTTCGTTATCTTTATCATAAGCAAAAATACCTTTGGCAAATGGTGTTTGCCCCGAAGAACCTAAACGTCCTTTTGAAACCATTAAAACTTGAGCCCCAGCATCATGAGCCTTTACAGCAGCAAACAAACCTGCCATACCGCTGCCTACCACTAAAACATCAGTAGTAATTCTATTGTTTTCAAGAGTTTCTGCATTAATTTCAGGATTGTTTAAAGCCCAATCTACTTGCATTGCAAATCCTCCCATGGCAGCAAAACCAGCTGCTCCTCCTGTTAAGGTTATAAATTTTCTTCTTGAGATTTTTCTATGTTTTGTTTTCATGTTTACCTGTATTAGTTACATAGGTTTTTAATAAATAAAACACACCAATTACCACCATTAACACATAATACGTTGAAAATAACGTGTTGCTATGTCGGCCCATATCGATAACATGCCACGTAGCTGCTATTACAAAAAGTAAGGCTGAATACCCATGTAAACGCCTCCATGTTTTATAGTTTAGATGCATTTTAAACCTGAAATAAGCCGTTACCATCAGAAGTAACATAAGAGTATACCCTATTATGCCTAGGATAATGCCCGTAGTACTAAATGTTGTAATTAATTTTACAAAGGCATCACTTGGCGATACACCATTATCGAAAAACTTTGGAACAATAATGAAAAATGGATGTAATAGTATTACAGCGATAAAAAAGTAGCCTATAAACCTATGAATAGCGAGTACATTTACCATTCTTATTTTTTTTACCAATCCTATATTTAATCTTGAAGTAAAAAATTGAGATAGTAATAATGAAAACCCTAGAATTGTTGTTATAGATAAGGTTTCCATTAAAGTGGATCGTCTTTGAAAATTTCCAGTGAAATACAATAACAAGGGCACTATTAAAAATGAGAAGATAAGCACCGATAATTTTATTATGTAGTTTTGTGTTTTCATAAACCTCTGTTTTATTAACCCCAAGACACGATTACAGGAATAGATTTATCGGGTGTTATTACTATAGCATCAACAGGACAATACATTCTGCATAAATGACAAATTTGGCAGTCTTCTGGATATAAAATTTCTGCTTTTTTAGAATCGGGATTTAACCTTAAAACATCAGTTGGACAACTTTTTATGCACTCTTCGCAACCGATACAACCATTTATACTTTTTATTGGCATTTTGTTAGATATTAAGCGTTTAGAGTATAAAATTCGATTAAAATAATATGTCAAATGAGAGTATTCTGTGAATGGGAGCAACTTTTAAGTGTATGGGTATTTTTAGGTAGAATTTAAATTTATAAACTAAAAAAGCTTCGCAATTTCTCACGAAGCCTTTCGCTATTAATCCATCAAAATTTGATGAAAAAAAACTAAGTTTATATGTTTTTATTGCCTTGGTCTTCTACCTTCAGGTTTTGGCGCTTCTTCTACTTCTTTCTTAGATAAATATCCATCTTCATTAGTATCTATTTTGGTAAACATCTCCTTTAATGGTCCTTTTACTTCTTCCTTAGAAAGTTTTCCATCTTCGTTTTCATCCATGTGTTCAAAAATTTCATCTACCGATGGTGGTTCTTTACGTTGATCTTGGTCTCTAGACTGTTGTGCATTGGCTGTGAATGTAAATAATGTACTGGCGATAACTACAACTAGTATTGATTTTGGTTTCATTTTAAATCTATTTAAAGGGTATTATTTTGATACAAAGATGAGATATAGATGGTGTTAAAAGTTAGGTTTTCTGTGAAACGCTAAAACTTTTCAGTAAAACTTTATTTCTATGCCATAAACACCATGTTTACAGTAGTATTTTGCCAGTTTATAAGTGATTGATAGATTTATTTTTGCTTTACTTTGCAGCATGAAAAGAATTACAAGACTTACTATTCAAGCTGCGCTTTGGCTTTTTATTGGTACAATTATTTGGTTAAACCAAGATGCCAATATCGAGATACTACATGAGAATTTTGTTGTGCTATTGTTTCAAATTATGCTTCTTAGTGTGCTTATTTATTATGCGGCGCCTAATTTATTGTTTAAAAAAAAACATGTGCACTTTGCAGTTTTTTCAATGGTGTTAATTGGTATTTCAGTATGGATTCTATCTCTACTTTTTCATATGCCACTTGAGGAGGCTCAACCTATAGGAAGACCCGAAATGGGGCCACCACCGCGACCAGAAATGAAAAAACCGCCAACGCATTATTTATTGCATACTTTAATTTTGGCTATTACCTATGTTTTGGCTTTGTCTGTAGAGGTTTATAATTATTTAAAACAAAAAGAAAAAGAAACCATTAAGGCTCAAAACATTAATTTACAGAATGAATTAAAGCTTTTAAAATCGCAAATAAATCCACATTTTCTATTTAACTCCTTAAACAATATATACACCCTGGCGGGGATAGATTCTGGTAAAACACAAAAAAGTATTATTCATTTATCAGATATGTTACGCTATGTTTTGTATGAATGCGACCAAGAAACCGTACCACTAAAAAAAGAGATTGAATATATAGAAAATTACCTAAAACTGTTTGCTTTAAAAAGTAGTAAAACCTACCCCATTTCTTCTAACTATAACATTACAAATAATTCTGCGACCATTGCACCTATGTTGCTTATACCATTTATAGAAAACGCTTTAAAACACAGTAATATTGATGATATTAACAATGCCTTTATAAACATTAAGATCAATACAGATGAAAAAACACTCGATTTTGAAGTTGAAAATAGTAAACCGAAAAAAGTAATTACCAAAGATAAAGTTGGCGGCATTGGACTTGAAAATGTAAAGAAAAGATTGTCTATCTTGTATCCAGAAAAGCATCAATTAGAAGTAAATAATAATGAAACAACATTTAAAGTAACGCTCCATTTAAATTTAGTATGAACAAAGTAAAATGCATTGTAATTGATGATGAGGAGTTAGCAAGAACACTCCTTAAATCTTATATCGATAAAATAGATTTTTTAGAAGTTATAGACGATTTTGAAAACCCTTTGAGCGCAGTACCAATTTTAAAAGAAAATGATATAGATATTATTTTTCTAGATATACAAATGCCCGAGTTAAAAGGTACCGATTTTGCTAAATTAATAGACTCGAAAACAAAGGTTATTTTCACAACAGCGTATTCTGAATACGCTTTAGAAGGATACGATTTAAACGCGCTAGATTACCTGCTAAAACCTATTACTTTTGAACGTTTTTTACAAGCGGTAAACAAATTTAAAAAAGAAGATACTGTTGTTGAAAATGCCATTACAGTAAAATCGGGTTACGATTTACACAAACTAAAGTACACCGATATTCTTTATGTAGAAAGCGATAACGAATATGTAGTTTTTTACACCAAGGAGAAAAAAATTATGAGCCACCAAACCTTAAAGTCGCTCGAAAAAAAATTACCTCCTTCTTTATTTTTAAGAGTACATCGTTCTTACATTATAAACAAAGATAAAGTTACCGCATTAAAAGGCAGAGACTTATGGGTTACAAATGTACAAATTCCTGTTAGCGATAGTTATTACGAAACAGTTAAAAAAAAGCTGTTTTAAAAGTCAAATTATTTTACCCAATCAACTATAATCATTTTAGCTTAAAAGTTATAAATTGTTTTAACTTAAACAATTTGTTTATTTAAAGGTACGTAATACTCTTATTTATTGATTTTTAAAAAATTGAGAAATAAAACTAGATTTACATCTATAATAAGTGGAATTTGTGTTGAGAGCCTTTTTGTAGGCTATTACTAATTCATAAAACATAAGGTACTCCAACGTCATTTTTTGTTGTTTCATTTGTTTGAAGGAATATCTTCTTATTATTTTAATTAAGATCATAAAACTAAACTAAGGTAGCTAGCATTAGAGTTTTATACATTAATTGCCCATTTCGTATAAGAGCTAACATATTCTACGATAAAGCTAAACTAAGCTTGCAACACCAACTATCTTTAAAAGAATTAAAACGAAAAAAAAGTATATGAATTTAGAAGACAGAGTAATTATAATTACCGGTGCATCTAGCGGTATTGGAGAAGCAACAGCAAAAAAACTATCTAAACACGGAGCCTCGGTTGTGCTTATGGCAAGAAGCAAGGATAAGTTAGAGAAACTAAGAGATACCATTACCAATAATGGCGGTAAAGCAATAGCAGTTTCTGGTGATGTTACTAAAAGCGATGATTTTAAAAACGCTGTTTCTGATACAGTTAAGGCTTATGGTAAGGTTGACGGACTAATAAATAACGCTGGTTTAATGCCTTTATCTTTCGTTGAGAAATTAAAAACAGATGAGTGGGATAAAATGGTAGATGTAAATATTAAAGGTGTATTAAACGGTGTTTCTGCCGTATTGCCAGAGCTAATTAACAATGAAGGAGGCGATATTATTAATATTTCGTCTATGGCTGCACATGCTTATTTTCCTGGTGGCGCAGTGTATTGTGCCACAAAATCGGCTGTAAAAATGTTTTCTGAAGGTTTACGACAGGAACTAGCACCCAAATATGGTATTAATGTTACCTCTATAGAGCCCGGTGCAGTAGCCACAAATCTTACAAGCACCATTACCGATGAAGATATAAAGGAAAAGATAAGCGGAATGCAAGAAATGAAAACACTTGAATCTGAAGATATTGCAAATGCTATTTATTACGCGTTAACACAACCAAAACATGTGAATATTAATGATGTGTTTATTGTACCTAGTGAACAGAAATAACAGTTAGAAGTTAGAAGTTAGAAGTTAGAAGTTAGAAGAAAAAAAAATATGGAAACGAAAACAAAAGAAAATACCTTTAAAACCATTAATCCCACTACAGAAGAAACTTTGTCTACTTATGAATACATGGCAGACAACAAAGTGGAAAATACCATTCAAAAATCTCACAAAGCCTTTTTAAATTGGCGCTTAGCCTCTTTTGAAACACGGGGAAAAATAATTAAATCTATTGGAGAAGAACTTCAAAATTACAAATCTGATTTAGCGGAATTGATGACTGATGAAATGGGGAAACTCTTAAAGCAAAGTCACCAAGAAATAGATTTATGTACAGCCATTTGTAATTACTGTGCTAAACATGCCGCTGAAGTACTAAAAAACGAAGAACGTAAATTATCAGATGGTGGTAAGGGCATCATTACCTATGCCCCTATAGGTGTGATTTATGGTATTCAACCATGGAATTATCCTGCATACCAAGTTATTAGGTACACTATTGCAAACCTTATGGCAGGTAATAGTGTACTATTAAAACACGCCTCAAATGTTACAGGTACAGGAAAATTGCTAGAATCTATATTTAAAACTGCAGGTCTA
Source organism: Jejuia pallidilutea (assembly GCF_002973595.1). GTDB lineage: Bacteria > Bacteroidota > Bacteroidia > Flavobacteriales > Flavobacteriaceae > Jejuia > Jejuia pallidilutea. Next base: position 125,776 of record NZ_PVEO01000006.1, on the reverse strand, counting down.
CCAGATGGTTTGTTTTCTGTACTTGTTATTAATCACGATCAATCTGATGCTATAATTAAACACAATTTGGTGAGAGGTGTAACACTAACTGGAAGTCCAAATGCAGGAAAAGCTATAGGTGAAAAAGCAGGGGCGCAACTAAAAAAGTCTGTTCTGGAATTAGGAAGTAATGATGCATATCTTGTTTTACATGATGCAGATATTAAAACAGCGGTTGAAAAATCTGTTAAGGGCCGTATTTATAATAATGGAGAAACTTGTATAGCTGCAAAACGGTTTATTGCTGTAGAGGCTGTATATGATGAATTTAAACAGGCTTTTGTTAAGGCTATGTCCGAATTAAAACTTGGCAATCCTAAAGATGAAACAACAGACTTAGGCCCTATGGCAAGAGCAGATTTAAGAGATAAACTACATAAGCAGGTAACTAAAAGTGTTAGCAATGGGGCTAGTGTATTATGCGGTGGAGCAATGGTTGATAAAAAAGGGTTTTATTACCCTGCCACAGTCTTAGAAAATGTAAATCCAGGACAGCCAGCATATGACGATGAACTATTTGGGCCCGTAGCTTCTTTAATTAAAGCCAAAGACGATGAAGATGCTATGCGAATAGCAAATGATAGTAGGTTTGGTCTTGGTGGTGGTATATTTTCTAAAGATGAAAAACGTGCCGTTACATTAGCTGAGAAGCATTTTGATACGGGTATGGTATTTATTAATTCTTTTGGTTTAGCAGCACCCAATATGCCATTTGGCGGTGTTAAAGATTCTGGTTTTGGACGCGAACACGGAGGATTTGGGATGAAGGAGTTTGTAAATATCAAATCTATTTTAATAAGCAATGGTGAATAATATTTTTCAAACTGTATAACTATATGCAACTTGAAATTTTTAATCCATTCCCTCAACTTACATTCTGCATACATAGTATTGTTTTTTAACTAATACATGTATAGCAGAATGTGGTTTTTAAATAGGTAATGGTTAAATTGCTATTAGCTAAAATATTCCAGGAATCCCGGGTAGCTGTCCTACTAGTGCTAAAGACACCGCACATACTAAAAACATAACCCCTGGAATAATTAGGCGTTCTTTTAGAGATAGCTTTTCAGCCCTTTTACGGTCACCAATCAATCCTAAATTATCGAGTAACATTGTTAGTGCCCAACCAAATACTGGATTTACAAAAGCACAAGCAAAAATACAGGTTCCAGCACTTAAAGAATCGTTGTGTTCTTTCACCATTTGCATACCAGCCTCCAATAATGGCAAAAATACACCTACAATTAAGGCAACTCTAAGTACGGGTTCCCACATGGCTAAATCCATAGGATAACCAAAAACGGCAGCTAATACACATAGTAAAGCGGTAAGTATAGCACCCCCAGGAATTGGGCGTTTCGCAATAGCAGCGGGAATCATATAGGTTCCCCAAGAAGAGGCAATATTACCTCCACCAAGTACTGCACCAACCATTTGGCGAATTGATGCAACCGTCATAGTATCATCTACATCCATTAAAACATGTTTTGCCTTTTTAGGGTAGTTAAGCTCCTGAAAAACACGGTGACCTAAATAATCTGGAGACCACATGGCTACAGCTAAAATTGCAAAAGGAATTACTGCAATAAAATTACCAACATCTGGCCATCCCAATAGCCAACCAGTGTCTTCACCCCACCACCATAATGGATTCATGTGTGGTAGTCCTGGTGCCGTAGTAAATTCGAAATTAACTCCCATAGCATAAGCTATTACACCAGCAATAAGTGAACATAACGGTATGGCTAACCATCTTTTTTTAATTCTTGCTAAATACGCATACGTAAGAATGGTTATACCAATAATTACAAAAGATACGGTGCTAGCATTTACACCAGATGCCCAAGCCTCAAATTTATCAATTTGCGAAATAAGCCCTACGCCACCAAGATAAATGAGTAAACCTCCACGCACTCCTACACCGGTTAATGCCATTAGTTTAGAACCGCCTTTAGTAATACTTAGTGCTAGTCCGAAAACGCCAATTAAAATACCTAAAGCAAGCGGATGGCCTCCTGCTGCTGCAATAATTGGTATTAACGGAATCATTGGGCCATGGGTGCCAGCCAAATTAGCGCGAGGATTTAAAATAGCAGAAAAAATAATTACAAAAATTCCACCAGCAATCAATAATTCGTATCTCACATTCTCTGCGATAAATTCTGGTGATAGCCCAAACTGTGCTGCAAATGCAGCCACCATTGCAGTTACCATAACTACTTTTCCAATTGTAGCGGCTAAAGCTGGTACTAAATCTTCAAATTCTATATGAAAGTCCCTGAAAGGCAGATGCACTTTCCATCTACGAAATTTCATGATTAACAGCTCGTGTTCTAGGTAGTCTTCCCTTTTCTCAAATTCACTAGATTTTTTTCGGTTTTCTTTATAAGAATTCTGCTCACCTTTCTCCATTATGTTTTATATCAATGCGTTAAGTTGGTTTTAAAGCTGCTAATATAAATTCATAATAAATGGTTAAACATGAGGTTTGTCAGTAAATTTAAGATGATTAACCCTTATGTAGATGGCTAAAATGTAGGATTTTTATGTTTAAAAACTTTGTTTACTTCTTTGAAAACTTTTTCAGTTTTCATTTAAAAATTAAAAAATTGTATAATTAAATAACCACAATTAACAATACTAAAGAGGCATGTGAATCATGCTTAAAAAAAATCCCCAATGCAAAACAATGATGCTCGGGGATTACAGTTTACATAATAAACACTAATATGTTTGAGGGCTAGATTGTAAAATAATATTGCGTTTACCAATCAACAAACCGTCTTTATTCTCTAATTTTAAAATATTGTTTATACCTCTTTTGGCTATTTTTTTGCGACAGGATTTCTTTAAAAAAGGGTCATCATCAAACACAAAATGGTTGATAGCGTATTCTGTCGAGGCATTTGGCTCTTTAATATAGCCGTGTATTTGTTTTAAGTCCTTAGTACCCCAATGTGTTCCTGGTACAAAGGTGTAAAATGTGTAACTGCCATTAGCATCTGTTTTAATCCATCCTTGATGCTTTACACTTCGCTTACCGTTTATTTTTTTGGAGTGATAATCGCCATCTTCATCTGCCTGACAAATATATAGCACCACATTTTTTGCAGGAGTAACACCGTCGCTTTCAAATATGGTTCCAGTAATCATTAACTTTTCAGCTTTGTTTTCAAAACCAGGAATTGTATCAACATTATTTAATTGTTTTTCAGTATAATCAAAAATAGCATGACGCTTTTTGTAATTATTTGCTAATTCCTGAGCATTTAATGTATTGTAAAAGGTAAATATACCAGTTATAAATGCAAGTGTAATTAATTGTTTCATGGGGCATTAATTATTTAATCTCCTCAAAACTAATTAACTAGTTAAGTTGTAACACAGAAAATCGAAAAACTGCAAAATTCGCATGCCCATTGAACGGGCAGGAATATAAACTGCAAAATATGTCGTTGAATGGAGCGCTACTCGACAAAGTGTAGCTTTTAGCGATTAATTAGGGTTTACCATTTTTATGGGCTGAATCTCTTGTCTTATTTTTTTATATAAAATGTACTGAGGTCGCGTTAAAAGATCTTGCATTTCTAAGGTTTCTTTAACCATGAGTTCTGTTAAGGCATCAAGTTCTTCTTGCCCTTTCAAGGTAGCTTTTGCTTTTTTTCTCAATACAATGTAATCTTCTACCTTATCTAAAAAAATAGGATATTGGGCACCATCAAGCCCTAGTTCCTTATCATAAGCGGCTACAATTTTTTTAGCATGCTCTCGCTCTTCTTTGTCTTCATAAGTAGTATCTGGATATTGCGCGTAGCTAAACGATATAGCGCATAGAAATATTAAAGTAATAAGCTTTTTCATAATGTTCTGTTTTAAATAATATAACCATTGCATAAAAAAACACCAAGCATTTTAAGATTACTTAACACTATTTTTACGACTTTAACATCTATTTAAACCTTAAAAATACTAAGGTCTGTGAAAGCATAGTTTGCGCACAAATTTGGTGGGATATTAGTATTTAAACCTGTAAATAAGCTAAATGCGGGAAGAATTAACTGCTGATGTGTTACTTGGTAACACGGTAGTTTAATACGTTGTTTGCCTTTTCCCTTTATAAGCACTCCAGGATGCGTATGGCCAGAAATATAAAATTCCCCATCAACTAAAGTTTTAATATTATGGGTAAACACAAAAGGGCCTTTCTTTAAACTATGCGGTAGTATTTCAATATTTAAGGATTCATATAATTCAAATGCATGTTTATCGTGATTTCCTTTTACTAAAATTAAGTTTATATGTTTAAATTGCTGCATCCATGTTTTAAAAACCATAACATCGGTATTGAATTCTGCGTGAAATAAATCGCCAGTAATTAATATGGTTTTAGGTTTAAAATATGCAATAATGGTTTTAAGTCTTTCTAAATCCTTTTGAAGTACATTTGAAGAAATAGGAACACCACTTTTTCTAAAATGAGCTGTTTTTCCAATATGCAAATCAGATAGTATTAGCATATCGTTTTGGGGCCAAAATACTGCACGTTGGTTGGTTAGTAGCAAGGTTTCGCCTTTACACTCAATACGTTTGGTTACTATAGCCATTACCCAATCTTTAATGTTTGTTTTTGAATGCGTTGAATACGTTTTTCTAAACTTTCGTAACTCATGCTGTTACGCAAGCTATCGGCTTTTATAGGGAAACTTAAAGGCGTAAAGGCCTTGGCGCGTTTTAAAATAATCTTACTTTTTGAAATACGTTTAAAAGCTGCCTGTAAGCGTACCTCTTCCAATTGTTGATTAAAAACTTCTGTGTAGGCTTGCCTAAGCAACAAATTGTTTGGTTCGTTATCTTCTAAAACCCTAAATATCAATCCAGAGGATGATTGTAAACTCTTGTTATTTTGTCTACTTCCTGGTCTAGACTGCACTACAAGTCCTGCAATTACCGCAATATCCCTAAACTTTCGTGATGCCATTTCAGAAGCGTTAATGCTAGCCGCAACATCATCCATTAAATTTTCTTTTGAAAGTATACTATTTATATTGCTCTCATCTAAAGGAAAAGGTTGGTCGCTCAACAACTCAAATCCGTAATCGTTCATTGCTATAGTATAAGTTAAGGGTTTAATTTTACTTAAACGATGCGCTATTAACGCTGAAATTACCTCGTGTACCAACCGGCCTTCAAAAGGATACATAAATAAGTGATGCCCTTCTTTGGTGTCTATGAGTTCTACCAAAAACTCATCGGCTTTTGGAATATGAGAGTGAGATGATTGTCTGGAAATTAACGGATGTAAAAATTTAAGTTCTCGCTCCCGTATTTTGGGCGACAGGGCATCGGCTAGTTTTATTCTTAAAAAATGACTTAAATGTGATGTTAATGGTAGTGTGCCTCCCATCCAACTTGGTGTTATGGCTTTTTTTGATGTACTGCGTTTAACAAAAACAGTCATGTCTTTTATCTTAACTAATTCTAAAACACGACCTGCTAATACAAAACTAGATTTTGGTTTTAATTTTGAAATAAAAAACTCCTCAATCATACCAATATATCCTCCAGACATGTACTTTACCATAAGCATAGCATCGCTTACTATAACACCTATATTCATTCTATGTAGCATGCTTATGCGCCTGCTTTTGGTTACATATATACCGTTGCTATTTTTTTCTACTTTATGAAACTCCTCGTAGGCCTTTAATGTAGTACCTCCCTGCGTTACAAATCGCAGCCCCCAATTAAATTCCTCTTCTGTAAGGAATGAGAACGCGTGGGTTTGTTTTAAAATTTTAAAAACATTTTTTGCAGTAAAGCCCTCGCCTACGGCAAGTGTAACTAAAAATTGCACCATAATATCGTAGCATAATACTAAAGGGTGCCTATCTTCTACTTGCTCGTTTTTAAGTGCTTCTTTTAATGCGGCAACTTCAATAAGCTCTAAAGAATGCGTGGGTACACAGTATATTTTTGAAACTTCGTAAGGGGAATGCCCGCTTCTGCCAGCGCGTTGCATAAATCTAGCTACACCCTTTGCTGACCCGATTTGTATAATACAATCTACAGGTTTAAAATCTACGCCCAAATCTAAAGAAGATGTACAAATAACGGCCTTTAGGTTTCCTTCTGCGATGTTATCTTCAATCCAATGTCTTAGTTTTAAATCTATGGAGCCATGATGAATTGCCAATTGTCCTGCTAATTCTGGGGCCTCTTCCAAAATAATTTGGTACCACAGTTCACTTTGTCCGCGTGTATTTGTAAAGATTAAGGTTGTATTATTTTCGTAGATAATGGGTACGATTTTAGAGCTCAAGGACTTGCCTAAATGTCCTGCCCATGGCAATAATTCTACTTCGTTTGGCAATATAGAAGTCACCTTTATTTTTTTCTTCTCGTTGGCGGTTATCATTACTGTCTTTTTTTCGCCATAGGGAATCAACACCGCCATGGCTTCCTTTAAATTTCCAATGGTAGCAGTAATGCCCCATATTCTTATTGTTGGAGACAACATTACTAATCTAGAAATTACCAATTCTGTAAGCACGCCCCTTTTGTTTCCTAAAAGTTCATGCCATTCGTCTACAACTACACATTGTAAACTACCAAACCATCTAGAGTTTTTCTTTTGTGAAAACAATAAATGCATGGTTTCTGGTGTGGTAAGCAATACATCGGGCATTAAGCGTTCTTGTTGGCGTCTTATGTTTGTTGGTGTGTCGCCATTTCTAACTTGCACCTCCCAATCTAAACCAATATCGTTTATTGCTATTTTCATGGCTTTGGCAAGATCTTTAGCAAGAGATCGTAACGGACTAATCCACAGTAATTTTAAGCCTTTTTTATAGCGTTCAGGATGGTTTAAATAATCTATTAAAACACCTAAAAACACCGAAAATGTTTTGCCAAACCCCGTAGGAGCAACAACAACGCCACTAAAACCTGCTTCATATTTTTTCCAAGTTTTAAATTGAAACTTAAAAGGGCTTTGTGTTTTGTCGGCAAAATATTTTTGTATAATTTGGTAGCCGTCGCTTTCTTCAAACTTTGCCATTATTGCGCGTATATTAAACTTTTAACAGATTGTATAGTATCTATATCTTTAATGGATTTATCTCTACGCCAGCGCTTAATTCTTGGGAAACGCAAAGCAACTCCAGATTTATGACGATTGCTGAGTGCTATTCCTTCAAAAGCAATTTCAAAAACCAACTCTGGTTTTACAGTACGTACAGGTCCAAATTTCTCAATAGCATTTTTATTTACCCATCTAGAAATTTCTGTGATTTCTTTATCTGTTAAACCAGAATAGGCTTTAGCTACCGTAACTAAACCATCGTCTTTTTTTACGGCAAAGGTATAATCGGTATATTTAGAACTTCGCCTACCACTGCCCTTTTGTGCATAAATCATCACCACGTCAATGGTTAGCGGGTCTACTTTCCATTTCCACCAATCACCTTTTTTTCTACCAACATGGTAGGGTGAGGCTTTTTGTTTAAGCATTAGCCCTTCAGAATTTATTGTTCTTGCATTTTTACGAATACTATGAAGGGCATCCCATGTTTCAAAATGAATAATTTGGGATAATTTAATGTGGTTAGGTATATCTGTACTAGCAAATAATTGTTCCAAAAAAAGGCGTCTTTTTTCTAGCGCTACGTCTCTTATGTCTTTAGAATTCAGCTCTAAAATGTCATATACATAAAAGCCGATAGGCACTTCTTCTAGTAACTTTTTCGAAATATTTTTTCTGTTTAAACGTTTCTGTAAATCATTGAATAAAAGCACATTGCTATCTTTTAATGCAAGTATTTCTCCATCTATTACAAAGTCGTTCTTAAACTGGCGCATAGCCGTTTCTATTTCTGGGAATTGACCAGTAACCAATTCTTCACCCCGAGACCAAATATAAATTTCGCCATTGCGCTTTAATACTTGTCCACGAATACCATCCCATTTGTATTCTATTTGCCATTCGTTAGGGTAGCCCAATGCATTAATGTTGGTTTCTAGCGCATAAGCTAAACAAAACGGATAAGGTTTGGAATTATCATAATTTATATGTTCGCCATTTACAAGATCTTGAAAAGAAATGGTTTGGATGTCCCAATTCCCAATTATACTGTGCATTAATTGATTGGCATCAATTCCTGATAGTTTTGCCAATGCATTTACCAATGTTTTTTTAGACACACCTATTCTAAAACTTCCACCTATAAGTTTGTTAAAAACAAAACGCTCTTGAATGTTAAGACCAGACCAAGCATTAAGTACATACGCTTTTTTTTCCTCATCGGTTTTGGCTTTTAAAGCTATAATATCCTGCATCCAAGCATCTAAGGTTTTATTAATATGGTGCTTTGGTTCTGGAAGCAATAAGGCCAAGGTTTCCCCCAAATCGCCAACAGTACTGTAGCTTTCTAGAAATAACCACTCTGGCAATTTTATAATTTCCATGCACCATAGTTTTAAAAGTGAAGTTTTTACGGGGCGCGGCGGGCGTTTCCCAGTAAATATAGCTATAAGCCATAATTTATCTTTATCTGTAGCTTTTGTAAAATAATCTACCAAAGCTTGAATTTTTGCGTTGGTTTTGTTTGTTATTTCAATGGCGTTAATTAGGTTTACGAAGTCTTTCATGTTGCAGCTACTTTGGTTTCAACATCTTCCATTTGTTCTTCCCCGTATTCTGTTATAACCTCTTCAGCAAGAATACCAATTTCATTCAAATATTTAGAAAACGTAGCTTGAGATCCGTGCGTTACATAAACTTTTTCGGCTTCCGTTGCCTTTACCGCGCTTAAAAGCCCGTTCCAATCGGCATGATCGCTTACAGGAAAACCTGCATCTACAGCACGCCAACGTCTATTGCCCCGTATTTGCATCCATCCAGAACATACAGCTGTAGCGGCATTAGGAATACGTTTTAACATCTTAGAGCCTAAAAGTGCTGGAGGTAAAATCACTATTTTATTCTGTATAGCTTTCTTATTAAAATCTGCAGTAATTAAATTGGTTCTTGGTAGCGTAATGTCTGTACTATTAATTGCTTCATTCAATGCATAAATAGCATTGTGCACGTAAATATCGTCAACACCTTCCAACATTTTCATAATGCGTTGTGCTTTTCCTAAGGAATACCCAAAAAATACGCTAGTTCTATTATTAGATTTGTTAGTAGCAATCCAATCGTGCATTTGCTGTTTTAAAACAGTATCTGGCAACCATTTGTATATGGGCAAACCAAAAGTGCTTTCTGTAATAAACTCGTGGCATTTTATGGGTTGAAATGGAGAAGTTAAATTATCTGAAGTTGTTTTATAGTCTCCAGTAAAAACAAGTACAAACCCCTTGTATTCAAGTCTTATTTGTGCTGAACCAATAATATGTCCTGCAGGATGAAAACTTAGGTTTACGCCATTAATGCTAATGGTTTCGTTATACCCTAAACTTTGAATGTTTATGTTGGCATTAATGCGATGTTGTAAAATTGGTTTTGTATGATGGTGGCATAAATAGCGTTTCATGCCCCAGCGTGCGTGGTCTGCATGCCCATGCGATATTACTGCATAATCTACAGGTTGCCAAGGGTCTAAATAAAATTTTCCAGGGATACAGTAAAGCCCTTTTTTTGTAAAACGGATTAATTTCAAAAAATGCAATTTTTAATAAAAATACAAATAAGGATACTATTTATTAACTGAAACAGCGCATTTTTTTATGTAATGGCTTTTTTGAAGGCAAACAGTATTTGAATTAACTTTTTAATGCTTTAAGCAAAAAGTTAAACTGGAATACTCCTAACTTTGAGAGAAACCAAAAATAAATAGCAATGTCTTTAATAACAATATTACTTAATATTTTTCTGCCTCCAGTAGCTGTTGTACTGCAACATGGTGTTGGTGGCAAATTTTTAATTAGCATCATACTAACACTTATTGGGTGGTTGCCCGGTGTTATACATGCATTTTATGTAAACAGTTAAAACTATAATTATGAGCAAAAAAAACAATAAAAACACCTATAATTCTGAAATTACTAAGGACGATAAAAATGCTTTAGGTGATGCTTCTGGTAATTTAAGAAACGACCAAGGCGACGATGCACTTTTAAAACAAAGGGAAGGCGACGTTGATTTTGCAGCTGAAGATTTAGATATTCCCGGGAGAGCATCTACCAATAAAGCTAAAAACAAATTAAAAGATGAGGAAAATAAACATTTTAGCTTGGGAAGCGATGATAATGATAATTTAGAACCTAATACATCTCAGCTTAAGGAATAAAATTAATACAAAAAAAAGAGGCTTCTAGATTAAGCCTCTTTCTTCATATTAAACCTAGCTATTACTATGAAATTTTAATAGTTCTTGCTGGTTTTTCTTTAGCCTCTTCACGCTTTGGAAGCTGTATTGTTAAAATACCATCCGTATAAGTCGCTTTAATCTTATTATCGTCTACAGATTCTGGTAAAGTAAACGTTCTTTTAAATGATGAATAGCCAAACTCCCTACGTGTATAGTTTTCTTGGGTATTTTCAGTTTCTTCCTTATGCTCTGTTGAAATTGATAATACTTTATTGTCTAAGTCGATGTTAAAATCGTCTTTTTTCATACCAGGTACTGCCATTTCAACAAAGTAGTCATCTTTAGTTTCCTTGATATTTACTTTTGGTAAAGACATACCGGTATTAAAATTGGTTGTGAATACAGAAGGAAATGGATCTGTATTAAATAAATCGTCTATCCAATTAGACCACCCTCTGTGTGATACATTTGAATTTTTACTTGCTTGTCCGTCTTTTGGAACATTCATTAAGGTACTCATAGTGTTATTTTTTTAAGTTAAACTTTAATTTTATTATTAATTAAAGAAGTACAAACTCCTTTTTCTCTAATGGTTATGCAAACGAAATGCCAACACCTAAAATGTATAAAAAAGGTCCCTTTTATTTAAAATGATGTTAATATAACGCCAATAAAATGTCATTATGTCAGTTTTTATACAATGAAACAATGACACGTAGTCAGTTTTAAAACTTTAGGATACCTTAAAAACACTAAGAAAGGCTTATAAAAAACTATTTTATTTGTTTAAGCAATTTGGTACTTATTTTGCCCTAACAGTATTGAAAACAGAAGTTTAATATCATGACATACAAAGATTATTATGACATATTGGGGATTGATAAAAATGCTAACGCTAAGGATATAAAAAAAGCATATAGAAAGTTAGCCGCAAAATACCATCCTGATAAAAACCCAGATGATGCTACCGCTGAGGCAAAATTTAAAGAAATTAATGAAGCAAATGAAGTATTGAGCGACCCAAAAAAACGTGAGAAATATGACACTTTAGGTGAAAACTGGCAAGATTATGAGCATATTGGAGACGATTGGAAAAACTATGCAAATACCAACAAACAGGGCAACTATAAATATACCGATGCATCTGACTTTTTTGGAGGACAAGGTAATGCTGGAGATTTTTCAAGTTTTTTTGAGATGTTCTTTGGAGGACATTCCAACGCTTTTAATCAAGGCTATGCAAGACCACAAACAGGCTCTGATATTGAAGCAGAACTTCCCATAACACTTTACGAAGCTTACGCTGGTGGTAAACGCACATTTCAACTAGGTAACGAAAAAATGCGGCTTACCATAAAACCAGGTGCTTACGACGGACAAGTTTTAAAGATTAAGAATAAAGGTAGACCAGATGCTACTGGGAAAAACAGAGGCGATCTTTTTATTAAGCTTAAGCTTGAAAAACATCCAAACTTTAAAAGAATTGGTGATGATTTAGAAACCGAGATCCACGTAAATTTATACGAAGCCATTTTAGGAGGAAAAACCATAGTAAACACCTTAGAAGGAAAATTGAATGTAAATATTCCTAAAGGAACAACATCGGGTAAAATTTTACGATTAAAAGGTAAAGGCATGCCTATTTACAACTCTAATAGATTTGGTGATTTATTAGTTAAAGTGAGTGTAGATATGCCAAAAAATCTTACCGAAGAAGAAATAACATTATTTAAAAAACTTAAAACCATTAGATATGGTGCATAAGCATATTAACAATTAAAAAAACTCAAAAAACAAACAGATGAAAGGAAATTTTAATAAAATAATAAATAGCAATACACCAGTTTTAATAGATTTTTTTGCTGAGTGGTGTGGCCCATGTAAAGCCCAAACGCCTGTTATACAGGAATTATCTGAAGAAATGGGTGATTTAGTAAGGATTATAAAAATTGATATTGACAAAAACCAACATATTGCTAATGCCTACAATGTAAGAGGTGTACCTACATTGGCCTTATACCACAAAGGAAAATTGCTATGGAGACAATCGGGTGTGCAAAGTAAGGCACAACTTAAATCTATTATTCAACAACATTTAAATTAATAGCGTTATGAAAATGATTTTGTACAATACGTTTATTAGAAAACCCAACACCATTGATAACTTTATAGATGCTGTTCATTTAATAAATATGCCCTATTTAGCAAGCGATCTATTAAAAAAAGGATTATCTCCTAACGATATAACGTTCGCCATTAGAAAGGCATTAATAGTTACGCGAAAGCTAGATATAGATGCTAGGAAGCATTTTAAACAATTTTATTCTAATAACAACGGACAATTGCTTAAGGACTGTAAATTGTCTAAGCTTGGGTATGCTTTGGTTTTAATAAATTTAAACCCTAATAACGCATATGTTGCTAATTTACAGCTTTCAATGGCTGAATATTTTTTTAACCAGCATGATATATCTAAATTCTAGGAATCTTTTTTATTTTTCTCAATGGGTTGAACTTCTCCTGAGTATTGAATAAAGAATCTAGAGGCACCCCTTAACATCATCTGGGTTTTTAGGTTTGGGAAAAGCGTAATTGCAACATCAAAGTTTTCGGTATTACTTTTAGCTTTAAACGTTATAACTTTACTATCGTTCTTACCGTTTTTCACCTCATAATCCTGTATTAATCCATTAAACTGAATTGCTCCATCTGTACCCCCATAAGCTATTTGCATTTGTCGCTCTCCAAAATATGGCAAATACGACATAACACTATCGCCTTTTATGGTTAAAAAATTAGCGTTTCCAATTAAATTAATAGCGCTAGCGTTATTTCCTGGTGCTAATAATTGCGAATTTAATACTTGAGACATGGCATTTGTTACTTGCGGATAAGCCCAATCTGAATCTATAGTAAATTCTCGAGATGCAACAAGTTTATTAAACGTTGCAAGCTGTTCTGGTGTTATGGTATCTTTTGAAGATTTACAAGCCACAAAAAACATTGTAAAAACAAGGATAGACAAACAAAATCGCTTCATTTTTTTAATTTTAAATAAGTGTTAAATTACAAAATAGATTACAAAAGCTTAATAAAAAATCGTTAAAAAATAATCAGCAATCAAACACCAAACTTAACTAACGCTTTAATGTAAAATGCTTTCGCATAGGCGCTTTGTCGTAAAACTCAATAACACACCAATAATCGCTTGTAGGCAATAATTTACCTGATATATAACCATCCCACCCTACTGAGGCATCTGCTAGGGTTTTAAGTAATTTTCCATACCTATCGTAAATAAAAATACGTTTTATTTCTTTTCTAGGATCACTTACTCGCCAAATATCGTTAAATCCATCATTATTTGGTGTAAAAAATCTTGGTATCACTACTACCCTATTTTCTGTTGTAAAACTAAATTCATCACAATTTAAGGCTTCACCTGCACTGTTATAAGGTATTATTTTTATGTATATGGTGGCGTTATCTGGAAAATTATTGGTTGGAGTATAGCTATTGAGCCTACCTACATCTAAATTATTTTCAATATCAAAACTCCCTGAAGATGTCCCTATGGTTATTCTGTAACCATCGGCATTATTTATAAAACCCCAAGTAATATTTGTATCTACAGGAACGTCTTGAGCTCCAGTAAGAGGTAAAGTAAGTACAGTACAAACTGGTATAATAGCTTGCGTAGTAAACCGTTCTTCTTGGCAAGATGTAGCATTGCCTGCAGAATTATAAGGTATAACAGTTACGAATATATCCGATTCATCTGGAAAATTTAGTGTAGGATTGAAGGAAGTAACATTTCCAACATCTAGCATGTTAGCAATATCTGTGCCCCCAGAGAATGTGCCTATAGAAACATAATAACCTGTAGCATTTGCAATGGTGTTCCATGATATACCAGCATCTAAAGCTATATTTGTTGCGCCGTTTATAGGGTTCGTTAATCTAGTACAAATGGGAATAAGAACTTGCGTTCTAAAACTTTCTTCTGAACATCCTAGGGTACTTCCAGCGGTGTTGTATGTCGTAATGGTTACGAAAATTTCGGTATCATCGGGAAAATCGCTTACTGGATTATAAGTAGTTGCATTGCCCACATCTTGGTTATTAACTATATCTGTTCCGCCTGAGGTTGTTCCTATGGAAATAAAATATCCTGTGGCGTTGGTTACCGCATTCCATGAAACATCCGAACTTATGGATATCCCCGTAGCACCATTTACAGGTAATGAAAGTGTTGTACAATTAGGAGTTACAGTTTCGGTCCTAAAACTTTCTTCTGAACATCCTAGGGCACTTCCAGCGGTGTTGTATGGCGTAATGGTTACGAAAATATCGGTATCATCAGGAAAATCGCTTCCTGTATTATAAGTAGTTGTGTTGCCCACATCTTGGTTATTAACTATATCTGTTCCGCCTGAGGTTGTTCCTATGGAAATAAAATATCCTGTGGCGTTCGTTACAGCGTTCCATGAAATCCCAGATGTTATAGAGACATTTGTTGCACCATCTAAAGGAGAGGAAAGTGTTGTGCAATTGGGAATTACAGTTTCGGTCCTAAAACTTTCTTCTGAACATCCTAGGGCACTTCCAGCGGTGTTGTATGGCGTAATGGTTACGAAAATATCGGTATCATCAGGAAAATCGCTTACTGGATTATAAGTACTTGTGTTGCCCACATCTTGGTTATTAACTATATCTGTTCCGCCTGAGGTTGTTCCCATGGAAATAAAATATCCTGTGGCGTTCGTTACCGCATTCCATGAAACATCCGAACTTATGGATATCCCCGTAGCACCATTTACAGGTAATGAAAGTGTTGTACAATTAGGTAATAAACTTTCTACTGTAAAACGTTCTTCTGTACACCCAGTTGCATTTCCAGAGCCATCGTAAGGTGTTACCGTAACGTATATAGTTGTGCCTTGAGGAAAATTTAATGGAGGATTATATGTTGTAATATTTCCAACATCTACATTATCTAAAATATCAATACCTCCCGAAGTTGTAGCTAATGTTAAGTTATATCCTGTTGCTCCTGAAATAGCATTCCAAGAAATATTAGTATCAACAGCTACGTTACTTGCGCCGTCTATTGGCGTATTTAATGTTGTACAAGTTATGGGGTTAATGTTTGTTCCTGTAGTAAATACTTCTTCAGTACAATTTAATACATTTCCACTGGCAAAGTAAGGTGTTATGGTTACGTATACCTGTTGGTTTGGGGGTAAGTTACTGCCAAAAGTATAACTATTGGTATTATCAACCTGTACGTTGTTTAAAATATCGGTACCGCCGGGGGTTGTGCCTACATTGAGGTAATATCCACAAGCCCCAAGATTTTCAGTCCACGTAAGCACCTCGTTCAATGCAACTCCTGTACTACCGTTAGTTGGTGAGGTTAACGACACACAACTTTCGGCTGGACTATTAACATTAAGGGTAATATCGTTTCGTAATAATAACAAATTTTTACCGTCTGTACCTGGAGGATTTCCATTTTCAAAAGGTACTAAATCACTTCTAATTTCACAATGGTAAACACCTGCATCACAACTACTAATATCCGTAAGTATTAGGTTTGGCGAGTCTGGAGCCCCAGGAATTGCAATACCATCCTTAAACCAAACATAATGGTTTTGAGCGCCCCTAACTGTTGTGGTTAGCGTTATATTGTCGCCTGCATTTCTATTAAAATTCTCTATGTTATTAACTTTGTCCTGTGGTGCATACCAATAATTTCTTATAACAACGTCTGGTGATGGTCCAATAGACATGGTTGTTGTTAAATTTACCAAACCTAAATGTTGACTTTCGAAATCGCCAAAATGGAATCTGTTTTCATTGATAAACAATTCAAATCGTCTTGTTTGTATAGTGGGATCGTACAACCCATAAAAATCTGGAATAGGTCCAGATAATAAATTGTTATTCGCTATTAAACGCCCTAATAACCTTCCTCTATTAGCGGTTAATGTTGCAAATTGGTTTAGTATATCATTCCCAGGAAAAATATTAAAAGACAAATTAAAGGATGTTAAATCTGCATTTTGTGTAATATTTAATGACGCTATCTGATTGTGTGAAATGTCTAGCGACGATAAGTCCAAGTTTTGCGTAAGGTCTAAACCTGAACCAGTAAACAAATTAAAACTTATGTTAATAGATCTTAATGCTACATTTTGAGTAACATCTAATGTTGGAATTACATTATTGCTAAGGTTAAGATATTCTAATACTGTATTTTGCGTTAAATCTATTGATGGTAATTGGTTGTAGCTAGCATCTAACCTATACAACAAAGGGTTTTGAGTAACATCTAAAACAGTAAGGTTATTATTGTCTACCCTTAACTCTCTTAAAATTGAGTTTTGTGTAACATCAAGAGCGTTCATATCGTTACGAGATAAATCTATGTCCCTTAAAACTGAATTTTGGGTAACATCTACCACTAATGGTGTAGTTCTGTTAGACGTAATGGATAAATCCTCAAGATTTGGTAGTACCGAAAAATCTAGAGGATTTTGTATGTCGTGAAGAATAATAAAAATATCGGTAAGGGTTGTAGATGTTGGTAACAATAGGTTTTCTACATAAGTACCCCAAAAATAAATATTTTCTAAATTTATATAGTTTGAAATATCTATAGTAGGAATATCGATACTACTTATCCTTAAACGCCTTAGGCTTGTATGCACATTGGGTAAGGTAATGTTAACATTTCCGCGCCAACCGCCTATGCGCAAGTCTTCTAACCCGCTTAAAAGTGAAAGATCGAAAGTAGGATCGGATAAATAACGCACATCAATATTGGTTAGTGTACTTGTAACTGGAAAAATAATAGTGTTTACATTATCTAAAAAATCTCCTGTAAACGATACCAAATTTAGGTTTTGCGATAAATCTATAGTGGTTATTGGTGGAGGTGTTCCAGGAAAAGGGCCATGGATAAACACAGTTTCTAGTAGAGAGTTTTGACTGAAATCTACATTTAAAAGCCCCGAATTATCATCAGACCTGAAACTTACCAATTGTATTAAGTTTGTTGGAGATACGTTTACCACAGGGTTGGTTCCTAAATCTAAAGTTGTAATATTTACAAAAGCATTAATGCCTGTAATATCAGCAATGTCTGTTCTTCCAAGTGTTAGTGCGGTTATAGCTTGGGCATCAACATTTAATATGTTACCGTTTAGCCCATTACTGTCTATACCTTGGTCTATAAGTTCTTGTTCAAAATTAGAATCTGGAATTGGAGTAGTTTGCGCGAAAATACAGTACATACTAAACAGCGAAACTACTAAAGTGTAAATTAACTTCATTCTATTTTAATAAGTTGGGACATTCAATATTACGAAAGATGTTTTAAAATAGCCAAATAAATCTCATGTATTAACAAATGTTAATACATAAAACCATAAACGAGACATAATTTAGCAATGCAATATTGTTTTTAAAGTGATTATTGAGGGTTTTTAACTTTGGCTGAGGCAATAATTAAAAACAGTAGAAACGCCCCAGTAAGGTAACTGATGTTGGAATAAGAGCCCAATACCGTAAAGCAATAACTAAACAAGCTAGGGGCTATGGCGCTAGCTATTACCAAAAAACTCATTACTTTGCCTGTAATGGCACCTAAATGTCTTCTTCCAAAGTAACGCGGCCATGTTACCGCATTAACAACTGCAAACAGCCCCCCAAACACACCCAAACCAAATATAAGTAGATAAACCCCAAAATTATATCCCAAAAACAATAGCCCTATTGAAGCTAAAATACCAGCAATAAGCATTGTATACAAATATACTTTATGGTTAATATAATCGCTTAAAACATTACAAATTGTAGAGGTGATAATAGCTATTACAGATATTGGCAAAAACACAGCAATTGCTTGGGATTTGGTATAATCTTGACTGCCAAAAATTGAAATGACATGAAACGTAAATCCTGTTACAAAAAAGCTGTTAAATGCCAGTGTTAAACCAATCATCCAAAATGCACGGGTTTGTTTTGCTTCTTTTAAAGTAAAATGTTTTTCAACTTTTGTTTCTTTTTTTGTAGTTGTATTTGTTACGCCACCATCGGGTTGTAGACCAAAATCTTCAGGATTATTTCTATAAAACTGAATAACCAAAACGCTAAAAACAAATAGACACAACGCTAGTATTTGCCATGATTTTTCCCATCCATAACCATCAATTAAATAATTAATAAAAATAGGTGCACTAGAAAAGCCCAAGGATACCGTTATACTGCTTATGGCATTTATTTTGCCCCTGTTTTTATCAAACCACATCATAATCATATTTCGAGAGGACATGGTTAATACGCCTTGGCCAAAAAAGCGAATAGCGAAAAACAATAAGGTAATAACTACAAAAGGCACAATCCAACTATGTGTAACTAATAGCTCTTTAATGGCGTTGCTTATAAAAACTGATTTTGAACACAATAAAAGCGATATCCCCAAACAAAAAGCAGAAAAAAATGCGACATATCTTGCTCCAAATCTATCGAACAATACGCCTGCCCTAGCAACAAAAAAGGCGCTTAACAAGGTACCAAACATGTAGGCATTACTAAATTGGTTTCTTGATAAACCTAGTGCATCTTTAACAGGATCGGTAAAAACAGAAACCCCAACTGTTTGTCCTGGTATGCTTGCTAAAACGCCTATACTCCCAAAAACAAGAACCATATACCCATAGAAAAACGGAATCTTTTTTGGGTTAATAAGCGAAAATCTATTGGGGTTTTTCACAGAATTGTTGAGGGTTATTTTATTAGAATGTTACGCACTTCATCAATACAATTGTCTTGCGATTTCACCTTAGTATAAAGTGGTAAACTACCATTGCCATAAGGTCCGTAAATAGCTTGGTTATCTCTAGAAAACAAACCTAAAGTTGGTGTTAAAGCAGCACTAGCCAAATGCATTACACCATTATCGGCAGCTATAAAGATGGAAGTATTTGCTATTATACCTCCCATTTCTCGAATGTCCTTGCTATAAAAATGAGGTGCCTTAAAGTTTATTTTTGAAATATTTTCGATGGGCAACATTTCAATGATATTGTACGAATTACTAAACTCGTTTTTTAATTTTACGTAAAATGATTCCCACCAAGCTTCAGAATAACATTTATTTCCGGTAGCATTGGTATAAATACAAATAGTTGGTTTATTGTTTTTAACTAATTCATCCAATATGTTTTTTCCGTTTGAAATTTCTGTTTCGGTTAGTTTTAAATTTAAAACCGGCAGCGGATTATTGTTTGCGGGATAGCCTAATTTAGATAAATACAAACGTAAATTATAAATGGGATATTTAGAAATATGCAAATAGTCATCATACGTCTTTTGGATGTCCTCATGAACATCTCCAAACACCTTTAAAGGTGCTTTTGCTAAATTAGTAAGTAATCTACCTGAAGAAGAATCTTTATCGCCATTAATTACCATATCGTATGGTTTACGTTTTATGGACACCCAACACATTACATATTTAAATAGATTGTTAAAGGGTTTTCTGGGTAATTGATATATTTTGTTTATTGAACTGTAATTTTCGAAAACGGCATAAGCTACACCGCCTTTTGCAAATAAATCTATACTACAATTTGGGAATGTGTTTTCTATTTCTTGAACCAAAGGCGTGGTTAAGAGCTGATTGCCTAGTCTGTGATTTGGTCTTATAACCAAAATATTTTTTATGTTAATATTTTTCCCAACCTCTAGCGTAGGTTCTACGTAAGAACTGCCAACTTTTTTAGTAATGGCGTGCATAATCTTACGTCTTTTCTGATTAATCCAACCTTTAAAACTCATTATTATTTTATTTAAGCATTACTAATCATTATTTAGATTTATAGGTAACATTTAGCACAAGTCCTGTAATTATTAAAGCAATTCCCAGTAAACTCCAAAATGAGTACACTTCGCTAAAAAGAGCTACACCTAGTAACAATGTAAATATGACTTCTAAATATTTAAAGGGCGCAATTTGGTTTGTTTTTACTATTTGGAAAGCCTTCGTCATATACACCTGTCCAAAATAACCAAAACACCCCAGGCCAAATACCAAAAACCATTCTTTACCTATTGGCATTACCCAATTATTAATAGCCAAAACACCTCCTACAATAGTGGCAATAACCATAAAATAATTAACAATAACAACAGGATGTTCGTCCTTCCCTATTTTGCTAATAACAATGTATACTAAACCGCTAAAAATTGCGGAAATAAAAATTAAGAATAAGCCGTAAGCACTAAGTGAAGTATCTAAACCTTTTAATACGAGTACACCAGAAAACGCAATAGCAAAAAAGAACCACTGTATTGGTTTTATACTTTCCTTTAGCAACAAAACAGCAAAAACTGCTGCAAAAATTGGCGCCATGTAGCGTAATGAAACTGCGGTACCTATGGGTAAATATTTGGTAGACATAAAAAATAAAGCCATGGAAGTAACACCTACAATACCTCTTAACACCAATAAGCCTCTTTTTTTTCCTAGTATTGGTATATTATTTTTAAGAAGAAATGTAAAAGTGAAAAACAAACAGCTAAACGACCTAAAAAACACAATTTGAAAGGCGTTCATGTTTACCAAATGTTTTACAATACCATTCATACAAGCGAATGACATGGTACTAATAATCATAAACGTTATCGCTTTTTTAAGATCCAAGAATTCTTATGTGTAAAATTAAATAGTGTTGGGGTAAATTATTCTTTGGGCGCAAAACCATGAATTTCTTCAAAAACTTCATCAAAATTAGCCCTTAAATAAGAATTCAATTTTTTACGATAATCACCACGTAGCCACTCTACAAAATTAAAGGTGCTTTTGCTAATGCATTTAGTGTATCGTTTTATCCTAAAGTCTATATCATCACCTAATTTCTTAGCCAAAGCCAAAGCATCGTAAACATCTTCACTATTTTCAATGCAAATTTTGGCATGTTGTGCTATAGATCGTTCCAAAACAACTTTTGTAGATTCTCCAGCCCTTATAGCATCTACATAAGTTTTTTGAATATCGAAATACACCTCTTTAGAATTATCAAATTCCTTGCGTAAATCATCGGGCATTTCATACCTAAAATTGCTTTCTAACTCTTCATCACTTAATAGGGAATCTAAATAATAGTTAGGCGATTTAAAAATACGTTGCCAATCGAGATTATCGCCCCAAGGTCCAAATCTATGGAAGTTATTTCCTAAATCTATAACACTAAAAGTGTCTTTATTTTCCAGCACACGAGAGCCTCTTCCAATCATTTGGTAGTATAAGGTTAGCGATTTTGTAGCACGGTTTAAAATAATACTTTCTACCGTTGGCTCATCAAAACCAGTGGTTAAGATACTAACCGAAGTTAAAATGGCATCTGGTGTTTTTTTAAACCATTTTAGTATCATGGCACGCTCCTTCTTAGTGTTTGTATTGTCTAAGTGCGCTATAGGATAGCCTGCTCTTCTAAACGTATCATAAACATGCAACGAGGTATTTATACCGTTATTAAAAATTAATGTTTTCTTGCCTTTAGAGCGCTCTTCGTAAGCGCGTAAAAGCTTGGTTAACATATTATCATCGGTATATAAATCTTCAGACGATTTTACGGTATAATCGCCATTAGCTCCTACCACAAGGCTAGTTAGCCCCACGTTATAACTAAACATTTCAGCACGTGCTAAAAACCCTCTTTTAATTAAAGATTCTATAGATTCACCAACGATAAGTTCGTCGTAATTATCCGTCATTGGCAATTCCATACTAGAACTTAATGGTGTAGCAGTAACGCCAAGAATAAAAGATTGACTAAAGAATTTAAATAGTTTGGTAAACGAGTTGTAATGAGCCTCATCTATAATTACTAGACCAATATCAGAAATATCTAATTTGTCATCGTTCAACCTATTATTTAAGGTTTCAACCATTGCTACAAAGCAACTGTAATCACCTTGGTCGCTCAAATCTGCCTTACTATCAATTACCTTGTTTACAACTCCAAATTCGGTGAGCATATTAGAGGTTTGCTTACACAATTCTATACGGTGCGTCATTACCAAAACCTTTTTCTTTTTGGTTTTTAGGTATTGCCTAACAATTTCAGAAAATATTACTGTTTTTCCTCCACCCGTTGGTAATTGGTATAATAAATGATAATCTGCAGGAGACTCTTCAAAAGCAGTGAAAATTTTATCTATGGCCCCTTTTTGATAGCTGTATAACTCTTTTCCGGTTTTTCTTTCTTGCAGTTCGGTTTTCGAAATTGACATACGTGTATTTTGGTAAAATGCAAAAGTAACACCTTTATTGGGTTTATTAAAGAGGTTTTTGCCTAAAGTTATTCATAACAATGTTGATAATAAATAGACAGCGAAATACTAAAAAAAGTAAAAAAAATAAAAAAAGATGTAACAAAAGCACTAGATTTAGTTCTAATACGCATATTACAAATAGTTATTGGTTAATAAATTAAAATCTTATTGTTAAAAATGAAAAACTCTATTTTAAAACTTAGTAGTGCTTTATTGTTATTTTTGAGCATGATTACACAAGTAAATGCTCAGGATATTGAAGGTTCCTGGAAAGGAACATTATCGGTTCAAGGTATGGAAATGCCTTTAATTTTTGATATTACAAAAGAAGAAGATGCTTACTCTTCTACAATGGACAGTCCGTCGCAGGGTGCCACTGGTATTCCTATGGATGTAACCACATTTGTAGACAATACCGTTACAATTAAATTCAACCAAGCGGGTATAAAGTTTGTAGCAACTTTAAAAGACAACACTTTAGATGGAACATTTCATCAAGGTGGTATGGAATTTCCCTTGTCTTTATCTAAAACAGTAAAAACCCTTCCCGGTAATACAGATTTGCCAACCTCTGATGAGGCTTTGGCAGAATTGGCTAATTGGAATCCGCAAAACTACAAATACTCTGTTGCCGATTATTTTGCAAGACCAAAAGCAAGATCGTTTCAGTTTTCACCAAACGGCACGTATTTATCATACAGGGAAAAAGATGAAAACTCCAAAAGCCATGTATATGTTAAAAACACGGAAACAGACGAAGTAACGCGTGTTGTTGAAGAAAAAGAAGAATTAATACGCGGTTATGGTTGGGCAAACGATAATAGGTTAATTTATGTAATGGATAAAGGTGGAAATGAAGATTACCATTTATTTGCTGTTGATATTGATGGTTCGAACCAAAAAGAATTAACACCTTTTGATGGTGTAAAAGTGAATATTTTAAATGGTTTGAAAGAAGACAAAAACCATATGATTATTTCTATGAACAAAAATAATCCTCAAATATTCGAGCCATACAAAATAAATATCGTTACTGGAGAGCTAAAGCAACTATATAAAAATGATGACGCCGCAAACCCAATAAATGGTTACGAGTTTGATAAAGACGGTAACCTAAGAGGTTTTGCTAAACTTCGTGACGGTGTAAATATAGATATGTATTATGCTGAAGATGGCGAGAATTACAAATTAAAAAAAGAATTAAGCTGGAAAGATAATTTTAGTATTTCTTCTTTTAACTATGCCACAGACTATCCTCATGATGCTTATGTAATTTCTAATTTAGATAGCGATAAAGCGCAAGTTTATTTATTCGATTTAAAGGAAGATAAGGTTATTGAAAAGTTATTTTCTAATGAAAACTACGACGTTTCAGGTTTAGGATTATCCAGAAAAAGAGGTTATGAGTTAGACTATTTTTATTACGAAGGTGAAAAACAGGTAATTGTACCTGTAAGCAAATACTATAAAAAGTTACACAAAAAAATTACCAGTAAATTCCCTGGTTATAACTACTCTATCCCTGATGTTACCGATGATGAAAGTAAGTATTTGGTTTTTATTCAAAGTGATAAATTATATGGCACTTACTATTCGTATGATGCAAAAACCGAGGAGTTTAAACTGCTTTATAACCTTATGCCAAATTTAGTTGAAAAAGATATGGCAGAAATGCGCCCAATTACGTTTACTAGTAGAGATGGAAAAACCATTCATGGGTATATTACATTACCAGAAGCAGCTCTAAAAGGCGAAAAAGTACCAGTTATTGTTAACGTTCATGGTGGTCCACAGGGTATTCGGGATTCTTGGGGCTTTAACCCAGAGGCACAGTTATTTGCTAGTCGCGGTTATGCCACATTACAAGTTAATTTTAGAATTTCTGGTGGTTATGGCAGAGAATTTTTAGAATCGGGTTTTAAGCAAATTGGAAGAAAAGCTATGGATGATGTTGAAGATGGCCTGCAATACGCAATAGACCAAGGTTGGGTAGATAAAGACAATGCTGCTATTTATGGCGGAAGCCATGGCGGATATGCCGTATTAAGAGGCTTAACCAAAACACCAGACTTATATGCCTGTGGTGTAGATTATGTAGGTGTGTCTAACCTATTCACTTTTATGGATAGTATGCCAGAATATTGGAAGCCTTATTTAAAAATAGTGAAAGAAATTTGGTATGATTCTGATATACCAGAAGAAAAAGCAATTATGGAAGAAGTATCACCTGTAAACCATATTGATAAAATTAAAAAACCATTATTTGTAGTACAAGGTGCTAACGATCCAAGAGTAAATATTAACGAATCAGATCAAATAGTATCTGCATTAAGAGCTAAAGGCGTAGACGTACCATATATGGTTAAATACGATGAAGGCCATGGTTTTGCTAAAGAAGAAAACAGAATAGCTTTATACGAAGCTATGATGGGCTTTTATGCGAAACACCTAAAGCCAGAAATTAAACAGCCTATAAAAGATTAATTTATAGCACATGTAAAACTAAAGCCATTTGAACTATCAAATGGCTTTTTTAATGTGTAATTATCTGCTACCTTTGTTGTATATAAACTAAATAGACATGCAAATAAACGATAAATCCCAAACCATTGAATACTTAGCGTCTCCCAAACGTTATAATATCATGACATATAAAAGAACAGGAAAAAGTGGTGTATTATTACCCGCTATTTCTTTAGGGCTTTGGCATAATTTTGGCTTTGTAGATAACATTCAAAATGCTAGGGAAGTATTACGTTGTGCATTCAATTTAGGTATTACACATTTTGATTTGGCCAATAATTATGGCCCACCTTATGGTTCAGCTGAAGAAAATTTTGGAACCATTTTAAAGCAAGATTTTAAATCGTACCGTGACGAATTATTTATAGCTAGTAAAGCAGGTTTTGATATGTGGCCTGGGCCTTACGGTAATTGGGGATCTCGCAAATATTTAATGGCTAGTTTAGACCAAAGTTTAAAACGTATGGGGTTAGATTATGTTGATGTATTTTACCACCACAGACCAGATCCTAATACACCTCTAGAAGAAACCATGGGTGCCTTAACCGATATTGTGCGTCAAGGAAAAGCCTTATACGTAGCCATTTCCAATTACCAGCCAGAAGAAACAAAAAGAGCTGCCCAACTTTTAAAAGCTTCCAACACACCTTTTATATTGCACCAAGCACGCTATTCTATGTTTGATCGTTGGATTGAAAACGGACTTTTAGATACTTTAGAAGATAACGGTATTGGATGTATTACGTTTTCGCCTTTAGCACAAGGCATGTTAACCGATAGATATTTGAATGGTATCCCAAAAGATTCTAGAGCAGCAAAAAATTTAACGTATTTAGATAAAGAAACTGTTGAAAGTAACATCAAAAAAATTAAAAGTTTAAATGAGGTTGCCCAAAAACGAGACCAAAAACTATCGCAAATGGCCATTGCTTGGATTTTAAGACATCCTCAAGTAGCTTCGGTTTTAATTGGTGCAAGTTCCTCTAGTCAATTACAGGAAAACGTAAAAGCTTTAGATAATTTGAGTTTTACGGATGAAGAATTAAAATTAATTGATGGGATTGTACAGTAAACTACAATTTATTTACAATAACAGTAACTTTAACCCCAGTTGCTAATGCCCAAACTTTACTGGAGATAGATTTGTTATTATCATCTACAATACGGTATTCAGCGGTGTTTGGTCCCGAAGATCCGGTATTAATAGCCTGAAATACTATTTCATTTAAACCATTTTTTAAGTCGAGTTTAAACCCGCTAAAACCTTGGGTTAAATAAACTCTTGGTTGTATAACATCGCCATTTACATAAACACGCAGTAAATCGCCATCTATAGCAGAATAGTCTCTATAAAGTATACGTACGGATTTAGATGTGGTATTGTAATCGCCCCAATATGCATCCTCTTTTAAACCGGCATTTTCACCATGGCCTTCTGGAAGCAAGGTTTTTTCTATTTTTTCTAGTTTTTTAGTATATAATTCACCAGGGTTACCAAATTCCTCTTGAGGAAACATAGAGAATTCTTTTTTTGGCAATTCTAACTTTCCAATAACATTAGGTTTAGTTACACCATCAAACTGATTGTTTTTTTCAAGTTTTTCTGGTGCAATTTTTTTACTCTCGGTAGAATCCTTAGGCGCTTCAATAGCAGGAATAATAGTGCCAGATTTCTTTTTAGAATCAATCTGCGCACTTAAACCAATGCTGAAAACTAAAAATAAAAACGATGTTAATAGTAATTTCATGTATACTCTAACTATGGGTTAAACCTATAGAAATGTGTTTCAAAGATATTTCTTTATCCTAAAAAACATAACTATAAGTCCATATTTTATAACTATTTAACAATAATTATACCTAAATACTATAAACGCTTCTACTCTGCTTTAAAAATTTACTTTCAAAACGTTAAAAATTGTTAATTTATTACTTTGTTATACATAGTACTGTAACAAAAAATAACATGGGTCGTCTATTTAGTATAATCAATTAAAAAACAACAATTATGAGAACTTTAAACAGTAACCAAGTAACCGAAACTTTAAACAGTACTAAATCTAACTTATGGAATAAAAAGAGACGTTACAGATAATTGTATCTTTTATTCCTAACAATTTATTTCATCAATCAAAAAAAAAATCATGAGAACTTTAAACACAAATCAAGTAACTGAAACATTAAACGGTACAAAAACCAATACATGGAACAGCAAGAGACGTTATAGAATATAACGTCTCTTAAAAAACTTTCATCAATCATCAATCTATCTCAAATGAAATCAATCATCAAAACACCAAAACACCTTAAAGGTATTACCGAAGAAAATTTATTTGCCAACAAGCGCATCTTAAGTTTCCCAAGTCATCAAACATTTTGGACTCGACTACATCATAATATGCGCTAATGATACGCTCCTGGTTTTTGGTATTGTTTTTGTATTTTAACAATGCATTAACAATAATTCTAAAACATTAAAATCATGAGACGAGCAAAAGCACACCCAGAAGTAAATGCGGGGTCTATGGCAGACATCGCATTTTTATTATTAATCTTTTTTCTAGTAACAGCGGTAATACCAAAAGACCAAGGGATTTATCGTAAACTTCCAAAAGAGTGTCCTCCCGGACAGGATTGTAATATTCCTATTCCAGATAGAAATATTTTAAAAATTGCAATAAACGCTAACAATGAAATTATGGTAGACGATGCTGTTGTTTCTGTTTCTGAAGTAAAAGCATTAGCCAAAAATTTTATTGATAACAATGGCGACGGTAGTTGTGCCTATTGTAATGGGAGTAAAACTAATACATCTTCAGACAACCCCACAAAAGCTGTAATTTCATTACAGTCGGACAGAAGCACAAATTACAATCAATTTATTGAAGTGCAAGACGAACTTACCAAAGCCTATTTTGAATTAAGAAAAACCTACAGCGAATCTGTTTTGAAAAAACCAATAGATAAATTAACTGAGCAAGAAATATTGAGGTTAAAAAACGCTTATCCGTTTATTCTCTCTGAAGCAGAGACAAGATAATCAGTCGTCTATTGGAATACCATAGTCTATACAAACACGTTTTTTGCCCCATTTTTTAGCGCGTTTTACGTCCTCGCCCATGTAAACATCTATTCGGTTTTTCCAACGCGAGTGCATTTTATCTTTCACCAAATATATACCCTCTAATCCTTCTATGATTACGGGGGTATTGTGTGTTAAGCCCAAAGCCAATAAATCTCTAGATACCGCAATGTATTTAAGTCCTGGTTGTAAACTATCTCCAAAAGCAGTAATATTAGGGTCACTATCCGTTTGATATTCTAAGGAATTATAAGCAGATGCAGTTACCATTCTAGAGTGCCAATTATAAGCATCTTCTTTGTTTTCTGTAGTTGTTTTACAAGAAAATATTATTAAAATGATGATGACAAGTAAACGTTTCAAAACTGTAGCGTTAAGTTGTTTAAAGATAAACAATATCTTAATATTCTAAAAGTTTTAGTAATTCAGTTTCAAACCGTTCTTTAGGTAAATATTGGTCTTCCAAGGTTTTAGCAAACGGAATTGGTGTTTCTATACTCGCCACACGTTTTACTGGCGCATCTAAATATTTAAAACATTCCTCCATAATCAATGCCGAAATATCACTAGCTATACCGCCAAATAATGAATCTTCTTGTAAAATAATCGCTTTACCTGTTTTCTTTACTGAATTAAATATGGTTTGGGTATCTAATGGCTGTAGTGTGCGTAAATCTATAATATCTGCTGATACTTTAGGATACTTTTCTAAACACTCTAAAACCCAATGAACACCTGCGCCATAGCTAATAACTGTAATATCTTGTCCGGTTCTTATTAGGCTAGCCTTTCCAAAAGGCAACGTAAAATAATCTATTGGTACATGTTGGCGCACGTTTCTGTACAAGCCTTTATGTTCAAAAAACAATACTGGATTTGGATCGGTAATAGCTGTATTTAATAACCCTTTTGCATCGTAAGGAAATGCCGGATATACCACCTTCAACCCCGGGGTTTTAGTAAACCAAGCTTCGTTGGTTTGTGAATGAAAAGGACCTGCACCAACGCCTCCGCCACATGGCATCCGTATCACTATATCGGCTGCTTGTCCCCACCTGTAGTGAGACTTCGCCAAATAATTAACTATAGGGTTGAAGCCAGAAGATACAAAATCTGCAAATTGCATTTCTACAACACTTTTAATTCCTGCAATAGATAAGCCCATGGCGGTTTCTACGATAGCAGATTCACAAATAGGCGTATTACGAACGCGGTCTTTACCAAAAGCTTTTACAAAACCTTCAGTAATTTTAAATACACCGCCATAATCTGCTATATCTTGCCCCATAATAATCAAATCATTATAACGCGCCATACTTTGTTTTAAACCTTCAGAAATAGCATCTACAAATCGTATATTTTTTGAATTTGATTTACATGTAATATGCTTGTATTCAAATGGTTTAAATACGTCATTTAATTCATCAATTAAATTTGCGTCTATAGCTTCTTCATTAAATGCAACTTCTAGATGTTCATTAATTTCATGAACTATCCTTGTTTTTATTTCTACTTCAAACGCCTCATCAATTACATTTTCTTCTTTTAAATAACTTTGAAAATTTTCTAGAGGATCTTTCTTAGCCCAAGCGTCCATTAAATCCTGTGGTACGTATTTGGTGCCGCTTGCTTCTTCATGCCCACGTATTCTAAATGTTTTAAACTCTATTAATACAGGACGTGGATGTTTGCGAATACTATTGGCAATTGCAGTAACCTTGGTGTAGACTTCAATAATATTATTACCATCAATACTATGAGATTCCATACCATAGCCCACACCTCTATCTGCTAGATTTTCACAATTGTATTGCTCAGAGGTTGGTGTAGACAAACCATATCCGTTATTTTCTATGCAAAACAAAACAGGTAACTGCCATACAGATGCAACGTTTAACGCTTCATGAAAGTCGCCTTCGCTTGTACCACCTTCACCTGTAAATACTGCGGTTACATGTTTTTTAGATTTTAATTTTGAAGCCAAAGCAATACCATCGGCAACGCCTAACTGTGGCCCTAAATGCGAAATCATTCCTACAATCTTATAGTACTGCGTACCAAAATGAAACGAACGGTCCCTACCTTTTGTAAACCCAGATGCTTTTCCTTGCCATTGCGAAAACAATTTGTACAACGGTACATTTCTAGTGGTAAACACTCCCAAATTTCGGTGCATTGGCAATATATATTCTTCGGGGTGCAACGCCATGGTAACACCCACAGCAATGGCTTCCTGCCCTATTCCAGAAAACCATTTGCTAATTTTGCCTTGGCGTAACAATACCAGCATTTTCTCCTCAATCAGCCGAGGTTTTAACATGTTTGCGTAAAGTTGCCTTAAAATATCAGTTGATAATCCATTGGCATAATATTTTATGTAAGGCTGCATTTTTGAGGTTTTCATAAAGAAGCACTTATTTTACTATCAAATATACTTTAATTTGATTTTATTAATGCAAAAATTGCATATGTTTCAATAATTATTGAATTGAATGTTTTGTACATTTGTTGTCATTACCATACATTTTAACTTATGAATAATATACCTAGTGTAGATTTACACGATTTTATTTCAGAAGATCCTAACAGAAAACAAAAATTTGTAGATGCTATAGGAAAAGCATATGAAGATATAGGATTTGTAGCGCTTAAAGGCCATTTTTTAGACGATGACTTGGTTGAAAATCTTTATAATGAGGTGAAAAACTTTTTTGATTTGCCCGTGGCCACTAAACAGAAATATGAAATTCCTGAAATTGCAGGACAAAGAGGTTATGTTTCTTTTGGAAAAGAAAGTGCCAAAGGGAAGAAAGAAGGCGATTTAAAGGAGTTTTGGCATTTTGGGCAATATGTGGATGAGAATGAGAAAAAAAAATATGGTTACCCAGATAATGTTAATGTAGAGGAATTACCAAACTTTAATGCCGTTGGAAAAGAAGCCTATAAAATGCTAGAGAAAACTGCTAAATATGTATTAAGAGCACTAGCACTACATTTAGGTTTAGAAGAAACCTACTTCGATAAGTATATACATAACGGAAATTCTATTTTAAGACCTATTCACTATCCGCCAATTAAGGAAGAACCCAAGGAGGCTGTTAGAGCCGCAGCACATGGCGATATTAACTTAATTACACTGCTAATGGGCGCCCAAGGCCGTGGTTTACAAGTGCAAAACCATAAAGGGGAATGGCTAGACGCCATTGCTGAACCCGATGAACTTATGATAAATGTTGGGGATATGTTATCAAGACACACCAATAACAAACTAAAATCTACAATACACCGTGTGGTAAACCCACCAAAAGAACTTTGGGGCACATCTCGGTACTCCATTCCATTTTTCATGCACCCTGTAAGCGATATGAAACTTGATGTGTTAAACAATTGTGTAGATGAAAATAACCCAAAACAATTTGAGGATATTACTGCTGGAGAATTTTTAACCGAACGTTTAATTGAACTAGGACTGATTAAAAAGTAGGCAACCCTCAGTCTTCTGTAGGCAGTTAAATACTGCAAACTTAAGACTGCAAACTGAAGACTTAACACATGGATTTACAAGACCAATTAAAAAACCTATTTCCCGACCATAAACCAGAAGACACCCCAAAGGAAACTTCTAAAGCTTCTGATATTTGGATGCAAGACGATCCTATTATTTGCAAATACGAAAAACGAAAAGGAAAACCAACTACTATTCTTGAAGGTTACACCGGTGCTACCGAAGATTTTAAAGCTCTAGCTAAAGAGATAAAAACACAGTTGAGTGTTGGTGGGAGTTTTAAAGATGATAAAATAATTATTCAAGGCGATTACAGAGATAAAATTATGCAAATACTAAAAGATAAAGGGTTTAATGTAAAGCGCGTTGGCGGATAATTTATGAGTAAACAAATTTTACATATAAGTAATGGCGGTAGCTTAACAGCCTATTTAAAAGAGCTGCAAATTGAAGGCGAAATAGTTACTTGGCAGGAAATGCTTTGTGAAGGTCCTACACAGTTTTTAGTACATTCAGATGAACTCATAAAAGCAAGAAGAGCATTTCTAGGAGAGTTTTATAATGTTGATTTAGATTTAGCAAAAGTAGACTTTGCATTGAAACAGCTAGATAATGCCAACGAACGTTATACCGAAGTTGTACTTTGGTTTGAATACGATTTGTTTTGCCATATTAACATGCTTGCCGTACTAAATTTATTGCAACAGAAAAAAATAAACCTTCCCACCTATTTAGTATGTAGTGGAAGGGTTCAAGGCTATAAAGAACTTAAAGGTTTGTCTGAACTCAGTTCTGGACAACTCATGAAGCACTACAAAAACAAAACCAAGTTAACCGCAGAAGATTTAGAACTCGCTGTAACACTCTGGCAAATCTATTGTGGTGTAGATCATAATCTGTTCAAACCATATATTGTAAAATCTTCTTCATTTGAGTATATGAGCAATTGCTTAAAAGCACATCTAGAACGTTTTCCAGATGTAATTACTGGCCTAAATGTGTTAGAAACCAATATTTTAAAACTCATTAAAGAAAATACTATTAAATCTAAACACCATTTATTAGGTTACGCCCTAAACTACCAAGGTTTTTATGGCTATGGCGACATACAGCTACAGCGTATTATAGACAATTTATCGCCTTTTTATTCTGTAAATACAGACCATGTAGAGCTCAATAGAAAAGGGCATGAAGTATTGCTTGGTCAATATAACGCTTCAAAAGATTACAAAGATAATATGGTATTTGGTGGTGTTAAAAAAGTAGCATTTCAGTTTAGTAAAATAGAAAATAAACTTATAAAGTCCCCATTACATGTCAATTAAAGCATCCGAACTTATTTTAAATCCAGATGGTAGTGTGTATCATCTCAACCTAAAACCAGAACACATTGCAGATACTATAATTGTTGTGGGCGATCAAAATCGTGTTGATTTGGTAAGTCGGCATTTTGATACTGTAGACTTTAAAATACAAAAACGAGAATTTAAAACCCATACTGGCACCTTAAATGGCAAAAGAATATCTGTAATTTCCACAGGAATTGGCACTGATAATATAGATATTGTTATAAATGAGCTAGATGCCCTTGCAAATATAGATTTTGAAACAAGAACCATTAAGCAACACCTCACAAGTTTAAATATTATAAGAATTGGTACCTCTGGTGGTTTACAACCCAATATCCCAATAGATTCAATTGTTGTAAGCGAATATGGTTTAGACATAAACGGGCTGCTGCACTCCTATCAAACAGAGACCATCTCTAATCTAGAAATGGAAGATGCTTTTATCGCGCATACCAATTGGAATTCCAATAAGGCAAGACCTATTATAGTAAAAGGTTTTAAGTCGTTATTATCTAAGTTTGAAAGTGATGTTACATCAAAAGGGATCACTGCTACTGCAAATGGATTTTACGGTCCGCAAGGGCGTGTTCTTAGGTTGCAATTAGAAGATGCGGCATTAAATAAAAAAATGGATAGTTTTAATTTTAAGGGTGTAAAAATTACAAACCTAGAAATGGAAACTTCTGCAATTTATGGTTTATCGCATCTGTTAGGCCATAATGCAATATCGCTAAATGCCATTATAGCAAACAGGGCTAATGGTACGTTTAGCAAAAACCCACGTAAAGCAGTAGAAGATTTGATTACATATACTTTAGATAGAATTTAAATGAAAAAAGTAAATATTGGCGGTGTACCAGAACACTTTAATCTGGCTTGGTATTTAACACTTAAAAACGGCGAATATAAAGACCAAAATATTAATCTTAGATGGCACGATTACTATGGTGGCACTGGCGCAATGAATAAGGCACTTCGCAATGGCGACATAGATATTGCTGTTATTTTAACCGAAGGTATTATTAAAGATATTATTGCTGGAAATTCCAGTAAAATTGTGCAAACTTACGTGCAAACACCACTTATTTGGGGAATTCATGTAGCGCATAATTCTAATTACAAAACCATAGAAGATTTAAAAGGTACTAAGGCAGCTATAAGTAGATATGGCTCTGGCTCTCATTTAATGGCATATATTAACGCTCAAAATAATAATTGGAATTTAGAAAAAGATTTAGATTTTGAAGTGATACAAAATTTAAATGGCGCTGTAGAAGGATTAACTAATGGGAATGCCGATTATTTTCTTTGGGAAAAATACACAACGAAACCATTGGTAGACAATGGTATATTTAGACGTATTGATGATTGCCCATCACCTTGGCCATGTTTTGTAATTGCTGTGCGCAATGAGTTTATTGAAAATAATACAGAGGAGCTTAAAACAATTTTAAACATTATAAATACTACCACTCAAGAGTTTAAAAATATTCCAAGTATTGATAGAATGATAGCCAATCGTTATGAGCAACAAATAGAGGATGTTCAAGAATGGCTAGCCATAACAGAATGGTCTCAAAGCAATATAGACGAACAAACCATTATGAGTGTTCAAAAGGAATTAAAAGCCTTAGATATTATTCCTAAAATTGTTAATTACCGCGATTTAGTTCATGATGTACAATAAATGACCTCAATGCTTTAAACTAGTGTTAATTAATTTCTTAGAACAGCAACAAATATTTATTTTCGTAAAAACTTAAAATAAACCAATGAAAAAAATTCTTACCCCCTTAATCTTTCTAACTCTTTTAGCTTGTGGTAAAAACGAAGGAAAACCTTTAGATTATGCAATTGTTTCAGGAAAAATTACAAACAAAAATGGTGTAGTTACCATTAATAGTTTTGATAGGACCTTTAGTGAACCCCTAAAAGTGTCTGCCGATGGTAGTTTTACAGATACCTTAAGCACAGATAAAAGTTCTTATGTAATTTTTGATGGCAAAAATCCTGTATTTATTTATTTAGAACCAGGTTATAATTTAAATGTAACTTATGATGTTAAAGACTTTGAAAACACAATAACCTTTTCTGGTGAAGGCGCCCAAGTTAATACCTACCTATTAGAAAAGAACAAAAATGAAAAGGCATTAATAGGTAATCGTTTTGAGGTTTATAAATTAAATGAAGCCGACTTTAAAGCAAAATACAAAGCCATTAAAGCTTCTAGCGACAGTTTACTAGAAACCTTTAAAGACATTCCAGAGGACTTTAAGGTTTTAGAAAAACGAGACTTAAATTACAACTATCTTGCTAGGTTAAATGAATATGAACCTTATCATAAATATGTAACCAAAAATGATGATTTTAAAGTGTCTGATAGTTTTTTAAAAGAATTGGATGGCATTGATTATCAAAATGAAAAAGATTATTTTTTCTCGGAAAACTACAAACTACTTCTTACCAGCCATTACAGAAAACAGGCAGAAGCATTGGCAAAAAAAGAAGGTATAGCTAACGATATTGCCTTTATTAAAACCATTAGCAATATTGAAAACGAGAAAATAAAGAATGATGTATTGTTTGTATTTGCTAACACTAGCATGAGTTATTCTAAAGATGTAGAGGCATTTTATAAGTTGTACTCAGATAACTCGAATAATGACAAAAACAACGCAATAGTAAAAGAAAAATACGATAAGCTTACCGGATTATCCAAAGGGAAACCATCACCCAAATTTGTAGACTACAGAAATCATGCTGGCGGCACAACATCCTTAGACGATTTAAAAGGTAAATATACTTATATTGATGTATGGGCTACTTGGTGCGGGCCGTGTATTAGGGAAATTCCTGCCTTAAAAAAGGTTGAAGCAGATTACCATAATAAAAACATTCAATTTGTTAGTGTTTCTATTGACAAGGAAAAAGACTTTGAAACTTGGAAAACTATGGTAAACGAAAAAGAACTTGGAGGTGTTCAACTATTTGCTGATAACGATTGGAACTCTAAGTTTGTAAAAGATTACGAAATACAAGGTATTCCAAGATTTATTTTAATAGATCCTAATGGCAATATTGTAAGTTCTAATGCACCAAGGCCTTCAGATCCAGCTTTAAGAGATTTATTTGAAGAATTAAATATCTAATTCTTTCGTGTAACAACAGTATTAAAAAAAGTAAGACCAAAAACGTCATTGCAAAATCCGATACTTCGGGAGAACAATGACGTTTTATTATTGTAGTTGTTTTTATTAAATTTCTGAATGAAAAATCCATAATAGCATTACGAGAACGCAACAAATCAAGTAATCTAAAAAAACTTTATTCAACTATTTTTTCGTTTCTTCTTTTGCTTCTTGTGGCTGAGGCGTTTGCTCAGGTTGCTTAAACAAATCTATAAAGGCTTCACCTAAATAGTCTATTATATGACTAGCAAGTAAACTTTGGTATCCAAAATCTTCAACAGCAATATCAGCAGACTTTCCATGTAAATACACACCAAAAATAGCAGCTACTGATGGATGATAACCTTGGGCCACTAAACCAGTAATAATTCCTGTAAGCACATCGCCTGTACCGGCAGTTGCCAAACCAGGGTTGCCAGTGGTGTTTATAAAAAGTTTTTCATTAAATATAGTAATGGTATTAGCGCCTTTTAAAACTAAAATAAGCTTGTACTTTTTAGATAAAGCTTTTGCTTTATTTAGTTTGTCAAAATCGTCTGTCCACGCGCCTATTAATCGCTCTAACTCTTTAGGGTGAGGTGTTAAAATGCAATGTTCTGGCAGTAGCTTTAATAATGATTTCTTTTTAGAAAGTATATTTAAACCATCGGCATCAATTACTAACGGTTGCTTGTTGGTTTTTAAAAAGGCTTCAAAAGCGGCTATGGTTTTTATATTGGTGCCTACTCCTACCCCAAATCCTATAACGGTTGGTTCTATTTCAAAATCTATAGCCGTTAGTATTGCTTCATCTTTATCTGTAATAACCATTGCCTCAGGGAATGACGCCTGTAAAGGCATATAACCACATTTTGGCACATAAGCAGAGACTAAACCTGCACCTGCCGATAAGGATGCCCTACTTGCCAAAGTTACGGCGCCAATTTTGCCATAGCTACCGCCAATAACCAGTGCATGACCAAATTCCCCTTTGTGCGAAAACTTATCTCTTGCTATGTAATTGGGCAAAACCTCATGTTTTCCAATAAGTTGCGCTTCGGTTTCGGTGGTATAGAGATATTCAGGATCTAAACCAATATCTAAAACTTCCCATTGTACTGTATATTTTGCAGTTTCGGGCAAAAAGAAAACGAGTTTAGGGGATGCAAAACTTAAAGTAAAACCTGCATAAACTACAGCTTCCTTGTCTTCAACTGCCTTATCTGGATACAAACCAGAAGGAATATCAATCGATAAGGTAAATGCCTTGGTTGCTCTAAAATGTAGGAATAGTTGTTTTACCCAATCCTCAATAGGTCTATTTAAACCTATACCAAAAACAGCATCTACAATAATATCATTAGCGTTAATTTCAGGAAAATCATCAGCACATTTTAATAAAGTAGGCCATTTTTTAGTTACGTTTTTAATTCTATCGTAGTTCACTAAAAAATCCTTGGAACGTTTATCGCTACAGTTAACTACATAAGTGTTTACATTATAGCCATGGGTTACTAAATGTCTTGCTAAAACTAAGCCATCGCCACCGTTATTTCCAATGCCGCAAAATACATGCACAGGTACCTGTGCACCTTGCATACGGGCATGCATCCAGTTAAAAATTTGGGTGCCTGCGCGTTCCATTAATTCTGTTGATGTAATATTTTGTCGTTCTGCAGTAAGTTTATCGCCTAAGTATATTTGTGCTTTAGAAAATATCTTCATAAAATCTAGATTATTGATTTTTCAATTCTCATCGAGAATAGTCGTTTTTTTTAAACGAAAATTTATCGATTGTAAGAATATTGTAAAAAAATAGGTTTTGTTTTTTTATTAGGTTAAAAGTAATACTTTTGAAATGTTTTATATAACGAGAAATGATTCATTTAAGCCAAAATATACATCTTACAGTGTTTTTTAATTCTTCAAACACAACTTCTATTTTAGCTACAACTACAAATACAACAACCCCTTGGGGTTACTAGTTATATATTATTCAAAGGTTTCGTGTAATTTTTATAATTACATTTTTTCAAGTTTTAAGTTTAAATTTCAATTCATTATATAATGAAGGTTTTAAAATTCGGTGGCACTTCGGTTGGTTCATCAAAAAATATAAATAAAGTCATTAGCATATTAGATGCTTATGCAAAAGAGAGTAAAGTAGTTTGTGTGGTTTCTGCAGTTGGAGGAATTACCGATAAATTACTGCTAGCGGGTATGCAGGCACAAAGTAAGGATAACGCTTTTAAAGCTACGTTCCAGATTATTAAAGATGTGCACTTTAGCATTATTAAAGAATTAAATCCAGACAATAGTTCTTCAATTTTAAATTATGCTGAAGAAAAGCTTAATGAACTTGAGAGTTTATTAAACGGTATATTTTTAATTAATGAAATATCTCCAAAAACCTCTGACAAATTAGTGACTTTTGGTGAGTTGCTTTCGTCGTTTATTATTGCTGAGACAATGAAAAATAGAGGTTTGTCTGCTTATAGAAAAAACGCTCAGGAATTAGTGGTTACTAATGCCAACTTTACAAAAGCAGAGGTTGATTATAGTGTTACCAATGCTAATATTAAAGATTATTTTAGTTCTGCTAAAGAAAACATTACCATTCTTCCTGGTTTTATTGCGCGATCTACATTTGGAGAACAAACTACTTTAGGTCGTGGTGGTTCAGATTTTACAGCGGCAATTGTTGCTGCGGCATTACATGTAGAGCAGTTAGAAATTTGGACAGACGTTAGTGGCATGTTTACCACAAACCCTAAACTGGTAAAACAAGCACGCCCTATAGAAACCATATCTTATCAAGAAGCAATGGAATTATCGCACTTTGGCGCAAAAGTATTGTATCCGCCAACAGTGCAGCCCGTTTTAGATTTAAACATCCCCATACATATTAAAAACACCATGGAACCAGAGGCTGTTGGCAC
This sequence comes from Jejuia pallidilutea, assembly GCF_002973595.1. GTDB lineage: Bacteria > Bacteroidota > Bacteroidia > Flavobacteriales > Flavobacteriaceae > Jejuia > Jejuia pallidilutea. The sequence continues at coordinate 86,514 of NZ_PVEO01000006.1, read as the reverse complement.
CATTATTTCTAATGAGTTTGTAGCCTCAAATAATCCTGTAAAGGGTATTAGTAATATTTCAAACATTGCGCTGCTAACCTTACAAGGTAGTGGAATGGTTGGTATTCCCGGGTTTTCTAAACGTTTATTCGAAACGCTTTCTAACGAAAAAATTAATGTAATTTTAATTACCCAAGCATCATCTGAACATTCTATTTGTTTAGGTATTGAAGCAAAAGATGTCGAAATTGCTAAAACCGCTATAGATATTACTTTTGAAAACGAAATTGCACTTCATAAAATAGATCCTATACAGGTTGAAACAAATTTATCAATCGTAGCCTTAGTTGGAGACAACATGAAAAACCACCAAGGAATAAGTGGTAAAATGTTCTCTTCCCTAGGTAAAAATAATATTAATATAAGAGCGATTGCGCAAGGTGCTTCAGAGAAAAATATTTCTATTGTTATTGAGGAAACCGATGTTAAAAAGGCCTTAAATACATTGCACGAAGTATTTTTTGAAAGTATTACTAAACAATTAAATGTTTTTATTACAGGCGTTGGTAATGTTGGGGAACGTTTGGTTGAACAAATTAAGCAACAAAAAAAATACCTTAAAGATAATCTTAAAATAAATTTACGTGTTGTAGGATTATCTAATTCCAGAACCATGATGTTTAATGGCGGTGGTATTAGCTTAAAAAACTGGAAAGAAGACTTGTCTAACGGTGAAAAAGCATCTTTAGAGGGCTTTTTTGAAAACGCTAAATCACTAAATTTACGTAACAGTATTTTTGTAGATGTTACAGCCAATAAGGACGTAGCTGGGTTGTATGAAAAATATTTACGCGAAAGTATTGCTGTTGTAGCATGTAATAAAATTGCCTGTTCTAGTACTTTTAGTAATTACAAAGAATTAAAACGTTTGTCGCTTAAATACAATGCACCTTTTTTGTTTGAAACTAATGTTGGCGCGGGTTTACCAATTATTGATACCTTGAGCAATTTAATAGCCTCTGGAGATAAGGTAACCTCTATACAGGCCGTATTATCTGGAAGTTTAAATTTTGTATTCAATAATTTTAACGACACCACAAAATTTTACGATGTAGTTAAACAAGCTGCAGCAGAAGGTTACACAGAACCAGACCCAAGAATAGATTTAAGTGGTGTTGATGTGGCACGTAAAATTTTAATTTTGGCAAGAGAAAGTGGCGTAACTATGGATTTAGAAGATATAGAAAATATACCATTTTTATCAAAAGCCGGTTTGGAAAGTAATTCTGTAGACGACTTTTACCAAACATTAATAGACGATGAAGCGCATTACCAAAGTTTATTTGCTTCTGCGAAAGCTAAAGATTGTCAATTAAAATATGTTGCTAAATTTGATAACGGAAAAGCTAGTGTAAGCTTACAGGAAATCCCAAAAGGGCATCCTTTTTATAATTTAGAAGGTAGCGATAATATTGTTATGTTTTATACAGAACGTTATTCGCAACAACCTATGATTATTAAAGGCGCTGGTGCTGGTGCCGATGTTACAGCCTCTGGCTTGTTTGCAGATATTATAAGACTAGGCAATAATTAAATGGAATTATACAAAGAAAGTTCTATATCCTGTACTAGTGCCGCAGAACATTATTTAATAGAAAAAATGAACGAAATTAGAATATTTTCACCAGCAACCGTAGCCAACGTATCTTGTGGTTTTGATGTTATGGGCTTTTGTTTGGATACCGTTGGAGACGAAATGGTAATTCGTAAAATAGATAAAAAAGGAATATTTATAACTAAAATTGAAGGTTTCGACTTGCCTTTGGAGACCAAGGCAAATGTAGCCGGAGTTTCGGCATTAGCTATGTACGATGCCATTAATGTTGATTATGGTTTTGAAATAGAAATTTATAAAAATATAAAACCTGGAAGCGGTATAGGTAGTAGCGCCGCAAGTGCTGTAGGCAGCGTGTTTGGTATGAATGAGTTAATAGGAAGACCATACAATAAAACACAGTTAACCGAATTTGCTATTAAAGGAGAAGCCTTAGCAAGTAAGTGTGAACATGCCGATAACCTAGCACCTGCCCTTTTTGGTGGTTTTACACTTGTAAAAAGTGTGTCGCCACTAAAAGTTCTAGAACTACCTACACCAAAGGATTTGTATGCTACCATTATTCATCCACAAATTGAAATAAAAACCTCTGAATCTAGAGGATTATTACCTAAGCAAATTGACTTAAGTGATGCTATTACGCAATGGGCCAACCTTGGGAGTTTTGTACACGCTTTGCATACTAGCGATTACGCTTTAATACAAAGCGCATTAAAAGATGTTATAGTAGAACCATACAGAAGCAAATTAATACCACTATTTACAGAAGCAAAAAGCGCTGCTTTAGATGCTGGTGCTTTAGGCTGTGGTATTTCAGGTTCTGGTCCCTCTATTTTTTCATTAAGTAAAGGGTTGGATGTAGCTAATAATGTAAAAGCAAGTTTAGAAAATGTATACATGGATTTAGTAATTGATTATGATATTCATGTTAGTAAAATAAATACTGAAGGGGTTAAAATTATCTCTTAACAAATTAAAAAATAAATATCTGTAGGCTCAGGTATTACTGGACAATGAACTACTACTCACTCAACAAACAAGCACCTAAATCAACATTTAAAAATGCTGTTATAAAAGGTTTGGCACCCGATAAAGGTTTATATTTTCCTGAAAGCATATCACCACTACCAAAAGTTTTTTTTGATACTATTGATGATAAATCGTATTCTGAAATAGCATACGAGGCCATAAAACAATTTATTTTACCAGAAATTCCTGAAGAGGTTTTAAAAACCATTGTTGAGGAAACATTATCTTTTGAATTTCCCGTTGTTAAACTAAACGAAAATATATCTACGTTAGAATTATTCCATGGGCCTACTATGGCTTTTAAAGATGTAGGCGCACGGTTTATGGCACGTTGTTTAGGGTATTTTAACCAAGATAATAACAAAGAGGTTACCGTATTAGTAGCAACTTCAGGAGATACGGGTGGCGCTGTGGCTAACGGTTTTTTGGGTGTAAAAGGTGTTAATGTTGTAATCCTATACCCTAGCGGAAAAGTAAGCGATATTCAAGAAAAACAATTAACAACCCTAGGACAAAACATTAAGGCGCTTGAAGTTAATGGTACTTTTGACGATTGTCAAGCCATGGTAAAAACGGCATTTTTAGATAACGCACTTACAAGCCAAATGCAGTTAACGTCTGCAAACTCCATAAATGTAGCACGTTGGTTGCCACAGTTATTCTATTTTATGTTTGCATACAAGCAATTACATAAAACATATAATAACATTGTTTTTTCTGTACCTAGTGGTAATTTTGGTAACGTTTGCGCAGGTATGATGGCACAACAATTAGGTTTACCAATACACCATTTTATTGCATCAAACAATGTAAATAACGTAGTAACACGCTATTTAATTTCACAATTATACGAGCCAAAACCATCCATACAAACCATAAGTAATGCCATGGATGTTGGTGCACCGAGTAATTTTATTCGCATACAAGAGATTTATAAAAATCAATTTGAAGTTTTAAAAGAAAATTTATCTTCTTATAGTTTTACAGACGAAGAAACGAAAGAAGCTATGTTAGAAATCTACAATCAATATAACTATGTTGCAGATCCTCATGGTGCTGTGGGATACTTAGGTTGTAAATCTTATTTAAAGGAAAACCCGAATGCACATTGTGTTTTTTTAGAAACAGCACATCCTACTAAATTTTTAGATGTAGTAGAAGACGTTATAGATAAAAAACAACCTTTACCAAAACAAATACAATCTGTTATGGGGAAAGAAAAGAAATCAACTGTTATTTCAACTTATGAAGATTTAAAAGCGTTTTTGTTAGAGTAGATTATCTGTATTGTAGGATTTTATGCTAAATTTACTTTTCATTTTAAAGCTAGGAATTAAGTGAAAAAAATATGTTACATAATAATTATCATAGCATCCACCTGTATCATCTATATTGCTTTATCACTTTCTCCAATTTTTTTTAAGAACATTCCTAATACAAACCCTAATCCTGAATACAAAATAATAGCGCACAGAGGCGCTTCTAGTTTAGCGCCAGAAAATACCAAGGCAGCCATAGTTAAAGCTTTAAAACTTAAACCCCATCGTATAGAAGTAGATGTACAGCAAACTAAAGATAGTACGGTTGTTTTAATGCATGATATTACGCTAAATAGAACTACTGATGGTGAGGGATTAATAAAGGAAAAAACTTATAGAGAACTTTCTAAACTAGATGCAGGCAGTTGGTTCTCAAAAGCGTTTACAGGTGAAGAAATTCCGAAATTAGAAACCATTATTCAATTAATTAACGGTAAATGCGAACTTATAATTGAAATTAAAAAAGGACATGATTTTTACCCGAATATAGAAAAGCATATACTAAAACTTATAAAAAAGTATAATGCTGAAGATTGGATATTTATTCATTCTTTTGATGATAACGTTTTAATGACAATACACGAGCTAAACCCTAATATAGCAATTCATAAATTGTTTGTCGGTAAATTAAAATTCACTCCTTTTATAGTTTCTAACACAATTGACAGGTTGGATTTAGAGAAGTATAATTACATTAAAGAGTACAGTATTAATTATGCGTTTGCAAACAAAGCTGTAATAAAACATTTAAAATCTCACGGAAAAAAAGTAAATGTTTGGACGGTTAACAACCCAAAAACAGCTGAGGCACTTATTGGCCTTGGTGTAGATGGCATTATTACAAACAACCCAGAATTATTACATAAATAACTTTATACTGATACACTCTATAATTTCCACAAAAACTATTTTAACATAACATAATAGTACCTTTATCCATCTATTTAAAAAAATTTAATACGATAAATAACGTGGTAATTTAAAAATTACCTAAAAAAAGTAATGGTCTATAAATTAGTTTATTGTATATTTATTTGATAGACTTTTTCTACAGAAAATAAAATATTTTTTTTATGGCATCCCTCACGCATAGCAAAAAACAAAGCCTTCTTCTAAGTTTCTTTATTTACTGTTGGGCTACATTATCGGTAGCTAGCCAAAATACCCCTGTATTTTCAGCTAAAGGATTGTATTATGAAACACTAGTTACAAAAATTTTTAAAGGCGATTTTATCAATATTCCTTTTGATAGGGATGAAACTACATTTGTTTTACTTCTTAACGAATATATTGATGCATATGCCATAAATTGTGCTAATAGCTTGCCTGCAAACAAAGTAGAGCTTATGCGAGCAGAATGTGTAAGAGAAAGAGTTACTAAAGATGGTTATGGTTGGGAAATTAGTAGAACCTGTGTAGAATGGGTAGACGTTGGCAGAGGGCTTTATGCTAAACCCGAAATGCGTAATGCACAAGAAGTTATTGAAAAATCACAATCTGTTGATGCGTTTCGTAATATGTATAAAATGATGTCTCAAAAAAATCCTGTTGGAGAAGCATTAAGTTTGGTAGACAAAGCAAAAGCCATAAAATCTGATATGGCTACGTTAATAAAATTAAATGGTTGTAAAAGTGATGGCTTAATGCGCTTTGAAGAAAATTTACGCAGGTTTGCCACCAATAAACAGCCCATATTAGTAAATGGTGAGGAAGCAAGAAAAGTATCTATTTCTATTAACAACCAAAATTTTTCGAAATTAGCAGAAGATTTGGTTTATGAGCATTCAAAAAAATGGGCTATGAACCAATATAGACGTGGAAGTATTACCAATGCTACCATAACTAAAAAAGACGAACAAAACAGACCAATGGAAATGACCGCAAGATACCGCTACACTGGCTGGAGTGGCGAAAGTACTGGTACAGTAAGAATAACTTTTGTTGAAGGATTACCAGAATGTCTCTATTTTCATGATTTTCCATCAACTTGTAGAACTGCAGACAGAAAGTTGGTTGCGCAATTTGCTAATGGTTCATATAAAAAGTAGAATATCTCACTGCGAAATAAGGTGTTATAATTTTAGTTAAAAAATCACTAATTAACATTATTTATTTTTTGATTTTACTATTCACTGCTATATTTGCACGCCTTGAGTTATTAACATGAAACCGAAATCTAAAACAAAAAGCAGTAAATCTCGCTTAAAATTACTTCATCAATATTATAGCTATACAGGCTTTTATAGTTTTGTATGGCAAGCCGTAAAAAATGCGCTACCCTACATTATTGGTGCTATAATTGCAATTTATACCATAAATCATTTTTTTGATATTAATGCTGCGTTAATAAAACTTACAGAACTACTACCCTCTTATGGTGTGCTTAGTTTCTTTTTTGTTTCAGAAACTCTTTTAGGCTTAATTCCACCAGAAATTTTTATTGCTTGGTCTGGAAAAATGCCTAATCCTTGGGGATATTTAAGTATTCTAGCCGTATTATCATATGCAGGCGGTTTGCTAGCTTATGTTATGGGGCAAATGATTACTAAAATACCTTCAGTTCATAATTATCTAGAAGTAAAAATGCAAAAACAATTAAAAAACTCTAGAAAATGGGGAGGGTTTTTAATAGTTGTTGGTGCATTATTACCGCTGCCGTTTTCAATTTCTTGTATAGCAGCTGGTATAATTAAGTTTCCTTTTAAAATTGTTGCCTTATTTGGTCTACTTCGTTTAGTTCGTTTTGTAATTTACGGACTTATCATCTTTAACACCTTATAAAAAAATCTTAAATCGTAGTATTTTGTAGTTGTTCTGTTCTACTTTTGCAGAAAATACAAGCCTATGTTTTCTTTTTTAAATACCTTTAGAGTTGTAGCCTTACTAGAAGGCGTATCATATATACTTTTGCTATTTATAGCTACACCTATTAAATATTTAGCAAACGACCCACAATACGTAAAACTTTTAGGCATGCCACATGGTTTGTTATTTGTAGCTTATGTAGCAATTGCTTTTTTAATAAAAAACGACCTTAACTGGACAAATAAAGAATTTGCAATAGTACTTATAGCTGCAATTGTACCATTCGGAACATTTTATATCGATAAAAAATATTTAAAAACAGTTAAATGATTCAAACCGAAAATATTAATAACACCACTACTGAAAAAGCTGTAACGCTTAAACATTGGGTGTTTAATAAATTAACAGATTATGGACTTTCTGAACAAGCTGCGGAATACCTAAACATGTTAATACTATTAATTGGTTTACTACTTATAATATTTATAGTTGATATTGTTATTAGAAAAATACTTATTGGTGCGTTTTCACAATTTGCAAAGCGCTCCAAAACTAATTTTGATGATCTTTTAATTTCCAATAAAGTTCCTAGAAATATAGCGCATATTATTCCGCTCCTAATAGCGTTAGAGTTTGTTCCTGATGTTTTTGCCGATTTTTATAATTTTGAAATCATCATTGAAAAAGGCTTAAAAGTATTTGCCATAATACTAACTCTTTGGATAGTTAGAAGCGTACTGCATACAATCAAAGATTTCTTAAAAACCTTACCAAGACTAAAGGATAAACCTATTGATAGCTACATACAGGTTTTTATGATTTTTGCGTGGTTAGCAGGTATAATGTCCGCCATTGCTATTATTACAGACATACCCTTCTTAAAGTTTTTAACTGGAATGGGGGCTATTTCTGCAGTTATCATATTAGTGTTTAAAGATACTATTTTAGGTTTTGTAGCCAGTATTCAAGTATCTATAAACGATATGGTACGCATAGGCGACTGGATTACATTTGAAAAATATGGTGCCGATGGTGACGTGATAGAAATTAACCTTGCCACGGTAAAGGTTCAAAACTTTGATAAAACCATAACCACTATACCAACATATGCCTTAATTTCAGATTCATTTAAGAACTGGAGAGGCATGACAAATTCTGGTGGAAGACGCATTAAACGTGCGGTAAATATTAAACAAGATAGTATAAAATGTTTAACCGCTTCCGATATAGAGAAACTTAAACATATACAACTTATAAAGCCTTATTTAGAAGACAAACAAAAAGATGTTGAAGCCTATAATAAAAACAACAATATTAATAAAGAGCTGCTTTTAAACGGTAGAAACCTTACTAATATTGGGGTATTTAGAAAATATATTCAAACATACATTGAAAACCATTCTGCCATAAATAAAGATATGACCATAATGGTACGACAACTTGCACCAACTGCTCAGGGTTTGCCTATAGAAATTTATGCATTTAGCAGCGACAAACGCTGGGTAAATTACGAATATATAATGGCTGATATTTTTGACCATGTTCTGGCTGCTGTTCCTTATTTTGGCTTAGAAATTTTTGAGTTACCTTCATCACTCAATCTTAAAAATTAAAAAAAGCCCCACAGGTTTTTATACCTGTGAGGCCTTCTATTAAAAAATAGTTTAATGTTCTAAATATTAGCGGCTAACCAGTCACCAACTTCTTTAGTGCCATAGGCTTTTCCGCCATCTGCTAAATCTTCGGTAACAACACCTTTGTTTAAAGCTTCGTTTACAACCGATCTGATAGCTTTTCCTTCTTCCTGTAAACCAAAGTTTTCAAACATCATGGCCGCAGATAATACTGTTGCCATAGGGTTTGCGATGTTTTTACCAGTAGCTTGTGGGTAAGACCCGTGTATTGGCTCAAACAAACCAATATCCGACCCCAAAGACGCAGAAGGCATTAATCCCATAGACCCTGAAATTACAGAAGCTTCATCTGTTAAAATATCTCCAAAAAGGTTTTCGGTAATTAATACATCATAGCTATTTGGCCATTGTACCAAACGCATTGCTACAGCATCAACAAATTCGTAACTAACTTCAACCTCTGGATAATCTTTTTCCATAGCTTGTACGGTTTCACGCCACAGTCTAGAAGTTTCTAAAACGTTAGCTTTATCCACACAACATAGTTTTTTAGAACGTGTCATTGCTAGTTCAAAACCTTTTTTAGCCAAACGCTGTACTTCTGCCCTTGTGTACACACAATTATCATAAGCAGTTTCACCTTCATCTCTTCTCCCTTTTTCACCAAAGTAAATACCGCCTGTAAGCTCTCTTAAAAATACCAAATCTGTACCTTCTATACGCTCTTTTTTTAATGGTGATTTATCTAATAACGAGGGAAATGTAAACGTTGGTCGTACATTGGCAAATAAACCTAAAGCCTTACGCATTTTTAACAAACCTTGTTCTGGACGAACTTTGGCAGATGGATCATTATCAAACTTTGGGTGACCAATGGCGCCAAATAATACCGCATCAGAATTTTTACAAATTTCGTGTGTTTCGTCTGGATAAGGTTCCCCAACAGCGTCAATTGCCGCAGCACCCGTTAAGGCTGGTTTCCAATTAATCTCATGTCCAAATTTTTTAGCAACCGCATCACTAACTTTTACTGCTTGCTCTATAACTTCTGGTCCAATACCATCTCCCGCTAAAAGCGCTATGTTTAATTTCATTTGTTTGGTTTATATGCTTAATTAATAATAATATTTAACATTTTTTCTGTGGCTTTAATAGCAGACACCGTTTGGTCTGAGTCTAGGCCACGTGTTTTAAACTCTTTACTTTCGTTTTTCCACGTAATTATAGTTTCACACAACGCGTCAGAGTTACTTCCTGGAGGGATTCTAACAGCGTAATCTATTAATTGAGGTAGTACAATTTTCTTCTTTTTAAATACGTTTCTTGTTGCATTCATAAATGCATCAAACTGTCCATCTCCTTGAGAATTAGCTTCAAACGTTTCACCTTCTATGGTTATAGATACAGTTGTAGAAGGTTTTAAACCTTTTGAATGTGTTAAAACATAGGAGTTAACCGTTACTTTTTCTTCGTAAGTTCTGTCTAAAACATCTGAAATAATATAAGGTAAATCCTCTTTAGTTACTACTTGCTTTTTATCGCCTAACTCTATGATACGTTGCGTAACCTTCTTTAAATCCTCGTCGTTAAGCTGTAGCCCTAATTGTTGTAAATTCTTTTGAATGTTTGCTTTTCCAGAAGCTTTTCCCAATGCATATTGGCGTGTTCTTCCAAAGCGCTCTGGCATTAAATCGCTAAAATAGAGATTTTTCTTGTTGTCTCCATCTGCGTGAATACCAGCAGTTTGGGTAAACACATTGGCACCTACAATAGGTTTATTGGCAGGAATCATTACACCAGAGAAATTTTCAACCAACTTGCTTACCGTATACAGTACTTTTTCGTTTACGCCCATTTTTATGTCGGGCATAAAATCGTTAATAACCGCAATGGTACTGCTCATTGGAGCGTTTCCAGCACGTTCTCCCATGCCATTTACGGTTAAGTGTAAACCATCGGCTCCAGCTTTTAGGCTTTCCATAGCGTTTGATACGCCTAAATCGTAATCGTTATGGGCATGAAAATCGAAATGTAAGTCTGGATATTTGTCTTTTATTTCTTTTATAAAATTGAAGGATTCTTGCGGAGTTAATACCCCCAAAGTATCGGGCAACATAATTCTAGCAATATTTTGAGATTTTAAAAACTCTAAAAATTCAAAAACATAAGCTTTAGAATTACGCATGCCATTGCTCCAATCTTCTAAATAAACATTGGTTACAATTCCTTTTTCTGAGGCCAAATCAACTACTTCTTTTACTTCGCTAAAATGTTGATTAGGTGTTTTTTTAAGCTGATGAGTTAAATGGTTTAATGAACCTTTAGTTAGTAGGTTTTGAACCTTTGCTCCTGCTTCTTCCATCCATTGTAATGAAACTCCATTGTCTACAAAGGTTAAGACTTCTACTTGTTCTAAATACCCATTTTCAGCAGCCCAATCTGTAATATCTTTTACTGCTTGAAACTCCCCTTCAGATACTCTAGCCGATGCAACCTCTATGCGGTCTACTTTTAATTCTTCTAGTAAAAGTTTCGCAATAGTTAATTTTTCTGAAGCAGAAAACGATACGGTAGAGGTTTGTTCTCCATCGCGTAACGTTGTATCCATTATTTCTATTCTTCTTTTAGGCATCGAGAGTTTAATAAATTCACAAAAAGCATTTCATAATTAAATGAAATGCTTTTTAGATGTTGATTTAATTTTTTTGTTTCACCACTATACTTCTAGAAAGGTCGTGTTTCTGCAAATGCTCTCACTTCTTCTTTCATGTTTTGAAGATAATCAATATCATCAAAACCATTTAGCATATTGCCCTTTTTGTAGTCGTTAATATCAAAGGTTTCAGATTCTCCGGTAGCCATTAATGTTACGGTTTGGTTGGGTAAATCTACCTTAATTTCTGTTTTAGGATCTGCTTCTATAGCATCAAATAATTTTTGAGCAAATTCTGCTGAAACTTGTACAGGCAATACACCAATATTTAAACAGTTATTTCTAAATATATCTGCAAAAAAGGAAGATATTACACAGCGTAATCCAAAATCGTAAACCGCCCATGCAGCATGCTCTCTAGAAGAACCAGAACCAAAATTCTTGCCTCCTACTAAAATTTTAGAACCTTCGTATTTTGAATCGTTTAAAGGAAAATCTGCAATAGGATTTCCTTCAGAATCATATCTCCAATCACGGAAAAAATTATCTCCAAATCCTTCACGCTTTGTAGCTTTTAAGAAACGTGCAGGTATAATTTGGTCTGTATCCACATTCTCTATTGGTAAAGGATATGCGGTACTTGTTAATACTTCAAATTTATCGTAAGCCATATTTTATTTTCTTTTTGCCTTTAGCATTTTGCTTTTGGCAGACTTTATATTATTTATATTTTTTTTAATGGCCAAAAGCCAATAGCTATTTACACTGTTACTTCCATAATTGTTCTAGGATCGGTTACTACGCCCGTAACTGCAGTTGCAGCAGCAACTAAAGGAGAAGCGAGTAATGTTCTAGACCCTGGGCCTTGGCGTCCTTCAAAATTACGGTTAGATGTAGATACGGCTAATTTTCCGGCAGGCACTTTATCATCATTCATAGCCAAACATGCAGAACAACCAGGTTCTCTTAATACAAATCCAGCAGCTTCTAGTATTTTGTCTAATCCTTCTTCTTTAATTTGATCTACAACTTTATGAGACCCAGGCACTAACCAAGCGGTAATGTTATCTGCTTTTTTACGGCCTTCAACTATAGAGCAAAATGCTCTAAAATCTTCTATACGTCCGTTAGTGCACGATCCAAGGAATACATAATCCACCTGCTTACCTATCATGTTATCGCCTTCATTAAACTTCATGTAGCCCAATGATTTTTTGTATGTAGCCACGCCACCTTGAACATCTTCAGCCAAGGGGATAGATTTCGTTACTCCCATTCCCATTCCTGGATTGGTACCATAAGTTATCATTGGCTCAATATCTGCAGCATTGTAATTAAACTCTACATCAAACTCTGCATCGTCATCGGTTTTTAGGGTTTGCCAATATACCATGGCCTTATCCCAATCTGCACCTTTAGGTGTATGCTTTCTACCTTTTATATATTCAAAAGTTTTTTCATCTGGAGCAATCATACCACCACGAGCACCCATCTCTATAGATAGATTACAAACAGTCATACGGCCTTCCATAGACATATTCTCGAATACATCGCCAGCATACTCTACAAAATAACCTGTGGCACCAGACGTAGTTTGTTGTGAAATAATATATAGTGCTACATCTTTAGGTGTAACACCAAAGCCTAATTCTCCATTTACGTTTATACGCATTTTCTTAGGCTTAGGTTGCATAATACATTGCGTAGACAATACCATTTCTACTTCAGAAGTACCGATACCAAAAGCTATAGCACCAAATGCACCATGTGTAGAGGTATGCGAATCGCCACAAACAATAGTAGATCCTGGTAATGTAATTCCGTTTTCTGGTCCAACAATATGAACAATACCATTGTTTCTGTGGCCCAAGCCCCAATGCGAAATACCATATTCGGCAGCATTATTAGCTAAAGCCTCTAGTTGGTTTGCAGATAATGGATCTGCAACTGGTAAATGCTGGTTCCAAGTTGGTGTATTGTGGTCTGCGGTAGCAAATGTACGCTCTGGATACATTACGCCAATACCTCGTTGTTTTAACCCAACGAATGCTACTGGACTAGTAACTTCATGTATAAAATGACGATCGATAAAGAATACATCTGGTCCGTCTTTAATTTTACGCACTACATGCGAATCCCATACTTTGTCAAACAATGTCTTGCTCATAAATAATTCAAATTTAATAAAGGGTTACAAAGTTAAATTTTATTACAGTTAATCGAAACTTTATAGCACTTTGTTATTTTATTTTTATAAAAAACACAATGGACACAGTATTAATTGCATTTTATGCAATGAAATCAAAAAATTGATTATAATTTTTAAAGACACTTGAGACTTAATCCTTATAATCTATCTTTTACATATTCCACTTTAGTTTTTCCATGGGGTAGAACTTTACCATCGGGCCCTATATTTACCATAACAATGTTAGAAATAGTAATAATGGTTTCCCTAGTTCGCATATTTCTAACCTCGCAGCACAAGGTTAGCGAAGCTTTACCAAATTTTATCGCATCTATACCAATTTCTATAACATCGCCTTGTTTCGCAGAAGATTTAAAATCTATTTCACTAATATATTTTGTAACTACTTTTTGGTTTTCTAATTGCACAACGCTGTACAAGGCTGCCTCTTCATCAATCCATTCTAAGAGCCTACCGCCAAATAAAGTGCCATTAGCATTTAAGTCTTCGGGTTTAATCCATTTTCTTGTGTGAAATCTCATAATTTATAATATATGTTTAAAATAATGTGTTTTGTTGTGCCTCGTTTGGTATGGTTAAGTTACATCCTAACACACTGTTTATTTTTTCTATAAAATATGCTGATAGTAAAGGTGATTCTTTTTCAATATTTTGATGAATGAAAAAATCTATTTCTTTAATCCCCATATCTTTCCAGTGTTTTAAACGCTCTACCCAATCGTCTAAACGTGTATAGTCAGATTGGTGATTAGCACCAACGTAACGTATAAATGCAGTGGCATTGGTTAACCGCATATGCATTAAATCGCGTCGTCCTGCTGTGTCTACAATAACATTAGATATGTTATTGGCTTCTAAAAGTTGGTATAAATTTTCTGCAATGGCCTTATCGTTATACCAATCGGTATGTCTAAACTCTACAGCTAGCGGCATGTGCTTTGGCCAATGCTCTACAAACTCCACAACCCTATTAAAATCTTTAGGAGTAAAATTATTGTGCATTTGCAAAAATATTGTGCCCAATTTTTCTTTTAAATTAGAAGCATTATAAAGATAATTTTCTACAACTTCGTTAGTGCCGTTTAGCCGTTTCCAATGACTAATTTCTTGATTTAACTTAGGAAAGAATTTAAAGCCTTTAGGTGTTTTATTGTACCATGTTGCAAATTGTTCAGCAGGAAAAATTCTGTAGAACGTTGCATTTAGCTCAATGGAGTTAAATTGAGAGGAATAATATGCTAATTCGTCTTTGGTACCTCGTGGATAAAACCCTTTTAAGTCTGCTCTATTCCATTTCGCACAGCCTACATAAATATCTGGTTTAGAAATTTTGGAGTCTTTTTTTGCACTTTTAAGTACTCGTTTTGTGTCTGGGTGATCTTTAGGTAAAGTAAAATCTATTAATTCTGGTGTATCAACGCTTCCAAATTTCATTATTTAATTTTTTATAAAGATAAAAACTTCAATGTTAATAAACCCGTTAACAATTATAAACTAGCTAAACATAATAAGCCTACATATTTATATATTTTTATTAAAAATCTACGAAAATGGACTCTAGACAATTTAGTATTAAAAACATTCGCCCCGAAATTCCAAACAGTATAGTTCATGATAACATGAGTGCAGATGAACGTTTTCAGAATTTAGTGTTGCGCCCAATTATCAAGTTTCAAAATAATTTACTTATTGCCGTTTTTAAAAACTATATAAAAAAACATAAATCTGTGTTTTACGATTTATCGATAGACAAGCGAATAGATTACATTGAAAATGCCATTCAAAAAGATATGAAGTTGCGAAACTCCATGAAAGGTATGGTTATTGGGCTTTTTACTGTTGAGGAATATGAAATTTATATTAAAAACTCTTCGGCTTTAAACAAGCGTATGATGAATATAGTAAAACAACGCTTAATAAGTAATATACAATTGTTTGAAAAACCTGAGTTTTTAGCAGCGGTTTAATCTACTAAAGACACACCATTCAAATCTGTTGTTAACACATCGCTCATATAATCAAAAAACGGGCGTACTGTTTTAAAGGCATTATCTACTTCTTGTAAAAAATTATCGGCTAGTACTTCGGTATCGGTATATTTCTTTATGAATATATACTGCTTTTTCTTAATAAGGTCTATGGCCTTATGCTCCTTATTAAAACCTTTTGGAGCGGTTTTAACTTCGTCGCCTACAAAGGTGTCGCCCCAAACGGAATTGAATGCTTTGTTTGCTAGAATATCCCTTATTTCAGAATCATCCATTTCAAATTCTTTTCTAATTCTTAGCAAATCTTCTTTGGCAGGCTCCCAAAATCCAGTTGCTATAAAACTTTCGTTATTAGGTTGTATATGCACATAGTAACCACCTCTTAGTCTTGGTTTTGCCCTGTGAAAAGACCCGCCAAAATGGGGTTTATAGGGCAGCTTATTTTTAGAAAATCTTACATCGCGGTATATTCTAAAAATTTTAAGTTTATCTATATCGTCATGTTTATTTAAACTTTGAAAAAGCGCATTGTAAAACAATTTCACCTCGCCTTCAATGGCTTTAAATTCTGGTTTGTTTTCGTTAAACCAATCGCGATTGTTGTTTTTTTCTAATTTTTTAAAAAATGTAAAGGCTGATTTTGGTATGGTTACGCTCATAGTTTATTTCTAATTAATGGAGTTCTAAAATACAAAAAGTCCCGAATTGAATCGGGACATTTGCTATTAATCTAAGATTAAGAGTTTTTTACATTCTTTCAATCTTTTCGTTGAAGGTAACAGATTTAATGCTGTTTGAACTTTCATCGTAATATTCAATAATAAAATTGCCGTCTTTATCAAAGTATCCAATGCCATCATATTCTTTACCGCTTATAATATAAGTGCCTGGGTTATAAGAATTCCAAGCTTTTCCAACCGATACAAATTCATGATTCTCACTTATGTGCGTAATGTCGAACCCTGAATTGTTTGGGCTGAATTTATAATTGTTGCTCATATTAACAAAATAACTATCCTTAGTTATAATATCGTATGCTTTATCAGAGTCTTTGTCAACCATAACAGTGGTTTCTACCTTTTTGGTTGCAGGCATCCTGTCTTGGTTAACTTTATTGGCATCGTTAGCATCTAACCTTACATTAGCTGTTTCCTTAGATATTACCTTAACTTTGCCTTCCTTTGTATCTTTTCCATTTTTATACGTAACGGTTTTAACTTCTGTTTCTTTTTTTACTTCTGTAGGTTTTTTTTGGGCATAGGTAGTACCAAAAATTAGTAATACCAATGCATATATTGTATGTTTCATAGTATTGTTTTTTTAGTGTTATACTTAAAGCTTCTTTACAACATGTATTTGTTTGTTTTCGCTTCTTCTTTTACTTCTTTATAATCTCATCTTTTACATCGTCTTATAGCGTTTCTGAATTTTCATTTGCTTCTCTCTTAATATCCTCAATATTTAAGTTGTTAAATTTTAGTTACTCACAATAATATAATACATAATTGTATATGCCATTAGTGCATATACAATTAATGTGTGTTGTTATGAAAATTATAGATTACACCTAGTTATTTGAGTAACCATTACTTAGAACAGATTCGTCAAAATTAAGTTCGTTATCGAACTGAAGCGTTCTAATAGGGAATGGAATATTGATTCCTGCCTTATCATAGGCTTTTTTAATTTCAATAATTGCCTTGGTTTTAGATTTTAATTTTTCTAACATACTTTCTGCATCAATCCAAAATCTACATAAGTAATTAATTGAACTATCACCAAACTCGGTAAAATAGAACTCTACATCATCAGGACGTTCTACTTGATCGAAGGTTTTTGCTATTACTTCTTTTGTGAGTTTTTCTACTTCCTCTAAATCAGACTCATACCCTACGCCGCATTCTAAAAATACACGCATTCTAGTTGTTAACGAGTAATTTTTTAAAGGATTTTCTAGAATCATTTTATTAGGTATTACTACAATGTTATTATCTGCTTCCTTTAAAACAAATTCTTTAAGGTTTACATCTATAACTTCACCTGAATAGCCATTGGTTTCTACCCAATTGCCTATTTGTATACGTTTTCTAAATGAAATTACAATTCCTGCAAATGTGTTAGACAATGTGCCTTGTAGCGCTAAACCAATTGCTAAACCAGCAACTCCGGCTCCTGCAAGTAACGATGTTAACATTTTACTTAAATTTAAAATGCCTAACGCTAAAAACAATCCTGCCACTACTATTACTACTGCAGATATTTTAGCTATAATGTTGGCAACAGATTCTTGTGGCACACGTTTTTTAACCAATTTTAAAACAAATTTTCTAATATATCTCGCCATAAAGAAGGCAGCTGCCATTACTATTATGGCCAGAATTAAATTTGGTATGTTTTGTATTATGGCACTTAACCAACCTTGTAATTTATCAATAAGATCGTTAAATGCTGTTGTGATGGTACTTTCCATTTTTTTAGTTTTTAAGATTAATACTTAATTTTTTTGTAAAAATTGATTATCAACTAGTTCGCATCAACAACATCTTCTTTTAAATTTTCTGTAGTTTTCTTGCCCCATGCATTTAGCATCCAGCTAAATTTTTCTAGCTCTCTAATGTAAGCTCCAATTAAGTCTATAGTGCCTTCATCAGATACTTCTTCGGCTTTTTCAATAATTTTTGTCATTTGGGCTAACATTATTTTATGATCGTTCAGGGTATCTTCAACCATATCACTATCAGTTTGTAATGGTGCCTCTTCGGTTATTGAAGCCGTTTTTAAATAGTCTTCCAACTTACTCATCGGATGATACCGCAGTGTTAAAATACGTTCTGCAATTTCATCTATTTTTAATTTGGCATCGTTGTATAATTCTTCAAACTTTTCGTGTAGGTCAAAGAAATTTTTTCCGATAATATTCCAATGTTTACTTCTTAATTTCTGATAATACACATGATAATCGGCTAGTAAAATATTTAATTCCACTACCACAGGTATTAATTCTTCGTCATTCATATTTAAATAGCTCATAATTTGTGTTTTTTTAAGATTACACTATATAAACTATAGGTATAACAGAAAATGTCAAGCCATTTAACAAGGTTTAACTGCATTAAGATTTATTTAACTTAAATTATGTTAAAAAAAGCGGAAAGTGTTAAAAAAATTTAGAGAATAAAACAGAGATCTAATCAATAAAATCGATGTTTTTAAGAATTAAACCAGATGCTGGAGCTATGTAATTCATTTTAATTTTACTGTTTGGAACAAGGCTATTTTTAATGTCTTGAAGCGTTAAGTTGCCTTTTCCCAAATCGATTAATGTTCCCATCATTAAACGAATTTGGTTACGCATAAAACCTTTGCCTTTTACGCGAAGTATATAGGATTGTTCTGGGAAATAATTAGCAGAATATAAGGTGTTTTCCACCAATTCGCAGGTTAAAATTTCTCTGGTATAAACCCCGTTTTCAGTTGGTTTATAGCAATACGACCATAGATAGTTTTCGCCTTCAAACAGTTTAGCACCTTGTTTCATAAGGTCTATATCTAAGTCATCTAAAATCGTTGTCATTATTGGAGCACAAAAGGGATGACATTTTTCACCATATGTAAACAGATATAAATATTCTTTTACCTTAGAATGATTTATAATATTAAAATCCTTATCTACCTCCCGCAAACTTAAGGCTCTGATATCTTGAGGTAAATTATAATTAAACAGCTCTAGAAATACGTTATTATCTTCTAAAGGTTCTTTTAAAAACAACTCGAAGGCTGTGTTTTCCGCTGAAACCATCGCATCTGTTCTTCCAGAAATTAAGCTTTTAAAATACTTACCTTCTAAGATAAAGTTTAAGGTTCTATCTACCATTAAATGCAATGTTTTTACATCGGGTTGCTTTTGCCAACCATGAAAACGATAGCCTAAATACTGAATGTTTATAACGTAGAAATACTTTTTCATAAGGATTTTATTCCGCGGTGGAAATTAGTTTATTTACAAATTGTGACAAAAAATTTATACATTGTATTATGTTTTACTAACTATAACAACTAGAAATTATGTCGAATTCTTCAACTATTAAGCCCCCAATTTGGTTTTGGATTGTAAGTATTATTGCCTTAATTTGGAATGGCATGGGCGTAAATGCTTATTTACAGCAAGCATATGATACCGAAAGTTACAGAGCTATGTATAGCGAAGAACAACTAGAAATTGCTGCTAACATGCCTTCTTGGGTCACAGCAGCATTTGCAATTGCTGTTTTTGCTGGAGCTTTAGCATCTCTTGGATTGTTACTTAGAAAATCTTGGTCTGTAAAATTATGGATGTTGTCTTTAATTGCTGTAATTGTACAAATGGGTTATATTCTTATAAATGGGTATGCTTCAAGTGTGGGAATGACCATAATGATAATTGTGTTTGCATTTTTCTTTGTGTGGTTTGCAAGAAAATCTGAAGCAAACGGCTGGTTATCCTAATAGTATAAAAATTAAACTCGTTTAGGAATCTCTTAAACAAATGAAAGCCTCCTAAACGAGTTATTTATTGCCATTGCAAGGATTTATTTATGTCTTCCTTTCAATTCGTTTTCTATATCTTTTAACGTAAAGCCTTTGGCCTGTAACAACATGAGGTAGTGAAACAATAAATCTGCCGATTCATACAAAAATAACTCATCGTTATTATCCATAGCTTCAATAACAGTTTCAACAGCTTCCTCTCCTACTTTTTGCGCTACTTTATTTATGCCTTTTGAAAACAAACTCGCAACATAAGATTTGGCAGTGTCTTTATTGGCTACACGTTCTGCAATAACATCTTCTAACGTTGAAAAGAATCCGTAAGATGAAGTATTGTCTTCTCCCCAACAGTTGTCAGTTCCTTTATGGCATGTGGGGCCAACAGGATTTACTTTAATCAATAAAGTATCATTATCGCAGTCGTTTTTAATATTAACTAAATTTAAATAATTACCACTTTCTTCACCTTTAGTCCATAAGCGTTGTTTACTTCTGCTGAAAAAAGTAACCAGTTTGGTTTCTAAGGTTTTTTTATAAGCTTCCTCATTCATATATCCCAACATCAGCACTGTTTTAGTGGTAGCGTCTTGAATGATGGCAGGTACTAAACCGTTTGAATCGTATTTTATTATCATGATCTACTTGTTATAAACTAAAATGGAACTTCGACTGAATTCTGTCTGAACATTTTAGTAAATTGATTAAAGTCGTACTTCAATATGATGTTCTTTTAACACTTTTTTTAATTCTGGAATTGGTATTTCATTAAAGTGAAATACACTTGCCGCTAAGGCTGCGTCTGATTTCCCTATAGTAAAGGTATCGATAAAATGTTGTACGTTACCAGCACCTCCCGAAGCAATAATAGGAATATTTAACATATCAGATAATTGTGCTAAGGCTTTGTTTGCAAACCCGTTTTTGGTGCCATCATGATTCATGGAAGTAAATAATATTTCACCAGCACCACGTTCTTCCACTTCTTTTGCCCATTCAAACAAATCGATTTCGGTTGGAATGGTGCCTCCTGCTAAATGTACTTTCCAATTACCATCAACCTCTTTAGCATCAATGGCGACAACCACACACTGACTTCCGAATTTTTCGGCTAATTCGTTCACTAACTCAGGCCGTTTAACCGCCGACGAATTAATAGACACTTTATCGGCGCCGTTTTTTAGTAAGGTATCTACATGTTCTACTGATGAAATACCTCCTCCTACTGTAAACGGAATATTAACCTGTTCGGCAACGTGTAACACCATTTCTAAGGTTGTTGCTCGCGCTTCTAAAGTCGCCGAAATATCTAAAAACACCAGTTCGTCTGCACCATAATCGGCATATTGTTTAGCTAATTCTACAGGATCGCCCGCATCTCGTAAATCCACAAAATTTACACCTTTTACGGTACGTCCATTTTTAATATCTAAACAGGGAATGATTCGTTTTGTAAGCATTATACAAATTTTTCTAATTGCTTTAATGTAATTCTATCTTCGTAAATGGCCTTACCAATAATAACACCTTCGCAACCAATTTCTATTAATTTAGGCAACTCATCTATATGCGAAATACCACCAGATGCTATTAATTTTATAGATTGGTCGCTGCTACTATTAGTGCAACTTGCAATAATTTTTTTATATAAATCGAACGAAGGGCCTTCTAGCATGCCATCTTTAGATATGTCGGTACAAATTACATACTGAATGCCTTTTTTTTGATAAGCCTTAATAAATGGAATAACATCTTCTTCACTTTGCTCCATCCAACCGCTAATAGATACTTTTCCATCATCGCTATCGGCACCCAAAATAATTTTGTTACCACCATATTTAGACACCCAACCTTCAAAGGTTTTAGGATCTTTTACAGCAATGCTTCCTCCGGTAATTTGTCGTGCACCAGAATTAAAAGCAATGTGTAAATCTTCATTGGTTTTTAAACCACCACCAAAATCAATTTTCAACTTTGTTTTAGAAGCAATTTGCTCTAGCACTTTATAATTTACAATATGTTGGGCTTTGGCACCGTCTAAATCTACTAAATGCAAATATTCAATGCCTGAACCTTCAAAAGTTTTTGCTATTTCTAACGGACTTTCGCTGTATACTTTTTTAGTGCCATAATCGCCTTTGGTTAAGCGAACGCACTTGCCTTCTATAATGTCTATGGCTGGTATTATTCTCATTTATTAACTTGTTAATAAACCCTGAATTTATTTCAGGGTCTTTATATTTCTAATTTTATTAAATCAGGATTCGATGTCTTTATCAAATTCCATTTCCATTCTTTATTCCAATTTTTTAATTGCCTTTCTCGTTTTCTTGCTAATTTACTATCATCATAAATTTCATAATATATCAAATCAAAAACATTATATTTTTTTGTAAAAAAGGCACCCCTTCCCGATTGATGGGCTTTAATTCTTTCTTTTATATTACTTGTAAAACCTATGTACAACACTGTTCGGTTTTTATTTGATAATATGTAACAGTAATAATTCAATTAAAATTAGATTTAAACAAACAGTTTCTGAAACAAGTTCAGAATGCTAAAGGTTCAAAAAATTCTCTAGAATTTTTGAACCTTTAGCACCACTTTTTTCTGGGTGAAACTGCGTGCCATAAAAGTTTTCATGTTGCAATGCCGAGGCGTAATTAATTTCATAATCCGTAGCTGCTATGGTTTCATTACAATGCTCTGAATAGTAACTGTGTACCAAATACATGTATTCGTTTTCTTTGATGCCTTTAAATAAATCGGACTTCAAATCTTTAATCACGTTCCAACCCATTTGTGGTACTTTTACGTTATTAGAAAAGCGTTTTACTTTGGTTTGAAAAATACCCAATCCTTTAGTATTACCTTCTTCAGTGTGCAAACACATTAACTGCATGCCCAAGCAAATACCTAAAACCGGCTGCTTAAGCTTAGGTATCAATTCGTCTAAACCACTTTCTTTTAGCATTTTCATTGCTGAACTTGCTTCTCCCACACCCGGGAAAATAACCTTATCGGCAGCTTCTATCTCTTCAGGATTTTTAGACAATACAGCCTCGTATCCTAATCGGTTAAACGCAAACTGAATACTTTTTATATTTCCAGCGCCGTAATCTATTATTACTAGTTTCATTATAGCATTCCTTTTGTGCTTGGTAAAAACATTTTATTTGCATCTCGTTTTACAGCCATTTTCATAGCTTTAGCAAAGGCTTTAAAAATTCCTTCTATTTTATGATGCTCGTTGACACCCTCTGCTTTTATGTTTAAATTACATTTAGCGCCGTCTGTAAACGATTTAAACAGGTGGTAAAACATTTCGGTTGGCATATCACCTATTTTTTCGCGCTTAAATTCCGCGTCCCATTCTAACCAATTTCTTCCGCCAAAATCTACTGCAACTTGCGCTAAACAATCGTCCATGGGTAAACAGAAACCATAGCGTTCTATACCTAATTTATTTCCTAAGGCTTTATTGAATAATTCACCTAAAGCAATCATGGTATCTTCAATGGTGTGGTGTTCATCAACTTCTAAATCGCCATTTACTTTAATGGTTAAATCCATCGCACCGTGGCGACCAATTTGGTCTAACATATGATCGAAAAACGACAAGCCAGTATCAATATCATTCTTACCAGACCCGTCAAGGTTTAATTTTATATATATCTGAGTTTCATTAGTATTACGTGTTATTTCTTCAACGCGATCTTTAAGCTTTAAAAACTCGTAAATTTCTTTCCAGTCGGTACTTGTCAAGGCAATACAGTCTAAAATTTCCTGTTTAGATGTTTCAATTTCATCTGCTCCTAACTCGGGATTTTCAGCTAAATAAATACCTTTTGCGCCCAAGTTTTTGGCTAATTCCATATCGGTAATTCTGTCTCCTAATACAAAAGAATGTTGTAAATCGTACTTATTTGTATCAAAATATTGGGTTAATAATCCTGTTCTTGGTTTCCGCGTAGGTGCATTTTCATGAGGAAAGGTTTTATCGATATGAACTGCGGCAAACGCTACACCTTCTTTTTTAAACGCATCAATAATTTTGTTTTGTGCTGGCCAAAAGCTGTCTTCTGGAAACGCATCTGTACCCAAACCGTCTTGGTTAGTTACCATAACCAGTTCATAATCTAATTCACTGGCAATTTTAGCCATATATTGAAATACTTTTGGATAGAACTCCAACTTTTCTAAACTATCTAATTGATAATCTACTGGCGGTTCTAAAACCAAAGTGCCGTCTCTATCTATGAATAATACTTTTTTCATTAGATTGATTTTAAAGTATGTATTAAAATTTCATTTTCATCTGGTGTCCCAATCGTTAAGCGCAAACAATTTTCACAACCAGGCTGTGTGGTTCTATTACGTATTACAATGCCTTTTTCTATGAGCTGATTGTAACGTTTTGTAGCATCATCTACTTCTGCTAACACAAAATTTGCATCGGATGGGTATATTTTTGAGACATAATCAATTTCAGATAATTTCTCAATTAGAATATCTCGTTGCTTTAAAATTTGCTCTACTTGTTTTTGTATAACATCGTCTTGTTCTAGTTGCGAAATCGCTTTTTGCTGCGTTAACGCATTAACATTATACGGTGGTTTTATACGATTTAAAACTGAAATTATTTGCTTGGAAGCATAACAAATCCCTAGACGAATCCCAGCCATTCCGTAGGCTTTAGATAGGGTTTGGGTTACGATTAAATTTGGAAACTCAGATAACCTGCTAGTCCAACTTTCTGATTTTGAAAAATCGATGTAAGCTTCATCAACCACTACAATACCATCAAAATTTTTCAATAAATATTCTATTTTACCTTTAGCAAAGCTATTACCTGTTGGATTATTTGGTGAACAAATAAAAATAATCTTTGTTCTGTAACATTTCGCTCTTGTAATGGCTTCAATATTGGGTTGAAATGCTTTAGTTAATGGTATTTTTCTGTTTTCAATAGCATTAATATTTGCCAACACACCATACATACCATAGGTTGGAGGTAGTGTAATAATGTTATCAATATTGGGTTCGCAAAACACTCTAAATATTAAATCTAAAACTTCGTCACTGCCATTGCCAAGAAGGATATTATCTTCTGGAATACCCTTTTTTAGAGAAAGTAATGCCTTAACACTACGCTGTTTCGGATCTGGATAACGGTTTACACCATTCTCAAACGGATTTTCATTGGCGTCTAAAAACACCATATTATTAGTATCACCCTGAAATTCATCTCTTGCTGACGAATAAGGTTTTAATGCTTTTACGTTAGATCGTATTAAATCTTTAATATTCATTTTTTTACCTAAACCCCAAAGGTTTTATAAAACCTTTAAAGTTCTCTAATTCTATTATTTTAAATCTTTTAACCTAATACTTACAGCATTTTTATGTGCCTGTAAGCCTTCAGCTTCTGCCATTAATTCAATGGTCTCACCTATGTTTAAAATACCTTCTTTTGATATTTTTTGAAACGTCATACTCTTCATAAAGCTATCTAAATTTACTCCCGAATAGGCTTTACTAAATCCGTTTGTTGGTAAGGTATGATTAGTGCCTGATGCATAATCTCCGGCGCTTTCTGGTGTATAATCGCCAATAAAAACAGAACCTGCGTTATTAATATTATTTACGTACAAATCTTCATTCTCACAACAAATAATGTAATGTTCCGGTCCGTATTCATCAATTAATTCTAAAGCCAAATCGTCGGTTTCAACAAAAATAAGTTTAGAATTTGCTATGGCTTTTTGTGCAATTGCTTTTCTTGGCAGTACTTCTAATTGCTGTTGAACTTCATCTGAAACCGAATGTATTACATCCATTGAGGTTGATACCAGAATTACTTGGCTATCAACACCATGTTCGGCTTGACTTAACAAATCGGAAGCTACATAAGCCGCATTCGCTGTTTTGTCTGCAACTACCAATAACTCACTAGGGCCTGCAGGCATATCTATGGCAACACCATGTTTTGTAGCAATTTGTTTTGCAACCGTTACAAACTGGTTGCCTGGGCCAAAAATTTTATAAACTTGCGGTATGGTTTCTGTACCAAATGTTAAACCCGCTATGGCCTGAATTCCACCTGCTTTAATAATTTTGGTGACGCCACACAAATGTGCAGCAAACAAAATTTCTGGAGCTAATTCGCCTTTTTTATTTGGTGGCGAACATAATACAATCTCTTTACAGCCTGCAATTTGTGCTGGTATTGCTAACATTAATACGGTAGAAAACAAAGGTGCTGTACCACCTGGAATGTACAACCCTACTTTTTGAATTGGCCGTTTTTCTTGCCAACAGTGTACACCTTTGGTAGTTTCTATTTCAATTTTTAATGTTTTTTGTACATTGTGAAACGTCTCTATATTCGTCTTAGCTTGCTTTATGGCGTTTTTAAGATTTTCTGGCACTTGCTTTACAGCATGCTCTATTTCATCTCGTGTTACAAGGTTAGACTCTAAAACTACTCCATCAAACTTTTGGGTGTAGTTTTTTATAGCTATATCACCATTTTGAGCTACTTCCTCAAAAATTTTATTAACGGTAGCCTCTATATCTCCAACAGTTTGTGTAGGACGTTTTAATATATTGCGCCACTCACTTCTATTTGGATTAACTATAATTTTCATTTGTAATTTTTATTTATCAAAATTAGTGCAATTCCAACCATTGCAGAATGCTAAAAATTGGTCTAAAGCACCATTTTCTCAATTGGGCATACTAATATGCCTTGTGCGCCTTTAGCTTTTAAATCGTCTATAACATCCCAAAATTCATTTTTACTAATCACAGAATGTACTGAACTCCAACCTTCTTGTGCTAGTGGCAATACCGTTGGACTCTTCATTCCAGGTAATACATTTATAATATCTTGTACTTTATCGTTAGGTGCATTAAGCAATACATATCTAGAACTTCTTCCTTTTAAAACCGACTTGATTCTAAACTGAATAGTTTCTAATATAGCTTGTTTTTCAGCGTTTAATTTAGGTGATACAGCTAAAACCGCTTCTGATTTTAAAATAGTATCTACCTCTTTTAAATTATTTTTAAATAACGTACTTCCGCTGGAAACGATATCGCAAATAGCGTCTGCCAACCCAATATTTGGTGCAATTTCAACCGAGCCATTAATAATATGAAGGTTTGCGTTTACACCATTTTTATCTAAATACATTTTAACAGTATTAGGATACGATGTTGCAATACGCTTACCTTCTAAATCTTTAATACTTTTATAACTATCTGTTTTAGGGACTGCGATACATACGCGACATGTAGAAAAACCTAATTTTTCTACCACATCAATGCCTTCTCCTTTTTCTATTAATACATTCTCGCCAATAATGGCCGCATCTACTACACCATCTTTTAAATATTGAGGTATATCGCCATTTCGTAAATAGAAAACTTCTACAGGAAATCCTTTTGCTGAAGCTTTCAATTGGTCTTTGCCATTATCTATAGAAATCCCAATATCCTTTAAAATTTTCATGGAGTCTTCGTTTAGACGCCCCGATTTTTGCACTGCAATTCTTAATTTACTCATTTTTAATAGTTTACTATTAAGTTTTAGCTTTTATGATGAGATCCCCACCTTCGTGGGGACTATTCCAAATTGTAATCACTACAATTTGAAATGAAAAACCCGCTTGATTAGTCTCAAACGGGTTTAAATATATGTTGATTTTACTCAATACATTTTTACTTCGCTTGAGAGCAAATGTAAAAATGATGATGTGTTTGAGTAAAAGTCATTTTCTTAATTTGATACAAATATCAAGAATTTATAGTTAAAACACCAAATTATCTTAATAAATTTTAGAACAATTAATTATTCCTTAAATAAGGCTATAATTTTTTATTTAAAATTCACCATACAAGATATAAAGTTGAAAAATACAACTTATTGATTGCCTAGTATAATGGGCAGCCCACTATCGCCTGAGCCAATAACTATAACTTTACTGTTAGGCGATTCGGATAATTTCATAGTAGCATCAATACCTTTATCCTGCAAAATTTTATCGGTTAATGATGCACTTAAAATTCTGTTGGCATCTGCTTTTCCTTGTGCCTCAATCCTAACTTTTTCTGCTTCTTTAGTAGCGGTAACTAACCTAAACTCGTATTCCAAAGACTCTTGTTCTTGCTTTAACTTGCGCTCAATAGCTTCCTTAATGGTTGGTGGCAATGTAACATCTCGCACTAAAACTTCATTTAGCTGTACAAATTGCTTTTCTAAAATCTTTTTAGTTTCAACAAAAATCTCATCTTGAATAGCATCTCGTTTGGTAGAGTACAATTGTTCTGGCGTATAGCGCCCCACAACGCTTCTTGCGGCACTACGAATAGCCGGTTGTATTACACGTTGCAAATAATTTTCGCCTAGGGTTTGATGTAGTTTCCCTAAATCGTCATATACAGGTTGATACCAAGCCGAACCGTCTATTTGAATTTCTAAACCATTTGATGATAATACTCGCATTTTCTCGAACAATTCTTGTTGACGCACTTCGTAAATATACACTTTGTTCCAAGGTGCAATAATATGAAAGCCTTCCCCTAATGGCGGTTCATCTGTAACTACACCTCCATCAAAAGTTTTATACAGTACACCTGCCTCACCAGAGCCTATGGTTATTGCAGATTTTGCTAGTAATACAAATAAAATAATAACAACCACTATTATTGGGAATGCTATTTTTGGTAATCTTTCCATGTTTCTTTTTTTAAATTAATCCGTTATATTTCCTTAAAAACCATTCGGCAGATAAGGTTAAAATTAAAAATACCAATAGGTATTTCCAGTCTATCAAAGGTACGGTATTTTTATTGCTTTTTTGTATGGGTTTGTAATGTTCGTTATTCACTAATTCAGAAATTAGTTCATCAACATTATTTACAAAATAGCTTTTGCCGCTAGTATTGGCCGCCAACTGTTTTAGTTTTGCTACATCGGCATTTAAAAATTGTTCTTCAATGTTATACTCCAAAACTTCAAAACTGCCAGACTTTGATAAGTTCTCACCTTTTGAACGTACCGTAAAACTATACTTTGATGCATCTAAACCACTTAAGTCTACTTGATAATTATTACTTTTTAAAATAAAAGGAGTAGTACTTTTTTCTTTTGAACTGATGTTTTCAAGTATTAATTCTAATGATTGCCTTGTATCGAATTGATAATTTTTATCGAAAGTTTGTGCCTTAATAATAATGTTATTACTTCCTGTGTAAAACGATTCGTAATCTACGGTTAGCCTACTTTTTTGTTGATTTGATGCTAAATACTGGGTTAGTTTTCCTATAAAATCATCAAAAGGATTAAATGATGTTTCATTTAAAAAACTTTGTGCTCGCCATTGCCATATATTTTCACCAAACAATACGGCTTCCCTCCTGCTATTGGTTTCTAACGTAGCAAGCAAAGGTTCGTTTTTAGAAATTCCCAAAACAGATTTTCCTAATAAAGTTTGAAAGGGTACTGTAAACGAAATATCTCCAAAAGGCCCTTTTAATGGTGGAAAATCTTCAAAATTTATGTCTTCTATCAAAAAAGGTGAAAAGTTTAAATTAAAGATAGCTTGAAAATCTTCTTCTTGTCCTGTTTGTGCAACGTTAAATACTTTTGAGTTGTTATTAACAAAACTTAGTTGCGTTTTGGCTCCAACTATTGTGAATCTGTTTTTGTTTTCAGCGTTTAAAACCTCATAAACTTCTTTAAATTTATTATTTGGCTGATACAATATAACCAATTGAAAATCATTTTTTTTATTTAAAAAATCTATTGGGTTTAAAATTTCTACAGCGCGTTGTTCGTTACTTTCTATGCTCTTTTTTAAAGCGCCCAAATCTGGGTGTGAAAAATCGCTTACCAGCGCTATTTTTGTTTTTTGATCTATAACTTCTACAGCAAAGTTTTTGGAATTATTAGTGGTGTTTTTTTCGCTTTTTAGCGCTTGTAATTTAGCTGTAAAGCTTTTAACCCCAACGCTATTTGCCGGTAATGTTAAACTTATTACTGTTGAATTTTCTTGTTTAGAAAACGTAACAACTTTTGAATACAATACAGAATTACCTTGGTTTATTGTGAATTTTGTACTTATTGGGGCATTACCTTGATACACCAAAATAGCCTCAATAGGAAATTTGTTTTTTAAAAATGCGTATTTATTAATATTTATTTGCTGTATTTTTAAATCTGTGTAAGTAGTTGTATCTCCTAAAATAATGGGGTAGATTGGTTGTGTGTACTTGTTAGATACCGAATAATCATTACCAAAAGTTTGATTTCCATCTGAAATTAATACTACAGGAGCAACCTTGTTTTTATAAATGCTTGACAGCTCACGCAGCGCTTTATCTATATTACTTGCTTTAGATTTAAAAATAATAGTATCTGATGTTTTTATTACATCATCAAAAGTAAACACATCTATATCAAATTCTTTTTTTAGTTCAGGATGTTCCGTTAGTGTATTTAAAATAGATAATGCATTTTTATCTTGTTTTAAATATGCTATAGAATTAGAATTATCAACAGCAACTACAAGATTAGGCTTTTCGGTATAAATGCTAACCTGTGTAAACTTTGGATTTATAAGTAATAATAAAATCGCAAAGACGGAAAGAAATCGCAAAAACGTAAATACCAACACCCATTTGCCCTTATACTTAGCTTTATATTTATACTGAAATAGCGCTACAAGTAGCGCTATTATTCCAGATAATATAATAAGTAAAAGAGTTTCTGTACCCATTAATTTTTTTATATTTAGATATGGCTCCTACTTTAAGGAAACAAAAAAGTTAAAATGTTTAAGTTAGCATTCCGCCATCTACATTAAGCGTTTGTCCTGTAATATAGGCACTCATATCGCTAGCTAAAAACACACATGCATTGGCAACGTCCTCTGGGGAACCTCCTCTTTTTAAAGGGATACCAGCTCTCCATCCTTTTACAACATCTTCATCTAATTTAGCTGTCATTTCAGTTTCTATAAAACCAGGTGCAATAACGTTACTACGTATATTTCTAGAGCCTAGTTCTAGAGCTACGGATTTAGAGAAGCCTATAATTCCTGCTTTGGATGCAGCATAATTGGTTTGTCCTGCATTACCTTTTACGCCAACCACAGAACTCATATTAATAATAGAACCCTTACGCTGCTTTAACATAGTGCGCTGTACAGCTTTCGTCATATTAAAAACAGACTTTAAATTTACTTCTATTACTTTATCGAAATCTTCTTCTCCCATGCGCATTAACAAATTATCCTTTGTAATACCTGCATTATTTACCAAAACATCTATACTTCCAAAATCTTTAAGTACGTCCTCGGCCAGTTTTTGGGCTTCTTCATAACTTGCAGCATTACTTTGATAGCCTTTAGCATTAACACCTGCGTCTTTTAATTCTTTTTCTAATGCATTAGCTGCTTCAACCGAAGCACTATAGGTAAATGCAACATTTGCGCCATGTTCAGCGAACACTTTAGCAATACCTCTTCCTATGCCTCTACTTGCTCCAGTAATAATTGCGGTTTTTCCTTCTAATAATTTCATTGGTTATAGTTAGTTTGATGTGTATTTCTTAAAATATTGATTTATTCAAATATAATAAATACTGATTGCTTGATATAAAAAAACCTCACAAAATATCGTGAGGTTTAACAAGCCTATTAAATGTAAATAGCCTTTGTAATTGTATCTATTTTTAATTTAAAACTTCTGCAACTTTTTTACCAATTTCGGCAGGAGAATCTACTACATGAATCCCACATGCTCTCATAATTTTCTTTTTGGCTTGCGCTGTATCGTCGCTTCCGCCTACAATAGCTCCAGCGTGCCCCATAGTTCTTCCAGCAGGTGCTGTTTCACCAGCGATAAAACCAACAATTGGCTTTTTACTACCACTTGATTTGTACCAGTTGGCAGCATCGGCTTCTAGTTGTCCGCCAATTTCACCAATCATTACTACAGCTTCTGTTTCTGGGTCGTTTATTAATAATTCTACAGCTTCTTTTGTTGTAGTTCCTATAATAGGATCGCCTCCAATACCAATAGCTGTTGTAATTCCCAAACCTTGTTTTACAACTTGGTCGGCAGCTTCGTAGGTTAAGGTTCCAGATTTTGAAACAATGCCTACTTTACCTTTTTTAAATACAAACCCTGGCATAATACCCACTTTGGCTTCACCTGGAGTAATAACACCCGGGCAATTAGGACCTATTAATCTAGAACCTTTATCTTTTAAGTAATTTGAAGCGGTAATCATGTCTGCAACAGGAATCCCTTCTGTTATAGTAATAATAACCTTAATTCCAGCATCGGCTGCTTCCATAATAGCATCGGCTGCAAAAGCTGGTGGTACAAAAATTATAGTAGTATCTGCTCCTACTTGCTCTACGGCTTCCTTAACAGTGTTAAATACAGGTTTATCTAAGTGGGACTGACCGCCTTTTCCTGGAGTTACACCACCAACCAGATTGGTGCCATATTCAATCATTTGTTCTGCGTGAAATGTACCTTCACTTCCTGTAAAACCTTGTACTATAATTTTGGAATCTTTATTTACTAAAACACTCATAAGTGATAATTTTTCGTTTTTATTTTAAGTGTAACAAAAGTAATTTTTTAAGTGTGAATTTTAAAGCAAAACCAAACTTATTTTATCTTTCATTATTTTTATCTTGGGTTTTTAATTGTGTTATTATTTCGGGAATTTTTCTAACATAGGCCATTTCCTTAAACTTTAACCTAGCTTCGTAAGCAGGCGTACCAAAATACGTTTTGTTTTCTTGAGTAGATTGATTAACTCCAGATTGTGCGAACAACTCTGTGCCTTTTGCAATGGTAACCCCACTTTTAACACCTACCTGCCCCCACATGGTTACATTATCTTCAACAACAACACAACCTGCAATTCCTGTTTGCGATGCTATAAGGCACTGTTTGCCTAAAACAGTATCGTGCCCTATTTGTATTTGGTTATCGAGTTTTGAGCCTTCGCCTATTCGCGTATCGGCAGTAACACCTCTATCTATAGTACAGGCTGCTCCAATGTCTACATTGTTTTCTATTACAACACGTCCGCCAGATTTTAATCTATCGTAACCTTCCGGCCGCTTCTTGTAATAAAAGGCATTTGCACCTAAAACAGTACCTGCGTGAATTGTAACATTATCTCCAATTATTGTATCATCATAAATACTAACATTAGAATGAATTATACAATTATTACCAATAGTTACATTATTACCAATAAAACAATTTGGCTGAATAACCGTATTTGCACCAATTTTAGCGGTATCCGATATGGTTTTATCAGAAGGTCTAAAAGGTTTAAAATACTCTGTGAGCTTATTAAATTCTCTAAACGGATCGTCACTTACCAAGAGCGCCTTTCCTTCTGGGCAATCTACTTTTTTATTAATTAAAACAATTGTTGCCGCCGATTGTAACGCCTTATCGTAATACTTTGGATGATCCACAAAAACAATATCCCCGGGTTGAACCACGTGTATCTCGTTCATTCCCAATACGGGAAAATCTTTATCGCCAACAAAATCGCAATCAATTAATCGCGCAATTTCTTTTAAGGTTTGTGGTTTTGGAAACTTCATATATTAGTATTCAGTTGACTATCTTGAGTTTATAGTAAAAAACGTATAGGAACTGCCCCACTTAACTATTCCTTAACGCGCTCTTTATAAGTGCCCTTATCGGTTTCTATTTTAATCTTGTCGCCTTCGTTAATAAACAAGGGCACATTAACGGTAGCGCCAGTTTCTACTGTTGCAGGTTTTGTGGCGTTAGTTGCTGTATTTCCTTTAACACCAGGTTCTGTATGGGTTACTTCTAAAATAACACTTGCTGGCATTTCAACAGAAAGTGGCATGTTATCTTCAGAATTAATAATTACCGTAACTATTTCACCTTCTTTCATTAGGTCTGGTCTGTCTAAAGCTGCTTCTAACAAACGAATTTGTGTGTAATCTGCTTCATTCATAAAGTGGTAGAACTCGCCATCGTTATATAGATACTGAAATTTATGAGTTTCTACACGTACATCATCCAATTTATGTCCTGCAGAAAAGGTATTATCTATAACTTTTCCGTTGGTTACACTTTTTAATTTTGTTCTTACAAATGCTGGTCCTTTTCCCGGTTTCACATGTAAAAACTCAATGATTTTGTAAATATCATTGTTGTACCTAATACATAATCCGTTTCGTATATCTGATGTTGTTGCCATTTATTTAATTTGATTTAAAATATCCTTTCATAATACCACGATGAGAGTTCTTAATGAACTGAAGAATTTCATCACGTTCTGGAGTGGCCTCCATTTCTGCTTCAATAATTTCTGAAGCTTGGGTATTGTTATAATTTTTTTGATATAATATCCTGAAGATATCCTGAATTTCTCTTATTTTATCGGTTGTAAACCCTCTTCGTCTTAAGCCTACTGAGTTAATACCTACGTAAGACAAAGGTTCTCTTGCAGCTTTAACATACGGAGGCACATCTTTTCTTACCAAAGAACCACCTGTAACAAACGCGTGGTTACCAATAGACACAAACTGATGAACAGCCGTCATACCTGCTAAAACCACATAATCTCCAATTGTAATATGGCCAGCAAGTGTACTGTTATTAGAAAAAATACAGTTATTACCCACAATACAATCGTGTGCTATGTGGCAATATGCCATTATTAAACAATTGTTACCTACCACAGTTTTCATTCTATCTGCAGTACCGCGGTTTATAGTTACACATTCCCTAATGGTTACATTATCTCCTATTTGAACAATGGTGTCCTCATCATTATATTTTAAATCTTGGGGGACAGCAGAAATTACAGAGCCGGGGAAAATATTACAGTTTTTACCAATACGCGCACCTTCCATTATGGTTACGTTACTGCCTATCCATGTGCCCTCACCAATTACTACATTGTTGTGAATTGTTGTAAATGGCTCAATTACTACGTTTTTTGCAATTTTTGCACCTGGGTGTACGTATGCTAACGGTTGATTCATGTTTTACCTTTTAATTATTTTACTTTAGAAATTTGCGCCATTAGTTCTGCCTCTGCACATAATTTACCATTGGCATAGGCATAACCTTGCATATGACAAATTCCTCTACGTATTGGTGTAATTAATGAACATTTAAAAATTAATGTATCGCCAGGGCTTACCTTTCTTTTAAACTTAACTTTATCCATTTTCATGAAAAACGTTAAATAATTCTCAGGGTCTGGTACCGTACTTAAAACCAAAATACCGCCTGTTTGTGCCATGGCTTCAACTATTAAAACCCCAGGCATTACAGGTGCTCCAGGAAAATGCCCTTTAAAGAACTCCTCATTCATAGTTACGTTCTTCATGCCAACAACATGGTGGTCGGTAAGTTCAAAAACCTTATCTAATAACAAGAAAGGTTGTCTGTGAGGTAGCATGTCCATTATTTGAGTAACATCCATTAAAGGCTCTTGATTCAAATCTATCTTGGGAACATTATTGCGACGCTCGTTTTTTATGAGCTTGGAAAGCTTTTTTGCAAATTGGGTATTTACAAAATGCCCTGGTTTGTTAGCAATTACTTTTCCACGAATTCTTGTGCCAACCAAAGCTAAATCTCCAAGAACATCCAATAATTTGTGTCTTGCAGCTTCGTTTGGGTGGTGCAACGTTAAATTATCTAAAATACCATTGGGTTTAACCGCAATATTGTCTTTCTTAAAAGCAGCACGCAGTTTGTCCATGGTTTCGGGAGACAATGGTTTATCTACATAAACAATAGCATTATTTAAGTCTCCCCCTTTTATTAATCCATGCTCTAAAAGCATTTCAATTTCATGTAAAAAACTAAAAGTTCTTGAGTTTGCAATTTCATCCTTAAAGTCTGAAATCTGGTTTAACGTAGCATTTTGAGTTCCTAAAACTTTAGTTCCAAAATCTACCATCGTAGTTATTTGATACTCTTTAGCTGGCATTACTAAAATTTCACTGCCACTTTCTTCATCGGTGTACGAAATAACATCAGAAACTACAAACTCTTCTCTTGTGGCATCTAATTCTACAATACCGGCCTTTTCAAGAGCTTCAATAAAAAATTTAGAAGAACCGTCCATAATTGGAGGTTCAGAAGCGTTTAGTTCTATTATTGCATTATCAATATCTAAACCTACTAGAGCTGCGAGTACATGCTCTGAGGTTTGAATAACAACACCATTTTTTTCTAAACAGGTACCTCGTTGTGTATTGGTTACATAATTGGCATCGGCTTCAATTACTGGAGCGCCTTCTAAGTCTACGCGCTTAAAAGCTAATCCAAAATTAGCAGTAGCAGGTTTAAAAGTTAAAGTTACATTTTTACCAGTGTGTAAGCCAACCCCTGTTAGCGACACTTCATTCTTTATAGTTTTTTGCTTGTTCTCTGTATTAACTATTGCCATAGCTTTTTTCTATATCGTTAAATTTTTTGACCATTTTAGGCAGGTTTTTAAAATGTACATAAGACTTATTATAATCTGCGTAAGCAAATGCTGGCGAACCTTGTAATACCTCGTTATCTTTTACATTTCTACCAATTCCAGATTGTGCTTGTATTTTAACATTGTTTCCTATAACAATGTGACCAACGATACCTACTTGCCCACCTATTTGACAATTTTCGCCAATTTTTGTTGAACCTGCTATACCTGTTTGTGCTGCAATTACGGTGTTTTTGCCAATTTCAACATTATGTGCTATTTGAATTTGGTTATCTAGTTTAACGCCTCTTCGTATAATGGTAGAACCCAAAGTGGCCCTATCTATGGTTGTAGCTGCGCCTACATCAACAAAATCCTCTAAAATAACATTGCCTGTTTGTGGTACCTTTTGGTATTCGCCCTTTTCGTTTGGTGCAAAACCAAAACCATCGGCTCCTATAATTGCACCAGAATTAATAACGCAATTATTGCCTATTATACATTCTGAATATATTTTTGAGCCCGCAAAAACTATAGTATTGTCCCCGATTTTTACATTATCGCCAATGTATGAATTAGGAAATATTTTTACATTATCGCCTATTTTTACATTTTCTCCAATATAGGAAAACGCGCCAATGTAAATATGAGCTCCATGAGAGGAAGACTCTGCTATAAACGATGGTTGTTCTACTCCAAACTTATTAAGTTTAACTTGATTGTAATATTCTAAAAGTTTAGAAAACGATTTGTAAGCATCCTCTACCTTAATTAAGGTAGTTTTAATATTTTCTTCAGGTTCAAAAGTTTTGTTAACTATAGTAATTGAAGCTTTAGTGGAATAAATATAAGAGGTGTATTTGGGATTTGCCAAAAAGGTTAAAGACCCTTCTACACCTTCTTCAATTTTTGCAAGTTTTGATACTTTAATATTTGCATCTCCAACAATATCTCCTTCTAAAATATCTGCTATTTGTTGTGCTGTGAATTTCACACGTGTTGAGTTAGTTGTATTTTATTAATTTGAGCAAAAATAGGAAAAATGTACCAAAGTTATAACGTGCTGTTATTTAAGATATTCTACGATTGTAAACAATTTTAAAACACAAATTATAACCTATACCATTTATTTGGGGTGACATATGTAGTACTTAGTAACAGGTTTTGATAAGGCTTTTAGGTTTAAATGATCTGTAGCTTTTACAATATCCTGTATTTTTCCAGATTTGTGCAATATGTTAATGTTTTGCTTTTTAGTTTGGTAGGCTTGATTGTATATGTCGCCAGAGAACACAAAATATTTTGCTTCTGCTTTAGAAATATTATGAGTCGATACTAACTTATCTATATGTTTTTCTAAATTGTTTGTCTTAACTGGCTTATTTTTTATTTTAATTTTCAACAATTCCCTATTTATAATCATTTCGCATAGATTACTTAACACAAAATCGTCATTATTCTTCCAAAGTTTCATGGCAGAAATAATGTCGTAATCATCTAACTCGTAAAAAATATCGAGCGTAGTGTTTGTAAAATTTTCAATAGAAATATCATTATTCAAAAAATACTTCAAAGCGTTACTAGCATCTAAGCTTACACCTTTTTTGGTTAATTCCTTGGCTCTAGATAACACACGCATTAATAGTTGTTCGGCAACCAAACCGGTTTTATGCAAATACACCTGCCAATACATAAAACGGCGGGCAATTATAAATTTTTCAACACTGTAAATGCCCTTTTCCTCTACAACTAAATTATCATCTACTACATTAAGCATGGTAATTAAACGCTCGCTATTTACATTGCCCTCGGCAACTCCTGTGTAAAAACTATCGCGTTTTAAATAGTCTGCCCTGTCAATATCCAGTTGACTGGAAATAAGTTGACACATAAAAGAACGTTCGTATTTTCCCTTAAATATGTTAATGGCTAGCGTTAAACTTCCGTTAAATTCTTCATTTAAACGTTCCATAAATAGCAACGAAATTTGCTCGTGAGACACACCATTTACAATACTGTGTTCCATAGCATGCGAAAATGGCCCATGGCCAATATCGTGTAACAAAATGGCAATATAAAGTGCTTCCTCTTCTTCTTTAGATATTGTAACCCCTTTATAACGAAGCACATTCACCGCCTTTTGCATTAAATATACACAGCCAATAGCATGGTGAAATCTTGTATGGTGTGCACCAGGGTACACCAAATAAGACATACCCATTTGCGTAATTCGCCTTAAGCGTTGAAAATATTTATGCTGAATAAGATCGAAAATTAACGAATTTGGAATGGTAATAAATCCGTAAATTGGGTCGTTTAATATTTTAAGTTTATTCAAGCTTTAAATGTTTACATTATTTTTTACAAATATAAATATATGAAGTCCAAAATTTGGACATCGCAACATAAAATAGAAACAACATGATTAATATACTTTGGGTTGATGACGAAATAGATTTACTAAAACCCCATATTTTATTTCTTGAAAAGAAAAATTATAAGGTAACAACATGCAATAGCGGTACCGAAGCTATAGATATTATTGAAGATAATAATTTTGATATTGTTTTTCTTGACGAGAATATGCCAGGGCTTACTGGTCTAGAAACACTAAACGAAATAAAGGAAAAAAAAGATAGTATTCCTGTAGTAATGATTACTAAGAGCGAGGAAGAGTATATTATGGAAGAAGCTATTGGCAATAAAATTGCCGATTATTTAATAAAACCTGTAAATCCTAACCAAATTTTACTGAGTTTAAAAAAGAATTTAGACCATTCTAGATTAGTTTCTGAAAAAACAACATCCAATTATCAACAAGAATTTAGAAAAATAGCTATGGATTTGGCCATGGTAAACTCCTATGAAGATTGGGTTAATCTTTATCAGAAATTAATCTATTGGGAAATTCAGTTAGAGGATATTGAAGATGCTGGTATGTTCGAAATTTTAGAATCACAAAAAACAGAGGCTAACATCCAATTTGGGAAATTTATAGATAAAAATTATCCCAATTGGTTTAGTAGAGACGCTCGTGCTCCAATAATGTCGCATACCTTATTTAAGGAAAAAATAGTGCCCCAATTAAGTAACGAACAACCTACGCTTTTGGTTGTAGTAGATAATTTAAGGTACGACCAATGGAAAGTTTTTGAGCCCATTATTAACAATTACTACAAAAAGGAACAAGAAAGTGCTTTCTTTAGTATTTTACCAACAGCAACCCAGTATGCCAGAAACGCTATTTTTTCTGGGTTGATGCCTAGTGAAATGGAAAAATTATATCCGCAATATTGGAAAAACGATACTGATGAAGGTGGGAAAAATTTACATGAAGCAGATTTTTTAGATACACAAATGCAACGGTTAGGATTAACGCACTTAAACTACGAATACCATAAAATAACTAATTTAAAAAATGGCAAGAAATTAGTAGATAATTTTAAATCTTTAAAAAACAACGACTTAACTGTTGTGGTATACAATTTTGTAGATATGCTATCGCATTCTAAAACCGAAATGGAAGTTGTAAAAGAATTAGCCTCTAACGATAAAGCGTACAGATCGCTTACCTTAAGTTGGTTTAAAAACTCACCGCTTTTAGAAATGATACAACAAGCGCAACACTTAGGCTTTAAACTTATTTTAACGACAGATCATGGTACCATAAACGTAAAAAACCCATCTAAGGTTATTGGAGATAGAGATACCAGTTTAAATCTGCGTTATAAAACTGGTAGAAGCTTAACTTTTGATAAAAAAGACGTGCTACTAGCAGATAGCCCAAAAGATATACATTTGCCTAGTATAAATATGAGTAGTTCTTTTATTTTTGCCAAAGGAGATTTGTTTTTTGCTTACCCAAATAATTACAATCACTATGTAAGCTATTACAGAAATACTTACCAACACGGTGGTGTATCTTTAGAAGAAATGATAATCCCTTTTGTAGTCTTTAACCCTAAATAAATCTTTGTAATACAAAAAACATCGACGAAATACACTTTTTATTAGTTTTTTTAAAATTTTATATGTAATATTGCTTATAATTGAATGGAGGAATTGAACACAACCTATGCTTTACATGAAGCGAATGAAGTCGCAGAAAAGCTAATTAACATTTTAGATTCTAAAATTGTTTTATTGCAAGGTGCAATGGGAGTTGGAAAAACTACACTTGTAAAAAGCATAACTAAAGCTTTAGGCGGTGAAGATGATGTTAGTAGTCCAACCTTTTCAATTGTAAATGAGTACAAAATTAAAGATGGTTTGCTATATCATTTTGATTTGTATAGAATACAAGATATTGAAGAAGCCTATAGTTTTGGTATTGAAGAGTATTTGTACTCAGGAAATTGGATTATAATAGAATGGCCAGATGTAATTAAGCCTATTTTAGAAAATGATTTTTCTGAAGTTTTTTTAGAAGAAAAAACGAAGCATCTAAGAACAATTAAAGTAAAAAATTAAAATATAAATTTAAGCGAAAAGCAAAAATTATATGCATAAACCAACATAACTTCCACTTTTTAATTAAGATTACGGGAAAGCCACAGCAAGAATTTTAAAAAACAGCGTTTTTAACATAATTTTAACATTTTAGCACATTCGCTATCGTAGTCATTATATACATTTGGGATAATTAATTAATTAAATCCCTTAAAGAAATGAAAATTAAAAAGTATGTAATTGCAGCAGCAATTTTCGGAGGTATGTTGTTTTTAGCTAATACAGCTAACTCATTTGATCAAAATGAAGAACAGACAGCAAAAATTGAAAGAAAACTTGGTAAAATCCCAACCAAAGGTTAGTAAAAAAAGTTTAGTATTAGGTAGTATTATAGCTACATTGTTAGCTGTTACTCCTTTCCTATTCAATTTATACCAGAGTGTTCCAAACGAAAGAGTTTGGAACACTTTTTTATTTTCTTATGATAGTGGGGATTGGGAATCAGCTAATTATGCTATGTGGATTTTTACTGGTAAAGCTGTACCTCTGATGTTATTACTAATTTGGTTTTTCACCAATAGACATTGGTGGTACCATGCATTAATAGTTCCAATTTTTATGTATATTTATCAAATAATATCTATATATAATGATGGAGCTGGAGTATTTGATGAAATGCATTTTTATTATATGATTCCAATCATGGCTATTATTGTACCTTCTATATATTTGATAAGAGCTAGAATTTTTAATAAAATAAATGAAGCTTCTAAATCGCTTGAGGAACTTGAAGCGGAATTTAAAATATCCCCAAAAAACTTCTGGGAAAAAATTAAGCAATATTTTTAGAGCATACTAAATTATAATGTACAAATCATTATTCTTTTTCTAATCTATCGCGCTCAATTAGGTCTATATCGTCTTTCTTAACATTAAGCCTGTAGTTGCCAAATTTATAATTAAACCCAACTACTAATAGCCTGTTTTCCATATTGCTATCAACAAACCAATCTTGGTTTAAGTATTTTGTGGTTTGTGTAAAATTTCTTGTGTTAAATAGGTCTCTTACACCTATGTTTAACGAGGCTCTATTATTCCAAAATGTTTTGTTTACATTAATATCTACCCCTAACCTTCCGCTTATTTCACTTGGGCCTAAAAATAAAGAACTAATATAGTCTACACCAATATCGGCGGTTAAACTATTATCCTCTAGGAAACTAAAATAATTTATAACGTTTGCATATACAGACCATCTTTCATTACTTACAAGTTCATTATTTGTACCAACTGCAAAAAAGTTGTTTTCATAATAAAACAAAGACGATAACACATAAAGATTCCAGCTCTTGGTAATACCTGTATATGTTGTAAAATCTAAGCCATAAGATTCGTTATGGTCTATATTGGTAAATATATTTTTAAGCAATCTGTTTTCGTTATCTTGAATAGGTAGCTCTAAGGTTGGATTTTTTTCATAACGATAATAGAGTTCAAAAGTATAGGTACTATTTATAGTGTATCCTAAAATAAAACTATCATCTATTTCGGGCAGTAAACCTGGGTCTCCTGTTATATAGGCATTATCATTTAAGTAATATTTAAAAGGATTTAACTCTCTATACCTTGGTCTATAGATACGTTTATTGTAACTAAGATATATTTCGTCATCATTTTTTAGTCTATTCAACACATAAAACGAAGGAAATAAATTCGTGTAATTATTGGTATTTATTGAATTAGATAATAACGACTCCCCTTTGGTTTCAGTCCGCTCTACTCTTAAGCCTGCCTTTAAACTCCATTGTTCCCAGTCTTTTTCATAACTTACATATCCTGCATAATTTTTTTCATCGTAAATAAAAATATCAGAATTGTTTATATCTTCTTCCCTATTACCATTATTAAATAAAAATTGGTCTAAAACGTTATCTGAATTTATACTAACGGCCTTTATACCAGCTTCAAACACAGAACCATTATCAGATGGTAGGACATAATCTATTTGCCCTGTGGTTAGTTGAATATTCTGATTGGAAAATGTTTGAAACCTATTTTCTCTAAAAGACGAAGATGCTTGTGGTAAAAAATAGTCTGTATCTACATTCTGAAATTCAGAAAAATCATAACTAGTATGATGTAAATCTATTGAAATTTGCTCATCTTCTCTTTCAAATTTATGAATATATCCTAGCGAAAACGCAAGGTTAAATTTTTCTGAAACCAAATTATTCAATGTTCTAAACGAAGAATCTAATACTTTACTAGCTCCAAAAACTTCGGTTAAACTATTCACACTGGTTATAGAATTCGCTCTTGGTGCTATTAAAGTGTTTGCAGAAAAGTTTAAGCTGTTTTTATCGTTAAAATCGTAGTTTATGGTACCCGTTATATTTTGGTTGGCAGACTCTCTATCCCTATTATAATCTGTCTCCCAACTAGATACTGTGTTGTTATTTTCAATAAAATTAATGTCCTCTAAATTATTTCTAAAATCCTTTCGTGGACTTATGTTATAGTTTATATAGGCAGTCAATTTTTGTGATTTAAAAAAATGACTGGTACCTAAGGCGTACTTAGGAAATTGAAATCCTTGGTTATAACTACCAAAAACACTCCCATGGTAGCCTGCAATAATGTTTTTACTAGTTTTTATATTAAGAACCGCACCACCTTCGGCATCGTACTTAGCAGGCGGATTTGTAATAACCTCTATAGATTTTATATTATTAGCGGGAGTTCCTTCTAATAATTGCTGTACTTCATCAGCCGACAGATGCACCCTTCTGTCGTTAATATAAACCACAGGAGGTGTGTTTTTTACAGAAATAGAGCCATCTCTTACAATAACACCCGGTGTATGCTTAAGCACATCTAACACATTACTATTAGAAAGTGTAGAATTTTCAACATTAAAAACAAGACGGTCTACTAAACGCTTTACTGTAGGGCGTTTTGCTGATACTACAACAGCATCAAGCGTTTCTTTTTGCTCTTCTAGAATTACCGTTTTTAAATTTACATTACCGAGTAAGTTTATTTTGGTTGAAAATTTTTCGAACCCCAAAAAACTTATTGTCAAATTATAAACTTTAGGTTTTAGATCATTAAACTTAAAAAAACCTTGTTCGTCTGTAGTGGTGCCTAATAATAAATTCTCATTTTCAGCATCCTCCAAGATAATATTAGCATAGGCTATGGGGGTATACGCTTGGTCTTTTACAATCCCTTCAACCGTATAGGTTTGAGAGAATCCTAAAAAAGATAATAGCAATAAAAAAAGAGATATAAACTTTGTAGGCATAAGC
This sequence comes from Jejuia pallidilutea, assembly GCF_002973595.1. Taxonomy (GTDB): domain Bacteria; phylum Bacteroidota; class Bacteroidia; order Flavobacteriales; family Flavobacteriaceae; genus Jejuia; species Jejuia pallidilutea. The sequence continues at coordinate 42,492 of NZ_PVEO01000006.1, read as the reverse complement.
AATATGTACAATACAAAACTATGATAATTAAATTAAAAAATGATATGCGAATACCGTATTGTGTTTAAAATAATTTCTTACAAGCCAACTACTCATATTTTAGATTGATAAATAATTAGTATTCAAAACATTTGTAAACCCAAAAATATTTGTAATTTCAATTTTATTAAATACTATTAACCATGTCGCAATCCTTGTCGCCCTTTACAAAGCAACAACTACTTCCCCAAGAAGAAAAACTAGAAATTTTTAAGCATAAGCGCCAACTTTTTATAGGTGTTCCTAAAGAAACAACCTACCAAGAAAACCGTATATGCTTAACACCAGATGCTGTCTCTGCTTTAGTAAGTAATGGCCATAAAGTATTAATGGAATCTGGCGCGGGTAAAGGGGCGAGATTTAGTGATAAAGATTATAGTGAGGCAGGGGCAGAAATTTCTAGCGATACATCTAAGGTATATGCTTGCCCCATGGTGCTTAAAGTGGAACCACCAAGTTTGGAGCAAATAAAACTTATGAACCCGCAAGCAATATTAATTTCAGCTTTGCAACTAAAAACACAAACCAAAAAGTATTTTGAAACGCTAGCTGCCAAACGCATTACTGCCTTAGCATTCGAATTTATAAAAGATGAAGCTGGCACTTATCCTGCGGTTCGCTCGTTAAGTGAAATTGCTGGTACTGCATCTGTATTGATAGCATCAGAATTATTATCAAAAGGAAAAGATAGTGCTGGTTTAATGTTAGGCAATATTAGTGGCGTACCACCTATTGAGGTTGTTATTTTGGGTGCAGGTACTGTTGGCGAATATGCTGCAAGAAGTGCTATTGGGCTTGGTGCTGGTATTAAGGTGTTTGATAATTCTATCTCTAAACTTAGGCGTATTCAAACTAACTTAGGAAGATCGTTATTTACTTCAACTATTCAACCTAAAAATCTGCTGAAAGCCTTAAAGCGATGCGATGTCGTTATTGGCGCCGTAAGAGGCATTAACAGAGCACCAATAGTGGTTACTGAAAGTATGGTTCAGAACATGAAAAAAGGTGCTGTAGTAATTGATGTGAGTATTGATATGGGTGGCTGTTTTGAAACTAGTGAGGTAACATCGCATATAGAACCAACATTTGTTAAACATGGGGTAATACATTATTGTGTGCCCAATATACCTGCCCGGTATTCCAGAAGTGCCTCAATTTCTATAAGCAATATTTTTACACCTTATTTAATGAAAATTGCCGAAGACGGTGGTATAGAAAATTCTTTAAGATTTGATAAAGGTTTAAAAAATGGGTTGTACTTTTACCACGGTATTCTAACAAACAAATCTGTTGGTGAATGGTTTGATTTAAAACACAGCGATATAAACCTTTTAATTTTTTAATCTGCCATACCCAACGCAACTATTTTAAATGAAACTAATACAGCGCATAGGCTACTACTTAGGCGGATTTTCACTAGGGTTAATTATTTTGGCTTTTTTTTTGAACGGAAAAAAAACGTCCTGTGCCTACGGCCCTGAAGCAAGGGTTTTAAAAAATATCAACTCCAAACCTTTTAAATATTCAAACACTATCCTAAACGTTTTAGACAGCGCTAATATTAGTGCGTTGCTAAAATCTGGAGATATAAACTTTTCTAAAAGCACTCCAAGGCAAGAACCTTGCGGCATTTACATAATTGAGAATAAACTGAACGAAAAAGACATTGAAATATCTGTTGAAAATTGTGATAGTATTGTTAAAATACTAAATGTATCCTTTCAAAAATGATAAAACGCGTATTCGATTTTGTTTTTGCATTACTAGGTTTAGTTGTACTCTTTCCGCTCCTATTACTCATTGCAATTAGTATTAAAATCGATTCTAAAGGTCCTGTTTTGTTTATCCAGGAACGTGTTGGACAACATCAAAAAACATTTAAAATTTATAAGTTTAGAACCATGTTTGTTAAATCTCAAAAAAAGGGATTATTAACTATAGGGGATAACGACGCTAGAGTTACCAAAGTTGGATTTTTTTTAAGAAAATATAAAATTGATGAGTTTCCACAACTTATAAATATTATTAAGGGAGATATGAGTTTTGTAGGCCCCAGACCAGAGTTAAGATATTATGTAAACTTTTATAAACCTGAAGATTTAGTGATTTTTAAACTAAGACCTGGTATAACTGGGCTTGCCTCCTTAGAATATAGAAATGAAGTAGAGTTGTTGAAAAAAGCTAAAGATCCAGAGGATTATTTTATAAATTCCATTATTCCTGATAAACTTCGTTTTAACAAGCTTTACCTTAAAAAAAGAAATTTTCTATTAGATTTAAAACTAATATTTATAACAATATATAGGGTTGTAGCTAAGTAATTATTTTAACGACCTTGGAATATCGTATTATTAATACTTTTCCATGTACTATAATAATTTATCTTAATGGATGCCCTTATTTTTAAAAGGATAAAACAATTATTGGAAAACTCTGGACTTCTAAATTCTAGTAGTCCAATAGTTCATAAAAATAACCAATACGATTTTTCAGAAGAAACAATTCTAATAACAGGAGCTGCAGGATCTATTGGCAGCGGTTTAACGCATCAATTAATACATTGTAAATTTAAAAAACTCATTTTAATTGATAATGCGGAGACGCCTCTGTTTTTTTTAAAGCAAGATGTAGATACCAAAACTACAAAAGATATAGCGTTTGTAATAGCTGATGTAAAAGATAAACCGCGTATCACACATATTTTTGAAACATATAGACCTACTCTTATTTATCATACAGCAGCCTGTAAACACGTTTCTATAGTAGAAAATAATGCTTTTGAAGCCATTAAAACTAATATTTTTGCCACAAAAACACTCTCTGAACTAGCCTTAAGTTATAATTCAAAACGGTTTATTTTCATTTCTACCGATAAAGCCGTAAACCCAGTGGGTATAATGGGTATGACTAAATGTATTGCAGAAAATTACTTGTTGGGTTTGGATAAACATGCAACACCAACTAAATTTATTTCGGCTAGGTTTGGTAACATATTTGGATCCAATGGTTCCGTAGTTCCTTTATTTATAAAACAGCTTAATAAAGGCGAGCAAATAACAATTACCAACAAAGATGCTACACGACTGTTTATAGATAAAGACAAAGCGTACTGCTTAATTTTAAAATTATCAAAATTAAATATGTCTGGCTATAGTAAAGTGTCTTTTAACATGGGAGAACCCATTAAAATAATAGATCTAGCAAATGCGCTAATTGCTATTTTTAAAAAAAGTGCAACAACTAAAATTGAAGTTTCTGAATTGTCCCAAGGAGAGAAACTTCATGAAACGATTATAAATGATTATGAAACGTTAATACCTTCTGATGAAAGCGATATATTATTTATAGAAAACAAAAAAGCGCTAAGCCCTAATCTAGAAAAACTTTATAAAGTACATAATTCTACACATATTGATGACTTGAGAGAAATTCTTTTAGAAATGTGCACTACTTAAGCGTTTTTACGTCTTTCTTTTTCTTTTTTAATTAAAGCAAGTTCCCTTCCTGTTTGTCCTGCTACCGAGGTGTTTTCTTCAGCACGCCTTATTAAATACGGCATAACATCCTTTACGGGGCCAAATGGCATATATTTCGCTACATTATAGCCTAAATGCGATAGATTAAAACTAATATGATCGCTCATACCATATAGTTGTCCAAACCAAATTCGCGGATCGTTATTTAAAATATGTTTTTCTTCCATTAGCTCCATTAGCAAGTAAGAGCTATTCTCATTATGCGTACCTGCAAAAATAGACATGCAGTCTAAATGATTAATCATATATTGTAAGGCGTCATTAAAATTTTCGTCGGTAGCCTGCTTACTTTTACAAATTGGCGACTCGTACTTTTTTTCCTTTGCCCTATCGTTTTCTTTTTCCATGTAGGCGCCTCTTACTAACTTGTAACCTAAATAGTAGCCTTCTCTTTTAGCCATAGCATGCTCCTTTTTTAAAAAAGCCATTCTATCGTGCCTATACATTTGTAGTGTATTAAAAACTATTGGTTTTTCAGTATTATAAATTTTCATCATCTTGGTTACCAAAGCATCAACGGCATCTTGTATCCAACTTTCCTCGGCATCAATTAAAACTGCTACATCATAAGCTTTAGCTTTTTTGCAAACCGCTTCGAATCTTGCCTCTACCCGCTCCCATTCTTTCAATTCATCTGCATTTAAATCTACACCATTATTTTTCTTTTCATATAATTTAAAACGACCAAAACCTGAGGGTTTAAAAACCGCAATAGGTATAGCATCTAAAGCTTTGGCAAATTCTATAATATTTAGTACGGTTTTTAAGGCATTATCAAATTCCTTTTCACTCTCCTTACCTTCTACAGAATAATCTAAAACAGAACTTACTCCTTTTTCATACATTTTATTAATCACCGGTAGGCAGTCTTCCTCGTTAACTCCACCACAAAAATGATCGAAAACAGTAGCCCTAATTAAACCTTCTATTGGCAAATTAGCTTTAATGGCAAAATTAGTAGCAACTTTACCTATTCTCACCAAAGGTTCAACAGATATCATTTTAAATAAAAAATAAGCGCGCTCTAGTTCAGAATCATTTTTAAGACTAAACGCTATCTTAGTATCATCAAAGGTATTCCTATTAATCATTCCAATATTTTTCACAAATATAATTATACTCAGACTACCAATTTTGTTAAAATCTCCTTAATTTCGCATTCGAAATAAGCAAATATATTTATGGATTCCATAACAGCAAATAACGGCATTATTCATTTTAATAAAGCAGGCTACCCCGCTATAAACCAGCACATAAAACAGCATAATTTTTCTAAAATATTTATTCTTGTTGATAGTAATACCCACGAGTGTTGTTTGCCTTACTTTCTTTCTAATTTAGAACATGCGAACAATATTGAGGTTATAGAAATTGAAGCTGGAGAAATACATAAAACTATAGATACATGCGTTGGCGTTTGGAATTCTTTGTCAGAGTTAGATGGCGACAGAAAGAGTTTGTTAATAAATATTGGAGGCGGTGTGGTTACAGATTTGGGTGGTTTTGTAGCGTCTACATTTAAAAGAGGTATTGCCTACATTAACATTCCAACCTCATTATTAGCCATGGTAGATGCATCGGTTGGTGGAAAAACAGGAGTTGACTTGGGTACCTTAAAAAACCAAATAGGCGTTATAAGCACCCCAGACATGGTGTTAATAGATACTAAGTTTTTAGATACGTTACCACCGGAACAAATGCGGTCTGGATTAGCTGAAATGCTAAAACATGGATTAATAAGCAATGAAACTTATTGGAATAAATTTACCAATTTTTCTGAATTAACATTAAAGGATCTAGATGCTTTAATTTATGAATCTGTACTTATAAAAAAAGCTGTAGTAGATGCAGACCCGTTTGAAAATGGATTGAGAAAAACCTTAAATTTCGGACACACATTAGGACACGCCATAGAATCTTATTTTTTAAGCAATACACATAAAACCGATTTATTACATGGTGAAGCTATAGCCATAGGCATGGTGCTAGCACTCTACATATCTGAAAAATTAGTTGGTTTTCCTCAACAAAAAACACAAAGCATTAAAACGTTACTGCGAAAGTATTACGGTAAAGTTGAGTTTGAAGACAGTGATTACAAACCAATACTAGAACTCCTTAAGTACGATAAAAAGAACTCACATGGTAATATAAATTTTGTTTTACTAGAAGATATAGGGAAAACAAAAATTGATTGCTTAGTAGAAGAATCTCTTATTATAGAAGCCTTTCAATTTTACCTAGAATAAGCAATGAGTATATGATACAAAAACGCCCGTTAAACTAGTGTAACGGGCGTTTTTGTTTTTATGATTTTCCAAATGAAAACCATCGTTTTTTTGGTGGTGTTCCATAGTACCCGTATTTGGCACCATAGCCAAAGTTTGATTGTTTAACATCGTTTACCACTAACATCATACCATTCAATTTCTTATCGTCGTGTAATTCTTTAGCAAAATTTAATATCTCTTTCTCAGTATAATTTGCTCTTGTAAGATATATGGTGTGTCCAGCATACTGACTAATTAATATAGTATCGGTAACTAGCATTGAAGGGGCTGTATCTACAATTACGTAATCGTATTCTTGCGATACGTTATCGAACAACTCCTTAACCCTATCGCCCATTAATAACTCAGCAGGATTAGGTGGTACTTTACCAGATAATAAAACATCTACCTTAATATCGTTTATTAAATGTGTATTTACCACGTCTTTTACGTTAATGGTATCATCAACCAAAAATTCAGTGAGTCCATTCTTTATTTCTTTAGTGTTCAATGCTTTTTTTATAGCTGGGAAAATCTGTGGATTTCTTACATCTGCTCCAATAACTAAAACTTTTTTTCCTGTATTTGCCATAGTTAAAGCCATATTCATACTAAAAAACGATTTACCTTCGCCATTTATAGTAGATGTAACAAAAATTACATTATTGTAATTTTCAACTTTTCTACCTTTACGAATATAATCGGCGTTTGTTCTAATAATTCTAAAAGATTCAGATAAAATTGAACGATCGTTTTTTTCAATAAGTAGCTTATCTCTTTTTGTTAATCTTGGTATTTCACCAAGAACGGTTATACCTTGTAAAGTGTTGACTAAATCCTCTTTATTATGAACTTTATTATCTAAAAAGTCTTTTGTGTATATTATTCCAAATGGAATTAACAAACCCAATATAATTGATGCAAGATATACTATACTTTTCTTTGGAGATACGGGCATACCACTTCCATATGCATTATCAATAATTTGAGCATTTGGAGAAGTTGATGTTAAAGAAATTGCAGCTTCTTCTCGTTTTTCTAAAAGATAAAGATACAAAGATTCTTTTGTTGCTTGTTCTCTTTCAATATCTCTAGACTTTCTAACTTGACCTGGTACTGCAAATATTTTTGAATTAAGTTTACTAGAAGTGTTTTCTAGACTTCTTATTTCAAAAGAAATAGATTTGTAAGAATTATCAATACTTTGCCTTAAACTATTTTTTAGATTCTCAAGCTGTTGATCTAAATTTACTATTACAGGATTTTTCTCGTTAGAGCTTTTCAATAATCTATCTCTATCTCCTAAAAGCTCGTTGTATTTTTGGGCTGTTAAATTCGTTGAGTTATTTTCAAAACCTATATTCTCAGGGATACGAGAAAATGAAGAATCATCTTCATCAATAATATTCTTTACATAATTTAACTTGTTTAATTCAGTTCTTTTTGCATCTAAATCTCTCTCTGCTTGTGCATTAGATTTTATATATAAATCAGCTTCTGAAACAATATTAGTTAGCTTATTACCAGTTTTAAACTGCTCAATTTTATCATCTGCTTCTGATAAATCTGATGCAATAAGGTTTACCCTTTCATCAATAAAATCAGCAGTATTTTTAGCTTTTTTATTTTTCTCCCTAATAGACATTCTATTATATTCTGCAATAAGAGTATCAATTACCATTTTCGCTTTTAAAGGAGAAGCGTCATTTAAAGATAAATTTATTATTTTAGAAAATTCAGCCGCTTGAGCTACTGCTACTTTTCCAGAATACCATTCAGCTATTTTATAAGTTGGATTTATGTTAACGAATATTCTTTGTCCTATATAAGCAGAAATATCTTTTTCTCTAGGAGTAACTACTAAACTTCCAATTGAAGAATCAATACTTCTACCAAAAGATCCTTTTTGGAGTGGTTCATCTTTTTTAAAGTTATAATTAAAATCTGTGTTAGAAATAATTTCTAAATTAATACTTAGCTTAGATGAATAGACTATAGAGTCTGATTCTATGAAATTGATTTTGATCGGGGATTTTGAATTTGGGAAGAATTGTGTATTGTGAAACCTTCCCTCGATAGAATACTGAATATTTAAATCTAACTTTTTTACAACACTCTCCATTAAACTCCTAGATTTTAAAACCTCTATTTCGTCTTCTACCTTTGTATTATTGCCACCAGAGAATTTTTTTAAATCTTTCAACACGTTATTAGCTGGAGCAGAAGAATTCTCCTCGTCTAATATCATTATTTTAGCATAGGCATTGTATTCTGGAGTTGTATATCTTAACTTGAAAAAAGCTAACGTAAAACAAATAATACAACTTAAAATAAACCAAATCCAATGTCGAGTGTATGTGGTTATGTGTTTTTTTAAATTGAAGTCTCCTTGATTTTTATTCTGATTTCCCAACATAACTAAAATTAATTTCGTGTTAACAAAATAATTGTTGATGTGATTAAAATGGAAGCTACAGATATTGCAGTAGAAGTCCTAGAATCTATAAATGCAGAACTTACAGCTGATTTGTTTGGCTGTACGTAAACAACATCATTTTGGGTTAAATAGTATACAGGCGAATTAAAAATTTCCTTACTAGTTAAATCTATTCTAGAATATGTTTTAGCCCCATTAAAATCTCTGATCACCATTATATTTTCTCTCTTACCCTTAATAGTTAGATCTCCAGCCATACCAATCGCCTCTAAGATAGTAATTCTTTCACCAGAAACAGAATAAACACCAGGTCTTCTGACTTCACCTAATATAGATATTCGAAAATTTAGAATTCTGATATTTATTATGGGATCCTTTAAATAATCTTTTAACTTATCTTTGAACAAGTCTTTAGCTTCTTCAACTGTTAAACCTAATAACTTAATTTTTCCTAAAACAGGAAAATCAATATTTCCATCAATGTCAACTAAGTAATCTATAGCTTCAGCACGACCAACATTGGGATTTCCTGCATATAAACTGAAAGGCCTTACGGTCTCGGGGTCAAATGCCGAAACATTAATACTAACAATGTCATTCACCTTAAACTTGGGTACAAATGTATCAGTATCAACCATAGTCTCAAAATCCTTAGCATTTTGAAAATACACGACTTTCTTACTAGACCCACAAGAAAACATTAAAAAAATTAATATTCCATAAATAAAAACTGGGTTCTTAATACCTTTAAAATACAAAAGAATACACATTAGATGTTATTTGGAGCTAAAATAGAATAAAGTAATTAGAATTATATATATCTTTTATAAATTAACCGAAGATTTTTTATCTAAGCTTCTCTCCTTAGAAATTAAATTTTTAGCTTTTTTATAAATTTGAACGCGTTTATCGAATCTTTCATAATCTGAATTATTGGATTTATATTCAGGTATTAAATTTTTCATTTTTAAAACAATGTTATTGTTTTGGAAACGATTTGTGATACAAAGCTCCTCGATTTCGGCTTTAACATTTTCGTAATCTAATTCTCTGGTTTTGCTTATTAATATTTTTTTATGATATGTTGAAAGCGTATTTTCACCATTAGCTAGCAATTCTTCATATAATTTCTCACCCGGTCTCAAGCCTGTTATTTCAATATCAATATCCTCTGGGAATTTTAGACCAGAAAGTTTTATCATATTTTTAGCTAAATCGTAAATTTTTACAGATTCACCCATATCAAATATAAAAATCTCCCCGCCTTTGCCCATAGTACCTGCCTCTAAAACTAATTGAGCAGCCTCAGGAATTGTCATAAAATAACGCGTAATTTCTTTATGTGTTAATGTTAATGGGCCGCCTTTTTCAATTTGCTTTTTAAACAATGGTATAACAGAACCATTAGACCCTAAAACATTACCAAACCTAGTAGTAATAAACTTAGTTTTACTTTCCTTTTGAAGGCATGAAATGTACATTTCGGCCATTCTTTTAGTTGCACCCATTACGCTGGTTGGGTTTACTGCTTTATCAGTAGAGACAAATACAAACTTTTTAACATTATATCTAGAGGCTGTATCTGCTAACAACTTGGTGCCATTTACATTAATTTTAATAGCTTCATAAGGCGATTTTTCCATTAATGGTACATGCTTATATGCTGCTGCATGAAACACCATTGTAGGCTTTTCTTTTTGAAAAATGCTGTCTATCCTTAGACCGTCCCGTATGTCGGCTACTATGGCAGTATAGTTGTATTTACCATCGCGTTTTAAATCTTGTTGCACATCGTACAGAGCAGACTCTGCTTGATCTACAAGAATTAATTTTTTTAGATTAAAGTTTGATAATTGCTTTACCAACTCACTGCCTATTGACCCTGCAGCCCCAGTTACTAAAACAGTTTCACCATTAAACTCATTCAATAAATTAGGATTATCAATATTTATAGGAGGTCGTCCTAATAGGTCTTCTATTTCAAATTGTTTAATTTGATTACTACTAAACTCTCCATTAATCCAGTCTTCAATTGGTGGTACTTTTTTAATTTTAACATCAAAATCTATCAAACTATCAACTAAACTAATAATATTGCTAGTATCAATACTTTGAGATGCCACTATAATTTCGTCTACATTGTTATGCTTTACAAAGGTTTCGTTAATATCTTTTAATGGTAAAATTCTAATACCATTAATTAACTTACCTCGCTTTTTAACATCATCATCAATAAAAAACAACGTATTATAATTTACTTTTGTGTTGTTTATTAATGCATTGTAAGTAACGATACCAGAATCCCCTGCACCGTAAATCATCACATTTCTAGTGTCTATTAACGTACATTTTAAGTGATTGTACGCAATTTTAAAAACTAACCTACATCCACAAAGTGCTACAAAACTTAACAGTGCATGAAATACTATAATTGATTTTGGAATTGTAAAACCTGGAATAAAATTAGTTGCTGTATTTATTAATATTATTAGTGTAGTTAAAAATGCCATTAACGCTACCGCTTTAAAAACATTAACTACATCTGTAAAACCAGTATGGCGAATAACACTTTTAAAAGATCCAACCACTAAAAAGCTAAGCGAAGCTATGGCTAATAATATAGGTACTTGAATAAAAAATTGATTTAAATCGAAGTTTAATGTAAAGTTAAATCTCACGAAATAGGCTATAAAGAAAGTAGCCAGAACAATCGCCAAATCTATACCAAAAACAAGCCACCTAGAGGCAAATTTCTGTGAGTAATAGGTAAAGTAATTCTTAATCATAAGTGAGAGTTTTAAATATGTATGTTAGATATTCTTGAGGGTTGCTGATATAATATGTAATATTCTATTCAGGTCGTTTTTAGTTAAATCAGACCCGCTTGGTAAGCAAAGTCCTTTTTCAAATAAATCTTCAGAAGTTCCATTTGTAAAATGCAAAAAGTCTTTAAAAACAGGTTGCATGTGCATAGGCTTCCAAAGTGGTCTAGATTCTATATCTTGTTCTAATAAATTTAATCTAATTTGTTCACGTAGTTCAAAAGAACTCGTTTTAATACATGTTAACCACCTATTAGAGAAAAAGCCATAAGGTTCATCCAAGAATTCTATGTCCTTAAAACCTTCTAGATGTGTTTTATAAAAATCGTAATTCTGCCTTCTAGCCGCTACTCTATCATCTAGCACCAACATTTGGCCTCTACCAATGCCCGCAACAACATTACTCATTCTGTAATTATAACCAACTTTAGAGTGTTCGTAATGTGGTGCCTCATCCCTAGCTTGCGTTGATAGATGAACTGCGCTGTTTTTTTCTTCAATTGTTTTAGTAACAAGAGCGCCCCCACCTGAAGTGGTAATGATCTTGTTACCATTAAATGACAATACACCAAATTTACCAAGCGTACCACAAGGTGTATTAAAATAAGTACTACCAAATGCCTCTGCACTATCTTCTATAACAGGAATATCGTATTTTTTTGATATTTCTGAAATTTCCTTGGCTTTATATGGCATGCCATATAAGTGTACAGCAATTATGGCCTTTGGCTTTTTATAGTTTTCAATTCTGTCCTTAATAGCAATTTCAAGAAGTTCAGGAGACATGTTCCAAGTATCTTTTTCACTATCAATAAATACAGGAGTTGCACCTTGGTACATAATTGGGTTTGCTGAAGCAGAAAATGTAAAGCTTTGGCATAATACTTCGTCTCCCCTTGTAACACCCAACAATTCTAAAGCCATGTGTATGGAAGCAGTACCAGAACTTAATACGGCTACTTGATGATTACCTCCTAGATATTTGGCTATATCGTGCTCAAAACCATTTACATTGGGACCTAATGGCGCTATCCAGTTAGTGTTGAAAGCTTCTTCAACAAACCGTTGCTCCATGCCTCCCATATGAGGTGATGATAAATAAATTTTTGTTTTTGTCAACATTGTATAATTAATCCTCTTAAAAAGCAATTAACACGTTATAAAATATTGTTTATGAAATCCCCCTCGGTGAAGAAGACAACAAAATCAATAATTAACATTCAAAATTTATAAACTTGATTTAAAGTTGGATGCACTTTAATACGTGGCCAATGAGAGGGATTACGGCTAGCATCTATACAACAACTTAATTAAATCAAAACTTTGCTATTAATCAATTTAATCTTGTATTGTGGGTGTAAATTTAGTAATTGTTTTAGTTCAAATAGGTAACAAACCGTTTATTTCGCCAAAAGCATATTTAAAATCGGCTAAATACAGCCTGCTATATTTTTGTGGAGATTCTTTGCATGTTGTCGAATATATTGATATTAAACTTGTGTAAATATCAAAGGTATAGACTGTAAATTAATTCCATTTTTACCAAAAACACTAATTACACTAATTATTATAAATGCGTTTACTTAGTGCTTTGGTAAATGCTTGTGCTCCCTGATAGGATAAATGTGTAAAGTCCTTCCAATTATCATACTCCTTTACTTCTTGCAAATTAGAAAAATCAAAATATTCAATATCTCTTGAATCAAAATATACTTTAGTTTTTAAAGACAATTCATCACTGTTTTTTTTCATAGTGGGAGAAGTAAAGAATATTAACTTTGAGTTATTGTCTTCACATTTTTTTTTAATTATCGATATAAATTTATCTGTTATAGCGTTAGGATAATCAGAAGCAGAGTTATTTTTAAATAAAGCTAAATCTGTATTTAAAATAATTTTTCTAAAAATTTCTTTTTGTCCATTAGTTGGGTACAATGGATCAAAACCATCATACTCTAAATAATTATAACTTGGTTTAAAATAATTCTTAAGTATTCCAAACAACTTCCCGTTGTAACTATAACATTTAAAAGCTTCTGATAAAAAAATTTCGCCAGGATAAATTTCTTTAATTATGTTTTTAACATCCTCATTTCTTGAAGAAAGAGATAATAAAGACAGAACATCATTACCTGCATAATCACCCCCAAAAAGGGTTATGGGGTCTATATGTACAAGTATAATTTGCTTTTTCTTTTTTAGGCTAGAGATAAGTGCGGCGCAATAGCCAATTCTTGTTCCATCAACGCCCATGTTGTAAGATTTATCGTTTAAAACCTTAGCATCTACATGATGGCTCGCACGAGAACTCCCAAAAACTATTAAATCCACTGAATCTTTTACAGATATGAATTGATTTACCTTACCAACACTTTGTCCTGTATAAACTTTCTTTTCTATCAATTCAATACCACTGCCCACCAACCTATCAGTAATTAAAAAAACAAGGCTAAAAATTATGAATATGTTTAAAGATTTTTTCATTTAAAATTGAAAATAAATAAAATTATTCGAGCTTGAGAAAAACAAAACAATATTTATCAAAATAAAGTTTGATATGATAATAAAATTTGTTTTACTCAGTGTAGATCCAAAATTTTCAAGCGGTATATTTCTTCTAAATAAAACTATATCAAACATCAACGCGAGAATCAAGCCATAAAGCAATTTTGTTAAACTGTTTAAATCACCAATATAGGGCATTAAGTATTCCCCTGTAAAAAGTTTTATAAAAATTATTGAGGAATCATTAAAATTTAGGGCTCTAAAAAAAATCCATATTAAAGATACAATTAAAAATATTAGTATGTTCTTAAAAAAATTATAGTTTTTAGGTACTAAATCAAATCTTTTTTCGAGACCTAACAATACCCCATGAATACCCCCCCAAATTACAAAATTCCAAGAACTCCCATGCCAAAGACCCCCTAAAAGCATTGTTATAAAAAGGTTTCTATATTGCATTTTAATGCCTCTTCTATTTCCACCTAGCGGAATGTATAAGTAATCTCTAAGCCATCCTGAAAGTGAAATATGCCATCGTCTCCAAAATTCAGTTATAGAGACAGAAAAATAAGGAAGATTAAAGTTTCTTTTAAAATCAAATCCTAGGAGTTTAGCTGTTCCTATAGCAATATCAGAATAACCACTAAAATCAAAATAAATCTGAAACGAGTATAAAACAACAGCCATTACAATACTAGATGCATTGTGAATATCTGGTGCATTGTATATGCCATCAATAACGGTGCCTATGGCATCTGCAACTACCACCTTGCGAAAAAAACCAACCAAGATTTGAAAAGCACCATCCATAAACCTTTTATGATCCCATACTCTACGCTTAGCTATTTGAGGTATCAAATTTGAGGCTCTTTCTATAGGACCAGCAACCAATTGAGGAAATAAACTCACAAACGTAGCAAAATTGATAAAGTTTTTGGTTGGCTTTAAATCTCCTCTATAAATATCTATTGAATACGACATGGTTTGAAATGTGTAAAACGAAATGCCTACAGGTAATATGATATTAATAGTCGATGGAGACATTTGGTATCCAAATAGCTGCCAGAAAGCTATCCAAGAATCGATAAAAAAGTTAAAGTATTTAAAAATAGCCAAAAGCCCTAAGTTAGACACCAAACTTAAAACCAAAAATGTTCTCTTTCTAGAAACACTTGTCGAAATCTTCAAGCCTAAAATATAATCTATAATTGTAGAAAAAGCTATAAGAGATAAAAACCTCCAATCCCACCAGCCGTAAAACACATAACTAGCTACAAGTAATAATATATTTTGAATTTTATATTTTTCTTTTGGTATTAACCAGTATAGTAAAAACACTATTGGAAAAAAAATTAAAAAAGCAAGGGAGTTAAATATCATAGTTTAAAAACCTGTTATTCAAAGGTTGCGAAATTAGAAATATAATTCATAATAAACTACCGATACCTTTGCTAAAAAGATAAATGAACATTTTTATCGATTAAGCTGCAAAAAAAAACAAATTAGTGATGTTTATCGTAAAAAACACATCGTTAGTATAATAATACCTAAGGTTTAGTTTTTTTTTTACATATTTGCCGGAGCTATTAAATTAAACCCAAATCATAATGTTTGAAAAAATACGAAACAAAACCGTATTAGTTACTGGAGGTGCTGGCTTTATAGGTTCTAATCTATGTGAAACCCTCCTTTCTAATAACATAAAAACTGTTTGTTTAGATAATTTTTCTACTGGAAGAAGAGAAAATATTACACCTTTTTTAAGTAATGAAAATTTTAAACTAGTAGAAGGTGATATTAGAAATTTAGACGATTGCCATAACGCTTGTAAGGGTGTAGATTTTGTATTACATCAAGCTGCATTAGGTTCAGTCCCACGCTCAATTAAAGACCCCATAACCACAAACGACGTAAATGTATCTGGTTTTTTAAATATGTTGGTTGCTGCTAGAGATGCTAAAGTTAAGCGGTTTGTTTATGCCGCCAGTTCTTCTACCTACGGAGACCACGAGGCATTACCAAAAGTAGAGGACGTTATAGGCAAACCATTATCGCCTTATGCCATAACAAAATATGTGAATGAGCTTTATGCAGATATTTTTAACAAAGCTTATGGTCTAGATACTATAGGTTTACGTTATTTTAACGTTTTTGGTAAAAGACAAGACCCCAATGGCGCTTATGCAGCAGTAATCCCCCTTTTTGTAAAGCAGTTCATCAACCACGAATCACCTGTAATTAATGGAGATGGCAGCTACTCAAGAGACTTTACGTATATTGATAATGTTGTTCAAATGAATATGCTTGCGATAACCACTAATAATGAAGACGCTCTTAACACGGTGTACAATGTTGCTTATGGAGATAGAACTACATTATTAGAGCTAACCGAATTACTAAAAAAACATCTTTCCGAGTTTGATGATGCTATTAAAAACGTTGCAATAAAACACCGTGAAAATAGAGTTGGCGATATTCCCCATTCCTTAGCCTCTGTAGAGAAAGCAAAAAGATTATTAAACTACAACCCAAAATACAATATTAACGATGGCATAAAAGAGGCTGTTGGTTGGTATTGGAAAAATCTATAATAAAATCAAAATGAATATAACAAAAATTTGTTGTATTGGGGCTGGTTATGTTGGTGGTCCTACTATGGCGGTAATTGCCAAAAAAAACCCAAACATTAAAGTAACAATCGTAGATATAAACGCAGATAGAATTGCCGCTTGGAATGATGAAGATGTATCTAAGCTTCCTATTTACGAACCTGGACTAGCGGAGATTGTGCAAGAAACTCGACACAAGAATTTATTCTTTTCTACAGAGATTGATAAAGCCATTGATGAATCTGAGATGATATTCATCTCGGTAAACACACCCACTAAAACATACGGTAAAGGAAAAGGTATGGCTGCGGATTTAAAGTATATAGAATTATGCGCCAGAAATATTGCTGATGTAGCTAAAACCGATAAAATAGTTGTTGAAAAATCTACTTTACCAGTACGAACTGCTGAGGCTATTAAAAGTATTTTGCACCATACTGGTAACAAAATTAATTTTCATATCCTTTCTAATCCTGAATTTTTGGCTGAAGGTACAGCTGTAAACGATTTACTGTACCCCGATCGTGTTTTAATAGGAGGTGAATCTATTGATGCTATTGAGAGCTTAGCAAGTGTTTATGGCTCTTGGGTGCCTGATGATAAAATTTTGCGTACTAACTTGTGGTCCTCAGAATTATCAAAACTCACTGCTAATGCGTTTTTGGCGCAACGCGTATCTTCTATAAATTCAATTTCAGAATTGTGTGAGCAAACTGGTGCAGATGTAAACGAAGTAGCCAAAGCAATAGGATTAGATTCTAGAATAGGACCAAAATTCCTAAAAGCTTCTGTTGGTTTTGGTGGTTCCTGTTTTCAAAAAGACATTTTAAATTTAGTCTACATTGCTAGAAGCTATGACCTCAATGAAGTTGCCGATTACTGGGAACAAGTTATTATTATGAACGACCATCAAAAAAGAAGATTTGCTGATCGATTAATTAAAACCTTATATAATACTGTTTCAGGAAAAAAAATAGCAATACTTGGTTGGGCTTTTAAAAAGGATACCAACGATACTAGAGAGTCTGCTGCAATTTATGTTGCAGACCACTTACTAAGTGAACAGGCTCAAATTTCTATTTTCGATCCTAAAGTACCTTGCGAAAAGGTATTGATAGATTTAAATTACTTAAATACCAGAACTGAAAAAGAGAATAAAAGTGCTACGGAATGTCATCAAGATCCTTACGAAGCTGTAAAAGATGCTCATGCTGTAGCTGTTTTAACAGAATGGGATGAATTTAAATCCTATGATTGGAAAGCAATTTACAATAAAATGAAAAAACCTGCCTTTATTTTTGATGGTAGAAACTTATTAAACAAAGACGAAATGAATGCCATTGGATTTGAATATCATGCCATTGGTCAATAATTAATAAATTATGAATACAGATAAAATTGCAGTAATTGGGTTGGGCTATGTTGGCCTTCCATTAGCTAGACTTTTTGCAACGAAGTACAATGTTGTAGGTTTTGACATCAACCAAAACAGAGTTAACGAACTATCAAAAGGTATTGATGCGACCCTAGAAGTAGAGTCTGATGTTTTAAAAGCTGTTTTAAAGACAGAAAATAATGATGGGAATGGCTTGATGTGTTCTTCAAATCTAGAGGATATAAAAGATTGTAATTATTATGTTGTAACAGTTCCAACACCAATCGATAAAAATAATAGACCAGATTTAACACCACTTTATAAATCTAGTGAAACTGTTGGAAAAGTTTTAAAAAAAGGCGATATCGTTATTTACGAATCTACTGTTTACCCTGGGGTTACAGAAGATGAATGCATACCTGTTTTAGAAAAAGTTAGTGGCTTAGCATACAATAAGGACTTTTTTGCAGGATACTCACCAGAACGTATTAATCCAGGAGATAAATTGCATACTGTAGACAAAATTTTAAAAGTTACTGCAGGCTCCACACCAGAAATAGGTGAAAAAGTAAACAATTTATATAAAAATGTTATTACCGCTGGCACACACCTTGCGCCTACTATTAAAGTCGCCGAAGCAGCAAAAGTAATTGAAAATTCACAACGCGATATTAATATTGCCTTTGTTAACGAGCTAGCTAAAATATTCAACCTAATGGATATTGATACACATTCTGTACTTGAGGCAGCAGGTACAAAATGGAACTTTTTGCCATTTAAACCTGGTTTGGTAGGTGGGCATTGTATTGGTGTAGACCCTTATTATTTGGCTCAAAAAGCGCAGGAAGTTGGGTATCACCCTGAGATTATTTTAGCAGGACGTAGAGTTAATGACGGTATGGGGAATTATGTTGCTGCTGAGGTAGTTAAACTCATGATAAAAAAGGATATTAAAATAAAAGGTGCAAAAATCTTGATTTTAGGCATTACTTTTAAGGAAAATTGTCCAGACGTAAGAAATACTAAAGCTGTTGATGTTATCAACGAATTAAAATCTTATGGTACTGATCCTACAATTTATGATCCTTGGGCAAACCCAGATGAAGTTATGCATGAATACGGTCTTAACACAGTACAAAAATTACCTGATGGTAAATTTGATGCTATAGTACTAACCGTAGCTCACAAAGAATTTCTAGATATTAATCTCAATAGTTTACTAAATGATAAAGGTATCATTTATGATGTTAAAGGTGTTTTAACTGGAAGTATTGATGGTAGGTTATAATATTTACGATTAATTAAAAAATAAAGTTTTTCAATATTGTAACTAGTATAACTTTTTGTTGATAGTATTTTAATAAACTTAATTTTTGTGATATGATTAATTGCCTAGTTGAATATAAAAATATACCACACTTGTATCAATTATATGCAGGTTTTCAAGAATTACACAAAAAAAATATTATATGCTTAGAATTTACCGAAGCCGAAAACATACCAGAACTCATTAATAAGCCTGTTATCAAAGTTGTACTTAATAAACAAATTGTAGTTTATTATGACACTTTAGATGGGTTAAATTGGATAGATAGTAATGAATCGGATAACATTAGTTATTTCTTAAATCATTTTAAATGTCATCATTACTTCAAAAGAAGTTTTTCAAGTTTATTAGATGGCGAGAGTAATTTTGCGGTTCACCCATTAGGACTAAATTTTGGTGTTAGTTATAATTATTTAGGAAATAAGAGTTTAAAAAACAGTGTACTATCTTTTCTCAAAAAACAAAAACTAATTATAAGTCTATTTAAAATTAACACTAATAGCTTAGATGCTAATCAATTATCTCATTTTCCAGATATAGAGTTGAATGAAGTTAATATTCTTTTTTCCGCAAGGTTATGGAATCCTAGGCTTGCAAAAACAAAAGAAAGTGAAAAACAACGTGAAACTATTAACAGTTTTAGAATTGAAATAGTTAAGAAGTTAAAAGAAATATATAAGGATCGATTTTTAGGAGGTATATTCGAAGATGAATATTCCCGTACTGTTTTGAAGAGAGAATATTTGTTACCTTTCGAGTTTACTAATCGAGATAATTATATTTCCTTAATGAAAAGAAGTACTATTTGTATTGCTACCACTGGATTACATAATTCTATTGGTTGGAAATTTGGTGAATATGTGGCCGCATCTAGAGCTATAATTACTGAAAAGCTTCATTATGAGGTTCCTGGTGATTTTAAATTGAATAAAAACTATCTTGAATTTAACTCAGCTTCACAATTAATCAAAATTATTGATGATCTATTAGAAGATAAGAATGCAATAAGAAAAATGATGTTTTCCAACTTTGAATATTATAATCTAAATTTAAGACCTGATATTATGATATTCAACACAATAAATAATATTTTTAGATTAAATAATAATTAAGTCTAATTTTTATTTGAAAGATATCTATTTTAAAGACACTATCCTAAAATCTGTGTAAGTTTAGGGTTAGTACTATTTTAAAATTAAAATTATCTATTCGCAATAAAAATATACTTAAATATCTCCATCAAACTCTCGTTCATTCTTTTACTTACTCTTCACTTTTTTTAATGAAAGAACTATTTTTTTTCTAAATCTATCAAATTTAGAAACTCTTCTACATTTGTATAGCCGTCACCATCTAAATCGTCTTTACTATCATCTATCATTGGGTTCAAACCCATAGCCGATTCCCATATATCAGGCATTCCATCACCATCTGTATCATAGTCTGAATTTCGACTATTGGTTGGTAGTTCTGGATAAATTAACTGAGATCTATCCGTATTATCTCTATAATTATAAGTGCTATTCGGGTCAATAGAATCTCTCCCTCCGTTTTTCACATCTCTAATATACATATCATCAACACTATCTAAGTAAAAAACATATGAACCCGTCTCTGTTAAAGTTTTATTTGCACCAACATCTTCAATTACTGATAAATATGCATCTTCAGGGCTTTCAATGGAAATGGGCCCTAAATCTGGCATTTTATCCATTTTAAATTGTTCTCTATTGAAATCTGAAGTAGTCTTATTCCATTCAAACCATAAAACTACATTATTCCAATTATCCGCTCCTGGTTTTAAATCATTGAAATTATCTTTAATTATATTATTAGATATATAAGCTTGAGGACTATTAAAACTACTAGCATTAATATAAGTACCTAATTGAAAGTTTCCACCATATTCTGCATAAGATGTAGCTCCCCCTTTATAATAATTACCAATTATATTAACTTTGCTCTCATTAAAAACGCTAGTTAATCTATGCAAATAATTATAAACTACATTGTTAATAATTTCAGATCTTCCATTTCCAGAAACATTGGGAAATCTATGCGATATATTTATGAATAAATTATCAAGAACACTGTTATCACCTGCAAGACTTGACCTACTATCATTAGTTGCTATTGCACCTATTAGCATACCCGTACTGGCATCTCCTATTATTGAACGTTGAACTGTTACATTACCTTGTCCATCCTTTTGATCATTATCATCTTGAAAGGCAACGCAAGAAGTTCCAACGCTATATCTAAAAGAGCAATGATCTAAAATAATATTATTTGATCCTGAACCAGTAAAAGCCGCCCCTTTAAGACCCAAATCAAAATAACTTGTATTAACAAATCTAATGTATCTCAAAATTACGTTATTCATTGACCAGAAGCCCACTGTTGGTCCTTCAATGGTAATACCTCCTTCTGGTGCAGTTTGACCTGCAACAGTTAGGTTATTGTTACGATCATCAATGAAAAGATAACTGTTTAATTTTATTGTTCCTGAAACATCAAAAACAACTATTCTCGGATAAGTCTGTGAAAGAGCCCATCTCAATGTGCCTTTTTGATCTCCATCCGTAAGAGTCGTAACATGCAAAACAACTCCTCCTCTACCACCTGTAGCTTGAGCCCCTGCACCCTCAGCTTTTGGGAATGCTTTTAAAGTCGTGGATACAACTTCATCTAGAACTATATCTGATTGCTCTTCTACCGGCTCTTCAGGCTCTTCAGGCTCTTCAGGCTCTTCAGGCTCTTCTTGAACAGGAGTATCTTCTTCTTCAATAACCTGTTCAGATTCAAGCATTAAATCTTCATTGTTACATGATAGAAACAGAGATAAAGATAAGAATAGAGTTAACATGAAAAAAAATTGTTTTTTTGTAGGTTTGAATGTTTTCTTCATTACGTTATAATTGATTTGGGGGAATTAGTATTTACTACGAAATTAATAATTAACTATGATAATAACGATATAATACATTTTTTTTCGACAAAAAACACTAAAAAATCCTACACCTATCGATAAAATACATTTTTTTAGGTTAGACGTCAATTTTATAATAATATTTTAATTACCATCTATAATGATACGTGAGAAATTTAATTATGGACTTTTTAAATATGCTTCCATAACAAATTTTTTGTACAAAACATTTGGAATCACTTTGACTACACCAAAATTTTGACGTTAGCAAATTTAGAAGAAATAGCTGTATTTGTATACTTATGTTGACAAAAGAATTCGATATTCTACTAATTGTTAATAACTTATAAGCTTATTAACAGTCCCTCTACGTTTTATCGCCCAAACACTTCTAAAAATATTATTTAAAGTCTTTCAGCTCGAAACTCTATCACTTTTAAATTTTCTTCAACACTATTTTAATTACTACTATTTAAAGTCGGTTTTAAAAACTAAAATCAGGTATTTAATTTAACCTAATTTAAGATTAGCAAAATAAATTGTTAATTTGTCATTTAAGACTAGTATAAATCTTTTGTTATAATGATCAGATATAATTTTGTAGATTTTTTTCGTTTAGTGGCTGCATTTTTCATACTCCTAGTACATACTAAGTATGGAGATTTGTCTGCAGAACATGTTAGTTATCTGAGATTAAGTGCAAGGTGGGCAGTTCCGTTTTTTTTTATCTGTAGTGGTTTCTTCTTAGGAAAGAAAATACAAAAAAATAAAGGAATTCCGTTATTCACTATTGAAAACAATTTAAAGAAATTAATATCTATTTTAATAGTTGCGAGTATAGTATACATGCCTATCAATATTATTTTACATTATTTTTATTTTGATATTAGCAATATACTAACTGGAACTTTTATTCATTTGTGGTTTGTAGGTTCTTTAATATTTGGATATATTTTTTTCTGGTATATGCATAAAATTAATAAAGCTAATTTTGTTCCTATTATTGCAATACTTATTATTTTTGGGGCACTATTTTTTGACTCTTATGATAACCTTATCAAAATTTCTTTAAATTATGAATTACCTCGATTTTTGCTTTGCATACCATTAATGCAATTAGGGATATTCTTTTCTAAAAACGAGAAATTAACAAGAAAAATAAATATAAGCTTATTAGTTTTAACTGTTTTTCTAGGATTTACAATTCAATATTTTGAGGCTTATATTTTTAACGTCAATTTTGGTTATAGTTTATTTAATCATGAGTTACTTATTGGAACAATAATAGTTGCTATTTCTGTTTTTTTAATTGCCATTAAAATAAGAATAAAAGATAATAGCATTTCAAGACTAGGGCTTAAATACTCATTATGGATTTATCTTTATCACCCATTTATTTATGTTCTAATAGATAAAGTGAATCAATATTTGTTATCGATTGAAGTTTTTAATAAAATACAAGTCATTAATCCCATTATTTGCTTTATTCTTACGTTAACTTTTGCTGTTCTTTTAAATAAATATCTTGAAAAGTTTTACAAACTAACTAATGGAGAGTTTTGATTCTTTCGATGATTTATCATTTCGTTTACTGACTTTCGAGTGTTTTCATGAATATTTGGAACCAATTACCACCAGAATATTTGTTAATAAATCAAACGAAAGTTTTATTAATCCTATAAATCAGTTGCTGTAAATTAATAAATATTTAAACTAGTAAATTGTATTGTTCTAATAATATTAATGATCAAATTGAAGTTTATCGGAAAAAATAAAACCTTAATATATTAATTTGAACTTTTAAATTTATTTTTTTCATATTTGCCTAGCTATTAATATACCTACGTCCCAATGATCAAATACCTTCCATTAATTATAATAGACAGCATTCCTTGGATTAATAAATATTTTGAACCTAGTAGATAGAAATTAAAAACTAATCCTCAAAAAATGTCTAGAGTTGCTAAAACCTTAAAAAATGCTAGAGTTGGATTATTTTTTTATTCAATTGTCGTATTTGTACATTTTTTCTCCAGAAAATATTTTTTACAATATTTAGGAGATGAGTTTATGGGCATCACCGCTACATTAAGGAGTATTCTTGGATTTCTTAATTTAGCTGAATTAGGTATAGGAACCGCTGTAGGTTTTGCTCTTTATAAACCGCTTTTCGATAAAAATAATAATGAAATAAATAAAATTATCGCTTTAGTTGGTTTTATTTATAAAAAAATTGGGTATTTAATTCTGATCGGTGGTGTTATTGTTTCTTTTTTCTTTCCAATAATATTTACTGAAACGAATATATCGTTGCCCATAATTTATTTTGCTTTTTACTCATTCTTAGCATCTTCTCTAATAAGTTATTTCTACAACTACCACTTAATTTTGCTTGAAGCGGATCAAAAGGCATATGTAGTAACCTCTTACTTCCAGTCCATAAATATAATCAGACTCATTCTTCAAACATTTTTAGCATATTATACACAAAGCTTTTTTGTTTGGATTTTTCTAGAATTATTCTTTTCAACTATTTATGCATTCATACTAAGAAGAAAGGTTAGTAAAGAATATCCATGGCTTTTAATTAGTTCAAAAGGATCAAAAGAATTACTTGGAGAGTTTAAATCTTTAACAAAAAAAATAAAACAAACATTTGTACATAAAATAAGTGCTTTTGTTTTAGGAAGTACAGATCAACTACTTATTTTCTCTATTATTAATGCAAAAAGTGTTGCATACTTTGGAAATTATCAATTAATTTTCGGTCAAATCAACAACCTATTAAATAGTTTTTTTAAAGGTAGTGGAGCAAGTATCGGGAATTTAGTTGCCGAGAATAATAAAGAAAATATTAATAAAATATTCTGGGAATTAATGTCTATAAGGTATTTAATTGGAGGTGTAGTTTCAATATGCATTTTTTATTTATTTGAACCTTTTATTAAATTATGGCTAGGCGAAAAGTACATACTCAACCAACTTGTACTTGTTTTAATGATAGTTAATTTTTTAATTTCACAAGTTAGAGTACCTGTCGAAAATTTCAAAAACGCATATGGATTGTTTTCTGATACTTGGGCGCCAATCGTTGAAATGCTATTGAACTTGGGAGTTTCAATAATATTTGGAAAATTATGGGGTATATCAGGAATAATGTTAGGTACATTGTGTAGCTTAATTCTAATTGTAGTAATTTGGAAACCGTACTTTTTATACAAAGCAGGATTTAAAACTAATTTTGGGGTGTATTGGAAGGGAAATTTAAAATTAATGACTAGTTTAATTTTGAGCTATTATATTATAGATTTATTTATCAAACATTTTATTTCAAATGAGAACCTCAATACATTCTTCCAGTTAATAATTTATGCCTTAAAAATTAGCTTTTTAACTGTAATTACATATGTACCTATACTATATATTCTCAATAAAGGCTTTAGGGACCTTAGTAGAAGAGCTTTGAATATGGTAAAACAATTAAAAAAATAATAAAATGCAAAAAATCAGCATCATTATACCCGTTTACAACGTCGAACAATATTTGCACAGGTGTATGCATTCTATTCTTAATCAAACCTATACTAATTTAGAAATTATACTAATAAACGATGGTGCAACTGATAATTCAGGCGAGATATGTGATGATTATGCTTCAAAGGATGATAGGATTTTAGTAATTCACCAAAAGAATAAAGGCTTAAGTGGAGCGAGAAACTCTGGATTAAAAAGAGCAACTGGAGAATTTGTAGGTTTTGTTGATAGTGACGACTGGATTGAATACGATATGTTTGAAAGAATGATGAATTTAATCCAAAACGAAAATATTGATGTTGTGGAATGTGGTATTTTAAAATCCTTAGACGTTGAAGACAATATAAATCGCCATGGCAAATTAAATATTGAAGACCGGTTAAGTGCCTTAAAACGAATTATTACTAATCAACAATTCTCCGTTTGGAGAAGGCTTTATAAAAAGAAAATTATTGAAGATATAACTTTTGTTGAAGGGAAAAATTCTGAAGATGTTTATTTTACTCTAGACGTTTTTAAAAACATAAATAAAATAGCCTATACAAGTGCTCCTTTGTATAACTATTTTATAGGTGGAGTAAGTATAACACGTGGTGGTTATAGACTAAAAACTTTAGATACTGTAGATGCTGCACTGCATCTTGAAGATATGGTAAGAAATCAAGAAAAAGATGAAGAACTAAAACAAATAGCCTTAGATTTTTTATTAGAAATCGTATTGTATAACTATAAGTTATTAAATATCAACAATAATTTAGACGATGATTACAGACATAGAAAAAAATTAAAATCTATTATAGAAAAGAATTATCATTTAGCAAATAAATATTTACAATTAAGACTTGCAAAGATTTTACCTGTTAAATTATTTCAATTAATATTAAAAATTTATCAAAACTAAAGAGATGAAAAAAAAAATAGGTTTTGTAATTCCTAGTTTGGGTCCGGGGGGAGCAGAACGCGTTGTGGTTTCTTTAGCTAACAAACTAATATGTAAATACAATATACATTTAATACTTTTATATAAAGAAAGTAATATATTATACAATGTGGATGAAAGAATAATTATTCATAATTGTTCAGAGTACTTACTAAAAAGTACAAACCTTTATCAAGCATTTAAAAATAATTACAAAACCTATAACGTAATTTCATCCTATACAAAAAACAACAAAATTGATTGTTTAATTGGATTTACAACCACTAGCAATATACTAACTGTACTAAGCGCTAAGTCTAACAAAATACCTTGTATTATAAGTGATAGATCTAATCCATATGTAAACCAATTAAATTGGTTTTGGAAAACAATTAGGTATTTAACATATCCGTTATGTAATTACTTAGTAGTACAAACTCAACTAAGTAAACAGTTTTACGCATTTATAAAAAAAGACAAATTAAAGGTTTTACCAAATCCTCTCTCCAAGGATTTAACGGAAAAAAGAGACTCTTACGTGAAAAAAGAAAACATCATTTTATACGTTGCTAGATTAGACGAAAATAAATCTCAAGACACCCTACTCAAGGCTTTTTCTAAATTGAACTTAACCGATTGGAAACTTGTTTTAGTTGGGGATGGTAATAAACGAACCGAATATGAAGCCTTAGCTAAAAAGCTAAATATATATGATAGAGTAATATTTACTGGTAGAATAAACAATCCTGATTATTATTATAATAGAGCTAAAATATTTGCTTTTACGTCTAAATCAGAAGGTTTTCCCAATGCGTTAATTGAAGCTTTATATTTTGGTTTACCATGTGTTTCAACAAATTGTCCATCAGGCCCTTCTGAATTGATTGATGAAGGTAGAAATGGATACTTAGTACCTGTTGATGACTTCGACCTATTACACAAAAAATTAAATTTATTAATTAACGATGAAAAATTAAGGTATAACTTTTCAAAATATGCTAAAGAAAAATCTAAACAGTACCATGTAGACGAGGTGAGCAAAAAATGGGAATTCTTAATAAAAGATTTAATTTGATGATATGAAAATTTTAAAATATATCATATTAGCACTAATCGTATTGAACATTCCTGAAGTAATCGTTAGAAATTTAGGTTCTGCCATGGGTACAATATCAAGTTATGCTGTCTTCTTATTGCTCATAATTTATTATTTATTTTTAAGAGAAAGAGGAGCACTAAATAAACCAATGCTATTAATTGCAGTTTCCTATTACTTGATTTCTAGTTTTCAAAGTCAGTGGCCACTTAAAGAGTTTGCATTTTTAGCGATTAAATTTTTTATTATAGTAATCACGGGATATGAACTAGTGAAGAACACTTCAGTAAGGGAGTTTTCATATTTTTTTGCCATCGGATCTCTTACCGTCATTTTACATCCTATACTTTTTGCTAATGACTATGGCAGGTATAGCGGCTTTTATTTTAACCCAAACTCTGCTGGTTTTATAGCAATAATATCTTTTGCTCTAACTTTTTATTATCAGAAAGGTTTGATAAAGACTAGTAAAACACTAGTTTCTAGTGTTGGTGGCTTAATGACCTTTTCTAGGACATTTGTAGTATTATGGGTACTTTTAAATTTACTATCAGTTAAGATTAGTATAAAAAATGTGAAGATATTTATTTACGGGATAGCCGTGGTTATATTCATTTTTTCTACGAAGGAAGTGTTACAGCTAAACACAAAAAGAATAAATGAATTTGAAGCACTAATAAACAATGACAAAACTGCGGCAAAAGGATTAACTCAAGATTCTAGGGCAGATACTTGGAGCCTATATTATGATAAAATTTATGACAAACCTTTTTTTGGAAATGGGTATCATTTCTTTCAAGGTGGTCATATTGCTAGTGCTGGTGTTGGCGTTCATAATTCTTTTTTAATGGTAATGGGTGAAGCAGGGATAATAGCATTTTTAATTTTCACATTTTATTTTATTTATTTATTAATTTATTCTTATAGGTATTTTGATAAAGCTCCGCATTTATTTATGATGACCATTGGATTGGTAGCTGTCCTAATGGCAGATCATGGCTTCTTTTATCATCATGTTTTTCCTATAACAGCCATGTGGATACAATATCAAATTAAAGCACTAAAAGATAATTTCAAAACTGAAGAAGTAACCTTAACAACTCAATTAACCTAAAAAAACTTATGTGTGGCATATATATAACCAATATAGATTATAAAGAAGATAGAATTAAAAAGAAATTAAGAGAAATTAATTTTAGAGGTCCTGATAATATTGGAGTAACTAAAATTAATAATATTACTTTAGGGCATTTAAGACTTTCCATTCTTGATTTAAATATTAGATCGAATCAACCTATGATCTATAAAAACTTATCCCTTACGTACAATGGAGAAATATATAACTATGAAGATATAAAAGATGAACTGGTAAATCTGGGTTATGAATTTGAGACCGAAAGCGACACTGAAGTATTACTAAAAGGATATTATGAATGGGGCAAATATGTTTTAGACAAAACGAATGGTATGTTTGCCTTCTCTATATACGACAAAGAAAAAAACACCATTTTTTCTTCAAGAGATAGATTGGGTGTAAAACCATTTTATTATTATTGGAATGATGGTAAATTTGAAATTTGCAGCCAATTAAGACCGTTAATTAATGAAAAAAGCACTGTAAATAACAAAGCAATAAGTATATATCTAGACACAGGTTATATCCCTAGCCCATACTCTGCCATAGAACATGTTTACAAACTTCCACCAGGAAATTACATGGTGATTGATTTGAATAAAAATCAATTAACTACACATGCATTTTGGGACCTAAAAGAAGTTAAATTAACTAAAGCCTCTTATGAAGAAGCTAAACAGCAAGTCCACGACCTATTAAGAGATGCGGTAAAAATAAGATTAAGATCAGATGTACCTATTGGATCCTTTTTGTCAGGAGGTATTGATTCGGCGTTAGTATCTGGAATTGCTGCAGAAATATCCAAAAACAAAATAAATACTTTCTCAATTGGCTTTGAAGATCCTAAGTATGACGAAAGCAAAGTAGCAGAGCAATATGCAGGGTTTTTAAAAACAAACCACACCACAATTATGTGTAAAATTGAAGATGTATTAAATATGATACCTAAATACATTGAAGTTTATGACGAACCCTTTGCAGACAGTTCAGGTTTACCATCGTTATTGTTAAACTCTGTAACCAAACAACATGTAACTGTAGCGCTTTCTGGTGATGGGGGTGACGAAAGTTTCTTGGGTTATAACTACTTCTCCTTTTTGAAAAAAAATAAAATAATTTTTCTATTGCCTATATCTTTAAGAAAACTCATAATAAAGATTAAAGGCCTGTCATTGATTAGAATATTGACCCAAAAAGCTATACCTGAAAAATTATTTGTTACAAAAGATATTAATCAATACATCATAGGCCATTTTACAGGATACGATAGCTTCCAAAAAAATAGATTTACTGAATGGCTTAAACATTATACTAATTTTAAGAAAACTGCTACGCATTTTTTACAACGGGCAGCAGATTTAAATATAAAATTATGGCTTGAAAATGATAGTAATGTTAAAGTTGATAGAGCAAGTATGGCTTATTCTGTTGAGGTTAGAAGTCCATTTTTAGACTACAGAGTAGTAGAAAAAGCAAGAACTTTACCCGTTAATTATAGGTTTAGGAATGGTGTTAGAAAAAAAATACTAAGAGATATTTTGAGTGAGTACATACCAGAAGAAGTTTTTGATCAACCCAAAAAAGGGTTTAGTATTCCACTAGGCAAATGGATGAGAAATGAACTAAAAGAAGAAATAATGTTAAATTTAGATGATGACTTTTTAAATTTTGTACCAAATTTAGATATTAAAAAATTTAAGCAGCGCTTAAGTGATCATATGACAGGTAAAGCTGATTTTAAAACTAACGTTTGGAAATTATATGTTTTGCGAAAATGGTATGAAGAGTTTGGTTTTTACCCAAAAAATGAATATGAAAAAAACTAAAGTACTCTTTGTATTACCTACGCTAACGGCTGGTGGCGCAGAACGTGTTATGTCTTTTGTTGCTCAAAACATAAACAATGCTAAATTTGAGAGTACCCTACTAGTTACTGGTTACAAAAAAGATGCTGCCTATGCAATTAAAGGCATACGTGTAAAATTCCTAGAAAAAAGCAGAGTGTTTACAGCAGTTCCCAGTATTTTCTTTTTTTTACTAAAAAATAAGCCAGATTATGTGCTAAGTTCCATAGGGCATTTAAATACCGTAATGGGGCTAATGGCACCGGTTTTTAAGAAAACAACATTTATTATAAGAGAAGCAAGTGTGGTATCGCAAATGAGTAAAATACACAATCAATCTGAACATAAAAGTATGTATTCAACTTTAGCCCTTAAAGCCTACAAACAGATTGATATGGTAGTGTGTCAATCCAAAGATATGGCAAAAGATTTTATAGATATGTTTAACATTCCAGAACATAAAATTACAATAATAAACAACCCCATAACACAGTCTATTGCTTTAAAAAACAGCACTAAAAATAATGATGGTGTTGTTAAGTTTATTACTGTGGGCAGGTTGAGCAAAGAAAAAGGGCAACTAAGAGTTTTAAAACTACTTGCTAAGCTAAATTTTAATTTTCATTACACTATAATTGGTGATGGCCCTTATAAAGAAAAAATTAATGACGCTATAGAACGCTATAACTTAAGGGATAGTATAACACAAATACCATTTACTAAAGACGTCTCAAAGTATATTTCTGAAAGCGACCTCTTCCTTCAAGGGTCCTATGTTGAAGGTTTTCCAAATACAGTTTTAGAAAGTTGCTTTGTAGGCACACCTGTTTTAGCATTTAACGTACCCGGAGGGACTAAAGAAATACTACAGCATCAAGTTAACGGATATTTAGTGGAAAACGAAGAAGAATATCTTCACTATTTAAACAATAGATTATCTTTGAAACCTAAAGATATAAGAGCATCTGTTGCCACAAAATTTAACGAAGAAACCATTATTAAACAATACGAAGCACTATTTACTTAATTATGGAGCAACAACCTACTAGAATTTTACAGGTTTTAACAATTATGAATCTTGGCGGTGCAGAAACTATGATAATGAATTATTATAGGCATGTAGACAGAACTAAAATTCAATTTGATTTTTTATTACATAGGGAAGAACGTGGTTTTTTTGATGATGAAATAGAGTCTCTTGGTGGTAAAATTTATAGAATGCCTGCAATAGCACCACAAAACTATGTTAAGTATAAGAAGCGGCTAAACGTTTTTTTTAATGAACACCCAGAATATACTATTGTTCATTCTCATTTAAATGCTTTAAGTAGCATTATATTAGGAATTGCTAAAAACAAAAATATACCAATTAGAATTGCCCACAGCCATCTTGCCGTTGAGGCTACAGTATTACAAAAGATATTTAAGAAGAATACCGATATAAAAGCAACATTAAAAGACACCATACAGTCGCTTATAAGACAAAGGGTTAAAAAAGTTGCCACCCATTACTTTGCATGTGGTCAAAAAGCTGGAGATTGGCTTTATGGAGAAAAAAACAAACAAAGCGTTACTGTTATTAATAATGCCATAAATGCTTCTGTGTTTACTTACAACCCAGAAAAAGCAAAAAAGATTAAGCAAGAGCTTAATTTAAATGGTAAAAAAGTTATTGGGCATGTTGGTCGTTTTAACGAACAAAAAAATCATTTTTTCTTACTTAAGATTTTTTATGAGGTTTATAAACAAGATAATAACTGTGTACTAGTTTTAATTGGCGATGGTAACCTAAAACCAAAAATAGAAAAGGAAGTTGCCAATTTAGGAATAGAAAAACAGGTGCATTTTTTAGGGCTTAGAGACAATATACCCGAATTATTACAAGGTTTCGACTTGTTTTTATTTCCATCGCTTTACGAAGGTCTTCCTGTAACAGTTGTAGAAGCCCAAGCATCTGGTTTAAAAATAGTTACCTCAAGTACGGTTACCAAAGAAGTAAACATAACCGGCCTTGTTACCTATGTAAATCTTGACACACCAGAAACGGAGTGGGCAAATATCGTAATTAGCAATCTGGACTACGATAGAAAAAATACGCTTAATAATATAAAAGAAGGCGGATATGATATTCATGAAAATGCAAAAAACCTACAAAACTTCTATTTAAACGAAAACAACAATGTGCGGAATTAACGGCTATATAGCATTACATAACCAAAACGAACAAAAGGTAAAAGGGCTTCTCTCAAAAATGAATGATTTAATCTTTCACCGAGGGCCAGATGAAGATGGCTTTTTTTGCGAGAATACAGCATCCTCAACCTTGGGTATGGCTATGAGAAGACTCTCTATTATCGATTTAAGTTCTGGTAAACAACCCATTTTTTCTGATGATAAAAGCATCGTTATTGTTTTTAATGGTGAAATATATAATTATCGTGAGCTAAAAGAAAAACTAAAAAAACTAGGGGTAACGTTTAACACCACCAGTGATACCGAAGTTATTTTAAAACTCTACGAAAAATTTGGGGTAGACGCATTTAAAGAGCTTGATGGTATGTTTGGTTTTAGCATCTACGATAAAAACAAAAACAAAGTATACATAGCTAGAGACTTTTTTGGTGAAAAACCATTGTATTATTACAAGAGCGACACTCAATTTATTTGGGCTTCAGAGCTTAAGTCCGTAATTAATGTAATAGATAAAAAACCACAACTAAATAGTAAGGGCTTAAATTTATACTTTAGGCTTACTTACATTCCCGCACCATATACTATCTATGAAAACATACACAAGCTTAAACAAAATCACTACATAGCATATGATGTAGAGAACAACACCTTTTCAATCCATCAAATAGAAAAAGAAACCAATAATGCCACACCAAAAATTGATGTTTCGTTTGATGAAGCTAAAAAAAACGTAAGAGATTTAATGTATGAAAGTGTTACCAGTAGAGCTGTGTCTGATGTCCCTATTGGCACCTTTCTTTCTGGAGGTGTAGATTCCTCGGTAGTTTCCCTATGTTTATCGCAATTTTCTTCCACGCCTATAGATACGTTTTCAATAGGTTTTGAAAAAAAATCTTATGATGAAAGTGATAAATCTAGAGTTGTAGCAAAACTCATCAACAGTAATCACCACGAATTTATCATTAACGAAAAAGATCTTGCAGAGGATGTAAATAAGATATTATTAAATTTTGATGAGCCCTTTTCTGATTCCTCTTCACTCCCAACCTATTTAGTTTCAAACAGAACCAAGAATCATGTTAAAGTTGCATTAACAGGTGATGGTGGTGACGAAGTTTTTGGAGGGTACAACAAATACTATATTGGCAAATTAAATACAAAATATACTAATGTAGTGCCCAAAGGGTTTCACGGTTTTGTAAAAAATGTTACTTCTCCTCTATTAAAAACATCTAGCGATAAAAGAGGTAAAAGATTTAAAATTAAAAGATTACTAAATTCTATTGATTATAACGGTGGTGATTATTATTGGGATATTTTGTCCTTGGGCTTTCAAAAAAATACCCTTGGCGCATTTCTTTTGCCTAAATATTTGAATGATGATTTATTCGATGTTTACAAAAAGGATACAGGTATAACCCACCCTAAAACCTTAACCGATTTTAGGTTAATTGATAAAGTTACCAGTCTTGAAGGCGACATGCTTGTTAAAGTAGATAGAACCAGTATGCTAAATTCCTTGGAATGTAGGGCACCTTTTCTAAATAAAAAGGTTTGGAATTATACCAATACGTTACCAGAAGATTTTTTAATGAAGGGCTGGAACAAGAAATATATTCTCAAGGAAGCATTTAGAGATCAGTTTCCTAAAGATTTTCTAGACAAAAGCAAAAGTGGTTTTGGTGCTCCTGTTGGCGATTGGTTAAAATCTAGCCTTAGGGCTGAATTAGAAAGCTACATTACTGAAAACGAATTAATAGATCAAAACATTTTCCATGTAGATAATATTATCAATTTAGTTAAAAATCATATTTCAGGAAAAGAAGATAATACGTTTAAAGTGTGGACATTCTATTGTTTTCAAAAGTGGTACCACAATATTTACAAGCGCCTCTAAAAATGAAAAAGAAAATAATTAGAGTTACAACTGTTCCTAAATCCTTAGGTGGACTACTTACAGGGCAACTGAAATTCATGTCTCAATATTTTGAGGTTGTTGGCATATCATCCAAAGGAATTAAAGGCAGTTTACAAAAAATTAATGACGACGAAGGTGTAAGGGTTATTCCTGTTGAAATGACAAGAAAAATAACACCAATAAAAGATCTTAAAGCGGTTTGGAAACTCTATAAAATTTTTAAAAAAGAACAACCATTTATTGTACATTCCCATACACCCAAAGCAGGCACATTAAGCATGTTAGCAGCCTTATTAGCAAGGGTACCTCATAGATTACATACTATTGCAGGTTTACCTTTAGTTGAAGCAACAGGATTTAAACGCCTTATACTTAACACTGTAGAAAAAATAACTTATAGTTGCGCAACTAAAATTTATCCAAATTCCTATGGATTAGTAGATATTATTTTAGAGCAAAAATTCACTTCAAAAAACAAACTTAAGGTTATAGGTAAAGGTAGTTCTAACGGAATAGATACCAATCATTTCAACCCTACGCTTTTTACTGATGATTTTAAAAAAGATCTAAGAAATAAATTAAATATCCCTAACAATAATTTTGTATTCATTTTTGTAGGAAGACTCGTTACAGACAAAGGACTTAACGAGCTAATAAGTGCTTTTTCTAAACTTAATAAAACCCATAACGATATTAAACTTTTATTAGTAGGCGGATATGAAAAAGAACTAGACCCGTTATTGCCTGAAACTGAAGCTACAATAAATTCTAATAAAAATATAATAACTACGGGTTGGGTTGATGATGTTAGACCCTACTTCTCTATAGCAAACGCACTAACCTTTCCCAGCTATCGAGAAGGCTTTCCTAATGTTGTAATGCAGGCTGCTGCTATGGAATTGGTAAGTATTGTTTCTAATATTAACGGTTGCAATGAAATTATTCAAAACAAGGAAAACGGTATTGTTATCCCTGTAAAAAACCAACAAGCATTGTATGATGCAATGGTAGAAATTTATTCGAATAAAGATACAGCAATAGCCATGGGAAAGGCATCCAGAAAACTAATTGTTGCCAACTATGAGCGTAAAGAAGTTTGGAACGCCCTTCTTAAAGAATATAATAGCCTTTCGTAGGAAAAATAGCTTTTGAAACGTAGATTATTTTAATTTTACAAAGCATTTATAAAATGCGTTTGCTATAACAATAATAATGGGAGAGGATATTAAAATTACTTCTTTAACCAAAGAAGAATTGCGCGATGCTATTGCGAATAATACATATTGGAGTACCGATACCAAGAACATCCCCTTTTCTAAAAGTAAAGCGAGTTGGGTGCTTAGAAATGATAGGATAGACAATAATGATGTTTGTGCTATTATAGGTACCGAAAACCAAACTGTTATTTCTTTTATTTTTTTAGTCCCAGATTTTATTAAAACTAAATCTGGAACCGAAAAAATATTTTGGAGTAGACGTTGGTGGATTTCAGATAAGTACAAAGATTCTATTCTACCCACCTATACCATGAGTATTGCTATGAATGCTGTAAATAACAAAGCAGTGGTGAAATTTCTTGGAAAAGACATTGAAGCGTACTATAGAAAACAACCTTTTACAGAGTTTGCCCATAGAACACGTTATTATATTATTTTTAATTTAGATGCTAATATTCTTTTAAGTAAAATTAGTAGTCTTAAACATATAAAAGGAGTAGTAAAAGCTATAGATAGTGTTTCGCTAAGTTTTGTATCGGTTTTTAATGCTTTTAAAACAAAGAAAAACACAAAACCTCTTACTTACGAGTACGTATCATGTATAGACGAAAATCTTTGGCAATTTTTAAGTCCGTTTTGCGAGAAAGACCTCATACCTAAATCTAAAGCATATATTAGTTGGCAAATAGATAATAACCAATATACAAATGCACCTATTCGAGATAAATACCCTCATAATTGTTTGCTAAGTACTATTTACAAAAGGGTTTACAACATAAGCTACATTATAAAAAAAGAAGGGCATATAATTGGTTTCACTTCATTCTTAGTAAGAGGAAAAGAAGCCATGGTGCGTTACTTTATAGTTAAAGACGAGTATTTAGAAGCATGTGCAGATGCTTTAATGGAAAATGTTATACAAACAAAAGCAACAAACCTGCAAACTGAAAATGAAACTCTTGGAAAGTATATTAAAAAGAAATTTGTTAACCTGTATACAGATAAGCGTAAACTTTATGCCCTAGCACATAACGCTATGAATATTGATTTTGAAAATGCTGTTATTAATGATAGGGATGGAAATTTTGCCTAGTATTGGCTGCTTTAGAAGCAATGAATTTTTAAAAAAAGCGTCGATATTTAAAATTTAAATTTCAAATGGATTACATAAAAAAAATAACTGAATCTATATTGCATAACCAAGATTGCAATGCGTTATTTATTAATAATCGGTACTACTCTTACAAAACATTTGCCCTATGTATAAGCAACATAAGGCACGCTATTGAAAACACAATTCCATTTGAAGAAAAGCTTATAGGTTTAGTTACAAATGATGATATTGAAACCTATGCATCAATTATAGCGTTATGGTTAGAAGGTAAAGCTTACGTTCCTGTTAACCCAGAATTTCCTCTAGAAAGAAATTTAGAAATATTTAGACTTACCGAAACCAAATATATTTTAAATTCTTCAACTACCAATGTATACGATAACTTCAATGTTATTAATACGAGAGAAAAACAAAATGCAAACATAAATTTAACCCCTAAAAGTGTAGATGGTGAAGCATTAGCATATATACTATTTACCTCAGGAACTACGGGTGTACCCAAAGGCGTTCCCATTACCTTTAATAATGTGCAAGCTTTAGTAAATGCTATTGATGCAGAACCAACATTTAATCTGAATAATACAGACAAATGCCTACAGATGTTTGAGTTAACTTTTGATTTTTCTGTAGTCACATATCTATTTCCTTTTTTAGCAGGATCTTGTATCTATACTATTCCCAAAGGAAAGATAAAATACTTTTATATTTTTAAACTGCTTCAAGAACAACACCTTACAGTACTTACAATGGTGCCCTCCATTATTAACTATTTACGCCCATACTTCCCAGAAATTAATGCTACATCGGTTAGATATTGTAGTTTTGGAGGTGGTGCCCTACATGAAGATATTGCTAAAGCATGGAGCGATTGTCTTCCTAATTGTAAAATATTTAATTACTACGGCCCAACAGAATTCACTGTGTATAGTGGTTTTTATCCTTACCACAAAGAAAATCATACTAAAGCATACAATGGTGTTATATCTATTGGTACACCACAAAAAGACACCTTATATCTTGTTGTTGATAAACAAAACAAAGAAGTACCCATTGGCATACCAGGAGAACTTTGTTTGGCAGGTCCTCAAATAACTCCCGGTTATTGGAATAATGAAGAAAAAAATAAGTCTAGTTTCTTCTATTATGACATAAACGGTAGTAATGAACGGTTTTATAAAACAGGCGATTTATGTATAAAAGATGAAGATGGCGACTATCTGTATGTGGGAAGAGCTGATTTCCAGGTGAAAATTAGAGGGTATAGGGTTGAGCTAGGTGAAGTTGAATACCATGTTAAAAAGGTAATTACAAATCATAATTTTGTAGTATTGGATATTGATAATAGTTCTGGTAATAATGAATTATATTTAATCATAGAATCTGATACTTTTAAGTATGAACACATCATAAATTATTTAAAAGAAAAATTGCCCAATTATATGGTGCCTACACAAATACGATTTATTGACAATATCCCTCACAGCATTAATGGCAAAATAGATAGAAAACAATTACGAAACACATTTTACTCATGAAAAACCAAGACATTTTAAACAAGGTTACCACATCTTTTAGCAGAGTTTTAGAGCACAATAATTTTACTTTAACTGAATCGACTACGGCTAATGATGTAGATGGATGGGAATCTATAACGCACATGATGATTATTAGCGATATTGAAAAATCCTTTAATATCAAATTCAAACTTATGGATTTAATGAATATGGATACCGTAGGAGATTTAATAAAAGCTATTGATAAAGAACTAAATGCAATACATAGCTAAACATAAATAACCTTATATTGTATAATGTATCAATCCTTTTTTAAGCGATTACTAGACCTTTTGGCAGCTATATTTGCGTTGTTTATGGTGTCGCCTATTTTTATAATTTTGCTATTCATATTAGCTGTAGCAAATAAAGGCACGCCCTTTTTTGTACAAAAACGCCCAGGAAAGGACGAAAAAATATTCAGTATCGTAAAATTTAAAACGATGACTGATAAGACAGACAAAAATGGAAATTTGTTACCGGATGGTGAACGTTTAACCGCTATTGGCAAACTGGTAAGAAAAACATCATTAGATGAGCTGCCACAACTTATAAATATTATAAAAGGCGATATGAGTTTTATAGGGCCTAGGCCACTTTTAATTAGGTACCTACCCTACTACTCTAAAACAGAGAAAAAAAGACATTCAATTAGGCCTGGTATTACAGGTTTAGCTCAAATCTCTGGAAGAAATATATTAAACTGGAACGATAGACTAAGTAAAGATATTGAATATGTTGAACATTTAAGTTTTAGTTTAGATTTTAAAATTTTTATAAAAACCATTCAAAAAGTAATCACTTCAAAAGATGTAGTGGTAAATCCAAATTCAGTTATTCAAGATTTAGATGCAATTAGATCAAAACATTAAATGGGCTATTTTAGTAACCGGTTGGGGAAGAAACGCAAAAGACACTATTAAAGCTTACACCAAAGGAAAATTGGCCAACTCCACTATAAATTTGGTTATTTATGAGGAAGAACCTTGTGGCGCTAAAGATTATGCCGAAAAACATGGTATAGAAACTTTGCAGCTAATTAAGCGAAATTTCCCAAACTTGTTGAGCTATCAGGAACAGTTAACCCTAGAAATAAAAAAAAGAAACATCGATTATATTTTTATGCTAAATTTTAAATACATCATAAAAGAACCGATGTTGAAAGCATTTCCCAATAAAATCATTAACATTCACCCGTCGTTATTCCCAAGTTTTTTAGCCACCAAAACTGCTATACAAGATGCCCTGGATTATGGTGTAAAAATAACAGGAATTACAACCCATATAATTGACGATAAGGTAGATGAAGGTATTATTCTTTGCCAACGTGCCATTAAAGTGAGCAAAAATGATAACTTTGAAACACTTTACCCCAAATTTGCTAAAAAAGGAAAAAAAATAGTTTTAAAAACTATTTCAGAAATTGAAAAACTACACCTTGAAAAATTAGATAAATAAAAAATGTGGCTCATCAAAAATAATAACGTTTAAACGTAAAATATAGGCAATTATTAAAGCCTACTTTACCTTTACTTTAATGAAGCATCAAAGCATTAAACGAATATTTAATTTTCTGTCGGCAATAATAGTTTTCCTATTATTATACCTATTTTTATTATGATAATTATTTGCGGAATGACAACTAATAATGAGAAGCCATTTTTCTTTCAGCAACGTCCTGAAAAAAACGAAAAATTGTTTGAAATTATTTTTCCAACTATTAATCGAACTATAACCCCAACTGGGCTAAACAACAGCTTAGGCACTAATATGCCTGTGTTTACAAGAACAATAAAATCTACATAAATAGAGCAATGCAATTAATAGAAGACAAATATAAATTTGGGTGTATTAAGGTTAAAAATGAAGCCGATATATCTATTTACAAACAGAATCTAAGCAAAATTAAAAATGCCAATATATTTTATTCTCATGAGTATATAAGTTCCCTTGCACAAAAAAACTTTATCTATTTTATACTTTTAAGAGAAGATACTTTAATTGCCTTTATGCCTATTTATTTAAAAAAAATAAATGATTACGGCACATGCAACACTAGCGATTCTGATTATTTTGATGCTTCATCGCCTTACGGATATGGCGGTCCGCTTTTCTGTGCATTAAATTCCAAAGAAGAAAACTTATTTTTTTGGAATAAGGTAGATCAATGGTACAAAAGTAATAATGTGGTCACAGAATTCATTCGTTTTAACTTGTGCGAAAACTACAAACACTACACTGGGCATTTAATACCTACGTTAGATAACGTAAAAGGAGAATTAGTAGATTTTGAAACATTATGGACAAACTTTAAACAAAAAGTTAGAAACAACTATCGTAAATCCCTAAAATACAATTTAAAAGCCAAAATATATACTGAAAATATTGATTCAGATAGCATTGAAAAGTTTCACGATATTTATATAAAATCGCTAAATAGAAATAACGCCGCAACCAATTATTATTACACGAAATTTTATTTTGAAAATTTAATAAATAACAATCCAGACGATACAATACTGGTATTAATATTTAAAGATGACGTGGCTATTTCTGCTGAACTTATTTTAATTGATAATGATACGTTGTATTCGCATTTAGGAGGCACTCATGCTGAATACTTTAACATGAGACCTAACGACTTCTTAAAGATTGAAGTTATGAAATGGGCCATAGAACACAAAAAAAAATATTATGTTTTGGGTGGTGGTAGAGTAAATGGAGACGGTTTATATCATTACAAAAAATCGTTTTTCCCTTTAGATAAGGATGACGTTTTTTACACAGGGAGAAAAATAATTAACCAACCTATATACAACCGTTTAATCAACGAAATTAATGTTGAATATACTAATGCTTTGGATGATATTAAAGATTCTAAAACATTTTTTCCTCTTTATGGAGAAAGAAAAAAAACAATTGACGAAAAAAATACTATGAAACAAAATATACTATTTACGTGTGCTGGAAGGCGCAACTATTTAATTAATTATTTTAAAGAAGCATTACATGGTGATGGCCATATTATAGCTGTAGATAAAGAATTAAATGCTCCTGCTCTAATAGATGCCGATATTGCTATAGAAGTACCCAGTATTTACGATGATGGTTACATCTCTAAAATTAAAGAAATAGTTGATACCTACAAAGTTACTGCAATCATCTCTTTAAATGATTTAGAACTACCAATATTGGCAAAGCACAAAAATTTACTTGAAAATAAAAATACTAAAGTTATTGTATCCAGTGAAGAGGTTATTTCTATTGGTTTTGATAAGTGGAAGACCTTCAAATTCTTAGAAGAAATAGGACTAAATTCCCCCAAAACTTACATAGATTTAGATAAAGCTATGGCAGCTATAGAAGCTGGTATTTTAAAATTCCCTCTAGTATTAAAACCACGTTGGGGAAGTGGATCCATAGGCATTGAAATACCTGAAACTTTAGATGAACTGCTTCTAAGCTATAAACTACAAAAATTAAAACTAAAAAGATCCATACTTAAAAATGCCAGTGAAAAAGATATTAATAATGCTATATTAATTCAAGAAAAAATTGAAGGTGTAGAATTTGGCTTAGATGTAGTGAATGATTTTGAAGGTAACTATTTTGGCACCTTTGCTAGGGAAAAACTAGCTATGAGATCTGGAGAGACAGATAAAGCAGAATCTGTTATTAAACCTGCTTTTGATGAGGTTGGACAAATATTAGGAAGCCATCTAAAACATATTGGCAATATGGATGTAGATGCTTTTTTGGTAAACGATACATTGTATATTTTAGAATTAAACCTTAGGTTTGGTGGCGGATATCCGTTCTCTCATGAAGCAGGAGCTAACATAGCAAAAGTTTATATAGATTGGCTAAATAAGGTTGACGAAAAAGAAGTTCTGAAAAACATAAACTATAAGAGTGGTATTAGCTTTAGTAAATGCGATAGATTGTTAAATATATCCCAGAAATAGCTACCAAATAAAAAATTGCAAAACCACCTTAGGCTTAAAATTTTGTATTTAAAGGCTCTTAAGGCACATTCAGAAAATAGCTTGATTA
Source organism: Jejuia pallidilutea (assembly GCF_002973595.1). Lineage (GTDB taxonomy): Bacteria > Bacteroidota > Bacteroidia > Flavobacteriales > Flavobacteriaceae > Jejuia > Jejuia pallidilutea. Next base: position 67 of record NZ_PVEO01000006.1, on the reverse strand, counting down.
CGAGCATCAAAATATAAAAAGCAAGATTTGGTTACTTCCAAGTCTTGTTTTTTTTAGTTTTAGAGCT
>NZ_PVEO01000005.1 GCF_002973595.1 Jejuia pallidilutea | reverse complement strand
CCTAAGTTGTAATCCCGCTGGGTGCGCTTCGGCTTGATAGGATTGTCTTTCATAAAATAAGTCATTTTTATGTCAACTTATTTCAGGACGGGACAATAACATAAAAAAAGGCGCTTCCCTCAAAGCACCTTTTTGTTTGTGGGCAAAAAAAGATTTTATTTGCTCAACATCAACAATTCATTACAAATAATTTCGGTTACATAGCGTTTTTCACCTTCTTTCGTTTCGTAACTTCTATTTGTTAATTTGCCTTCTACGGCTATTTCTTTCCCTTTTGTAATATAATTTTCAACAACATTTACCAAGCCACCTCTAACAACTATATTGTGCCAGTTAGCGCGTTCAACTTTATTGCCATCTTTATCTTTGTAGCTATCGTCTGTGGCAAGCGAAAATTTTGCCATTTTGTTACCGTCTTTAAAGTTAATAATTTCAGGATCTTGCCCTAATCTACCAATCAACTGTACTTTGTTTCTAAGTGCGTTCATAATTTTAATTTTTAAATGTTAAACAGTTAATACATGTCCTAAACTCGTTTCAGGATCTTTTTAATTTTATTTCAAATGTCTTTTTAAGAATGTGTTACTGAAACAAGTCCAGTACAAATCCGACACTGCAAATATCAAACAGTACCCAAATAGTATTCGGTTTTTACACGTTTAAATTCGTTTGTAAATGTTTGTAATCGTTTGTAAACGGATATAATAGTTTTTGTATATTCGTATTTTGCTTTAAATCAGAAATTTATAGGGAATCGGCATTTTTATATCTTACATGTAAAAAAATAAAATAATTAACAGCTTAAAAGAATGGAAAAACAATGCTTAGAATGTGGTGATAAAATTGTTGGCAGGATTGATAAGAAATTTTGCAGCGATGGATGCAGAAACGCATACAATAATAGAGTAAATAAGGACAGCAAAAATTTAATACGAAATACAAATAATAGATTACGTAAAAATTACCGCATTTTAGAACAATTAAATCCCAATAAAAAAACTACAATTTCTAGAGCAAAGTTAATTGAGGTTGGTTTCGATTTTAATTATTTTACCAGCATTTACACCACAAAAGCTGGTAAAATATATTACTTTATATACGACCAAGGGTACTTGCCGCTAGAAGGCGATTATTATGCACTGGTAAAACGAGAAAGCTAAAACCTTGTAACAAATGGTGGTGTTTGCACACTAACATTCTGTAAATTCCGTTAAAAAATGTCTACCTTAATAGCAATTGCCATAATTGTATCTGCAGCAGTAATAATTGGTGTGTTATCTTTTTACTTTGGAAAGAAACAAAGTGTATTGCGACGTTTATCAAAATTAAAAGATAAAGATATTTTACAATTTAGAACCAATGAGCCCACAAAGGTTACGGGTAAGGTGCTGCATGTGCACCAACCTTTTGTGGCGCCATTTAGTAAAAGGAAATGTGTGGCTTATGAGTTTAAGATCCAGCAGAAAAAAAGCTCTGGAAAAAATAGCTATTGGAAAACCCTGGTTAAAGAAAACAATATTCAAGATTTTTTTGTAGAAAAAAAAGGGGATATGGTAATGGTTAAACCTATTACCGCTCCCCTTAATTTTGATATTTATTTAGTTGAAGACAAAACAATAACTTCTGGCTTTTTAAATAACCCATCACCAGAATTTAAGAAGCTTTTATCTAAATTTAGTATTTCTAGCGAAACCTATTTTGGCTTTAATAAAACATTGCGTTACTCCGAACGTATTTTAGAAATAGGAGAAACCGTAACAGTTGGTGGCATTGCGAAATGGAAAAATTTAGACACAACCGTTACTGGTTACAATTATTCTAAAATTGCAACTTTAGAAAGTGGCGGTAAGCAAAACATTATTATTACCGATTTGCCTGAGGCAAAAACCATAAAAAGAAAAAGAATGTAAACCTTACTTCCAGGTTTGTCCTTTTAGGGCCATAGCAGCTTTTAAGACATCTTTTTGGCTTATTTGTCCTACCAATTTACCATTTTCAACAATAGGAAATCTACGGTGTTTAGCTTCTAGAAATTTATTGGCAGCATCAAAAATATTCATGTTACCATCAATAGTATCTACGTCGCTGGCCATAAATTTTTCAATGGTTTTATCTTGCATAGGCATGTTGTAGTAGCGGCTTTCGCTTATTTGTTTTATACAATCGCCTTCAGAAATAATACCTATTAATTCATGTTTCTCATTTACCACAGGTCCTCCAGAAATTCTGTGCTTAATAAGTGTTTGCATCACAGTTTCTATAGTTTGGTCTGGTGTAAATGTTATTAAATCTCGCGTCATATAATCGCTCACCTTAAGTGGCGTATCATTCGTTACTGTAGATTGTTGTCTTCTCGACCCTTGAAAACTCTTAATGCCCATAATATTCAAATTTTAGATAAAAATAAATATAGCTAAAAAAAATCAGTTTTCCTAAAAGTATTATCTAAGGTAAAAATTACAACCATAATTTGCGTATTTTTATAATTAATAACTACTAAACTAAGGTTATGATAAAAAAAGCACTTGCAGTCTTACTCATAATACTTGCTATTTATTGGAGTTTTTCGGCTATCATTCCAAGCAATATCTCTACGATTGATGCGCCAGACAATCAGTTTTCAACTCAAAGAGCGCTTGTGCATCTTAAAGAAATTTCAAAAGAAACACATTATTTAGGTAGTGAAGCGCATAGTAGAGTTAGAGATTATATCTTAAAAGAGTTAAAAAACTTAGGGCTAGAAACCCAAACACAAGAAGGATATGCTATAGACGAAAATGGCGAGTTTTCTAAACCAATAAATATCCTTGGGCGACTTAAAGGTAGCGAAAACGGAAAAACACTGTTATTGCTCACCCACTATGATAGTGAACCGCACTCATCTTTTGGGGCAAGCGATGCGGGTTCTGGAGTGGTTACCATTTTAGAAGGGCTAAGGGCTTTTTTAAATGCCAACAAAACACCAAAAAATGATATTGTGGTTTTAATTACCGATGCAGAAGAATTGGGGCTCCATGGTGCTGATATTTTTGTAAACAAGCACCCATGGGCAAAAAATGTTGGCTTGGTACTTAATTTTGAAGCTAGGGGCAGTGGTGGCCCAAGTATTATGCTAGTTGAAACCAATAAGGGAAACGCAAACTTAATAAAAGGATTTACTAAAGCAAATCCTAATTACCCTCTGGGGAATTCCCTGTTTTACAGTATTTATAAAATGTTGCCAAATGATACCGATTTAACGAGGTTTAGAGAAGACGCAAATATTGATGGTTTTAATTTTGCATTTGTAGACGATCATTTTGATTATCACACCGCTCTAGATACTTATAGTAGGTTAGATAGAAATACTCTAGAACACCAAGGTAGTTACCTAATGGCATTGCTTAATTATTTTAGTGAAGCCAATTTAAGTGCGCTTAAAAGTATTGATGACTTAGTGTATTTTAACGTACCACTCTTTAAAATGGTTACCTATCCATTTTCATGGATATTGCCCTTGTTTATTTTGGCGGTTTTAGTCTACGTTTTACTGGTTGCTTATGGTTTTAAAAAACGTAGAATAGAACTAAAACCAGTACTTAGAGGGTTTGCTGCGTTTTTTAGCGCTTTTATTGTTAGTGTATTAATTGGTGTTTTTGGATGGAAATTACTGTTGGCACTGTATCCTCAGTATGGTGAAATTCTTCATGGTTTCACCTATAATGGGCACACTTATATTGCTGCTTTTGTTTGTGTGGCAGTGGCGATTTGCTGTTTGGTTTATAATAAGGTTTACAAACCCGAAAATGGGGCAAGTTTAATAGTAGCACCACTCTTTTTTTGGTTGGTAATATGTGGCGTTATAGCCTTTAAATTAGAAGGTGCTAGTTTTTTTGTAATCCCTGTATATTTTGGGCTTCTTAGCTTTTTTGTATTACTGCGACAAAAAAAGCCAAACCCCATATTGCTTACGCTTATGGGTTTTCCGGCGTTATTAATTTTTTCGCCTATGGTACAAATGTTTCCTGTAGGTTTAGGGCTAAAAATGTTAGTGGCATCTACGGCCTTAGTGGTGTTGGTTTTTGGGTTGTTAATTTCGGTTTTCGCATTTTTTAGGCACAAAAAACGTTGGGGTTATTTGTTTTTAGTTTTGGGCTTGTATTTTGTGGTAAGCGCACATTTTACATCAGATTTTACCAGAGAACGCCCTAAGCCCAATAGCTTACTTTACATATTAAATGCAGATAATAATACAGCAGCATGGGCAACTTACGATAAAAAATTAGACAATTGGACGGCTCATTTCTTCGATAAAACACTTGCCGAAAGTAAAATAGAAAATACTTTTGCTAGCAAATACAAAACTAAGCTTGAATACACGAAAAAAGCTGATGTAGTTTTAATTCCTAAACCTGTAGTTGAGGTGTTTACAGATACTGTAATTGGTACTTCTAAAGTTGTAGAAATTTGCATTACACCGCAACGCAAAGTACATAGAATTGAGGTGTTTGCAAATACATCTTATGTGTTTAATACATTAAAAATAAACCAACTAGAAATAGAAGAAGACGGTAGGTTTAAATTTAATAGCAGAAATACAAACAAGTTATTAACATACTATGTGCAGGATAATACACCTCTAGAATTGCAAATTACAATTCCTAAAACCCAAAAAACCGAATTTTTAATTTACGAGGCGTCTTACGATTTACTTGACAATAAATTGTTGGATGTTCCAGCGCGATATACTAGCATGATACCAAAACCCTTTGTCTTGAATGACGCGGTTATAGTAGAGAAAAAGCTAAAGGTGAACTAGAAACTAATAATTAATAAACTTTTAAGAGATTAACTGCCAAATTTTTATAGTTTTGGGCGTTAAATAAAAATAAACAGACGATGAAACAAGCCTAACGACCAAATTGGTTCTGCCAAAGGGGTATTGGCGAGTTATATTGCACTTTTTTTAAAATAAATTTTTACAGATGAAACGAATTATGATGTTAGCGGCTTTAGCCATGGTATTTCAAATAGGGGCACAAAGCAACACAGAGCTAATAAAACATTTTGAAGCTTACAATAAGCAAATGCGCGCGCAAGGAGATGTACAAGGTATGATAAATGCCATGACACATTTAAATATTTTAGTGCCTTCAGAAGCTAGAAAAGATACTTTGGCTTATATCTACATGAGCGAAGGGCAATACATGCAAGCATTAAACACAATAGGCATAGATCCAAAAGTAGACGATTCTGATATTGCACTTGAAGTAAAAGCAATGTCGTTAAAGGCTGTTAAACAACCAGAACGTGCATTGGTACACTTTAACGAAATGTTTAAAAGAAACCCGAGTCCTGCCTTGGCCTACGAATTGGCAGAACTTAATTTGCAATTACAAAAGCTAGATGAAGCCTTAACTCATATTAATTATGGTTTAGCAAATGCAACACCAGAAATGAAACATGCATACTATGAGCAACAACAGCCTTATCAAGTAGAGTTAAAAAGTGCGTTTATGTATTTAAAAGCATTGCAATTGTTTCAAAAAGATAGAAAGAACAATATAGATGCAGCGGTTGATATTTTAGATGATACATTAAAAGCATCGCCTAACTTTAACTTGGTAAACCTTACCAAAAATGAGATGTTAAGGCAAAAACAAATGATGCAAGCACAAGAAGCGCAACCAAAGCAGTAATTTTAATTTAAAAAAAAGGGTGTCAATATATTGATGCCCTTTTTTAGTTTATTGATAATTTTTTAATCTGGGCGCACTATGTTTTGGCTGTCCTTCTCCAGTTTTTTGTTCAGTTGAAAATTTAAGTTAGAATACGCCACTAAAAGTTCCTTAGTGGATGCAGCGAGTTCTGGTGTGGTTGTGGTACGCAATTTATAAGTTTCATCAAGTTTATAAAGCATGTTTTCTACAATGGTAATTCTAGAAAGTACCGATTGTGTTTTTAACGTGTCAGGGATGGTGTTACGTAATTCTTTTATCAATACAAAAACCGATTGTTCATCTTCATCAAAAAAAGAAAAATCAGCTTTTTTAATATTTTCAATAGTAGCTTTAAGTCTAGAATAAGGTTGCCAAGGTTCGGCTAAAACTTCTGCTTTTGGGTCTAGTGCAAACTCAGTATATTTAAATTTAGCTATATCGGCTTCTGTTAAACGGTTGTTTTTGTTGCTGTTGGTAGAAGAAGCCTCTTCGTTTTGTTGCTGTTGTTTGTTATTGCAACAAACTATGCAGAAACATAAACTTAATAGTATTAAAAACCTCATTGTGCTATGTGTTATTATTTATATTGCTAACTCTACAAATATATAGTAATAGTTTACTTTTTTAAACGTTTTGATTAATTGTATATTTGGTGAACCCTAAAATCTAATTAAAATGTTTGATAACTTTCTTTTTAATGTAGAATATGGCGTAAAGCATGTGCTAGATATTAACGCCTACGACCACGTTTTATTTTTAATGGTGCTTACCATTCCTTATATCTTTAGAGATTGGAAGCGTGTGTTGCTATTAGTCTCATTATTTACATTGGGCCATACGTTGTCCTTAGTTTTGGCAGCCTATAATGTGGTAACAGTTAGTGGTGCTTTGGTGGAGTTTTTAATTCCTGTAACCATACTTATTGTTGCGCTTTACAATGTATTTACTGCTGGTAAAGGCGCACAAAAAGAGCGCATAGGTGTACTGTTTATAACTACGTTATTTTTTGGATTGATTCACGGATTGGGGTTTGCCAGAGAATTCCATATGCTTTTGGGAGAATCTGATAATAAAATAATATTACTGTTAGAGTTTGCTTTGGGTATAGAGATTGCTCAAATTATTATTGTATTTATTGTACTTTTTATAGGTTATTTAGTGCAAACTATTTTTAGGTTCTCTAAACGCGATTGGATTATGGTAATCTCCTCGATTGTTATTGGTTTGGTAATTCCTATGTTATTAAATAGCGACTTTTTAAGTTAAGCTTAAACGTATTCAATACTTTTGTATAAACTTTAACGCCATTGGCATTGTAATTACAACAAGAACCTGTTATTTTCGTTATAAGGTTTTGCGTTAGGAATTGTAGCGGCATCCTTTTTTCGAGGAACGCGAAAAGACCAGCCTGATTATCAGAGGTAGACAGGTATGGTGAAAAGCCCAAACCGAGTATAAACCTATATAAAATTTTTCGGAATTATAATCGAGGTTAACTTTCCTGCCGGCAGGTAGGCGCCTTAAATAAAAATTAATGCAAGACGAAAAACAATTAAAATACGATAAAGCTTATTTGCGAATAGCACAAGAGTGGGGAAAGTTATCGTATTGTAAACGGAAACAAGTTGGTGCGATTATTGTAAAGGATAGAATGATTATTTCTGATGGATATAATGGCACACCAACAGGTTTTGAGAATTTTTGTGAGGACGAAGAAGGATATACCAAGTGGTATGTGCTACATGCAGAGGCTAATGCAATTTTAAAAGTGGCAGCATCTACTCAATCTTGTAAAGGTGCAACGTTGTATATAACACTTTCGCCTTGTAAGGAGTGTAGTAAATTAATTCATCAGGCTGGTATAGTAAAAGTAGTATATCATAAAGCTTATAAAGATGATGCCGGATTAAAGTTTTTAAAACGCGCCGGCATACATTTACAATTAATAGAGGATTTAAAAGCATAATGCATTTTCAAAAAAAATATTTGCCTTTAATATTAGGAGTGGCCATAGCTGCTGGTATTTTTATTGGCGGAAAGTTAAATTTCGCCGATGCTCCAGACCGTTTATTTACTTCTAATAGTAAAAAAGATAAACTTAACAGGCTTATCGACTACATTGAATACGATTATGTAGATGATATTAATACCGATAGTATTGTTGATGTTACGGTAAACGGTATTTTAGAAAATCTCGATCCGCATTCGGTGTACATTCCAAGAGGCGATATGGAGCGTGTGGCAGAAGAAATGCGAGGTAACTTTGTGGGTATTGGCGTTAGTTTTTATACTTATAAAGACACAATTGCCGTTATTCGCCCAATTGAAAACGGGCCTAGTGCTAAAGCAGGTATAAAGGGTGGCGATAGAATTATTGTGGCAGATAACGATACCTTATACGGAGATGCTTTAGAAGATGGAGAACTTGTAAAAAAACTTAAGGGGCCATTAAACTCTAAAGTAGAATTAAAAGTATATCGCAAAGGCGAACCAGAGTTACTAACCTTTAAAATAAAACGCAGTAAAATCCCTATTAAAAGTGTAGATGCCGCATACATGTTGACTGAAAAATTGGGGTATATTAAAATTAATAAATTTGCAGAGTCTACCTACAGAGAGTTTAAGCAAGGTCTCAATAAATTAATTGCGCAAGGAGCAACACAAATTGCCTTAGATTTAAGGGACAACCCTGGTGGGAGGTTAGATATTACCGAACAAATTATTGACGAATTTTTAGAGGACGATACACTAATATTATTTACTAAAAATAAGCGTGGTGATATAGAAGAAACTTACGCAACAGCCAAGGGTGATTTTGAAGATGGTAAAGTGTTTGTGTTAATTGATGAAAACTCTGCATCGGCCAGTGAGATTGTTGCAGGTGCTCTTCAGGATAATGATAAAGGGATTATTGTGGGGCGTCGCTCTTATGGTAAAGGTTTGGTGCAACGTGAAATGGATTTGGGAGATGGTAGTGCAGTACGTTTAACGGTATCTCGTTATTTTACACCAACAGGACGTTCTATTCAAAGACCTTACGATAAGGGAAATAGGGCTTATTACGAAGATTATTTTAAACGTGTTGAGAACGGAGAGCTCACTGATGGCGCTAAAATTGAAGTAGCCGATTCCTTAAAATTTACCACGCCTAAAGGGAAAATAGTATACGGCGGTGGTGGTATTATACCTGATGTTTTTGTGCCTGTTGATAAATCTATGAATAACGAAACACTAAGCTATTTAAAGCGTAGAGGTGTTTTTGGTTATTTTACATTTGAAACTTTAGAGAAAGACCGAAAAGCTTATGATGATTATACCCGTAAAACTTTTATAGATAATTTTACTGTTAGCGATGACCTGTTACTCGAGTTTCAGGATTATTTAAATGTAAGGACGGGTTCTAATATTACCTTTGTAGCCTACCACGAAGAAGTAAAACAATACTTAAAAGCCACCTTTGCCGACCAACTTTTTGGTAATGGTGCCTTTGAGGAGGTTATCAACCAACGCGATATTATGATTGAAGAGGTTATAGATTTGAGTGAACAGGAGTGATAGTTAAATAATTTTTTTCTGGGATAAATCACTTAAAATTTTATGATTTTATTTACGTCACTTGTTGATTAAAATCTATGTTTTAGAAGCCTAAAACTTTACAAAACATTCTATTTTACGGTTTTTCCACAGCAGAAAACCCAGTTTTTAGATAAAATGCATAAAAAAGCGTAAAATTTATGTGAGAAATTATGTTTTTATGTTTAGATTTATACCACAACATTGTCTTCCCAAAAACTAAATAATGGTGTAATTTTAATTAATCATCCATTTAAAACGTATTTAATTTTATGTATTTAAATTACTCAAACCTCAAACCTCAAACCTCAAACCTCAAACCTCAAACCTCAAACCTCAAACCTCAAACCTCAAACTTTCTAAACTTTTAAGATTTTCTTTTTTGGCTTTATTCTTATTAACTTTTGTAAACTGTGAAGATACAATAACCCCAGAGCCAGAGCAGCAAGAAGAAGACGTTTTACAAGATGTTTTGCCACGGGTAGAAACTATGACTTATGAAAGTGTACCCCAAAACTTTAACAAACTAAAAGGGCATTTTAAGTTAAGCAAGCATTTAGAAGGCGATACCGAATTCTCTAAAAACACCAGTAGCAAAAACGATATCATTATCCATACCGATGTTGTAAAGGAAGTTACTTTGGGCGATTATAAATCGTACACCATGCGCATTACCATGCCCAATGCGCCGTCAAACAAATTGTTTAATTTAACTGTGGAAGAAAAGAACGGTAAAGAAGGCTTGTTTTTAACTATTTACACCTCAAAAAGTGTAACCGCTAAAGGGGGCAGTGTAGATGCGGGCAGTGTTGAAACCCGAAGGTATCATGATTTTGAGACCATACCGCCATATGTAGAAGGAGAGGATGCCAATGCGGGAACTGGTGGTAGTGCTGGAGGTGGTGGTAGTACTTCAGGAGAGGCTACTCTAGAATATCCTTATAACTGTAATGGCGATATAATAATACAACCAAATTCTGCTCGAGTTCCTTATCAGTGTACTTGTAATGATCACTGGCCATGGCAAGGTTGTGATTGTCCTGTTTATGGCGGTGAAGCTCCTGGTTATAATTATGTTGATGGGTATTTATGTGTGCCTCATGACGACGGTGGTGACCCAGATATGAATACGGGTACAACAAACACAAATACAGGAGGTAGTTCGAGTGGTGCAGGCTCAGGAGATAATGATACGCCTTCTATAGCTGTGATTGTTGATGATGAAACCCCATGCGACCCAGCTCCCCCAGGTGATTTAAATGGGGACTGTAAAGTAGAACGGTATGAAGTTTGTTTAAATAGCCTAAACAATAGGTTGGTAAGTAGATTAAGCGAAGAAAATTTCAACGCTATAATAAATTATTTGAATAAAGAAGGTTGTGGTGATAATAGTGGGTTTATTAACAGCGCGATTGAAGCTTTGGTAAATGATGGTGAGGTAGATTTTGAAAATGAGTTGATTATAGATAAATCATTCAAGGATACTAAAGCACATTGCGTACTAAAAACTTTAATATCCTCGAATAATAATATTTTAAAAGAACGGTAGAAGCTTTTACAGATGGAAAAAGTAAATTTAAATTGAAGTTTACTGCCAAAACTGACGGAAGTGATCCTGCACCAGCCAGAACACCATTTAATTCATCTGGAAATATTATAACAATTCGATTTAATTTGGCTGTAGCAACTGATGCAACTTTGGCAATAGATTTAGCTGGTACTATTTTGCATGAATCTATTCACGCAGAATTACATAGGTTGAAATTAACAAATAATTCAGGGCCAAATCCACTACCCGCTTCTTTGTTTAATTGGTACATGCAAATGTGGTCTTTTTACGAAGCTATAAATAATGAGGACTTCGACGATCCTTTAGATGTTCTTAATCAAACAGCTGCAGATTCTCAACATAATCTTATGGCTTTTCGTTTCATAGACCCAATTGCTTCTGGATTAAGAGAATTTGATGAAAATTCGTATCCTTTAGATAATTATAAGCATTATGTGTGGAGCGATGGTCTAGATGAATATGGTTTGGATGCTGGTTATATAACAGATAATGAGCTAACACGTCTCTCTATTCTATCAAAAATTGTTCGTGATGATAATCATAAAAATACTTGTGATTAAAAACCTTTGATGATGAAGAAACTATTATTAATTATTATTGCTATAAACCTTTTATACTGTAAAGGAAAAGCATTTGATGAAAACCAGAAAGTGAAGTATTACCCCTCAGAAAAATATTTTGAAAGTAATGGGGTGGTGGAAATTGATTTATACAATCCTAACATAAATTTCAAAAAAATTTATCGTAGAGTAAATGAGTTACATGTTAATGATTCTACACCTTATTTTGAAATAACCCACGATGATACTTTGAGAAGAATTATGCCTTTAAGAAATGATTGGGGACATGGTTCTTCATATAATATACTAGGAATCAGTAAAGATTCAATTTGGAAAGAAAATGGATACCCTATTACAGAATTATATAAATTATTGAAAAAACATTATGAGAATTGTGGTAAAAATCCTCAATATTCAATAAGTGCGGAGAAAGCTTGGGTAGAGGTAGAATTAGATACAAATGCCACAGGATCAGATTTAGAAAAGGCTCTTCTAAATCTCACTAATATTTTTGATAAATTAAATAGAACACATGCTGACACTTTAGAGTTAAAGGTTGGGTTGAGTTATTTTTCTCAAATTCCTCCACCTCCACCTCCGCCAAAAGATGCTGAGAATATCAATATTGGAATATAAATTGAAATTTAAAAGATTTGTATTAAGAATATATACCTAGTTAGAAATAATAACATCCCCGCTACCGCTAAACTTCGCTTAGCGGCGATAAGAGTAAGAAAAACAGAAGCTTTTACAAACCATATTATTATGGAGGTAAAAGCTTTTTGTTTTTTAAGCTAAAGCGTATAAATTATACACCTATCTTATCATGCACCTTAGTATGCTTTCCGTCGTTCCAAAGTGTTAAAATATCAGTAGCAACCTGTGCACCACTACCTGAGGCAATGGCAAACTGGCTGCGCCACCCTGCAAGAGTACCGGCTACATAAAGATGCTCTGTAATTAAGTGATCACTGTTTTTTAACCATATACGATCTTTCTCGATAGCAGCTCTCGGATGCGGTTCAATATAATGTTCTAAACCTTTAATACGCATTAAATTAGTGTAGCCAACAGCGATTACAACTATTTTAGATTGATAACTATTTTTATTGGTTTTAACTTCAAAATAATTCTCAATTTTAGAAACCTCTAAAACCTTTTCTTTATCAATCTGTTCTACATGCGGGTATAGGTCTAAAAGTTGCTGTTTGCCACTTTGCAAAATAGATGCGCCCGTGGTACCTGGAGCTAAACCTAAAACATTATTAAACAAAGCGGTTTGTAAATGCGATGTTTTTTGGTGGGTAATTATGGCAATTTGTTTGTCTTTAGCAAAAGGTTTTTCTTTGGCAGAACCCAATACTAAGGCGCAGGACATACCCGCAGCACCGCCCCCAATAGTTAAAACGTCGTGCATTACTTTTTTTGTTTTACTTTTTCCTCAATACGCTTAGAGGTTAATAAAATCAACATTAAAATAATAGCGCAAAGCGACGCTAAAATAGTAATAAGGCCAATAATACTTTCGCTTTGAAACAACGCGTTAAAATTTAACTTTGTGGCATTAAAAATTCCTAAACCTAAAGCCAGAATAATAATGGTATATGCAACGTATTTCATAATTATATAAATAAAGCTTTAATATTTTGTGCAAATAATTTTACAGCTATGGCTAACAAAATTACGCCAAATATTTTTCTAATGATATTAATACCGTTTGCTCCTAAAAAGCGTTCAATTCTAGAGGATGTTTTTAAAACTATAAAGATAAAAATAACGTTTAAGATTATTGCTATAATAATATTTTCAACCCTAAACTCTGCTCGTAAAGACAATAAGGTGGTTAAGCTACCAGGGCCCGCCATTAAGGGGAAGGCCAATGGGAAGATAGAAGCGGTCATGGGGTTAGTTTCTTCTTGTTTGTATAGTGTAATACCCAAAATCATTTCTAAAGCAATAAAAAATAGAATAAAGGCACCTGCTACAGCAAAGGAGTTTACATCTATACCAATAAGATTTAATATGCTTTTCCCTAAAAACAAGAATAATATCATAATAGCGCCCGCAATAATAGAGGCTTTTCCGCTTTGAATATGTCCTACTTTTTTGCGTAAATCTATCACTATGGGAATGTTACCAATAATATCTATTACTGCAAACAACACCATAAAGGCGGTAAATATTTCTTTAAAATTAAGCTGCATAGCTTTTAGCGATTAAATTTTTGCAAAGGTCTGTATTTATTATTAAACGAGCATGAACAAATTTCACCATTTATAAAATGTTGCTTAAATGTTATATTTAAAACACGCACAAGCTAGTGCCAATTAAATTGAAAGTTTAACTATTTTTGCAGCTCAATTATACAGAGCTATGTTTCAGTTAGGGAAAACTATTGTTTCAGAAGATATTATAAAAAAGGACTTTCTATGCAACCTAAATGCCTGTAAAGGTGCGTGTTGTATTGATGGGGATGCCGGTGCGCCCTTAGAAAAAAACGAAGTAGCTATTCTAAAAGAGATTTACCCTAATGTAAAACCCTTTTTAAGAAAAGAAGGTGTTGAAGCTATAGCCCAACAAGGCACATCGGTGGTTACTGAAGATGGCGAATTAGAAACGCCTTTAATAAACGGGGCAGACTGTGCCTATGTTATTTTTGATGAAAATAAAGTAGCTCTTTGCGGTATTGAAGAGGCCTATAACCAAGGTGAAATCTCTTGGAAAAAACCAATTTCTTGTCATTTATATCCTATTCGTGTTAGGGATTACACAGAGTTTTCGGGTGTAAACTATCATAAATGGCAAATATGTGACGATGCTTGTGCCTTAGGTAAAGAATTGCAAGTTCCTATTTATAAATTTGTAAAAGAAGCCTTAATTAGGAAATTTGGTGAAGATTGGTATGCCGAATTAGAAAAGGTAGCCGAAACTTTTAACACCTAAAAAAACCATATAAAAACTCATTTAAATACACTAAAAACGTGGACTCTTGCGTTTTTTATCTTTAAATTTTTTTGTAAACTTTTTGAATTTTAATATTTGTTAAATATCTGTTTATCAGTATTTTAAATGTTTTTTTCTGTAAACTTGTTGATTTTTAAGTAATTAATTGTTTGTTAAAAACTTGTTGAAAAGCTTTTTGTAGGCACTTAAAAACATATCAATCATTTTACAATCTTTGTTCCACTCAAACCAAAGTAAAACACAATTTTTAGCTTATTAATTAATTTGTTAAATAGTTTTTTTTGAAAATTATCAAAATTCTATTTATCAAATTAAAAAGGTTTTGTTAAAAGCGTTTTTTAAAACAGAGTTTAATGAAGCTTTAAAAATGCATTAAAAAAATTTTTTTTGATGTATTTCAGGAAGATCCTGTAAGCATTTGTATGTCAATATTTAACCAATACCATCATATGGAAATAACACATATTATAAAACGAGACTACGAAACAACGCCTTTCGTGTTAAACAAAATTACAAATGCCATTGAAAAAGCAATGCTTTCGGTAAACCATGGTACAAGACAAGATGCAAAAGATATTTCAGATAGGGTTTTTGAATCTCTTTTGGCTAGAAAGGCTATTGATGCTGGGTATGTGCCTACAGTAGAGCAGGTACAAGATATTGTGGAAGATAAGCTTATGGATAGTGCGTTTCATAACGCTGCTAAAGCTTACATTTTGTACAGAGATGAACAGGCTAGAAAAAGACAAACCAACATCTTTGAGAAGCGTATTAACTTAAAGCCTTACGAATATCCAGATTTGTATGAGTATGTAAACGCTATTAGGCATTCTTACTGGATTCATACAGAATTTAACTTTACTAGCGATATTCAGGATTTTAAGGCTGAACTTAATACTGTTGAAAAATCGGCTATTAAAAATACTATGTTGGCCATTTCGCAAATAGAGGTGGCTGTTAAATCGTTTTGGGGCGATATTTACCATAAAATGCCAAAACCAGAAATAGGTTCGGTAGGTGCTACCTTTGCTGAAAGTGAAGTGCGCCATCATGACGCATATTCACATTTATTAGAAATATTAGGACTTAACGCAGAATTTAAGGCACTAAAAAAGAAGCCTGTAATTATGAGACGTGTTCACTATTTAGAAACGGCTCTTAAAAATTCTAAAAGTGAGAATGTACAGGAATATGCAGAATCTATTCTATTGTTTTCTTTATTCATAGAGCATGTGTCCTTGTTTTCTCAGTTCTTAATCATTATGGCATTCAACAAGCATAAAAATATGCTGAAGGGTATATCTAACGTTGTAGAAGCAACTTCAAAAGAAGAGCAAATACATGGCGATTTTGGTATAGATGTTATTAAAATTATTAAGAAAGAAAATCCGGCTTGGTTTGGAGACGATTACAATGTAAAAATTCAAACCATATGTAAAGAAGCCTACAATGCAGAAAGCGATATTGTAGATTGGATTTTTGAAGAAGGGGAATTAGACTTCTTACCCAAAAATGTAATTAATGAATTTATAAAAAAACGATTTAACAACTCGTTAGAAAGTATTGGTATAGATAAAGTTTTTGAAGTGGATAATGCATTATTAGCACAAACTGAATGGTTTGATGATGAAATAATTGGCACAAAACACGGCGATTTCTTTGTAAAACGATCCATTAACTATAGTAAAAGAACAAAAAGTATAACCAGTGACGACCTATTTTAACTATGAAAATTAACACTACTACCCCTCAAAACAACGAAACTACTCAAAAAGCATCTAATTACGACCAACTTGTTAACGCAAGAAAAGAACAGATTAAAAATGCTAACCAATTTACCTCAGAAAAAGGATTTGAATGGTTAACTGAAAATAGCCGTAAATTTTTAGCATCAGGATACTTAACTGGTGATACAACACCAGAAGAAAGAATACGTGAAATAGCAGAACGCGCGGAGCAAATCTTAAAAATAGAAGGATATGCCGATAAATTCTACCATTACATGTCTGAAGGCTTTTTCTCGTTAGCCTCACCTGTATGGTCTAATTTTGGTAAAAAAAGAGGTTTACCTATTAGCTGTTTTGGGTCTAACATTGCAGACGATATGGGCAATATTCTGTACACACAATCTGAGGTAGGAATGATGTCTAAACTAGGTGGTGGAACATCAGGGTATTTTGGGAATTTACGCCACAGAGGGGCGCCAGTAAAAAACAACGGATCGTCTTCTGGAGCGGTACATATCATGCAACTTTTTGAAAAGATGGTTGATGTTGTTAGCCAGGGTTCTGTAAGAAGAGGTCGGTTTTCCCCATATTTACCAGTAGAGCATCCAGATATTAACGAATTTTTAGAAATTGGTACTGAAGGTAACTCCATTCAAGAATTAACACACGGTGTTAGTGTTACCGATAAGTGGATGGAAGAAATGATTGCTGGAGATGTAGATAAAAGATCTATTTGGGCAAAAGTGATACAGCGTAGAGGAGAAATAGGCTACCCTTATATTTTCTTTAAAGATCATGCCAACAACCAAGCAGCCGATGTTTATAAAGATAAAAAACATCCAATTGTTGCGAGTAACTTATGTACCGAGATTATGCTGCCTTCTAACGAAGAGTGGTCGTTTGTGTGTGTACTATCATCTGTAAATTTATTACACTATGATAAATGGAAAGATACTGATGCCGTAGAAACTATGGTGTACTTCTTAGATGCTGTAATTACAGAGTTTATTGAAAAACTAGAAGCGTACAGAGATTCTAGCGATTTAGACGACAGGCAAACATTTATGTTCATGGAGCGTGCTTATAATTTTGCAAAAGACAATAGAGCTTTAGGTCTTGGTGCTCTAGGATGGCACTCTTTATTGCAGTCTAAAATGTTACCTTTTGATAGTGCAGAGGCATTTAATTTAAATAGCGAAATATTTAAAACCATAGAGGAGAAATCTTATAAAGCATCAAAAGAACTAGCAGATTTATTCGGCGAACCAGAAGTGTTAAAAGGCTACGGTAGACGTAACGCTACATTAAACGCCATAGCGCCTACAACATCTTCGGCGTTTATCTTGGGGCAGGTTTCACAGGGTATTGAGCCAATTTGGTCTAATATTTATGTGAAGGATATTGCGAAAATAAAAACCACGATAAAGAATCCGTACTTATTAAATCTCTTAGAAGAAAAAGGTATGAATACCCCTGATGTATGGCGTAGTATTCGCGATCATGATGGTTCTGTTCAGCATTTAGAGTTCCTAACAGATCACGAACGCGATGTGTTTAAAACCTATTCTGAAATAGATCAGTTAACCATTGTATATCAAGCAGCTAACAGGCAAAACCATATAGATCAAGGGCAATCTGTTAACATTATTGTACACCCGGATATGCCAGTGAAGGATATTAATAAAATTTATGTTACAGCTTGGAAATTAGGTTTAAAATCCCTGTATTACCAACATAGTATGAATGCTGCTCAAAAATTCAAACAGAAAAAAGAGTGTGCGAGTTGTGAAGGGTAGATAATTCCTTTTAATTTAAAATATATTAATTAAAAAAGCATCACGTAAGGGCGTGATGCTTTTTATTTTGATTAATATGGATTAATTAATCTAATATGTTGTTTTCGGCAACAGTATTGTTGTTTTCGGCCATTAAAGCAAAAAACTTATCGATATTAGGTAGAATAATAATTCTAGTACGTCTGTTTTTAGCTCTATTCTCTCTTGAATTGTTTTCGGCTATGGGTTGGTAACTGCTTCTACCGGCTGCAATCAACTTTTCTGGAGCCACATTGTATTTTTCTTGAAGTTTACGTACTACAGAAGTTGCTCTCATTACACTTAAATCCCAGTTATCAGAAAGAAATTCTGTGTTTATTGTTCTAGAATCTGTATGGCCTTCAACCATAACATCTAAGCTAGGTTCAGAATTTATTACATCGGCTAATTTTCTTAAAATAGTATCTGCTTTAGGGCTCAGTCTATAACTTCCTGTGTTAAATAGCATATTATCGGCTATAGAAATCATCACTACAGTTTCATTGATGTTTACTGCAAAATCTTCGTCTTCATTTATATTACTTTTGCTAATGGTCTTCTCTAAATTATGTGCCACAGCCAAATTCATGGAATCTTTCAGCGTTTTGGCGTTACTTAGTTTTTCTGCATCAACATTTTTAAGTGTTTCGCGCATTTTTGCTTTTGTATCTTCAGATATTACGGCTACCTTTCCAACCACATCAAGTTTTGTATCGTTCTCTTGTTTTAAAGTAGCTATTTTAGAGTTGTAAGCATTAACTCTTTCTTGAATTTTATCGAATTTAGCCTCTAAATCTTCTTTGGCTACTCTAGTTTTTTGTAGTTCACTTTTAATCTCTCCGTTTTCTTGTTGTAGTGCTATATATTTTTTCTTTGATACACATGAAAATGTTGTTGCGACAATTAATAGCAAAATTGAAATTTTCTTCATAATAATAACTTTTGGTTTATATTATTTACGATAACAGTAAGGTTATGGACGTTGAAATACAAATATTTTCTTTAATTGAAAGGATTTACAGGTGTTTTATGCTTTCGGTTGCTAGACTTTAAGCTAATTTTTTTTATTCAAAAAATTATATCTTGTATCGCCCATCATTAAGATATATAAAATTGTAATACATGATTAGGAACCTCTTTTTTCTCGTAATTTTAATTGTTTTGGGAATTTCCCTCTACTTAAATCCTAATTTCCAGACCATTTCAGCTGGTGTTGCTATCTTACTTTTTGGTATGGTAATGTTAGAAGAGGGGTTTAGGGTTTTTACCAAAGGCCCTTTGCAAAATATACTAAGAAAGGCTACTAATAAACTATACAAAAGCATTACAACAGGAGCGCTTATAACTGCTTTAATGCAGTCTAGTTCTTTGGTTTCGGTTATTACTATATCGTTTATTAGTGCGGGTTTAATTTCCCTTGCTGAGGGTATAGGCTTAATTTTTGGCGCTAATATAGGTACAACGGCCACGGCGTGGTTAGTTGCTGGCTTTGGTCTAAAAATTAAAATATCAGCACTGGCAATGCCTATGCTGGTGTTTGGTGTTGTTTTTTCTTTTCAAAAAAAGCCTTCGTTAAAAGGCTTAGGAAATGTACTTGCTGGTTTGGGCTTTTTCTTTCTAGGTATACATTACATGAAAGATGGGTTTGAAGTTTTTAAACAGTATATAGACTTGTCTCAATATGCTGTACAAGGCTATTTAGGTGTGCTTATTTATACAGGATTGGGCATAATAATTACTACTGTTTTACAATCTAGTAGTGCTACACTGGCTTTAATTTTAACTGCTTTATCTGCTGGACAAATTGAATATGAAAATGCCCTTGCACTGGCCATTGGCGCCAATGTAGGTACTACAATTACCGCAGTTCTTGGGGCTATTGGTTCTAATAGCGCGGGTAAAAGGTTGGCTATGGCACATTTTATATTTAATACCATAACTGGTTTGGTAGCGGTTGCCCTTATATTTCCATTGGCTAAATTGGTAAATTATTTATCGGAAAGTCTTGAAATAGCACCAACAAATTATGTTTTAAAATTGGCGTTATTTCATACCATATTTAATGTTTTGGGCGTTGTAATTATGCTGCCCTTTATTAAAAAGCTAGAACATTTCTTATTGAGATTTTTTAATAAAACAGAAGAAGCTAAGGATGTTCATGAGCCCAAATACCTTAATACCGCAGTATTAAAGTTTCCAGGAACTGCAATTATTGCACTAATAAAAGAATCAAAATATTTATATAAAAATAGCATTTTTGAAATAGTTACGCATGCTTTAAATATTCATAGAAGCGATGTGAAATCTCATGAGAAAATAAAGAATATAATAGAAAAGTCTGTTGACGATTTTCATATAAATGTAGACGAGCTATACTATTCAAAAGTAAAGGCTATTTACGGAAAAATTATACAATATGCCTCTACTGCACAAAGTACACTTCGCTTAAATAAGGCGCAAATTAATATGGTTACAGATATTAAAATAGCCAATAGAAAGATGGTAGAAATCATTAAACATTCCAGCGAACTCAATAGAAACATAAGTAAAGTTCTAAATTCTGATAACGAGTATTTAAAACAGGAATATGATGGTTACCGAAAAAAAATAATAAAAGTACTCCGTGTAATTTATTTGTTTAGAACAGAAAATGATGCTAAAAAGTATGGCAGTAAACTAAAAAAGTTAAAGCACGACGCCAACGATAACGTAAGGCTTAGTAATAAATCTATCGATAAATTAATTAGGAAAAATTTAATTACAGCCGAAGAAGCATCATCATTATTTAACGATTATACTAATGTAAACGAGATTATTAGAAAGTTAATTGATGTGGCCGAATTGCTCTATGCCAAATACGATTCTCTTTTAGAAAAAGAAGAACAGCAATAGGCTGAAATTAACATGAAAATAATCTCTTTTTCTTTTTTTTAAATACAAAATACAATGTTTGATTGTGTAGATTTGCAGCTAAAATTAGTATAGCTACCCATGTATTTTAAAACTAACATTTATTATTTATTATTTATTGCTTTGTTTAGTGCTTATACAAGTATTGCACAAATTAAAGGAAAGATTGTTGACGATAGAAATGTGCCTTTAGAGTACGCTACGGCTGCATTGTTTAATAAAAACAATAACACATTAATAGCAGGTGTAATTTCAAACGAAGATGGTGTTTTTAAATTCGAAGGTGTTAAAAAAGGCACATATTACTTGGAGGCTTCTTTTTTAGGTTACGAAAAAACACGAATAGATGCAATTGTAGTAAATAGTAAAGGAGCGCAAATAGACTTAGCAACTATAAAATTAGTTTTAGGTACACAATTAAATGAGGTTATTGTAAAAGCCGAACGAAATACGGTAGTAAACAAAATAGACCGTCAGGTTTTTGAAGCTTCAAAATTTAAAAATGCACAGGGCGGCACAGGTGTAGATGTTATAAGAAATTTACCATCTGTAACTATGGATAGCCAAGGAGAAATTAGTGTTCGCGGGAGCACTGGCTTTATGGTATTACTAAATGGCAAGCCTATTCAAGGTAATGCAAGTAATTTAATAGCGCAGTTGCCAGCCAATGCTATTCAAAAAGTTGAGCTTATTACAGCGCCATCATCCAAATATGATCCAGAAGGAAAAGCAGGAATTATTAATATTTTAACGAATAAGGGAGCTGCAAATGGTGCTTTTGGGCAGGTTAATATTAAAGGTGGGCTGCCATCTATTGAAACTTATGGTAATGCTATATCCCATAAAAGGCATGGTATAGATGCAACCTACAATGTACGTACTGATACATGGAATATCTCTCTAGGTGCCAATTACCAAAGAAACGATTTAGGAGGCCGACGGGAAGGCGATGTATTTACTATTATAGACGATACAAAAACGCAATTTCCATCAACAGGAGAGCGTAGTTTTGATGAAACCAATTACAGTGGGCGTTTTACCGTTGATTTTACTCCTAGTAGTGTAAACACCTATTCCTTTGGTTTTTTCGCTGGAAAACGCAGTAAGGCACGTTTGGCAGATATTGTGTATTTCGATAATCATGCTGTAAGTCCTGCAGATAGCAACAACCGATTGTATACATTTCAATATTTTAATCACAATTTAAGAGAACGCAAGGGCGATTTTGTATTAGGTAGTTTAGATTGGACGCATAGTTTTAAAAATGAATCAGAATTATCGGCATCATTATTATATGAATACACACTTTTGGGAGGGCCAACAGTAAACCAAAATTTAGGAGAGCCCGACAGAAGTATATTGTATCAAGATGAATTTAATACTAACGATAATCCATTACACGGCGTACGTTTTCAATTAGATTATAAATTTAAACCCTTTGAGTTTGGTGTTTTAGAAACAGGATACCAATACCGAGATTTGTCTCATACAGGAGATTTTATTTATGAGAGACGTACAGATTTTAATGATGAATTTCAGCTGGTTCCAGAGTTTTCAAGTGAGGTAGATTTAGAGCGTACCATACATTCTGGTTACTTACAGCTATCAGGAAAAAAAGGTAAATGGGAATATGCAGCGGGTTCTCGATTAGAGGTAATGGATAGGTCTTTTAGGTTGAAAGATAAAACCAATACGATTGATGAAACGTTAATTTACGATTTTGTAAAATTATACCCTTCAGCTTCATTACAATTTGAAGTTGATGAAAAAACAAAAATAAAAGCAGCTTACAGTAAGCGGGTAGAACGTAACTCTACATTTAAAATGAATCCGTTTGCTGAACGTGAGCATTCTGAAACTTTAGAACAAGGCGATAAAAACTTAAGGCCAGAATTTATTGATTTGGTGGAGTTGGGTGTTACCAAAGATTTAAAAGGCGGAAACTCCATATTTGCCACAGGCTATTTTAGACATGTTGAAAATATTGTAAATCGTGTTAATACTGTATATAACGATACTATTTTAAATAGAATTTACTCTAATGTTGGTAACGCTAAGGCTGTAGGTTTAGAGATAGGCGCCGAAATAAAACCTACCAAAAGCTGGAGTAATTTTATTGGGGCAAATATTTATAATTATAACATTGATGGTAGTTTTGACAATAGAACCATAGATACTGATGCTACAATTTATTCGGTTAATTTAAATTCTACATGGCGTTTTTGGGATAACGCATCGTTACAGTTTACTTTTAACTATTTATCTGATAGAAATACAGCACAAGGCGAAGATTCTCGGTTTTACTCACCAAATCTTACGCTTCAAAAATCCTTTATGAACGATAGGCTAACAGCTACTTTACAATGGCAAAATATAGATTTAGGATTATTAGATACCAACGAGCAACGTATTACCACGTTTAGGCAAAACGAGTTTTTTACTACCACCAACTATATTTACGAAGTAGATATGATTATTCTCAATTTATCCTACACCTTTAAAAAAGGAAGTAACAAATCTAAATTTATAGATAGTGAATTTGGTAAGAAAGAGTTTTAAGCATTAAGCAAATTTTAGAACAAAAAAAAGACTGTTTGAAAAGTGGGTCATTCTTAACGACATTTAAAATACTTTTCAAACAGTTTTTTATTATTAGTTAAACTATTGTAGCCTACTCTTCTTCGTAATTGTGAATAGTAGCTGGCTCCACAGAGCTATCGTGTGCATTGTCATACTCCTCTAGAAGATTCATTGTAGCAACTAATAAATCTTTAGTCTCTAATAATACACTAAAATAAAGGGTTGTGTTTTTAGGACTAGATTCATCGCTGCGTGTGCGTTCAACTTGTTTTTGTATTTTTTCAGATAATAGCGAAGATATTTCATCTTTTTTGGTCAATATGTTTCCTATTTCTTCAAAATCTCTAGCTAAAAATGCTTCACGAGTACCGTTAAACAACTTCTCTAAGCGTTCGTCAACTTCTTTTAGCTCTTTTATTTGGTTGAATTTTAGTTTCTTATGATTATTGTGGATGTGTTTGTAACTAACTTTAGAAATATACTCTAAAGACTGTGTCATGTCTTGTAAATAACCTAAAACATTAATGTAAAAATTACTGGCTCCTAGACTAGATTCATCTAGGTTTTTAATGAAATAGAAAATATTATTGCGCAGTTCATCAACTTCGGTAGATAGTTTGTCTACTTGTTTTTTATTCTTTTTAAGAGATGATAAATCCTGTTTGGCAAGTCCGTTTATGGCGTTAGTATAAATTTTATTTCCACGTTTAACCACATTTGCAATATTGCCAGCACTTTCATGAATAACGCCCTGAACCGAGCTGCTTTCTGCTTTTATTAAACTGTCCTCGGCTCTTACTTCTTTTGTTTTTCTGCTATGAACAATAGAGCTTCTAATCAATAGGGCAAGTGCCACTACCAATAGAATTGGGAACATTACTGTTAAGTTTAAATTTAATAGATAAGCTACCAACGCTGCAGCGGTAAAAGCACTAAAAGCAGTAAAAAACCAGCCGCCAATTACATTTATTACACCGGCTACCCTATATACTGCACTTTCAGCACCCCAAGCTCTATCGGCTAAAGACGTACCCATTGCTACCATAAACGTAACATAGGTTGTAGAGAGTGGGAGTTTGTAAGATGTAGCAATAGAAATTAATACAGCAGCTACCATTAAGTTAACTGCAGCCCTAACCAAATCAAAAGCAGGTAATTCTAATTGTCTGTTTTTAGATAATGCAATTACAGGCGTTTCAAATTGTTTATCAATTTTTGCTTGCCATGATTTAGGAAGCATATAGGCTGTCATTTGAGACATTAACATGGCAAACCTAACAAAGCCTCTAGATAGGGAATTAGGTTGAAAACGTTCTTTGGTTTCGCCTTGGCTAGAAAGATCTAAAGACGTTTTAACCACACCTTTAGCTTTTGTAGAAAACCAAAGTGTAAGTACCATTACCATACCTGCGCCAAACAATAACCAGTTGTTTGTAGGTACTTTTGATGCCAAAGCATCCATTGGGAATTCTGTAGGAGCAATACCAGAGGCAGACCATGTTAAAAAGGCATTGTAAGCCGCAACGGGTACGCCAATAAAGTTAACCAAATCGTTACCAGCAAAAGCAAGGGCTAAGGCAAAAGTTCCAACTACTATTATAAGTTTATAAATATTAGTTTTTGCAAAAGCTATCAATACATAAGAAAGAAGCGACCAAAACACCATGCTAACCAACACTATTTGTAATACTTGATTTTCTAAAAAGTCTTTCATGGTAACCCCTCCAAGAATATCAAATGATTCTTTGGCATAGGATGTACCTTTTAAGCCTTTCATGAAGATAAAATAGGTAATAGATGTAATTGCAAGCCCTCCAAATAGAGCGCCAACCCATGAAGGTTTCTTTTGAAAATTATAAGACAGAAGTACCCTGGATAGCCATTGTACTATAGCACCTATTGAAAAAGCGACAACCACCGAGAGCAATATTCCAAAAATAATTTGAGATGCTTTTGAGGTGTTTATATAGCCTATTACATCACTAAAGTTTCCTCCATCGTGGCCAATTTTAATTAAAGCTATGGCAACGGCGGCTCCTAATAATTCAAAAACAATAGAAACCGTTGTAGATGTAGGCATGCCAACAGAGTTAAAGAAATCTAAGAGTAGTATATCCGTAATCATAACGGCCATAAAAATGATCATGATTTCATCGAACATATACTCGCCAGGGTTAAAAATACCTTTACGGGCTACCTCCATCATGCCACTAGAGAAAACTGCGCCTACTGCTACACCTAAACTGGCAACAATCATTATTGTTCTAAATGATATTGCTTTAGAGCCGATAGCAGAATTTAAAAAGTTTACGGCATCATTGCTCACACCTACTACCAAATCGGCAATTGCTAAAATGGCTAGGGCGATAATCATGTATAAATAAATATTATCCATAGGATTTTGTTGTAAAATGGTTGCAAATATCATGACTATATTTTATTGAAGTGTTATGTAAATGTTATATTTTAAAAGTGGAAATCGAAACCTAGTCTAAACCTTATATTATCGTCGTTTCCATCTACAGATGTATAGCTTATATCGCTTTGTACTTTCAATTTGTGTCCATGTACAAATTTATTAAAACCAAGTGTATATTGTTTTACAGGAAGTGCATTAGTTATGGTTTCATAATCTACATTAGTGAATCTGCCAGCAACTTCAAAATTACTTCTAAATAAATATCCAACTTGTAAGTTTAATGCGTTACCGGTTAAAACAATATCTCCCGTTGGAGTTACGCCATCTGTATCTATTGCAACAGGTGCATCGGCAGTTCTTTTGGCGTATTCTCCCATAAAAGAGAAACCATTATATTTAAACATGCTATCTACAAAAAGTGTGGTAATATCGGTTTCATAAAGCGAACCATCACTTTTAAACATATAATCTCCAAGTACCCCACGTTCCCTAACAGCATTTTCATTTAAATCGTAGGTAAAGGTTAACGACAGTTTAGGCTTTTCTTCACGTTTTAAGTCAGAGCCGCTGTAGTCTCCTTTAGACTTAAAAGCACCAAAAGGCAATAGTTCTAGGCGCGCTGTATATTGTAAGCCGCCTTCATTTCCTTCGGTTACGTTTCTGCCCTCTCCTTGAGATAAGGCAACTTTTTCACGAATTAAAAAAGAATCGCCAAGGTAAAATTTATGTCGCAATTGAATACCAATATCGCGGTCTAGTGTAAAACGGCTGTTAAGTAAAGAACGGTCTATAAGTTGAAGGTTCCCCGATGATATTACACGTTCTACGTTACCTGGTAATTTAGTTTGTCCTGCCCAGAGTTCCCAATTTTTGGCAAAATGCCACATGAGAACTGCATCAAGAATATAACGGGGTGTATTTCTGTTAAATTGATTTCCACCAGATAAATCTCTATTAGAAAGCCCTAATTCTATTTTGTACTTTAATTTAGGGCTATAAGCAAACCCATCAAATTTTAAACGTGCACGACGAATAATAAAGTTGTGCTCTGCAGCGCCGTACTTGTCGCCATCGT
Organism: Jejuia pallidilutea; assembly: GCF_002973595.1. Classification (GTDB taxonomy): domain Bacteria; phylum Bacteroidota; class Bacteroidia; order Flavobacteriales; family Flavobacteriaceae; genus Jejuia; species Jejuia pallidilutea. The sequence goes on along the minus strand of NZ_PVEO01000005.1, from coordinate 360,140 downwards.
GATCCCAAGAGGATATATATCGCATTTGAAAACGCGGGGCAAATTTTATACTAAAGGTACTGTCTTTTGCTGTAAAATTAATAAGACCTTTTCCGAAAGAAGTATCGCTTATTTCTTGAGATGAAAGCGATAATATAGTGCTAAGACATAGCACTAAGCATAGTTTGAATTTCATTAAAAGATTAGTTTTTGTCGATTGCAAAGAACTAACTCTAATGTTAATTTAATGTTTCTAAATAGTTAAAAGATTAAGACTAAAAAAGACTGCCTTGGCCAAAGGCAGCCTCATTAGAAATCATGATAATGTAAGTCGACAAAAACTAATTGATTATATGAAATACTAATTGTTTTGTCTATAGACTACACAAATATCTTTGATAAAGTTGATTTTAATGTAACCTTAATATTAAGTAATTATTATATTTCAATGTTAAATCTTAAAAATTATTTAATTGAAAATCAATGTTTTAAATATTTAATGTTAATTTAATGTTACGTAAGTGTTGCTTAAAAGTTATGTAATGCGTATCTTTGATATATAATGTTAAACCCCATAATTATGAAGAAATTAATTTTATTTTTCGCCTTTTTAATTACTGCGGTATCTTTTGCTCAGAGTGAACAAAAGAGAGAGTTAAAGCTGAATGAAGAAACCAATTTAATTGATGTTATTTATTATCATGACAATGGTGTTGTAAGTCAAACAGGATCTTACACAGCAGATGGTAAGCTACATGGAAAGTGGTTAAGCTTTAATGAAGAAGGTGAAAAAATCGTTTCTGCAAATTATGATAATGGTAAAAAAGTCGGCAAATGGATACACTGGATTGATGGTGTGCCAAAAGAGGTTAATTATTCTAAAAACGTAGCTTCGCTATAACTATAGAACGTTAATACTAATAAAAACAAAAAGCATTATACCATTTGGTATAATGCTTTTTTTGTTTTGAGATGTGTACTTTTTATTGTCTAGTCCAACCTGCTCCCCAAGTAGCATAATCGGTACCAGTACCGTTACCATCACCAGAGATAAAATCTGCTTCGGTAAAAGTGAATCCTGTGTCATTTTTTAATTTTACAGTAACATTGTTAAAAGTAACATTATTAACTAATAATTTATCGTCAAGCACACCTTGCCCTGTTGGGTTATCTCCTGTATCACCGTCTAAATCAAAAGCTTCATCGAAATCAGACATTAATACGTTTGTAAAAATTGCTTGTGTACCCGCGCGTAGTCTCACTGCTTCTCCACCATCATTAGCGCCTACAATAGTTACATTAGTTACGTTAGGTGCTGAAAAATAACCTGCTTCGTTAGAGAAATCAGTATTATAGCCATCACATTCAAAAGCTTTATCATGAGAAGTACCGTGTTTTACATATACGTCTGTAATTGTACCTATATAGCCTTCTGTCCAATCTACTGAATCATCTTCGGAGTTTACAACAGAAAGGTGGCTTACGTTTACTGTACCTCCAAAGAATTCAATACCGTCATCAGATCCTTCATAAATCTGTACATAGTCAATTGTAGTCGTATTACCTACAGCATATAGAGATAGACCGTTTAACTCAGAATTTCCATCGATAGCACCACCAGCATATTCAATTCTAACATATTTTAATGTACCAGAATTATCATCAGGAGTATTTCCACCATAAGACAAACCACCAACTTCAGTAGTTGAAGTATCGGTAGAACCATCAGCAGTAGAGTTAATAGGAGCGCTTCCACAAATTACAATACCTCCCCAATCTCCTGAACTTGGAGCACTTGAATTAGAAGTAAAAACAATAGGGTTGCTTGCATTACCATCAGCTACTATTCTAGCGCCTTGTTGTATAGCTACATAAGCGTTTACACCAACAGGACGTGCTCTAACTGTCATTCCCGCAGGTATAGTTAAAGTAGTACCACTTGCCATAAGAACAGGGCCAGTTATAAGGTACTCGCTTCCTGATTCTAGTGTTAAATCCTCAGTGTAAACACCACTTAATGTAATAGTGCTGTTTCCTGAATCTCCACCACCATTATTGTTGATGGTAGTAATACTGTTATCATTTATTATGATATCAGCTGTATCATCACTTTCACATCCAACAAAAACTGTAGTGATTATACTTAAAATTAATAGAAATTTACTTTTCATTGTTTTTCGAATTTAAAAAAATAGTTATTAAAAGTTATATTTAAGGGTTAATCCTAGATTTATTCCGCGATTAAATTCACGTAGAGTCACATCTCCGTCTTTAACGAATTCGCCTAATAAAGTACTATTATCTTCTACGTTTGTATTTTCTCTTATTAATGAAATATCTGGATCTAGAATATTTGTTATACTTAAGTTGGCTTCAAAGTTTTTACCAAACTTGTTTTTAATTATAAGGTTTAAGGTTGGGACGCCTTTTTCTACCATGTTGCCTAAGTCTCCACTGCCGAGAGCAAAAATCCTATCTGAGAAATACGAGAATGTAGCGGTGGCTTGGGGTTGGTAATTACCAAATTTTGGACTGTAATTAATATCAGCATTAACAATTACTGGTGATGCGCCTTGAAGCTCATCTGTTGTTTTGTCTCCAAAGGAGGTTCCGAATGTGAAACCATCGGTTGAAGAAACAGATTTTAAATCTTGCTCAGTATGTGTATATGCTGCATTTGCGCCAAAAGATAATAAGGGTTCTTCGTCTTCATTAAGTAATATGTTTTTTCTTAATTCAACCTCTACTCCAAATACCTCTGCTTTTTCTCCTGTTCTGAAAAAACGTTGATTCCCTGTTGCATCTGTGGCTACAACTCTGTTTACAGGATCGTTAATTACTTTTGCGAAAGCAGCAACAGCTATTAGTTCGCTAGGACTTGGGAACCATTCGTATTTTAAATCGTAGTTGTATATGTCTGAAAATGATACACCAGTACCATCTGGTTTCCCTAATAAATCTGGGTTACCACCAATTCTTTGGGTTACACCTTCATAAACAAAATTTGCTACTTCTTTAAATTCTGGGAATGACACTGTATTGCTAAAAGAAAATCTGATATTTTGATCATCATTAATAGCGTACTTTATGTTCATACTTGGTAACAAAATATTTTCGTAAGCATCTCTAAATCCAGGGTCTGTAGGTACTGGGTTTATAACGTCATAAATAATAGATTGAGAGAATGATTCGAGCCTAATACCAGGAACGAACAACCACTTTCCAAAATTTAATTCTGCTGTTGCAAAACCTGCATGGATATCTAGGTTTCCCGTGTAATTGTTTTCGTATAGTTGAGGTCTGTTTAAAAGTCCAAAGTTAATTTCCTGTGGGTTACGTGCTATAAACAAATCCCATAAACCTTCACCTTCGGGAATATTTATATTTGATACGTTAAAGAAATCATCAAGGTTGTTAACATCAGTTACAGGATTTGCAAGTTTATCTGCAATTATATAGCCATACCTCCAGTTGTTAAAACGACGTTCTTTGGTTTTGCCATTATATCCAAAATTGAATTTAATATTTTCAGAAAGGTTGTATTTTAAGTTTAGGAAACTATTGATTTCATCGTCTTCAATACTTTGGAAGAAGCGTTGATTATCAAAAGCGATATTATCATAAAAAATTGGGTTGGTATTGGGGTCGTTGTCTAAAGCAAATTGGTAGTCTTCTAAAGAAATACGCTTTCTATCTGGTTCATCTGAAAATACTTTGTTAAATCCAAACCCCCAATCTATTTCCACTTTTTCGTCATTTGATTTATGGGAGCCTGTTAATTGATTTACAAAAATCATATCTTGATTAAACTGAACGTTCATTTGATAGTATCCACCATCACCGTTATTACTAAACCCGTCTCTGTTAAAACCTAAACCTTGTGTTCCGTAATAGCCAACGGCATCTCTTCCACTATTTATAAATAATGAGTTGAATTTGAACTTGTTCTTGTTGTCAAGCTTAAAAGTAATATTCCCCATAGCAGTGGTATTTGTGCTATAAGAGTACTCTTCAACATTATTGAAACGCACTTTTACATCGTTTGTAAAATCAATGGCAGGTCCTTCTAAAAACTCATATCCGCTTGTAAAACTTGCAGTAGCAAAAAAGCTTAGTCTAGTGTCGCTATCAAAAGAAAAAGAATATCCGCCTTCAATTGAGCCATTAAGATCTATAGGAGCTGTTGCTTCTGATTCTTGCGGATCTACACCATGAGAGAGCACTACAGCAAATGGGTTGTTATCGTATCTATTATAAAAACCAAATATACTAGGACCTTCACTTCTTACAAAGTTTTGTCCTGCAGCATTTGAGTTTACACCAGAACCTAAATTGACTGCGAAATAACCATTTCCAGTATATTCTTTAGAGTCTATATTTACATTACCTGCAGAGAAATCGCCGTAGAACGAAGGTGTATATGCTTTACTAACTGATACATTTTCAATAATATCTGAAGAAAATAAATCAAGATTAATATTCTTCTTGTTTACATCATTTGAAGGCAAAGAAAGTCCGTTTAGAGTTGTGTTTTGGTATCTATCACCCAAACCACGAACATATACATTACTGTCTCCCTGCTGTTTGGATATACCAGATATTTGGGCTACTGCGGCGGCGGCATCACCTACACCTTTTGCTGATAGCTCTTCTGCACCAATACTTTGTTTAATGGAAACTGCTTTCTTTTGTTCTAATAGTAAAGCAGTAACGCTTTCTCTCTTATTTGTAGTGGTAATAACTACTTCATCAAGAGAAGCAGCACTTGCGCTCATGGGCACATTAACTTCAGTAACTTTTCCTGCAACCACAGTTACGGGGATTTCTACAGTTTCATAACCCACAAAACTAAAAACTAAAGTGTATGTTCCAGCGTCTAAATCTGCAAATTCATATAAACCATCAAAATCTGAAGTTGTACCCTTTGTAGTGCCTTTTATTAATACGTTAGCAAAGGCTAAAGGTTCGTTGTTATATTCTTTATCAGTTAATTTACCAACGATCGATCCCGTATTTTGGGCATATGATAAAACCGTAGTAAGCAGTAGTAATGATAATATAAGAGTTCTCATTGATCTATTTAAATTTCTTGGCGCAAAGAAACCACCGTTTTGTAAATATTGTGTTACCTGACGATTAAAGAACTGTAATAAAAGTGTTAGCTTAACATTATCTAAAACAGATTATTTTTGGTAAAAGTTTACGGTTAGTTAACATTGGAATAAAAAGAAGCTATCATAGAGTGAAATAGCATTTACAAAAGATAGGCCTATTTAAAAAAAAGAATAAGCCCTTTTTGCAGATGCAAAAAGGGCTTATTATGAAATTATAAAAAAAGGTTTTAATTGTTTTTTATAGTATTGTCTTTTTGTTCTGAAGATGCATATACCATAGCTAAATCATCAAGCGATAAACTACTTGCACCTAAAGCTAATGTAATGTTGTTTGGGGTTTTAGAGTTTACTTCAACTTTAATCTCCTTAGTTTCGTATCCTGTAAAGCTGCAAATTAACGTATAGGCTCCCTCATTAATATTTTCAAATTTAAAAGTACCATTTACATCAGTTGTTACTTTAGTGCCAGTTTCCTTTATGGTTACTTTTGCAAAAAGCAAAGGGCTGTTCCCTTCTTCAGCATCGGTAATCTTTCCATTAATAGTTCCGTTTTGCGCCGAAATTAGTGCGGTGGCCAAAAAGAACATGGTAAATAGAATTTGTTTCATAAATATTGTTAACTTTTAATTAGTACAAAAGAAAGGGTTTAATGTAATTAAGATGTTACCATAGCATTAATCTTAAATGACTAAAATGTTACCTTAATGTTAACAGATTTTGAGTGTTATTTATAATTGAATTTATTTATCTTGCCTATTCTTAAAAAAAGCACATGAACTGGGAACAACTTCTCTCTTTAAAACGCTACGGCGATACTAATAAACGATTACGACAAGAACAAGATGAAACTAGGCTAGGTTTTGAGGTAGATTACGATCGTATTATCTTTTCCCAAGAGTTTAGGAGTTTACAAGATAAAACTCAAGTTATTCCACTTTCAAAAACCGATTTTGTACATACGCGTTTAACACATAGTTTAGAAGTAAGCGTTGTGGGGCGTTCCTTGGGGCGGCAAGTAGGGCAAAAAGTGCTAAACAAACACCCACATTTACAAAGCGTTCACGGATACCAAGCTAACGATTTTGGAGCTATTGTGGCCACTGCCGCTTTAGCTCACGATATAGGAAATCCTCCGTTTGGGCATTCAGGTGAAAAATCTATTGGCGAGTTTTTCAAGTCTGGTTTAGGTAAACAATATAAAGATCAATTAACAGATAAAGAATACCAAGACCTTTGCGATTTTGAAGGAAACGCCAATGGTTTTAAAATTCTAACACAAAGTAGGGCAGGACGTGAGGGTGGACTCCGCTTAAGCTACGCTACACTGGGTGCATTTACCAAATATCCAAAGGAATCGCTGCCAAAAAAACCAACACAACACATAGCGGATAAGAAATACGGTGTTTTCCAATCTGAAAAAGATGCTTTTAAGGATATAGCTAACGAACTTGGACTTACAAAACGTAGCGACACTCATATTAGTTATGCGCGTCACCCGTTAGCATATTTAGTAGAAGCTGCGGACGATATATGCTACACCATTATCGATTTTGAAGATGGTATTAACCTAGGCCTTATTCCAGAAGAGTTTGCTCTAGAATACCTTTCTAAGGTTATTCGCGATAACATAAAACCAGAGAATTATTATGCATTAGCCACTAGGGAAGACCGTATAGGCTACCTGCGTGCTTTGGCTATTGGTGCGCTTATTAAAGATGCTGTAAATGTTTTTATGAAAAACGAAGATGCTATTTTAAGCGGTACCTTTAGTAGTGCTTTACTAGATAAAAGCAAGTTTGAGGCCCAAATAAAAGACATTATTAAAATTAGTGTTGAAAATATTTACCAATCAGAAGAAGTGGTTGATAAAGAAATTGCTGGTTATCAAATTATAAACAAGCTGCTCACGGTATACACCGCAGCGGTAAACCATAATTTTAACGGTACTGCATCAAATTACGATAAACTTATCCTTAAACGATTGCCTGAAACCATCAATTTTAATGCTCCAAATTTATACGAACGCTTACTGGCGGTGTGTCATTATGTATCTCTACTAAGTGATAGTAAAGCCATACAGAATTTTAAGAAAATTGAAGGTGTTACGTTTTAAACTCACCTTACAAAACTGTTTTTTATTGCTTAACCTTAACAGCCTTAAGGTTTTTTTAAAAATGTAGTGTAGTATATCGAAGTATAGGGATGAGTTGATGTGTATTACAGTAGGGCTTTAAAGGTTTTCTTTAAACTTTCAGTATCTAATCCAACTAAGTTTTGTAGTTCCTCAATACTACCGTGTTCCACAAAAGCATCTGGAATTCCTAAGGGTTTAATAGTTTTTTTATAATTATGAGTTGCTGCAAATTCTAATATGGCACTTCCAAAACCACCCGAAATGGCGTTATCTTCAACGGTAACAATAGTAGAGTAGGTTTTAAAAATAGTATGAAGTAAATTGTTGTCTAAAGGTTTTGCAAAACGCATATCGTAATGCGATACATCAAATTCCTTTATAGCTTCAGTTACATTTTTAGCAATAGCACCAATACTTAAAATGGCCAATTGTTTACCTTGTTTTAGTTGTTCGCCTTTACCTATTTCTATGTTAGAGAATGGTTGTTTCCAGTTTAAAGTTATACCTCTACCTCGCGGATAACGAATCGCTATTGGTTGTTTTAGGCCTGTTTGAGCTGTATACATTATGTTACGCAACTCTATTTCGTTTCGTGGAGCAAAAATAACTAGGTTGGGGATGCAACGTAAATATGATATATCAAAAACACCATGATGTGTAGCGCCATCTTCACCAACCAGCCCTGAACGATCTAAGCAAAACACAACAGGTAAATTCTGTAGCGCAACATCATGTATTATCTGGTCGTAAGCACGTTGCAAAAATGTTGAGTAAATATTACAAAACGGAATTAAGCCTTGTGTTGCCATGCCTGCAGCTAAAGTTACTGCATGTTGTTCGGCGATTCCAACATCAAAAGCACGATCTGGAATTTCATCCATCATATATTTTAAGGAGCTTCCGGTTGGCATAGCAGGAGTTATACCTACAATTTTTTTATTATGTTTTGCAAGTTCAACGATAGTGTGTCCAAACACATCTTGATATTTGGGAGGTTGAATGGTATTAGGTTTAATGGCCAAATTTCCAGTTTTGGCATCAAATTTACCAGGAGCGTGGTATTTTACTTGGTCGGTTTCAGCTTGTTTAAGACCTTTGCCCTTGGTAGTAATAATATGTAATAATTTTGGCCCTTTTACTGTTTTTAATCGTTCTAATTCTGAAATAAGGGTATTTAAATCGTGGCCATCAATAGGGCCAGAATAATCAAAATTTAAGGCTTCAATAATATTATTACGCTTTTGTGTGCCTTTTTTAACGTTAGTTAAATATTGTTTTAAAGCGCCAACACTGGGGTCTATGCCAATAGCGTTATCATTTAAAATCACCAATAAATTGGCGTTGGTAACTCCTGCGTGGTTAAGGCCTTCAAAAGCCATACCACTAGCTATAGATGCATCTCCAATTACAGCAATATGGTGTTTGTCTTCACCTTTTAATTGAGATGCAATTGCCATTCCTAACGCTGCCGATATAGAGGTTGAAGAATGCCCAACACCAAAAGTGTCGTACTTACTTTCGCTTCGTTTAGGGAAACCACTAATACCGCCCAATTGTCTATTAGTGTGAAATATATCTTTTCTTCCCGTTAAAATTTTATGGCCGTAAGCTTGATGACCTACATCCCAGAGTAATAAATCCTCTGGAGTATTAAATACATAGTGTAATGCAATAGTGAGTTCTACAACGCCTAAGCTAGCTCCCAGATGCCCTTGTTTTGTGGCTATAATGTTAATAATAAACTCACGAAGTTCTTTGGCAAAAACCTTAAGATCTTCTTGTTTTAACAAACGAAGATCCTCAGGAGAATTAATTTTATGTAATATATAATTTTGCACCGCACAAAAGTACGAGAATTTATGATTATGCGGAATAGGTGTAGGTTATAATGGAATATTACAATTTTATCGAAAATTGAATTTAACCCATTGTAAATTAAAATAGTTACTTGTATATTGACGAAAAATTAAAACATGAAAAAACAGTTACTACCGTTATTTGTTACTTTAATTGTTTTTTGCTTGGTTAATTCTGCATTTGCGCAAGAGAAACTAGCAGACACTAAATTAGGTTTACAAATATTAGATTACATTAAAAACAATGAAAAGCTAAGTCATTTAACCAGCACAGATGTTGCAGATATTTACTTAGATAGAACATCTTACTCTAAATCTTCTGGAGTTACCCATGTATATCTCTATCAATCTTACAAAGGTGTTAAGATATACAATGCTATATCTAACGTAGCCATAAAAAACAATGAAATATTTTATTTTAAGGACAATTTTGTACCAAACCTTAAAGATAAGGTTAATGTTTTGTCGCCTTCCTTAAAAGCAGTGGAAGCAATGCAAAAAGCAGCTACTCATTTTAAAATTAATATTGAGGGTTCACCAGAAGTTGTTAGTTCTAGTACATTAAAAAAGGTTTTCTCAAAAGGTGGTATGTCCCAAGAGAATGTACCTGTTGAACTAATGTATTTGAAAGATAAAGACGGTAATTTAAAATTAGTTTGGGATTTAAGTATTTATACTAAAGATAGTAAGCATTGGTGGAGTGTGAGAATTGATGCTATTAATGGTGCAGTTTTAGATAAAGATGATTGGGTGATAAATTGTAGTTTTGAAGGAGAGCATACCCACCAAAATGGACATATAACCTCTGTATTAAAACAAACACATACATTTGATGTATTTAAAAAAAGTATGTTTTTTGTTGACGGCTCTCAATATAACGTATTGCCTTTGCCCATAGAGAGCCCTAACCACGGATCGTTTCAAGTAATTACAAATCCAGCCGACCCTGAAGCCTCTCCGTTTGGATGGCATGATACCGATGGTATTGCTGGCGCTGAATTTACTATTACCCGAGGAAACAATGTTTGGGCTCAAGACGACATAGATGGGATAAATCTCACCAACGGTGGTTCGCCAGATGGTACAGCAAGTTTAAACTTTAATTTTCCTATAACTACCCTAGACCAAGATGCTGCTAATTATTTAGATGCAGCCACTATAAATTTATTTTATCATAATAACGTAATGCACGATATATGGTATTATTACGGATTTGATGAAGCTAGTGGTAACTTCCAAGAGAATAACTACGGTAATGAAGGTGATGATGGAGATGGTGTAGTTGCGCAAGCACAGGATGGCTCTGGCACAAACAATGCAAATTTTGCTACACCACCAGACGGTAGTGCTCCTAGAATGCAAATGTTTTTATGGTCTCCTGCAGGTATTGCTACAGATAATTTAACCATTTCAGGAGGAACCATAGCCGGTAATTATGGGTCTGTTAAACCCTCTAGAGGTAATGGAGCCGACGGAACTGGAAACATAACGGGGCCTTCTTCAACACCTGTTACAGGGGCTTTAGTGATTGTGGATGATGGTGGTGTAATTCCAGAAGAAGGGTGTAGTCCTTTAGTTAATTCGGCAAACGTAGCAGGTAAAATAGCTGTAATCCGGAGAGGGTCTTGTGCGTTTACTGAAAAAATTCAAAATGCTCAGGATGCTGGTGCAATAGCTGTTATAGTTGCTAACCATAATAACCCAACCAGCGATCCAGATTATGTGCCATACGTTAATATGTACGGTGTAACAGATCCAGAATTTACAATTCCTTCAATATTTGTTAATTATGATGATGGGCAAACTATTATAAGTGCAATAAGGCGAAGAGAAAGAATAACTGCAACTATTGTTGATAATGGTCCATTTTTCAAGGATTCTAGTTTTGATAATGGCATTGTTATACATGAGTACGGACATGGTATCTCAACGCGATTAACGGGTGGAGCTAATAACTCTGGCTGTTTAAATAACAATTTTCAAATGGGCGAAGGCTGGTCAGATTGGTTTACGTTAATGCTTACTATGAAGGCTTCAGATTTAGGAACAGATGGAAGGGGTATTGGTACTTTTGCTAGTGGTGAAGAAATTGATGGACAAGGTATAAGAACAAGAAAATACAGTACAGATTTTGGAGTAAACGAATACACTTTCAATGAGACTAACGATGATAGAGTCGTTGGTCAAGATGCAGATACAGGGGAAGATATAAGGCTTAATGAAATAGTACATTACAATGGAACAATTTGGGCTACTATGCTTTGGGATTTAACTTGGGCTTATGTTGACAAATATGGTTTCGATCCAGACCTTTATAAAGGCACTGGTGGAAATAATAAAGTGATGCGCCTGGTAATAGAAGGGTTGAAATTACAAGGTTGTAACCCAGATTTTATAGATGGTAGAGATGGGCTTTTAGCGGCCGACATAGCACTTACGGGAGGCGCAGACCAATGCTTAATTTGGGAAGTGTTTGCAAAAAGAGGTTTGGGGGTAGCCGCATCTAGAGGAGATTTGGCTGTGTTTAATGATCAAGTAGAAGATTTTACTGTGCCCGATGCTTCAGACCCAAGTTTAGCTAATTGTACAACATTAAGTGCAGATACGTTTAATACATCAGATTATAAGATATATCCTAACCCTGCTACCAATACAATTACTATAACATCAAATAGAAATTTAGGTGATGTTAAATTACAATTGGTAGATATAAATGGTAGAATGGTATTAACAAAATCTACTACATTGTCACGTAATGTAGACTTAGATATTAGTGGATTACAATCAGGATTATATGTTTTAAAAATAGTAGGAGAGTACAATAGTACAAATCATAAAATTATAAAAGAATAAAACGTAAAACTATTCTGCTTTAAACGCAATAGGTATGGCTAACTATAAAAATAGTTATTAGTTTAGGCCTTGTTGAGCAGGAAGAAATCGAGGTAATTATTTTTAAAAGCGCGTAGCTTCTCCTTTAGTTATACTTTGAGAAGTGCGCGTTTTTTTATTTATATTACGCTATGAGAATAATTTGAAATTGTATTTTAGCTATTATGATAGAACCTTTTGATGACACTTATTTTATGAAAAAAGCCCTTCAAGAAGCTGAAATAGCTTTTGAAAAGGGAGAGATTCCTGTAGGTGCTGTAATTGTAATTGATAATAGAATTATTGCTCGTGGACATAACTTAACAGAAACTTTAACTGATGTAACTGCTCATGCCGAAATGCAAGCCATAACAGCGGCTGCTAATTTTTTAGGCGGTAAATATCTTAAGGGTTGTACGTTGTTCGTAACATTAGAACCTTGCCAAATGTGTGCTGGCGCATTGTATTGGAGTCAAATTGATAAAATTGTTTTTGGTGCTAGAGACAAAGACCGCGGTTGTATTAATTTAAAAACAAAATTACATCCAAAGACAAAAATTGAAGGTGGAATTTTGGAGGATGAAGCTAGCGCCCTGTTAAAACGTTTTTTTATAGTGAAGCGCAATTTAAATTAGTATTTTTTTTCTTTTTGGCTTTCTCTCATTTTATCTAAGTTTTCTTTAGTTAACATATATTCTTTTACATCACGATCTTTCCAACGGTAATAAGAGAATAAAGGGAATACTAAAAAAAATAGAACTGCAACCCCAGATCCAATAAGTTTTTGTGAGTTTTCTAACTTAAAAGCAAACCCAGAAATTATTAAACCTGCTGAAACTAAAGTAAGGATAATGATGAGGTATTTCATTTTTATTAATGCGTTACGTTAATTAACTGGCGCCTGTATGCTGTTAATAGTTTAGATTTGGAAATATAACCATAATATTTCCCATGTTTAATTACAGGCAAATTCCATGCGCCACTAGTTTTAAATTTTTCCATGATGCTATTCATAGTATCTTCTTCATAATTTATAATACCTGCATCGGCGTGCATTAAGCTTTGTACATCTACTTTGTCGTAGAGTTCTGTATTAAACATCATATGTCTAATATCATCTAACCTGATAACACCTAAGAATTCATCATTTTTATTCACCACAGGAAAATGATTTCTCGAAGATTTTGCAACTGCATTTTCAAGTACTTCACGTAATTTCATTTCTGGTTTTAAGATAATGAAATTGGTTTCAACTACCTTGTCTATTTCTAACATCATCAATACGTTTTTATCCTTATCGTGAGTAATTAACTCTCCACGTTGTGCTAATTTTAAGGTGTAAATAGAATGTGAAATGTAATATTTAGTAATAGCAAAAGAAATCGCAGCAACCAGCATTAGGGGTACGAACAACTCGTAACCTCCAGTTATTTCTGCAATTAAGAATATAGCGGTTAAAGGGGCGTGTAATACACCGGCCATTAACCCTGTCATTCCTATTAGTGTAAAATTAGATTCAGATACATGAAAATCTAGCCCTAGATTGTTAATTATTTTGGCAAAAGCGTTACCTAAAGCACTTCCCATAACTAAGGTGGGAATAAATACGCCGCCAACACCTCCAGCTCCAAAAGTAGTGGTCATAGCTATGGCTTTAAAAATGGCTATCCCTAAAAGTAAGGCTATAACTATCCAGATATTTTCTAAATCTAGGTTGAAAGGGGTATTGCCAATAGCAGCAATATGGTCGCCCTTTAAAAGGTTGTTCATTACGCCGTAACCTTCACCATAAAGTGGAGGGATAACATACAGCATCGTACCAATGGCTAGACCACCTATGATTAAGCGTTTCGCTCGACTGTCAAACTGTTTAAAAAAGTTGGTAATACCAAAAAATACTTTAGAGTAATACACAGACATTAATCCTGTAACAACACCTAAAATAGCGTAAAAGCCAATGTCGTTAATTTGAAATTTATCAGTGAGTTCAAAACGCAATAACACATCAGTTCCTAGGAAAAAATAAGAAGTAACCACAGCTGAAACCGAAGCTAATAGCAGAGGAACAAGCGATGTAAATGCGATATCTAAACTAAAAATTTCTATGGCGAAAATAATTGCTGCAATTGGGGCTTTAAACATAGATGCCATGGCGCCAGCAGCAGCACACGCTATAAGTAGTAAACGTGTTTTGGTATTCATGTGAAATAAACGGGCTGCATTAGAGCCTAGTGCGGCACCTACGCTTACAGCTGGTCCCTGTAGCCCTACCGAACCACCAAAGCCTACAGTTAAAGGTGCTGTTATTAATCCTGCATAAATATTATATCTTGGTATAATACCGTTAAGTTTGGATATAGCATGCAATGTAGTGGATATACCATGGCCAATATGTTTTTTTAGCCACGTTTGTTTTATAATATAAACCAATAAAAGGCCAATTATAGGAAGTATAAAGTAAAGTGTACTTTGGTAGTCTTTAAAGATATAAAGGTTAAAGAAATGCCTAATGTAATGCGTAAGGTTTTTTAGTACAACGGTACCCATTCCAGCCAAAAAACCAACTAAAATACTAAGCATATAAATGAATTGGCGTTCAGAAATATGTTTGTATTTCCAGATTAAAAACTTTCTTAAAAGACTTTTACCTTTAGTGGGCATATTATAAAATTAATAAAAAATCCCGCTAAGAGCAGGATTTCTAAGTATTATAATTTTAAATTAAGTTTTAAACTTAACTCCTCTAATTGTTCATCATCAATTGGGGCAGGTGCGTCTATCATTACATCACGCCCTGAATTGTTTTTAGGGAACGCAATGAAATCTCGTATAGTTTCTTGTCCGCCTAAAATAGCTACCAACCTGTCTAATCCAAACGCGAGTCCACCGTGTGGTGGCGCACCATATTGAAAGGCATCCATTAAGAATCCAAACTGTGCTTTGGCTTCTTCTTCAGTAAATCCTAAATAATCAAACATTAAAGATTGCGTTTCTTTATCATGAATTCTTATTGAACCCCCACCAATTTCGTTGCCATTGAGTACTAAATCGTAAGCATTAGCTTTTACTGCACCCGGATCAGTTTTAAGTAATTCTAATTGTCCTGGTTTTGGTGATGTAAATGGATGATGCATCGCGTGATAACGTTCTGTTTCTTCATCCCATTCCAATAATGGAAAATCCATAACCCAAAGCGGTGCAAACTCATCGGGTTTACGTAAACCTAAACGTTCTGCTAATTCCATACGTAAAGCACTTAGTTGCGTGCGCACTTTGTGAGTGTCTCCAGAAAGTACACAAATTAAATCGCCTGGTTTAGCGCCTGTTACTTCTGCCCATTTTGCTAAATCGTCTTGGTCGTAAAACTTATCTACAGACGATTTAAACGTGCCATCGTCATTACAACGACAATACACCATACCTAAAGCGCCTATTTGCGGACGCTTTACCCAGTCTATAAGTTTGTCTATTTCTTTACGGGTATAAGCGTTTCCACCTGGAACCGCAATACCAACTACTAATTCGGCATTGTTAAATACGTTGAAATCTTTGTGTTGCGCAACGTCGTTTAATTCTCCAAATTCCATCCCAAAGCGAATATCTGGTTTGTCGTTACCATATAATCGCATAGCATCATCGTACAGCAATCTTGGGAATTTTTCAACTTCAACACCTTTTACTTCTTTTAATAAATGGCGTGTTAATCCTTCAAAAGCATTTAAAATATCTTCTTGCTCAATAAAGGCCATTTCACAGTCTATTTGTGTGAATTCTGGCTGTCTATCGGCACGTAAATCTTCGTCTCTAAAACATTTTACAATCTGGAAATATTTATCCATTCCGCCAACCATAAGCAATTGCTTAAAGGTTTGTGGCGATTGCGGTAAGGCGTAAAACTCACCTTGGTTCATTCTACTTGGTACTACAAAATCGCGAGCACCTTCGGGAGTAGACTTAATTAAATAAGGTGTTTCTACCTCAATAAATCCTTCGTTCGATAAATAATTACGAACTTCTTGGGTTACTTTATGTCTAAAAATTAAACTGTTTTTTACAGGATTTCTACGAATATCTAAATAGCGATATTTCATTCTTAAATCCTCACCACCATCGGTTTTGTCTTCAATAGTAAACGGTGGTAAAATAGCTTGGTTAAGTATGTTTAATTCTGAAACCAATATTTCTATGTCGCCCGTTGCTATATTTGGGTTTTTAGAGGCACGTTCTATAACGGTTCCCTTCACCTGAATTACAAATTCGCGACCCAATTTTTGTGCTTGTTCTATAAGCTGTTTAGAGGTGCGTTCTTCATCAAAAACCAACTGCGTAATACCGTAGCGGTCTCTTAGGTCTACCCAAACGATAAATCCTTTATCTCTAGATTTTTGCACCCATCCAGCAAGGGTTACTTCTTCATTAATATTTGAGGCTCTTAATTCGCCGCAATTATGACTTCTGTACATAGTGAAATTTTGATGTGCAAATTTAAAGAATTAGTCTATAGATTAACCATTTTATATTGCTTTTTTAAAGGTTTACAAAGTTATTCATTGATGCATATTTGTTACTAGTCGAAAAATATTTTTAAAAGGATTTAAAAAAGTAATTTTAAAGAAAATAAATTTCATCATGATAAATTTTACCGGTAACAAAATCTTAAGTGTTTTATTCTGTCTTTGTTCTCTTTGTTTTGCATTAAATGCGCAGCAAAGAACAGGAAATATTGTTGAGTATTTCGGAAAAGAAAAAGTTAACGAGATTGAAGAAGGCAAATTACTGCATGTTTTTAAAACAGGTTTAACATTGAAACTTCAAAATAGTGGCGTTAATTCATCAACATTTCCAGAAGACCCAGTGTTCAATACGTTTTTAATGAATCCAGAGTATAGAGCATCAAAAAATAAAGTGTTTGATGTTGATTTTAAAGGTGAAGAATTAAAGTGGACGCCCATAAAAGTAGATTCTACAAGTTCTTTTAGAAACCGAAATTTAAGGTCGAGCTATGTGTATTTAACCTATACATCTAATTCTGAAAAAGTGGTGCTTTTTGAAGCATCGGGGCACACGTTAGCGTTAATAAACGGGTATCCACATGAAGGCGATTATTACGATTACGGATGGAGTTTAGTTCCCATAAAACTTAAAAAAGGCACTAATATTTTTGTTTTAAAAGTAGGACGATTTCCTAGAATAAGAGCAAGATTAATTGAACCTAAAACCCATGTACAAATTACAACTAGAGATTTAACCTTACCAGATGTTTTAATTGAAGAGCCAAAAGATTATTTAGCGGCAGTAAGAGTTGTTAATGCCACCGAAAATTGGGTTAAAGGTTATGAAATTACGTCTGAAATTGATGGTAAATCAAGAACACATCAAATTCAAGATTTACCACCTTTAAGTGTGCAAAAGGTAGCTTATAAAATAGCCCATGTAGCAGATTCTTCTAAATTGGGAAGAATTGAAATGACACTTAATCTATCTGACGGACAACACATTGTAGATACCAAAACCACAACAAATATTAGAGTAAAATCGAAATACAAAAAACACAAACGCACTTTTATAAGTGCTATAGATGGGAGTGTGCAGTATTATAGTATAGCGCCTTCAACTACTAAAGATACAGATTCGTTAGCCATGTTTTTATCTGTTCACGGTGCATCGGTAAAAGCCGAAAATCAAGCCAATGCCTATAAACAAAAAGACTGGGGGCATGTTATTGCGCCTACAAATCGTCGTCCGTTTGGATTTGCTTGGGAAGATTGGGGACGCTTAGATGCTTTGGAAGTGTTAGCCGAAGCCAAACACGTTTACAAACCAGCCGAAAATCGCATTTATCTTACTGGTCATTCTATGGGAGGTCATGGTACGTGGTATTTAGGTGCTACATATCCCGATAAATTTGCGGCTTTAGCACCATGCGCCGGATATCCCGATTTGTTGTTGTATAGAGATCGTTCGTTAAGCAGATTTTCACAAATGTCTGAAGAACGAATGAAACGTTTTGGCATTACGCCGAAAATTTTAGAGCGTATGAAAATAAAGCATGTGCCATCGGCAGTTGAAAATATGATTACCAGAGCGGGTACACCAAGTAGAACTTTAGAACTTATTCGAAATTATTTGCATCATGGTATTTATATTTATCATGGTGAAAAGGATAATGTGGTACCAACAGCTATAGCTAGAGATATGCGCGAACGCTTAGGGAAGTTTCATCCAGATTTCACTTATTATGAATATCCTGATGGCACACATTGGTATGGCGACCATAGTATGGATTGGGAGCCTATTTTTGATATGTTTAAAAACCGAAGTATAACAGAAGATAAAGATATTGATGAACTAGAATTTTATACAGGATCTCCAGGGGTGTCATCAAAGTCGCATTTTATTTCAATATATCAGCAAGAGGACGCCTTTAAAGTGAGTTCGTTTAAGTTTTTAAAAGACAAAGATTATACTATTACTACTAATAATGTGGATGTGTTAAAGGTTGAATTTTCTAAACTGAAGGATACTATAAATAGTTTGGTTTTAGATGGAAAAACTATAAAGATAGATAGTAAATCTACCATGTTTTTTAAGAAGGAAAATGGTGAATGGCAGTTAGCTTCAAAACCAGATTTAAAACAAAAAGGGCCACACCGAAATGGCGGATTTAAAGATGCTTTTACAAACAACGTGGTATTGGTTTACGCAACCAAAGGAAATGAAGCAGAAAATAAATGGTATTATAATAGGGCGCTTTTTGATGCTGAAAAATTTTGGTACCGCGCTAATGGAAATATTGAAATGATACCTGATACCGAGTTTTCATTAAAAAAATATGCAGACAGAAATGTGGTGTTATACGGTAATAAGGATAATAACAGTGCGTGGACTAAACTTTTAAAAGAAAGCCCTATTCAGGTGATGAATAATGCTATAGATTTTGATGGAAGAACCATTACAGGAAGTAATTGGGGGATGTATTTTATTGTGCCAAGGACAGATTCAAACAAAGCTAGTGTGGGTGTAGTTACTGCCACGGGTGAAAAGGGTATGAAAGCAGCTTACGCTAACCATTATTTGGTAAACGGCACCACATTTCCTGATGTAGTATTGTTTGAAGATGCTGTTTTAGAAGATGGTGTTTCTAAAGTAAAATGTGCTGGTTTTTTTGGAAACGATTGGTCTGTTAAACATGGAGATTTTGAGTGGAAGTAAACTTTCTAAAAAAAAAATCCAGAGTTTAAACTTTAAACTCTGGATTTTATAATCAAAATTATTTGTAAATGGTTTTAAAGCCTGTTTTCATTGGGAATATGGTGGTCTTTAGCTAAACTAACTTCTGCAATTCTATGTTTAAATAACCACATTTTAAATTTGGTTACTAAAAAGAATAAAACGGGCACTACAATAAGCGTTAAGAATGTTGCAATTAGCAATCCGTATATTACTGTCCACGCCAAAGGACCCCAGAACACTACATTATCTCCACCCATGTATATATTCGGATCGAAATCTGAAAATAATGTGAAGAAGTTAATGTTTAGCCCAATAGCCAAAGGAATTAATCCTAAAATAGTAGTAATGGCTGTTAGTAATACAGGGCGTAAACGTGCTTTTCCTGCCTTAACAATAGCTTCATAAAGATCATCGGTTTGTATGTAGGCTTCCTCATCAAGATCTAATTCGTTCTTTTTTCTATCAATAATAAGTTGTGCATAATCTAAAAGCACCACACCATTATTAACTACAATTCCTGCTAGCGATATAATACCTACCATAGTCATCATAATAACAAAAGAACTCCCTGTAATTACAATTCCGCCAAAAACACCAATAAAACTTAGAAAGATAGCTATCATAATAATTCCAGGTTTAGACACCGAGTTAAATTGAAATATTAGAATAAAAAATATTAATGCTAACCCAGTTAAGAAGGCATTATTTAAAAAGGCTTGTTGTTTGTTTTGCTCTTCAATTTGCCCTGTATAATCTATCTTTATGTTTTCTGGCAAACCTGTATAGCCTTTCATTTCGTTTTGAATTTGAGCTATTATGGCGCTAGCATCAACAAAACCTGGAGCCAAAGCAGAATACACAGTAACCACACGCTTTGTTTCTTTATGTTTAATAGCGCTAAATCCAGAGTTGTTCTCAAATTTTGTGACGGCCGATACGGGTACACTTTTTATTTGCCCTGTGTTGTCCCTAAATGTTATATTTTGATTGAATAATGCACTGGTATTGTATCTTATATCTTCGTTAAAACGAATATAGATATCAAAATCGTCACCATCTTCTTTGTAAATACCAGCTTTGGTACCAAAAATAGAATTACGTAACTGTTGCCCAACTTGAGAGGCGCTAACACCTAATTCACCAGCTTTTTCCCTATCAACAGTTACACGCATTGTGGGTTTATCTTTATTTACATCAATTTTAAGTTCATCAATACCAGGGATATTTTTCGTATTGATAAATTCTCGCATGTTTTCTGCTGTAGCTATCAATTCGTTATAATCGTCTCCTTCAATTTCAATATTTATAGGGGAACCGGCAGGTGGGCCATTAGCATCTTTTTCTACTGAAATTAAAACCCCAGGATAAATACCAACCAAGGCTTCTTGAACTTTTTGGCGCAATAATTCACTATCCTTACCACGTCTGTATTTGTACTCGCGCATAGAGGCTGTAATTTTGGCTTTATGGGGAGTTTCTGCTGCAGAACCCATATCGGTTTGTGCGTTTCCTGCACCTTCACCTACTTGAGATACAGCACTTTCTACCAAAAAGTTATAGCCATCATCAACATATTCATCTTGGTTAAGTACATCAAATACGCGCTTTTCAATTTCTTTTGTAATGGCATTGGTTTTTTCAATATCGGTACCTTCGGGGTATTCAATGTAAACTATAATTTGATTTGGCTTATTATC
The DNA here is from genome assembly GCF_002973595.1 of Jejuia pallidilutea. Lineage (GTDB taxonomy): Bacteria > Bacteroidota > Bacteroidia > Flavobacteriales > Flavobacteriaceae > Jejuia > Jejuia pallidilutea. Next base: position 339,256 of record NZ_PVEO01000005.1, on the reverse strand, counting down.
TGGAAAAAATTCTACTTTGGTACGTTGTGTCGCTAACGATATGCCAAACGCCACAAACGATATTATTAATAGTAGAAAAGTACCAATACTTAACACATAAGGCATTTTTCCTGAAAGCGCATTTCGCAGACGAATTTCGTACCAATTTTCTAATTTTACTAGTGTTTTGGTTTGAAAATTGTTAGCCCATTTTCTTAAAAACAATCGATACACCCAAAGCATAATTGCAGAAAATACCATAACGCTTCCTAGGGCTCTGTTGGTGCCTCCAAAAATAAAAATAAGTATACCTATTCCTCCAATAATTGAAGACGTCATTATAGCATTCTTTAAAGGCATGTCTTTATCTTCTGTTTTCATGAATTTAGAAACCAATACTGAGTTAAAGAAAATAGCGACAAATAACGAGGAGCCTAATACAATGGATAGGGTAATGGGTAAAATCATCATAAAATCTCCCATAATTCCAGGCCATAACCCTAAAGGGATAAAAGCAGCAACCGTAGTAGCTGTAGAAATAATAATAGGGAATGCAATTTCACCAATACCTTTTTTTGCAGCTTCAATACGGCTCATGCCTTCTTCGTCCATAAGCCTGTAAACATTCTCTACAACCACAATACCGTTGTCTACAAGCATTCCAAGGCCCATAATTAAACCAAAAAGTACCATGGTATTTAGACTATGCCCTAATAGATTTAATATCATAAGCGACATAAACATAGACATAGGAATGGCGAAACCAACGAATAAGGCGTTTTTAAATCCTAAAAAGAACATTAAAACGGTAACAACCAAAATAATTCCAAAAATAATGTTGTTTACCAAATCATCTACTTGCCCAATAGTTTTTGGAGATTGATCGTTGGTGATGGTTACTTTTAAATCTAGAGGAAAAACATTTTCAATAGCATCTTTAACAATAGTTTGAATTTGTTCTGCTGCAGCAACCATGTTTTTTCCAGCTCTCTTTTTAACATCGAGCATTACAACTGGTGCTCCAAACTCGCGAGCAAAAGTAGTTTTATCTTCTTCTTTAAAAGCGATACTTGCAACGTCTTTAAGGTAAATGGCATGACCATTTTCAGACTTTACCACAAAATTTTCTAGTTCGCTGGGAGTATCTATTTCACCCAAAATACGAATGGTACGACGTTGGCCACTAGCTATTAAATTGCCAGCAGACATGGTAACGTTACCACTTTTAATGGCGCTAATAACATCGTTAAATGTTACTTGGGCAGCCATCATTTTATAAATATCTACAGCTACCTCTACTTCCTTATCTTGTGCGCCACGAATATCTGCCTTTTTAATTTCCTGTACGTCTTCAATTTCATCTTGAAGATATTCGGCATATTCTTTTAGTTTTTCAACGGGATAATCTCCAGAAATATTTATGTTAAGAATAGGCATTTCTTCAGAAAGACTTAAATCGAACACATCGGGTTCTACTTTAGCTTCGTTAAATGTGGGCCAATCTTCACTAGAGGTTTCTGTATCTACTTCGTCTTTTACTTTTTGTTTGGCTTGTTCTACAGTAATGTTTTCATCAAACTCTACAATAACCATAGAGTAATCTTCTTGCGATGTTGAGGTAATTTCAACAACATTACTTATAGATTTTAGTTTATCCTCTAATGGGTCTGTAATTAGTTTTTCTATGTCTTCGGCAGTATTGCCAGGAAAAACAGAGCTTACATAAATTTTGGTTTCGTTTACCTCTGGAAAATTTTCTCTTGGCATACTAAAAAAAGCAGTAACACCTATGTAGAAAAATACGGCAATAAGCACGTACATGGTGGTTTTGTTATTTATTGCCCAAGATGATAAACCAAACTCCTTGTCTACGTTCTTTTTCTTTTTTGTCATGGTTTTTGGTTTAGTAATTTATCACTTTTACTGTTTGTCCATCTTTTACACTACGTGCACCTTCTTTAATAATTTCAGCGTTGTTTTCTATTCCTGAAAGTACTTCGATAACATCGCCTTGTGTTTTACCGGTTTTAATAATTACACGTTTAGCTTTTGCTAAACTATCGGTTTTATCTGTTGTAGTGTATATATATTGTTGTCCCTCGGCGTTTTCTGAAATGATACTTTGAGGTATTAAAATTGCTTTATTGTTTGTGTAATCGTTAATTTTAAGTTTTGCTGTAAGATTTGGTTTTATAGACATATCCTTATTAGGGATAGCTACTTCAACTTTAAAGGTTCGATTTGCTGGATTAATAAAATTTCCTGCCTGACGTATTTTTGCATCCATTTCTTTTCCTAAAACAGGGAAATTTACTTTCACGTCTTTTCCTTTTGTAATGTCTGTAATGTAACGTTCTGGCACGTCGGTTTCAATATACATATCATCTAAGTTCACAATTCTAAACAGCTGTGATTGTCCTGGTGCTACAACGCTACCTTGTTCTGTAATTACATCATCAATAATTCCTGAAAATGGGGCGCGAACATTGGTTTTGCCAACTTGTTGTTCCAGTTGGTTAACGGCCTGTTGTTGTGCTTCGTAAGTAGATTTGGCTTGTAGGTATTGAATTTCACTTCCAATTTTTTGATCCCATAGGCGTTTTTGACGCTCAAAAGTGGTTTTTGCTAACTCTGCTTGAATTTTTAATTGTGCCAATTGCTGGCTTAAACCTCCATCGTCAATTTTAGCTAGTATTTGCCCCTTGTTAACTCGTTGTCCTTCTTTAACATAAACCTGACTTAATACACCTGAAAATTCTGGGTAAATAACTAAATTTTGCTTCGTATCTACATCACCTTGTAACTCTACAAAGTGATTAAAAACTTCTTCTTTAGCTATAAAGGTTGTAATTAGAGGGATTTTTTCCTGAGGATCTAGTGCTTTTATTTCTTTTTCTAACAGTTTAAGTTTTGCTGATAGTTCTTGTGCTGCCGCATCCAACTCTGTTTTCTTTTGTCTTATTTGTTCTAAATCTTGAGACGCGATTATATCTTCAACAGATTTGTTTTTGTTGCCACCACAAGAGGTTAATATAATAGCACTTATGATTGTTAAGGTTATATATTTCATGTTATGATTGATTTTTTTAGTTGTTAATTGTATTTAAAACGGTTTCTAGCGTTGCTTTTTTGTTGATAACATCTAGCATAGACTGTAAAAATTCTTGCTGTGCCGTATAAAGTTGGGTTTGTGCTTGTCTTAGCTCAAAACTCGATGCGATACCTTCTGAGAATTTAATCTGATTTTTTTTCTCGATACGTTCGGCAAGATTTAAGTTTTGCTTTTTGTTTTCGTAATCTTCAATTGCAAATTGGTAATCGCTCTTAGCAGATGCTATTTGGAGTTTTAATTGTTGCTCGGTTTCAGTAAGTGCGTCTTTCGCTTTTTCTAAATTTATTCTAGCGCGTTGAGTGGCTGCACTTCGCATACCAGAACTAAAGATTGGCAAATTTAGGCTTATGCCAAATGATGAAAAACCAGACCAGTTTTGGTCGCTATCTAAAAACGAAAACTCATTACTAAAGCCTAAATAACCACCGTTTAAATACCCGCTAAGTGTTGGCAATGCTTTACTTTTTTCTAGTTTTAAAAGTAATTCTTTAGAACGCTTATCGTTTTCAGCGATTTTAAAATCTATAGTGTTTTCAATGTTTTGTTCGGCATTTAAAAGTTCTAGTTTAATATTTTCAGAAGTTAAAGTTTCTAAATTATCAGTTAAGGTAGTATTTGTATTTATCTCTGCACCTAAGGTTATATTTAGCATTTGGTATGCCAAAACTTTTAAACGTGTGGTGTTGTTTAAACTACTTTCTACGCCCGATAAAGTAATTTGCAGTTGCTCTACACTTTCTTCATCACCTAAACCATTTTGGTAAATTTTTGTAGTTTCATTCAAATTTTTCTTCAATACGCTAATGTTACGTTCTAAGATTTTAATGCTTTCTTCGGCAAGTAGTACATTGCCATAAGCATCTATAACTGCTTTGCGCACTTCTAAATCTGTCTTTTCTTTAGCATTTTTAGAGATTTCTAAAAACACCTTGGCAGATTGCAGGCCAACAAGATAAGAGCCGTCAAAAATTAGCTGACTTAAGGTAGCTGTAGCATTGGCATTTTGTTGGGTGCCAAAAATAACTTCGGTAAATTCTCCTGGGTTTCCGCCCAAAAATTCGGCAGGAATTACAGATACTTGTTGTTTTAAGAAATTTTGATAATCTGCACTAGCACTAATTTGTGGTAAGCCAGTTGCTGTTGTTTCCCATTTTTGTTTTTTTGCAGCTTCAATATCTCGAGATGCATTTAAAGCGGTTCTATTATGTTCTAAAGCATAATCTATAGCTTCCTGTAACGATAAATTTAGATTTGTATCTTGGGAAAACATAGCTGTAGCCCATAAAAAACTAATTAGTATTATAAGGTAGTTTTTCATTTTTGTGATTGATTGGTTTTAATGTAACTGTTTAATATATCGAGGCCTTTAGGGGTACAAATGCCACGTAAATGGTATTCTAAATAATTATTCATAATCATGAACACCGAGAATTTTTCTCTGGGAAATAAATCGTTGTCTTTAATAATCATCATGGTGTTAAAATATATTCTCGAAATAAAATCAACATTAATATCTTCTCTGTAAAGCCCTTCTTTTACACCACGGTTTAAATTATTGACAACACAATTTTGCATTACAGAAAACTGCTTTTCCTTTAAGGTTTTAAATATTCTAGGATAGTATTTTTGAAGCTGGTATTGAGGTGAGGATTTTTCATCTTTAAGATGTTCCATAACAAACTCCTTAATACCATAAATTTCTTCTATTGGGTTTTTGTTTAAATTACAAATACAATCTATACCGTTTGATATAAATGTAAATAAATGCATTGTGGAGGCCTGTACTAACTTTGTTTTATTGTCAAAATGCTGATAAATTGTTTTTTTAGACATGCCCAATTTATTGGCAATATCATCCATGGTAACACTTTTAAACCCATAGTTTAAAAACAAATCTGTAGCGCCTGTTAATATTTTTTCTTTCATAATTGCGGGCAAATATACATAAGGAAACTTTAGAAACAATAAAAGTTTCCAAAGTTTTAAAATTTTTTTAACATATAGTTTATTTGTAAGCGTATACATAATATGATTTACATTATTTTTGCCTAATGCTTTCAATAGAAAAATATCAAGAAGAATTTATAACTTACTTACAAGCGTATTCTACAGTAAAGGAACCTGTAAGTTTGTACGAGCCTGTAGCCTACATTTTGGGTTTAGGAGGTAAACGTCTTAGGCCTGTTTTAACTTTAATGTCTGCCGATGTTTTTAATGGTAATTTTAAAGAAGCCTTAAATGCGGCACTAAGTATAGAAGTGTTCCACAATTTCTCCTTAGTACACGATGATATTATGGATGATGCGCCTCTGCGACGGGGGCAAAAAACCGTACACGAAAAATGGGATGTTAATACTGGCATTCTCTCTGGCGATGCTATGTTAATTATGGCTTACCAACTCTTTGAGAATTACGAGGCTAACACATTTCAGGCTTTGGCTAAATTGTTTAGCAAAACAGCCTTAGAAGTTTGTGAAGGCCAACAGTATGATGTAGATTTTGAAACTAGAAATAACGTTACCATACCAGAGTACTTAAAAATGATTGAGTATAAAACTGCTGTTTTAGTTGGTGCTGCTATGAAAATGGGCGCCATTGTAGCAGGTGCCTCTGTAGCAGACCAGGATAGTATTTATGAGTTTGGAAAAAATTTAGGTATTGCATTTCAATTACAAGACGATTATTTAGATGCTTTTGGGGATCCTAAAACCTTTGGAAAACAAGTTGGCGGCGATATTATTGAAAACAAAAAGACGTATTTATACCTTAAAGCACTAGAGTTTTCTAACGAAACCGATAAGTCGCAATTGCAAGAGCTGTTTAGTAATACCAATACATCAAATAATAAAGTAAACCTAGTAAAACACATTTTCACAACCTCTGGTTCTGCCGAAGCTACAAAAACTGCTATTGCAGATTATACAAATAAAGCATTTTTGGTTTTAGAGTCTTTAAATATTTCTGATACTAAAAAAATGCTTCTAAAAAACTTTGGTATTGGTTTAATGAATAGGACTGTATAATGCAATTCCCAGCTACGTTTAACGATTTAATTGAGGAAGCTAATCAATTAGAATTATATAAAAAACTAATTTTTCAATTGAATAAAGATTTTCATTTAGCGAATATCGATTTAGATTTTCATGAAGATACGCTACCGTCTAGTTTAAAATTGGTACTACACGAAACGGTTTACAAACTTATACAAGAAAAATTTGCCGAGTATTTAAATTTACTTTACATCATTGATGTCCCCGAAAAGCAAGTTAAAGCACTACAAGGAAACGATACCATTAAATTGGCCGAAGATGTATCGTTATTAATACTTAAACGCGAGTGGCAAAAAGTTTGGTACAAGAATAAATTTTAATTAAGATAAATTTGTCTTAATTAAAATGAAGCTGTATATTTGTATCATATTAAAACCACAATATGTTTTCTAAAGCTTGCGAATATGGTATAAAAGCGTCTATTTTTATTGCTATCAATTCTTTTGAAGGTAAGCGAGTTAGTCCTAAAGAAATTGCAAAGGAAATAGATTCTCCACAAGCATTTACAGCCAAAATTTTACAAGCCTTAGTAAAACATAATATTGTAAATTCTGTAAAAGGTGCTTACGGTGGTTTTGAAATTGATAAAGACAAAACAGCTGCTATCAAACTTCACCATATAGTTAATGCTATAGATGGCGATTCTATTTATAACGGCTGTGGTTTGGGGTTACATGAATGTAATGAAGCGCACCCGTGTCCTGTTCACGATAAGTTTAAAAGTATAAGGGATGAGCTAAAGTTTATGCTGGAAAATACAAGTTTACAAGAACTGGCATTAAATATTAAGTCGGGTATATCATTTTTAAAAGTTTAATAAACCAAATAAATTTAGCATATTATCTTAATCTAATAATCGAGTTTTACTCAAAAAAAATTTAAAAATAAATAGGATAAAAATATCCGAAATAAACAAAAGTTATGGTAACAATACAAAAAGATTCAGAAAAACAAATAGGGCAGTTTGTAGCCGAAGATTATAGAACGGCAGCAGTTTTTTCTAAATATAAAATAGATTTTTGCTGCAATGGTAACAGAACAATTAATGAAGCTTGCGAAAAAAAAGGAATAGATAGCAACGTATTATTAAATGAGTTGCAAGAAGTTTTAAATATTAAGGGCGAACAAACTATAGATTATAAATCGTGGCCGTTAGATTTACTAATTGATTATATTGAAAAAAAGCACCACCGCTATGTAGAGGAAAAAATTCCAGTATTGCGTCAGTTTTTAGATAAATTATGTCGTGTACATGGCGAGCGTCATCCAGAATTATTAAAAATAAACGAACTCTTTACAGCATCGGCAGGCGAGTTGGCTGCACATATGAAGAAAGAAGAGTTGGTGCTTTTTCCCTTTGTGAAGAAAATGGTTTCGGCAACATTACACACAGGTACTGTAGAAGCACCACATTTTAAAACTGTTGAAAACCCAATAGAAATGATGATGCAAGAGCATGATAACGAGGGTGAACGCTTTAGACAAATTGCTGAACTTACAGATAATTACAACCCGCCAGCAGATGCCTGTAACACCTATAGGGTAACATTTGCTATGTTAGAGGAGTTTGAAAAAGATTTGCATCTACATATTCATTTAGAAAACAATATTTTATTCCCTAAGGCTATAAAGCTAGAGCAACAATTTAGTTAATAGCACCTCTAGTTTTATGAACTAAAATTCCAGAAAGGGTTCCTTTTCTGGAATTTTTAGTTATAAACTTTTATAAAGGTTGGTATATTTAACACCGTAAAAGTATTGCAATGCCCAAAAAACTTATAGTAATTTGTTTAATTAATTTTTTTATTTCAGCTGTAATGGGTTTGGCATTACGGTATTCGTTTATAGGGAACATTGGTTTTAATTACCGTTTTTTAACACATGCCCATTCGCATGTTGCCATGTTGGGTTGGGTATATTTAATGTTGTATGTGCTTATAGTACACTATTTTATTCCAAAAAGGCAAACCGTTTTCATAAAATTGTTTTGGGTTACACAAATAGCAGTAATAGGTATGATGTTTAGTTTTCCATTTCAAGGTTATGCCGCTATTTCTATTTCGTTTTCAACCTTACATATTTTTTGCAGCTATTATTTTGTGTATTTAGTGTGGAGATACCATAATAAACAAAGTTTAGTGCCTAAGTATCTACTTAAAACAGCACTAATATTTATGGTACTGTCTACTTTTGGAGTTTGGTGTTTAGGGCCTGCAGTTTCTATGTTAGGACAGGCTTCAGCTTTTTATCAAATTGCGATACAATTCTTTTTGCATTTTCAGTTTAATGGTTGGTTTTTAATAGCTGTTGTTGCTGTATTTTTTTATTTGTTTAAGGTTGAGAATTCAAAGCTATTCAGGTATTTTTATAAATTATTAATACTATCAACCCTGCTTACCTTAGCATTACCAGTACATTGGTTTGCACCTCATAATGTGCTAGTTTATTTAAATGGTATTGGCGTATTGCTTCAGTTAATTGTGCTATACCTGTTTTTAAGACTTGTAAAACCTAACTATACCCAGGTTTTAAAACAGCAACCAAAACTTGTTGCTTATCTCTATGGGTTTGCTGTTATATGTTTTGTTTTAAAAATAATTTTACAACTTTTATCACTCTTACCAGAGTTCTCTCAGGTAGTTTACACACATCGTAATTTGGTAGTTGGGTTTATTCATTTGTTAATGCTTGGGCTCATTACAGGTTTTTTGTTTGCATTTATTGTAAACAGTGTGTTGGCGCGTTTTACACGCGCGCTCTATTTTGGTGTGATAAGTTTTTTAACAGGTTTTATTTTAACCGAGATATTGCTAATAATACAAGGCGTCAGGTTTTATTTTGGTATAGGTCTCTTGCCAAATTATTACTTGTTACTTTTTATTTCTAGCATATTTTTGCCTTTAGGTATTGGCCTGATATTATATAATATAATTACAAGCAAAAAAATGAGAAAAAATTATTAAGGGTAAATAGCCGCAACACTATTTTATAATTTAAAATGACTAAAATATAACTGAATTAAGGTTTCGAGTTGTGTTAAAGCTTTTTTGGATTTTGTGTTGTTATTAGATTCTTTTAATGTTCCTATTTCATCCAGCATAGGCACTAAAACCACATGTAGTTGGTCGTGAGGTTCCCCTTTCATAGAACAGTTTTTAATGATGTAGCTGGTTTGTTTGGAAAGATTTTCACCTAAAGTTTTATAGTCCTTGTCTTTTTTCTTTTTGAAAACTGAAATGATGGAATCCATAATTTTAATGCCCTTATGAGTCTCTGGGTTTACCAGCCATTTTTCATTGTTATTTAGTATCAATTCTAAATTATCATCTACTGAAGTTTCTTTGGATTTAGTTTCATTTTTGCAATTGGAAAAAACTAAACAAATGAGTATGAATAGTATAGATTTTGTTTTCATTTTTTTTTCATTTTTTAAAAATCTTTCTTTTTAGATTTAAATACAATCCTTAAAACAGGTAAAATTACCCAAACAGTCAACATTATAAAGGATATAATTAATCCGAAGTTAGTACCAAAAAACTCTTTAAAAACAGCCCCTGTGTATCCTAATAGTGCAGAAATATCTAACTTTAAAAGTATAAGTGTTCTAGACAAATCTATAGGATTTAGCATGGTGCCAACTAACGATAATTTGTCTAAAGGATAATCTTCAAACATAATTAGCGTCATTAAAAAAGCACCATCGTAAATTATGGCAAGTAATAACCAAAGTAGAATGGCATAACCAAATCCTTTAATTTTATTTTCGTTTGATAATGCTATATTAAAAGCTAGTGCGGTGAAAATTAAGGTTAAAAATGTTCCGGTAATTAAGAGTAAAGAAAAATCCCATATGGCATTACTTTTAAACAAGCCATAAAACACAAACGGAATGCCTAAACCTAAAATTAAACTCATAGAAAGTGATAAGGCAACGCCTAAATATTGGCCCAAAAATATAGACGACCGTTTTAGGGGTTGCGCCAATAAAAGCTCGGTAAATTCCTTGGAATTATAGTAGTACATAACACCAAAAATAGTACCTATTAAGGGTACAAGAACAATAATAACATTCATTAAGGTAATTACTGCTTTTGAGAGGTCGTTGTTTAAAAACAAAAGCACAATACCTAGTAGTAAATAGAATGCAAAATACACGTAACTCCAACGACTACGCATTAAATCGAAAAAACTATATTTTAATATTTTAAGCATGGTTATCTGTGAGTATTGATGCTATTGCATGTTCGAAATCTGGTTGGTTGGTTTGTGTTTTTAATTTAGAAATAGTACCCTTAAAGTATATTTTTCCTTCTAACAAAAACACAATTTCATCTGAAACCTCTTCTACAAAACCCATAATATGCGAGGTTATTAAAATGGTTTTTCCTTTTGCTTTTTCAGTTTGTATTAAATCCTTTAACCTTATAAGCGAAATAGGATCTAGACCAGTTGTTGGCTCGTCTAAAATAATTAACGGGCTATCAAACATAAACGTTAACACAAGATTTACTTTTTGTTTTGTGCCACCCGAAAGATTACCAAGTTTTTTATCTAAAAAAGGCTCTAGTTTAAAAAGTTTAATTAAGCGTTCGTCTTCATTAGTATATTTACGCAAGTCCTTAATCATTTTAATTAATTCCTTAACTTTTAAATTACTGGGGAAGTTGGCAATTTGTGGTAAGTAATCAATTTTATGTCTGTAATCTGGATTTTTCTTTACATCTTCACCAAGTACAGAGATGTTACCTTTATTAGGAATAACCATGCCTAAAATAGATTTAATTAGAGTGGTTTTTCCAGAGCCATTTGGTCCTAGAACTGCAAAAATCCCACCTTCGGTTATGGTTAAATTTAAACCACTAAGTACTTGGTGCTTACCAAATTTTTTATGTAAATTTTCAATAGTTACCATGTTATTTGCTTTGTTAGTGGGTTTTTGTCTAATAGATTGTCTGGTGTAAAAACAGGAGATACTTTTTCAGAAAAATCAATAATATCTATAAACATACTTCTTAGTAAAATAATGGTTTCGGGGGTTCTGTTTACTATATAAGAAAACAGTTTAACTGGTCTGTAAGGCACATCGCCAACTCCATTTTTATCAAGATCGTAACCTGTGTAATTGCTCCAATAGTTTCTGTTAAAAACATTATCGTTTACTTTGCTATTGTAAGCAATATCAAAAGAATTGTATAAAAAATTATTTTCAAAAAAATGGTTGGTATAGCACGCACCTCTAACCTTAATAGCCCAACCGTTGTTTTTAAAATCGTTGTGCTTGTAGGTTATACGGTTTGAGCCTTCTATATTAATGCCAATAGTATTATCTTCGAAAATATTACCAATAATTTCGGCATCATTTATTTCTTTTAAAAGCATACCATAAGACGCCGTTCCCCAATTTTCCTTAAAAATATTGTTATACATTTTAATTCTTTTAGAAAACATAACGGCAACCCCAGCACCATTGTTTTCAAACGTATTATCTTGGTAGGTGTCATCATTAGAAAACATAAAGTGTAAGCCGTATCGAATATTTAGTGAGCTTACATTGTTTTTTATAGTGCAGAAAGTAGAAAATTCTAAATAAATACCATCTCTAACATGTTGCACAAAATTGTGCTCAATTTCTACATTTTTACTATGCCATAGTTGTATGCCATTCCCCGAGTTATATTCCTCTACGGCATCACCAATTATCTTGTTGTGAAATACCTTACCGTCTCTTGATTTTTCAATATAAATCCCAAAAAACAATTTTTCTAAAACTAAATTTTGAATGGTAAAGTTTTTACTGTTTTTTACTCTAATTGCAGCGTAATCTTCGGTGTAGCTTGTGCCTACGTTTATAATAAATAGCCCATCAACCGTAACATTATCGGCAGTAATTGTGATGATTTCGCCTTTTGATTGGCCATCAATTACGGGATAGTTTTTGCCAACAATTGTTAGTGGTTTATTCACTATAATACCATGTTCCTTGTAGTTGCCCTTTTTTACTAAAATAGTATCGAAATCCTTGGCTTTTTCAATTGCACTTTTTAATGTTGAAATTGGGCACGAGGTACACACCTCTATAGTTTGCGCAATAGCGTTACCAGCCATTAAAATGGCGATAAAAAAAACGGTTAGATGTTTCATGTAACTAGTCTTTAAATTTTGCTAGTAACTCTTTCCAGGTGTATAGTTTACCGCCTTTTTCTGCCTGTATTTTTTCGGCATCAGTTCTGTTTTTAAAAGCCGATAGAAATGCGCCCATAGGGCTAGGGATGTTTTCGCTTATTAAAAAAGTAGCTTTTGTAGCATCTACTAAAACTTCGGGTTCTGCATAGTTGTTAGACAAATAGAGTTTAATTTGAGAGGTGTCAAACTCCTCCATAAAATTTATCATACATTCTGTGGCATCAAACATATAGACTTTACCTTTTTTGGTAACAATTTCAGCGGCATGCACTTTGTCTACAATGGTCATTTTACAAAAATGGCAGCCATCGGTTCCGTAATTTATTTGCTTTGGTGAAGCATCGCAACTAACGAGTATGAGTAGTAAAGCGATTATAAAATAGTATTTTAGTGTTTTCATTTTTTTAGTGTTTTAAAGAGGCAGTATTACTGCGTTGTTTTCTTTAAGCTCGCTTTTCTGCCAAACCAAAAGGCAACAAGAGTTAAAGACATTCCAACAAACATTAGGTAACCGCCTGTATGTGGTAAAGATGTTACATCAAAATTTAATAGTTTTTGAAAGCCTAATAAAGGTGGTTTGTAGGACATAGGTGTGCCATCGGGGTTGGTTACTTTTATTATAGCATGCGGATCTAGATTACTCCCATAATCTATTAGCCAGTTATTAAAATCGTACATGCCTAAAACGCCTAATACAGACATTAATATAAACCAGCCTAAGAAAAATTTGTAACTTATTTTGTTAAAAATACCTAGTAAGCCTATAATAGCCCCTAATAAAGCCATACCTAAAATAACTTTTGGGAATACTGAGAACTCCCACATTTCGTTAGGTTTAGGAATGGTTTTCATGCCTATGTAGTGGTTTAGTCCATCAATATTTTGTAAATCGAACTCTGATACACCTTTAATGCCATCAATATAAATATTCATACCTAAAGGTTCCGGATATTGAGGCGCACCAAGCATGATGTTCCATAACGGGAATTTAAAAAGCCCCAATAACAGTAATGAACCTATAATCATTATAATACCAGCCTTTTTCATTTTAATAAGATATTGATATGTTACGATATTTATGCCTAAACAGGTTTTAGTGGTTTTAAAAAGAAAGGCGAGAGCGAAAAATCAACTCTCGCCTTATTTAGAGAAATAAACACTAAAAACAAAATTTCCCTAATTCTTGCTATTCAATATTTTCTCCCATAGACCATTTTAACGGTACATTGCTATTTGCTGGAGATACTCTAATGTATCCTTGCATTTCTTGGTGCAATGCAGAACAGAAATCTGTACAATAAAATGGCCATACGCCAACTTTTGTAGGTTCCCAAACAGATGATTTTGTTTGCCCTGGCATAATTAAAAGCTCTGAGGTGTTTTGCCCTAGTACTGCAAATCCATGAGGTACATCAAAATCTTGTTCTAAGTTGGTAACATGAAAATATACTTTATCTCCAACTTTAATACCTTCAATATTGTCTGGTGAGAAGTGGCTTCTAATTGTGGTCATGTAAATATGCACCTCGTTCCCTTTTCTCACTACTTTGGTGTCAGCATCAGACTTGGCAGCATAATCATGGTTGTTTTCTGCTAAACTGTAGATTTTTTTAGAGCGTTCTTTAATAATATCGGCGCGCATTGCAGCAGCATAATGTGGCTCGCCATGTGTTGGAAAATCTAAAAGCAGTTCCATTTTGTCTCCAGAAATATCATATAATTGCGCAGAGTGTTCAAGTTCTGGGCCAGTTGGTAAATAACGGTCTTTAGTAATTTTATTCATGGCAAACATGTATTTGCCTTGTGGTTTTCTAGAGTTACCTCCAGGAATTGTTAAGTGGCCAACCGAGTAATATGTTGGTTTTCTATCAATAACTTCCCAAGTGCCTAATTTCCATTTTACAACTTCAGAAGAAATAAAGAATGTGGTATAAGCGTTTCCTTCTCCATCAAACTCTGTGTGTAAAGGCCCTAAACCTGGCTGTTCTACAGAACCAGCTAAAACATCTTCAAATTTTAAAATTGGAATACCATAGGCTTCTCCATCAAACTTTTTATTTTCAATTGCATCTAGCATTTTTGTAAATGAGTGTACTGTTAAGTTTGCCGAAAGTTTACCATTACCAACAATATATTCACCAGAAGGATCTACATCACAACCGTGTGGAGATTTTGGTGTAGGTAAGAAATATACAGCTCCAGGCACATCAGATGGGTTAACTACGCGTACTTCTTTTTTCATAGTAGAGGTTGCGGTATGGGTTACTTCATCATATACATTGTGTGCATATTCTGCGGGCATCATGGTGCCTCCACCATTATTTACATATTCTTCAATTTTTTTCCAGTTTATAGCTGCAATAAAATCTTTATCGTTTTGTGAAGCATTAACTTCTAACAGTGTGTTTGCTTCCTCTGTATTATACGTTGTAAAGAAAAACCAGCCATGGGATTTTCCGCGTCCAGGATGTGATAAATCGTAGTTAAAACCAGGCATTAATAATTGGAATTTTATATCCATATGGCCATGTTCTGGCTCTACACTAATAAAAGAGAGCGCGCCTTGAAAATTACCTTTGTACTCGCTAATTGGCATATCGCGCTGTGGTACTGGTACAGAAAAACGTGTTCCTGCAACAACATATTCTGTGTTTTCTGTTACAAAAGACGAACTGTGGTTTCCTGCACTGTTTGGTACTTCTATAATCTCTGTAGTTTCAAAAGTTGTTAGATCTATTTTTGCAATTCTTGGTGTATTGTTTTCGTTAATAAAAATAAATCTACCATCTATTTCGCCATTGGTTTGAGAAATATCTGGATGGTGAGAATCTCCCCAAGGAATAAAACCATGAGAGGTATTAAGCATTGGTTTAGTTTCTTCAGAATAGCCATAACCAGAGGTTGGGAATTGAGAAAATACAGGTATTTCCTTAAACATTCTTCCAGAGGGCAAACCGTAAACGGTTAAATTGCCACTGTAACCTCCAGATATAAAGGCATAAAACTCATCGTGCTCTCCAGGAGCTACATATACTTTTTCTGCAATATTACTTGCTAAGGCTCCAGATTTACCACCTGAATTGGCCGAATTATTACAACTTGTAAATGCTACAAGAGCACCTAAAATTGCTAGGGTTGATTTTAATAAATTTTTCATTTTATATAAATTTAGTTAGCGTTTTATTATTCAGTTGGTGGTAGTAATACTTTGTCTACAACATGTACAATACCATTCCCAGCTTTTATACTTGCTAGAATTTTTGCACCACCAATTATTGGTTCGCCATCAATAACTTCAACCTTAACGTATTGATTATTTGCTTGCCCTAATTTTTTAAATTTCTTTAAAAAGTCTTTAGAGTAGTTTCCGGGAGTAACATGATACTTTAAAATATTAGCTAGGGCATCCTTGTTTTCTGGTTTTAACAAGTCTTCAACAGTGCCATCTGGTAATGCTGCAAAGGCATTGTTCGTAGGTGCAAAAACCATTAAAGGACCAGCGTTAACTAAAGCATTTTCTAGTTGGGCAGCTTGTACTGCGGCTACTAAAGTTGTATGGTCTTTAGAACCCATGGCAATATTTAATACAGTTGGTTTACTCTCATCATCTTCAATAAAAGCTTGTCCAGTTCTTTCTGCTGGTTTGTTTTCAGTTGTTGTAACTGTAGAGGTCGTTGAGGCATCCTTGGTTTCGTTTTTGCAGGAGCTTACAAATACTGCTATAGCAAAAACAAGAAACATTAGTTTAATAGTTTTCATTGGTTGTTGGTTTTTTTAGTAGTGATACTTATTTTAAAGTTCTAAAATATTCTAGTACAGCTCTAGCATCTTCTTCCGATAGACCTTGATTTGCCATTGGCGATCCATTAAATTCAATCAATAGTGCTTTAGCCAAAGGATCTTTTTGGGTCATTTCTTCTGGGTTTAAAATCATGTTCATTACCCATTCTGGAGTTCTACGGTCCAAAATGTTTTTAGGGGCTGGACCAATAAATTTTTTATCGGTTCTGTGGCAAGCAGTACACATTTTTTTAAATACATCTTCACCATGAGCAACCATTTTTTTATCTATTTGAGTACCTAACGTTACAGAGTTAATTGGCCCAATACCTTTATTGGTTAGGTCTATTGTTTTAGAGGCTGGGACATTTTCAACCTTTTTCTCTACTTTTTTTTCAGTCTTTGTTGGTAGTTTAATTTTTTCTTTCTTTTTTTCTTCCTTACCACCACAACCTACAAGTAGCGATACACATATTACCATGAATATTTTTAGCGTTGTTTTCATATTAATTAGAATTTAATTTTATACAAAACTATAGCATCATTGAAGATAATAATATGATAAAAATCATATTTAAGACAAAAATATCTTTTTTATATTTGTTTGTTTTTATTTACTTTTGATTATGCTATCTAATTCCTCTAAGTATGCGGTAAAAGCCGTATTGTTTTTGGCCTTACATTCTAACGAAGATTGTAAAATTATGGTTAAGGATATTTCTGAACCTATTAATGTACCTCAAGCTTACATAGCAAAATTATTACAAGAATTATCCAGAGCAAATATTATCTCATCAACTCGTGGTCCCAAAGGAGGTTTTTATTTAAGCGAAACAAACAAAGCACAACCTATTATTAATATTTTGAAAGTAATAGATGGTGAAAAAAGGCTTACGAGTTGTATGTTAAGTTTAGATATGTGCAATGAGAAAAAACCATGCCCCTTACATAATATTTTAAGTACCTCTAGAACTACGATTTTAGAAAATTTAAGAAAGAAAACTATAAAGGAATTATCTGAAGATGTTAAAAAAGGCAACTCTTTTTTACCGTTATAATACAGTAATTTTTTATGCTAAAAGAAAAACCTAACAAAAGGCGCCCAGGGATCTAAGTAAATACTTTTGTTGCTGTCGTGTAGTACATTGTACCTTACACCAAAAATTATATTTCCACTTCTGAATCCTGCACCTAGAAACAATGCAGGCGACCAGTAGTTGTCATCTGCTGTATTAAGTCTAATATCGTATCTACGGCTTACATTAAGTTGCTCGAATTCTCCCGACAGTTGAATTTCTGGTATAATATTGTACAAACCTATAATACTTCCGCCTAAGACTGTGGTTTTGTAAACATCTTTTTGATTATTAAAGGTAGCATTTAAACCAACACCTAATGCAATATGATTGTTAAATTGATAAATAGCACTTGGCGCAATGGTAGCTCCAAAAAAGCCATTGCCAAAATTTAACCCTAAACCGCCGCCGTAACGTACGTTTTTCCAAAATTGGTTTTGGTTTTCTTGCGTGTTTCCACTAAAACTACACGCTAAAAATGTTAAAAGTAAAATACCAATAATTTTAGATTTCATAACATTAAATTTTTTAGTAAATATAGTTGATTTTAAGAAAAAAAAACCACGCCTTTGGGCGTGGATATTTATAATGGATACTAATTAATATATAATGTCTTGTTAATTATCTTTTTTAAAGCGAATCAAAAATAGACCTATGTAAGGTTCTCAGCAAGTAGTTATTTGCTGTTTTAGATAATCTGGATAAATTATTCGTTAAACTCTTAAATGTACTTGCAGTTTATCTATTCATCGGATTTTAGTGAAACATATTAATCTAAAATGATAAACTCAATACGTCTATTTTAGTGAATACATTATAGTATTACGTTCCCTTTTAAAGTTTTCTTTTGTTTATGATAACCAGTTCAACACGTCTGTTTGTTTGTAAATCTTCTTCAGAACAATTGTCTTTACAGTTTATTATAGGTTTGGTTTCACCATAACCTTTAGAGCGTAATCTGTCTTTTGGTATTCCATTTTCAATTAAGTAATTCAATACAGAAGCAGCACGGTCTTCAGATAAGCTTAGGTTAAAAGAGTCGCTACCAACGTTATCGGTATGAGCATCGATAGCTAACTGCATTTTGGGGTGTTCGTTTAAGATATATATAACTTTATTTAGCACACGATGTAATTCTCTTTTTATGTTAGATTTATTTGAGTCGAAGAATATATTATCTGCTAGTAGTCTTAATTCTCTTTCTACGTCATATTCTTTAGATACATCAGGAATTAATTCAATATTTCTAAGATAGGTGGTCTCATTACCTCTATTAGCCAGAAAGTCTAAGTCTATAGATTTAAAGCCTTCTTTCGATACTGAAATTTTATAACTCTCAAAAGGCCTAACTTTAAAACTATAATTGGCATCAATTCCAGTTGTGTCTCTAGATATTTCCGTTCCTTCTTCATCTAATAAGGTTATTACAGATCCAGCTAAAATAGCTTGAGAGTTTGAGTCAATAATTCTTCCTTTTATCTTTTGTTCTACTTCATCGTTTATTGCTGTGTAAAGGTTGTAACCACTACCATATCGCCTATTAGATGACACATAGCCTTTGTTTTTAACAATTAATACAAAAGCAATTTCATCGTATTTAGTGTTCAATGTATTCCCCATATTTCTTGGTTTAGTATAACCAGTCTTTAAAATTTTACTTTCGAATACATCGTAACCACCAAAATTTAGATGACCCCTAGAAGAAAAATATAGGTATTTAGAATCTTTAGAAAGAGAAGGATATTTTTCATCTTCTGAAGTATTTATGTTACTGCCTAAATTTACAGGTACGGATAATTCGCCATCAGATTTTATATCACAAACATATAAATCGAAACCACCATATGAATTTGGCATGTTTGCAGAAAAGTATAATTTGTCGCCAGTACTGTTAACATAAGGGTTTTCTATAGATACATTTTCTTTGTTAACGCTAAGTAAAGTTTCGTTAACCCAGTTGCCATGAGAATCTTCTTCAAGAACAGCTTTATAAAGTTTGTATTCATAGGAGATATCTTTTGTGCTTCTTGTATAGTAAACAGTTTTTTGATCGGGTGTAAAAGATAATTGACCTTCGTTGTATTTGGTGTTAAGTATTCTGGAAAACAACAAAGGTGTTCTTAGTTGACCATTTTTGCTGACATCCACACAATATAAGTCTTTGTAACCTTCACCAGTGTAGGGGTCGATTTTTGCAAAAGCACCTAATTTCTTTGATGAAACCATAATGATTTTATTTCTAAAAGCACCAGAACATATTTCAGAGTATTTTGAATTTATACCTGCATCTAAAATCTCAAAATTATAACCGCTATTGTTTTTAAATTCAAAATTTGACGGTTTTCTTTCCTTTATAATATCATTTACCTCGTCTAAGCTATTAACAAAAGCCAAATTTGCTGTCGCCTGTGAAAAAATTAGTGAAGAAAAAAAATAAAAACAGTAAAGAATAGTTTTTTTCATAATGGATTAGATTTAATTAATACTTTTCATCGATGTTTTTTGCATGTAATTTCTTTTTGTCGATGTTTTTTGCTTTTTAACTACCTGCAATACAGATACTTAGCTAAACTAAGGTAATGTTTTTTTCTAAAATTAAAAATTAGACAGAAAACGTTTAACTGAAGTTAAATAGTAGTATAATGCAGATGAGTAGTAATAAAGAAAAGATTACTAAAATTTACACAGCGTCGCTGCTGTTATTTAGTAGTAATTAAAAAAAAAGGGGATATAATAATTAGTTATTCAATTTCAATAAATCATCCAAGTAATCTCTAGAGTTTGAGAGTCTTGGTACTTTGTGCTGTCCGCCTAATTTATTATTTTGTTTTAGCCAATCGTGAAATAGTTGTGGTCTAGCTATGTTTATAGTTGGTTTATTTAAGGTAATGTTATTGTAGCGTTTAGCCTCGTAATCAGAATTTAAAGACTTTAAAGCATTATCAAACAGCTCATTAAAGTAATTAATATCTTTGGGTGGCGTTTTAAACTCTATAAGCCACTCGTGTGCACCTTTTTCTTTACCATCCATAAAAATTGGTGCAGCTGTAAAGTCTACAATTTCGGCTTTGGTGCGTTTACAAACTTTTTTTAAGGCAGCCTCGGCATTTTCTATAATTAACTCTTCCCCAAATACATTTATATGATGTTTGGTTCTACCAGAAATTTTAATTCGATAAGGATTTAAGGATGTAAACCTAACGGTGTCTCCAATTTTATAGCGCCATAAACCAGCATTAGTGGTAATAATAACAGCATAGTTTTTATTGAGTTCTACCTCACTCAAAGGAATAGCTTTTTCTTTTGGTGTTGCATAGATATGCATTGGAATAAATTCGTAAAAAATCCCATAATCTAGCATTAGCAGCAATTCATCAGAATTGTTTTGATCTTGAATAGCAAAAAAGCCTTCCGAAGCATTATAAATTTCATAATACCTAAAATTTGATTTAGGCAGTATGCTTTTATACTGGTCTTTGTAAGGCACAAAGCTTACACCTCCATGAAAATACACCTCAAGATTTGGCCAAATGTCAAACAAACTTTCTTTACCAGTTGTTTCTAACACATTGTTTAAAAGTACCAACATCCAAGAGGGTACGCCAGCTAAACTTGTAACGTTTTCGTTAATGGTTTCGTTTACAATAGCTTGCATTTTATGCTCCCAATCGCTCATTAATGATACCTTGTTGCTTGGGGTGCTGCTAAATTCTGCCCAAAACGGCATATTGTCAATTAAAATTGCCGATAAATCCCCAAAAACAGTGCCGTTTTCTTTGTATAGTTCTTTGCTGCCACCTAGCCTTAAACTTTTTCCAGTAAATAGCTGCGAATCTTCATTGTTATTTAAATACATGCATAACAAATCTTTGCTTGCGGCATAGTGGCAATCCTCTAAAGATTCCTCACTTACTGGAATAAATTTGCTTTTTGCCCTGGTAGTGCCACTAGATTTTGCAAACCATTTTATAGGTGTAGGCCAAAAAATATTATTTTCTCCTCTACGAGAACGCTCTATAACATCTTGCCAACCATCATAATTTTTAATGGGTACACGTTCAGCAAAGGTGTCGTAATTTTTAATGGAATTAAAATCGTAAGTTCTACCTATTTCGGTGTTTTTTGCAACATCTATTAAGTTTAACAGCAGTTCGTTTTGTACTTCGTTAGGGTATTTTAAAAACAATTCAATTTGATGAAATCGTTTCTTTAGAAACCAGGATGCAATAGAATTAACTAAGGGAATTGGCATATTTATGCTATCTTTAATTTTTTAAAAATAATACTTTTTTTTATGACCTACCAAGGTGTTTTAAGGAAAATGGAAACTGAATTTTCAAATCCGATACAATACTATTTAGTGTTTGAAAACGATTTTATTAATATGAATCAACTACTGGATAAAAGTATTGATATACAGTTTGTTAAACATCAGTGTTTGAGTTGCGGTTTAGATAAACCTATTTATAGACAAGGCTTTTGTAAGAGTTGTTTTTTTGATATTCCGCAAGCTGCAGATTGGATAATGCGTCCAGAACTAAGTACCGCACATTTAGATAAAGAAGATCGCGATTTAGAATACGAAAAAAAAGTACAGTTGCAACCGCATATTGTGTATTTAGCAAATTCTAGCAATGTAAAAGTTGGTGTAACTCGAAAAAGCCAAGTACCAACACGTTGGATAGACCAAGGAGCACACGAGGCCATAGAAATTGTAGAGGTGCCTAATCGTTACTTGGCTGGTATTACAGAAGTAGCTTTAAAAGACCACGTGGGCGACAAAACCAATTGGCGTACCATGCTAAAAAACGATATTAAAGACGAAAATCTTGTGGAATGGAGAGAACGGTTAAAATCTTATATTCCAGAAGAAGCCAAGAATTATTTTATTGAAAGCAATACAGAAACTAATATAGAGTTTCCGGTACACAAATATCCCAAAAAGCCCAAAAGCTTAAATATAGAAAAAGTTCAATCTTACCAAGGTACTCTTGTTGGTGTAAAAGGGCAGTATCTTATTTTTGAAGACGACACCGTTTTTAATATTAGAGCTAACGAAGGATTGGTAGTGGCTATTTCGGTTTTTTAGTTTTATACTTTTTTTAACAAGACTATAACGGTATAAGAGGCTGCTGTTTAGTATCTTGTAAATAAAAAGTTATGAAAATTCCAGTAATGTTTTACGTGGCACTTACCACGTTTCTATTAGTAATGCTAACAGTAATGGTATCTTTAAACATGGCCTTTACATGGGTGTTTTATACCATGTGTTTAGGGCAAGCGTTTGTTTTGGTTATGGTATATAAAGTTTTAAAAGATAAATACACCACCGATAAAACTTTTGAAAACTACTACGAGGATAGACCAATAAACTACCGTAAATAGTTTTAGGGAAAAGCACAAAAAAAATCCCGTTTACTAAAAAGTAAATGGGATTTTGTATATGTTTTTATTATGAAGATTAAATATCTTCTTGATCTCTTAAATTCTGGATGTAAGCCGCTTTTTGTATTTCACGACGTCTTTTAACAGAAGGTTTTGTGAAATACTGATTCTCTCTCAAGTTCTGCATCACTTTAATATTTCTGTGCTTACGTTTGTAACGTTTTAAGGCGCGTTCTATGTTTTCGCCATCTTTTACAATAATCTTTAACATATATATATTTTAAGTTATTTTTCTAAGGATTTCCTAAAAAAAGGATTGCAAAGTTGAGGCTTTTAATTATTAAAACCTAATTATTAAAGCCTTAGTTTTTTTGGTTATCCTAAATACGTTTTTAATACTTTATTTTTAGAGGTATGGCGCAATTTGCGTATACCTTTTTCTCTAATTTGTCTTACGCGCTCTCGTGTTAAGCCAAAAGCATCGCCAATTTCTTGAAGGCTTTTGGGGTGCTTTACGCTAATGCCATAAAAATGGCGAATAACTTGCTCTTCCTTGTCCGATAGGGTTTCTAAAGCTCTATTTACTTCTAGGGTAAGAGAGTTTTTAATTAAATCGGCATCGGGTCTTGGTGATTCTTCAGATTTTATAACATCATATAAATTAGAGGTTTCTCCTTCTCTAAAAGGTGCGTCCATTGAGACCGACTTCGTCGATACCTTCATGGATTGCTTAACATTGGAAACCGACAAATCTAAATTATTTGCAATTTCGTGCGCGCTTGGAGCCCTCTCGTGCGTTTGCTCTAAGTACGAATACGCTTTGTTAATTTTACTAATAGAGCCAATTTTGTTTAAAGGCAATCTTACTATTCGAGATTGTTGAGCCAAAGCTTGAAGAATAGATTGACGAATCCACCAAACCGCATAAGAAATAAACTTAAAGCCTCTAGTTTCATCAAAACGTTTTGCCGCTTTCACCAGTCCTGCATTGCCTTCGTTAATAAGGTCAGATAATGATAATCCTTGATTTTGGTATTGTTTAGCTACCGAAACTACAAATCTTAAATTAGCCTTAACCAGTTTATCTAACGCTTTTTGGTCGCCTTGTTTAATGCGTTGTGCCAAATCTACCTCTTCATCAGCGGTAATCATCGATATCTTACTAATATCTTGTAGGTATTTATCTAGCGATTTAGATGCTCTGTTGGTAATTTGCTTTGTAATCTTTAATTGCCTCATAAGTTTTAAAACTCTATTTTAGGATTATACATAGCTACAACCTAATGGAAAAATCGGGAAATCCAACAAAAACACTCATTTTTATTCAAAAACGCTCACATTTTAACGAAAAACGCTCATTTTTTAACGTTTTTAAGTAATTTTTATAAAAAAGTGTTTTTAGTTGGGCGTTCCCCTGCGGGTCGCGCTTTACGTTCATAGTTTTGCCTTCCCACAACTCTAGCCTCACGGCAAAAGCTAACCACTGCAATCGCTAACGCGGGCATGTTTGCAAAACACTATGGTCTTCCAAAAATTTAGGACTTTTTGTAAAATACCTTACTTTATTAAAATCTAGCCTTACTTAACAGTATCCTTTTCTTTTTTGTTCTTGCCTAATAAACCGCCCAATACATTTTTTATAACTTTTTCGGTAGATTTGGTACCGTCGGTTGTTGTAGAATCTTGTGTTTTTTTAGACTTTATAATGTCGTTAAGCACATTCTTTACAGTGTTATCTTGTTGTTGTTTTATAGAATCGGTTTTTGTTTTGTTGCTGCCAATAACATCACCAATTAAATCCTTCACCTTATCCTTGCCTTGGTTAAGTAGCTTTTGCTTTTGAATTTCTAAGAGCTGGTTTGTTAAATTTTTTACACCACTGGTTAAATCGGTTTTTACCGTAGGGCTTGTAAAAACGCCAGAAATATTAGCAGTTACGGGAATAGTAAGCGTGTTTACCTCAGCATCGTTAATTTTGCCGATAAGTCTATTTACTTCGCTTCCTAAATATTTGGCAGGAACATTAAAAACGGCATTGTAATTAAGTGTTTTGTCAAAGCCGTGGGCGCCAGATACTTCAACTTCAATATCCTTATACTTAAAATTGAATGGTTTTACGGCAACTTTTCCGTCGGCAAACTCTAGTTTCGTTTTTACATCTTTTAAGTCTAGTTTGTCAAAATCAAGAAAATCTAATGATGCTTCGAGTTTGTTCATTAGCTCACTTTGGTTGCTGCCAATTCTGGTTGCTAATAATTCTGCAATGGCATCTCCAGAAATAGAATTCATAATTGGAGAAAACTCTTTGTCTAAAGCCCCAGAAAAACTCAAACTAGTATTCAATTTCCCTTGAAGCAGTTTTGCTATAGGTGCTAAATTTTGAAATAACTCTAAATCTTTAAACGATTGCGCAATATCAAAACCATTGGCATTTAAACTTAAATTAAACACGGGTGTATTTTCTTTGGTAGACACATTGCCAGAAACATTTAATACCCCATTAAAAATAGTAGACGTCATATTTTTAAGCATTGCGGTTTGGTCTTTAATAAAAAGTGTTCCCGTAACATTCTTTAGGTTTAAATTATCGTAAGCCACAGTTTGCGCATTGGCATTTAGGGTACAATCTAAAAAGGAAGGGATTTTTAACGACTCTGTATCGTTGGTGGTTTTGTTTTCTGTTGCGGTTTGCTCTGCGGTCATAAAATCGCTTACCTTAAAAAGGTTGGAGTTTACGTTAAAATTACCCTTTAAGGTATTGTTGCTTAGTAAAAAACCAAGAAGATTATTAATGGTTCCGGTAGCGCTAAAATCACTTTCGCCTGTTTTGGCTTTAAGGGTTTCTAGCGAAACGGTGCCAGGGTTAAAACTCACGTTAGCAGTAGAAATGTGTATTGGGTTCACAATATCTTCCGAAGAGAATACAACGTCTGTAATACTAACAAAACCATTGTTTTTTATGCGCTCGTAGGCATTGGTTTCTAAAGCGTTCATATCAAAAGACGTTGTTAACTTGCCTTTTAAAATACCTGAGAGTGTGTTTTCTAATTCTACTGGATATACTTTTGTAATGTTTGCTAAATTTAAAACACCGTCAATATTAGCATTTACCAACATGTTTTTTGTAAGGTTTTTTAAAGTAGCTGATGATTTAAAAACATCTTCATCAATTTTAAAGTTTAGGGCTTTAATAGCTATGTATGTATCGTCTATATTTCCAGTTTCATTTTTAATACGCGTATCTATAGCAATGTTACTAACGCGTTTTGGTAAATCTGGATATTTAAAAGCTGCGTTGTTTGATGTAATACTAATGTCTAAATTAGGAATGGTTTCCTCAGAACTTAACCCTTTTATGATGCCTTTTACCTTAAAATCGCCCGAAGTTTCTACGTTTTCAATGTTTTTTGAGTAAGTTTTTGGTATTACGGCAAGAAAATTTTTAAAATCAGATTCTGGATTTTCAAAAGTAATATCAATTAACTGTCCGTTTTCTACAAGTTGCACAAACCCTTCAAATTCTAAAGGTAAGTCGTTAATAAACCCTTTATTTTCCTTAAATGTATATGTTTGGGTTTCTAAATTTAAACCAATTAGGGCATCTAGTTTTATGGGGTTGTTATTTAAGTAGTTTGTACTGTCTAAAGTAATGCTTACGTTGGCTATACTTTTAGTATCTAATTCCGAAGTTTCAGCAGAAAATGTACCGTGACCTTCGTGGTTTAGTTCGGTAACATTTATTGTGATATTAGCGCCTTCATCTACATACATAAAAGCACTGTTTTTTATATTATAATCTTTAATATCAAATGTAAAACCTGTACTTTCTTCAGTAGTTGTTTCTGCTTCTGTTGCTTTGGTAATATCGTAATTGTTATTACCAAACTTATCGGTTTTTAAGGTTAGCAGCGCTTCATCTACAGTAATGGAATTTACTACAATGGGTTCCTCGCTTGCGGTTTTAAATAATTCGTTAATACTCATGGTAAACGAAATATCTTTTGCAGTGGCAAAAGTTTCGTCCTTAAATGGTTCAAAATTAGTAATTACCAAGTCGTTAACGCTTACATGGGCTTGCGGGAAGCTTCTAATAAAACTTAAGCTTACGTTACTAAAGGCAACTTTTGCATTAAGGTTTTGGTTTATATAGCGTTTTACAATATTTTGTATTTGCCCTTGAAAAGCAAATGGAATAGCCACTAGAAGTGCTAAAATGATGAGTAATGTAATTCCTATAATTTTTAAAGCTTTGCGCATAAAAAAGTGTTTTTATAAATATACGTGAGTGTTTGTATTTGTGGATTAATAAACTAAAAAGTTTAGTAAAAATTTACCCTAGGTCGCAGAAAGATTAACACATTTGGTTTAAAGTTTATTTAAACGCACTCTATTTCCAGTAAAATGCTAAAGGTTAAAATAGGTTCTTATAGTAAATCTATTTCTTCGTTAACTTTTAAGTTAAAACGTTTTTTAAAAAGGTAAACACCCAAATAGAGTAAAGGCGTATCTAAAATAGCCACAAAAACCTTAAAGAGAAAGCCGCTAACCAATAGGCCTTTAAAATTGGCCCAATCTATAATTCCAAAAGCGCATAATAAAAACACTATGGTAAATGTGTCTACAAATTGCGAAAACCAAGTAGAGAAATTATTTCTAAGCCAAAGGTGTTTGCCCTTAGTAAGGCGTTTCCAGAAATGGTAAATTTGAATGTCTACAAACTGTGCAAATAGGTAGGTGAGCATACTTGCAAATACGGCTATTGCCGAATTGCCAAAAACTTTGCGAAACAAATTATCGTTAATGTAAGACCAAGATGTGGCCGGAACATTGGCTGCGGTATAGATTATTAAAAGAGAAAATAAAGATGCAAAAATACCAACCACCACCACATCGTTAGCGCGTTTTTTACCATAAATTTCACTTATTAAATCGGTAATTAAAAAAGTGATAGGATAGGGTAGTATACCAACGGAAATCTCAAACAGTTTACTGCCAAAAACTTCAACATTAAACGGGTACCAATAAAAAAACTTTTGAAAAATTAGGTTTGAAACTACCAACGATGTAATGAATAAACCACCTAAAAGTATGTAAATACGTTGGGCAGCTAGTTTGTTTTTTAAAGTCATGTATAGTTTTTTGTTATTTCGAATGCTACGAGGTATAAGTAGCGTAACGAGAACCTTTTTTTCAAATATAAGAACAAAAAGGTTGGGTTTGGTAAGGTACGTGCATCTTGCTACAAATTTTATCTGTTGCTATACGAGAAAGTACTTGTAATAAATATTTAAGGATAAATTTAATCTTTTAGGTGTCAGTTTAAGTTCTTGCCACCTTAAGATTTTAGAAACTGCGGGACACCGGGAACAATTCTAAAAAAATCATCATTATAAATATAAACCAATCCATTTACTTTTTATTAATTTGCTCTCTCATGATAAAACCAACAACCTACCATATAGCTTTAGGCAGTAATAAAGGCGATAAGTTTAAAAACTTACAACAGGCTGTTAATGCAATTTACCAACATATAGGTGCTGTAAAGCTAATTTCTAAAGTGTATAAAACTCCTGCATTTGGTTTTAACCCTGAAGCATCGGCAGACGATTTTTTAAATTGTTGCTTGGTTTTAGAAAGTTGTTTGCAACCACAACACGTTTTAAAAACCTTATTGAACATTGAAGCGGATTTAGGGCGAACCCGTACCCAAAATCAAGGTTACGAATCCAGAACTATAGATTTGGATATTATTTTTGCCGAGAATGCCGTTATTAATACCCAAACACTACAAGTACCGCACCCAGAAATGCAAAAACGAAAGTTTGTTTTAAAGCCTTTAAGCGACATAGCATCTAAAAGCATACACCCAGAATTACATAAAAATGTGGCTACTTTATTGAGCGAATGTAAAGATAATTCGGTTTTAGAGCCTATTAATATTTGGTTAAAAAATCCAAGTAGAACCTACGATTTCTCAAAATACAACTATATTGCCATAGAAGGTAATATTGGTGCAGGAAAAACAAGTTTAGCTACTAAATTATCCCACGATTTTAATGCAAAACTTATTTTAGAGCGTTTTGCAGACAACCCGTTTTTACCAAAATTTTATCAAGATGCCAACAGGTATGCATTTACATTAGAAATGAGTTTTTTGGCAGATAGGTACCAGCAAATTTCAGACGATTTATCGCAACTCGATTTGTTTAAGGATTTTATTGTAAGTGATTACGATATTTTTAAATCGCTTATTTTTTCGAAAATTACCTTACACGAAGATGAGTTTAACCTCTACCGCAAACTCTTCTATTTAATGTACAAGGACATTGCAAAACCAGAATTGTATATTTACTTATACCAAAACACTGAGCGTTTGCAACAAAATATTAAAAAACGCGGACGCGATTATGAGCAAAATATCGCCGATGATTATCTGGAAAAAATAAATACCGGCTATTTAGAGTTTTTAAAAACCCAAAAAGATTTTAATGTAAAAATTATTGATGTTTCCGATAGGGATTTTGTGGAAAACAGAAGTGATTATTTATGGGTTTTGGGGGAGATTTGTGGAGAGTGATTATAGGCTGGGGTTATCAATATAACGAAAAGTTATTTTAATATTTCATATTCAGTAAATAAGGGGATTTATATGTTGCTAGATTTATAATCAAGTTAAATTGCTTGTTTAAAATCTGTACAATGTAGTTACAATACGCCCTTTATTATGTTGCAAAACATATGCGTTGAGTGTTTTTTTTTCTTTAATTTTCAAATTAAAAGGCGCTTCTAGAATATTTACACCGCTATTTTGTTTTAACCGAATGCCTTGTCCGGAAATAATGTCTTTATTTGGTGTAAAATTGCCCAGTGGTATGTGTTCTGTTACAATAAGGTATTTGTATTTTACTAGTTTTTTTACCACCTGTTTAATTTCCGCATTAGAAAGGTGCTGTAACACTTGCCTTAGTATTGCACAATCGGCAGCCGGAAGTTCGTCTTTTGCTATATCTAAACAGCAAAACTCTAACCCTTCAATATTAAATAGTTTTTTATTTCTTGTAATGAGCTTTTCAACTATATCAATAGCAACATAGGTGTCTGTATGTATTGCAAGGTGTTTACCAATATTAAAATCGCCACAGCCTAAATCGCATACGGCCAAGGGCTTTTGGAAAGCTTTTAAAAAGCTGGTTACAGCCTCTAAATACGGGGCTGTAATTTCAGGGTTATGTGAGCCAAAACCAGAATAAAAATCAAACGCTACGCCACCCCAGAGGTGTTGTTCGTAAATTTGATCCATCACAGCTTTTGTAGGCCAAGGTTTCTTATGTTTTGTTTTGCCTGCCAAAAAAAGATGTGCTACTCGTCTACTGTGTTATGGGTTTTTAGCCATTCTTCACCATCTTTATCTACGAAAAAATCCATCCAAACATAATACATTTCATTATCGGCATTTACGCTTACAGAATGACTTGAACCTCTTGGAATGTGAAGCAGCGAATATTCTGGGAAATTTACCTGTGCATCGTCTGCGTATACTATGGTTTGGTTGTTGGCGAGTCCTAAAAACAATTGCTCTAACATAGCATGTTCGTGGGCGCCTACAGCATCTGGACCAATAGTTTTAACGGTGCCCATAGCCACTCTTGGGATGTATTTGTTGGGTAGAATAGTTCTACTTGTTGTTTGCGGACTTTTAATAGGTTCAGTATACGGTTTGCAATCGGTGAATTTTTTAAAGTAAATACTATTGGTGTTTTCTGTAGGAAACGTTTTTATGTCTTCTTTATCCAGTTCGGTTTGTAAAACAGATATTTTTAAATAATGGAGCGTATCGTTTTCAACAGGTTTAAACGAAATATCTTCAACGGTATTAGGGAGCATAATGGTTTCGGGGACGATACTATAAATACTATCTCCCGAGGTTAGGTTGCCATATCCTTTTATAAATAAATAAATAGTTTTGTAACCTTCTTTAAGCTCTACCTTTTTAGTAATGTTGCTAGTAATGGCAATATGCTCGCTGGTAACGCCTTTAATTTCATTGTTTAAAATAGTAAGTTGCTGCTCTTGCTTGTTTGGTGATAATTCCATTGAGAGGTACTCAATAGGAATATATTGCTTATCCTTACAGCCCAATAGCAATAGTGAAATTGTAAGTAGCGAAAAAATAAATTTAAGTTTCATATTTTAATATACTTTAAGGCTCTAATTTACTGAATAAATCCCATACTACTACCCCGCAACTTACCGAGATATTCAAAGAATGTTTTGTTCCAAATTGTGGAATTTCTATAACTTCATCACTAGCGTTAACAACATTTTGCGACACACCTTTTACCTCATTGCCAAAAACTAGGGCGTAGGTGGTTTGTGGTTTGGGTGCAAAGTCGTTAAGCATGGTGGCATTTTCGGCTTGCTCTATGGCACATATTTTAATGTTTTCGGTTTTTAATTTCTCAACTAAGTCTAATGTGTTTTTTACATATTCCCAAGCTACGGTATCGGTACTTCCCAAAGCGGTTTTATGGATGTCTTTATGCGGTGGTGTAGCCGTTATGCCACAGAGGTAAATTTTTTCGACTAAAAAGGCATCACTCGTTCTAAATACCGAGCCTATGTTGTTTAAACTTCTAATGTTATCAAGAATAATAATAATAGGTGTTTTTTTGGCAGCTTTAAACGCCTCAACATTTAGCCTGTTTAATTCACTATTTTTTAATTTTCTCACTTTTTTAAGCTCTAATGTCATGCTGGGCGTAAAGGAAACATCTTTTGGTATTTGGATGCTTCACCTCGTTTTGAATGACAAGTTATTGTTGAAATCTTTGGTTTATTGTAGATAACTTCTAAAATATCAACTTCAAAAAACATGAAATTAATAGTACATTGCATGCTATCCCGAAAGCTTTCGGGAGCAAAAATAACATTTATAAATCACATTACCCTTGGCTAAAAAAGCAAAAAAAGAAACCCCGTTAATGAAACAGTACAATGCTATTAAGGCAAAGTATCCCGATGCTTTATTGCTGTTTCGTGTGGGCGATTTTTACGAAACTTTTGGGAGTGATGCTGTAAAGGCTGCAGGCATTTTGGGTATTATTTTAACCAAACGTGGAGCGGGTAGCGAGAGTGAAACCGAACTGGCTGGATTTCCGCACCATTCCTTAAACACCTATTTGCCAAAGCTGGTAAAAGCAGGCGAGCGTGTTGCTATTTGCGACCAATTGGAAGATCCCAAACAAACCAAAACCATTGTAAAACGTGGCGTAACCGAATTGGTAACTCCAGGAGTAGCCTTGAATGATGAGGTCTTGGTCTCTAAATCCAACAATTTTTTGTGTTCGGTATATTTCGATAAAAAATATATTGGGATCTCTTTTTTAGATATTTCTACGGGCGAGTTTTTAACCTCTCAAGGCAATGCAGAATATATTGATAAGTTGCTCCAAAATTTTAGCCCTAGTGAAGTATTGGTCTCTAAACAAAAGCGAACGCTCTTTAACGAGACTTTTGGCAACGATTTCCATACGTTTTATTTAGAAAATTGGGTATATCAAACCGATTATGCCTACGAAACCCTAATTAAGCACTTTAATACAAAAACTTTAAAGGGCTTTGGTGTTGAAGATTTATATGAAGGTATTATAGCTTCAGGTTCAATTTTACATTATTTGGGCGAAACCCAGCACCACAAATTACAACACATTACTTCTATTTCTAGAATAGCAGAAGACGATTATGTGTGGATGGATAAGTTTACCATCAGAAATTTAGAGCTTTACCATTCTACAAACAACAATGCGGTAACGCTTTTAAATGTTATTGACAAAACCATTTCGCCCATGGGTGGCAGATTGCTCAAACGTTGGTTGGCATTACCTTTAAAAAACGTTGAAAAAATTAAGCAACGACACGAAGTAGTGCATTTTTTAACAGAAGAAAGTACAGTCCTTCAAAAAATTCAAAATCATATAAAACATATTGGCGATTTAGAGCGCTTAATTTCTAAAACCGCTACAGGCAAGGTAAATCCGCGAGAGGTTATTCAACTTAAAAACTCTTTGGAAGCTATTGTGCCCATAAAAAGTTTAGCGTCAAATTCTAAAAATGAATCACTGAGAATTATTGGCGATAATTTACAAAGTTGCGAGGTGCTTCGCGAAAAAATTAAGCAGACCTTAAATGAAGATGCACCAGTTAATGTATTAAAAGGCAATACTATTGCTGCAGGGTTTTCTTCGGAATTGGATGAGCTTAGAAACCTTTCAAAATCTGGAAAAGATTATTTAGATAATATGTTGGAACGCGAAAGCGAGCGTACCGGCATTACATCGCTTAAAATAGCTTCCAACAATGTGTTTGGGTATTATATTGAAGTGCGCAATACCCATAAAGATAAAGTGCCCGAAGCGTGGATTCGTAAGCAAACTTTGGTAAGTGCGGAACGTTATATTACTGAAGAGCTTAAAGAGTACGAAGCTAAAATATTGGGTGCTGAAGAACGTATTTTAAGTATTGAACAGCAACTGTTTTCAGAATTGGTAGGTTGGATGAACCAGTATATTAAAGCAGTACAACAAAACGCGTATTTAATTGGGCAATTAGATTGCTTGTGCGGTTTTGCGCAACTGGCAAAAGACAATAACTATATTTACCCAAAGCTTGATGATTCTTTTGATTTAGAAATAAAAAATGGGCGTCATCCCGTTATCGAAAAACAATTACCTTTAGGGGAAGCCTATATTGCCAACGATGTGTTTTTAGATAGGGAAACCCAGCAAATTATTATGATTACCGGCCCAAATATGTCTGGTAAATCGGCAATTTTGCGTCAAACAGCTTTAATTGTACTGTTGGCTCAAATAGGTAGTTTTGTGCCTGCCGAATCTGCACGAATAGGTTTGGTAGATAAAATTTTCACAAGGGTAGGCGCGAGCGATAATATATCTATGGGCGAATCTACGTTTATGGTAGAAATGAACGAAACGGCTTCTATTTTAAATAATATTTCCGATAGAAGTTTAGTATTGCTTGATGAAATAGGAAGGGGTACCAGTACCTATGATGGTATTTCCATTGCTTGGGCCATTAGCGAATATTTGCATGAACACCCTGCAAAACCAAAAACGTTGTTTGCAACACATTACCATGAGCTCAATGAAATGAGTGAAACTTTTAAGCGTATTAAAAACTTTAACGTATCGGTAAAAGAGTTAAAGGATAATGTGTTGTTTTTAAGAAAACTGGTTGAAGGTGGAAGCGCACATAGTTTTGGCATCCATGTGGCTAAAATGGCCGGCATGCCACAACAAGTATTGCGTAGAGCTAATAAAATTTTAGAAAAATTAGAAAAATCGCATTCTAGCGAAGAACTCACCGATAAGGTAAAAACTATAGATAACGATTTACAATTGAGCTTCTTTAATTTAGACGACCCACTTTTGGAAAATATTAAAGATGAAATTTTACACACTGATATTGATACACTTACACCAGTAGAAGCGCTCATGAAACTCAATGAAATTAAGCGTATGCTGATAAAGAAAAAGCAGGCTTAAAATTATTTTTTTTAACTATGGGTTTTGATAAAAAAAAGAGCCTCAACAATGTTGAAGCCCTTTAATAATTAACACGAAACAATTGAATTATCATGAATGTTACTAACATACATTTAATACAATTTTTTTATTGGTTGGTTTATCCATTATGTTTTGGTAACTAATAGTTATTTTTATATTTAAGTTAAGCGAAAACACTATAATACAAGTTGTTCCTGTACCCTTTAAGCGTTGTTACCAAATTTCAATATAAATCTTTAGGAGCCAATTCTACAGTTCTAGAAATTGCATTGCTGGAAATATTAAGGCACTGGTTTCTGTAAATGTTATATCCTAAATTTTAAGGTTTTAGACTTAAACCAGACTTAAAAAAAATTGGGTTACTGCATTACTGTTTTTATAAAGAGCTTGCTTTTCAATTCCTTTTAGTTTTTCTATTGTTAGTGGTTTAGAAATGTAACCAGAGCAACAACTATTTTTTTTTGCTTTATGAATGTCTTTGAAATAACGTGATGAGGAAAGCATAAAAACCTCTATTTGCTTTGTAAAATTAACTCCCATTTTTTTTAAATGTGCTATAAATTCAAAACCATTCATTTCGGGCATATTAACATCTAACAGGATAATATCTGGTAAAGATTTAGTTTTAAGGTTGTTATCTGTACTTGCTACTTCTATAAAATGTAAAGCAGATAAGGGGTTGCTATAGCTGTTAACCTTAATTTTAGGGTTAAATTTTTCAATAATTCTTTGATGCACAAACAGATCTATTTTACTGTCGTCAATAATCATAATATTAGAAATCATTCCTTAGGGTTTTGGTGTATTTGGGATTATTACGTTAAAAGTAGTACCGTGGTGTAATTTACTGCTCACGGTAATTTTGCCATTTAAATCCTCAACAATACTCTTAACAATGTAAAGCCCTAAACCAGTGCCTTGAACATCTTGATTGGGCGATCTGTAATAAAGCTCAAAAATTTTATTTAAATATAGTTTGCTTATGCCAAATCCATTATCAGAAACTGAAATATGAACTTCATTTGGTTGTTGTGCCACATGTATTTTTATAGTAGGGATAAAATTTTCAGATTTTGGCTTACTGTAGTTAATGGCATTTTGAATGAGATTTTGAAACACAGACTGCAACAGCTCTTTATTGGAATAAAAAGGAGTGTTTTGTTGTGTTTTAATGTCGAAATTAATGGCATTAAAGTTTTCTAAACC
Organism: Jejuia pallidilutea; assembly: GCF_002973595.1. GTDB lineage: Bacteria > Bacteroidota > Bacteroidia > Flavobacteriales > Flavobacteriaceae > Jejuia > Jejuia pallidilutea. The sequence continues at coordinate 303,903 of NZ_PVEO01000005.1, read as the reverse complement.
TCTTAAAGTATCTATAATCTTATCTATTTTAGTTTTAAAATCTATTTTAGAAACCTGTCTTTTCTTTTTAGAAATAGAAGAGGTAAAGGCTAAACCATCCAGTAATAGTTTTCCTGTTTTTAAACTAGAGCTAAGCATGTCTATTAAAAACATAATGCGTTCTTCATTTTTTTCTTCTTTGATAAGATTTAGCAAGCCTTCGGCAGAAGTTAATGGCGCTTTTAAATCGTGAGAAGATCGGTACAAAAACAATTCTAAGTCTTTTGTTTTTTGTTTTAATTTATTTTCTAGATGCTTGCGCTTCGAAATGTCCAGCATAATGGCGCAATAGTATCTTTCCTTTTCGCAATACCAGCTGCTTACTGCAAATTGTACAGGAAACTCCTCTCCGTTTTTCTTCAGCCCAATCATCTCAATGGTTTCTCCTTCGTTTGTTTGGTGCAACTTATCTTTTACGCGCAATAACTTTTTAACGCTGTGTTTTGTTCGCTTTTCAGACATGAGTATGGTTAACGATTTTCCTAAAACCTCAGATTCAGAATAACAAAACGCTGCTTCCGCACCTTTGTTCCATTCAATTATATTGCCCTTACTGTCTGTAACTACAATAATTCCAACGTTAATAGACTGAAAAATGCTACTATACTTGGTTTCAATACCTTTTAATTCGCTAATAATCTCTAGGTCTACTGCTTGTTTTTGAATTGAAACATTTGCGAAAACCACATTATTGGAGGCATTAAAAACTGGATAAATTTCTAAAATATATAAGGCCTTATTTTCATTTTTAAAATGAGTTTTGAACTGGTATTGGCTCGGTTTGCCTTTGGCAAAAACTTTTTTAATAACAGATTTTATACCCGCATGGTATTCTGTATCAATAAAATCGAATATATAAGCCCCTGAAATTAAATGATGTTCGTCCTCATAAAATTCATCCGTTGCATTTATTATCTTTCCTCTATCGTTAATGGGTAGAATAGAGCCAGATATTTTTTTTAATAGGGCTTTTTGTTTAACTTCTTTAACATTGTCTGAAAACTTAATATTACAATAATCTGTAATGTTATTGTATACGGCTAGGTATTTGGTTTCCGCTCCGTTTTCATCTTTAAAAGGAGTTATGGTTGTATGTAGCCATAATACTTTGTTGGCTGAAAGCTTGTGGTAAAGTACACCTTTCCATGGCTGACTTTTAAGAATAGTTTGCCACAAATTTTTATACAACTCATCTTTGTGGAGTCTAGATTTTAGTAGATGGTTGGTTTCTCCAACAATATTTTGCGCTTTAACACCTATTAATTTACAAAAACTATCGTTTGCATAAGTAATACGTCCGAATTTATCGGTGATGGAAATGGTTAAGTTTTGGTCTAATGCTGTTAATAATTTACTTTTTTCTATCTTAAAAAGTTCTTCTTTGGTTATTGGGGCTTGCATAAAAAATCTTTTTTTGTATCCTCACAAAATTGTAAGGCATCTTTCATGTTATTAAAAACTCTAGATGGTGTTTTTGGTTCAAATATTCTCTTGTACGAAAAAATTAAAATTTTCCCGTTTATACTATTAACAATAAAAGCTTCGCTAATTCTAATCTTTTTTAAAATGGGGCTACTAGCTATTAATTTTGCTGCTGGAATTGAAAAATTCCCAACAGAATTTCTAATATCTACTAAAAATGGCATAGGCTTTCCTTGAGTTACTTCTTTTACGGCATCTATGTATTTAGCAGCGTTTTTTTCGTTAAGGGTACAGTTGGTATTATTGCCAGTAAATTGGCAAAATAAAATACCATTATTGGTCCAAAATTTAACTGATTCAAAATCATGTGTTAGCGAGCTTTCCATTTTTTAAAGCTTTTTGTTAATACTTGTAAATGGCTATGCCAACTAATATGCCAAATGCAAAAAAACTTAAAAATATATTTTAAGAATTTGTTTTTCAGTTACTTATAATAATATTTAGTGGAAGGAGTGAGATTTTTAACCACGGTATATCGTGATTAAATATTTTAAAAATTTGAATTTAGCGGCATACCGATTTTTAAGATTTTTCTATATGAAGTTTTTTTATCTTATCTCTTAGTGTACTAGGTTTAACATCTAGTAATTCTGATGCACTTCTAGGACCGCTTATTTTCCAATTACATTGTTTAAGTACTTGTTTTATATGTATTCTCTGAGCTTCTTCTAGCGTAAGAACTGTAGATGATATTGGTAGTTCCTTTGATGCAGATTTAAAACCGGGAACAAAAAGAGTTTCATTGTTAGATAATATTACAGATCTTTCAATTAAATTTTCAAGTTCTCTTATGTTACCTGGCCATTTGTAATTTTGTAATTTATTTTTTGTGTCTTTAGAGATGAGCTTTATAGACTTGTTATATTTTTTGCAGAATTTGTCAACAAAATGTTCTATTAGTATGGGTATGTCTTCTGGTCTGTCTCTTAAAGGGGGTATAAGTATGGGGAATACATTTATTCTAAAATAAAGATCTTCCCTAAAATTTTTGTTTTGTACTTCTTGTTCAAGATTTCTATTTGTAGCAGCAATAATTCTAATATCTACCTTCTGAACCTGAGTGCCACCTATTTGTTCAATTTCAGATTCTTGTATAGCTCTTAATAATTTAGGTTGTAAATCTAAGGGTAGCTCACCAATTTCGTCTAAGAATAAAGTGCCCCCATCTGCCAGTTTAAATTTACCTTCTTTATCACTAAAGGCTCCTGTAAACGATCCTTTTTTATGCCCAAACAATTCGCTCTCAATTAATTCTCTGGGAATAGCGGCACAATTAACTTTTATAAGTGGTTTGTCCTTTCTGTTGCTTATATTGTGAATAGCTCTAGCCAAAAGTTCCTTACCGGTACCAGATTCTCCAAGAAGTAGTACGGTGGCATTGGTTTCGGCAACACTTTCGGCATCTGTTAGAATTTTACTAAAGGCAGCACTACCATATACCATTTCTTCATAATTAAAAACTAAATCTATTTCTTCTCTTAGATAAGAGTTTTGTTTCTCTAGGTCTTTTTTTAAATCGCGTAATTCGTTGTTGGCATTTACAAGTTTGTCGTTAACTTCTAATAATTGTGTTTCTACAATACGTCTTTCTCTATTTTCTATGGCCAAAGCAACAATATTTGCGATAGCAGCAGCAAATTCTTCTTCTTCAAATGTCCATTTTCGAGCAGTTCCAATATGCTCAAAACATATAATACCATAATTTCCGTTATTGTACGGTATTAAAATATCTAAGGTAGAAGTTATTCCAAGTGGATTAAAATAGGTGTCTGCAAGTTTTTTTGTGGCCTCGTGTTCTAAAACGTTATTAACTTTTATTATTTTATTTCTTTTTAGGGCCTCAAAATAATTAGGATAATTATCGGCTTTAAATTTCAACGTATTAGAGTAGATGCCAGTGGAAAGGTTGTACGCGTTTAGACACACCATGCTTGAGGCATCTTTGTTGAAATTCCAAATACTTACGCGTTCAACATTAAGCATTTTTGCAGAAATAGAAGTAATTTTTTCTAGTGTTTTATCAAAGTTTCCACCAATTATTTCTGTTAACTTAAGTAGTGCATCTTTTTTTTGAATAGCTTTTTTAGCCAACTCTTTTTGGAACATAATACAATGCGTAATATCTTTTATAACTTTTAGTAAATACGCTTTTTTGTTAATGTAGATTAATTCGAATGATACAATGGCAAATTTTTTATCACCTTCTTTATTTATAAGAGTTGTTTCGTTTGTTTTAAACGATGTTTTTTTGGTAATACGAATCTTTTCAAGAAGTTTTTGGTCTAGTAAATTGTGTAATTTTAAATCGTTTGGCGAAACTCCAATAGCCTCTTCTTTAGAGTAGCCTGTATAATTTTGCCACGATTTGTTAACATCAATATACGTTAAAGTTGATAGTGCTATTAAAGATTTTGGCAAAGGGCTTTTGCAAAAAAACCATTTATAGCTTTTGTCGTTATTAATATATTCGTCTATGTTTTTATAATTGGTTGCGTTTTCTAATAGAATAAAAAAGCATTTAATCTCGTTGTTGGAGTTATTAATATGAGATATAGTACACCTTGATTGTAATGGTTGCTTTTTCTTTGTTTTAATTTCTATAATGTCTGTCCAATATTCGTTCTCTTTAATAGATGTTAACCATTTATTAAATGATTCTGATTTGTACTGATCTGGGTTTAAAATACTAAAAGGCTTCCTTATTAAATCTGATGTTTTGTAATCAAGGAAAGAAGAGAGCGCCTCACTAACATAAATAAAATGGCCATCTAACCCCAAAATAGAAATTTTGGTGTTTTTATCAATTATATCAGAAAACTCGCTTTCACTTAAAACTTTTGATATGTTAAATTTAGCCTTATCCATTGTTAGTAATTTATTTATCAACTTAATGATAAGCTTCCTAAAATATACAAAAAACAAATGGGAAGATGAAACAAAACCATAGTTTTAAAGGATGTAGGAATAATTGTAGCGGATAAAAAAATAAAAAGAGATAAAAACATAATGTCCTACCTCACAATGTTTAACTCTTAAGCTTCTAAAGCTAAAAAATTTATATGTTGATATTGAAACACTTACACCAGTAGAAGCGCTTATGAAACTCAATGAAATTAAGCGTATGCTGGTAAAGAAAAAGCAGGCTTAAAATTATTTTTATTTATTTCGGTAAAAGGCTTTGCATTTCCTAGAAATATTTTAAATTTGCATCCGCAATAGCAACATTGCACGTTCATTTAAAAACTGCGAAAGTAGCTCAGGGGTAGAGCATCACCTTGCCAAGGTGAGGGTCGCGGGTTCAAATCCCGTCTTTCGCTCTGATACTTTAAAACATACCAATTAGTTGATGTGCCTAGTGTACTCTAACTATGCTGAAGTGGTGGAATTGGTAGACACGTTGGACTTAAAATCCAATGGACATTTAGTCCGTGCGGGTTCAAGTCCCGCCTTCAGTACAAAGCCTTTACAAGATTTCTTGTAAAGGCTTTTTTTATGCAGGTACAACAAATATGCATTTTCGTTTTTCCCTTAATTATCAATATATATCTTCCTTTTGGGTATTTAGATACATTAAACACCTACCATAGCTTCATTATCATTATTTCCAGCTGTTTTATGTTCTCTATACTAATACACAGGAGTTATTGTAATATAATGATCAGCCACCGTGCGAATTAATATGTTGTACATTAGTATCTAGCCATAATTTTCCTGGATTGAAAGAATTGGTCTGTACATTGTCTTATTTGTAAGACAATAAACCTAATATTACTAATGAATTAAAGGTTCTTTTTATCGATTTTTATTTATTTAAAATCGCAAGTACTTCGCTTTTAAGTTTTCTTTTTACAGATTGGTATTGTTTTAGCTCTGCAAGGTTATTCAATTCGTAAGAATCATTGTTATGATTATATAACTCTTCTTGACCATTACTATATATTATGTACCGCCAGTCTTTAGTTCGATAAGAGAAATTTTGTCTTTCGGTGGATGTTTTAACCCCATAGTTGCCAACAACGGTTAACGCTCCGTTAGGCCCTTCCCAGTTTTTGAAATCTTTTTTAAGTAAAGGTTGTAAACTGTACCCACCTAAATCACCACCTTTATCATTGATTTTGTTGTCGCCCTTTAAATTACATAAATCAATTAAAGTAGGATATAAGTCGATGAGACCAACGGGTTGTTCAACTCTTAATTCTTGCTTAAAATTAGGTGCTTTAATAATTAAAGGTATTCTTGCACTTTCCTCCCAAGGTGAGTTTTTAAACAAATAATTCTTTTCACCCATTTGCCAACCATGATCACTTGTAAAAATTACTATTGTATTGTCCTTAAATTTACTTTCGTTTAAAGCGTTGATTACCTTGCCAACTTGTTCATCAACAAATGCTACGCAAGCTAAATAAGCTTGTAAAAAGTGTTTTATAGCTAATTCTCTATCTCCATTATAAGATTCTAAAAGTGTACGATTATATCGTGGTCCTTTAAGTTCAGTGTCAAAATTATTATCCCAGAAGGTATCATTTGAATCTTCAGCTTGCCAATACTCCAATTTTAGATCATCTATTGGAAACATATCGAAATATTTGTCAGGTGCATGCAGTGGTGTATGTGGTCTTACAAAACCAACTCCCATGAAAAACGGTTTTTGTTTTTCCTTTTCCTCAAGTTCACCAATTTTTTCGACAATCCATTTTGCGTGCAATTCATCTTGCATCAAATCTCTGTCATCATCATTCAAGTATCGCATAGGTTCATCGCTCCAGCCATAGACCCAGCCCTTCTCTCCATTTTTCCCCAGTGAAATCCCCGCATCTGATAACCGACCATAAGACCCGTCCACGGCACCTATTTCATTATAAGGAGAAGGTACCGTTGGCAATGCTATTTTCTTTTCCCCATCAAAATAAAAAGGCCCATAATTATTTTTTAAAGACATTCCCCACTCATCCCAGTCTGTGTCGTTATTCCAATGGGATATTTTTCCAGTTCCTAAAGTTATATACCCATTTTCTTTAAAAAGCCGCATAATAGTTTTATTATTCTTTAAAACTGGTTGTTTTTTCAGATCTGTCCAACCATAATCTTTAGAAACGTGAGGATAGACGCCAGTAATAAAACTGTTTCTAGAAGGTGAGCAAACTGGAACATTTGTTTGCGCATTAACAAACTGTATTCCCATTGCCGCAAGTTTATCAATATTTGGAGTTTTTGCCTGAGGATGTCCCCCAAATACACCTAGATAATCATTTAAGTCATCGCAGACAATAAAAAGTACATTTGGTTTTGAACTATCGTTCTGAGAAAAAATACTCAGAAAAAATAAGCCAAAAACAAAAATGACTAAAATCTGCTTACTTTTCATTACCAGATATTTTCGAAATTGTGTACATAAAGCTTAAATTTTTAGGTTGAATACGATATTCTTTATGTGGCATAGCGCCCCAGCTGTTGTCGCCACCAACGCCCATTTGTTGCATATCGATATTTATGTTTACAAAATCTCTTTTTATAATATCTGTTGTATGGCGTTGTTGTTTGGTATCACCAGCATCAAAATCGTCATTGTATTGATGGTGTGCACTAAAACCAAAATGTTTAGGTGCTGAGATTTTTAAGCCTTTGCCTTCATTATTATAAAATGAAACCCACCTTGTTTCTGTTTTGTAACCGTTTTCTTGAGGACGAATGTATGGAAAGTATAACTCTGAAACAGATGCTTCGTAAAGCCCAACTAGTGCAGATGTTTTTCTGTCTTGATAGTTTTCGTGAGGACCACGCCCCAACCATTTTACAGTAATAAATTCTTCATTGATGATGAAGTTTGTACCAAACCTTGGTAAAACAGGGAGTTTATTATCAACATTGGTAATTTCAGTTTTTACGTTTATCGCTCCGTCGCCTGTAATAGTGTAATTCATTTTAACTTTGGCGTCTTTTACTGCAGGTAAATTATAAGCAACATTTACTATAACGCTATTGCCTCTTTTAACTTCGTTAAATCCAATTAAATCCTGCGTTTTGGTAGCATCTTTCCAAGCACCTAATTTTTTTGGCATTTTAAAACCAAAATCATTATCTGTAGTTGCTCTCCAAAAGTTAGCTGTAATGCCTTTTTTTATAATATTGCCATTACCGTAATTAATAGTTTTTAATAAACCTGTTTTTGTATTGAATTCTATCTTAAAGTTTTTATTGCTTAGTGTTAAACCTGTTTCGGTTTTTAAAGTTTCTATTTTACTATTTGAGGGGGATGATTTAGACAAAAAATCTCCTGTTTGAAGTTCTAGTTGTTCGTAAGCAACAACATGGTCTTTGGGAATTAGTGCACTAGCCGCAGATGCTTTTGCATAAATATTTAGATGGTAGTCGCTAAAACTGTTTTTAAGTTTAGGTAAATCTATACGCTGTTTTGTGGCCTTGTAGGGCTCAACATTTAGTTTGGGTAGATTTCCTGAAGCTATTTCAATACCGTTTTCTAACAATTGCCAAGAAAAATTTAAAGTATTTAAATTGGTGAAATCAAACATATTTTTAATTTCAATTGCCCCAGGATCAGAAGTGTTTATATGTTTAATCTTTATATTTTGGTATACTTTTTTAGTTTCAAATAATAAAGGTTGTGCTGTTCTATCTGGATTAACAATACCATTTAAACAAAAATTGTTATCGTTTTGTAAATGTGCGCCTCCAAGATCGCCGCCATATGCCCAATAATTTTCGCCTGTTTCGGTTTGTGTTAAAATACCTTGGTCTACCCAATCCCAAATAAAGCCACCTTGCATGGTAGGATATTGTTCTATTACATCCCAATAATCCTGAAAGTTACCTAAACTATTGCCCATGGCATGTGCATATTCGCATTGTATTAATGGGCGTGTGCCTCCTTTTTCAACATATGCAATCATTTTTTCTATAGACCAATACATAGGTGCTTGGATATCGGTATTTTCATAACCAGTTGCGCCTTCGTACTGTGTGGGTCTTGTACTATCGTGCTCTTTTAACCACTTGTAAGTTGCATAGAAATTACCGCCATTTCCTGCCTCATTACCTAAAGACCATGTTACAATACTAGGGTGGTTTTTATCGCGTTCAAACATGCGTATGGTACGGTCTAAATGCGCTGCTTTCCAAGATGGTAAATATGCAGGGTGTTTGGCTTGCTTTTCTTTGTTTTTATCTAATCCTTGATTAGTAGCACCCATACCGTGCGATTCAATATTGGCTTCATCAATTACATAAAAACCATAACTGTCCGCTAGTCTATAGAAATGAGGGTTTTTAGGATAATGACTACATCTAATGGCGTTAATGTTGTTTTGTTTCATTAATTCCATATCTTTTTTGGTAAGTTCTTCAGAAACAACATGCCCAGTTTTATCATCATGATCATGGAGGTTAACACCTTTAAGTAAAACGGGTTTGCCATTCACCAAAAACTGACTACCTTCAATTTTAATATTTCTAAAACCAACCTTAATGGCTGTAGATTCACCATTCACTGTTATAAGTAAAGTGTATAGGTTGGGCTGTTCCGCATTCCAAGACTTTACATTAGGAATCGTTTTAGTAAACACAACACTATTTTCTCCAGTTTTTAAATTAACTGATTTGGTTTCTGAATACACTTTGTTTTCACCATCTAAAAGTTTAATATCTATGGTTTTTTCTATAGAAGTATCAGTGTTATTATCTATGTTAAGGGTTGCATTAAGTACGCCGTCTTTATAATTGTTTTTTAAATCTGAAATAATTCTAAAATCTCGCAAGGTTACTTTATTCGAAGCATAAACATATACATCGCGTTCTATTCCAGAAAGGCGCCAAAAATCTTGATCTTCCATGTAACTGGCGTCAGACCATCGTAATACTTGTACTGCAACCAAATTTTTACCCGGTTTTGTATATGTAGAAATGTTAAATTCTGCAGCAGTTTTACTACCCTCGTTATAGCCTACAAAATTACCGTTAACCCAAACATACATAGCACCACTAACGCCTGCAAAATGTAAATAATGGGTTTTATCTGCCCATTCCTGTGGAATTTCAAACTCGCGTTTATAACTACCGTTGTTGTTTATATTGTGAGGTATAAATGGTGGATTAGCAGGAAACATGTATTTAATATTTGTATAAACAGGAATACCAAACCCCTTCATTTCCCAGTTTGAAGGTACACTTATGGTGTCCCAACCGCTTAAATCAAAATCATTTTTATAAAAATCTGTAGGTCTAGCTGAAACACTATCGGCATAATAAAAATTCCAAGTGCCATTTAATGATTTATAAAATGTTGAGTTTTCCCAACTTTCATTTTTTAGTGCAGATGCCGCATCAGGATATTTATAAAAAGCAGCAGTAGGTTGTTCTCTGTTAATTTGAAAAATCTCTGGATTTTCCCATTCAGGATTTTCCCATTTTTCAGCAGTATATATTGGTTTTTTAATAGTTTGTTGCTGGCATGAGCTAACAAGCGTAATGGCTGTTAAAATTAGTAAGTTGTAATATTTCATGAGTTAATTTTTTATTGTTTTTCAAGTGTTCGTGGAACGTTCGTATTATCAGTTTTTACTATGCGATTAAAAAGTTGATAATTTCATTTTTTTTCGATATTGAATAAAATAAATTTTTTAAACTGGTTAGATTGTAACATGTTTCGTTATTATTCTCAAGGTTTTAATTTTGGTTTGTTTGATGTTTCAGCTTCTTATGCGTTTTTCCAATGTTGAATAGTTGTGTTATTTTGTTTATTTAACAGTTAGGTTAATCAATCGGTACTGTAATAGTGAATTTAGGATTGATTTAATTTTATATCTTATTTATTTAATAATTCCTTTTCCCAATATTCAACAAGCTCTTTGTTCGTGGCGTTTTCAGATAATTTTCTTTGTTTTAAAATTATTTTAAGCCTTTTAGAAGCTTCGTCTTGCGCTGTTACAATCTCGTTTTTATCTTCTGGATAAGTGCCTAAATCATTTTTTTTAACCCATTTATTTAATTCAGCTCGTAATTTTTTTAGTTCTGTACTGTAATTTATGTTTTCTGCTAAGTTGTTAATTTCAAATGGGTCTTTTTCTAAATCATAGAGTTCTTCGGTTGGTCTGTACAACCCCATAAACGGTTTTTGGACATCATTTAATTTACCTTCTTCAAACATAACGTGCATTAATGGTAACATGGGATAATGCATTTCCTTGTAGGTGTTATATTGTGTGTATGGTTTATTGATATAATAATTTTTGATGTACTTAAATTTTTTAGAACGAACAGACCTTATTCTGTCTACTGTTTCGTCGCGGCGATCTCTCATTGAGAACACATAAGTTCTTTTAAAGGCTTTCGATAAAAAATCCTGACCTTGCATATACAAAGGTTTTTCTATTCCTGCTAAAGCTAATGTGGCCGCTGGAATATCTATATTGCTTATCAACTTATTTGAAACGCTTCCTGCTTTATGTCCATTTGGATATCTTACCATTAATGGTGTGTTGATTCCCGAATCATACAAAAATTGTTTGGCACGAACATGAGGGCGCCCTTGGTCTCCAAAGAAAAAAATGATGGTTTTGTCTAAAAGGCCATCTTCTTCTAATTGTTTTAATACCTTGCCTACATTCACGTCAACTAATTGTACAGTTTCTAAATATAAAGCCCAGTCTTTTCTGGCTAATGGATGATCTGGATAATAGGGAGGTAATTTTACTAAATCGGGATTAATAGGATGCAATGAATCTAAATGGAAGGGTCTGTGAGGATAAAATACTTGTATTTGAGAAAAGAATTTTTGCCCTTTACCTCTTTGCCTCCAATGCGTTCCTTGATATAGGTCATTAAATTCTGCCTTAAAATTATAATCCATTTTACCTTTTGCATCAATTTTATTTACATGGCCATTAGTAACAAAATATCCAGCATTTTTAAAATATTGCGTGATGGGTTTGATATTATTAGGTAACTCTTTTTTTAAGCGTGTTCTGTGTTGATGAACGCCGAGAGTAACGGGGTACATGCCTGTAATAAAACTAGATCTACTAGGAGAACAAACTGCTGAAACCGTAAATAGTTTTTTGTGTAGAACAGATTCAGAAGCCAGCTTGTCTAAATGGGGCGTGTATACCAAATCGTTACCATAGCAACTTAAATCTGTTCCTAAATCGTCGGCAATAATCCATAAAATATTGTAATCTGTTGTCTCTAGGTCAAAATTTATTTTTTCCTGAGATTTACATCCGTAAAAAAATAGAATTCCGATAGTAAATAGACAACCTTTTACGTTTATTTTAATTAGCATTATGCTTGTTTCTTAAAATTTAAAAATTTCAGATTCGCTTCTAGAATTTTCCAATATAGCCGTAAGATCTTCTAATATTTTAGGATATGTTTCTGAGAGATTTTGTGTTTCACTAGGATCTGTATCTAAATTGAACAGATAATATTTGGGGGTATTTTTTACGTTGTATTTTACCAATTTCCAATTATCCTTTCTTATGGCCTGTCGTCCACCTCTTTCATGAAACTCCCAATATAGGTAATCATGATGTTGCTGATTGTTAGTTTCAACTAAGGTTGGCAAAAAGGAAATTCCGTCTGTTTTAGATGTAATATTAACATTTAAAATATCGGCAAATGTTGGCATAACATCCCAAAAAGCCGATACATGGTTGGTGCTACGCCCTTCTTTAATCTTGCCTTTCCATTTAGCAATCATTGGTACGCGTATACCGCCTTCAAATAAATCGCGTTTATACCCTTTTAAAATACCGTTACTGTTAAAATAATCTGGATCTGCCCCAGCTTCTTGGTGCGGACCGTTATCTGAGGTGAAAATAAATATGGTGTTTTCTTCTAAGCCTAAGTCCCTAACTTTCCTAACAATTTCACCAACCTGATCATCTAATACATTAATCATAGCCGCAAATGCAGCATGTGCATTCTTTTGGGAGCCGTACTTGCCGTCTTTGTAACCTTTGCCGCCATCAGTTCCCTTAAATTCTTTTTCAGGATTATATTTTCCAATATATTTATCCATATAGTTTTTAGGAGCTACTAATTCTGCGTGCGGAATAATACTTGGGTAATATAAAAAAAATGACTTTTCCTTATTTTTTTCTATGAAATTTAGAGCCTCTTGATGAATTAAGTCTGGGGCATACTGTTCTGTTTTAGTACCCGAATTCCCATCTAGCATTACTTTTTTGTCGTTGTTCCATAAATAGTATGGGTAATAATGATGTCCTAGTCGCTGACAATTGTACCCGTAAAATGTATCAAAACCTTGTTTTAATGGGTCGCCTTCTGAACCAGGATATCCCAAGCCCCATTTCCCAAAAGCACCTGTAGCATAGCCTTGGTTTTTTAAAAGTTCTGCAATTGTATAGGTTGAATCTGGTAATGGCCATTGGCCTTCTGGTCTTACTTCTTTATTGCCTCGAATGGGTGTGTGCCCTGTATGCAGTCCGGTTAATAAGGTTGATCGTGATGGAGCGCAAACTGTTGATCCAGAATAGTGTTGCATAAAAAGCATGCCTTCTTCAGCTAAAGCATCTATATTTGGTGTGGTGAATTTTGTTTGTCCGTAACAGCTTAAATCGCCATAACCTAAATCATCCGCTAGAATATAGATGATGTTTGGTTTTTTGTTCATTTTATCTTTTTTGCTTTCAGCGCAGGATGTTGACAGAATAGTAATTATTACTATAACAAGGTGTTTTATATTCATTATTTAAATATTAGATTCTAGAAATTTTATAATGGGTTCGCTAAGTTTTTTGTAACCTTTTGTGGTGTAATGTACATCGTTATCGCCCTTTCCGTGTTTACTGTGAATATCAACAGATTGTTCATAAACATCATTTACAATTACGTTATGTTTTTTCATAATTAGTTTTGCGGCTTCGTTGTACTTACTAACATCATTTTTATGTCTCCCAGGTTCGTTTTTAGGTACGTAGGTAGTTGTTACAAAAATTAATTTTGCGTTCGATGTTTTCTTTATAATAGATACTATTGCGTTAAGATTTGATGCATATTGTTCAACAGTAAATTCAGGTTTCCCATTTATTTTATCCCTATTTCCATATTCTTTGGAATCGGGATGACGATAGCATAAATCCCACAAACCCCAATTAAACTGAATAATATCCCAATCTTTGTCTTTTAGCCAATCTTCAATTTTTAATAGTCCTGTACCTGTATGTTGCGCATTTCCTTCGTTATGATAAATTATTGCATTGTTTAAGAAATATTCTTTTACAAATGGCGTGTATCCTATTGAAATAGAATCGCCAATAATTAAAACTTTTTTAGTTTTATTACAAAAGGCTGTTACTGTTAAAAAACCTAAAACTAATATTGTAAAAAACCACTTTTGTTTAAAGTTCATCCATTTATATATTTTAATCTAAAATTATTTTTTTTGAAGATGGATTACCATTATTATCAATAATTCTTAAAATATAAATTCCCTTATTCTCTTTAGATAGATTTATTTTTATTTCCGTTGCGTTTATATTTTTTCTTGACTTGATTCTTTGTCCCTGAACATTATAAATATTGTATGAAGCGATTCCTTCTATTGCTCTTAAAGTTATTATACCGTTGGTAGGGTTTGGGTATAGTAATGCGTTACTAGTGTCTAAATTATTAACACCTAAGGTATAATAAAAATCTAAATTGCTATTGGCTGAGATAGTAGATTCTGGTACAGCAGGAGTAGAAACTTGATTTTTATAAAAAGCCCCCACATTTGTTAAACTGGTTCCTGTTGGGTCGTAATAATCTGCCGTATTTGAAAAAGGCTCAAACCAAGCGTAGCGCTCAACATAATCTAAAGTTTCTAAATAGGGTAGTGCCAATTGCATAAACCCATAATTTGTAGCATTAGACCGATTAGGGTTAGCATTAAATTCGGTAATCCAAATGGGTAATCCATATAAATCGTAAACTCTTTGTAGGTAATTCTTAAACCTGTTAAAAACTGCACTAGGATTTGCATTTGGGCTATTAGCAGGGTTTGATGCCCAATCGTACCAATGTACACCAATAACATCTATTCTAATATCTTGGGCATTGGCTTTGTCGTGAAATTCTTTTAGCCAACCAAAAGGCGCATTTTCCCTACCACTAGGTGATACTAGGCGTAAGCCTGTTTTCATTAAATTTTTATAAGTGCTTACGGCAACATCTGTATCACACAAATTATTGTACTGCCCTGATTGATCATTACAGTTATCAGATTCATTAAACGCCAATACATGCGTTGCTTTGTATTTAGATTTGTATAATGCAATATCTCCATCGTCATTAGCGCCTCCAAAACCCCAAGACATAGGCGCATATTCAATATCTATTGATGAAGCCCCAGTATTATTCCATCTGTAAAACCATTCGGTGTTTAAACCAGAAGTATTTCCTCCTATACCTTTTTTTGTGACCCAATTCCATGGAACAACTCTAATAAAAGAAACATCATTTAGTAAATATTCTGGAAGTTCATTAACAATTAAATCTGCTTCCGAAGCAATGTAATTTTTACTTTTACTAGTACCATCTTCAGTAATTGCTAGAGTTGCCATGAATCCTTTTTTTAGAATGAAGGACTCTGCCTTATTATCCAAACCGTTGGGAATTGTAGATCCGCTATGAATAATATCTAAACTTAAATTTGCCGAAACACCTTGTAAATTCACATCGTCATATAGAGTTAAAGGACTGGTTGATATATCGTTACTTCTAATTACGGTGCCGTTTAGATAATAATTATCTAAGCGAAGGTTGGATTGATAAGCTGCTACAGCTCCATTAACTTGAATTTGAGATATATTATCGTTAATTATAGCGCTTCCTTTTTTATTTAAGGTTCTTACCCAACCAATGCCAGATGTAAAGTTAATGATTACATTATTTTGTAAAGGGGAAATAGCACTTAAATTAATATATGCTTCATTATCTATAGTTATGCTTCCGCCCGAAAATGCATTTGCTTCAAGATAAGATGCTATTACTGATAAACTTCCTGTTCCTAAATTAATAATGCCATTAGCTATAACTGTATCATTTGCATTATGTAATTGTAAGTTTAAATTAATGGCTTGATTAATATCTATAGATCCTGCCGTAGGAGGCTGGTTTGTGGTGTTGTCCTGCCAGTTGTTTTCGTCAAAAAAATCGTTGTTTCCAGCATTTCCAGTCCATATGATTTGTTGTGAATAGCTCCATATTGAAACCACTAGCATGCTTAACAGTAAAATATTCTTTTTCATAGCTAATAAATATTAATTTTACCTAAACACAGGTTCTTCGGTATCGCTGTAAGATTTGCCTCTTATAGATTCGAACGTGTTTATCATCTCTTCTAATTTTTCAGGGTTATGCTTTGCTAGATTGTTTTTCTGACCAATATCTTTTTTCAAGTTATAGAGTTGATATTCTTTCGAGTTACCTGTTTCTATATTTTTTATTTTGTTTACTGCGGGTCCTTTGTAGGGAGGAATTAATATCCAGTCGCCCGCTCTTAATGCAGTACGGGTTGTAGCTTCAATAATTAAGTTTTCTCTTCCCTGTGTGGTTTCGCCTAAAAACGTATTTAGTAAGTTTTTACTATCGGTTTTAGGGACTTCACCATCTACAAGAGAGGATAAAGATGATAATAAATCAACTTGGGACACTAAGGCATCTGAGGTTTTAGGGGCTATTCTACCTTTCCAATAAGTTACAAACGGTACACGTGTTCCAGCTTCAAAGAGGCTATATTTACCGCCTCTTAGATCTCCCCAGGGCTTGTGGTTACCAAGTTTTTCATTAGCATTGTCTACATACCCATCATCTAGAACAGGACCATTATCACTAGAAAACACAATGAGTGTGTTTTCTAATAAATTTTCGTTTTCTAGGGTTTTTAACAACTCTCCAATACACCAATCTGCCTCAACAATAACATCACCGCGAGGTCCCATGCCAGATGTTCCAACAAACCTAGGGTGCGGTGTGCGAGGTACATGGGGCTGTTGTAAAGCGTAATACAAGAAAAAGGGATTGTTTTTTTGTGTTACAATGTAGTTTTGTGCTTCTTTTAAAAAAGTGTCTGCCATATCTTCGTCTATCCACTTTGCAGATGTGCCACCTTTCATATATCCAATACGTGGTACCCCATTATTTATGCTGTTACTGTGCTGTGGGTCGCCAACCATTTTTAAAAGCTCTGGGTTATCAGTTCCTGTTGGTTCTCCTTCAAAATTTTTAGAGTAACTTACTTGTATAGGGTCGTTAGGGTCTAAGCCTTCTACAAAGCCATTTTTTATATATACAGTAGGTACTCTATCTTGGGTAGCTGCCATAATGTAGCTATAATCGAAACCAACCTCGTTTGGCCCTGGTGAAATGCGCCCGTTCCAATCTACATCACCATCTCCTAAACCTAGATGCCATTTGCCAACAATACCTGTTTTGTAGCCTTTAGATTTTAGTATTTTAGGAAGTGTAATTTGTGTTGTATCAATAATTAAAGGCGCTGAACCTTCCAGAATTTTTGCTTTTTTGTTACGCCATGGGTAAATGCCTGTTAATAAAGCAAATCTACTGGGAGAACATGTTGCTGAGGTTGCATAACCATTGGTAAATTTTACTCCCTTTTTAGCTAGCCTATCCATGTTTGGTGTTTGTATTTCTGTAGCTCCGTAAGCACCAACATCTCCGTAGCCCAAATCATCGGCATAGATAAAAATAATGTTGGGTAATTTTTGTTGTTCTTTCTGGGGTAATGTGTCTTTTTGTGCTTCGTTGTTATTTTTACATGAAGCAAATACAACGAGAAAGGTTAACAGTATGTATGCTATTTTTTTCATTTGGCGTTTATTATTGTTTTTGGTTATTGTCTCTAACAAATCTATTTGGGTGTGTTTTATTATAGGCTTCGTTTGTATTTAAGCCTAAAAAAATAGGATCTAACATTTTACTTTTCCAATCATCATATTTTTGTTTTAAATGATTGAAAGTTTCAGGGTGTGTTTCTATTAAATTTTCTGTTTCAGAAATATTTTGTTTCAGGTTAAAAAGCATATTGTTTGCTTTAATAAATATCATTTTATTTCCAAAGCTATCGCGCGTTGCAAAATTATGAGCATCAAACTTTCTCCAAAACATGTATTCATGAGGGTTTGAAGTATTTTTACCAGTTAAAAATGGAACTAAGTTTACACCATCTATTTGGTTTTTAGTTGTAATTGCTACTGGAGCTTGTGCAATAGCTGTAGCAAAAATATCTAGAGAAAGTACTGGCGCATTATAAATTAAGCCAGCAGATATTTTATTAGGCCATTTCATAGCAAAAGGTACGTGAATGCCACCTTCAAAAAGGCTGCCTTTGCCATCTCGTAAAACCCCATTATTAGATGCGTTGTGGTTTTCTGGCCCACCGTTATCTGACAGGAAGAAAACAATGGTATTTTCAGCTAATCCTAAAGTTTCAAGTTTGTTTAAAATTAAACCAACACCGTCATCCATGGCGCTTACCATGGCTGCATAGGTTTTTCGTTTTGTATCCTTAATGTTAGTAAACCTGTTTAAATATTTATCTGTTGCTTGCAAGGGTGTGTGTGGTGCATTATAGGCTAGGTACATAAAGAAAGGTTGCATTTTATATTTTTCAATATAATTTACAGCTTCTCGTGAGAGTGCATCTGTAAGATATTCTTTTTCCTCTACACGTTCATTGTCTCGTAGTAGTTTGGTTTTATAAGCATCAAATTGTGCTTTTACTTCATATTCGTCTTTTAAGGTCCATAGTTCTGGGAAATATTGATGTCCACCACTTAAAAAGCCATAAAAATCATCAAAACCTCTACGTAATGGTCGCAAACTTTCATGGGCTCCCAAGTGCCATTTGCCTAAAGCAATAGATTTGTAGTTGGCTTTTTTTAATGCACTTGCTAAAGTTTCTTCGGTTAAGGGCAACCCCATATTGGGGTCGTTTGGGGCAAATAACGGGTTTCTTCCAAATCCAAATCTATCTTGATAGCGTCCAGTAATTAGGCCTGCTCTACTTGGGCCACATACAGCATAAGTAACATAAGCATTAGTGAATTTTACGCCTTGAGAAGCAATTTTATCTATGTTTGGAGTGGGTATATCTTCACAGCCATTAAAGCCTACATCTTTAAAACCTAGATCGTCTGCTAGTATAATTATAATGTTAGGAGCGCTTTCTAAACTAATAGAACTATTTTGTGAGCTAATTGTACCTAGTACATTAAGCAATAAAAAAAATATATAAAATTTTTTGCACATAGAATTGTAACTGTAAAAATTAAAAAGTTACCAAATCGTTCAATTTCAAATATATTACAGAAACACCTAAATTTCGTGGTGTAATAAGCTCAATTTAGGGTAGCGCTAAGGTCATTAGTCTTTTTTAAATTACTGATATAAAGAGTTTTAATTTATTTGGTGTTGGTTGTGGAGCAGTTAATGGCTATATTAATGAGCTATCTTATAAAATATCTTCATAAATTTACGAATAAGGTTTTTGTACCTTGTTTAAGGCTTAAACTAAGTGCTAAAGCTTGTTTTTGGCTAAAAACTTCTTTAAATATTTTATGAGACCATTATTATTTGTAATACAGCTATTATTCTCATGTTTTGTTTTTTCACAAGAAAATAACATTAATTATGTTGTTGATTTTATTACCACCGAACAAGGTTTGTCGCATAATTATGTTACAAGTATTGTAAGTGATGATTTAAATATTAAATGGATTGGAACCGAAAATGGCATAACCAAATTTAATGGTTACGATTTTGAGTATATAAAACCTGGTTCTGTATACAATGAATTACTGAACGAAAATATAGAGGTACTGTTTAAGGATGCAGATTCTAATATTTGGATAGGCACAAAAAGTGGAGGTCTATCCATCTTAGATGTTAAAAATAACCTAGTTAAAACCTACAATAGTTTAATTGATCTTAGGAACGAAGGAGATTTAAGAATTACTGCACTAGCGCAAGATGTTAATGGTAATATATGGGTTGGTACTTGGAGTAATGGCGTTTTTGTTATTGACTACAAAAACAAAAAACTATTAAAACAGTATAATAGCAATCAAGCCATATACAGTATTATTAAAGATTTTAATAATAACATGTGGTTTTGTGTTGGTAATAAATTACACTTCTATAACACATTAAAAGATAATATGCAGGTGTTTAGTGTTAAAGGCCAACTCACCGATATATTATCAGATGCTAGTAGAAATAAAGTTTGGATGGCTTCAAGCTCTGATACTACTGAAATTTACAGTTTTAATTATGATACAGAGACTATTGAGGTTTTAGAAACAGGAGTTACCAGCAATTTTTCAAAAAAACTCTGTTTAGATGCTTATAATAGAATTTGGATTGGTACTTGGGGAAAAGGCGTTTATAGAAGTAATGAAGACTTAACTACGTTTAGTAAAATTGAATTGGTTGCAGATAGCCCTGAAAAAATAAGTGACAATTACAATACTATATTAGCAATACACCAAGATAAAAATAACGTAACATGGCTTGCCACAGCAAATGGCGGTGTTGTTAAATTATTAGAGGGAAACGGATTTAATAATGCAGATAAACTTATAAATAACGAGGAATTAAAAGAGCATTTAAATTTTACTTGCCTACACAAAAATAAAGACAATATTTTTCTTGGAACTCTTTTTTCTGGTTTGTATTACGGTAAAGATTTTTCTAATTTAAAACAAATTAAAGGCATTGGTAACCAGAAAGTTAATGTGTTATACGAGCATGAGGAAAAGCTATATATAGGCACGCAATTTGGTTTTTATATTTACGACCTTAAATTGGAAATAATCATTCAACATTCTAAAACTCTTGGAAAAATCACAGCATTTTTAATTGAAAATGATACCATGTATATAGGTACGCAACAACTGGGTATAGCTATAGTAAATATGGTGGATATAAATAATCCAAACGCTTATGTGTTATATTCTGAGAACAGAAAAAGCAATAAAAAAATAGAAAGCAATCGTATTACCGATATACAGAAAGATACAGCTGGAAATGTGTGGATAAGCACCTACAACGGCCTACATTTGTTCGAGAAAAGTAAAAAACGATTTATACATCAATCTTCACTATTAGAAGAAAAATTACCAAGTGTAATAATTAATGATTTAGAAATAAATGGCCAATTTATATGGCTTGCCACACCTAGCGGATTAATAAAATTACATTATAGCAATAGTAAGCTTACCATAGAAAACATAATTACTGAAGAAGATGGCTTAAATAGTGATTTTATTTGTGCCTTAACCTTTGATAATAAGCACAACCTATGGTTAACAACGCACACCGAAATTGTAAAGTATAATGATGCGAATACATCTATAATTAGTTATGGCGATATTAATGGTGTAAGATCTACATCTTTTAACAATAGAAGTTATTATAATTATAACAGCGAAACTATATATTTTGGTGGTATTGATAATATTACCTTTTTTAATCCATCAGAAATAAAAAATTTTAATACTGTCCCAGAAATTATTTTTACAGGCTTACGGGTTAATAATGAGCTTATAGAGTATAATACTAACAATACTATTTTAGATAAAAGTTTTAACTACGTTGATAAAATAAAATTAACGCACCAAGATAATTTTTTTTCAACTCGATTTGTTGCTAACGACTTTCTTGGAACACTAAACATAAAATACAGGTACCTCTTAGAGGGGTATCATGATGAATGGATAAATCTACTTAACAGAAACGAAATTAATTTTGCAGGTTTAACACCAAATACCTATACGCTTAAAGTACAAGGCTCTAGAGATGGGCGTAATTGGAGTGTTCCCAAATCGATAGATATTATACTGTTGGGCTCACCTTGGAAAAGCCCTCTGGCCTTAATTATATATTCCCTTGTTGTATTAGCGATTATAGCTTATTTAATGCGCTCTAATACATACAAATTAAAGCTTAAAAATAGTTTAGAAATAGCAAGGATAGACAAAGAAAAGGAAATGGAATTAAGTGAAGCAAAACTAAACTTTTTTACCAATATCTCTCATGAGTTTAGAACGCCCTTAACACTAATTATAACGCCTTTACAGGAACTTTTAGAAACTACAAACTTGCCCCAAAAAGTATCTAAAAATCTGTCTATTATTGATAAGAACTCTAATAGATTATTAAACCTAATAAATCAACTGTTAGATTTTAGAAAGGCCGATAACGGTTTGTTAACGCTTAGTGTTTCTTACGGTAATTTTATAAGGTTTTCAAATGAAGTTTTTTTATACTTCAAACAACTGGCAAAATCTAAAAATATTAAATACAAATTTAAGGCAGAAGAAGAGAGCATATTTTTTCCATTCGACCGCAATAAAATGGAAATAGTTCTGTGTAATTTACTTTCTAACGCTATAAAATATAGTAATCCTGGGGGTAAAATTACTATGACTTTAAGTGAAGCATCTGGTTTTTGTGTTATTTCAATAAAAGACACAGGAATAGGTATGGATGAAGAGGATTTAGATAAAATTTTTGATCGTTTTTTTCAAATTAAATCTGCTGAAACAGCTAGAATGATTGGTAGTGGTATTGGGTTAGCGTTTTCAAAGAAAATTATTGAATTACACCATGGCACTATAGCCGTTACGAGCAAAAAAAGTAAAGGCACAGAGTTTGTAATAAAGCTATCGTTAGATCCAAGTTTATATAAAGGGGAAATAAATGAAAGTTTTCTAAACACAGATAATATTAAGGCTTACGATACATTATCAACACCTCAAGTAAAAGAAAATTTAAACTTAAAGCAGAAAGAGCATAGTGTACTTATAATAGATGATAATTTAGAAATACTAGAGTATTTAACTGATATTTTGCAGGAAACATACTCAATAACTAAGGCCGACAATGGTAACACAGGATTTGAAATAGCCTCTACAGAAATCCCCGATTTAATTATTAGCGATGTAATGATGCCTGGTAAAGACGGTATAACCCTTTGTAAAGAGTTAAAATCTCAAATAACTACCTCGCACATTCCCATTATATTATTAACAGCTAGATCGTCTTCTGTTTTCGAAATACAGGGTTTACAAACAGGAGCAAACGATTATATTACTAAGCCATTTAATGCCACTGTAGTAAAAGCAAGAATTGCTAGCTTGTTAGAAAACAGGGAAAAACTAAGAGCGCACTTGCTTAATAAAGTACGTTTTGAGCCATCGGCACAAACGAGTACTGAAAAAAATATAGATCCTGAGAACCTATTTATTAATAAGGCCATTTTATTGGTTGAAGATAATTTGCATAATCCTAGCTTTGGTATCGATAATATGGTAGATGAGTTAAATATGAGTCAATCTACCTTATTCAGAAAAATTAAATCTTTAACAGGGCTATCCTTAACCGCTTTTATAAGGTCTATCCGTTTGAAGAAAGCAGCGCAAATTATTATTACTTCAAACGATTTAAATTTAAATGAAATTGCTTACGAGGTTGGTTTTAACGACTATAAATATTTTAAGGATTCATTTAAAAAACAATTTAACTGTTTGCCTTCTAAGTATAGGGAAAAAGCTAAGAATAGTAAGCTTTAATACTGCAAATACCTAAATAATCTATATCACCTATTATTTGACTTATATACACCTCTAAGAAATTAGGGGTGTGCTTACATTTGGTAAAACTAATTATCATGAAATTAAACTCAACTCAAAACTAAATTTATGAAAGTATCTATTTTTTATTTATTGTTACTAATGTCGCTAGGACAAGTCGCTTTTGCCCAAAGCACAATTTCTGGAGTGGTAACAGACGAAAATTCGCAACCGCTACCAGGGGCAACAATATTAGTTTCCGGGACTAACAAAGGCACCACTACAGACTTTGATGGAGGATTTTCAATTGAAGCTAGCCAGGGCGATGTACTAGAAATTTCTTATGTAGGCTTTAAAAAAGCTACCATTACCATTGGTTCTAACAAAACCTATAATGTAACCTTACAAGAGGATGCAGCCCAATTAGAAGAGGTAGTTGTTGTTGGTTATGGCACACAGAAAAAGGTTAATCTAACAGGGGCCTTGCAATCAGTTACTTTTACAGAAGAAATAAATCAGCCAGTAACCAATTCGGGTCAGTTACTATATGGTAGGTTTTCTGGAGTGCAGTTAACGCAAACATCAGGAAATCCTGGAGCAGACGGGTCTTCAATTGTAATTAGAGGTATAGGTACATTTGGTAACAGTACGCCGCTAGTGGTAATTGATAATATTCAATACGATGATTTGGCAGCCTTTAACAATCTTGCACCTTCAGATATTGAAAGTGTAACGGTGCTTAAAGATGCATCGGCAGGAGCGATATATGGAGCCAGAGGTGCCAATGGTGTAATTTTGGTAACCACAAGAAAAGGTACTAAAGATAAATTTGAAATAAGTTACAACGGTTTTTATGGCATGCAAAATGCTACTGTTGTTCCAGAGTTTCTTGGCGCGTTAGACTATGCCAACTTAATAAACGAAAAGTTTAGAAACGAAGATGGGCCGGGGTTTATTCCAAGATATACCGATGAGCAAGTTGAAGCGATTAGAACAGGAAGTTTACCAGATCAATTTGGTAACACAAATTGGGCAGAAGAGGTGTTGAGAACAGCATCAATGCAAAATCATAACGTTTCGTTTTCTGGTGGTAATGCCAAATCAACCTACAGAGTATCTCTTGGATACCTAGGGCAGGATGCTATTGTAAAAAGTAAATTTAAGACAGAGCGTTTTAATTTGAGTTTAAATTTAAACTCTAAGTTAAACGATTGGTTTACCTTAAGTAGTGTAACCAATGCATTTTGGAGACGAAATGAAGGGCCTACAGGAGGGCAAAATGCTTTTGATGGCGATAATGGTATTATTTATTCCTTCCAAAGAGCAGCACCTACAATTCCTGTTTTTTACAGCAATGGTGAATATGGTATTGTAGATGGTGCTTACGAAAATTCAAACTTTTCATTCTTAACTCAAAACCCTTTACGCAGAGGTTACTTAGGAAATTTTGAAAGTGATCAAATTAATATAAGCCAAAGAATAGGTTTGTCGTTTAAACTGTCTGAAGACTTATCGTTTGAAACAAGTGGAAGTGCTAATATTATCTATAATAATAGTTCGGATTTTACGCCAACATTACTAGAAAACGATTGGGCTGGAAACCCAGTAATTATAAATTCACTTAATAACTTAAATAATTCAACCGGTTTTCAATACACTCTATTAAACGAGAATATATTACGATATAATAAAACTATAGATGAGGCACATACTTTTGGTGTGCTACTGGGCCATTCTGTTTTTTATAACAGAGTAGATGGTTTTTCGGGCCAGTTAAGTGGTTTTCCAACAGATAATTTAGAAGAATTCAATGCGGGTGGTGTTATAGAGCCAGCAGTATCAGGTGGCGCTTCAGAAGAAGCCTACCAATCGTTTTTTGGTAGATTAAACTATAATTATAAAGGGAAGTACTTAGCTGAATTTAATTTAAGACGCGATGGCTCTTCTAAATTTGGTTTAGGTAACAAATATGGAAATTTCCCCTCAGGGTCTTTAGGATGGAGGATTTCTGAAGAAAACTTTATGAAAGACTCTAATGTTATTAGTAATCTTAAATTAAGAGCAAGTTGGGGTATAAGTGGTAACGACCGTATTGGTAACTATATTTTTGCTCAAAATTACAACCCTGGCATAGACTATGTTTTGGGTAACGATGCAACAGTTGTAGGTGTTGCAGTTACAAGTTTGGCAAACCCAACCATAAGGTGGGAAGAAACAGAGCAGTATGATATTGGACTAGATTTAAGCTTGTTTAAAAATAAAGTAGAGCTTATTGCCGATTATTTTAGCAGAAATAGTAGAGATATTTTATATACTAATTTCCCAATTCCAAATACACTTGGTATTACCAATCTTGCTGCGCAAAATGCTGCATCTATGGTTAATAACGGGCTAGAGCTTGGCGTAAACTATAGAGGTAATTTAGGTAAGGCTAAATTTAGTATTGGTACTAATCTTACTAAATTTTTAAAGAATGAGGTAACTGGACTAGGAGAAGGCGGTGAAGAAACCATAACGGGTACCAATATTATTAGAATAGGCGAGGCCTTCAGGTCGTATTATGGTTACCAAGCTATTGGTGTTTTTCAATCTGTAGAAGAAATTGCTAACGCACCAACACAATTCGGAAACGCTACTACGGCTCCGGGAGATTTAAGATATGCCGATATCTCTGGGCCAGACGGTGTACCAGATGGCGTTGTAAATGCTGATGATAGAACTGTTATTGGTAATCCAAACCCAGACCTACTCATAAACTTTAATGGTTCTCTAGAATACGGTGGTTTCGATTTTAATTTCTTATTTCAAGGTGTTCAAGGTGTAGATAGATTATTAATGGGTAATGGTAATTTACCTATGGGCGATGATAGAAGTAATGTACTAACCTATTGGTTAGATAGATGGACACCAGAAAATCCAAGTACCAATTTACCAAGGGTTGGTGGGCAAAATAACACAGTAGTCTCTTCATTTTATATTCAAGACACCTCGTTTTTAAGATTAAAAAATATAGAGATAGGGTATTCATTACCTAAAGATGTATTAAGCAAAATGAATATTAGCAAACTACGTGTATTTATTGGTGCGCAAAACTTAGTAACGTTTACAGGTTTAGAATATTTTGACCCAGAAGGCGGTAATGGTAACCAAAGTAACAGAAACGCACCACTCTACAAAACAGTAACATTTGGTATGAACGTAAAACTATAAAAACTATGAGAAAGATAATAATAGCAATATCTATTGCCTTAACACTAACAAATTGTAATGACGATTTTATAGATAAAGCGTCTTTAACACAAATTGCAGAAAATAATTTTTGGACTAGCGAATCTGATGCCTTTTTAGCACTAAATGCTGTCTATTCTACGTTGCAATCAAGAACAATGTATGGTGGGAATTTAAATGGTTTTCAAGGATTTCCAGGATTTGATGGCTTAGGAGACAACGCTTTTAACAATTTTAAATGGGAAGGTCCTGGTAATTTTATGGAAGGAAGGATAGATCCTGCAAGTGGTCCTATACTTCCTATTTGGACCGACCTTTATCAAGGTATAGCTAGAGTAAATTCAGTAATAAAAAACGTAAATGACATATCTGAAGACCTAGTGCCATTAGAAACCAAAAACCAATTACTGGGTCAAGCGTACTTTTTAAGAGCTCTAATGTATTTCAATATAGCTGTTTATTTTGAAGATGCTCCCTTAATCACAGCGCCACAAACACTTCAGGAAGCATTTGTTGCAAAAAGCAGTTATGCCGAAATTACAGCACAGATAAGAGAGGATTTAAAATTTGCAGTAGATTTTTTACCAGTAACTCAGCCAGACGATTTGTATGGGTATGCTACAAAAGGTGCTGCACTTGGCCTTTTTGCTAGAGTACAACTTTATAACAAACAATACGATGGTGAATTTGGAGTGCTAGCTCTAACGCAAGAAGCTATGGGCTTAGGGTATGCATTACATCCAGATTATGCAGCTTTATTTACACCAGAAAACGAAACGTCTCCAGAGGTAGTTTTTTCTATTCGTTTCTTAAGAGGCGACGATACTAATAATGGTGAAAGGTTTTCTGGAACATTTAATGCTTTCCCAAAAGGAGATTTGCGCCCTATGCCAAATTTAGCAAACGATTACTATTGTACTGATGGTTTGCCTATTACAACATCACCTTTGTACAACCCATCAAACAGAGGAGCGAATAGAGATCCTAGAGCTACCGCTACTATTTATTATGGTGGAGAAGTTTGGTTAACAGAGCCGCTTAGAACATTTCAAAGTAATGGTCCAACAACATTCGGAACTAAAAAATATATTAGAACAGGTCCTGATGCCGATGGAAATGCACCTTTTACTGATGGTTCCCAAGATTTTTATGTAATACGTTATGCTGATATTTTATTGATGCGTGCAGAGGCTTTGGCTGAAACAGGAGACATTTCTGGGGCTGCTCAATTAGTAAATCAAATAAGAGCTAGAGTAGGTATGCCCAGTGTAGAAGATGTTGAAGGAAGTGTTAACCAACAACAAATGATAGAGATTGTGAAACACGAAAGACGTGTTGAGCTTGCTATGGAAGGCCTACGTTTTATGGATTTAAAACGTTGGGGAGAAATAGAAGACGCTTTTAACAGGGCTATTGCAGACCCTGTTGGACCTTACAATCCACAATATCAAGGTGGAAAATCTGAGGTATTCCCAATTCCTCAAGCAGAAATTGATGTTAATCCTAATTTGGTACAACATCCAGACTGGCAATAAGTTAAAGTTGAATTAAATAAAATGAAAATGAAAAAGTTTAAAATGATACTATTATGCTTGGTAATATTTTCAAGCTGTGAAAAAAATGTAATAGGAGACTTTGATGGTGTGGCTGCTGAACCCTTTTTCCCTGAAGAGGAAATTCCTCAATTATCCGATGCAGAAAAATTAAAAAAGAGAGGTATTGCTTATACAAATAACAAAGCGGCATGGTCTCACAAAACCCATGAACTTGCGGCGCATTGGATGTATAGCTGGGGTAGGGAACTCAAAGAAGAAATTCCAGAAAATGTAGAATTTGTGCCTATGTTTTGGGGTAAAGGTTCGGTAAACGATACAGAACTTGCCAAAATAAAACAACTTATAGACGAAGGTAAGGTTAAATATGTTTTAGGTTTTAACGAGCCCGATGGTGCTTCTCAAGCTAACATGACGGTTGATGAAGCCATAGCCTTGTGGCCTAAACTAGAAGAATTAGGCGTGCCGTTAGGCTCTCCGGCAACTGTTGGTCCACTTAACAATTGGATGAAAGAGTTCATGCAAAAAGCAGAGGAATTGGAACTGAGAATTGATTTTGTAACAGTACATAGTTACGGAGGCCCAAACGTACTAAGTTTTTTAAATATGCTAAAAAATACTTACAAAGAATACAAAAAGCCTATTTGGATTACAGAATTTGCAGTAGCAGATTGGAGTGCTAGTTCTGCAGCAAACAATAAACACAGTGAGGCAGACGTCATAAATTTTATGAGTGAAGCTCTACCTGTACTAGATAATCTGGATTGGATACACCGTTATGCTTGGTTTGATGGATTTGGTAGAGCACCATTGGCACCTTCTGCTTTGTTTGATGCCGATGGCAAAATTACTGCTTTAGGTGAAGTATATGCTGAGATTAACCCAAATACCGAAATAGGCCCTGGACAGGATACCGAATTTGTTGTAGTAGCAGACCCCAATGAATTAATTGAAAATGGAGGGTTTGAAACTGGGCAGAAGGCACCATGGAAAGGTTATAACAATAATGTTTTAAACACTAGCGGTGGTGCAAATACGGGCAATTTTTTTGGTAGAGCAGGAACTGATGATAAAGATGGTTCGTTTTTTACAGTTGCTGAGGTAGAACCTGGTAAAACCTATACGCTTAAGTATTTTGCAAGATGGAGCAAACCGCTAACCCAAGACCAGCCAGCTTTAAGTTTTGTTGCAAGAAATAATAATGGAAATGATCTTTTATTTCAATTTGAAAATAAATCACCAATAGCTGATACTTGGGAAGAAGTTACTAATGAGTTTGAAATACCAGCAGGTGTTACACAACTTAAAATAGTGTTTTGGAAAGGAGCTACATACCCCGCTTTATTTTTAGATGATGTGTCCTTAAAACTAAAGGAATAACAAATAGGCTTTCATGATTAAAATATTGTGAAAGCCTAAACATAAACCAATGTAAATCAATTTTTAACTATTAAAACTAAATCATTATGAAAAAAATTACTTTTTTATTAGCAGTATTAACCCTATCTATTAGTTATGGGCAAAACCTTCTTTCAGGAGGAGGGTTTGAAGGCCTTACTACAGGAAAAATAACATCAGCATCAACACCTTGGTCATCAGGTATTGGTAATGCTACTTTCCAACCTTCAATTAATTCAAATTCAGCAAATGCCCATACCGGAGACCAATTTTTAAATATGGGGAACGATTTCTCAAATTTCCGTCAAAACATAACTGCAGTTCCTGGTACACAATACACGGTAACATTTTGGAACTTATTTGTTTCTGGTCAGGGGCAACCAGCTAGTACAGACGGTATTTTTGTATCTGTAAGAGACAATTCAGGAGGTAATGGAACACAATTTGATCCTATTATTAGTTTTTATGTAGATCCTTCTACTGTTGATGCTAATTGGAATCAATTTACTTTTGATTTTGTTGCACCTCAAGCAGATTTACTGTTTTTTGTAGCAAAACAATCACGTGCCGCTGGTGGTCCGAATAATTCCGCTAGAATGGATGATTTTAGTATTGTAGAAACACCAACGGCATCGGTGGCCGACTTACAAAAATTCAATTTCAAGTCGTACCCTAATCCTGCAAATAATTTTATAAAACTATCAGCCTCTAAAAATATAGATAAGGTTGAAATATATAGTCTTTTAGGTAAACAAGTTTTTAATAAAACACTTGCTAGTAAAAGCAACGAAATTAACGTTTCTAATCTAGCTAACGGTGTTTATGTAGTAAAAGCATACATTGAAGATGCTGTGGGAACTTATAAGTTTATTAAACAATAAAGCTAGTTTGGTTAATAGTAGTTTGTTTTAGTGAAAGTTAAGGGGTTCTAAAGTATAGCACTTAGAACCTCTTTTTTAACCATTGTTAATAAAATAATATGAATTATGGTGCTATGGTAATACGTTTTAAATTTTTAAAGTCATTTTTCTTATCTGGTATTTTGGTATTGTTATGTGCTTGTGGCAAAAACAAATCAAACCATAATACATTGGCATCAAAAACAGGAGAGGAAAATAATAAACCAAACATTATAGTAATAGTGGTTGATGATGCTGGCTATGTAGATTTTGGTTTTATGGGCAGTAAGGATTTAGAAACACCGCACATAGATAATTTGGCCAGCGATGGTGTTGTTTTTACAGATGCCCATGTTAGCGCTACGGTTTGTGCACCATCAAGAGCAGGTATGCTTACGGGTAAGTATCAACAGCGTTTTGGTTTTGAAGCAAATGGTACTGGAGATGCTATTTCTGGAGATATAGGCTTACCAGATAATGTTATAACTATGGCCGATGTTTTTCAGAAAAACAACTATAAAACTATTGCATTGGGGAAATGGCATTTAGGGGCTACACCATCAGACCATCCTAATAATAGGGGTTTTGATGAGTTTTATGGGTTTTTAGGAGGCGGGAGATCTTATTTTCCAATTCAAAACCCATCAAAAAACCATATGCTTCAAAAAAACGGAGAGCGTGTTATTTTTGATGGCTACCTTACAGATGTTCTTGGAGACCGCTCTGTAAGTTTTGTTGAAGAAAACAAAAACCGGCCATTTTTTATGTATTTGGCTTATAATGCTGTACATACGCCAATGGAAGCTAAAGCTGAAGATTTAAAAAAATATAAAGATCATCCAAGGCAGGTTTTAGCGGCTATGACTTGGTCTTTAGATGAAAACATAGGCAAACTTCGTAACAAACTAAAAGAACTAAAACTATTAGATAATACCCTTATATATTTTATAAGCGATAATGGCGGTGCGCATAACAATAATTCTAAAACAGGTCCTTTAAAAGGGTGGAAAGGGAATAAATTTGAAGGCGGGCAACGTGTACCATTTGTTGTAAGTTGGCCAGGTAAAATAGCAAAACACCAAAAATTTGATGGCTTAACATCCTCGTTAGATATTTTTAGCACTTCCTTAGCTGCCGCTGGTATAGAAAAGGATGATGACTTAATTTTGGATGGCACCAATTTACTACCGTATTTATTAGGTGAAAAACAAGGACATCCTCACGATAAGCTCTTTTGGCGTAAACTTAGTGAAGCGGGGGCTAGAATTGGGAATTATAAACTTATTAGGCTAGAAAATTATGATAGCGTGCTATATGATTTATCGAACGACCTATCTGAAACTACAAATTTAGCAACTACAGATACTGTTGTCTTTAAAAACATATCTAAAAGTTTATTGCATTGGGAATCTCAAATGGTGGCACCACTTTGGCAAGAAGGAAAACCGTGGGAGGATGTTACTTACCACATTCACCAACGTTTAATGAATAATAAACCAGCATTGTATAAAGAACCAAGAGATAAAAGAGCGCTTTTAAATCATTAAAAATCTACAATACAAATTAAAAGTATTTAAACCATAATTATTGAAGAATAATACAATGTCCTTATATTATAAAACCATCATTTTATTTGCAGTTTTTTTGTTTTGTACCAATATGTTTGCCAAAGACTATTTTGTGCATCCTAAAACGGGAAGCGATACAAACACTGGCATTTCTAAAAAGCATGCTTTTAAAAGTTTACAACGTGCTTCAAAAGTAAATTTAAAACCAGGAGACAGACTTTTATTGGCTCATGGTGAAACGTATACAAACGGACTTGTTATTGTTGGAAAAAAAGGAACAGCTCAAAAACCAATTGTAATAACTAGTATTGTGTGGAATTCAAACAAAAGTTTAAGTCCAGCTATAATTAATTTTAAAGGGTTGCCCAATGGCGTTTTAATTGAAGATTCTAGTTTTTTAGAACTTAGTAATATTCAATTGACAGCAAATGGATACTCTGAAGATTCCAAACAAAACTCAAAAATGCGCTGTGGTATTTTGGTAAGGAACAACAACTTAGATGCAATGGGGCATTTAGTAATTAAGAATATTACCATTTATAATATTTATTATGAAAACACTGGTTTTAATAGGGGCAAAGATGAAGTAAGAACAGCAAACGGAACCCAGAAATATGGCTGGGGCATTAGGGTGATGAATAACAAAACAACAATAATTGATGATGTAAAAATCATGAATTGTTCTATTAGTAACGTGTCTCATACAGGTATAAAACTAACAGGTATTAATAAAAATATTTCCAATATTAAGATTTTAGATAATGTTGTAAAACATACAGGAGGCCCAGGTATTCAAATGTCTGGTGTTACATCAGTTTATGTTGCTAACAATACTATTTCGCATTCTGGTAATGCCGACGATACAAGAAAATGGGGACGCGGAAGTGGTTTATGGACTTGGGGTTCTTCACATGTTTTAATCGAAAAAAATGAATTCTTATACGCCAACGGCCCTGGAGATTCGGCTGGCGCCCATATAGATTTTAACTGTGATAATATTGTTTTGCAATATAATATTAGCGCTTATAATGCTGGTGGTTTTTGCGAAATATTAGGTAACAATTATAATTGTGCGTACCGCTATAACATTAGTATAAACGATGGTTACAGGATAAAAGGTAAAAACGGGGCATTCCAAGAAGGAAAAATTTTGTGGTTAAGTGGTTATCAAGGTGGCAACAAAGAACGAAAAGGCCCTGTAAACTCTTATATTTATAATAACACTATTTACAGTGACTCAACAATTGTTTCTAAAATTGCTATAGATAATACTAGTAATGGTATTTTAATTGCAAATAATATTTTTTATTTAGAAGGCGATTCAAAAGCTGTTTTGGGAGATCAATACAAACCAGATAAAGTATCTGGAGATTTGGCAAAAAATGTTTTTTTTAAGAATAATTTATTTCTCAATACTAAAAGTTGGCCAGCAGGTGTAGGTATTGTAGATGAAGCCCCAATTTTTGGGAATCCAGATTTTGTAAATAAAGGAGGGATTAAAGCGGAAGATTACATACCTAAAAATGTATCTTTAATTAAGAATAAAGGCATTTTAGTAAAACTATTGGAAAGTGATGCCAACGGTTTAATTCAATCTTTAGAATTAAAACCAAAAAAAGATATTATAGGAAATGTAATTAAAAACATTCCAAGTTTAGGGGCTATTGAGCCTAAGTGACGATTAGCAGTAACTTTTAAGTAAAAGGTATATTTGCCATAATTTAACTTATTGTTCTATTCATTTGTTTTGCATTCTGTTTCGTACCAGTATCCACTCTTTTCTTAAAATTAATCATAAAAAAACCACCTGTTTAGGTGGTTTCATCATAAATTTTAAAATTAGAAGTCTCTTATTAGTGACTGTCTTTTAATTTATTAGCTTCTTTTTTAGCAGTTTCAACAGCATCGTTAGCAGCTTTTTTAGTAGCATCAACTGCTTTGTCTACAGTTTCTCCAGCTTTCTCTGCAGCACCGTTAGCAGCTTCACCAGCGGCATCAACAGCTTCATCTATTGCATCTCCTGCTTCTTCAGCAGCGTTTTCTACTGCTTCGCCAGCTTCTTCTACGCTGTTTTCTACTGCTTCACCAGCTTCTTCAGCAGCGTCTTCTGTAGCTTCTATTGCATCTTCAACGCTTCCTTCTTTTTTTGTATCTCTACAAGATGTAAAAGATAAACCTAGAGCTAATAATAAGGCTCCTCCTAAAATTAGTTTTTTCATTTTTGTTGTTTTTAGTGTTAATTATTTAGTAGTGCAATATAATCTTATAAATTGTATACACACAAATTTTGTTTTAATTAAAAAACAATTTATATACGTAAGTAATCTAGTATTTGGATGACAGCACCACTTTGTTTCTTTACGAACTCCGAATTTTTAGACCCAGTATTATGCCGAAAGTCACCATCTTCCAGTAGTTTTTTTAGTATATCGTTAAACTGTTTTTGGTTTGCTACTGAAAACATACCGCCATTATTAATAAACGCTTGCGCTTCTGGAAATTTTTTGTGGTTGGGGCCAATAATAATAGGTACTCCAAATACTGCCGGCTCTAGGGTGTTGTGCAAACCGGTTGTTCCCATAGCACCACCAACATAGGCAATATCGGCATAACTATATATTTTAGATAA
Organism: Jejuia pallidilutea; assembly: GCF_002973595.1. GTDB lineage: Bacteria > Bacteroidota > Bacteroidia > Flavobacteriales > Flavobacteriaceae > Jejuia > Jejuia pallidilutea. The sequence goes on along the minus strand of NZ_PVEO01000005.1, from coordinate 269,499 downwards.
AAGCCCAATGGTGTCAACTATCAAAACATTATAATCTTTTAATTGCTTTTGGTCTTTTTCAGAATATAGCACTGTTTTTGTGTTTAATTTTGAAGTTAAATCCTTAATTTGATTAGTTTTTATATTATGAGGTGCTACAATAAACTTTATTTCAGTAGGGGTTTCATTATTTATAAAGTCAATAAATAAAGCATCGTCTTCTGGCCATGAGCTCCCTACAACCACACATAAATAATCTTGTTTAAACGTTTCAATGAAATCTAAGGTGTTATTGGTTTTTAGTTGGTTGCTTACACGGTCAAACCTAGTATCGCCTGAAACGGTTGCGTTTTTATAGCCAATAGTAGCTAGTAGTGCTTTAGAGCTTTCATTTTGAGTAAAAATATGATCAAAAGCATATAGGGATTTCCTAAATAGATGCCCATAACTTTTAAAATAGATTTGTTGTGGCCTAAACACAGCAGAAATTAAAATAGCTTTAAGTTTATTCGCTTTTAGGAATTTTAAATAATTGGGCCAAATATCATACTTTACAAATACCGAAAGTTCTGGGTTTACAAGCTTTAAAAACTGTATGGCATTTTTCTGTGTGTCAATTGGTAAATAAACTACAACATCAGCTATTGGGGAGTTTTTTCGAATTTCAAATCCCGAAGGCGAAAAGAAGCTAAGCACAATTTTATGATTTTTATAGTGCGCTCTTAATTTTTCAAATACAGGTAAGCCTTGTTCGTATTCTCCAAGAGATGCACAATGAAACCAAAGGGTTTGGTCCGTTGGTTTAATATGTTGGTTTATAATTTTAAAAGTTTGTTGTCTTCCTGCAACACCAAGTTTAATTTTTGCATTAAAAAGAGCAACAATTTTTAAAATAAAACCTGTAAAACTAATGCCAATATTATATATAAATTGCAAGGTCATCATCTTTACCGCTAAAATACATTTCTTTACAACAATTCTATGGATAGCGTTCATGAATTTTGTAAATTTGTAGACCTAAAACTCAATGTGAGTATATTTAAAATTAGGTCATTTAGTTTATGTAAATCCGACCTTCAAATTTTCAGCATGAAGAAAATTCAAATGGTAGACCTTAAAGGTCAATACAACGATATAAAAGATGTTGTTAACTCTTCTATAGAAAACGTAATTGAAAACACTGCTTTTATAAATGGACCAAAGGTTCATGAATTTCAAAAGAATTTAGAAGCTTATTTGGGCGTAAAGCATGTTATTCCATGTGCCAATGGTACTGATGCATTACAAATTGCAATGATGGGGTTGGGCTTAAAACCTGGCGACGAGGTAATAACCGCAGATTTTACATTTGCTGCCACTGTTGAGGTTATAGCCCTATTAAATCTTACCCCTGTTTTGGTAGATGTAAATAAAGATGATTTTAATATAGATATTGAAGCTATAAAAAAGGCAATTACACCAAAAACAAAAGCCATTGTGCCTGTACATCTATTTGGGCAATGTGCTAATATGGAAGCAATTCTAGAAATAGCCAAGGCACACAACCTGTTTGTAATTGAAGATAACGCACAGGCAATAGGTGCAAATTACACTTACAAAAACGGAACAAAAGCAAAAGCAGGTACTATTGGCAATGTTGGTGCTACGTCTTTTTTTCCTTCTAAAAATTTAGGCGCCTATGGTGATGGCGGTGCAATTTTTACTAACGATGACGATTTGGCACACACCATTAGGGGCATAGTAAACCATGGTATGTACGAACGTTACCATCATGATGTAGTTGGGGTTAATTCTCGTTTAGATAGCATTCAAGCGGCTGTACTAGATGCAAAATTGCCAAAACTTGATGGTTATAACAAAGCGCGACAAATGGCCGCAAAAAAATACAATGCAGCTTTTAAGGGTATAGATGCCATTATTACACCTCACCTTAGTAACGGCTGTGGTGAAACTATTTGTGATACTTGCGACTGTCACGTATTTCATCAATATACTTTAAAAGTAAAGGATGTAGACAGAGATGCGCTTGTAAAACATTTAAACGAACAGGGAATACCTTGTGGTGTATACTACCCAATTCCGCTTCACAAGCAGAAGGCTTATACAGACGAAAGATATAATGAAGCAGATTTTCCAGTAACCAATCAGTTGGTAAAAGAAGTAATTTCGTTACCAATGCATACCGAATTGGATGATGAACAAATTGAATTTATTACAGCAACTATTATAAAATTTATAAATGGATAAAATACTAGTAACAGGCGGATTAGGTTTTATAGGCTCTCATACCGTTGTAGAATTACAAAATGAAGGCTATGAAGTTGTAATTATCGATGACTTGTCCAACGCTTCAGAAAACGTTTTAGATGGCATAACCAACATTACTGGAAAAACCCCAATTTTTGAAAAATTAGACTTAAAAGATAAGGCAGGAGTTGAAGCATTCTTTAAAAAACATAACGATATTAAAGGTGTAATTCACTTTGCGGCGAGTAAAGCAGTTGGCGAAAGTGTACAGGAGCCCTTGTTGTATTATGAAAACAATATCGCAACCTTGGTTTATATACTAAAGGAATTAAAAAAGTTACCAGCTGCTAGTTTTATATTTAGTTCGTCTTGTACCGTTTATGGACAAGCCGATGAATTACCAATTACAGAAAATGCACCAGTAAAAAAGGCAGAGTCTCCTTATGGTAATACAAAGCAAATTGGAGAAGAAATAATACAAGATACGTGTAAAGTGGTGCCAACTTTAAACGCTATAGCTTTACGTTATTTTAATCCTATTGGAGCACACGAATCGGTAGAAATTGGTGAATTACCTCTAGGTGTACCTCAAAATTTAGTGCCTTTTATTACCCAAACCGCCATAGGTTTGCGTGAGCAATTATCTGTTTTTGGAGACGATTACCCTACACCAGATGGTACTTGCATTAGAGATTATATTCATGTTGTAGATTTGGCGAAAGCGCATGTTGTAGCTTTAAACAGATTGCTAAAAGGAAAAAACAAAGCCAATTACGAAACCTTTAACCTAGGTACAGGAAAAGGAAGCTCTGTTTTAGAAGTTGTAAAATCTTTTGAGCGTGTTTCTGGAAAAAAATTAAATTATAAAATTGTTGGCAGACGCGAAGGCGATGTTATTTCAGCTTATGCAGATACTAATAAAGCCAATAACGAACTGGGTTGGAAAACAGAACTTACGCTAGACGAAGCAATGCTTTCGGCATGGAAATGGGAGCAGAAAGTAAGGAGTTAATCTTATAAAAAAGTTTATACACATTAAAAGCCATTCTTACAATTTAAGATTGGCTTTTCTTTTTTCTAAACATCTTAACCACTAAAATTATCATACCTGTAGTTACAGATAAATCTGCGAAATTAAAAATACCAGTTCGTATAACATCTGTAACATGTATGTATAAAAAGTCGGTTACACTTCCATAGGCAAACCTATCGTAAACGTTTGCAATTCCGCCACCAATAATACTTGCAAAAGCAAAAAGCGACCAAGTATCTAAACTTTTATCTTGTATAACATGCCTTAATACCAAACCTAGAACTATTACGGGTAATATAAGCAGAAGTATTAGCTTAAGTGTTGGATTTAAATCACCACCCATACCTAAAAAAGCACCATCGTTTTCTACATTCATTAGCTGCAAAAAATCGCCAATAATAGGGGAGGTCGATCCTGCTTCAACATAAGTTCTTACCAGTACTTTTGAAATCTGATCAACAGCAATAGTTAAGAGAATAGTAATAAAAATAAAGGTGTTGCGACGCGTAATTTTCATCTAAGAATTGGCTTCAAAAGTTGCAGATTCAGTTTGTGCGTCCCTGTTAATTTTCTTTACCAAGCCTTGTAGTACTTTGCCTGGACCAACTTCGGTAAATAACGTGGCGCCGTCAGTAATCATTTGTTGCACAGATTGTGTCCAACGCACAGGTGCTGTTAATTGAGAAATAAGGTTTGCTTTAATAGCAGATGCATCAGTAACAGCGCTGGCAGTTACATTTTGATAAATAGGACAATTAGGTTTGCTAAACGTAGTATTCTCAATGGCAGCAGCTAATTCTTCGCGAGCAGGCTCCATTAAAGGCGAATGAAACGCACCACCAACGGGCAATACCAAAGCTCTACGTGCACCTTCGGCCTTTAAGGTTTCACAGGCTTTGTTAATGGCTTCAACTTCACCAGAAATTACCAGTTGCCCAGGGCAGTTATAGTTTGCGGCAACCACAACACCTTCGGTACTGGCACATATGTTTTCAACAATATCATCATCTAAACCTAAAACAGCTGCCATGGTACTTGGTTGCAATTCGCAAGCTTTTTGCATTGCCAAAGCACGTTGCGATACTAATTTTAAGCCATCTTCGAAATTTAAACTACCATTGGCTACCAGAGCCGAAAATTCTCCAAGAGAATGGCCTGCAACCATATCTGGCTTAAAACTTTCTCCTAAGGTTTTTGCTAAAATTACTGAATGTAAAAATATAGCGGGTTGTGTTACCTTGGTTTCTTTTAAATCTTCGGCACTGCCTTCAAACATAATGTCTGTAATGGAAAATCCAAGAATCTCATTGGCTTGTTCAAATAATTCTTGTGCTAAAGGTGAATTTTCATAAAGGTCTAATCCCATTCCGGAGAATTGTGCGCCTTGACCTGGAAATATATATGCGTTCATGGTTGTTTCTTTTTTAGTGCTGCAAAAATAGGAATAAATTTTTGGAAGCAATGCCCCTGTTTTTTAAAGTTGCGGGTTTGCGTTAGGGATTGCAGTGGAAAGCCCACAGCCCGACGAAGGAGGTGCGAGGACTTGCAGCGGAAAGCCCGACCCTTGTGGTAACGCCCAAATAAAAAAATTACAAATTTCCAGTTGCGGCCTCAGCACAACGTTCGCCATCCATAGCAGCCGAAACAATACCGCCTGCATAACCACCACCTTCGCCACAGGGATATAGATTGGAAATTTCTGGATGCGCCAAACGCTCGTTTCTAGGGATACAAACAGGCGATGAGGTTCTAGATTCTACACCAACAATATTGGCTTCTTCAGTATAATACCCCTTCATTTTTTGTCCGAAAGTTTGAAACCCTTTTCTAAGTCTGCTTCCTATTAATTTTGGCAATAAAGAGTGAAGCGGTGCCGCTTTTAAACCGGGTTGATAAGAACTATTGTTTAAATTTGACGATAGTTTACCTTCTACAAAATCGGTTAATCTTTGTGCAGGTGCGGTTTGACTTCTGCCTCCTGATGTGAAGGCTAATTTTTCTAAATTCTTTTGATATTCCAAACCTTTTAAGGCACCAAACTGTTCGTATTTAGGCAAATCCTTAGCAACATCTATTTCTACAACAATGCCGGAATTTGCATATAAATTGTTTCTTTTGGAAGGCGACATGCCGTTTACCACTACTTCGCCATTGGCTGTGGCCGCGGGTACAATAAAGCCACCAGGACACATACAAAACGAATACACGCCTCGGTTATTAACTTGTTGCACCAAACTATACGATGCAGCCGGAAGCAGTTCATGTCGCTCACCACTGCAATGGTATTGAATACTATCAATAATATGCTGCGGGTGCTCCACCCGAACACCCATAGCAAAAGACTTGGCCTCTAATGCAATATGTTTTTTATGGAGTAAATAAAAAATGTCTCGCGCCGAATGTCCTGTGGCTAAAATAACTTTGGCAACAGCCATTTCTTCCGTATTATTAAGCTGAATGGTTGTTATGGCGCCATTTTTCAAAGTAAAATCTGTAACTCGGGTTTCAAAATAAATTTCGCCACCATATTTTAAAATGGTTTCCCTAATATTTTGCACCACCTTTGGGAGTTTATTGGTGCCAATATGCGGGTGCGCATCCACAAGAATTTGGTCGGTTGCGCCATGAAATACGAGGTTTTCGAAGATACGGCGTACATCACCGCGCTTTAAGCTACGCGTGTAAAGTTTACCATCGCTATAGGTACCTGCACCACCTTCGCCAAAACAGTAGTTGGAATTTTCGTTTACAATATGGTCTTGGTTAATGGCTTTTAAATCCCTGCGACGGTCTTGTACATTTTTACCACGCTCTAAAACTACGGGCTTAAACCCAAGTTCTATACAACGTAAAGCGGCATACATGCCTGCTGGCCCAAAACCAATAATATGGATGGGTTTTGAGTTTGATACATCTTTATAATCAAATTGATATTCGGAAGTTTTAGGTAAGGTTTCCCGAATATAAACTGCAACCTTATAGTTGAAAATTATTTTTGGCTTTCTGGCATCAATAGACTTTCTTAGTACTTTTACTCCCGTAATATCTTCTTTGTCAATATCTAGTTTTAATGCAGATTTTAGCACTAGAATATTGCTAATTTCCTCCTCCTTAAGTGTAATACGAAGTTGTATCTCTTTTACCATGCGGCAAAATTACTGAAAATTGAAATAGGAATTTTGAAAAAGAAAATTGGAGAGGTGGTTTGGTGGTTTTTGTTTATTGAAGTGTTTTGCTTTTTTTATTTAGTTTTATGTTTGGTGTTGTCTATTTCAGATATATTTCGTCTTTCAATTAACTAGCGTATAGCCAAAAACAATGTTTTGTATATTCAGTCAATCCTGTTAGTTTTCTGCGACAGGTAATGTATAAGCATCTGCTGCATTTCTTGTATGGTTTAACATGACTTATTATGTTTTTAGTTTTCTTTGGAAAATAAGTTTTTCTTACAACTTTTTCAGTTACTTTCTTAACGATTTCTCCACTTGCAACTGTCCTTACCATTTCGTTCCATTTTTTTTTAAATAGAAAAGGATTTCTTCTGTAACCTATGTTAAAAAAGAAGCGCGCACCAAATGATACGTATTGTATGTTGATTTAAGCATACAATATGTATAGTTTCGATCTATGATAAATAAATTTCTTTTAAAAGAATTTGGTGATAGAATACGCTACTTAAGAACGCAAGAAAACTTAAGTCAAGAACAATTATCATACAAAACAGGATTCCATAGAACTTATATTGGGATGATAGAAAGAGCTGAACGAAATATTTCACTGACCAATATGGCAATTTTTGCAAAAGCCTTCAATTTAACCCTTGATGAACTCTTAAAGTTTGATAATGCAAAAAAACTATTAAAAAAATATGAACTAAAAGCTGAAGGTTAATGTCAAGAAAACATTCTTTTAAGTTGACATTATCAAATAATGTTACAGAAAAACAAGGAATTAACTACCTTATTGAAGAACAGACGGGGTTTTTTAAAATTGACAAGGAAATGAAAAGGGAGCTTTTAGATAGAGTAAATATTCCTCATAATTTTTTACAATCTTTTGATATGGTTTATATACCAAAATTGAAAGGAATTAAATTTGAAAAAGATTATGTAGAAACCCATCTGGATGATATACTATTTATTGAATTAAAAACGACAAAAAAATATCTCCCTGATAATCCAAAAGGTTTCTTTTTTGGAGCAACAGAAAATGAATTTAATTTCGGGAAATTATTAGGAGATAGATTTAGATTTTGCTTTGTTTGCTTAAATGAAAAGTCACCTTCTTATGTAATGCTAACTATTGAAGAATTAGAAAAAATTATTAGAAATAAAAGAATTCAATTTCAGATTAATTTATGATTAATTTGCCAAAAATGAAATAAAATAATTTTGTAATCTTTTCTAGAACATTCATCATTCGAGAGTTTGTAAATTAAAGGGTGGATTGAGTGATAAGCTTTGTTTTCTTTTTCAATTACCTCTTTCATATGGTCAGGATAATTATTATTGAAATTTTCCGTTCAATTTTATAATTCACTGATTATCCAAATTTTATTTTCTATCATCGTTTTTTGCTGTGTTGGAGATTTAAGTAATTGTTTTAATTATTGTGACAAGGAGTAAAAGCGGATATAAAAAACTTCTAAATACATTGTGCTTTTTAAAATGATTTTAAAATCTCAAATTATTTGTGTGGTTGAAGGCGTTAAAAAGTTTATGTAAATTTCTCACAAATTCAAGCAGCGTACCACAAAAAAACCACCTTATTTTCATAAAGTGGTTTGTAAATTTTTCTTGGTATTTTATTATATCCGTTCGTAAGTAATAAACGAAAACTCATAATTGTGGTTTGCATCTTTTTGGTGGAATGTGTTGTGGGTTTCTTTCCAAACCTTAGGATCTATTTCAGGGAAAAAAGCATCGGCCTCAAAACTTTCGTGTACGCGGGTAAGCTCTATTTTGTCGGCAATTGGTAGAGCTTGTTTGTAAATTTCCCCGCCGCCAATAATAAAAGGTTGTTTGTCGCCTCTAGATGCATCTATGGCATCTTCGAGCGAATTTACCACAATGACGCCCAAAGGCACTTTATAGTCGGTTTGTCGTGTTATAACTACATGTGTTCTGTTAGGTAATGGTTTGGGGAAACTTTCAAAAGTTTTACGCCCCATAATAATATGGTGGCCACTTGTAAGGGCTTTAAAACGTTTTAAGTCGTCGCCCAAATGCCAAATAAGTTGGTTGCCTTTTCCAATTGCATTATTCTCGGCAGCAGCTACTATAATGGTGAGTTGTGAGTTTTTTGTGGTTTTAGGGTTAGGTTTAGGGGCGTTCATTTCATCAAAAACTTCACTTTTAGCTTGTAGTTCCTCTTCTTTTCTAAACCCTTCTTTTAATGTATCAATTCTAGCCTGTTGTTTTGCTACCAATTTTTCCAATTGTTTTTGCTCCCAAGCTTTTCCCATAAATTTATGGGTAATAAAAACGTTAAATAAATGGTATATAAATAAAAATAGCCAAATTAAAATAGCATATACAAACCAATTAATACCCGCAATTGTAAAATCCCTGCCTATGCCCAGAACTGTATTTGCAACAATAAGTAGCACACAACCAATCAAAAATAAAACAAAATGCGCATATAAACGCTTTTTTTGTTTTATGCGTTTTTGTGCATTTTCTATTAGCTCTAGCTGCTCCTTATCAATTTGTGGCTGTTGTTTTTTCTTTCCAAACATAATCTTAAATAAAAAGGTAAAGTTAAAGTTTTTTTGGTGAACCTAGTAACTTAGAATAGCGAAAACGTTTTCGGTTGGAAACCTCTGAAAATCAACAGAAAAACAAAAAAATATATTGTTAATACTTCAATTTTGCTATTAAATTTTTCACATACATTAAAAGAAATAGAGCGCATATTATTAAAATGATAATTATTTTAATATTAGCATTTTAAATGTATGCTGAATAGGATTGTTTTATAAATTTGCACTGTAATTAAACACTTATATTATGGCTATTAAAAAACAGTATTTAAAGAGTAAACCTATATGTAAAGTAACATTTTCTATTGAGGCGGAAGATGCAAAAAAAGTTGCGGTTGTAGGCAGTTTTAATGATTGGAACGCAAAAAAAGCGCCACTAAAAAAATTAAAGAATGGTACATTTAAAGGTACTGTAGATTTAGAGAAAGACAATTCATACGAGTTTAAATATGTGGTAGATGGGGAGTATGTAAACGATTCAGCTGCCGATGCTTATGCATGGAACGATTTTGCAGGTGCCGAAAATAGTGTTGTAACTGTTTAAGGTTAGGTTTTAAAAAAATTAGTAAAAGCACTTTCTTTTTAGAGGGTGCTTTTTTGTTTTTAATTGGGCGACAGTATACCCGTGGTATAGCAGGTAGGTTACCACACCCTTTAAAAAGTTTAGGGCAAGCGGGGTTGGATTTTCGCTACTCTCTCGATTATTATCGAGATGCAATATCCATGGAGGGAGATTTATTCAAATTATGGCTCTCAACTTAAAAAAATTTACACCGCCACGGCTCCTTTAATATGTGGGTGTGGGTTGTAATCTACCAAGGTAAAATCCTCAAACTTAAAATCGAAAATGTCTTTAATTTCAGGGTTTAAAATCATCTTTGGAAGCGGACGTATATCACGCGATAACTGTAGTTCTAGCTGTTCGTAATGGTTGCGATAAATATGGGCATCTCCAAAGGTATGAATAAATTCACCAGCTTCGTAACCACAAACCTGTGCCATCATCATAGTAAATAAAGCATAAGATGCAATATTAAATGGCACACCTAAAAAAATATCGGCACTACGTTGGTATAATTGGCACGATAGTTTTCCATTGGCTACATAAAACTGAAAAAATGCATGACAAGGTGGTAATGCTGCTTTCCCATCAGCTACATTTTCGCTAAAGTTTTTAAATATATCTGGCAATACTGAGGGATTCCAAGCAGAAACTAACATGCGTCTACTATTTGGGTTGGTTTTAAGTGTGTGTACAATCTCTTTTATTTGGTCAATTTCATCACTGTTCCAGTTACGCCATTGGTGACCGTAAACAGGCCCTAAATCGCCATTCTCATCAGCCCAATCGTTCCAAATACGCACACCATTTTCAGTAAGATATTTTATGTTGGTATCACCTTTTAAGAACCATAGCAACTCATAAATAATAGATTTTAAATGTAGCTTTTTTGTGGTTACCATAGGAAAACCTTCACTTAAATCAAATCGCATTTGGTATCCAAAAACACTTTTGGTACCAGTGCCTGTTCGGTCTCCTTTTTCGTTTCCGTTTTCTAAAACATGCTTTACTAAGTCGTGGTATTGCTTCATCTCTATTTCCCGTGAAAATGGGAATCTTTTTTTAAGTTAAACTTTAGCACAAAGGCATAAAATTGTGCATCGCAATTTAATAAAAAAGGGATGCAACATTTTTAAATATAGTGATGTAGATATTAAAAGTTATTAACTGAAAATTAGAAAAACAAGAGTTGGTTATTTTAAAAGATTCTTTCTTTACAGGAATTATTTTAACCAATAATCATACCCGCTATAGTAGCAGAAATTAAAGAAGCAATTGTGCCTCCAATTAAGGCTTTCATTCCAAATTTAGATAAGGTTTTACGTTGCCCGGGAGCTAGCGAGCCTATACCACCAATTTGAATGCCTATAGATGCAAAATTGGCAAATCCACAAAGCATGTAAGTAGCCATAATTACAGATTTCTCGTATTTTAAATGTGTAGCGTTTGCAACATTTTTTAAATCGGCCAATTGTATATAGCCAATAAATTCGCTGGCTGCTAGTTTTATACCAAGGAGTTGCCCCATTAGGGCCATATCTTCTTTGGCTATTCCTATAAGCCACATTAAGGGCGCAAAAACGTAACCCATTATAAACTCTAAAGATAAACTTTGGTAGCTGGTGTTTGATGATATCCAACTGTTAAGACCAGAATAGTGCCCTATTTTTTCGAAGCCATAATTAAACATGGCAATAAACGCCACAAAAACTAAAAGCATTGCACCAACGTTTACGGCAAGTTTTAAACCTTCGGTAGTGCCATTAGCAATGGCATCTAAAAAATTAGAACCTATTTTATCTTGTGAAACTTTTACATCGGTGTCTATAGATTCTGTTTGTGGATATAAAATTTTTGAAATAACAATTGCTCCAGGAGCAGCCATTACTGAAGCTGCCAGCAGGTGTTTAGCATAAAATAAACGTAATGCTGCATCGTCGCCACCAAGAAAGCCTATATAGGCTGCTAAAACGGCACCAGCAACAGTTGCCATACCACCAATCATTACCAATAGCATTTCAGATTTGTTCATTTTCTCTAAATATGCTTTAATTAATAATGGCGCTTCGGTTTGCCCTAAAAAAATATTTCCGGCTACACTTAAACTTTCTGCGCCAGAAATTTTAAGTAATTTAGATAACAACCATCCAAAGCCTTTTACAACAATTTGAATAACACCTAAATAATATAACACCGATGTTAAGGCTGAAAAGAAGATGATGGTGGGCAACACTTGAAATGCAAAAATAAATCCAAAAGTGTCCATATCAACCACCAATCCTTCAAACAAAAATTTGCTTCCTGCTTGTGTAAAGTTGAGAATTTTAACAAATAGTTTTCCAACTATTTCAAAAACACTTTTTACGAAACCTACTTTTAGAACACCAATAGCTATTACCAGTTGAAAAGTTAAACCAATACCAACTACTCTCCAGTTAATAGCTTTTCTATTGCTACTAAATAAAAACGCAATAAAAACTAATGAAATCATTCCTAAAATTCCACGCCAAAGACTGCTGAATGAGAACCCTTGACTAGGAATTATGGTTTCTTTAGTATTTACTACTGTTTGTTGTTTTTGTTGTTCGGTATTGTTAGCGGTTATAGTTGTGTCTCTAACAAGTGTAGTATTCGTGTTGTTGTTTAACTCGCTTGCTAGTTCTGGATTGGTATGGTTTAGAGAATCTTGGCTATTTTGAGAAGAAGAGGTTGGGCTAAGTAAAAGACAAAAAATGAAAACAATAGCGCATAAAAATTGTTTCATAATAAAATAATTAGCGTTTAGAAATTTCATCACGAATGCTTGCAGCTTTTTCGTAATCTTCATTCGTAACAGCTTCTTCTAGAAGTTTATGTAATTCTTCAAGGGATTTTGATGAATAATCTTCTTTAGAAACAGCAGGTTCCAGTTCGCCGGCTAAAATATCGTCTACAAGAACACTGTCTTCAGTATCGTCTTCATCTTCTTTTTTAGAATCTACCTTTAGGTAAATACCAGCTTTATCTAATATGTTTTTATAGGTAAAAATAGGTGCATTAAAGCGTAGTGCTAAAGCAATGGCATCACTGGTTCTGGCGTCAATAATTTCTTCAATTTTATCGCGTTCGCAAATTAAACTAGAATAAAATACACCATCAACTAGTTTGTGAATAATTACTTGTTTAACTACGATACCAAATGTATCGGCAAAATTTTTAAACAAATCGTGAGTTAGTGGTCTTGGTGGACGAATTTCTTTTTCTAAAGCTATAGCTATAGATTGTGCTTCAAAAGCACCTATAACAATAGGTAGTTTACGGTCGCCCTCAATTTCATTTAATATTAAGGCATAGGCACCGTTTTGTGTTTGACTGTACGATATGCCCTTTATATTTAATCTTACTAAACTCATAAAATGTATTAAAATACAAAGAACTGTTTAAATTTGGAATTTACCAACTGCCACAGGCAGATTTACAAATAATTCGCCAAATTAAACAGTTCTTCGAAGATACAAGTTATAAAAAATATTATTGTTGTGCCTTAAAAGCCTTTAATTTTTCGATAAGTTGTGGTACAACCTCAAAAGCATCCCCAACAACGCCGTAATCTGCGGCTTTAAAGAATGGGGCTTCAGGGTCGGTATTAATTACTACTTTTACTTTTGATGCATTAATGCCTGCTAAATGCTGGATAGCGCCAGAAATACCAATAGCAATGTAAAGATTGGATGCAACAGGTTTTCCTGTTTGCCCTACATGTTCCCCATGTGGGCGCCATCCTAAATCTGAAACGGGTTTAGAGCACGCTGTAGCAGCACCTAAAACATCGGCTAGCTCTTCAACCATGCCCCAATTTTCAGGACCTTTTAAACCTCTTCCTGCCGACACTACAATTTCTGCATCTGCAATGGTTACTTTGTCTGTAGCTTTATCTACGGAATTAACGTTTACACCTAATTCTGGAATGGAAGCTGAAAAATCTTCTGCAGCAGCACTACTGCTATTTTCAACTAGTCCGAAGGCATTGTTGGAAACTCCTATAATTTTTATATCTGATTTTATTTCTGTGACTTCAAACGCTTTATTTGTAAATGCAGAGCGTTTTACTGTAAACGGACTAGTACTTGATGGTGCTTCAACAACATTTGATGCATAACCAGCATGTAATTCAACAGCCAAAAGCGGTGCTAAATACTTACTATCTGCACTAGAACTTAAAATTACTACCTGTGCATTTTCTGCCTTTACTGCTTGTTTTAAAACTGCGGCGTACCCTTTGGAATTAAAATGCTCTAGATTGGTGTTCGATACTTTTAACACTTTATCTACGCCGTAGTTTCCAAGTTCAGAAGTGTCTTCTATATTTACAGCTACGGCAGTTACCGTTGTTCCCAACTTATCTGCTACAGCCTTGGCATAAGAAGCAACCTCAAAAGCTGCTTTCTTAAATTTATTTTGTTCTGATTCTGTATATACTAAAACTGACATAAAATTTATTTTTTTGTCATCCTAAACTAGGTTCAGGATATTATTTATTCTAAATAGTTATAATACATTCCGAAACAAGTTCGGTATGATTAAGTGAGCTAAATTACTTTTGCTTCCTTATGAAGTAAGTCTATCAATTCATCTAAATTATCTGCCGCTACTAATTTTACTGCGCCTTTAGGTGCGGGTTTCTCAAAGCTTACCGAGTTAGTGGCTGCATCTGCAGCAACAGGTTCTACTACGTTTAATGGTTTTTTTCGTGCCATCATAATACCTCGCATGTTGGGTATACGTAGTTCACTTTCTTCAACCAACCCTTTTTGCCCACCAATAACTAGAGGTAACGACGTAGAAACGGTTTCCTTGCCGCCATCAATCTCTCTGGTTGCGGTAGCAGAAGTACCATCAATTTCTAAAGCAATACAATTATTTACAAAGTTAGCACCTGTTAAGCCTGCCAACATTCCAGGAACCATACCGCCATTATAGTCTATAGATTCGCGTCCTGCAATTACTAAATCGTAACCACCGTCTTCAACAACCTTTGCAAGTTGTTTTGCAACCGAAAACCCATCTTCGGCAATGGCATTAACCCTAATTGCAGCATCAGCACCAATTGCTAAAGCTTTGCGTAGCGTAGGTTCGGTCTCAGCACCACCAACATTAACAACGGTTACGTTGGCACCTTGTTTTTCTTTAAACCACATGGCGCGAGTTAATCCAAATTCATCATTTGGGTTAATAACAAATTGCACGCCATTAGTATCAAATTTCGTGTCACCTTCAGTAAAATTAATTTTAGATGTGGTGTCTGGGACATGGCTTATACAAACTAATATCTTCATAATCTATTTATATTAAAAAGGTCTCATTTTTTTTGCGGATACGAAGTTAGGTATTTTATTTGAAAAATACTATGCATGCATAGTAAATTTTTAAAGGAATCTTTTAGAAGGGTAAGTGTTTATTACTATTTTTGCAACTCGATTTAAAAGCAAATAAATGAAGACAATTCAATTTAGAGAAGCGATTTGTGAAGCGATGAGCGAAGAAATGCGCAGGGACGAAAGCGTATATTTAATGGGAGAAGAAGTAGCAGAATACAACGGTGCGTACAAAGCATCAAAAGGTATGTTGGACGAGTTTGGTCCTAAACGCGTTATAGACACTCCTATTGCAGAACTTGGTTTTGCAGGTATAGCTATTGGCTCTACCATGACGGGAAATAGGCCAATAGTAGAATACATGACCTTTAATTTCTCTTTAGTTGGAATTGATCAAATTATAAATAACGCTGCCAAAATAAGACAAATGTCGGGCGGCCAATTTAAGTGCCCCATTGTATTTCGTGGGCCTACAGCATCGGCTGGCCAGTTAGGTGCTACACACTCGCAAGCTTTTGAAAGTTGGTTTGCCAATACACCGGGTTTAAAGGTAATTGTACCTTCTAATCCTTATGATGCTAAAGGCCTGTTAAAGGCGGCTATTCGCGATGACGATCCTGTAATTTTTATGGAAAGCGAGCAAATGTATGGTGATAAAGGTGAAGTACCAGAAGGTGAATATATTTTGCCTATTGGTGTCGCAGATATTAAAAGAAAGGGAGACGATGTAACTATCGTGTCTTTTGGAAAAATTATTAAAGAAGCCTACAAAGCAGCAGATGAATTAGAAAAAGAAGGTATTTCGTGCGAAATTATCGATTTGCGTACTGTGCGACCTATGGACAGAAAGGCTATTTTGGAGTCTGTTAAGAAAACAAACCGTTTGGTGGTTTTAGAGGAAGCATGGCCTTTTGGCAATGTAGCTACTGAAATTACGTATTTAGTACAAAGTGAAGCGTTCGATTATTTAGACGCCCCAGTTGTAAAAATAAATACTGCAGATACTCCAGCGCCTTATTCACCAGTATTATTAAAAGAATGGTTGCCAAACCACGAAGATGTTATAAAAGCTGTAAAAAAGGTACTTTACAAATAAAATAACATTTTAAACGTTATATAAACTTCATCTACCATCGGCAAAATAAGTAAGCACGATTGTTGATGAAGTTTTTTTAGTTAAACACAATTTTAAGTAAGTCTTAGCGATTACTTTAAGGTTGGTAAACTAAACAAGTCCCGCTTTTTTTTGCAGGATCATTTTAAAATGTTTAGACATTTTTTTTTGAATGTAATACAACCAATTACATTTTTTTTGTGTCTATATTTAAGAACTACAATCTTTACATGAAGATAAAATTACTTTTTGCCCTTTTTCTACTTAACATTTGTGCTGTAATAGCGCAAACTAAAGTAAGTGGTTATGTGTTTGATGAGTTTAATGCACCAGTTTCTTTTGCTAATGTTATTTTTTCTGGTTCTACCGAAGGTACAATAACAGACGAAAATGGTAAATTTTACTTAGAATCTGATGAGAACTATACGGCGCTTACCGTATCCTTTATAGGTTACGAAACCTTAAATTACCCTTTAGAAAAACGAGTAAGCTACAATTTAAAATTTGTTTTAAAAGAAGAGGCTGCACAATTGGATCAAGTTGTTATTATTTCAGGAAAGCAACCTAAGAAAAATAATCCAGCCATAGATATTCTTCGTAAAATTTGGGCAAATAAACGCAGTAATGGTTTAAAACAATTTAACCAATACCAGTACGATAAATACGAAAAAGTAGAATTCGATATCAACACCATAGATAGTGCGCTTATAAAAAGCAAGTTATTTAAAGGTATGGAATTTGTATTTAAGGAAGTAGATACCTCTCGTGTTACGGGTAAAACCTATTTGCCTATGTTTATAAATGAAGCGGTTTCTAAAGTATATGGCGATAATATTCTAAATAAAGTAAAAGAAGATCTTCAAGGAAACAAAAACTCAGGATTTAGCGATAACCAAGTTATTATAGACTTTGTAGACGATTTGTATTCCGATTTTAATGTGTACGATAATTATCTAAAGTTTTTCGATAAGAGCTTTGTAAGTCCGCTATCAAGAACAGGAATAAGCACTTACAATTATGTGTTAACAGACAGTGCATATATAGATAACAAATGGTGCTACAATATAATTTATTACCCAAGACGGAAAAATGAGTTAACCTTTAAAGGCGATTTTTGGGTAGCAGATACCACATATGCACTTAAAGAAATAAATTTGCAAGCCTCAAAAAGTGCAAATATCAACTGGGTTAAGGATATTTATATAGAGCAAGAATATGAAGTATTAAATGATTCTGTTTTTCTTGTGAAGCGCGATTATATGATGAGCGATTTTGCCTTTACAAAAAAGGAGCAATCTAGAGGTATTTACGGCAAACGAACCACATTGTATGATAATTATAAATTTAATATTCCTAAGGATAAAAAATTCTATGATAAAGAAGTATACAATTACGATAAAGATGTTTATGATAGAGATGATGCTTTTTGGGAAGAAAACCGTTTAGAAGCCTTAAATAAAGACGAAAAGGGAGTTTACAAAATGCTAGACACCCTAAAAACGGTTAAGAAATTCAAACGTTTATATAATTTAGGAAGCATTTTGGCGTCTGGTTATATAGAATTTAATACACTACCTCTAGATTATGGTCCTATTTTCTCTACGTTCGGATTTAATGATGTTGAAGGTTTGCGCTTGCGTACAGGTGGTCGTACCTATTTTGGAAGAAACGATTTATGGCGCTTAGAGGGGTTTTTAGCCTATGGATTTAAAGACGATAAGTTTAAATACGGGATGTCTGGAAAATGGTTGTTAGACAAAAGAAGCAGGTTAATTATTTCTGGAGGAAACCGTCGTGATGTTGAGCAAATGGGGGCGAGTTTAACCAATTCTACTGATGTTTTGGGGCGTAGTTTAGCATCTTCGGCTGTTGTAACAGCAGGTGCTAACGATAAACTAACGGCTATAAACTTAACGAGTTTTGCTGTTGAAGCAGAACCTTTTAGAAATTTAGTATTGCGTCTTGGTGCCAATTACCGTACGTTGGAGTCGGCATCCCCAACCTTTAGTTTAGATTACAATACACCTAATGGTGTTAAATCTGAAATTAAACAATACGAATCCACATTTTCGGCAGCCTATTTTCCTGGTAGAAAAATGACAGGTTTTGGTGTGGAACGTAAAACAGCAAATGATGATTTTGCTCGTTTATTCGCGCAAATAAGTCGTGGCGACAAAAGTATTTTAAATAGCGATTTTAATTATACCAAAGTACAATTATCGTATTTGCAACCTTGGCAATTGGGTGGTTTTGGTAGGTTGGTATCCTCTATAGAAGTTGGTAAAACTTATGGAGAAGTGCCATTAGGATTACTTAATGTTATTCCGGGTAACCAAACTTATTTTTCAATATATAATACCTTTTCTCAATTAGATTTTTATGAATTTGTTTCAGACGAATATGCGTCATTTCATCTAGAACATAATTTTAACGGACGTTTCTTTTCAAGAATCCCATTTTTAAGAAAGCTAAACTTACGGGAAATTATAAGTGTTCGGGGTGTAATTGCAAATATATCAAACGAAAATATAGCTATAAGCAATGTACCAAGTAATCCTGCAAACTTACAATTGGTAGCGCCTTCGCAAGAACCTTATTACGAATATAGTTTTGGTATTGGTAATATTTTTAAAGTGTTTAGAATAGATTTTAACTTCCGTGGGAATTATAAAGACGATACGTTATATCCTGATGCTAGAAAGTTTGGAGTTACAGGCAGTTTTGGGTTTTACTTCTAAGTCGTTTATCTAACATAATTTGGTTGTTTTCAAATTCAAGTCAATTTCTAAATAGACGACTATTTCATAAACATAATTTATGTATAACATAAAAAAGATATATAAAAATATATTTAAAACTAGTCTTATCTTTGTGTAACAAAAGCTATTAAAATTGCTCGAAATAGTTTTTTCATATATAAATTAGTTTAGTTTGAGTTGGTTATTAGTAGCACGATTTTAGGGCAAGAAATCGTATCAAAATCCATGAGCATATCATGGATTTTGTTTTTTTATAATATCTAAAAAACTCATTAAAATAGGGTTTCTATTTTCTTTATGCCATACCATAAACAATTCTGTTCTTTGGGGAATTTTATCCAATTCTATAAACTTTACACCTCTAACAGAATTGGTCGTTAAGGATTTTGGTACTAAAGAAATGCCAAAATTGTTCTCAACTAATTTATAAATGGAACTTGCATGAATAGTTAAGTGCGATACTATTGGTGTAAAAGCGTGATCCTTAAAAATTTGTAAAACTTTATCATAGTAAGAAGCGCTGTATTCTGGATCAAAAAGTATAAAAGAGCTGTCTTTAAGTTGAGACAAGCTTTTAAAGTTCGATGCGTCTATGTTATGGTGTTCTGGCAATACCAAGCAAAATGTGTCACTTAAAACAACTTGTGTTTCAATAATTGATGGAACATGCTCTAGCCTTACAAAACCAACATCTATCTTAAAGTTTAAAAGGCCTTCAATTTGTTTTTGGTTGTCTATTTCCTTTAAATTAAACACAACATTGGGTTTTCTTGTTTTGTATTTTAAAAGTAGCTTTGGAATAAGTTCTTGCATTGCTGAACCAACATACCCAAGTTTTAATTGTCCTTTTTTGCCTTCATTAATTAGTTTTGCATGATTTATAATATCCTCTAGTTGCTGTAAATTACGGCTTAGTTCCGCTTTTAAATAAACGCCAGCTTTGGTTAAAACAACCTTTCGGTTGTGGCGTTCAAAAAGCGTAACACCCAAATCTTCTTCCATTTGCTTTATTTGTCGGCTTAATCCCGGTTGCGAAATAAACAACCGTTCTGCGGCACGCCTAAAATGTAATTCTTCGGCTACAGCCAAAAAATATTTAAGATGTCTTAATTCTAATTGATTACTCATAGTTATCAAATATTGACTAAAATAGTCTTTTTAAGCATTAAAAATAAGAATAACTTTGAATAAGAAAAAAATGTAAGTGAAGATGAGTTTTAAATACGGAATAGATACGCTAACAGTTCATAAAGTTATAGCTATTGCCAATGGTAAACTGCAAGCTGAAATAACGCCTGAAGCCAAAGAACAAGTTATACAAAGCCGAAGTAAAGTAGAAGCTATTGCTAATGCTAATACTCCTGTTTATGGCATAAATACAGGTTTTGGACCGCTATGTGATGTGCAAATTACCCCCGATGAAACTAATAAACTTCAAGAAAATTTATTGCTAACGCATGCGGTAGGCGTTGGAAACCCTATTGATAAGCAATTATCAAAAATTATGATGATTTGCAAGGTGCATGCTTTATGTCAGGGGTATTCTGGCGTACGATTAGCCTTAATTGAGCGCATTATTTATTTTATAGAAAACAATTTGTTACCCGTAGTTCCAGAGCAGGGTTCTGTTGGTGCTTCGGGTGATTTAGCACCTCTTGCACATTTGTTTTTGCCATTAATTGGTGCTGGTGAATTTTGGGTTGGTGATGAAATAAAACCAGCTAAAGACGTTCTAAAGGTGCATCACCTAAAACCAAAGCAATTAAAGGCTAAAGAAGGCTTAGGTTTAATAAATGGTACGCAATTTATTTTGGCGCACACCATTGTGGGGTTACACAAAATGGTATATTTATTAGACTTAGCCGATGTTGCGGGTGCTATGAGTATTGAAGGTTACCAGGGAAGTTTTTCGCCATTTAAAGATGAATTGCACAAAATAAGACCCTACAAAGGCACCATTGAAGTGGCAGAACGCATGTTTATGTTGCTTTACAGGTCTCAGAATGTGGATGCACACCAAAATTGCGGTCGCGTGCAAGACCCTTATTCTATGCGTTGTATACCGCAGGTACACGGAGCGTCTAGAAATGCCTATTATCATTTAAAAGAATTGGCTGAAATTGAAATGAATTCGGTAACCGATAACCCCATTATTTTAAGTGAAACCGAAGCCATTTCTGGTGGAAATTTCCATGGACAACCGTTAGCTATGGCATTAGATTACAATGCAATTGCTGCAGCAGAATTGGGTAATATTTCAGATAGACGATGCTATTTATTACTAGAAGGCAAGTATGGTTTACCAAGATTATTAACTACTGGCGGAGGCGGATTAAATTCTGGGTTTATGATTCCGCAGTACACCACAGCAGCATTGGTAACTGAAAATAAATCCTTGTGTTTTCCGCCCTCGGCGGATAGTATTCCTACTTCATTAGGACAAGAAGATCATGTGTCTATGGGAAGTATTTCGGGTAGAAAATTCAATCAGATACTTGATAATCTAGAAAAAATATTAGCTATAGAATTAATGTATGGCGCACAAGCACTAGAATTTAGAAGACCAAACACGTTTTCTGATATTATTGAAGAAAATTTTAAAATCATTAGAAACGAAGTGCCAAAACTGGAGGATGATAGAGCTTTAAAAGCTGATATTGATAAAATGATAGCTTTAGTAAAACGAAGAGCATTCAACTTAAGATAAATAAAAAAATGACCTTTAAAGAAGAAATATTACAAGGTATTCCTGCTGAATTACCACCTAAACGACCCTATCCAAAAGGGGTAAACAGCGCACCAAAACGAAAAGATATTTTAACGGTTGAAGAAAAGCAATTAGCTATAAAAAATGCATTGCGGTACTTTCCTAAAGATTGGCATACAACGCTTGCCGAAGAATTCGCTGAGGAGCTGCAATTGTATGGTAGAATTTATATGTATAGGTTTAAACCCAATTATAAAATGTATGCACGCCCTATTTCGGAGTATCCTGCAAAAACGGTTCAGGCCGCGGCCATTATGCTCATGATTCACAATAATCTAGATCCTGCTGTGGCACAACACCCAGAGGAATTAATTACCTACGGAGGCAACGGTGCGGTGTTTCAAAATTGGGCACAATACCTATTAACCATGAAATATTTGGCTACCATGACCGATGAGCAGACCCTGCACATGTATTCGGGTCATCCTATGGGGTTGTTTCCATCGTCTAAACAAGCGCCAAGAGTTGTAGTTACAAATGGCATGATGATTCCTAATTATTCCAAACCAGACGATTGGGAAAAATTTAATGCTTTAGGAGTTACGCAATACGGACAAATGACGGCGGGTTCGTTCATGTATATTGGTCCGCAAGGTATTGTACACGGTACTACTATTACGGTAATGAATGCCTTTAGAAAGATTTTGAAACAAGGCGAATCTCCTAACGGAAAAATATTCTTAACTGCTGGATTGGGAGGTATGAGTGGTGCGCAACCTAAAGCAGGTAATATAGCTGGTTGTATCACGGTGTGTGCCGAAGTAAACCCGAAAGCCGCCACAAAACGTTACGAGCAAGGTTGGGTTGATGTGTTGGTTGGTACTTTAGATGATTTGGTAAACCGTGTAAAGCAGGCGAAAACTAAAAGCGAAGTGGTTTCTATAGCATACATTGGAAATGTGGTGGATGTTTGGGAACGATTTTATGAAGATGATATTTTTATTCATGTGGGGTCCGACCAAACATCGTTACATATTCCATGGACGGGTGGTTATTATCCGGTGGACGTGTCGTATGAAGCATCCAACAACATGATTAGAGAACAGCCAAAGCTTTTTAAAAAGAAGGTTCAAGAGTCTTTAAAACGACATGCGGCTGCCATTAATAAACATGCTAAAAAAGGTACTTATTTTTTCGACTACGGTAATGCGTTTTTGTTAGAAGCTTCACGTGCAGGGGCAGATGTTATGGCGGAAAACGGAATTGATTTTAAATACCCATCATATGTGCAAGATATTTTGGGACCTATGTGTTTCGATTATGGTTTTGGACCATTCCGTTGGGTGTGTACCTCAGGAAAATCAGAAGATTTAGATAAAACCGATGCTATTGCTGCTGAGGTTTTACAAGAGATTATGACACATGCTCCAGCGGAAATAAAACAGCAGATGCAAGATAATATTACCTGGATAAAAGACGCTAAGCAAAACAAGATGGTAGTGGGGTCTCAAGCACGTATTTTATATGCCGATGCCGAAGGTAGAATAAAAATTGCAAAAGCGTTTAATAATGCAATAGCTAATGACGAGATTGGTCCGGTAGTTTTGGGTAGAGACCATCATGATGTGAGTGGTACCGATTCACCGTTTAGGGAGACCTCAAATATTTATGATGGTAGTAGGTTTACCGCAGATATGGCTATTCAAAACGTTATAGGTGATAGTTTTAGAGGTGCCACTTGGGTGTCTATTCACAACGGTGGAGGCGTTGGTTGGGGCGAAGTGATTAATGGTGGTTTTGGTATGGTGTTAGATGGCTCTCTTGAATCCGAAGAACGTTTAAAAAGCATGCTGTTTTACGATGTAAATAATGGGATAGCACGACGAAGTTGGGCTAGAAATGATGAAGCCATATTCGCTATTAAACGAGAAATGGAACGCACCCCCAATTTAAAAATAACTTTACCTAACTTAGTGGATGATAAGATTATAAATAATTTGTTTTAATGGCAGTAGTATTCAAAAGCATAAAAGAATTACTTCAAGTTAGAAACGAACCTGTTCAGTTTGTTTCAGGAAAAGACATGGCAGTTTTACCAACCATAAAAAATGCCTTTTTGGTGGTTGAAAACGGACGTATTTCCGATTTTGGAGCAATGCATTCCTGCCCTAAAGATAAGTTTGAAGAAACCATTGATTGCACCGGAAGAATGTTAATGCCTACATGGTGCGATTCGCACACCCATTTGGTATACGCGGGCAATAGAGAAAACGAATTTGTAGACAGAATAAAGGGTTTAAGTTATGAAGATATTGCCAACAAAGGAGGCGGTATCTTAAATTCAGCTAAAACATTACAAGATACTTCCGAAGAAGAACTATACAATCAAAGTAAGGTGAGGTTAGAGCAGGTTATTACCTTAGGGACTGGAGCTATTGAAATTAAATCGGGATACGGCTTAACTAAAGCAGCCGAATTAAAAATGTTACGGGTCATCAAAAAACTAAAAGAGAATTATCCCATTGAAATTAAAGCCACGTTTTTAGGGGCGCATGCTTTACCAAAATCGTTTAACAACACAGAAAGCTATATTAATTATGTGATAAATGATATCTTACCTATTGTTGCAAAAGAGCAATTAGCGGAATATATTGATGTGTTTTGCGAAACCGGTTACTTTTCGGTAAGAGACACAGAGCGACTATTAGAGGCCGGTAAAGAATACGGTTTAATTCCTAAAATTCATGTAAATCAATTTACAGCTTTTGGAGGGGTGCAAGCAGGTATTAAATACAATGCCTTATCGGTTGATCATCTGGAAGAAATGCGAAATGAAGATATTGAAGCGTTAAAAAACACCAAAACCATGCCTGTGGCTTTACCAGGTTGCTCCTTCTTTTTAGGCATTCCGTATACACCCGCTAGAACAATGATAGATGAAGGTTTGCCCTTGGCTCTAGCAACCGATTATAACCCTGGGTCTTCACCTTCTGGGAATATGAATTTTGTAGTGTCTGCAGCGTGTATTAAAATGAAAATAACACCAGAAGAAGCTATTAATGCAGCTACAATCAATGGCGCATATGCTATGGGTTTAGAAGATAACTTAGGCACTATAACAAAAGGTAAATGGGCTAATGTAATGCTTACCAAACCTATAAATTCTTATGGATTTATACCTTATGCTTTTGGCGAAAACCAAATTGAACACGTGTATTTAAAAGGAAATAAAATTGTTTAAAAACGAGACAAATATTAAGGCGAATTATATAGCAGGACAACCCGACATATGGACTGGACGAAAAACAGATGCTGAATTAGCACCACAGTATTGGTATCAGCATATTAGCTGTGGAAGTTTGTATGATTTGAATGAAAATAATGCACCTAAATTTGGATTAATTGGGTATGCATGTGATGAAGGAGTGAAACGTAATTTTGGTCGTGTAGGTGCGGTTAAAGGACCAATGTTGATAAGAGAAAAACTTGGAAAACTGCCGTTACATTTTAAGCAGTCTGTTGTCGATTTTGGCAATATAACATGTGTAGATGCTAATTTAGAATCGTGCCAAAACGCATTTACACTAGCCATTCGCCATTTAATTGAGAACAAGGTGTTTCCATTGGCTATTGGAGGTGGTCATGATATTGCTTACGCGCATTATAAGGGTTTAAAAGAGGCGCTGCCACAACAACGTATCGGAATTATAAATTTTGATGCGCATTTTGATTTAAGGCCTGTGGAGGACGTAGCAAATTCAGGGACACCCTTTAATCAATTACTTTCAGAATTTAAAGGCAAAGGTGAAGCTGTTGATTATTTCGCCATTGGGATTCAAAAGCAATCAAATACAAAACAACTGTTTGACATTGCTAAACATTATAATGTGGACTATGTTTTAAGCGATGCATGTAGCGATTCAAAGGAAGCGTTACAGCAACTTCAACAGAAACTAAAACCTATTATTGAACAAAATGACTATTTGTATATTACAATAGATATGGACGGATTTTCCTCAGCCTATGTATCGGGAGTAAGCGCGCCTTCTCCTTTGGGTTTTTCTCCAAAATTTGTCTACAAAGTATTGGCGTTTTTGTTTGAATCTAAAAAAGTGCTAGCCTGTGATATTGCCGAACTAAACCCCAAATATGATACCGATGGGCAAAGTGCAAATTTAGCTGCTAAACTAATAGATTACATTAGCACGCTTAACTAAATTAAAATCTATTTTTTGTTTTTAAACGCATCGAATTCTGAAACTGATTCTGTTTTTGGGAAAGTATTATTAGACATGTCGGTGTCGGCAAACTCAAAATTAGGATCAAGATTTACAGTTTTTACTTCCTTTTCTTTTACAAAAACCTCTTTAACTTCGTATTCATTTCTACGCCAAATTTGTGCTGGAAGTGTGTCAATTTCAGAAGTTCCATCTGTAAAAATCCATTCAATGGTAACAGGCATTACTAATCCTCCAACATTTTTAATGGTAACTTCATAAAGATTTTTCCCTGAAAGTTCTTTCCTAATAGCGTTATCGTCTATTCTAGATAAAAACTGTCCGTAAGAACTATCAGGCGTTGTAGTCATGTTTATAACTTCTGGTCCACTTGAAAAGTCTTTGGGCGTATCGGTTGTATTATTTCCCTCCGCAACAACGGTGGTACTTTTCGTTTGGTCTTCAATGTTGCGATCTTCTTCATGCACTTTAAACCATTTTACATTGGTAAGTTCCATATCCACATGGTCTGTTGTAAAAAACCAGCCCCTATAAAACCAATCTAAATCTGTAGCTGTAGCATCTTCTAATGTTCTGAATAAGTCGGAAGGATTTGGATGTTTGTATTTCCAACGGTTGGCATATTCCTTAAAAGCAGCATCAAATAATTCTTTTCCAATAATTGAATGTCTAAGCATTTGAAGTCCAACTGTGGGTTTCATATAAAAGTTAGCTCCAAATTGACTAAATAATTCATTGTCTGAAGTCGTCATAATGGGGCGTAATATATTTTTATCACCACTCATAAAAGGTACAATGCTTTTGGGTGTTACGCTATTAAAATCTGGATAGCGTTCCGCAACTGTACGTTGGTGCAAAAAGGTGTTTAAGCCTTCGTCCATCCACATCCATTTTCGTTCGTCTGAACTTACAATCATAGGAAACCAATTGTGCCCAACTTCATGGATAATAGTACCAATCATACCTGCTTTGGCGCTTTTACTCATTTGGCCGTTTTTAGGTCTTCCACCGTTAAAACTAATCATTGGGAATTCCATTCCAATATTAGAAGTATTTACCGAAATACAAACGGGATACGGATAATCGAACGTAGCTTCGGAATATACTTCTAAGGCATGCATTATGGCTTTTGTAGATTCTTCTTGCCATACAGGAAGTCCTTCTTTTGGGTAAAACGACATGGCCATTACCGTGTTGGTTGGTAATTTTACGGCCTGCGCATCCCATAGAAACTTTCTAGAAGAAGCAAAAGCAAAATCGCGAACATTTTTGGCGCTAAATTTCCAGGTTTTTTGTTTTGTAGATTTTTCTTGTTCGTTTTCAACAGCTTCTGCTTGGGTGATAATCATAACGGGTTTATCAAACGATTTTTTGGCATCATTTAAACGTTTACGCTGTTTTTTTGTGAGTACACTTTCAGGGTTTTGAAGCGTTCCTGTAGAGGCTACAATATGGTCTTCTGGAACTGTAATTTCAACTTCATAGTCGCCAAATTCCAAAGCAAATTCACCTAATTTTTGAAATTGCTGATTTTGCCATCCTTCAGTATCATTATAAACTGCCATTCTTGGAAACCAATGCGCAATAAGGTAAACGGTGTTATCATCTTCTGGAAAATATTCGTAACCCTCTCTAGATAGTAAATACATGCTTCGGTCTGTAATGGGGTACGACCAGCCAATTGAGAATGTTATAGCGCTTCCTGCCACTAAAGGTTCATCTAATAAAACCTTCATCATAGTGTTATTTACTAATGATTTGATGGGTTTACCTTTAGAATTCTTGATGTATTTAATGCTGTAACCCGCAGGAAAATCAATAGCTCTGGTTAAAAACTGCATTTGTCGGGTATTTATGCCGTTTTTTAAACTATTATTTATGCTGCCAAAATCTTCATTTTCTTTTTTGTTTACATTTTGTTCTAATTGTATCCATAAATAACTAAGGTCGTCGGGCGAATTATTGTAATACGTAATGGTTTCTTCACCTGTTAGTGTATTGTTACTCTCGTTTATGGTGGCCTTAATTTTATAGTCTGCCCGTTGTTGCCAATAATCTTTACCAGGAGCCCCACTAGCAGTTCTGTAACTGTTAGGTGGAGAAAGTAAGTTGTCAATAGGTTCAAATTTACCTTGCCAAGGTTGGTTTTGGGCTTGTGTTTGAAGTATTAACAAGGAGAAAAGTAATGCAAAAAAATATTTCATATTATATTGAGTTAGTCATGTTCAAAAAATAAAGCCTACAAGTTAGTAATAATTGTGGTATGATTCTGTAAATTACATATTTTGATTTTTTGAAGTTTGGCTTATATAAAATAACATAAATCTTAGACATAATTGTTGTTTTAAGCTAATAGGTTCAGTACTTTTGAAGCCAAATACAAAACTATGGCAAATAAGAAAAAATTAACGTTCGACGTCCTAATTGAGATACCAAAGGGCAGTAGAAATAAGTATGAATACGATTTTACGTTACATAAGATTCGTTTTGATAGAACTTTGTTTTCATCAATGATGTATCCAGGGGATTATGGCTTTATTCCCGAAACTTTAGCATTAGACCAAGATCCTCTAGATGTTTTGGTATTGTCTACAGAGCCATCTTACCCAATGGTTGTTATGGAAGTAAGACCCATAGGCGTGTTTCATATGACCGATGAGAAAGGACCAGATGAAAAGATAATTTGTGTACCTGTTTCTGATCCGGTTTGGAGTCAACGAAGTGATATTTCACATTTAAACCCGCATAGATTAAAAGAAATTGAGCACTTCTTTCAAGTATATAAAGACTTAGAGGAGAAAAAAGTAGACGTTGGTGGTTGGGGTGATGCTGAAGAGGCCATAAAAATATATCATGAATGTGTGGAGCGATATGAAGAAAGTGAGCACAAGAAAAAGAGAACCTTTACCATTTAATTGCTATTACAACTTACTATAAAACAGAACCATCTTAAATAGGTGGTTTTTTTTGTTTGAAAGTTTATCATCATTTCTTTATCCTAAAGGTTCTTCATATAAATAAAAATTATAGAATAAAGGTGTTTTGGCTGACATAAATCATAGTATTGTAATTTTTATAATTTAAGGCAGGTTTAAATGCGAAATCTTTAATCTAAGGTAGCTTTTTTTATCAGGTATATTTTCCTATTTTTAGCCCCGTTAAAAATATAAACATAACTAACTGATAGAAGTATGGAATTACTAATTAAAGGATTGCCCGCTTTCGGGGTTTTGGCATTACTATTTGTATTTGTAAAAAGTGCATGGGTAAGTAAGCAGGATGCAGGAAGCGACAAAATGAAAAGGATTGCAAAAAATATTGCCGATGGCGCAATGTCTTTCTTAAAAGCAGAATATAAAATACTGGCCATTTTTGTGGTAGCAGTTGCAATTTTATTGTTTTTTAAAGGAAGTAATGAGGTAGGTTCTAACGGAATGGTAGCTGTATCATTTATTATAGGTGCTATTTGTTCTGCCTTAGCAGGCTTTATAGGTATGAAGGTAGCTACAAAAGCTAACGTAAGAACAACAAATGCTGCTAGAACATCTTTAGGAAAAGCCTTAGAAGTCGCCTTTGCTGGTGGAGCTGTAATGGGTTTAGGCGTTGTTGGTCTTGGCGTTTTAGGTCTTAGTAGCCTTTTTGCTGTTTACAGTGAAATGGGGTGGGGCTTAAACGAAGTGTTAAATGTGCTTTCAGGATTCTCTTTAGGAGCGTCATCAATTGCATTATTTGCGCGTGTTGGTGGTGGTATTTATACTAAAGCAGCCGATGTAGGTGCCGATTTAGTTGGTAAGGTAGAAGCTGGAATTCCAGAAGATCACCCATTAAACCCTGCAACTATTGCAGATAATGTTGGTGATAATGTTGGTGATGTAGCTGGTATGGGTGCCGATTTATTTGAATCGTACGTAGGCTCTATTATAGGTACTATGGTATTAGGAGCCTTTATCATTACACCAGAATTTAACGGATTAGGGGCAGTGTATTTACCAATGGTTTTGGCTGCTGTTGGTATTATTATGTCTATTATAGGAACCTTTTTTGTGCGTGTTAAAGATGGCGGAAATCCGCAAACAGCTTTAAATATAGGTGAATTTGGTTCTGCAGGATTAATGCTTGTAGCCTCTTATTTTATTATTGATATTTTAATTCCAGAAGGTACCGTAGGTTTTGAGCATGGTTCCTTAGGCGTGTTTTTTGCAGTAATAGCTGGTTTAATTGCTGGTTTAGCTGTTGGTAAAGTAACCGAATATTATACAGGCACAGGTACAAAACCAGTAAACTCTATTGTAAGACAGTCTGAAACTGGTGCTGCTACCAATATTATTGCAGGTTTAGGTGTAGGTATGATGTCTACAATGATTCCTATTTTATTAATTGCAGCTGCAATTTTAGTATCGCACCACTTTGCAGGATTATATGGTATTGCGATTGCAGCTGTTGGGATGTTAGCAAATACAGGAATTCAATTAGCGGTTGACGCTTACGGACCAATTTCTGATAATGCAGGTGGTATTGCTGAAATGGCCGAATTACCTAGCGAAGTACGTGAACGTACCGATAAATTAGATGCTGTTGGTAACACAACTGCAGCAATTGGAAAAGGATTTGCCATTGCTTCTGCTGCATTAACAGCATTGGCGTTATTTGCTGCGTTTATGAAAACAGCAAACGTTATAGCTATTGATGTTTCTAAACCAACCGTTATGGCAGGTTTATTAGTAGGTGGTATGTTACCATTTGTGTTTTCTGCATTATCTATGAATGCTGTTGGGCGCGCAGCCATGGCAATGATAGAAGAGGTACGTCGCCAATTTAGAGATATTCCAAAATTAAAAGCTGCTTTAGAAGTGATGCGTGCTGTAGATTCTGATATGTCTAAAGCTACCGATGCACAACGTAAAATATTTGACGATGCAGATGGTGTTGCAGAATACGATAAGTGTGTTGCAATTTCTACAAAAGCATCTATTAAAGAAATGGTGTTACCAGGTTTATTAGCTATTGCTGTACCAGTTGCTGTAGGTTTTATTGGTGGTGCCGAAATGCTGGGAGGTCTGTTAGCAGGTGTAACTACCTGTGGTGTTCTTATGGCAATATTCCAGTCTAACGCAGGTGGTGCTTGGGATAACGCTAAGAAAATGATTGAAGAACAAGGTAGAAAAGGAACCGATGCACATAAAGCAGCAGTTGTTGGAGATACTGTGGGAGATCCATTTAAAGATACTTCAGGGCCTTCCTTAAATATTTTGTTAAAGTTAATGAGTGTTGTTGCTTTGGTAATCGCACCAAGTATAGCTTTATCCGCCGATGCTATAACTGCTTATACATCTGAAGAAAATTCAATAGAGCAAGTAGAAGTAATTCAAAAAGAAGTTAAAGTAAACTTAACTGAAACTGAAGAAGATGGTATTGTAAAAGCAGTAGTTACAACAGTTACAACTGAAAATGGACAAGAATCTACTACTTATGAAACCATTACAGGGTCTAGAGCAGAAGTAGAAGCTAAATTGAAAACCCTAAAAAATCAAGAGGATGCCTCTTAATAATTAAAATTATCAACTAAACTAAATAAACTATTTTTCTAATGTTGAAAAGCCACGTTTTTACGTGGCTTTTTTTTATTTTCAAACAAAAGAATTACAGATGTTAAAAAAAGATCCACTTCAAATTATTGCATTTCAAACCTATGGCACTAATAAACGAATTTATCTAAGAGGTCGCGCCTTAGAAGATGAAGATATCAACTTAAATGATAAAGGGATTTTTAAATCGTTTATTAATGCTTGGAAGCGTTTTGAATCTGATGAAATTAAACATACTAAGCTTGTTGTAAAAATAGGTGAAGACACATACTTTTACACAAAAACCGATAAAAGAGGTTACTTTTTAATTGACGAGGCAGTTGAAAAATTAAATAATAAAGCTAATTCTGAAGGTTGGGTACAAATGCAATGGTCTTTTAGCGAGCCTCATTTGGGGAGAACTATTCAATTACAAAATAAGTTCCCAGGAGAAATGTTAATTCCTTCCCCTAAATGTAAGTTTGGAGTAATAAGTGATATAGACGACACTATTTTGCATACAGGCTTGGTATCAAATTTAAAATGGCGGGTAGTTTATAATACTATTTTTAAATCTGCAGCTGGTAGAAGCCCTTTAATGGGAGCTCCCGAATTTTATCATTTATTGCATCGAGGAAAAACAACACTCGAAGCTAACCCTATATTTTACGTAAGCCACAGTCCCTGGAATTTATACAGGTATTTAGAATATTTTTTAAAAAAGAATAGTTTCCCAAAAGGACCAATTATTTTAAGAAATTTTCCAAAACCATTTCTGAAAAAGGCGAAAGGCGAAAAGCCCCAAAAACAAAAAGAAATTATTAATTTATTAAAAACCTATCCGGATTTAAAATTTATATTAATTGGTGATAGTGGGGAACACGATCCTTTTATTTATTTGGAAATAGCCGAAAAATTTCCCGATAGGATTTTAGCTATTTATTTAAGAAATGTAGAACACAATAAAAAAATGTTACGCGCTAAAAGTTTATATAAAAATTATAAAACAATACCGGTGCTTTTGGTAGAACATAGCGAACAAGCTATTAAGCACGCCAGAGATAACGGTTTTATTGCCTAAACCAATTTTTAGTAATTGTTTTTTCTATGTTGGGGTTTGCTTTGTGAACAAATTCGTTTTTAGCTGAATGATACTCATAGTCTTTTCCCCAATCGTTATAATTTAAGGCTACAGTTTCTATGGCATCACAAATAAAGTAAATTTCTTCGTTGGTCATGGTAGGGTGAATAGACATCCGTATCCATCCTGGGCGTTCAATTAAGCAACCTTCTAGTATTTTTTCTTCTATTGATTTTGAGGTAGATTGGTCTACATTCAATAAATAATGCCCATACGTACCAGCACAGGAACATCCTCCACGCGTTTGAATGCCAAATCTGTCGTTTAGTAATTTTACAATTAAATTATAATGTACACCTTCAATATAAAATGAAAATACACCCAACCTGTCTTTATGTTCTGAAGCTAAAATTTTGAGATTTTTTACACTAGATAAACGCTCAAAAATTATCGTATTGAGTTCGTGTTCGCGTTCAAGAATGTTTTTTACGCCCATTTCTTCTTTTAATTGAATAGAAAGCGCAATTTTAATGGCTTGTAAAAAACCCGGAGTACCACCATCTTCGCGGGTTTCAATATCATCAATATAATCGTGGTCTCCCCATGGGTTTGTGTAGCTAACGGTACCGCCTCCAGGGTTATCGGGTACTAAATTCTTATATAATTTTTTATTGAAAATTAGTACACCTGAGGATCCAGGACCACCTAAAAACTTATGTGGTGAAAACGTAATGGCATCTAGATATTCATCGTCATTTTTAGGATGCATATTAATTGTTACGTAAGGTGCAGAACATGCAAAATCTACAAAACATAATCCGTTGTTTTGGTGCATAACCCGTGCTACATCATAATAATTGGTTCTAATACCAGTAACGTTCGAGCATCCTGTAATGGCAGCAATTTTAATAGGAACATCGTTGTATTGGTGTAGAAGTTCTTCTAGTTTTTCTAAAGAAGGTAGCCCTTCGTTGTTTGAGGGTATTACTTTTACCCTGGCAATTGTCTCTAACCATGAGGTTTGATTGGAATGATGCTCCATATGAGACACAAAAATAATGGGGCGTTTTGCTTCAGGTACTTTGGTATTTTCTTTTAAGTTTTCGCAGAGTTTAAGTCCTAAAATGCGTTGAAATTTATTTACAGCGCCCGTCATACCCGTGCCAACAGTAATTAAAACATCATCTTTAGAAGCATTTACATGTTGTTTAATAATGCGTCTTGCATCATGATAGGCATGAGTTATTACGCTACCAGTAATAGAGGTTTCTGTGTGTGTATTGGCTACAAAGGCACCTATATCGTTGCTTATTTTTTCTTCAATAGGTTTGTAAAGTCTTCCACTAGCAGTCCAATCGGCGTATATTATTTTCTTTTTTCCATATGGAGATTTAAAATACGCATCTATTCCAATAATATTATCCCTAAAAGGCTTAAAATATATTTCTAGCTTTGACGATTTTTTTATAGCAGAAGTACTCATAAACTAGTAGTTTTAAGCTGATTTCTATTTGTTAAAAACCTCTAAACCACATTCTAAAAAAGCAGCATATTCTTTTTTGTTTGGGGTGTAAGGTACAGGTGTATTTAAAATCTTTTTTTCATTAGCATCTAACAATACGTAGTAAGGTTGCGAATTAGATTGAAAAAATTCTGTTTGAAAATGCGCCCATTTATGGCCGTAGTTTTCTAGTTTTCTTGTACCGCCGTCAGCACGTTTTACGTATATTTTTTCTGCTTCTGGCAATTCTTTTTTATCATCAACATATAGCGAAATTAAAACGTAATCGTTTCTTAAATAATTATCTATAGTTGTATCTGGCCATACGTGTTCTTCCATTTTTCGGCAGTTTACACATGCTAAACCTGTAAAATCTAAAATTACGGGTTTGTTAACTTTTTTTGCATAAGCCAAACCTTCTTTTAAATCTTTAAAACAGTTTAAATTATTAGGGCAATCATTAGGGTATAAAAAACTATAGCCCACTGGTGGTGCTAAACCGCTTAATAATGTTAATGATGTAAATGTGTTGGTTTCTTTGTTTACTCTAAAGCCCGATGCTAAATAAATTACAAAAGAGGCTACCAAAATACCTCCAGCTATTCTAAAAAACGATAATTTTTTTATGGGCGAATCGTGCGGGAATTTTATTTTGCCAAAAATATACAAAGCTAATCCGGCGAAAATTATAATCCATAATATAAGGAAAGGTTCTATTTTTAAGATGTTCCAATGTGCTACCAAATCGGCATTCGATAAAAACTTAAAAGCTAAGGCTAGTTCTAAGAATCCTAAAATAACCTTAGTGGTGTTTAGCCATCCACCAGATTTTGGTAAAGCATTCATCATATTAGGAAACATGGCAAACAATGCAAATGGTAAGCCTAGAGATACGCCAAAACCAGCCATACCTGCTGTAAGTTGCCACGCGCCACCATCGGCAGTAAGCGACCCTGCGAGTAACGAGCCTAAAATTGGCCCTGTACATGAAAACGATACAATGGCTAGTGTTAGTGCCATAAAAAATATGCCAATAAAACCTCCAGTGTTTTCGCCTTGGGTAGTTTTAGTTGTCCAGCTAGATGGCAAAGTAAGTTCGTAATATCCAAAAAACGAAAAGGCAAAAAACACAAAAATTAAAAAGAAGATAATGTTAAGCCATATGTTGGTGGAAATTTCATTTAAAATATCGGGATTAACCGAATCTAATAAATGAAATGGTACGCTTAATAGTATATAGACTGCAAAAATAAAAAAGCCATAAAGTAAAGCCTTGGAAACACCTGCACCTTTATTTTCGTTGCTATTTTTTGTAAAAAAGCTTACCGTTAGGGGAATCATAGGGAAAACACAAGGCGTTAGTAAAGCCAACAAGCCTCCCAGAAAACCTAAAACAAAGATACGCCATAAAGAGCTATTGGTTGATGCTACGCTTAAGTTTGCTACTTCGTTTTCGCAAGAACTTATAGGTTTTGTAATGTCGTTTGAAGACATGCCATACAGCAATTCGTTTGTTTTGTTGGTGTCTATGTCTACAGGAATATTGTTGTTGTTTTCAACACCTTTAGCTGATTCGTTAAGAACAAAAACTAATTCTACATCTGTTGGCGGAGTACATTTTTCATCATCACAGGCCATAAATAACACAGATCCCGAAATTTTATCAATCGGGTTAACGAGCTGTATGTTTTGTTCGAATATGGCGGTGTCTTCAAAATACTTAATCTCCATTTCAAACACTGCATCGTTAACCGTTATGCCTTCTTCCTCCTCAGTTTCTCCAAGGAGCTTGTAGTTGTTGTCCTCATTAGTATAAGTGAATTCGGTTGGTATTGGCCCACCTTCTGGTATGTTTTGGGCATACAGGTGTGAACCTTTCTCAATGGTTGCAATTGATATTAATTTGTATTCTGAATCTGAAATTTTCTCTACCTGAGTGCTCCATTTAACCGGATTATACATTTGCGAAAATCCTAAACTAGAACAGAAAATTAAAAGTGTAAATAGTAGTTGTTTCATCTTGAATTAAAATGTAATGAGTAGGTTGGGCGATTTAAATAACGCCACATTACAAAATAACACTATTAAATCTACTTAATGAGTTACATGTGTTATTTTTAATAGATTTTTAACTTCAAAATTAAAGCATTACAGCCCTAAAATAGTCCGTTAATTTCAGCGTCAATCGTATTGATAACATAGCCAAGATCTTCAGGAATATCTACAAAATTTAGGTTGTCTACATCAATAATTAGCAAGTTGCCCTTGTCGTAGCCATGAATCCAAGCCTCGTAGCGTTCGTTAAGCCTGCTTAAATAATCAATACTTATAGAATTTTCGTAATCCCTTCCGCGTTTATGTATTTGAGATACCAAATTTGGAATGGAGCTTCGTAAATAAATTAACAAATCGGGGCCTTGAACTAACGATTCCATTAAATTAAATAACGAGCTATAATTGCCAAAATCCCTATTCGTCATTAAACCCATAGCGTGAAGGTTTGGCGCAAAAATATGAGCGTCTTCGTAAATGGTTCTATCTTGAATAATGTCTTTTCCGCTCTCACGAATTTGTAGCACTTGACGGAATCTACTATTTAAAAAATAAACTTGCAAGTTAAAGCTCCAGCGCTCCATTTGGTTGTAAAAATCATCCAAATAGGGGTTGTCTACCACATCTTCCAGTTGTGCTTCCCATTTATAATGTTTTGCAAGTAATTTGGTTAGCGTTGTTTTTCCAGCGCCAATATTTCCGGCAACAGCAATATGCATAATATTATTTAGTTTTTATTTGGAATTCTTGGAGGGTTTCATCGGCGTAAATATACAAGGTTTCGTTGGTTACAAAAAACTGGGGAATTAAAATGTTGTAAGTTTTTACGGGCATAAATGCTTTAGAATCTTCTGCAAGATAAAACAAACTATTGTTTTTTTTAAGGTAAAGCCCTTCGTTGTTTTCTACAATATCGGTATACCCATCATTTTTTAGTGTGTTTACAATACTGCCAAAATAGTTATATACCAAAAGCGCATCTTCGGTAAGCAAATAGGCGTAATTATAATTACTTTTTAAATCTAGAATAGGGCTGTCTACAGGTTTTAAGGTTTGCGCCTTGGTTGTTCTTGTTTTATAATCAAACACTTCTAGTAGTTGGGTGTCTTGGTTAAAAATCCAGATGGTATTGTCGTATCCTGTAGAAACATGCGATACGTTTTTGTAGTTGTTAATCGTATTAAAGTCTATTTTAAAAATTTCAGCTAACCTATTATCTAATACAATAACTGTGTTTAATGCTTGGTAGAATAAATTTATTTTTAACGGATTAAAGCTATTCGCGGATGTAAGCTTTCCCAATTGCAAATTATTATAGCTAATGGTGGTATCGTTATCTTTTTTATAAATAGTATTAGTCTTGGTATAAAAAATAGTACCAAAATTATCAATACCAATCACGCTATCGGCTTTTAGTGTTGAATTTTTTAAAGGAACAATTTCAATAGATTCTTGGGCGCCTATTGAAAAATAAAATAGAAAAATAAAATATAGTAATGGTTTCATTTCAGTTTGAAAAGTACAAAAATCAAACCACTTTTAATCAATTAACTTTAACCATGGCTACGAGCGTTACTAGTTTCAATTTTTATCAAAAAGATGTTAGATATATGTTATAATTACATTTTTTGTTTAATATTTACGTATGTTTGTTAAACAGATTAATTATAAAGCATTCACCATGAAGACATTTACCATTGCCACAGTTCTTTTTTGTTTAAGCTTATTAGTGCCGTTTTCAGTACATGCGCAAGAGTTTCAAGGTAGGGCAGAATACGTTTACAAAGCTCAAATGGATTTAGGGCGTTGGGGCGCAAAAATGAGCGAAGCCCAAAAAAAGCAAATTGCAGCACGTTTAAAAAACAGATTAGAAAAAACATACATTCTAACCTTTAATAAAGAAGCGTCTGTTTTTAATGAATATGAAAAACTAGATGCATTATCGGGAGCAACAGATTCTTGGGGAAAGAATTTTACACCCGGAGAGCAGTATAAAAACGTAAAAACAAACGCTTTTATACAAGACCAAGAGTTTTATGGTAAAAAGTTTTTGGTAAAAGACGAATTATTAAATATTGAATGGAAAATGGGTTCGGAAACTAAGCAAATTGGCAACTATCAGTGCTTTAGAGCTACGGCAATGATTCCAAATTCTGAATTGTCGTTTTGGGAGTTTTCATGGAGTCAACTTCGAGAAGATACTAACAAAGATGACGAAAATACAGCATTGGCTGGTGGCACATTAAAAGAAAAAGAAGAAATACCCATGACAGAGGTAGAAGCGTGGTACACGCCACAGGTGCCAGTTAGCCAAGGACCATCAGAGTTTTGGGGCTTGCCTGGGCTAATCTTAGAAATAAATATTGGGACCACAACCATTTTGTGTTCTAAAATTGTTATCAATCCAAAAGAAAAAACAAAAGTAGAAGCACCAACTAAGGGGCAAGAAGTCACCAAAAAAGAATACAAAGCCATCATTTTTAAAAAAATGAAGGAGTTTCGTGATAATCGTGTGGGAAGACGATATTCTCGTTAAGGACATCTGTGTTTTTTTAACATTGTTTTAAGAAATAAGGTTTAAACCATTGCGTAATGGTATAGTCTAAGGTCTACAGTTTAAACGTTTAAATAAAGCAAACCACACGTATTATGTTAAAATCAGTTGCGCGACTTTCAATTTTAATTACAGTTCTATTTTTTTCAATATCCACAAAGGCTCAAGATTTTCAAGGTAAGGCCTATTATATGTCCAAAACTTCTGTAGACATGAGCAATTTTGGAAGGCCAGATATGTCTGAAGATCAAAAAAAGCGTATGCAAGAGCGACTAAAAAGCATGTTTGAAAAAACATTTGTTTTAACATTTAATAGAACTGAATCGCTTTACAAACAAGATGAAAAGCTCGAAGCGCCAACCCAAGGTGGTGGTGGTAGATTTAGTGTTATAATGTCTGGAGCGGTAGATGGCG
This sequence comes from Jejuia pallidilutea, assembly GCF_002973595.1. Lineage (GTDB taxonomy): Bacteria > Bacteroidota > Bacteroidia > Flavobacteriales > Flavobacteriaceae > Jejuia > Jejuia pallidilutea. Next base: position 230,579 of record NZ_PVEO01000005.1, on the reverse strand, counting down.
TAACATATAAAAATATTAAGTCTAATCAATTGCTTAAAGAGCACGAACTTTTTGGCAAATTATTTTTAGTGAAAGAAGATTTACCGGAATTAGAATGGAAAATGACAGGTGAAACCAAGAAAATAGGAGGGTACGATTGTTTTAAGGCTACAGCCACAAAAACTTGGAAAGATTTTGAGATGAGCAATTTTAGAAGGCCTTCAAATAGAAATGAAGACGAAGCTAGTACTGACGAGGCAGTGGAAGCGCCTACAGAAGAAAAAGAAGTTGTAGTAACCGCTTGGTATACCATGCGAATTCCAGTTAACCACGGTCCTAACGATTATTATGGGCTACCAGGGCTAATTTTAGAAATTAATACAGATAAAACTACCATTTTGTGTACCAAAATAATATTAAACCCAGAAGATAAAGACACTATAAAACAACCTTCAAAAGGCAAGGAGGTTACAAAAGCAGAATATGTAGATATTGCTACAAACAAATTCCAGGAAATGAGGGAAAACTTCAGAAGGGGAAGAGGCGGCGACAGACGATAAAAAATCAGTTAATAACAGATAAAACCAATCTTAATATCATTCTTTCAGCATGTTTAAAATGAATGATTAAAAATCAATCGGTTTGTAGAGTGTATTTCATATAAATTGGAAATATAACATTCTAGCATCGAAAAAAATACACACATGAAACTAAAACTAACCCTAGTATTTACCTTATTAGCCACATTAGCATACGCACAAGTTAAACTGCAAGGTGTTGTTAAAGATAGCATTGGTGCACCCTTAGAATTGGCCAATGTAATGGCCATAAACCAAGAAACTAATACTATGGAGTCTTACGGTATTACCAATGAAAAAGGTAAATATGTGCTCTCTTTAAGCAAAAATGCCAAGTATAAATTACAGGTAAGCTATATTGGCATGAAAACTTTTGAAGAGATTATTGAAACCACAAGCGATAATATTGATAAGGATATTACCATGATAACCGATAATACTCTAGACACTGTAGAGCTTACCTATGAAATGCCCGTAACCATAAAAGGCGATACTTTAATATACAATGCCGATTCTTTTAAAAACGGTACAGAGCGTAAGCTTGAAGATGTTCTAGAAAAACTTCCCGGTGTAGAGGTCAATGATGACGGACAAATTGAAGTGGAAGGACAGCGGGTCTCTAAAATTATGGTAGATGGTAAAGATTTTTTTGATGGTGATACAAAACTGGCCACAAAAAACATACCTTCCAATGCAGTAGATAAGGTTCAGGTATTGAAAAATTATGCCGAAGTGGGACAACTAAGTGGTGTAACAAACAATCAAGATAATTACGCCATTAACATTAAATTAAAAGAGGGCAAAAAGAACTTTTGGTTTGGTAACGTTACCGTTGGTGGTGGTTCTTCTACTGAAAATGAATTGTACATTGTCCAACCCAAATTGTTTTATTACAGCCCAAAGTATAGCATAAATATTATAGGCGATTTAAACAATACAGGCGAACCTGCCTTAAATAGAAGGGATTTGCAAGGTTTTGGAGGAGGTTTTAGAAGCCCAAATCGCGATAGCGGTACAAGTTTAAGTTTGGGTAATAACAATTTAGGCTTTTTGGCTACCCAAAACGATAGGGCGCAAGATATAGAAAATAAGCTAGCGGCTAGTAATTTTAGCTACTCGCCAAATAAAGCTTTAGATATTAGTGGTTTTGGAATTTTTAATAGTAGCCGTATAGACCTTCGTCAAAAAAGCTCGGTAAAATATACCAATCCCAATTTGGGAATTCCTGATGAAGATACAGACCAAATGACAACACAACGCTCAGATATTGGTTTGTTAAAGTTGAGTGCTAGATATAAGCCAAATATTAATAATCAAATGGATTACGATGTGCTGGGGCGCATTACAAAAGAGTCTCAAGACCGTAGTTTGTTATCTTCGGTTCTTGGTGCTACCAACCAGTTGGAAGAGAATACACCATACAGCATCAATCAAAATTTAAACTACTATTATACATTAAACGAAACTAATATTTTCGCTTTAGAAGTACAACATTTATTACAAGACGAAGACCCTATTTATAATGCCATTTTAGAAGATAAAGCAAGCTACGAGAATGTGGCAGACAACTTGGGGTTAGATCCCGATCAGATAGGGTACAACATTAACCAGAACCGTCGTGTTAAATCAAATCAATTAGATTCAAGGTTAGATTACTGGAATATTTTAAACGATAAGAGTAACATCAATTTTACTTTAGGTGCAATTGTGAGCCGTCAAGATTTTAATTCAAATTTATTCCAAACTTTAGATGACGATTCTAGCTTAGATCCCATACCAAATTTCAATAATGGATTGGATACTAACGACACGCAATACAATTTTAGCGATTATTATTTGGGTGTAAAATACACTTTAAAATCGGGTATATTTACTTTTACGCCCGGGCTATCGGCACACGCCTACAGGTATGGTAATACGCAATTTGGAACTAATGTTCAAGATAATTTTTCTTTGGTACTGCCAAGTTTTGAAACCCGTATTCAGTTTAAAAAGAGCGAGAGTTTAACATTACGATACAGCATGCAAAACCAATTTACAGATGTTACACGATTGGCAAGCGGTATTGTGCTTAATAACTTTAACAGTATACAAATAGGGAATCCAGAATTACAAAATGCACTTACTAACAATATTAGTTTGTTCTACAGAAGTTTTAATCTGTTTAATTACACAAACGTTTTTGCATCAGTTACTTATAGTAACGCTATAGACCAAATACGTTCGCTGTCTAATTTTGAAAGTGTGGTGCGTACCAATACCTTTTTTAATTCTGGCTTTACAGACGAAAGTGTTACGGCCTTTGGGCGAGTACAGCGTACCTTTGGTAAAATTAGGGCTACGTTAAACACACGTTTTAACTATAGTAAGTTTAACCAATTTATACAAGGCGACCGCTCTGTTAACGAAAGTTTTCAGCAAACCTATACACCAGAATTACGAACTAATTTTAGAGAAGCGCCAAATGTTAGGGTAGCCTACCGGTATGCTGTAAACGATAACCAACAAGGGGGCAGAAGTACCAAGTTTACCACAAATGCACCATCAGTGCGGTTTGATGCCTACATCTGGAAGAAGTTTACATTCTTAACCGATTATTCGTATAACCGACAAAGCAACCCCAATGGTTCGCCACAGGAGTTTGAAATTTGGAATGCCTCGTTATCTTACAGAAAAGACAGAGATGCTAAATGGGAATACGAAATTAAAACCACCAACTTGTTAAATACCAAATCGCAAGTGCAAAATGGCAATAACAACGTTTCGGTTTTTGCTTCAGAATACTTTATACAACCTCGATTTGTAACGTTTAGGCTGCGGTATGAGATTTAGGGGGTGTGGTTGATGTTAAAATGAAGTTCCGTTTCGTTTCAATAGACTTTATTGATTGTCAAATGAAATTAGGAAAAAATTATTATAGAGATAAGTTTATAGCAAAAAAAAGACCACTTGCACAGTAGTCTTTTTTAGAATAGCATCAGTTGTTTTACAACCCAAAAACAGTCTTTACTTTATCTACATAATCTAGCTTTTCCCAAGTAAATAACTCTACATCTAGTGTTATACTTTCGCCATTAGGCTGCGTAAATGTTTTAGTAACTGTTCTGTTGGTACGCCCCATATGCCCGTAAGCAGCTGTTTCGCTATACATGGGCGCACGTAGTTTTAAGCGTTCTTCTATAGCATAAGGACGCATATCGAAAATTTCTTCCACTTTTTTGGCAATTTCCCCATCGCTTAAATTAATTTTAGATGTGCCATAAGTGTCTATAAAAATACCCATAGGTTCTACAACACCAATGGCGTAACTTACCTGTACCAAAACTTCATCGGCAACACCGGCAGCAACTAGGTTTTTGGCAATATGGCGTGTAGCATAAGCAGCACTTCTATCTACCTTACTAGGGTCTTTTCCAGAAAAAGCTCCACCACCATGCGCGCCTTTACCACCGTAAGTGTCTACTATAATTTTTCGTCCCGTTAAACCAGTATCGCCATGTGGGCCACCAATTACAAATTTTCCAGTTGGGTTAATATGGTAAGTAATGGCGTTGTTAAATAATTTTTTAATCTGTTCTGGTAATTTAGCAACCACACGCGGTATTAAAATCTCTACAATATCTTTTCTAATTTTTGCCAACATGGTATCATCATCGGCAAACTCATCGTGTTGTGTAGACACTACAATAGCATCAATGCGTTTTGGTACATTATCGTTACTATATTCTATGGTTACTTGACTTTTAGAGTCTGGCCTTAAATAGGTGATATCTTTATTTTCGCGCCTTAAAGCAGCAAGTTCTATTAGAATACGGTGCGACAAATCTAAAGCCAAAGGCATGTAGTTCTCGGTTTCGTTGGTGGCGTAACCAAACATCATCCCTTGGTCTCCAGCACCTTGGTCTTCCTTACTGCCACGATCTACACCTTGGTTAATGTCTTCAGATTGTTCGTGTATGGCAGAAAACACCCCACAGGAATTACCATCAAACATATATTCTCCTTTGGTATAGCCTATTTTGTTTATGGTATCTCTCGCAATTTTTTGAACGTCTAAATACGTGTTAGACTTAACCTCGCCGGCAAGTACCACTTGCCCTGTAGTAACAAGCGTTTCGCAAGCTACTTTAGAGTCAACATCAAAAGCTAAAAAATTATCAATTAAAGCATCACTTATTTGGTCTGCTACTTTATCTGGGTGGCCTTCAGAAACACTTTCCGAAGTAAATAAATATGGCATATTGTTATGTTTAAAAGGTAAGATTTGACGAGAAACGTCTCAGGAGTTTACACTGCCTTTAGCATTTTTAAATCCTAAACTTAGTTTAGGATCTCAATATCGATTTTTTTCGATGCTGAGAGAGGTTGCAATCAGTCAAATCTTTCCTCTACGATTTATAAAGCGCAAAAGTAAAAAAATAAAAGAAAACCGTATTGTAATTTTAAATATTTCATTCAAAAAATTGGCCAGCTTATTTTAATTGTAAATATTTGGTGTATTCAAACAAATAAGTAAGTTTTTAAGAGGTGTTTCTGTTGGTAATAGTATGATTGTTTTACGTTAACAGCAACTCTGTTTTAGCACTTAAAATTGTATTTATACTTTCCATTTAAAACCAAGAGATTTTTTTACGAGTTTTTTTTCATTTGAACGTCATAAAATATTTGTATTAAACATCTGAAATATAAGTATTTAGTTTAATAATTAGTGTAGTGAGTTTAACCCCTTTTTTTAAGGTAGAAGTACAAAAATGCCATAAAGAATTATTTTCGTTACTTGAAATTGAAGATTAGTATTAAATTTCTTAAAGTAGCCCAAGAGTTTTTAAGAAAATTAACCAAAAGCCAAAATTATTTTTATTAAAAATGAAAGAAATCAATAAATATAGTAAAAGACTAACGCAAGATGAATCTCAACCAGCATCGCAAGCCATGTTGTATGCAGCAGGTTTAACTGATGAAGATATGCAAAAAGCACAAGTGGGAATAGCCAGTACGGGTTACGATGGCAACCCATGTAACATGCATTTAAACGGATTGAAAGATGAGGTTAAAATAGAATGCAATATTGCTGGTTTAGTAGGGTTAGGGTTTAATACTATTGGTGTTAGTGACGGTATTTCTATGGGCACATCGGGTATGAATTATTCGTTAGTGTCGCGTGATATTATTGCCGATTCTATCGAAACTGTTATGAATGCACAAAGTTACGACGCATTAATTGCTATTGTGGGCTGCGATAAAAATATGCCAGGGTCAATAATTTCTATGTTGCGTTTAAACCGTCCGTCCATAATGATGTATGGTGGTTCTACTGCTTCTGGATCCTACAAAGGAAAAAAACTAAATATAGTATCGGCTTTCGAAGCCTTAGGCCAAAAGGTAGCAGGTGAAATTGATGAAGAGGAATATAAAGAAATTATAAAAAAGGCCATTCCTGGCGCAGGAGCTTGTGGCGGTATGTATACTGCAAATACTATGGCTTCGGCCATAGAGTGTATGGGGTTTGCATTACCTTATAACTCCTCTATTCCTGCAGAAAACCCAAATAAATTATCGGAAGCGGAGCGCTACGCAAGAGCAATTAAGCATTTATTGGAAATAGATTTAAAGCCTTTAGATATTATTTCTAAAAAATCTATTGAAAATGCTGTTACCTTAGTGAACGCCTTAGGCGGTTCTACAAACGCTGTTTTGCACTTTTTAGCTATAGCGCATGCTGCTGATATTGATTTTACCCTTGAGGATTTTCAACGTGTAAGCGATAAAACGCCCTTAATTGGCGATTTAAAACCAAGTGGGAAATACCTAATGGAAGATGTTCATGGTATTGGTGGCATTCCTGCAATTATGAAGTATTTATTAGAAAATGGGTATTTACATGGCGACTGTATAACGGTTACAGGAAAAACCTTAGCTGAAAATTTAGCCAATGTTGAAGCCATTGAGTTTGAAGAGCAAGATATTGTTTACCAAAAAGAAAACGCTTTAAAATCTTCTGGAAACCTACAAATTCTTTATGGAAATTTAGCCGAAGAAGGTGCTGTGGCAAAAATATCGGGTAATGAAGGTTTACTATTTGAAGGAAAAGCTGTTGTGTATGATGGCGAACAAGCGGCAAACACAGGAATATCTAATGGAGAAGTAGAACGGGGTGATGTAGTCGTCATTCGATACGTAGGTCCAAAAGGAGGTCCTGGTATGCCAGAAATGTTAAAGCCAACATCGTTAATTATGGGTGCAGGCTTAGGTAAATCTGTAGCTTTAATCACCGACGGACGTTTCTCTGGTGGAACCCACGGCTTTGTAGTTGGGCATATTACACCAGAAGCACAAACAGGAGGTGCCATTGGTTTGGTAAAAACTGGAGATAAAATAAGAATTAGTGCCGAAGACAACTCTATAAACGTGTTGATTTCTGAAGAGGAATTGGCTAAAAGAAAATCGGAATGGGTTGCTCCAGAATTAAAGCACAAAAAAGGAATATTATATAAGTATGCAAAGTCTGTAGCATCAGCCTCTAAAGGTTGTGTTACCGACTTGTAAAAATTTGTCATTCCCAATATGTGTTAATTTTTTAATGCACAAGGGAATCTCATTAATAGAAGGTGAGAATTATGAATACAGAAACAATAAAAAAAGAAGTAAACAAAGCGGTGAAAACAGAACGTATTTCTGGTAGCGAAGCTATTATAAGATGCCTAATTGCAGAAGGTGTAGATATACTTTATGGGTATCCAGGAGGTGCTATTATGCCTGTGTACGATGAGTTGTTTAAATACCGCGATAAAATTCACCATGTACTAACCCGCCATGAACAAGGCGCTGCCCATGCAGCACAAGGTTATGCAAGAATCTCAGGAAGAGTTGGTGTGGCTATGGCTACATCTGGTCCTGGAGCAACAAATTTAATTACTGGAATTGCCGATGCGCAAATAGATTCAACACCTATAGTTTGTATTACAGGGCAAGTGCCTTCCCATTTGTTAGGAACAGACGCGTTTCAGGAAACCGATATTGTTGGGATTTCTACACCGGTTACAAAATGGAATGTGCAGGTAACCAAAGCATCAGAAATTCCAGAAGCTATAGCCAAGGCATTTTATATTGCCAAAAGTGGACGACCAGGGCCTGTGCTTATCGATATAACTAAAGACGCCCAGTTTGAGGAATTCGATTTTAAATACGAAAAATGTACTGGCGTAAGAAGCTATAAGCCTATTCCCAAAACAGATATTAACCAAGTTAAAGCTGCTGCAGCATTAATAAATAATGCAAAAAAACCCCTAATTGTTTGGGGGCAAGGTGTAATTTTAGGAAAGGCCGAAGAAGAATTAAAGGCCGTTGTAGAAAAGTCTGGAGTGCCTGCTGCGTGGACAATTTTAGGGGCTTCCGCAATTCCAACATCACATCCTTTAAACGTAGGTATGGTAGGTATGCACGGTAATTATGCGCCAAATAAATTAACGAACGAGTGCGATGTGTTAATTGCCATAGGGATGCGTTTTGACGATCGTGTTACAGGGAGCTTAGATACCTATGCAAAACAAGCCAAAATTATTCATTTCGATATAGATCCTGCCGAGATTAATAAAAACGTAAAGGTACATATTGCTGTGTTGGGAGATTCTAAAGATAGTTTAGCAATGTTACTTTCAGAATTAAAAGAGAATTCCCATAAAGCATGGCACCAAGAGTTTAAAGATTTGTATGAGATTGAGTATAACGCCGTTATTAAAAACGATTTATTACCAGAAAAGGAAGGCTTAACCATGGGTGAGGTTTTAAAGGAAATAAACATTTACAGTAACGGGGATGCCGCAATAGTTTCCGATGTAGGGCAGCACCAAATGATTGCCTGTCGCTACGCCAAGTTTAACCAATCTAAAAGTAATATTACTTCTGGTGGTTTGGGCACTATGGGGTTTGCCCTACCAGCGGCCATTGGCGCTAAAATGGCAGAACCGCATCGCGAAGTGGTTGCTATTATTGGAGATGGCGGATACCAAATGAATATTCAGGAACTAGGTACTATTTTCCAACAAAAAGCAGCTGTAAAAATTGTGGTGTTGAATAATGAATTTTTAGGAATGGTACGACAATGGCAACAACTATTTTTTGACAAACGATATGCGTCTACCGAAATGACGAACCCAGATTTTGTAACCATTGCAAAGGGCTACAGTATTAATGGTAAGCGTGTAACTAAAAGAGAAGAATTGGCCGATGCTGTTAAGGAAATGATGGCATCTAAATCATCTTACTTTCTTGAAGTATGTGTCGAGAAAGAAGATAATGTTTTCCCCATGATTCCTTCAGGAGCGTCTGTTTCAGATATAAGATTAAGTTAGTATTTAATAAAATTAACAATGAGTCAAGAAGTAAAGACATTCACCATATCGGTTTATACCGAGAATAATATCGGTTTACTTAATCGTATTTCTGCTATTTTTCAGCGTAGGCATATTAACATAGAAAGTTTAACTACATCGCAATCTGAAATAAAGGACGTTAACCGTTTTGTAATCGTTGTAAAAATTACAGAAGAACAGGCCATAAAAGTTGTTGGCCAAATAGAAAAGCAAGTAGAGGCTATTCGCGCCTATTATCATACTAACGATGAAACTATTTTTACCGAATCTTGTATGTTTAAAATAAAATCAGATTTGCTTTTTGAAGAACCTCAAATTCAAAATATTATAAAAGATAGCGATTCTAGGATTGTTACCGTAAACAGGGAGTTTTTTGTACTAGAAAAATCTGGAAGACGTTTTGAAATTGAAGAATTAAGGGAAAAACTTGAAGTGTATGGTATTATGCAATTTGTGCGTTCTGGCCGCATTGCTGTTACTAAAGACGAGATGAAAGTATCAGAATTACTAGAAGAATTTAAAAATCAATAATAAACTTAAATTAAATAAAGCACCATACGTTTAAAGGTGCAACAAAGTATTAAATCAATAAACAAACAATGGAAAATTATTTTAACACACTTACATTAGCTGGGAAATTAAACCAATTGTCTAAATGTAGATTTATGGATGCCTCAGAATTTGCTGATGGCGTTAACGCATTAAAAGGCAAAAAAATAGTGATTGTAGGTTGCGGTGCTCAAGGCTTAAACCAAGGTTTAAATATGAGAGATTCTGGTTTAGATATTTCTTATACATTACGTGAAGCTGCTATTAAGGAGAAACGTGCATCGTACGTAAACGCAACCGAAAACGGTTTTAATGTAGGCACTTACGAAGAGTTAATTCCAACAGCCGATTTAGTGTTAAACCTTACTCCAGACAAACAGCATACCAACGTTGTTAATGCGGTGATGCCTTTAATGAAAAAAGGGGCTACATTATCTTATTCTCACGGATTTAATATTGTAGAAGAAGGTATGCAAGTGCGTAAAGACATTACAGTAATTATGTGTGCACCAAAATCTCCTGGATCTGAAGTACGAGAAGAGTACAAACGTGGGTTTGGTGTGCCAACACTTATTGCGGTACATCCAGAGAACGATCCAGAAGGTAAAGGGTTGGCGCAAGCTAAAGCTTATGCCGTTGCTACAGGTGGCGATAAGGCAGGTGTCTTAGAATCGTCTTTTGTGGCAGAGGTAAAATCAGACTTAATGGGTGAGCAAACCATTCTTTGTGGTTTGTTACAAACAGGATCTATTTTATGTTTCGATAAAATGGTAGAGCAAGGTATAGATCCAGCATATGCTTCAAAATTAATTCAATACGGTTGGGAAACTATTACTGAAGGTTTAAAATACGGAGGTATTACCAATATGATGGATAGGTTGTCTAATCCTGCAAAAATTAAGGCTTTTGAATTATCTGAAGAATTAAAAGATATTATGCGTCCGTTGTTCCAGAAACATATGGACGATATTATGGAAGGAAACTTTTCTAGCGGCATGATGGCAGATTGGGCAAATGATGATGCTAAACTATTAGGGTGGAGAGCAGAAACTGCCGAAACTGCATTTGAAAAAACACCTGCTGGTGATATGGAAATTAGCGAGCAGGAGTATTACGATAATGGTGTGTTAATGGTGGCTCTTGTTCGTGCTGGTGTAGAGTTAGCTTTTGAAGCAATGACGGAATCTGGAATTATAGATGAGTCTGCTTACTACGAATCGTTACACGAAACACCACTTATTGCAAATACTATAGCAAGAAAGAAGTTATACGAAATGAACCGTGTAATTTCTGATACTGCAGAATACGGGTGTTATTTATTCGACCACGCATGTAAGCCTTTATTAGCAGATTTTATGAAAACTGTTGATACAGATGTAATAGGAAAGCCTTTTGCAACCAATAATGGTGAAGGCGTAGATAATGCAAAGTTAATTGAAGTAAATGCTGCATTAAGAAATCATCCTGTTGAGAAAATAGGCGCTTTTTTAAGAGCGTCTATGACAGCTATGAAACCTATAGTTTAACCTTGGTAATAATAAAAAAGGAAATATTATAGTTTCTAAATATTAGTGATATTCAAGTAACTGCCGGTATGTTTTTAAACATATCGGCAGTTTATATTTGTAGGTTTATTAAAATAATTTTACGCAAACGATTTAGTGTTTTTTTAATGAAAAATCACTGTTAAATTTTAAGAATGAAACCGTTTTAGCTACTTTCATAAAAACAAGTTATCCTAAATATTGGGTATCTTAGCACGGTTAAAAAACAAAACAATGAGTAAAACAAAACTAGATATTCCAAAAGAATTTCAAATAGAAACCTTAACGCACCAAAACACATATTTGGTAGGCGGTGAATTAAAACAATGGAATGGAGATACAGCAGAAATTTATTCTACTATTTCTTCAACTAAAACCTATAAACCTACATTGTTAGGTACAATACCACAATTAGGTGAAACGGAAGCGTTAGAAGCTTTAGATTCTGCTGTGAGTGCCTATAATAATGGTCAAGGGCTCTGGCCAACAATGAAAGTAGCCGATAGAATTGCCTGTATGGAGAAGTTTGTAGGGCAAATGAAAACCAAGCGCGATGAAGTTGTAAAGTTGTTAATGTGGGAAATTGGTAAAAATCTTCCAGATTCTGAAAAAGAGTTTGATAGAACCATAGAGTACATTTACGATACTATTGAGGCTTACAAGGATATCGATAGAGATTCTGCAAGATTTGAAAAACACTCTGGAGTACATGCGCACATACGCAGAGGACCACTTGGTGTTGTACTATGCTTAGGGCCTTATAACTATCCTTTGAACGAAACATTTTGCTTGCTTATTCCTGCGTTAATTATGGGAAATACTACCATTTTTAAACCCGCAAAAATAGGAGTTTTGTTAATTTCACCATTATTGGAGGCATTTCAAAATAGTTTTCCAAAAGGTGTGGTGAATATTGTTTATGGTCGAGGACGCGTATTGGCAACCCCAATAATGAAATCTGGAAAAGTAGATGTATTGGCATTAATTGGTAACAGCACATCTGCAAATGCATTGCAAGGGCAACACCCTAAAGGGAATCGCCTGCGTATGGTACTAGGTTTAGAGGCTAAAAACCCTGCTATTGTATTACCCGATGCCGATTTAGATTTGGCGGTTGAAGAGTGTATTGCAGGAACCTTATCCTTTAATGGTCAACGTTGTACGGCACTAAAAGTGCTGTATGTGCATGAATCTATTGTTGAAGAATTTAACAGACGATTTGCTTACAAAGTAGACCATCTTAAATTTGGAAATCCATGGGATGATGGCGCAAAACTAACTCCGCTTCCAGAGTCTGATAAACCAGAATATATTCAGGGCTTAATTGATGATGCTACAGAAAAAGGGGCGAAAATTTTGAATAAAAAGGGAGGCGAAACCACCGATAACTTTATATTTCCAGCTGTATTGTTTCCTGTTAGTAAAGATATGCGTGTGTTTAAAGAAGAACAGTTTGGACCAGTAATTCCAGTTGTACCATTTTCAGATATAGACGAGCCGTTAGACGACATGGCAGCCTCTGATTATGGACAGCAAGTAAGTTTGTTTGGTAAAAACGTTACAACATTGTCGCCGCTAATTGATACATTGGTGAATTTAGTGTGTCGTGTAAACTTAAATAGCTCTTGCCAACGTGGTCCAGATGTGTATCCATTTACAGGGCGAAAAGATTCAGCTGTTGGTACATTAAGTGTTACAGATGCATTGCGTTCGTTTTCCATTAGAACCTTTGTGGCATCAAAAGACAACGACTATAATAATGCTATTTTAGAAGAGTTGTTAGACAAAAAAACATCTAATTTTATTAGTACAGACTATATATTGTAAATATTTAGTTAATTTTTTCATAAGGTGTAAAAACATAAAAACAATTCAAAGCGTAATATTTATCTTTGTAAAGAACAAAAAAATATTTGTAATGAAAACGATGAAATACCTTTTAACGGCAGTATTATCAGCAACACTTTTATTCAGTTGTGGAGGTGATAAGAAGAAAGAAGAAACAAAAGAAAAAATTAAACTTGGCACCAAAAAAGAAGAAACTAAAGTAGATAGTAATGTTGCCAATTTAGTAATCGCTGGTAACGACCAAATGAAGTTTGACAAAAAAGAACTTAAGGTTAAGGCTGGCCAAAAAGTAAAGTTAACATTACGACATACGGGTAAAATGGACGTAAATGTTATGGGGCATAATGTGGTGATATTAAAACAAGGTGTAGATGTGTCTGCTTTTGGTAACAAAGCCGCTACTGCTAGAGATAACGGCTACATTCCAGCAGATGCTGAAGATGATATTATAGCACATACCAAAGTTATTGGTGGCGGGCAAACCACATCAATAGAGTTTGATGCTCCTGCTCCTGGAACCTACGATTTTATTTGTAGTTTCCCAGGGCATTATGCGTTGATGAAAGGCAAATTTATTGTAGAGTAGCAATAAATAAAAAAATAAGACCTAAAAAGTGCTTTATCTTAACAATAAAGCACTTTTTAGTTTATAATACCTAGTTTTAGTTGTAGAAATCGAAAAAAAATGGACAAAAAAATTGTAATTGTAGGAGCAGGAGTTAGTGGCTTAATTGCGGCACAACAACTAGAAAAATACGGGTATAGCCCTGTAATTTACGAAGCGGATAAACGTGTAGGTGGACGAGTACAGTCTGATGAGGTAGAGGGCTATGTTTTAGATAGGGGGTTTCAAGTGCTACTCAGTGCATACCCTATGGCAAAACAGTATTTAGATTATAAAACTCTAAATATTAAATCTTTTGTATCAGGATCGTATATTTTCAAAAATGGAGAACAGTTATGTATTGGCGATCCGTTAAGAGACATATCGCTTTTATGGCCAACAATTTTTTCTAAAGTAGGTTTATTTTCAGATAAATTAAAAGTATTTAAGCTTAGGCAAATACTAAAGAAAAAAACTATAGATGCTATTTTTAAAGATGAAGAAGTAACTACACTACAATATTTACAACGCTTTGGCTTTTCAGAGGCTATTATAAATAGTTTTTTTAAACCATTTTTTACAGGAATTTTTCTTGAAACGGAATTAAGAACATCTTCACGAATGTTTGAGTTTATTTTCAAAATGTTTGGGGAAGGTGAAGCAGTAATTCCTAAAAAGGGTATTCAGGAAATTCCTAATCAACTACTTTCTAAACTAAAGCAAACAGATGTAAAGTATCAACAGGAAGTTGAAACCATTAAGGAGCATACTCTTGTTTTTAAAGACGCATCAAAAGTAACATTCGATTATTGCATCGTTGCCACAGAAGCCTCGGGCATCATACCAAATATGGCTAATGCTGTAAATGGATGGAAAAGTACACAAACGTTATATTTTGAAGTAGATGCTTCTATGGTATTTAAAAAACATATGATAGGGTTGCTTGCAGCTACAGATGATGTGTTAGTAAACTCTATTTCATTTCCTCATACTAAAAATACGCCTAATAAACTACTATCGGTAAGTGTTGTAAAACAGCATAGTTTTAATGAGTTTGAACTTATAAAACGTATTGCGGAAGAATTGAAAAGCTATTTTAACATTACAATAATAAAGCACCTAAAAACATATAATATAAAAAAGGCATTGCCAAATTTAGATACTGTTGCTTATAGTGTGTACCCATCAGAAACACAATTAACAAATTCAATTTATTTAGCAGGCGATACGTTGCTTAATGGTTCGTTAAATGCTGCCATGGTTTCGGGTGAATTAGCAGCAAAAGCCATACACGAAAAAATAACTGGTTACGTAGAATAATAATGTAAAGTTTTTACAACTCTAAGAGTTCAATATTTTTAAATTCTATAGGATGACTTTCGCTTTGTAATGAAATATAGCCACCTTTTAAAGGTTGGTTTTCCTTTAATTTCCATATATCTTGATTGTAATTTACAGCGCCGCCAATATGGGGTTTTGTATAGCTTAAAACGTTCTCCCCGTTAATAAAGTGTTTTATTATAGAATCGTTTCTAACTTCAATTTCTAAGTTAACCCACTGCTCTCCATGAAACGTTTTTGATGATGACTGTATGATGTGCTCTGTTACCAAAGAATCCTTGTAAAACACATGCGTCCCTGGAGTACATAAATTTCCTGTTGAACGCGCGTCGGTATCATTGCCGCCCAAAAGTTGTACTTCAATTGATACAGGGAAATTTTGTTGTAACCCCATGTTTTTAGGGTCTTCACAATGAATCATAACACCACTGTTTTTAAAAGCCCAGGGCTTTCCACCTAAAACCTGTTCGCCTGTAAACCGATAATCCATTCTAAACTTGTAATTGCTGTAGGGCTTTTTGTAGAAAAGATGTCCGAAAGCGTTGTTAAAAGAATCATAGTTTTTATAGCTCACTTTCAATACATCATCTTCAACTATAAACGTATTTTTGTAATTATCACCAAGCTTATGTCCATTGATTTTTGGAGTCCAACCTTCTAAATTTTTTCCATTAAACAGTTTTATCCATGTCTCTTTTTTAGTAGGCTCTATGCTATTTTCTTTGTTCTCTTTGCAGCAATAAAAAGTGAAAAGTAATACTGTGATGGCTAAAATTTGGTTTAAATTTTTCATAGAATAATTTTTATAAAGACCAAGCTTTTCCACCTGTAGCTTCGTTAACTGAGATACATCCTTTTTGAATAGCGGGAACAGGATCGTAGGCTAAAACATTTTTGCCAATAGTTTCGCTTGTTGTAAATGCCCATACAGCTTGGTTTCTTAAATTTTGTAACGCTCTATAAGTAAGGTTTTTGTCTTTTCTATATTGTGCTGCTTCAGTTTTGCTAGGTTTTAAATAAGTATTTAATAATGTTGTGTAATCTTCAGTTTTTAAGGCTTCAGCACCTAATTCGGTAATAGGTAGTTCGTTAAGAATACTATCAATCTCTGCTTTATATGTTTTTTGGCGTTTATCATCGTAGGCTTTAAAGGCATAAAGGTCTAGAAATTCAGGAACATTAACGTCTAAAGCTCCTGGGCTTGTTTCAGTTTTTGGCAATATTAAGTTTACAAGTTCTTTAATTACGATACTTTCGTTTTTAGAAAAGAACACGGGAGTCCACGTTTTAACTTCGCTTGTACAACTTTGTAGAATGCTTAACGCACTAGGGGCAATGGCAGTGTATCCTAGGGTTAAGCCAATATTTTTTAATGCTTCTCTACGTTTCATGATTGTGCTGCTTTAAATTGTTTTACTGCATGGTTTGCTGCTCTTGCAGTTAATGCCATATAGGTTAAAGATGGATTTTGGCATCCTGCTGATGTCATGCAGGCGCCATCTGTAACATAAACGTTTGGTACACTATGAATTTGATTGTATTTATTTAAAACCGAAGTTTTAGGGTCTCGCCCCATTCTTGCAGTTCCCATTTCGTGTATGCCAATGCCAGGTGCGGCGGGTCTATCAAAGGTTTTAATATCTTTAAACCCTGCTTTTTCAAGCATAACCACAGCTTGGTTTATAATGTCTTTTCGCATATTAAATTCATTCTCTTTCCATTCAGCATCAAATGTTATGGTAGGCAACCCCCATTCGTCTAGCTTTTCGTAGTTTAAAGTCATTTTATTATCATGGTAAGGTAGGCACTCTCCAAAACCGCCAAGGTGCATGCGCCAAGGTCCTGGCTCTAATAGTTTTTCTTTAAATTCTGCACCATAACCAAGTTCAGCAACATGCTCTGAAATGCCGTGTCTGCCTGCGCCTCCTTGATAACCGTAACCTCTTAAGAAGTCCTTTTGTTCGCTTTTTTTATCGCCCAAGTTTCTAAAACGAGGAATGTAAATGCCATTGGGTCGTCTTCCTTTATAGTATTTATCCTCGTAGCCATCTATAGTGCCTGAAGCGCCAGAACCTAAATGGTGATCCATAATGTTGTGCCCTAACTCTCCAGAGTCATTGCCTAAGCCATTGGGAAATCTTTCTGATTTTGACTGCATTAAAATAGCAGCAGAAGCCATTGCAGAAGCGCAACAAAAAATAATATCTGCCTCAAACTCTAACTTTTCTTTAGTTTCAGCATCAATTATTTTTACACCAGTAGCTTTTTTTTGGTTAGCATCGTAAACAATTTCGTAAGCTATAGAATGCGGTCTTAACGTCATATTTCCAGTGCGTTCAGCAGCGGGTATTGTACTAGAGTTGCTGCTAAAATAACCGCCATATGGGCATCCGCGCCTGCATCTGTTTCTATATTGGCATTTGCCACGACCTTCGTGGGGCGTATCTCCAGTTATATGTGCTACTCTTCCAATAGTTAAAACGCGTCCTTGGTTTTTGGCAAGTTGTTCTTTAAGGTGTTCCTCAACACAATTTAATTCCATAGGTGGCTCGAAAATACTGTCGGGTAATTGAGGTAAACCTAATGCTTCACCACTAATACCAACGTGTTTTTCCACATAGCTATACCAAGGCGCAATATCTTTATAGCGAATAGGCCAATCTACACCATAGCCATCTTTTTTATTGGCTTCAAAATCTAAATCGCTAAGCCTGTAGCTTTGTCTGCCCCACATAATAGAACGCCCACCAACATGATAGCCGCGTATCCAGTCAAAGCGTTTTTTTTCATTATAAGGGTGTTCAAAATCATCTACAAACCAATGTCTGGAATCTTGTTTAACAACATAACCTGTTCTAGCTTGTTTATATTGTCTAGCTTTTTGTTCTGTGGTAGGATCGCCTCTAAATTCCATATCCCATGGGTCTAAGTTCATAGTGGGGTAATCATCTATATGCTTAACTGGTCTACCTCGTTCTAGGACCAATGTTTTAAGTCCGTTTTCGCAAAGTTCTTTAGCTGCCCATCCTCCGGAAATCCCTGTGCCAATAACTATGGCATCATACTTAGAGGTTTCCGATTTTAATTTATTGTCCATATTCGTTGCTACACAATTAAAATGATAATTTAGTAATATTTGAGTGATTTTTTAATAAAAAAGCAATATTGCTCATAAAAATATTAATATAAATTTAAAATTAACTATTTTGTGTTGCTTTATTGTTAAAATGATTTTCAATTAAAGAATAGCAAAAAGGATTTTAGTTAAATGTTTTAAAGCAACTTTATGATAATTAATATACCAGTTATATGAAACGAAGAGATTTTATTGTAAAAGCCTCCCAATCGGGTATCGTATTATCCACTCTTGGTTTGTATGCGTGTAAGAATTCAAAAGAAAAACGTATAATCTTAAAAGAAGAAAACCAGGCATCTTTAAAAAAGAACGATTTATTTTTTAAAATTTCTTTAGCGCAATGGTCATTACATCGGGCTTTATTTGATAAGAAGATGGATGCTCTTGATTTTGCAGCAAAATCGAGGAGTTTTGGATGTGAAGGTTTGGAATATGTGAATGCTTTTTTTAAAGATAAGGCAACAGATAAGGCTTATTTAAAAGAGATGAATACTCGTGCAAATGCTGAAGGTCAGCAAAATGTGTTAATTATGGTTGATGGCGAAGGGGCATTGGCCCATGCAGATACAAAAACAAGATTGCAGGCCATTAAAAATCATCATAAATGGGTAGATGCGGCTCACTTTTTAGGCTGTCATGCTATTCGTGTTAATTTAGCGGGAGGTGTTGATAAAACAGATGCTGCCAAAGCAGCGGTAGACTCTTTAGAACAGTTGTCGGAGTATGCTAAAGGCGCTAACATAAATATTTTAGTTGAAAATCATGGGGGCTTTTCTTCAAATGGTGAATGGATGTTTAAAGTATTCTCAAAGGTAAAGCAAGACAATTGTGGCACTTTGCCAGATTTTGGTAATTTTTGTATTACGAAAGATGAAGCGCGCAACTGTCTAGAAGCTTACAATAGGTATAAGGGTATGGAAGAATTATTGCCGTTTGCTAAAGCAGTAAGCGCAAAATCTTATGCGTTTGATGATAAAGGCAACGAAACTACAATAGATTACCACAGGATGATGAAAATGGTAAAGGATGCAAATTACAAAGGTTTCGTAGGTATTGAGTTTGAAGGCACTAAGGTTTCTGAAGATAGGGGTATTGCACTAACGCGAGATTTATTAATAAAAGTAGGCAAACAACTGTCTTAAAAAAACCAGACCAAACTAAACGCATATGAAAAACATTAATAAGAATAGATTGTTTATAGCCAGCTGTTTAGCGTTAATTACAACAGCAATGACATTTGCTATTCGCGCAAGACTAGAAACTGTTTTTGGTCCAGAAGGTATAGGGCTTACCCTAGAGCAAATAGGTTATGCCTTTGCGCCGGCCTTTTTTGGATTTACAATAGCCATGATTATTGGTGGGCCTTTAGTAGATTTATTAGGTATAAAAAAAATAACGTGGATGGCATTTTTAACACATGCTGTTGGTATTGTTTTAACACTTTTAGCAGATTCTATGACGTCTTTATTTATAGCCACTTTGTTCATAGGAATTGGTAATGGATTTGTTGAAGCAGCATTAAACCCCATGGTAGCATCTATGTATCCTGAGCAAAAAACTAAAATGTTAAATAGGTTTCATGTATGGTTTCCGGGGGGCATTGTAATCGGAGCGATTTTAGGTTGGCTAATCATGGATGTTTTGGGCCTAAGTTGGCAAGTTATGGTAGGTGCGTTATTCATTCCGTTGGTTATTTATGGAGTGTTGTTTTTTGGTCAAAAAATTCCTGTTACCGAACGAGTTCAGTTAGGAATTAGTAACCAAAAAATGTTTTCAAGTGTATTAAAACCATTATTTTTATTCATGGTGGCGTGTATGTTTTTAACCGCAGCATCAGAACTTGGTACAACACAGCGTATAGAGTCGTTATTAAAAGAGTCGGTTGCTAAACCTTTATTGGTATTGGCGTTTATTAATGGTATTATGGCGTTGGGGCGTTTGTTTGCAGGTCAGGTTGTACATAAATTGAGTCCTTCGGGAATGTTGTTATATTCAGCAATATTCACTTTTATTGGATTGTGGTTATTAACCGTAACTAGTGGCGGAATGACGTTTTTTGCGGCTGCAGTATTTGCGGTAGGCGTTACATTTTTCTGGCCAACAATGCTTGGTTTTGTGGCAGAGTATTTACCAGAAACAGGTGCTTTAGGACTTTCTATTATGGGAGGAGCAGGCATGTTTTCAGTATCAATCGTCTTACCTGTAATGGGTAATTTAATGGATAATGCAAGTGCTGCGGAAGCGCTACGAACCATGTCTATTTTACCTGCGATACTTATCGTAGCATTTTTAGGATTGCATATGTATATGAAAAAAAGACAGAAAACTTTTGAAGTTTAAATAGTTATGAGTAGAAAATTAAGAATGGGAATGGTTGGTGGCGGCACTGGTTCGTTCATTGGCGATGTACACAGAAAAGCGGCTGCAATAGACGGTATGATTGAGTTGGTTTGTGGCGCGTTTAGTAGTACTGCAGAAAAATCGATTGCATCAGGATTGGCTTTAAACTTAGAGAAAAGTAGATGCTACGGTACGTTTGAAGAAATGATTGAAAAAGAAAAAGCATTACCAGAAGCTACTAGAATGGATTTTGTCGCCATAGTAACACCAAACCATATGCACTTTCCACCTGCTAAAATGGCTTTGGAGAACGGGTTTCACGTGGTGTGCGATAAACCCGTAACACTTACTTTAGAAGAAGCTGAGGAATTACAAAAAGTGATTGCCAAAAGCGGAAAATTATTTGCATTAACCCATAATTACACAGGTAATTCTATGGTAAAACAAGCCAGAGCTATGGTGGCTAAAGGTGAGTTGGGGACTATAAGGAAAATACAAGCACAGTATTTACAAGGGTGGTTATCTACATCTTTGGAAAAAACCGATCAAAAACAAGCTGCTTGGAGAGTAGATCCAAAAAAATCGGGAATAGGTGGTGCTTTGGGCGATATTGGTACACATGCCGAAAATTTAATTGAATACATTACAGGATTAAAAATTGAAGAAATTGCAGCCGATTTAGGACGGTTTGGTGAAGGACGTGTTTTAGATGATGATGGTAACATGCTAATACGTATGGAAAATGGGGCAAAGGGTACAATTTCTATTTCACAAATTGCTTTAGGAGAAGAAAATAACCTAGGCATTAAGGTGTATGGCACTAAAGGCAGTTTGGAATGGTATCAAGAAAACCCCAATGAATTAATTACAAGATGGTTAGAAGAGCCTAAGAAAATCTACACACCAAACGGCAACGGACTGCATGAGGAAGCTTTGGAAGTAAGTAGAATTCCTGCTGGACATCCAGAAGGGTATCTGGAAGCGTTTGCTACCATTTACAAGAATTTTGCAACACATGTGAATGCGGTTAATCATGGACAGTCTATTAATAAACCAGATTATCCTACTATTGAAGATGGTGTGCGTGGTATGAAATTTATTTATGCCGCTGTGGAAAGTGACAGGAATAATGCGGCTTGGACGAAAATAAACTAGGTTAAAAACTAAAGTTGGCGGATATACCCGCGTTAGGGATTGAACGGCTTGTTTGAAATCCCCGACGCAGGAGGGATTGAGTAGTGAAAGCCCGACCCTTGTGGTAACGCAAAAAAAATAAATATTAACTAATAAAATTCCTCCCTCTTGGGGAGGTTTGGAGGGAATGAAAACATTAAAAGGACCAGCGGTTTTTTTAGCGCAATTTGCAGGAACCGAAGCACCGTTTAATTCGTTGGAGGGTATGTGTAAATGGGCTTCAGATTTGGGTTATAAAGGCATACAAATCCCAACGTGGGAATGCAATTTAATTGATATAGATAAAGCGGCTGAAAGTCAAGTATATTGCGATGAATTGAAAGGAAAAGTAAATTCATACGGATTAGAAATAACCGAATTGTCAACCCATTTACAAGGGCAGTTGGTAGCGGTAAATCCTGCCTATGATACCATGTTTGATGGGTTTGCGCCAGAAGCCGTAAGAGGCAACCCAAAAGCCAGAACCGAATGGGCAATAGATTTTGTGAAGAAATCGGGTACTGCGAGCGCACGTTTAGGGTTAAATGCGCATGCTACATTTTCGGGAGCATTAATGTGGCACACTGTATATCCGTGGCCACAGCGCCCCAACGGTTTGGTGGATATGGGATTTGCGGCATTGGCAAAACGTTGGCTACCAATTTTAAATCATTTTGATGAACAGGGTGTAGATGTGTGTTATGAATTGCACCCTGGAGAGGATTTGCACGATGGCATTTCGTATGAGCGTTTTCTGGAAGCTACGGGAAACCATGCTCGTGCCAATTTATTGTACGACCCCAGCCATTTTGTGCTACAACAGTTAGATTATTTGGCTTTTATAGATATTTATCATGAGCGTATTCGCGCGTTTCATGTAAAGGATGCGGAGTTTAACCCAACTGGTAAACAAGGGGTTTATGGAGGTTATACTGATTGGAAAGACCGCGCAGGACGTTTCCGTTCATTAGGTGACGGTCAGGTAGATTTCAGTGGAATTTTTTCAAAATTAACTACATACGGATTGGATTTATGGGCAGTTATGGAATGGGAGTGCTGTATAAAATCTTCAGAACAAGGCGCAAAAGAAGGTGCGCCATTTATTAAAAAACATATTATTGAAGCTGCCACACGTAGTTTTGATGATTTTGCGGGTGGTGCTATTGATGAAGATTATTTGAAGCGTATTTTGGGCATTTAAACTAAATAAGTATGAAAAGAGTTTTAGTAGTGTTTATGGGGCTTTTGCTTTTACATTGTAAGCAAGAACAAAAAGAGCCTAAAGCAGTTTTAAAAGAGGAAATTATAGAAGAGTTAGTAGAGCCCGTAAAACCCGAAGACACCGAATTTTACTCACCAGTACCACCAACAGTACATCCAACTGGACAGAACGGCGCACCAAGTGATGCTATTGTGTTGTTTGATGGGAGTAATTTGGATGCATGGGCACCTGTTAATTATGATGGCGCGGTGACTTGGATTTTAGACAAAAATGATAAAAGTATGATTGTACATAGAACAAACGATACCTTGAATGCAACCATAAAATCTAAAAGGAAATTTGGATCTGTGCAGTTGCATCTGGAATGGAAATCTCCAAAGCACATTAAGGGCGATGGCCAAAACAGGGGCAATAGTGGTGTGTTTCTTCAAGAGCGTTACGAGGTACAAATTTTAGATAACAACAATAATGATACTTATGTAAATGGGCAAGTAGGATCTGTGTACAAACAGTCGGTGCCTTTGGCGAAAGCCTCTGTACCAACAGGGCAATGGAATAGTTATGATATTATTTACCACGCGCCTGAGTTCAATCAAGAGGGCGAAAAAACAAAGGCTGCAACCATAACCGTATTGCATAATGGTGTTTTGATACAAGACCATTTTGAAATAAAAGGCACTACCGAATATATTGGTTGGCCTAAAAATAAACCTCATGGAGACGGGTCAATAATTCTACAAGACCATGGCAGCCCAGTAAGTTATAGAAATATTTGGGTTAGGGAGTTAAATTAATATCATATCCATCTATTTAAGCTGTGTTGTGTTTAGTGTGCATTTTTTATAGCAAAACCCTCGATTTTTAAATTTTCTAAAACAAAATCTTAAAAAAAAAGAGATTTATATAATTTTTATCAAAAACCACATCATTTATAGGCTTTTATAAAATTAAAGTCTTAGTTTTACTTCATGAAAAATTTAAAAAATAAAATACGTTGTACTACTCCCGGTTTGCCCACGCGCAGTCGCCGCCGTTTCTAATATTTAAATTAGTAAAACCAAAACGTAATTTTAATTTTTTCAATAAAGTGTCCAATTTTCTTATCATAGCAGTTCAAAATAAAGTTAATTCAATAATTAACAACACATTTAATATGCGCCGCAATTTTCCTCGTCGCCCGTAAGGGTATGTATCTATTTATTCGAACTAGGTGAGTCCAGTTCAGCATTAAAGAAAAATTAAATCAAGTATATTAAATTTAAGTTAGGAAAATGAAGGTTGTAATAGCCGATATATCACATATAAAATACGCAGAGATAATTTGCGAAACTATTGCAGAGTCTGCAACAGTAAGAGGTACAGGTATTGCTAGACGTACACCAGAATATATTGCTACAAAAATGGAAAACGGTAACGCTGTTATTGCATTAGATGGCGATAAATTTGCTGGATTTTGTTACATAGAAAAATGGGGTCATGGTAAATTTGTAGCCAACTCTGGCTTAATAGTACATCCCGATTACAGAGGTGTTGGGTTGGCTAAAAAAATTAAACATAAAATTTTCGAACATTCTAGAACTAAGTTTCCTGACGCTAAAGTGTTTAGTATTACAACAGGATTAGCAGTTATGAAAATGAACAGCGATTTGGGTTATAAACCAGTACCTTTTTCAGAGTTAACAGACGACCAAACGTTTTGGGATGGCTGCCAAACCTGTAAAAACTATGATGTTTTAACAAGAACAAACAGAAAGTTGTGTTTGTGCACAGGCATGCTTTATGACCCCGATAAGCAAGGAAAAAAAGAAATTAAAAAAGTAAAAGAAAAGGTTTTTAATAGATTAAAGCATATTAAGGAAACCATGTTCTTAAAAAAGGATAAAAAATAGATTCACGCTTTCCTGTCTGCCAACAGGCAGGAGCAGAAAAAAAAACAATAAAATGAAAAAATTAGTAATAGCCTACAGTGGCGGACTAGACACATCGTATTGTGCGGTAAGTTTATCAAAAGAATATGATGTGCATGCCGTAAGTGTAAATACAGGAGGATTTACAGATGAGGAAATACAACACATAGAAAATAACGCCTATAAAATGGGTGTTACCACCTATAAGAATATTGATGCTGTAGCCACATTTTATCAAAAAGTAGTAAAGTATTTAATATTTGGTAATGTATTAAAGAATAATACGTACCCGCTATCTGTAAGTGCCGAACGTATTATACAGGCCATTGAAATTGTGGAGTATGCCAAAAGTATAGGAGCGGGATATATAGCGCATGGAAGTACTGGTGCAGGAAACGACCAAGTACGATTCGATATGATTTTTCAAACACTTGCTCCAGAAATTAAAATAATTACGCCAATAAGAGACCAAAAATTAACAAGGCAAGAAGAGATAGACTATTTAAAGGCAAATGGTATCGATATGTCTTGGGAAAAAGCAAAATATTCTATAAACAAAGGGCTTTGGGGTACTAGTGTTGGTGGCTCAGAAACTTTAACGTCTGAAAAACCTCTGCCTAACGAAGCATACCCTTCGCAATTAAAACACGCAGAAGACGAAAAAGTAAAATTAACTTTTGAAAAAGGTGAACTGGTAGCGGTTAATGGTATTGAAAATACACCAGAAATAAATATTGAAGTGCTAAACAACCTAGCTTCTGTGTATGCTATTGGTAGGGATATACATGTTGGAGATACCATAGTTGGTATTAAAGGGCGTGTTGGTTTCGAGGCAGCCGCAGCCTTAATTACCATTAAAGCACACCATTTATTAGAAAAGCATACACTTACTAAATGGCAATTACAGCATAAAGAATATTTATCTAGTTTTTATGGCATGCACCTGCACGAGGGGCAATATTTAGATCCTGTAATGAGAGATATTGAAGCCTTTTTGCAAAACAGTCAAGATAAGGTTACGGGAGATGTGTTTGTAACTTTAAAACCATATCATTTTCAGTTAGATGGTATAAGTTCGAAGCATGATTTAATGAGTGCTAAGTTTGGTAGTTATGGCGAAGAAAACAAAGCGTGGACTGCCGATGACGCTAAAGGCTTCATTAAAATTTTAGGAAATCAGAATAAAATTTACAGACAAGTAAATTCGTAATAATCGTATCAGGACTTGTTAGATTTTTTAAAATCCAACTGGTTTGGAAAAAAATTTCAAAATGAAGAATATTAAAGTAGGAATTATTGGTGGTGCTGGTTACACAGCAGGGGAATTAATTAGATTGTTAATCCATCACCCAAATACCGAAATAGATTTTGTGTTTAGCACCAGTAATGCAGGAAACAATATTAGTAAAGTGCACCAAGATTTAGTGGGAAGTTTGGATTTAAAATTTACTGATACTGTAAATCCTAATGTTGATGTATTATTTTTGTGTTTGGGACACGGGAATTCTGTGAAATTTTTATCTGCAAATACGTTTTCGGATGTTACAAAAATTATCGATTTAGGAAACGATTTTAGATTAGAGGCCGATAAAGCTTTTAATGGTAAAACCTTTGTATATGGCTTACCAGAACTTAACAAATCCAACATAAAAAACGCGAATTATATAGCAAACCCTGGGTGTTTTGCTACAGCCATTCAATTAGGTGTGTTGCCATTGGCTGCTGCTGATTTACTAAATAACGATGTGCATATTAATGCAGTTACAGGCGCTACTGGAGCGGGAACATCGTTATCTGCAACCACGCATTACACATGGCGCGATAATAACTTTTCGTATTACAAACCGTTTACGCATCAGCATTTAGGAGAGATTCATCAGTCAGTAAAACAATTACAAAATAATTTTTCTTCAGAAATTTTGTTCATGCCCAATAGAGGTAATTTTTCTAGAGGCATTTTCGCAACAATTTATACCGATTTTGAAGGTAGTGTTGACGATGCAAAAACCATTTACAAATCGTTTTACAAGGATGCTAAATTTACATTTATTTCAGACGATTTTTTACATATGAAACAAGTAGTAAACACCAATAAATGTTTGGTGCATTTGCATAAACATAACGGTAAATTGTTGATTACAAGTTGTATAGATAATTTATTAAAAGGCGCATCAGGACAAGCAGTACAAAATATGAATTTAATGTTCGGTTTGGAAGAAACCACAGGATTAGGGTTGAAGGCTACTTACTTTTAAGAAGCCCCACCTAAACTCCCCGAAGGGGAGGAATTTTACTCTGATCTAATTTTACATTTGGGTTGCACCAAGAAAGATAGAAGTTGAAAAATGAAAATAATAATTTAAAATACGAGTAAGTACTCCCTTCCTTTGGAGGATTAGGGGAGGCTTCTTTTTACTATTATGAAAATAGCCATTATTGGAACTGGAAATTTAGGGAGTTCTATCGCAAAAGGACTTATAAGTAACAAATCGTTTACTTCCTTGTATTTAAGTGATAAGAACACAGCAGCAGTTAAAGTTTTTAATGAAGAGGACTATGTAACGGTAACGAGCGATAATGTTTTGGCGGTTGAAAAATCTGATATTGTGATTTTTGCGCTACAGCCAAGACACATAGATAAAGTTTTGGAACTTGTAAAACCTAAATTAACTGATAACCATGTAGTGATGTCGGTTGCAGCAGGTGTAGAAATTTCTAGAATTGAAAGGATTTTAGGAAGCGACACCAACATTATTAGAGTAATGCCCAATACTGCGATTTCTATAGGAAAATCCATGACCTGTATTGCCGCTAACTCTAAGGCACAAGATAAAGTTGAGATGGCCGAAACTATATTTAACCAATTAGGCACCACATTAATAATTCCTGAGGAGTTAATACAAGCCGCAACTGTTATTTGTGCTAGCGGCATAGCGTTTTGGATGCGTTTGGTTCGTGCTACAACGCAAGGTGCTATTCAGTTAGGTTTTGAAGCTGAACAGGCTCATGAATTGGCAACACAAACCTGCTATGGTGCTGCGAGTTTATTGATAGAATCTGGAAGACACCCAGAACAGGAAATAGACCGCGTAACAACACCTAGTGGTTGCACTATAGAGGGACTAAATGCCATGGAGCACCAAGGATTAAGTTCTGCTTTAATACAGGGCATTGTGGCTTCTTTTGAAAAGATTAATCAACTTAAAACAACTTAAAATGCCGTTATTTGACGTTTATCCATTATATGATGTAACCCCAGTTTCGGGCAAAGGTATTCATGTTTATGATGAAAAAGGAGCTGAGTATTTAGATTTGTACGGCGGGCATGCTGTAATTTCCATAGGGCATGCGCATCCTAATTATGTAAAAGCGGTAACCAATCAGGTTGAAACGTTAGGCTTTTATTCTAACGCCATACAAAATCCGTTACAAGAACAGCTTGCTGATAAAATTGAGGATTTATCGGGGTGTAGAGGTTACCAATTGTTTTTATGTAATTCTGGAGCTGAAGCTAATGAAAATGCCCTGAAATTAGCATCTTTTAAAACTGGAAAATCTCGTGTTTTAGCTTTTAAAAATGGGTTTCATGGCCGTACTTCGGCAGCTGTAGCAGTTACGGACAATAAGAATATTATTGCACCCATTAATGCACAACAAAAAGTTACTATTTTAGAACTAAACGATATTTTAGGTGTAAAAGCAGAATTGGAAAAAGGCGATGTTTGTGCGGTTATCGTAGAGTTTATTCAAGGCGTTGGCGGATTGGATCAAGGAACAGCTGATTTTTTTGAACAAGTATTTGCATTATGCAAAACCAATAATACCATGTTTATTGCCGATGAGGTGCAATCTGGTTATGGGCGCTCGGGTAAATTCTTTGCATTTCAGCATTATAATGTAACGCCAGATATTATTTCTATCGCCAAAGGCATGGGGAACGGTTTTCCTGTTGGTGGTGTTTTAATTCATCCAGATATTGAAGCGAAATACGGGATGTTGGGCACTACGTTTGGTGGAAATCATTTAGCATGTGCAGCGGGTTTAGCTGTGTTACACACAATTGAAGAAGAGCAGCTAATGGATAATGTAAATGCGATGTCAGACTATTTTATGGCAATAGCAAAAACTATTCCGCAGATAAAAACTATTAAAGGTAGAGGTTTAATGCTAGGTTTGGAATTCGACTTTGAAGTAGGCGAATTGAGGAAAAAGCTAATTTATAATCACCATATTTTTACAGGTGGTGCAGCCAATAAAAACCTGTTGCGAATTTTACCGCCATTAAATATTGAAAAACAACATATTGATCAATTTTTTGAGGCTTTAAAAAAAGCTTTAGTATAGTTAATAAACAATAAGCAACCAATAACAAGCAACCATGAACACCTTATTGTCCATAGAAAAAAGAAACGCCGTTTTACTTAGAATGGCAGAACTTTTAGAACAAGAGAGAAGCGCCATAATCGCTATTAATAAAAAAGATTTAGAGGCCTACAAAGGTGATGATATTTCAATGTTCGATCGTTTAAAGGTAGACGATGCTAAAGTTGATGAAATGATTAAATCGGTAACGCATTTGGCTTCTCAAGACGATCCGGTTGGTGTTGTGCGGTTTAGTTTTAAACACCATAACGGGATGCAAGTGTATAACAAAACAGCATCTTTTGGTACGGTATTGATTATTTACGAATCGCGTCCAGATGTTACGGTTGAGGCTGCTGGAATTGCATTTAAGTCAGGAAACAAAATTTTATTAAAAGGCGGTAAGGAATCATTAAATTCAAACCTGAAGATTGTTGCTTTATGGCATCAGGCTTTAAAAGAAAATGCAACTTCAACCGATTGGGTAGAATATTTAGAATTCAACAGAACCGAAACTCAAGCGTTTTTAGAGAAACCAACCCAAAACGTAGATTTAATTGTGCCTCGTGGTGGCGAACGTTTAATTGCTTTTGTGAAGCAACATGCTACTTGCCCCGTAATTGTAAGCGGACGTGGCAATAATTTTGTGTATGTGCATAAAGCAGCAGATATAAATATTGCTTTGGATGTGATTATCAATGGAAAATCAAAAATTTCGGCGTGTAATGCGGTAGATAAAGTGCTGATTGATAAGGATGTGCCAAATAAAAATGAATTTGTAAACACGCTAATTTCAAAATTAAAAGCTTCTAAAATTGAAGTTTTAGGAGACAACACCATTTCAAAAGAAAATGGAGTGGAAGCACTACAATCAGACAACATTTGGTACGAAGAGTTTTTAGATTATAAAATTCTTATTGGCGAGATTAGTTCTACCCAAGCAGCTATTACTAAAATTAACAAATATTCTGGCGGTCATTCCTCTTCCATCATAACAACCAATGAAGCTGAGGCAAAGTTATTTATGGAAAATGTAGATACAGCAGCAGTATACCATAACGCCTCAACGCGTTTTACAGATGGCGGACAATTGGGTTTAGGTGGAGAATTAGCCATAAGTACAGATAAATTGCACCAACGTGGGCCAATAGGTTTACAACATTTGGTTACCAATAAATGGTACGTGCATGGAAACGGACAAATAAGATAAAGTGCAGGCCTGTAACGGGCGTTTAAGAAATAAGTCAGTATTTATTATTATCAAAAAAAAAGGATGATTTAGTTCTGGCGAAGTTTTAAATAATGAAGAAAAAACGAATATTATTAAAAATAGGATCAAACACCTTAACTAAGGAAACTGATAATATTTCCAGGGGCAAAATTGAAGATATTGCAAATCAAATCGCTAATCTTCAAGACACTTGCGAGTTTATAATTGTGAGTTCTGGAGCTATTGCCGTTGCAAAACAGTTTGTAAAGCTAGAAAGCAAACAAGAAGAAGTTTTTGTAAAACAAGCCTTGGCATCTATAGGGCAGCCGCATTTAATTCGGATTTATCAAGAGATTTTTAGGGAATATGGGTTGTTGAGTTCGCAGTGTTTGTTATCCTATTCTGATTTTGAAAAAAAGGAAAGTAGAAGCAATATTACAAACACAATTAATGTGCTGGTAAATAACAACTATATTCCTATAATTAATGAAAATGATACAGTAGCTACAGATGAAATTAAATTTGGCGATAACGATAAGTTAGGCGCATTAACAGCATCACTTCTAAATGTAGATTTGTTTATTATAGCAACTAATACAAATGGTATTTATACCAAAGTATCGATACATAACGGAAACCCAAAGACAATTAAGGAAGTTGTAGATTTTGCACATTTAGAAAACGAAGTGGTAAACTCAAAATCTTCACATGGTAGCGGAGGAATGGCATCAAAAATTGAAGCTGCCTCTGTCGCTAAAAAAGCAAATATAGAAACATGGATTGTAAACGGGTTAGAAGATAATTTTATAGTAAATGCTATGGAGAATAAGGTGCCGTTTACCAAAATAAAGTAAAAAATAAATGAAACATTACACATCAATACACGATATAGATAATATTGATACATGGATTGAAGAAGCAAAATCATTAAAATCAAATCCATTAAAACATAAAGAATTAGGTAGAAACAAAACCTTAGGGTTATTATTTTTCAATTCCAGTTTACGTACGCGGTTAAGCACCCAAAAAGCAGCACTAAATTTAGGAATGGATCCTATTGTAATGAATGTGTCTGGAGATGCTTGGGGTATAGAGTTTGGCGATGGTACAGTTATGGATGGTAACACAGCAGAACACATTAAGGAAGCTGCAGCCGTAGTATCTCAATATTGCGATATTATAGCCGTAAGGGCATTTCCAACACTAACCGATAAAGCAAAAGACGAAAGCGAACAAGTTTTAAAATCGTTTATAGAATTTGCATCTGTACCTATAGTTAACATGGAAAGTGCCACAGGGCACCCACTTCAAGGGTTAACCGATGCCATTACAATTTCCGAACACGCTAAAGTAGCGCGACCACGAGTTGTTTTAAGTTGGGCGCCACACGTAAAGGCTTTGCCACATGCCGTGGCCAATAGTTTTGTGCAGGCAATGCATAAAATGGATGTGGAATTCGTTATTGCCAATCCTGAAGGCTACAATTTAAACCCACAAATTACAGGGGATACAGTAGTGTATCATAATCAAGAAGAGGCGTTTAAGGATGCAGATTTTGTATATACCAAAAACTGGAGTTCTTTTGAAGACTATGGAAAAGTAAAAAATACAGACCCCAATTGGATGATTACTAAGGAAAAACTTGGTAATGCTAAGTTTATGCATTGCTTGCCAGTAAGACGTAATTTGGTAGTTGAAGATGCGGTTTTAGATTCAGATAGTTCCTTAGTAATTCAACAAGCCAATAATAGAACTTTTGCAGCACAATTAGTACTTAAAAAACTATTAGAAAACCTTTAGAATGGAAACTTTAAAAATTATAAAAGTAGGAGGTAATATTATTGATGATGAAGCAGCTTTAGAAAAGTTTCTATCTCAATTTTCAACTGTAAAAGGTCATAAATTATTGGTGCATGGTGGCGGTAAACTAGCCTCTAAAATGGCTAAAAGTATGGATGTTCCAGTAAATATGGTGGATGGTAGACGAGTTACAGATGCAGAAACTTTAGATATTATTACCATGGTGTACGCTGGTAAAATCAATAAAAGTATTGTGGCAAAATTACAAGCAAATAACTGTAATGCTATTGGTTTTTCTGGGGCAGATGGCAATACCATAGTATCAGTTAAGCGCCCTGTTAAAAAGGTTGATTATGGTTTTGTAGGCGATGTTAAAAAGGTAAATGCAAAAGTTATCAGTATTTTATTAGAAAATAATGTAACGCCTGTTTTTTGTGCAATAACGCATGATAAAAACGGACAACTTTTAAATACAAATGCCGATACTATAGCCTCTGAACTAGCAGTAGGATTATCAAAATTTTATAAGGTAGAACTATACTATTGTTTTGAGAAAAACGGTGTATTAATGTCTGTAGATGATGACGATTCCATTATTGAACATATGGATTACGGCACTTACGAGACGTTAAAGCATAATGGTGTTTTTCATGATGGCATGTTACCTAAATTAGCGAACTGTTATCATGCTATAGAGAACGGGGTTTCTAGAGTGTTTATAGGGAATTCTACTGTTATGATTAATAAAAATCAAAAATTTACAACCTTATTTTTATGATAGATAAGTTAACAGAACACGCAATTGAGTTGCTTAAAAAACTCATTGAAACCCAATCTTTTTCCTCAGAAGAAGATAAAACGGCAGCGCATATAGAAGATTGGTTCAAGCATTACAACATAAGTTACAAACGCACCAAAAATAACGTTTGGGCAACCAATAAATATTTTGATGAGGGTAAACCTACACTATTGTTAAATTCGCACCACGATACGGTAAAACCAAATTCGGCATACAGTAAAAATCCCTTTAAGGCTATTGTAGAAGATGGAAAATTATACGGTTTAGGCAGTAATGATGCAGGCGGTTGTTTAGTGTCTTTAATAGCTACGTTTACTAATTTTTACAATCAAAAAAATTTAAAGTATAATTTAGTGATTGTCGCTTCCGCGGAAGAAGAAAATAGCGGGCCAAATGGACTAAATAGTATGCTGCCCATAATTCCAAAAGTAGATGTGGCCATTGTAGGCGAACCAACCTTGATGAATTTAGCAGTAGCCGAAAAAGGCTTAGTTGTTTTTGATGCTGTAATAGAAGGTACACCAAGCCATGCGGCACACCCTAACGATAATAACGCCATTTACAATAGTATAGAAGCGTTGCAATGGTTTAAGGATTTTAAGTTCGAAAAAAGTTCTGAAGCTTTAGGCGATGTAAAATTAACAGTAACTCAAATTAATGCAGGAAATCAGCATAATGTGGTGCCAGGGCATGTAGATTTAGTGATTGATGTGCGTGTAAACGATGCGTACAGTAATGCAGAAATAGCAAATATTTTACAGGAAAAAGCACCTGTGTCTAAAATAATTCCACGAAGTTTACGATTAAATTCATCATCAATTCCTATGGAGCACGATTTGGTGAAAGCAGGAATTGCCATGGGACGAACAACATATGGTTCCCCAACGCTTTCAGACCAAGCAGTATTATCTTGTCCTAGCTTAAAATTAGGACCGGGTAACAGTACGCGTTCACATTCGGCCGATGAATTTATTCTTATAAACGAAATAGAAGAAGGTATACAGATTTATGTTGAATTGTTAAATCGTGTACTCGTTTGAACAATCCGACACATCAACAAATAAACAATTTTAGGAAATGAAACTCTGGGACAAAGGCATATCAATAGACAAAAAAATAGAACAATTTACCGTTGGTAACGATAGGGAAATAGACATACATATTGCAAAGTACGATGTAATAGCATCTAAAGCGCATGCTAAAATGTTGGAAAGCATTGGTATTTTAACTTCTGAAGAATTAGAAAAACTGTTGGGAGGTCTGGATATTTTAGCAAATGAAATAGAAACTGGCACTTTTGAAATAGAAGCACAATTTGAGGATGTGCACTCTAAAATAGAGTTTGAACTTACAAAGTCTTTGGGCGATGTTGGAAAAAAAATACATACAGCACGATCTAGAAACGATCAAGTTTTGGTGGCTTGCCATTTGTATTACAAAGAGAATTTAAAACTAATTCAAACTAAAACAAAAACCTTATTTGATACACTTTTAGATTTAGCAGAAACCTACAAGGACAAAGTTTTACCGGGTTACACACATTTGCAGGTAGCAATGCCATCTTCATTTGGTTTGTGGTTTTCGGCCTATGCAGAATTAATGATTGACGATGTGTATTTACTTAATGCAGCTTTAAAAACAGTAGATCAGAATCCTTTGGGTTCTGCAGCTGGTTACGGTAGCTCTTTCCCAATTGACAGGGAATTAACTACTAAAGCAATGGGCTTTACTACTCTAAAATATAACGTGGTGGCAGCACAAATGGGGCGTGGTAAAAACGAGCGCACTATTGCAGCAGCGTTTGGTAGTTTGTGTAATACCTTATCTCGTTTTGCTATGGATGTGTGTTTGTATATGAGCCAGAATTTTAATTTTGTTTCATTTCCAGATGAATTAACTACAGGTAGCAGTATTATGCCACATAAGAAAAACCCTGATGTTTTTGAGCTTATTCGTGGTAAATGCAACAAAATACAAGCGCTACAAACCGAAATGATTTTAATAACTAATAATTTACCAAGTGGGTATCATAGAGATTTTCAGTTATTAAAAGAAAATATGATTGCTGCTTTCGAGGATTTAAAAGATATTCTTGATGTTTTTAATTTCTCCATTCAGCAAATAATTGTAAAAGATGTAGATATTCATGATGATAAATATAAATACCTTTTTACAGTAGACAATATAAATACTTTGGTGGTTGAGGGGCAAACTTTTAGAGAAGCCTATCAAAAAATTGGTGGGCAAGTACAAGATGGTACTTATGTTCCCGATACTTCAAAAAAGCATACGCATCTTGGGAGCATTCATAATTTGAGTTTGGATAAGATTAGAGATAAGTTTCCTAGTTAAATTTTAAACTAATATCCCAATCAATACGTATTTAAGTTTCATGTGTAACGGCAGTTGCTGCACCAATAATACCTGCATGGTTGCCTAAATGTGCTGCTTTTACAGGTGTATTAATTTTAATCCATTTTTTAAACTTACCATATTTTTTAGATGTACCACCGCCTAGTATTATAAGATCGGGGCAAATTATTATCTCTACCAACTTTAAAAAGGTATTAAAACGTTTAGCCCACTTCTTATAGCTTAAATTCTTGCGTTTTTTTACCGAAGCTGCTGCCCATTGCTCAATTTTCATATGTTTTTTGTAAGGAATTTGCCCTAACTCAAAATTGGGAATTAGTTTTCCGTTGTAAAAGGCACCGCTTCCTAATCCAGTACCAATAGTTATAATAACAACTAGCCCTTTTTCGCCTTTCCCTATGCCGTAGTTCATTACGGCAAACCCAGCGGCATCTGCGTCGTTAATAACGGTAACAGGTAGCCCACAGGCTTTACTAAAAAGTTCTTTTATGTTCACGTTTAGCCAACTAGGATGCAGGTTGCCAACAGACTTACAAACGCCATGTTGGGTTATAGTGGGAAATCCACAGCCTACAGGACCCTTATAATTAAAATGCGCCACAATAGTTTTAAAAACTGTAGCCATATCCTCTGGCTTTCTGGATTTGGGAGTGGGAACTCTAAAACGTTCAGTGGTAAGTTTACCTGTTTTGGTGTCTATCAAAGCGCCTTTCATACCTGTTCCTCCAATGTCTATTCCCAATATTTCCAT
Source organism: Jejuia pallidilutea (assembly GCF_002973595.1). Classification (GTDB taxonomy): domain Bacteria; phylum Bacteroidota; class Bacteroidia; order Flavobacteriales; family Flavobacteriaceae; genus Jejuia; species Jejuia pallidilutea. The sequence goes on along the minus strand of NZ_PVEO01000005.1, from coordinate 194,691 downwards.
AAATTTTATATCAATAGCGTGTTTTTCAAATTTACTAAAAGTTAATTAACAGAATAAATTGTACTAGATTAATACTGAAAATAAAAAAAAGAGCACTAGAAATGTGCTCTTAATTCTGGACGTCTCCATTTAGTTTAGTTTAGGTATTTAATTGTAAGGTGACTAATTCAAAATAATTAAATAATGGTGGATTGTCCTAGGTGAATGTTAGTAAAGTTTAGATTGGTTTCTTCTGGGTTATTTATAAAATCTTCTATAAAATCTCCCACTTTACTTGTAGAAATATTGTCGTACTTGGTATTTAAATCTGGAGTTGTTATGTGAAGTTTTAACGATTTGTCTACAGCCTCACGAACCAAAGCAGCTTCGTCTGCCAAATTAAAATAATCTAACAACATGGCTGCCGATAAAATTGAGGCTATGGGGTTAGCTATACCTTTATTTTTAGCTTTAGAGTAAGCACCGTGAATTGGCTCGAACATAGCATGTTTATCTCCACGAGAGGCAGAGGCTAACAGTCCAATAGACCCTACAATTACGCTAGCTTCTTCAGAGAGAATGTCTCCAAACATATTTTCTGTAAGTATTACGTCAAATTGTTTGGGTTTTTTTATAAGCTCTACCGCTGCATTGTCTACAAACATAAAATCTAGGGTTACATCAGGGTACTCTTTAGCGAGTTGTAATACCGTGCGCCGCCATAATCTAGAGCTTTCTAATACATTGGCTTTGTCTACCAAGGTTAATTTGTGTTTTCTAGATTGTGCCGCCTTAAATGCTGCATGGGCTATACGCTCTATTTCAAAACGATGGTATTCACAAATATCAGATGCTGTGTTACCATCTTCACTCAATTTTTTTTCACCAAAGTAAATACCACCAGTAAGCTCCCTGTAAATTAAAATATTGGTATCTTTAATTTGCTTAACTTTTAAAGACGATTTGTTTAATAAGTCATCGTAGGCTATAACAGGTCTTACGTTAGTGTGTAGGCCTAAAGCTTTGCGTAAACGTAAAAGTCCTTGTTCTGGACGAGTTTTAGCATCAGGATCTATATCGTAAGCGGTGTCGCCAATAGCACCAAACAAAACAGCATCGGCATTTTCACAAAGTTCGATGGTTTCCTCTGGTAATGGATTATTGGTTTTATCAATTGCTGCAGCACCTACCAAGCCGTATTGAAAATTAAACGTATGCTCGAAAGCCAAACCAATGGCTTTAAGTACCTTAACCGCTTCGGCAGTAACTTCAGGTCCTATGCCATCACCTGGTAATACAGCAATGTTTAATTTCATATTTGTAATATTTACGATGAGGTTATTTCGTTATACACTTTTGTAGATTCTACTATTTGGTGTATATCGTTATCATCAATTTCTTTTTTCTGATCGGCAAATTCTAAAAACTTGGTGTAAACCTCGTCTAGCTGTAACTTAGTTAATTCGTAGCCTACATTTTTAGCTCTGTAAGCTAAAGCGGCTCTTCCGCTTCTTGCGGTTAATACAATAGCAGATTCTGTAACGCCCACATCTTTGGGGTCTATAATTTCGTAAGTTTCACGATTTTTAATCACACCATCTTGATGAATTCCAGAGCTATGTGCAAAGGCATTAGCGCCAACAATAGCTTTGTTAGGTTGGGTGTAAATACCCATACTGTCAGACACTAACTGACTTACACCATACAGCATTTCAGTTTGAATTTTTGTGTCTAAGTTTAAGTACGGATGTTGTTTTAAAATCATTACCACTTCTTCAAGAGCAGTATTTCCAGCACGCTCTCCAATACCGTTAATAGTACATTCTATTTGGCGTGCACCGTTAATTACACCCTCTATAGAGTTGGCGGTTGCCAAACCTAAATCGTTGTGGCAATGGCATGATAAAATAGCTTTATCGATACCTTTTACATTTTCTTTAAGATACTTAATTTTTGCACCGTATTCGCTTGGTAAACAATACCCAGTAGTGTCAGGAATATTTAAAACAGTGGCACCTGCTTTAATTACTGCTTCGCAAATACGAGCTAAATATTCATTATCGGTTCTTCCAGCATCTTCGGCGTAAAATTCTACATCCTCTACAAAAGATTTAGCGTAGCTTACAGCTTTAACAGCTCGCTCTATAATGGCTTCTTGATTCGATTTGAATTTGAATTTTATATGAGATTCTGAAGTTCCAATACCAGTATGGATTCTAGGAGTTTTAGCATATTTTAATGCTTCTGCTGCAACTTTTATATCGTTTTCTACAGATCGTGTTAGTCCGCAAACGGTTGCATTTTTTACTATTTTAGATATTTCCTCAACCGATTTAAAATCGCCAGGGCTAGAGACGGGAAACCCAGCCTCAATAATATCTACCCCTAGTTTATCAAGCTGTTCAGCAATAACTAGTTTTTGGCTTGTATTTAATTTACAACCAGGAACTTGTTCTCCATCGCGAAGGGTAGTGTCAAAAATTTGAACGTGATTATCAGACATTTATTAAAATATATTTTCTTATTGTTATACGAATTTATATTTTGGTTTCGTAAAAGCTACTACTCATCTCATTTTTTTACGACGTTTAACTGGAGTATTGATAGATTAAATAACTGAAAATCAGTTTTATAAAACTGATTTTATGACTATGGTAAAAGAGCAAAAAGATAACTTATTTGTTTTGGTAAAATCGCTTTCAAAGTCCGAAAAGCGTCAATTCAAATTATATGTAGGAAGATTAGGCGTAAACGAGGATTCAAAATTCTTAATGCTGTTTAATATTTTAGATAAACTAAAAACCTACGATGAGTCTGCTATTTTAAAAAAAGGTATTGTAAAAAAACAGCAATTATCTAATTTAAAAGCGCACCTTTACAAGCAAATATTAATAAGCCTACGCTTAAACCCTTCGCACCAAAACATAAGAATTCAAATTAGGGAACAGCTAGATTTTGCCACAATTTTATACCACAAAGGCTTGTATAAACAAAGCTTAAAGATTCTTGATAAGGCCAAAAATTTAGCTATCTCTCACGAAGAAAAAAATGTGGCCTACGAGATTGTAGAGCTAGAAAAAGTTATAGAATCACAATATATAACCAGAAGTATTAGTAATAGAGCAGACGAGCTAACCATACAAGCCAAAGAACTAAGCCTGCAAAATGTTTTGGCGAGTAAGCTTTCTAACTTATCGTTGCAATTATATGGTTTGTTTTTAAAAACGGGCTATGTAAAGAACGACGAAGAATTTCAGGTTATTGATAAGTATTATCGTGATAGGCTCCCAAAATACGACATTAACAAATTAGGGTTTAGGGAAAAACTATGGCTATACAAGGCAAAACTTTGGTACAGCTTTTTAACCGTAGACTTTTTGTCCTGTTATAAATATGCCTCTAAATGGGTAGATTTATTTTACAAGAATAAAGATATGATAGTTTTAAACCCAGTGTTTTTTCTGCGCGGTAACCACTATCTTTTAGAAGCTTTATTTTACTTACGGCACTACGATAAATTTAAGGATACGCTTTCAAAGTTCGAAACGATAACCCAAGAAAAATGGTTCCCTTTAGATGATAATAACGAGTCTTTAGCATTTTTGTACATCTACAATAACAAATTTAATTTACATTTTATAGAAGGTAGTTTTGTAGAAGGCTTACCGCTTATTGATGACGTTTTAGAAAAACTAAAAAGCTACAGCAATCGTATAGACGAGCACCACATCATGGTGTTTTATTACAAGATGGCAAGCATGTATTTTGGCGCGGGCGAAAGCCGAAAATGCATCTACTTTTTAGACAAAATAATTAGTAACAAATCCTTACAAATGCGCGAAGATTTGTTGTGTTTTTCTAGAATATTAAATCTTGTAGCGCATTACGAAGCGGGTCTAGATTACAACTTAGATGTATTAATTCGTAGCACCTATAAGTTTTTAATAAAAATGGAAGATTTGTACGAGGTACAAAAAGAATTTATTAAGTTTTTAAGGGTTTTGGGCGATATTTATCCACACGAGGTGAAAAATGAGTTTATTAAACTTCATAAAAAATTAAAAGAGTTCGAAAACGACCCTTATCAAAGTCGCGCATTCTTATATTTAGATATAATTTCATGGCTGGAATCTAAGATAGAGAACCGACCTATAGGGCAAATTATTCGCGATAAATTTTTACAAACACAAGTTTAATTTTTTAGGGCGCAACCCACAAGGGGTCGGGCTTTTACTACTCAATCCCTCCTACGTCGGGGATTTCAAACATGCCGTTCAATCCCTTGCGCGGGGCTTGTTTGCTTCAGTTTATGCTTTTACTGTTGTAAAGTGGTTGTCTGGGGAGGTTCGTTTAACGGTCTCGGCTATGAGTAGTTGCGTGGGTTAGCACTAAACTTTGCAAGTACACAACAAACTGAAAACCAAGAGGATTCTCGTAAGTAGGCGAGAACAAGCAATTACTTATAGCCAATGTTATGTGCCGTTTTTTATTTTCTGTCTTTAGTGATATTTGATTTCTGTCCTGTACTTACTAAATAAAATTGTTCTGACATTTCATAGAGGTTAGTTCCATTTGTATTGTTAAATACAATTATGCTTTTCTTGTCGACAAGAGTATAAATCCAATTAGTGCACGCACCTAAAATCCCGCCTGTTCGATAGATAAATGGTTTACTAAAAGTCCCGTACCCATCTGCATACCAAACACCAAAAGCAACATTGTTGAGTTTTGGATTTGGCTTAATCATTAATTTTGTGTTGCTTTCGTTTAAAAGTTTGTTTTTAAATATTCCAAGATTAAATTTTAGTAAGTCTTCCGCAGTTGAATACATAGCACCTGCACCAAAGTAGTTCTCAACAAAGTATAGTTCATCAACTGACGCTATTTTTGTACTATCATTAATTGAATAAGATTTAGCTAATCCTTTTATGGAACGTTTTGAGTTAAGCAAACCTGAATTATTCATTTTCAAAGGTTTTAAAATATTTTCTTTCAAAACAGTTTCATATTTTTTTTGAGTAACAACTTCGATAATTTTAGTCAGTATGATGTATTCGGTGTTACTGTAATGACTTTGTTCACCTGTATTGCCTACTATGTCACTACTACAATATTTATTAATAAAATCATCAATGTTCATAGGTGATTTAAAGGGTTCCATTTCTAATTTGCCGATTTTATCTGGAATACCTGAACTATAAGTCAATAAATGTTGGATGGTAACATAATTTTTAGTGTTTCCCTTATAAGTTGGAAAATATTTCCCAAAAGGTGTATTTAAATCAATTTTTCCTTGTTCGTAAAGTTGTAAAATTAAAACTGCCGTAAAAGCTTTTGTAATCGAAGCAATTTTAAACTTTGTCTTAGTTTTGATTTTTTTGTTTTGTTGTCTGTCCGATAGTCCTATTGCTTTCAAATAGTCTATGTGGCCATCAGTAGCAACTACCACTGTCCCATTAAATTCATTTGCTGAATTATAGTAGTTTAAGATTTCATCAAATTGGTCAGTTTGTCCAAAAGCAAATTGTGTCGAGAAAATGCATATAAGAATTATGAGTTTATTCATTGATAATATATTTAGTTCATAATTTTCGCATTAAATGGCACATAATGGATTACCAGATATACGCCGTCCGTTAATGGCTAATATCCTTCGTTAAACGAAGGTAGTTGAAAATTTTTACAAAGTCAAGCATTGCATTTGTAGTTTTCAAGAACTACTTTGTAGGTAAATACTATAAAAGCAAAAATAGTTTCCCGAAAATTTGGATATTAACGTTTCAGAGCCAATATTTGCAGTCTCAAAGTTCAAACACTTATTGAAATGTTATCAAGAAAGGTGGAGGGAATAGACCCTTTGAAGCCTTAGCAACCTCCCGACCATTCGGGGAAGGTGCTAAATTCTACTTAAACTCGGATTCATTTATCGGAGTTTGGATAGATAACCCCAAAGAAATTACTGCATGTAATTTTAATATTTCTTTTTAACATTTTTCTTAGTGAAACTCTATTTTGAAAATTGCTCAGCAATCAATGTATTCAAAATAGCAAGATGAACTCATCCCGCTTTTTTTGCGGGATCATAGGTATAATTAACTAAAAAAAACTAGAAAAATGAGCAATCACAAATTAGCAACAAACGCATTACACGCAGGACACGATGTAGCGGCCAATGGCGGCACTAGGGCAGTACCTATTTACCAAACCACATCGTATGTGTTTAATAATTCAGACCATGCAGCAAACCTGTTTTCTTTACAGGAATTAGGGTTTATTTATACCCGATTAAACAACCCAACCAATCAAATTCTACAAGAACGTTTAGCAGCTGTAGAAGGCGGTATTGGCGCTGTGGTTTTTGCTTCAGGTACTGCAGCAATAGCAACAGGATTGTTAACGCTATTAAAAGCCGGCGATCATATTGTGGCTTCCAGTAGTTTATATGGCGGTACTTATAATTTATTGAGCGTTACACTTCCAAGATTGGGCATAACTACTACATTTGTAGATGCTTCTAACCCCGATAATTTTGCAGATGCCGTTCAAGATAATACTCGAGCGTTTTTTGTGGAATCTTTAGGCAATCCTAAATTAGATGTTTTAGATTTAGAGGCCATAGCAGCACATTCTAAAGCAGCAGAAGTACCTTTTATTGTAGATAATACCGTGGCAACACCTGCATTATTAAACCCAATTAAGCATGGTGCAAATATTGTTATTCACTCGTTAACCAAATACATAGGCGGCCAAGGTACATCTCTAGGGGGCGCTATTATAGATGCAGGTACTTTTAATTGGGCAAACGGTAAGTTTCCAGAGTTTACAGAGCCTTCGGCAGGATATCATGGATTGAAGTATTACGAAACCTTAGGTGCTGCATCTTATACCTTTAAATTAATTTTAGAAGGGTTGAGAGATTTTGGTGGCGCGTTAAGTCCAACAAACGCATTTAATATTATTCAAGGGTTAGAAACCTTACCAGTGAGAATTAAGCAACATAGCGAAAATGCTTTAGAATTAGCAAAATGGTTAGAAGCGCAAGACGAAGTAGCTTGGGTAAACTATCCAGGATTAGAGAGTAGTAAATACAATGCATTGGCTAAAAAGTATTTGCCTAACGGACAAAGTGGTATTGTTACTTTTGGACACAAAGGCGGATTTGATGCAGCTAAAACCATTGCAGACGAAACAAAGATTTTTTCTTTGCTGGCCAACATTGGCGATACAAAATCTTTAATTATTCATCCTTCAAGTACAACGCATCAACAATTAGATGAAGCAGAACAAGCTTCGGCAGGAGTGTCGGCAGATTTAATTCGTTTGTCTGTTGGTATTGAAGATATTGAGGATTTAAAAGCAGATTTAAAGCAGGCGTTTGCTAAGATATAAAAGCCCCACCTTCCCGATAGCTATCGGGACTCCCCAAAGGGGAGGAACCATACTCATGCGGAGTATTGCGTTCGAGTGAGCGTTCCGCTTCACTTGTATTAAGCGTAGTCGAAGTATTGAAGTAATTAGGAAGGTAAGGGTGCGATTTTAAACATAACAGTAAGCATTCCCTTGTAGGGGTTAGGGATAGTTAAAAAACAAAAGTTAAACGACTTTTAGGAATAAAAAGATATTGGCTGATAGCCCGCGTTAGGGATTGCAGCGGCATCCTTTTTTGAGCTGACAAACAAGCCCGTCATTACGAGGCGGTACGACGAAGTAATCTCTAGGAATTAGGAGATTGCTTCGGTAAACTCGCAACGACGCTGAGGTTAAGACAAAAAAGATATAGCGGAAAGCCCGACCCGACCGGGGAACGCCCAAAAAAATAAATAAAATAAAAGTTGATAGGTTTAAATTCCCAGTCGACTTTATAACATAAGAGTAAGAATCTCCCGTCTTTTAGCGGGATTATGAGGGGCTTTTATATGAAACACAAAATACAACATATTATTATTGAGGATTACACTACCGAGAGTGGTGCGCTTAACCCTGAAATAAAGTTAAGCTACCAGGTTTTTGGGAAACCATTGGGTAAAGCACCAATAGTTTTAGTTAATCACGCATTAACTGGAAATAGTGAGGTGGCAGGAGAAAATGGTTGGTGGAAAGATGTGATTGGTGATGATAAGGTTATAGATACTAAGCTATACACTATTTTGGCATTTAATATTCCTGGAAACGGATTTGATGGTTTTGTGATTGATAATTACAAGGATTTTGTAGCACGCGATGTTGCAAAACTCTTTTTATTAGGGCTGAAAGCATTACAAATAGATAAGTTATTCGCTACAATAGGCGGTTCTTTGGGTGGTGGTATTGCTTGGGAAATGGCAGTGTTACAGCCCAATTTTACCGAGCATTTAGTAGTGGTGGCAACCGACTGGAAATCTACCGATTGGTTGATTGCCAACTGCCAAATACAGGAACAATTTCTGCTAAATTCTAAAAACCCAGTGCACGATGCGCGTATGCATGCCATGTTGTGTTACCGCACGCCAGAATCTTTTAAGGAACGTTTTCAACGTTCTAAAAACGATGATTTAGAGATTTTTAATGTAGAAAGTTGGTTGCTGCACCACGGTAAAAAGTTGCAGGAACGTTTTCAGTTATCGGCTTACAAATTAATGAACCAATTGTTAAAAACGATTGATGTTACCAAAGGGCGCTCCAGTAATTTTAATGTACTGGAAAACATAGAGGCCAAAATTCATATTATAGGTGTGGACTCTGATTTGTTTTTTACTGCGGAAGAAAATAGGGAAACACATAAGCAATTGGCTTTAACACACCCCAACGTAACGTACAGCGAAATTCATTCTGTTCATGGGCATGATGCATTTTTAATGGAGTTCGATCAACTTGAAAAAATCATAGAAGGTATTTTTGTGCCACATTCTAAACGAAAGCGTATGAAAGTATTAAAATTTGGAGGGAAATCCTTAGCCAACGGAAAAGGCTTAAAAACGGTACTTTCAATAATAAAAAATAAAGTTGAAGCTGGAGAGCGTATTACGGTTGTGGTTTCGGCAAGAGGTTCGGCAACTGATGATTTAGAAGCTATTTTGAATAAAGCGCTAAAAGGAGAACCGTATCAAGAGGATTTAGAAGCTTTTAAAGCTTATCAAACTGAACCTTTAAAAACTATCGATTTTACCGAAGAGTTTTCAGTTTTAGATAAATTATTTGAAGGTGTAAGTTTGTTGCGCGATTATAGCAAAAAAACCAAGGACGCTATTTTAGCCCAAGGTGAATTATTGTCGGTAAAGCTCATTGCAAATTTATTAAACGAACAAGGCATTACAGCAAAAGCTGCCGATGCACGCGCATTGATAAAGACCGATGAGGCTTTTGGTAATGCACAACCACTCTCTAAACTTTCGAAAGAAAATACCAAAGCCTATTTTAATAAAAATAAAGATGTTGTAAACGTAGTCGCGGGCTTTATTGCTTCTAATTTAAAAAATGAAACTACAACTTTGGGGCGTAACGGTAGCAATTACACCGCCGCTTTATTAGCTAATTTTTTAGATGCCGAAGAGTTGCAAAACTATACGCACGTTAGCGGAATTTATACCGCAGACCCTGGATTGGTGCCAGATGCAAAACAAATTAGGGAATTGTCGTTTAGTGAGGCTAACGAGTTGGCAAACTTTGGCACTTCGGTATTGCATGCCAAAACCATTATTCCGCTAGTTGAGAAAAATATCAACTTACGTATTTTAAATACCTTTAATGCAGATGATGAAGGCACGCTAATTACCGCAAGACCAAGCACCAAGGAGGTTACCTCGCTATCTATTTTAGACAATGTGGCGTTGCTGAATTTAGAAGGTCGCGGCTTATTAGGAAAAATTGGTGTAGATGCCAGAATTTTTGGGGCATTAAGTAAATACGGTATTAGTGTGAGCATTGTGTCCCAAGGGTCTTCGGAAAGAGGTATTGGTTTAATTATTGATGCAGACCAAGCTACCCAAGCGGTGATTGCCTTAGAGCGTGAGTTTGAAAGTGATTTCTATTCCCAGGATGTAAATAAAATTGATGTGGTGGATGATGTAGCGGTCATTTCCATTGTAGGGATTGAATTAAGTTCGTTCCATAAACCATTTAATGCCTTAATTAAAAATCAAATTACACCGCTATTATTTAACAACACGGTTACTGGAAAGAATGTGAGTTTGGTGGTGAAGAAAGCACAATTGCATAAGGCGGTGAATGTAATTCATGGTGAAGTTTTTGGGATTTCCAAAAAAATAAATATTGCCATTTTTGGTCATGGTGGTGTTGGTGGCGCATTGATTAATCAGATTTTAAAATCGAAAGACGATATTGAAAAACGCAAAGGCATAAATTTGAATGTATTTGCGATTGCGAATTCTAGAAAGCTTATTTTAGATAAAAATGGTGTGCAACCAAATTGGCAAGATGCGATTAAACATAGTACTTACAAAAGTTCTATAGACGATATCATCACATATGCTAAAAACCACCATTTAGAAAATTTAATTGCGGTAGATAATACGGCGAGTTCTGAGTTTTATCAGAATTATATACCGTTAATTGAAGCTGGTTTCGATTTGGTATCGTCCAATAAAGTGGCCAATACGGTATCTCATGAGTTTTATAAAGCATTACGCGTTCAGCTTGAAAATAATAACAAACAATATTTATACGAAACTACGGTTGGTGCAGGTTTACCGTTAATTGATACGATTAAGTTATTGCATGAGTCTGGAGAGAATATTACACGAATTCGTGGGGTGTTTTCGGGGACGTTAAGTTATTTGTTCAATAATTTTTCAGTACAGGATAAACCATTTAGTGCCATTATTCAAGAAACGGTGGATAAAGGGTTTACTGAGCCAGATCCTCGTGAGGATTTTTCAGGAAATGATGTGGCGAGAAAGTTGTTGATTTTAGCAAGAGAACTAGATTTACAAAATGAATTTGAAGATGTTGAAGTGTTGAATTTGATCCCTGAAGCGTATAGAGATATTTCGGTAGAAGCGTTTTTGAGTCAGTTAGACGTTTTAGACGACCAATATCAAAAGTTGAAAGACGCCCAAAAGGAAGGACATGTGTTGCGTTATGTTGGGGATTTATCTGGAGATTTATCGCAAGACAAAGGGCATTTAGAAGTGAAATTGGTATCTATTCCAGAAGATAGTACCTTAGGGCATGTAAAAGGCAGCGATGCTATTTTTGAAATATTTACAGAAAGTTATGGCGAACAACCTATTGTGATTCAAGGTGCTGGCGCAGGAGCCGAGGTTACAGCACGTGGTGTTTTTGGGGATATTTTGAGGTTGAGTAAGTATATTAATTAGTGTTCTTATTCCCGCGAAAGCGGGAATCTAAATATAAATCAGACCTGTCAGGTTTCTAAAACCTGACAGGTCTTAGAAAACAAGCACACTACATGGATTAAAAACCAAACCCTAGCAAACAAGTGCATTAGGGATTGCAGCGGCATCCTTTTTTGTAATGGCAAATAGGGCGTCATTACGAGGAGGCACGACGAAGTAATCTCTTGGGACGAGGAGATTACTTCGGTAAACTCGCAACGACGCAGGTTCTAAAACAACAAAAAAGATATAGCGGAAAGCCCGACCCTTTAGGGAATGCCCAAATAAAAAACATTTAAAAACATAAAAGTGAGTAAAAAACATTTTGAAACCGAAGCGATAAGAACCCAATCTGAAACGACACAATTTTCAGAGCACTCCGTTCCCTTGTACTTAACATCGGGGTTTGTTTTTGATGACGCCGAGGAAATGAGAGCCTCTTTCGCAGAGGAAAAGCAGCGCGATTTATACAGCCGCTATAGCAACCCGAACGTTAACGAATTTGTAGATAAAGTGTGCGCCATGGAAGGCGCAGAGGCGGGTTTTGCGTTTGCGAGTGGAATGGCTGCGGTGTTTTCAACATTCGCGACATTGCTGGATGCGGGCGACCATGTGGTGTCTTGCAGTTCGGTGTTTGGGGCAACGCATGGGTTGTTTACTAAATACTTCCCGAAGTGGAATATTGAGTGTTCGTATTTTAATATTGATGCCATTCAAGATATTGAAAGCTTAATTAAACCCAACACAAAGTTTATTTATGCGGAAACACCAACCAATCCAGGAGTTGATGTTCTGGATTTAGAATTTTTAAGTGCAGTTTGCAAAAAGCATAATTTACTGTTAGTCATCGACAATTGTTTTGCCACACCTTATTTACAAAACCCCATAAAATTTGGTGCGGATTTGGTGATTCATTCGGCTACAAAATTAATGGATGGCCAGGGGCGTGTGCTTGGTGGTATTACCGTTGGTAAAAAAGAGCTGATTCGCGAAATTTATTTATTCTCTAGATTAACGGGACCTTCTATGAGTCCGTTTAATGCTTGGGTATTATCAAAGTCATTGGAAACTTTGGCGATTCGTGTTGAAAAACATTGCGAAAACGCCTTAAAATTAGCTGAATATTTAGAGACGCACCCTAAAGTAAAATGGGTAAAATATCCGTTTTTAAAGTCGCATCCTAAATACGCTATTGCTAAAAAGCAAATGCGGCTAGGTGGCAACATTGTAGCTTTTGAAGTGGAAGGCGGTTTAGATGGGGGAAGAACATTTTTGGATGCCATTAAAATGTGTTCGCTTTCTGCTAATTTAGGCGATACCAGAACTATTGTAACGCATCCTGCAAGTACTACGCACGCTAAAGTTGAGCCAGAAGTGAAAGCTGCTGCTGGTATTACCGATGGTATGGTGCGTTGCTCTTTAGGATTAGAGCATATTGACGATATTATTGGTGATATTAAACAGGCCTTAGGATAATACTGTGGAAGAAGATTTGTAACTTTTGTAGTAATTTTTAAAAATTACTACAAAAACAAATAAGTTTTTTAGCTTTACCTATACATTCAGCTTATGGCATGATATTCTTAGTAATATGGAGATTTATGAATAGATTTACGCCAAAATAAATTGAAAATGATAGACAATAAAACGATATATCAGGTAGATGCTTTTACAGATAAAGCGTTCAAAGGAAACCCAGCAGGAGTGATGATTCTTGATAAATTACCTTCTGTAGATTGGATGCAAAATATGGCTGCGGAAATGAACTTATCTGAAACTGCTTTTGTTGCACCAAATAGTAACGGTTTTGATATACGATATTTTACACCAACAGTTGAAATACCATTATGTGGGCATGCAACTTTGGCTTCGGCGCATATTATTTATCAATTAGGAATTAAGACTCCTGAAGAAAAAATTCATTTTAGGGCATTAAAAGATAATTTAACCATTACTAAAGATGGTGATGCTGTAGTGATGACATTTCCACAATACAGCTTATCGAAAATTGAAACACCTGCTAATTTTAGAGCAGATGTAGGTTTTGAGCCTGTGGCTATCTACAAAAGTGATGATAATTGGGTTGTTGCTATTGCTAATACCCAAGAAGATATTGAACATTGTAAACCAAATTTTGAGGCATTAATAGCTAATGGTTTAGGACATTTAATGATAACTTCTGAAGGGAAAACTAGTAATGTAGATTTTGTTGTGCGTTGTTTTGTGCCGGAGGCAGGAATTAATGAAGATCCTGTTACAGGTTCTGCACATTGTGCATTAACGCCTTTGTGGGCTAGTAGGTTAGGAAAAACAAAAATGGTGTCTCACCAAATTTCTAAAAGAGGAGGTGTTCTAAAAGTTGCATTGGCCGATTACAATGTGAAAATTAAAGGAAATGCCATTACCATTTTTCAAGCCCAATTAAAAATATAGCTGCGTATTTAATAGTTAAGTTTTTGTTGTGTAATTTTGTAGTACTATTATGTAGTACTATTATAAAAAAAATACAATGTTAAAGAAAAGTAGTGCGTTACAACAAATACAAAAAGTATGTTATTTTTTTGTTTTAATTTCGATATTGGGTTGTAGTTCAGAAGATTCGAATGAAGAACAGAAGACTGTAGAATTGAGTTTATCTTCAGTTTCTGAATTTTCTGCAACTGAAGAGACAAAACCACTAAGCGTAACAGCAAATTCATATTGGTATACAGAGAATAATAATGAATGGATTACTCTTACTCCTACTAACGGAACCAATAATGGTACAATAAATATTACTGTGTATTCAAACCCAACTGAAGCTGCACGCATTGGCACAATTAGTGTTTTAAGTGGTGATGTGTCAAGAGATTTAACCATTACTCAGGCGGGAAAAGCACCAGGTGCAGCAGGCTTAGATCCCGATAAAGCACCTTCAGAAAATTTTGATTTATCTACATGGAATTTAAGTATCCCTGAAGACAGAGGCAATGGCACATCAACAAATATTACGGTGGCGCAACTCAATAACAAGTACCAAAATAGCAAATACTTTTATACAGCCGATGACGGTGGAATGGTATTTAAGTGTCCTGTTGATGGCTTTAAAACATCCACAAATACAAGTTATACCCGTGTAGAATTTCGTGAAATGTTAAGAGGAACAAATACAAGCATAAAAACACAAGGTGTTAATAAAAATAATTGGGTATTTGGAACAGCACCAGCTGCAGATAAAAATGCTGCCTATGGTTACGATGGAGAAATGAATGCCACGGTGGCTGTAAATTACGTTACTACAACAGGTAGCAGCAGTCAGGTAGGAAGGGTAATTATAGGTCAAATTCACGCAAATGATGATGAGCCCATCAGGCTTTATTACAGAAAACTACCAGAAAACACCTTAGGATCTATCTATTTTGCACACGAACCTACCGATGGTAACGGTAGCGAACAGTGGCATGAAATGATTGGTTCTAGAAGTAGCAGTGCGCCAAATCCTGCTGACGGGATAGCGCTTAATGAAAAATTTAGTTATAGAATTAAGGTAGTAGGCGATTTGCTAACGGTTATTATTTTTAGAGAAGGAAAGGCCAACGTAGTAAAAACTGTTAACATGGTTAATAGCGGCTATAATGTTGGTGGGCAATACATGTATTTTAAAGCAGGAGTTTACAATCAAAATAATTCGGGCGAAGGTGATGATTATGTCCAAGCTACGTTCTATGCTCTAGATAAATCGCATACAGTAAACTAGCAAGAGATACCTTAAAATATTTATATTAGCATCATGCTATCCAAAAAAACTAAATATGGCCTTAAGGCGCTAACTTATATTGCTAGAAGCGAAGAGGATGCTCCCGTTCAAGTAAGTGCTATTGCTAAAAATGAAAATATCCCTCAAAAATTTTTGGAGAGCATACTGCTTACATTACGAAAAGCAGGTATCTTAGGTTCTAAAAAAGGAAAACATGGAGGTTATTATCTTCGCTATGAACCTTCGGAAATTAAAATGACAGATGTAATGCGGGTTTTGGAAGGCCCAATAGCTATGGTGCCTTGTGTAAGCTTAAATTATTACGAAAAATGCGATGACTGTCCAGATGAGCACAAATGTAGCGTGCATAAGTTGATGGTTGAGGTACGCGATAGCACGCTTAAAGTATTAAGAAATACCTCTTTAGCAGATTTATCTAACATCGATTTATAAAAGATTCGTAAAATAAACTCTATTTTAAAAGAATTTTCTAGCCTATACACTTAAAATATTCCATTTTACTAAAAAGTTTCCAATTCCCTTTTTAGTCTAATAAAAAGTTTTACTTTTGTAATCCCTACTAAATTGATAGGATTAATATAAAATAACGACAAATGATTGCGCAAATGTTATTAAAGAGTAAAGAAAAGTCTACTTATAAAGAAGATAGTGTTGGAGAAAAACCAATACGAAGCGTTGCTAAGGCTTTGAGTTGGAGGGTTGTAGGTACTTTAGATACATTAATAGTTTCTTATGTGCTAACAGGGCGAATATCGCTAGCGGCATCTATTGCTTCTGTAGATTTCTTAACCAAATTGGTTTTATACTTTTTTCACGAGCGTATTTGGAATGTTATTAAATGGGGAAAATAAACAGATAGAACAATGTTTACAGAACGTCAAATAGAAGAATTAAACAAAAGCTTTGAAAAAGCAACGCCATCTGAGATTATCCAGAAGGCTTTTCAACTTAACGATAATGCAGTGGTTACCACAAATTTTAGACCATACGAAGCCGCAATTTTACATGCCGTAAGTAAGGTAGAAGCTAAAATTCCTGTGGTTTGGTGCGATACAGGTTACAATACACCGCAAACCTATAAGCATGCAGAACAAGTTATTAAAGATTTAAATTTAAATGTGTTTTTGTATGTGCCAAAGCAAACATCTGCACATCGCGATGTGGTTATGGGTATTCCAACTGTTGATGCTCCAGAACACGCTTTATTTACAGAACAAGTAAAATTAGAGCCTTTTAAACGCGCTATGGACGAGCACAAACCAAATGTATGGTTTACCAACTTACGACAAGGGCAAACTGCATTTAGAAACAGCATTGGTATTTTTAGCTTAAGTAAAGATGGCGTGTTAAAGGTGAGTCCGTTTTATTATTGGTCCGATGAAAAATTAGACACATACTTAAAGGAGCATAACTTGCCAAACGAGTTTAAATATTTCGATCCAACAAAAGCATTAGAGAATAGAGAGTGTGGTTTACACGCCTAATGCAGTTAGTAGTTAGTAGTGGCAGTAAAAAGAGGAACAGATAAGAAATTAAAATAGAACAATAAATCTCTTACTTCGCCCGAGTAAGAATTTCCCGCCCTAAGCGGGATTAGGAGGGGCTTTTTATTATGAAGAAAGACACATCACATATCAATTCACTAGAAAACGAAGCGATATACATAATGAGGGAAGTAGCAGCACAGTTTGAAAAACCAGTGTTGTTGTTTTCAGGAGGAAAAGATTCAATTACTTTGGTAAGATTAGCTGTTAAAGCATTTTACCCTGCCAAAGTGCCGTTTCCATTAATGCATATAGATACTGGGCACAATTTCCCAGAGACTATAGAATTTAGAGATCGCTTGGTAAAAGAACTTGGTTTGGAATTAATAGTTCGTAATGTTCAAGATTCTATTGATGAAGGTAAGGTAAAAGAAGAATCGGGGCGTTATGCCAGTAGAAACATGTTGCAAACTACCACACTTTTAGATGCTATTGAAGAATTTAAATTTGATGCATGTATAGGAGGCGCGCGTCGAGATGAAGAAAAGGCCAGAGCCAAAGAACGTATTTTTTCTGTACGGGACGATTTTGGGCAATGGGATGAAAAAAACCAACGTCCAGAGCTATTTGATATGCTGAACGGTGAGATAGAACATGGACAAAACGTACGTGTATTCCCTATTTCAAACTGGACAGAATTAGATGTTTGGTCTTACATAGAAAAAGAAAATATTGAAATTCCTTCAATCTATTTTGCCCACAAACGTAAAGTATTCTTAAGGGACGGGTTAATTTGGGCTGCCGATGATGAGGTAGTTTATAGAGACGACCATGAAGAAGTGATTGAAGAAATGGTGCGTTTTAGAACCGTTGGCGATATGAGTTGTACAGCAGCAGTATTATCAAAGGCAGAAACAATTGATAAGGTTGTTGAGGAAATTAGGGATTCAACCATTTCAGAACGTGGCGCACGTATAGACGATAAACGCTCTGAGGCAGCCATGGAAAAACGTAAACAACAGGGGTACTTTTAAAATTTTCTTTTGAAAATTTTGCCTTTAGCTTTCGGCGTTTAGCCTTTAGCAAAACTAAAAAGAATTTAAAATAAGGTGTTTGGAATTAGCAAATAGCTAAAAGCCAATAGCCAACAGCCGATAAAAAATGGAAGTATTAAAAATTGCAACAGCAGGAAGTGTAGACGATGGAAAAAGTACGTTAATAGGTCGTATTCTTTATGATACAAAATCCTTAACTACCGATAAGTTAGAAGCTATAGAAAAAACAAGTAAACAACGCGGATACGATTACTTAGATTTCTCGTTAGCAACCGATGGTTTGGTGGCCGAAAGAGAGCAAGGTATCACCATTGATGTGGCACATATTTATTTTTCTACTAAGAAAAAAAGTTACATCATTGCCGATACTCCGGGTCATGTAGAATACACGCGTAATATGGTTACAGGTGCTTCCACATCACAAGCATCAATTATATTAATTGATGCCAGAAAAGGTGTGATAGAGCAAACCAATCGTCATTTTTTCATCAATAATTTATTAAGGATTAAAGACGTTGTGGTTGCCATTAATAAAATGGATTTAGTTGATTATTCAGAAGAAGTTTACAATAAAATAAAGGCCGATTTCTCTGAATTAATGAGCAAACGAGATTACCAAGACCAAAAAATAACTTTTATTCCCGTAAGTGCTTTAAAGGGTGATAATGTTGTGAATAAATCTGATAAAATGCCTTGGTATAAGGGCGAGGCCTTGTTAGAGCATTTAGAGCAATTGGATAAAAAAGATATTTTTAATGTAGGTACACCACGTTTTCCCGTGCAATATGTTATTCGCCCAAAAACTGAAGAATTTCACGATTACAGAGGGTATGCAGGTAAGGTTTATGGTGGCGATTTAAGCGTAGGAGACGATATTATTGTGTTGCCTTCAAAAACTCGCTCCAAGATAAAGGATATTTATTTCTATGATGAGAAGTACGAAACGGCTTCAAGACGCTCTTCGGTTACCATCACTTTGGAAAACGATATTAACGTAAGTCGTGGCGATATGATTGTAAAAGAAGGCGATTTACCAACTATAGATAAGCAATTTACAGCCAATGTATGTTGGATGGATACAAACCAATTAACACCAGGTGGCAAGTACGTGGTGCAGCATGGTATTAATAAGGTGTTGGCCAAAGTGGAACGTATTAATCATAAAATCAATCCAGATTATTCGGGGTTTGAAAAGGATGTTACAGGGTTGGGGATTAATGATATTGCTTCGGTAACGTTCAAATTAAACAAGCCAATTTTTTACGATCAATTCAAAAATCATAGAACAAACGGGTCGTTTATTATTATCGATACACAATCAAATAACACGGTAGGGGCTGGATTTATTCAGTAAGCACCCTGTCCCGATAGCTATCGGGACCCGAAGGGAAACTAGTAGGTTTGTAAAAAAAAACTAGAACAACACACAAGATTTTTATTCAAGTTACAAAAGGGCTAAGTAAAAATCTTGAAGCTATAAAAAAGAAAAGTTTAACTAAAAAACACCCAGTAAAGAGCTCCTCCCCTTGGGGAGGTCGGGAGGGGAACATGCAAAGTTTTAGAACAGAAATAGAAAATCCAATTGTTGAAAAGGACATCGTTGAATTAGCTAATAAAATAGAGCTTTTTCATAATGGAAAAATTGACGAAGAAAAATTTAGAAGTTTGCGTTTAGCCCGCGGGGTTTACGGTCAGCGTCAAGAAGGCGTACAAATGATTCGTATAAAATTACCTTACGGAAAGGTTAAGAGCAATCAGTTACATAGAATATCTGATGTTTCAGATGAATATTCTAGAGGCAGATTG
Source organism: Jejuia pallidilutea (assembly GCF_002973595.1). GTDB lineage: Bacteria > Bacteroidota > Bacteroidia > Flavobacteriales > Flavobacteriaceae > Jejuia > Jejuia pallidilutea. The sequence continues at coordinate 175,277 of NZ_PVEO01000005.1, read as the reverse complement.
CACATAACAACACGTCAAGATATTCAAATTCACTATGTAGATTTAAACAGAACGCCAGAGCTTTGGGCAGAGTTAGAGCGTGATGATGTTACGCTTCGCGAAGCCTGTGGAAATACAGTGCGTAATGTAACGGCAAGTGAAACAGCGGGAATCGATGTTAACGAACCGTTTGATGTGTCTCCATACGCAGATGCCTTGTTTAAATTCTTTTTACGAAACCCAATTTGTCAAGAAATGGGTCGTAAATTCAAGGTGTCTTTTTCAGCTTCAGATGAAGATACGGGGTTGTCGTACATGCACGATTTAGGTTTTATTGCGAAAATAAAGGATGGCGTTCGTGGTTTTAAGGTAATGATTGGTGGTGGCTTAGGCTCACAACCACGACATGCCGATGTGTTATATGATTTTATTGAAACAGATAAGATTATTCCAGTAATGGAAGGTGTTTTAAGAATTTTCGACCGTCATGGTGAGCGTAAAAGTCGCGCTAAGGCAAGAATGAAATTCTTAATTAAAGATATAGGTTTAGAAGCGTTTAAAGCATTGGTTGAAGAAGAACAGAAGGCTATAGAATTTAAGTCTGTAGCCATTGATGCTGATGCGTATGTAGCGCCAACACCAGTTGAAATCACTGAAATTCCAGAGGTAACCATTAAAGACCAAAAAGCTTTTGAAACTTGGAAATCTACAAACCTCATTCCTCAAAAACAGGAGGGTTATGTAGCCATAGGTATTAAAGTATTATTAGGCGATTTTTATACCGATAAAGCACGACTATTGGCAGATTTGGTAGAAAATTATGCTGCAGGTGAAATTCGTTTATCCTTGCGTCAAAATATTCTAATTCCTTTTGTTAAGGAAGACTTAGTGCCTTTTTTCTATCAAGAACTGGAAAAATTAGGATTTGTAGAAGCAGGTTATAATAAGGCTGTTGATATTACCGCATGTCCTGGAACAGATACCTGTAATTTAGGAATAGCAAGTAGTACAGGTATTACCGATGAGTTAGAACGTGTTATTAAGGCAGAATACCCACAGTATTTAAATAACGACGATTTGGTGATTAAAATAAGTGGATGTATGAATGCTTGCGGACAGCATAATATGGCAAATATTGGCTTTCAAGGTATGTCGGTACGTACACCAGATAAATTGGTGGCACCAGCATTACAAGTGTTACTTGGTGGTGGAAACTTAGGCGATGGCAATGGTGTGTTTGCAGATAAAGTTGTAAAAGTACCTAGCAGAAGAGGCCCCGAGGCTTTACGCCGAATTTTAGATGATTATGAGGCCAACGCTAACGGAAAACTATTTGTAGAGTATTACAAGGAAAAGGGAGAAAAATATTTTTACGATGTGCTTCAAGATTTGCAAGATGTTTCCAATTTAACAGAAATTGATTTTGTAGACTGGGGAACTGATGAAAAATATGTAAAAGAAATTGGTATAGGTGAATGTGCAGGTGTGGTTATCGATTTAATTGCAACCTTATTCTTAGAAAGTGAAGAGAAGATTGAAAATGCTCAGGAATCCTTTAATAATAAGGTGTATTCAAATGCAATTTATCATGCATACAGTTCTTTGGTTAATTCAGCAAAAGCATTATTATTGGCTGAAAACAAGAAAACAAACACGCATGCTGGAATTATAAGTCAGTTCGACGAGTTATTTGTAGCAAGTGGAAAAATAGATTTAGGGGTGTCGTTTTCAGAATTGATATATCAAATTAATAAATTTGTACCAACTGAAGCGTTTGCATCAAAATATATTGAGAATGCTAATGAGTTTTTGGTAAAAGTTAGAGCGTTTAGAGAGGCACAAACGCAACCAGAAAAGAAAGCAGTTTAAAATTTATTTCATCTTAGATGAAATATAAAAATGAATAAGAAAAACGTAAATATAGATATAGTGCATCCAATTTCCCCTTCAGGGGTTAGGGGAATACTTACTGTTGTAGGTGCTGGTCCAGGCGACGAAGATTTAATTACCCTTAAGGCAATTAAGGCTATTAAATCTGCAAATGTTATCCTGTACGATGCGCTCATTAACGAAGCTTTACTAAATTATGCGACTGACGATACAGAGCTTATTTTTGTAGGGAAACGCAAGGGGTGTTATGCATTTCAGCAAGAACAAATCAATGAGCTCATCGTGGCTAAAGCCAAGGAAAAAGGGCATGTAGTACGATTAAAAGGTGGCGACCCATTTGTGTTTGGTAGAGGTGCAGAAGAGATAGACTATGTACGCCAATTTGGATTACAAACCTTCGTGGTGCCAGGTATCTCATCGGCTATAGCAGTACCTGCGTACCAAGGCATTCCACTAACAAAACGTGGGGCGTCAGAAAGTTTTTGGGTAATTACAGGTACCACAAAGCAGCATCAACTATCAAATGATGTGGCATTGGCTGCAAAATCTACAGCAACGGTTGTTATTTTAATGGGGATGGGTAAATTGGCTGAAATCGTTCAAACTTTTTCAAAAGAAAACAAGCAAGATACAGCTATTGCAATCATTCAGAATGGAACAAGAGATAATGAAAATGTTGGTATAGGTACAATTAGTACAATTGAAAAAATAGTTAGCGAAAAACAATTAGCAAACCCAGCAATTATTATCATAGGTGATGTGGTTAAGGAAAGAGCAGTATTAAGTTCAATTTATAGTGAAGTTACACGTTCAGAATAAATAATTAAGATGGATTATAAAAAGGAGCGTTTCAATAGTCAAGTTCCCCCTTTGGGGGCTAAGGGGGCTGAACGTAATAATTTGTACCCTATTTTTTTGAAAGCTAAAAGCTTAAATGTATTGATAGTTGGAGGTGGAAATGTAGCTGAAGAAAAATTAACGTTCTTATTAAAATCTAGTCCAGATGCGCATGTTACCATGGTATCGCCTATGTTTAGGGAAGGCACTAAAACGTTAGCCGAAAAAGGTTGTGTAACATTAGTTGAAGATGTTTACAAAAAAAAATATTTAATTGGCAAGCATATGGTTGTGGCTACGACAGATAAACCAGACGTAAATGTTCAGATTTGGAAAGATTGTCGTGCAGAAGCAAAATTAGTAAATGTAGCCGATAATCCGCCATATTGCGATTTTTATATGGGTGGTATTGTAACAAAAGGCAATGTTAAAGTGGCTATTAGTACCAATGGAAAATCGCCAACAACAGCAAAACGTTTACGCCAGTTTTTTGAGGATGTTATTCCAGAAAATGTAGACGATTTGGTTAAAAATTTAAATGAATATAGAAAAACAATAAAAGGTGATTTCGAAGAAAAAGTGGAAACACTTAACGAGTTCACAAAAGGATTAATACAAAAAAGAGAATCATAACATGATTAAGACCGACATACTTATCATAGGCGCAGGACCAACAGGTTTATTTACAGTATTTGAAGCAGGATTATTAAAATTAAAATGCCATTTAATTGATGCATTGCCACAACCAGGTGGACAATGCTCGGAGATTTATCCGAAAAAACCAATTTATGATATTCCGGGGTTTCCAGAAATTTTAGCTGGAGATTTAACCAGAAATCTATTAGAACAAGGCAAACAATTCGAGCCTGGTTTTACCTTAGGCGAACGTGCCGAAACTATAGAAAAACAAGACGATGGTTCTTTTGTTGTAACAACCAATAAAGGTACAAAACACCATGCGCCAGTAGTTGCCATTGCCGGTGGTTTGGGCTCTTTTGAACCTAGAAAACCAGCTATTGAAGGTATTGCCGATTATGAAGATAATGGTGTGGAGTATATTATTAAAGATCCAGAATTTTACAGAGGCAAAAAAGTTGTAATTTCTGGAGGTGGCGATTCTGCTTTAGATTGGAGTATCTTTTTAGCCGATGTAGCTTCTGATGTAACTTTAATTCATAGAAGAAACGAATTTAGGGGTGCTTTAGATTCTGTTGAAAAGGTAAGAGAGCTTACCCAAGAAGGCAAAATTAAGCTGGTAACGCCTGCCGAAGTAACAGAGTTGCACGGTGAGGGTAAAATTGAAGCAGTAACTTATGTAAGGGAAGGAGAAGCTACTAAAATAGAAACCGACCATTTTATACCTTTATTTGGGTTGTCCCCAAAATTAGGGCCAATTGCAAATTGGGGCTTAGAGATTGAAAAAAATGCCATAAAGGTTGATAATTCGTTAAATTATCAAACTAACATCCCTGGGATTTTTGCCATTGGCGACGTAAATACTTATCCAGAAAAATTAAAATTAATTTTATGTGGTTTCCACGAGGCTACTTTAATGTGTCAAGCAGCTTACAGAATTATAAACCCGGGTAAAAAATATGTGTTAAAATACACAACTGTAAGTGGTATTGATGGTTTTGATGGGTCTCGTAAAGAAGCACCAAAGGCGGTTGTACAGGCTATTAACTAGCATATTATTGTAAATTTTATATGTTGCTAAAACCCTGTGAGGTATGGAGTACACAAATTGGCTTAAGTAGAGGTTTAATAAATGACTTATACAGATAGGTGCATTAGGGATTGAAATGACATCCTTTTTTAGTGCCAGTTCGAGTAAATTTGTGAAGCATGAGCAAATTTATATCGAGAACAAACTAAAAAAGATATAATGGAAAGCCCGACCCGATAGGGGAATGCCATAAACCATACAATAAATAGATAATCCTGCAAGGTTTAAAAGCCTTGTAGGATTTAATGTTTCATAAAAGCGGTATTTACAAGGATAAGTTTTACTTTTATGGACTGAAATTTTAAACAAATAACTGCATGAAAAGTTATAACGTTTGCTTAAAAGATACAGTAAAGATATTCACCAAAAGGTTGTTCTATTCTTTGTTCGATTGTGAACAAGAGGAAGTGCATGGCGATTACCTTGAAGAAACGTTTCTTAAAATTCTTACGGCTTTAGATATTGATAATGGAGGCCACATTTGGAAAAATTTTAAGGAAGAACTGCCCGAGATTAGAAAAAAGCTTGATTTAGATGCCATAGCCTTTGAAAAAAACGATCCAGCTTCTCATTGTTTAGAAGAAATTTATTTGGCCTACCCGGGGTTTCATGCTATTTCAATCTACAGGTTGAGTCATGCGTTATATAAATTAAATGTTCATATACTTCCACGAATGATGACGGAGTATATTCATGGCATTACAGGTATAGATATTCACCCTGGAGCAACCATTGGCGAATCGTTTTATATAGATCACGGTACCGGTATTGTAATTGGCGAGACCTCTATTATTGGTCATCATGTAAAGATTTATCAAGGCGTTACGTTAGGCGGTATATCAGTATCAAAAAGTTTAGCAAAAACTAAACGACACCCAACTATAGAAGATGGCGTATGCATTTATGCCAACGCTACAATTTTAGGTGGCGATATCGTAATTGGCGCAAACAGCATTATTGGTGCTAACGTTTGGATTACAGAATCTGTTCCAGAAGAATCGTTAGTAACCTATCAAACAGAAATAAAAATAAGACCAAAGAAAAATGGAATTCGAAAATAGTATTATTGGTCAAATAGGTAACACACCACTTGTAGAAGCAACACATCTTATTAATAAAAAAGGTGTGAGATTGTTTTTAAAGTTAGAAGGTAATAACCCTGGTGGCAGTGTAAAAGATAGGCCAGCTTTTAACATGATTAATGAAGCATTAAAGCGTGGCGATGTAAAAAAAGGCGGCACTTTAGTTGAAGCCACCAGCGGCAATACAGGAATTGCCTTGGCATTTATAGCTAAACTTTTAGGATTGAATATGGTATTGATTATGCCTGAAAATTCTACTGAAGAACGCGTTAAAACCATGCGGGCTTATGGTGCTGAGGTTATTTTAACACCTGCCGATATTGGTATTGAAGGCTCTAGGGACTTGGCTTTTAAACTTAGGGATGAAAAAGGATATGTACTTTTAAATCAGTTTGAAAATGATGATAATTGGAAAGCACATTATAAAACCACAGGACCAGAAATTTGGCGCGATACCGAAGGTAAGATTACACATTTTGTAGCCACAATGGGTACAACGGGCACCATTATGGGAACGTCTCGTTTTTTGAAAGAACAAAATCCAGACATTACTATAGTAGGGGCACAACCTGCCGATGGTGCTAAAATTCCCGGTATTAGAAAATGGTCGCCAGAATATGTGCCAAAGTTTTTTGAACGTTCTAGGGTAGATGTTGTTATAGATGTATCGGAACAAGATGCCAAAGAAACAACCATAAAATTAGCTAAGGAAGAAGGCATTTTTGCAGGCATGAGTAGTGGAGGTTCTATGTATTGTGCTTTAAAAACAGCCGAACAAATTGATGAAGGCGTTATTGTTGCAATTATTTGCGATAGGGGCGATAGGTATTTGTCGTCTACTTTATTTGAGTAAATAAGACTCCTACAAGGTTTCAAAAACCTTGTAGGTATTAAAAATTTAAAAATGTCAGATATAAGAGAAGTTTTAAAGGAGCGAATTTTAGTTTTAGATGGTGCCATGGGTACCATGCTACAGGCTTATAAATTCACAGAGGAGGATTTTAGGGGCGAACGCTTTAAAGATTATCCAACACCATTACAGGGTAATAACGATTTATTGTCTATCACTCAGCCAGAAGCCATAAAAACCATTCACGGAAAGTATTTTGAAGCTGGAGCTGATATTGTGGAAACCAATACGTTTTCGGGTACTACCATAGCCATGGCAGATTACCAAATGGAAGATCTGGTTTATGAATTAAACTACCAATCTGCTAAAATAGCTAAAGAAGTGGCTGATGAGTTTACAGCAAAAGAACCACACAAACCAAGATTTGTTGCGGGTTCTATGGGGCCAACAAACCGTACAGCAAGTATGTCGCCTGATGTAAACGACCCTGGTTATCGTGCCGTAACATTTGATGAATTACGAATTGCTTACAAACAACAGGCAGAAGCTCTAGTTGATGGTGGTGTAGATATATTATTGGTTGAAACAGTGTTTGATACCTTAAACGCAAAAGCAGCATTATTTGCCATAGAGCAGGTAAAAGAAGAGCGCGGTATAGATATTCCAATTATGTTAAGCGGCACCATTACAGATGCTTCTGGACGCACATTATCTGGACAAACCGCCGAAGCCTTTTTAATTTCGGTATCCCATATTCCATTATTAACCATTGGTTTTAATTGTGCTTTGGGCGCCAATTTATTGCAGCCACATTTAGAGGCGATAGCTAATAAAACAGAGTTTGGTATTTCAGCACACCCCAATGCAGGTTTACCAAATGCCTTTGGAGAGTACGATGAATCCCCTGAGGAAATGGGTGAGCAAATAGAAGAATATCTAAAGAAAAATTTAATTAATATTATTGGTGGTTGTTGTGGCACAAGTCCGGAGCATATTCGTGTAATAGCAAATATTGCAGCAAAATATAAACCACGTACTGTCATTCAGAACGAAGTGAAGAATCTCATAAATTGAAGTTATGATTCTAGAAGTAACCATATTAAATATCAAAGCAGGTCTTTCTGATGAATTTGAAATCAATTTTCAAAAGGCTAAAAAGATCATATCTTCAATAAAAGGTTACATTTTGCATCAACTGAAAAAGTGTATAGAGAAAGAAAATAAACATATATTATTAGTAAACTGGGAAACAATTGAAGACCATGAAATTGGATTTCGGAAGACAGGTGAATATCAAGAATGGAAAGCATTACTGCACCATTTTAATGACCCGTTTTCAGCAGTTAAAGCATTATAAATAAAAGATAAATCTGCATTAGTCCCGCCCAAGGCGGGATTGGGAGAGGCTTATGAAAATAAAACAAACGAAATACATGAAATTGTCTGGTTTAGAACCTTTGGTTTTAAATGAAAACAGCAATTTTATAAATGTAGGAGAGCGTACTAACGTAGCAGGTTCTCGAAAATTTTTACGATTAATTAAAGAAGAGAAATTTGATGAAGCTCTAGATATTGCACGCCATCAGGTAGACGGTGGTGCGCAAATAATCGATATTAATTTTGATGACGGACTTATAGACGGGAAAGAGGCTATGGTGAAGTTTTTAAACCTTATTGCTGCCGAACCTGATATTTGTCGCGTACCCATCATGATAGATTCTTCCAAATGGGAAATTATTGAAGCTGGTCTTCAAGTGGTGCAAGGTAAATGTGTAGTGAATTCTATCTCTTTAAAAGAAGGTGAAGACAAGTTTATCTGGGAAGCCACTCAAATTAAGAGATATGGTGCTGCGGTAATTGTGATGGCTTTTGATGAGATTGGGCAAGCCGATAATTACGAAAGGCGTATTGAGATTGCAAAACGCTCTTACGATATTTTAGTAAACAAAGTAGGCTTTCCTTCCGAGGATATTATTTTCGATTTAAATATATTTCCTGTGGCTACAGGTATGGAAGAACACCGCAGAAATGCCATAGATTTTATAGAAGCCACACGTTGGGTTCGCGAAAATCTAGAGAATGTTTCTGTAAGTGGAGGTGTAAGTAACGTGTCTTTTTCGTTTAGAGGAAATAATGGTGTTCGTGAAGCGATGCACTCCGTATTTTTATACCATGCCATTCAAAATGGAATGAATATGGGTATTGTAAACCCTACAATGTTGGAAGTATATGATGATATTCCGAAGGATTTATTAGAACATGTAGAGGATGTAATACTAGACAGACGCGATGATGCTACAGAGCGCTTATTAGAATTTGCCGAAACCGTAAAAGGCTCTAAAGCCGAAAAAACGGTGGATTTATCGTGGCGCGAAAATGCCTTGCAAGATAGAATTACACATGCCCTGGTTAAAGGAATTGATGCGTTTATTATAGAAGATATAGAGCAAGCGCGACAAGAGGCCGAAAAACCTATTGATGTTATTGAAGGCCATTTAATGATAGGCATGAATGTGGTAGGCGATTTGTTTGGAGCTGGTAAAATGTTCCTGCCTCAGGTTGTAAAATCTGCCCGAGTAATGAAAAAGGCAGTGGCCTACTTAAATCCGTTTATTGAAGCTGAAAAAACCGATAAATCGGAGCCTGTTGGTAAAATACTAATGGCAACCGTAAAAGGAGATGTGCACGATATTGGTAAAAATATTGTGAGTGTAGTTTTAGCTTGTAATAATTACGAGATTGTAGATTTAGGCGTTATGGTGCCCCCTGAAAAAATTATTGAAACGGCTATAAGCGAACGTGTAGATGCCATTGGGTTATCGGGCTTAATTACACCATCACTTGATGAAATGGTGTATTTGGCAAAGGAAATGCAACGCCAGAATTTTGAATTGCCGTTGCTTATTGGTGGTGCAACAACATCAAAAGCTCACACAGCGGTTAAGATAGATACGCAATATAAAAATGCTGTAGTTCATGTAAATGATGCGTCTAGGGCAGTAACTGTAGTTGGTGATTTATTGAATAAAAAATCGTCTAGCGCCTATGTTGCAGAATTGAAAAAGAATTATGACGAATTTAGAACTAAGTTTTTAAAACGCGGTAAAGAGAAATCGTATATTTCAATTCATGAAGCGCGCCAAAGAAAGTACACAATAGATTGGGACACTTCTGAGATTGTAAAACCCAAGGCAATGGGAGTACAGGTTTTAAAACAATTAAGTTTAAAGGAACTGTTACCATTTATAGATTGGAGTCCGTTTTTTAGAAGTTGGGATTTACATGGCAAATATCCTGATATTTTAAAGGATGATGTTGTAGGGGAACAAGCAGTACAACTTTTTAATGATGCCCAAGAGATGGTGCAGCATATTATAGCTAAACAACTGTTAAAACCAAAAGCGGTATTTGGATTATTTGAAGCTAATACCATAAATGATGATGATATTTCTGTTCAGAAAAAAGGGGAAGAAATAGCAGTGTTTAGAACCTTACGCCAGCAATTAAAAAAACGCGAAGGTATTCCTAATATTGCTTTGGCAGATTTTATAGCACCAAAACATTCTGGTAAAACCGATTATGTAGGTGCGTTTTGCGTAGGTGTTTTTGGAGCTCAAGAGTTAGCAGATAGTTATAGGGAAAAGGAAGATGATTACAATGCCATTATGGTGCAAGCCATAGCCGATAGATTTGCGGAGGCTTTTGCGGAATATTTGCATAAAGATGTACGAACAAAACATTGGGGCTATGCCGAAAATGAGGATTTAAGTAATGCCGATTTAATTAAGGAAAGTTACAAGGGCATACGTCCTGCACCAGGATATCCTGCATGTCCTGATCATTTAGAAAAGGAAACGATTTGGGATTTACTAGAGGTTGAAAAATTAATAGGTGTAACGCTAACCGAAAGTTTAGCCATGTGGCCAGCGGCAGCAGTTTCGGGGTATTATTTTGCAAATCCCGAGGCGAAGTATTTTGGTTTGGGTAAAATAACAGACGACCAATTAACCGATTATGCTGTTAGAAAAGGTATTTCTAAAGAAAAAGCCAGAAAGTGGTTGCATCCTAATTTGGCGGAGTAGGTAGCTCCTCCTTCCCGATAGTTATCGGGATAGGAGAGGCTAGCGTTTGAGTGGCGCGTTAGGGATAGTAGTGGAAAGCCCACAGCGCAGCGAGGACTTGTAACGGATAGCCCGACCCGAAGCGATCCTGCAAGGTTTTTTTACCTTGTAGGTATGAGCGTAGGGTAACGTCCAAAAAATAATAATAATATTAACTAATTAAAAGTCCCCTTTTGGGGGTTTAGGGAATGAAAGTAACAGATCACATAAAAAATGCCAACGGAAAAACATTGTTTTCGTTTGAGGTTATACCACCTAAGAAGGGAAAGAATATTCAGGATTTATACAACAATATAGATCCGCTAATGGAATTTAAGCCACCTTTTATTGATGTTACTACCTCACGTGAGGAATATGTATATATAGATAGGGGCAACGGGCTTTTGGATAAACGTATTACACGCATGCGCCCAGGCACGGTGGGTATTTGTGCGTCTATTATGCATAAATATAATGTGGATGCAATACCCCATTTGTTATGTGGTGGTTTTACCAAAGAGGAAACGGAATATGTGCTGGTAGATTGCCATTATTTAGGGTTGGATAATGTTATGGCGCTTCGTGGCGACTCTATGAAAGAAGAAGCGTATTTTAAACCTTGTGAAGGTGGGCATGCCTATGCTAGCGAACTGGTGGCGCAAATAGCAAAACTAAACAGGGGTAAGTATTTGCACGACGATGTTGTGGTAGAAAGTAATTCTGATTTTTGTATAGGCGTAGCGGGTTACCCAGAAAAACATATGGAAGCCCCTTCTTTAATAACAGATTTAAAACGTTTAAAAGCCAAGGTTGATGCTGGCGCAGACTATGTGGTAACACAAATGTTTTTTGATAATAGTAAGTATTTTGAGTTTGTTAAGAAAGCAAGGGAGATAGGGATTGATGTGCCTATTATACCGGGTATTAAGCCTATTGCTGTAAAACGGCATTTACAGTTGTTGCCACAAGTATTTAAAATAGATTTACCACAGGATTTAATTGATGCTGTAGAGGCGTGTAAGGATAATAAAGCAGTGAGACAGGTTGGGATAGAGTTTGCCATACAACAGTCTAAGGAGTTGTTGGATTTTGGTGTTCCTGTATTGCATTACTATTCTATGGGGAAAAGCGATAATATAAAGGCAGTTGCCGAAGCATTGTTTTAAATATTCTATTACATTTGTTGTGTAAAACCCCAGAATGAAGTTTATCTACACCAGTGTATTTTGTTTTATTTGTGCATTTACCTTAGCACAAGATAAAACTAATACCTCTTATTTAGACTTTAATTATTTTAAAGGAAATATTGCTCTGCACAATAGCGATATTTTACATTTAATACAAGGCCATCCAGAAGGTTATATTTTAAGTTGGAATAAAAAAACATTTGGGTTTAAAGATTGGGAGCAACGCTATAATTATCCAGATTATGGTGTAACATATGCTTATCAAAACATGAAAAATCCAGTTTTGGGTTCGGTCTCTTCTCTATACGCACATTATAATTTTTATTTTTTTAAGCGTAACCTTATGTTTAGAATTGGTCAAGGTTTGGCATATGCTGAGGAGGCTTACAATAAAGATACTAATTTTAGAAATATAGCTTACGGTACACGGATAATGAGCAGCACGATTGTGATGCTAAGCTATAAGAAGGAACGTATTTTTGATAGGTTTGGTGTGCAAGCAGGTTTCTCTTTAATTCATTACTCTAATGCTAATGTTAAAGCACCAAATGCAAGTACCAATACTCTTGCGTTAAATTTAGGGCTTACATACAGTTTGGATGACGAGGATCCCGAATATCAATACACTTTAGATGATTCTGACAGAAAATTCAAGGAACCAATACGATACAATTTGGTATTTAGAAGTGGTATTAATGAGAGCGATATTGTTGGCAGTGGGCAGTTTCCGTTTTATGTAGTTTCCACATATGCAGATAAACGTATTAACCGCAAAAGTGCATTACAGTTTGGTGCAGATGTGTTTTTTTCAAATTTTTTAAAGGAACTTATTCATTTTAAAAGTGTGTCTTTTCCAGAGGAGAACGTTTCGGGAGAGGAAGATTATAAGCGCGTTGGTGTTTTTGCAGGTCATGAATTATTTATAAATAAAATGTCGTTGGTCACCCAGTTTGGGTATTACGTATATTACCCCTTTGATTTTGAAGGACGTACCTATTTACGTATTGGTTTAAAACGATATTTTACTAAAAATTGGTTTGGAGCGCTAACTTTAAAATCTCACGGAGCAAAGGCTGAGGCTGTTGCATTGGGAGTAGGTATTAGATTATGAAGTTATTAAAATACATAGCAGTTTTATTTTTAGTGTTTGCATGCGATAGTGAAAATGCTGGGGATTGTTTTCAGAAAGCTGGACAAATAGTGCAACAAGAAGTCTCTGTTTCAGCGTTTGATAAAATATTGGTAAATAGGGATATTGAGTTGATTGTAAAACAGGGGGCAATTCAAACCGTAGTTGTAGAGACTGGTGAAAATTTAATAAATGATATTACTGTTGAAGTTATTGAAAACAGATTGGTTTTAACAGATAATAACACATGTAACTATGTGCGGAATTACGGCATTACAAAAGTATATGTTACTTCGCCCAACATTACGGAAATTAGAAGTTCTACACAATACAATATAAGTTCTTATGGTGTTTTAACATACCCAAGCTTAACCATTTTATCTGAAGATTTTGGCGCGCCAGATACTTTTACCAGCGCTAACTTTAATTTAGAAATTGATAATAGTGATTTACGAATTGTATTTAACAATTTATCGAATGCTTTTATAAGCGGAAAAACCGATAATTTGAATATTACTTTCGCAGCAGGTACTTCGCGTTTTGAAGGACATAATTTAGTTGCTCAAAAAGTTAGGTTATGGAACAGAAGCTCAAACGATATGATAGTAAATGCACAACAAGAAATTACCGGTACAATTTCTGGTACCGGTAATGTTATTTGTGTTAGCAGACCTCCTGTTGTTGACGTTGATGAACTATATAAAGGACGACTCGTTTTTGAATAAGCTAACAGACTGTTTAGCAATTTCCAATTCTTCGTTAGTTGGAATTACCAATACTTTAACTTTCGCTGTTTCAGCACTTATATCATTCAACGCATCAGATCTTATTTGGTTCTTGTCGTCATCAATGGCTATTCCTAAATAGTCTAAATCCGTACAAACAAGTTTTCGCATTGGTGGAGAGTTTTCTCCAATACCAGCTGTAAATACAATAGCATCTAGTCCGTTCAAAATGGCAGCATAACTACCTATGTATTTTTTTATGCGGTAAGCACTCATTTCTAATGCTAACTTGCAGTCTTTATTCCCTTTTTCTGCTTCAGAAAGAATATCTCTTAAATCGCTAAATCCTGTTAAGCCTATCATGCCACTCTTTTTTTGAAGCATGGTATTTATCTCTTCTAAAGTGTAGTTGTATTTTTTTGCTAAATGAAAAATGATAGATTGATCGATATCTCCAGAGCGTGTACCCATTATCAATCCGTTTACAGGAGAAAACCCTAAAGAATGGTCTATACTTTTGCCATCCTTAACCGCAGTCATGCTACAACCATTACCTAAGTGTATGGTAATGATTTTAGAATGGTCTTTCCCTAAGTATTCAATAGCTTTTTCAGACACATATTTGTGGCTTGTACCATGAAATCCGTATAACCTAATACTATCTTCTTCAGAATATTTATTAGGAATGGCATATTTATACGCATATTCAGGGATACTTTGATGAAATGCCGTATCGAAAACAGCAACCTGTTTTGCATTAGGAAAAATAGTTTCTGCAACCTCTATACCTTCAAGGTTTGGCGGGTTGTGCAATGGCGCTAAAGATGATAAAGCTTTTATTTTTTCTTTAACCGTTTCAGTAATTTCGGTGGTATTACTAAAATATTTGCCACCATGCACTACACGATGCCCAACAATATCAATATCATCAGTAGATTTAATAATTCCTGTTTCTGTATCTAATAATTGTTTAGAAACAAGCTCTAGGCCTACTTTATGATTTGGAATAGGGGTAACTATTTCAATGGTGTTTTTTTCGGTTTTAAATTTAAATTTAGCATCTTCAAAACCAATACGTTCTATAATACCAGAGCATAAAATTTTAGCTTCTGGCATTAAAAATAATTGAAATTTTAACGATGAACTCCCTGAGTTTAAAACTAGTACTTGCATATTAAAGGTCTTGCGCTTGTATGGCAGTTATAATTACGGTGCTGTAAATATCATCAGCAGTACAGCCTCTGCTTAAATCGTTAACCGGTTTATTAAGTCCTTGCAGCATTGGGCCAATAGCTAATGCTCCAGTTTCACGTTGTACGGCTTTATAGGTGTTGTTTCCTGTGTTTAAATCTGGGAAAATTAATACGCTAGCTTGTCCTGCAACTTCAGAATTTGGTAATTTGCTCTTACCAATGCGCATGTCTACAGCAGCATCGTATTGAATAGGGCCTTCTATTTTTAATTCGGGTTCTTGAGCTTTGGCTATTTCGGTAGCTTTTCTCACTTTATCAACATCTTCACCTTTTCCTGAAGCTCCAGAAGAGTAGGATAACATGGCCACTTTAGGCTCTATGCCAAAATCTCTTGCAGTTTTTGCTGATGAAATTGCAATTTCTGCCAATTGTTCCGCATTTGGGTTTGGATTTATGGCACAATCACCAAAAACTGAAACACGATCTTCTAAACACATAAAGAATACAGAAGAGACAATGTTAACTCCTGGTTTTGTTTTTATAAACTGTAACGCAGGACGTAGGGTGTGGGCTGTTGTGTGAACCGCACCCGATACCATTCCGTCTGCATGCCCTTTATAAATCATCATTGTGGCAAAATACGATACGTCTGCCATTGCATCTTTAGCCATGTCTAGGTTTACATTTTTATGTTTTCTTAACTCATAAAATGTATTGGCGTAATCTTCAAAATGAGGTGATTTTAAAGGTGATACAATGTTTATATGTGTAGTATCTAACGGAATATCTAATTTTTCAATTTGCTCCTTAATTATAGTTTCATCTCCAATTAGGGTTAAGTCTACAACTTGGGCATCTATTAATCTTGCTGCAGCTCTTAATACGCGTTCATCAGTGCCTTCTGGAAGTACAATGTGTTTTTTGTTGCTTAATGCACGTTGCAATAAGTTATATTGAAACATTCTTGGGGTGAAAATATCAGACTGGAATGTAATTAAGTCATCGGATAATTTATCGGTATCTACATGCTTTTCAAAAGTAGCAATAGAGGTTTCAATTTTTTCAGTATTTTCAGCATAAATCTTAGAGCGAATTTTGCCAATAATATTGGTAACTGCAAAAGTGCCTTGTTTTACGCTTATAATAGGAACAACGCTAGATAAACCTTCTATTAATTTTAAAATTGGGTCTTCTGGGATAAGTCCGCCTGTTAAAACAATACCAGAAATTTTAGGGTAGTTTTTAGAAATATTTGCCTGTAAAGCGCCTAAAATAATATCGGCTCTATCGCCAGGTGTAATAACTAAGGCGTTTTCCTTTAAATGTGTTAGGTAATTGCGCAGTTGCATAGCGCCAACACTAAAGTTTTCAGATTGGTTGTTAATTAAATCTTCCCCAAATAGAATATTACCTTCAAGCTTTTTTACAATTTCTTTTATGGTTGGGCTCGCTAAGCTTTTAACTTTTGGTATTACCGTAATATCGGTTCCCGAAGTAATTCTAGTTTGTAGTAAAGCTTTTAATTTTAATGTGTCTTCAGGCTTTACCTTATTAGTCATTATAGAAAGTACATCTACTTCTTCTTTAAAGGTATCATGGGCGATTTGAACGTTATCGGCAATTTCAGAAACATTAAGTCCGTCTCCTCTAGAAACAATAATAACAGGCAAACCAAGGTTTTTAGAAATTAGCATATTAATGTCTAACTCTAAACTGGAATTTTCATGAGAAAAATCGGTGCCTTCTACCAATACAATATCAAAACGTTCTTCTAGATATTTGTATCTTTTAATTACATGATCTATTACATCACCAGATTTCCCTTTGTTATATAATTCTAAAACTTCACTTCTTTTGTATGCAAACGTTTTTTTGTAGTTAATATCCAGTTCAAAATACGACACTACGGTATTAATATGGTTATCTGGTTCCCCGTTTTTAGTGTCTTCAATTATTGGTCTAAAATAACCTACTTTTGCAGTTTTTCCCAGTAGCATACGCATTAAGCCTAGTACTACAACAGATTTGCCGCTGTTTGGCTCGATGGTAGCTACGTAAATTCCTTTGCTCATAATTTTAGTATTGCTACAACGTTTTAGTGTTACCCAACTTTATAGCTGTTTATATTAAGTTTTTAAATTCGCGTACAAAAATAGCACCTTAGCTTTAGCCCAAAGATGATATTTGTCATAAAAGCAAATTGGTTAACCAGTTTTGCAAATTTAATTTTTTTAATTAGCTTTCCTAAAATGTAGCTGCTTTAATTACTGCGTTAAATCTCTAAAAAGCGATTCTAAACTTGCATTTTTTTGGTTTAGTTGTAAAATTTTTAATTTATTGTCGTGTGCAAAATCAAAAACATGAGAGCGCATGTCTTCTGTTGTTTTAAAGGTAATTTCGTATATAAACCCATAAGTGTTCACCACGTTTTCAACTTTAGGGAGTTTAAGTAAAAATGCATCTTCAACCCTATAATCAAATTCTACAATAACTATTTGTTCTTTTTCGTTTCTTAGGTCTTTAAGTTTTTTATCGGCTACAATTTCTCCTTTATTAATAATAATAACCCTGTCGCACATGGCTTCAACTTCTTGCATAATGTGTGTGGAGAGAAATACCGTTTTTGTTTTGCCTATAGATTTTATAAGGTTACGAATGTCTACTAACTGATTTGGATCTAAGCCTGTTGTAGGTTCATCTAGAATTAAAACTTCTGGATCGTGTAATAGTGCTGTAGCCAAACCAACGCGTTGGCGGTAGCCCTTAGAGAGCTCACCAATTTTTTTATGAACTTCTGGAGTTAGCCCTGTCATTTCAATTACGGTATTAATTCTGCTTTTGTTAACCTTATATATTTGCGCGTTGAACCCTAAGTACTCTTTTATATACATATCAAGATATAAAGGATTGTGTTCTGGCAGGTAACCAACACTTTTTTGAATGTTTTGAAGCTGTTGTATGCCGTGAGTATTCACTTTAATAGCTCCAGAAGAGGGTTTGATGTAGGTGGTTAAAATTTTCATCATAGTAGACTTACCTGCGCCATTAGGCCCAAGAAAACCAACAATTTCTGGTTGCGATATGTTAAATGATATATTATTTAAGGCTTTTTGGCTACCGTATAATTTTGAAACGTTATTAACTTCAATAGACATATTTCTAAATTGTTTTGTCAAAAATAGTGATTATGTAATGTAATCTAAATTTTGTTGTAAATTCTTTAAAACTTTTAATAAAACCAGAAAAAAGGTTTTATAGTATTTTGATTTCTTAAAATATTATTTACTTTAGCCAACGTAATTATGAGAACAACAACGTATTATACATATTTCAACTTTTTTTATTTCTTTTTTTGCAAAGAAATCGAGACGTTGTGTGTATAGTTTATAACAATATATCTTAATACAAGTCTCGATGAAAATCGAGACTTTTTTTTATGATAAATACAGTAGCCATACAAGGAATAAGAGGTAGTTTTCACCACATAGTATCGCAGGAGTTTTTTAGTGAACCTGTAGATATTATTGAGTGCATGACCTTTGATAGGGTAGTGGAAGCCCTTATTAACCAAGAGTGCGATGCAGCTATTATGGCCTTAGAGAATTCTATTGCAGGGTCTATAATACCAAATTACGCATTAATTGATGATTACCAATTACACATTGTTGGAGAGCATTACTTAGATATTCAGCATAATTTAATGGCATTGCCAAATCAAAATATCGAAGATATTAAAGAGGTATACTCGCACCCTATGGCATTGTTGCAGTGTAAAGACTTTTTTAAGGATTACCCCAATATAAAACTGGTAGAAGATAAGGATACTGCCGAAGTTGCAGAACGTATAAACGCTAAAGGACTTAAAAATATTGGTGCTATTGCTAGTGTTTTGGCCGCCGATATTTTTAATTTGGATATTTTGGCACATAGTATTCAAACCATAAAACATAACGAAACCCGGTTTGCTGTGGTAAAGCGAACTAACTCTGAAGTGCCAGAAAACGAAATTAATAAAGCATCAATTAAGTTTGAAGCCGACCATAAAAGAGGCAGTTTAGCTACTATTTTAAATGTGATGAGCGATTGTAAATTGAATTTAACTAAAATTCAATCGTTGCCAATTATTAAAACACCCTGGAAATACGCCTTTTTTGTAGATGTAACTTTCGAGGCTTACGCAGATTTCTTAAAGGCAAAGTCCATTATTGAGATTATGGGGCAAAATTTTAAATTGTTAGGAGAATATAAAAATGCCAAGATATGATTGAGGTAGCAAAACGATTACATACGGTAGAAGAGTACTATTTCTCAAAAAAATTAAGAGAAGTTGGCCTACTTATAGCTAGCGGCAAGCCTATTATAAATTTAGGTATTGGTAGTCCAGATTTACAACCGCCCCAAAAAGTTGTAGATGCCATAACTGCAAGTTTTAACAATCCGGTAGCACATAAATATCAAAGCTACCAAGGACTGCCAGAATTACGCGAAGCAATGTCTGCCTTTTACAAAAATCATTTTTCTGTTAGTGTTAATGCTGCTAACGAGATATTGCCGCTAATGGGGAGTAAGGAAGGCATTATGCATATCTCTATGGCATATTTAAATGAAGGTGATGAGGTGTTAATTCCAAACCCTGGTTATCCAACATACCAATCTGTAACAAAATTAGTAGGTGCAAAAGGTGTGTTGTATAATTTAGATGCTGCTAACAACTGGATGCCAAATCTTGAAGTCCTAGAAAAGCAAGACTTAAGTAATGTAAAACTTATGTGGGTAAATTATCCACACATGCCTACGGGAGCAACACCAACTGAAACCATTTTTAAAGAGTTGGTGGCCTTTGGGAAACGCCATAATATTTTAATTGTTAACGATAATCCTTACAGTTTTGTTTTAAACGATAACCCCAAAAGTATTTTGAGTGTTGATGGTGCCAAAGAGGTGTGTTTAGAACTAAATTCCTTAAGCAAAACCTTTAATATGGCAGGATGGCGCGTGGGTATGGTTTTAGGAAATAGCGGGCACATTAGCAATATATTAAAGGTAAAAAGTAATATGGACTCTGGTATGTTTTATGGCATACAAAAAGGCGCCGTAGAAGCCTTAAAATGCTCTAAAATGTGGTTTGTAACCCTAAATAGTGTTTATAAAAGGAGACGCGATTTGGTGTGGCAATTAGCCGAAGCTTTAAACTGTACCTACGATAAAAATGCAACAGGAATGTTTGTGTGGGCAAAATTACCAGCATATTTAAAATCTGAAGAGTTTATAGATGTAGTATTGAAAGAGAATCACATATTTATAACGCCAGGAACCATTTTTGGGAGTCAAGGCGAAGGTTACATACGGTTCTCTTTATGCGCTTCAACCGAAATTTTAGAAGAAGCCATAGCAAGAGTGAAGTAGAGTATGCAGTTACAGTTTGTTGTAGTTTAAATGAAATTTGAAAAGTATAAATATAAAGAATAAAAAAACCCGTAACAGTTCCCTCTCCTTTAGAGAGGGTTAGGGAAAGGCCTTGATGAAACATATATATGCCATAGGAGTAGGTTTAATAGGAGGTAGTCTTGCAAAAGATATCAAGAAGCACAACCCAGAAGTTGTTATTCATGGTATAAGTAGAAAAGACACCACGCTTAATACCGCATTAGAGCTTGGGCTAATAGATAGAAAAGCAACTTTAGACGATATAGTTAATGCCGATTTAGTAATTGTTTCCATTCCTGTTGATGCTACAGTAAAACTATTGCCAACTATTTTAGATAAAATATCAGATAAAGGGTTGGTGGTAGATGCAGGCTCAACAAAAGAAGCTATTTGTAAGGCAGTAGAAAACCATCCTAAACGTAGAAACTTTTTAGCAATGCATCCTATTGCAGGAACCGAACATTCTGGACCAACAGCAGCAGTTGAAGGTTTGTTTATAGGTAAAACCAATATTGTTTGCGAGGTTGAAAAGACCACCTTCAAACTACAAGAAAAAGCATTAAAGTTATTTTCAGATATTGGTATGCGTATGCGCTACATGAATCCTGTGGAACATGATAGACATATTGCCTACGTATCGCATTTGTCTCATATAAGTGCATTTATGTTGGGTAAAACGGTGATAGACAAAGAACGAAACGAACGCGATATTTTTGATATGGCTGGAAGTGGTTTTGCTTCAACTGTGCGATTAGCCAAAAGTTCACCAGAAATGTGGACACCAATTTTTGAGCAGAACAAAACCAACGTTATAGAAACGCTAGAGGAATATATTAATAACCTTAATCATTTTAAAGAGCTGATGAAAGACGATAATTTCGAAGCCATATTTAATGAGATGAAAAACACCAATCATATTAAAGATATATTAAACGGAATACATTAAAACTAAACACAAAGAAATATAAATATCAAATTCCAATTAAAAATTAAACCCTTGGAATTTGGAATTTGAATTTTGAAATTTTATTACAATTATGGAAAACAAGAAAGAAATGAGAGCTTGGTTAGATGATTTACAGTTAGATCATCCGTTAGTAATCGCAGGCCCTTGTAGTGCTGAAACCGAAGAGCAAGTTTTAAAAATAGCGCACGAGCTAAAAGATACCGACGTAAACTATTTTAGAGCTGGAATTTGGAAACCAAGAACTCGCCCAGGGAACTTTGAAGGCGTAGGGCATTTAGGCCTAAAATGGTTACAAAAGGTTAAGGCAGAAACGGGGATGAAAACCGCAACTGAAGTAGCCAATGCAAACCATGTAAAATTAGCTTTAGCGCATGATATAGATTTATTATGGATTGGGGCGCGCTCTACAGTAAGCCCGTTTATAGTTCAAGAAATTGCCGATGCCTTAGAAGGTACAGATAAAATAGTGTTAGTAAAAAACCCAGTAAACCCAGATTTACCGCTATGGTTAGGTGCTATAGAGCGTTTATACGCATCGAACATTCAAAAATTAGGAGTAATCCACAGAGGATTTTCTACCTACGAAAAAACCAAATATAGAAATAAACCAAAGTGGCAATTGGCAATTGAGTTACAAACTAAATTTCCAGATTTACCAATAATCAACGATCCTTCGCATATTACAGGTAAACGAGATATGATTTTTGATGTGTCTCAAACCGCTTTAGATTTGAATTTTGATGGGTTAATGATTGAAACACATACCGATCCAGATAATGCATGGAGTGATGCTGCGCAACAAGTAACACCATCAACTTTGGTTCAAATTATGAAAGACTTAAAAATTAGAAAAGAAACCGATGCTGAGTCTGAGTACAATATGGCTTTAGATAAATTAAGAGCTAAAATTGATGTGGTAGACAATCAAATTATAGAGTTGTTAGGCACACGTATGAAAGCTTCAGATGGTATAGGTGAACTTAAAAAGCAAAAGAACGTTGCTGTATTACAAAGTAAACGTTGGAATGAAATTTTAGGCCGTATGGTACTAGAAGGAAAAGAGCATGGATTAAGCGAAGAGTTTATTTTAAAAATGTTTAAGGCTATTCACCAAGAATCTATAAATCACCAAGAGAAAATTATTAACGGATAGATCTTGTTTGCCATAATAAAAAATGCCTCGATTTAGCGAGGCATTTTTTTTGGCTTTTAAAAGACTATTGTTTGTTTCTTTTAAAAATATAACGTGTAATAAAAATACCTTGCCCATCATCTTTTCCGCTATCGCTTTCAACAGCGCTGGTTACAAATGCCAGTTCCCAACCTTCTTCAATCATGGTATTTATTTTTGAGCCAATAAGTACATCGTTAGAGGCAATATTTTGAAAGCGTATACCGGCAATATTGTAGAAATTTAAGAGTTTGGTTTCCTCAAAATCTTTTACACGAATATCTTTTCTTTTAGATTTATTCCTTGTGTTATCTTCTTCGGTCTGTTCTGACGTAAAATCTTCGTAATCTCTTTCAGTAGTTGCAGATATTAATCTAGAACGTCCCAATCCACTGGGTACTATAGATTCTACACTCGTAATTACTTTATACTCTACTTGTGCTTGTGTTTCAATAAAACTAAAGGCACAAATTGCTAAGACTAATACTAATTTTTTCATGTTGTTGAATTTTAAAATTTATGGTTAAAAAATGGCTAATATAAAAATACACTTACATAAATATGATATGTTTTATTAAAGTATTTTCAATTAAGACTATTTATAAGTGTATGTGTTACATAAATTTTAGTTTTTGTGTTACTATTTTTTTTAGAGCGAAAACCGTACTAAAAAGGTTGGCCAATTCATAAAAATTCAATTTAAAAATTGTTATTTTGTGATATAATCTATTGCATGACAGGACGCGTTTATAAATCTACAGGGAGTTGGTATACTGTTAAAACACAGTTGGGAGAGGTATATCAATGCCGTATAAAAGGTAAATTTCGTATAAAGGGCATAAAAAGCACAAACCCAATTGCGGTGGGCGATATTGTAGATTTTGAGTTAGAAACCAATAACGATACTGTATCGGGAATAATTCATAACATTCACGATAGAACAAATTATATTGTTCGTAAGTCGGTAAACCTATCTAAACAAACACACATTATTTCGGCTAATATCGATCAGGTGTTTTTAATGATAACCATAGATAATCCGCCAACACTTACTAGTTTTATAGACAGGTTTTTGGTAACTGCCGAAGCCTATTCCATTAAAACAATTTTACTGTTTAATAAAATAGATGTTTATGATGAAGAAACTTTACTTGAAGTAAAATATCTAGCTCATATATACAGAAAAATAGGCTATGAATGTATTGGTATTTCGGCTAAAACAGGAAAAAATATAGATAAAGTAAAAGGTATAATGCGGGATAAGGTAAGCGTATTTGCTGGCCATTCTGGAGTAGGGAAATCTACATTGGTTAATGCCATAGAGCCTTCATTAAATTTAAAAACTAAAGAAATTTCTACACAACATAGCCAAGGACAACACACTACTACCTTTGCTGAAATGTTCGATACCAGTTTTGGAGGAAAAATAATTGATACCCCAGGTATAAAAGGTTTTGGTGTTGTAGATATGGATAAAGAAGAGGTGGGCGATTATTTTCCAGAAATTTTTGCACTAAAACAAAACTGTAAGTTTAATAATTGTTTGCATTTGCAAGAGCCCAAATGTGCTGTTAAAGAGGCCTTAGAGAACGATGAGATTGCTTATTCCCGCTACAGAAGCTATGTTCAAATTTTAGAAGGAGAAGATGAAAATTACAGAACCGATAACTGGGACGAATAGTAAATATTTATTAGAAAGCGGCCATGGCATTATTAAAACAAATTAAGTAAAATACTTT
Source organism: Jejuia pallidilutea (assembly GCF_002973595.1). Taxonomy (GTDB): domain Bacteria; phylum Bacteroidota; class Bacteroidia; order Flavobacteriales; family Flavobacteriaceae; genus Jejuia; species Jejuia pallidilutea. The sequence continues at coordinate 151,275 of NZ_PVEO01000005.1, read as the reverse complement.
TGAGTATTCCCACGCCTTCTTCAAATAGGTTTAGGTATAAAAATAATGAAAGTAGTTATTCAACGCGTATTAGAGTCTAGTGTTACTATTGAAGCTAAAAAAGTAGCCTCCATAGGTAAAGGGCTATTAGTGTTTTTAGGTATTGTTAATGATGATACTCAGGACGATATAGATTGGTTATGTAACAAAATAGTAAACCTTAGAATTTTTGGAGATGAAAATGGGGTGATGAACAAATCCTTACAAGATGTAGGTGGCGAGTTAATTCTGGTAAGTCAGTTTACACTGCATGCAGCTACAAAAAAAGGAAACCGCCCTAGTTACATTAAAGCAGCTAAACCAGAAGTCGCCATACCCTTATATAAAGCATGTATTAAAGCATTAGAAGATGTTTTAGGTAAAACCATTAAAACAGGTGAATTTGGAGCCAATATGCAGGTAGAACTAATAAATGATGGTCCTGTAACTATCATTATAGATTCTAAACAAAAAGAATAATATGGCATCAGTTTTTGGTCATGGTATTGTTGGGTTTACACTTTCAAAAGTAATAGATAATAAAAATTTAAAGTGGCTCATGTTGGCAGCTATGTTTTCTGCCATTTTACCAGATTTTGATGTTATTGGTTATAGAATAGGTATTCCTTATGCATCTCCTCTAGGGCATCGTGGGTTTACACACTCCATTTTATTTGCCGTTTTATGGAGTTTGTTTTTAATGTTTACCATTGGAAGAAAACATAAACTAACATGGTTTTTAGTTGTTTTTACAACTACAATATCTCATGGGCTTTTAGATGCTATAACCACTGGAGGCGAAGGTGTTGGCTTTTTTATACCGTTTGAAAATTCTAGGTATTTTTTTCCTACTCGTGTAATATTAGTGTCGCCTTTAAGCATAAAAAGCTTTTTTACAGATTGGGGACTTCAAGTTATTTTTAGTGAGATAAAATAAGTGGTTATACCATGCATAAGCATCATTAGTGTAAGATTTTTATTTAAAAAAATAAGAAATTAATTAATAAAACATGATATTTCTCATAAAATAATAAGTCTATTTCTTATAGATTTATAGTCCGAAATTTTAATTTTTATTAATTGGTTTGAAGCATCTCTGTTTTTTAGCGCTATTTCTTGTTTCCTATTTTAGTACTTCCCAAGACAAATATTATTCTAGTTTAACAATTCCTGAAACATTAAGCGAGCATGCAAATGCTGTAATACGTAAAAATGATGTAAGCGTTTCATTAAATTCTCCTGCAGAAATGGTGGTAGAGGTACACCGCATCATAACTGTTTTAAATAAAGAAGGTAATACACACGTAAATGCATTTGCGCACTACGATAACAGTATAAAGATTAAAAGTATTAACGCTTCAATTTTTGATGCCAATGGTACACAAATAAAGAAAATAAGAAAAAACGATTTTACAGATGTAAGCGCCGTTGATGGCGGTACATTATACTCAGATTCAAGAGTAAAATTTTTAAGTTACACACCAGTTAGTTATCCTTATACGGTAGAGTTTACTTGCGAAACCGAAACTAACAATACTGCTTTTATTGAGTCTTTTATGCCATTAGAAGGGTATTATGTTAGTACTGAAAATAGTTCTTATATCCTTAATTATTCAGATGAAATTACGCTAAGGAAAAAAGAAGAAAATTTAGAAAACTTAGAATTAAAAACAGATAAAACTGCTCAACAAATAGTTTATAAAGCTACTAATTTAAAGGCATTAAAGCCAGAGCACCATAGTCCGGAATTTAATGAAATTATACCAAGGGTATTATTTGCCTCAGATAAATTTGCATTAAAAGGAAAGCAGGCAGAGGCAAATAATTGGGCAGATTTTGGGAAATGGATCTATAACGATTTGGTTAAAGATGCCTCAGATTTATCCCCAGAGACTGTTGCCTTTGTAAATAATTTGGTAAAAGATAAACCCAATGATATAGAAAAAGCAAAAGCAATTTACCAATATGTACAAAATAAAACACGCTACATAAGTGTACAAATAGGTATTGGTGGGTGGAAACCGTTTAATGCTTCTGAGGTAGATGAGCTAGGGTATGGAGACTGCAAAGGTCTTACAAATTACACTATGTCCTTGTTAAAGGCTGTTGGTGTAGAATCTTATTATACCGTTTTGTACGCAAGTAAAAACCAAAGAGATATTGATAAAGATTTTGTCTCCATGCAAGGCAATCATGCTATTTTAACAATCCCATCAAATAAAGGAGATTTATGGTTAGAATGTACTAGCCAACAAATTCCATTTGCGTTTATAGGTGGTTTTATTGACGATAGGGATGTTCTAGTTGTAAAACCAGAAGGCGGAGAAATAAAACACACAAAAAAATACTACAGTAGCGAAAACCTACAAACTACAAAAGGTACCTGCCAATTGCTAGCCGATGGCTCAATTACTGCAACAACAAGCGTAATCTCCCAAGGTGTGCAGTATAATAATAAATATTGGTTAGAATCTGAAACTCCCCGAGATTTAGATATACATTATAAAAACCGTTGGAATTATATAAATAATTTCACTATCGATAAGCTTCAAATTAAAAACGATAAGCAAAACATAAAATTCGAGGAAAATATAAGTTTTAATGCTGCCAATTACAGCAAAATAGTGGGCAACAGAATGCTGTTATGCGTTAATGCATTAAACAGAAGTACTTACATACCCAACAGGTATAGCAATAGAAAATTGCCCGTTAAAATTTATAGAGGGTATAAAGATGTAGATGAAGTAGAAATAAAACTACCACAAGGCTACAAAATAGAAGCATTGCCCGAAACCATCAACATAAAAAGTCAATTCGGTACATATAGTTTAATAATTAATGAAAAGGATGCTAATACATTGGTTTACAACAGGGTTTTAGAAACTAAGGCAGGAGAGTTTACCAAAGAAGCCTACAAGGATTTTAGGGATTTTTATAAAGCTATAGCTAAAAGTGATAATTTAAAAATAGCATTGATTAAACTATAAACCCAATGAAATATTTCAACACTCTTATGTTAGTAGTATTATGTAATACGCTAGCCAGCCAAAATTACGACTTTGGTAAAGTCTCAAAAGAAGAATTAACAGAAAAAAGCTGTTCTGTAGATAGTACCGCCAACGCTGCTGTACTTTATGAATACAGAAATACGTATTTTTCCATGAATACATCGGGTCCCACTTTACAAACCGAAATACATAAGCGTATAAAAATATATAACAAGGAAGGGTTTGATAGTGCTACTGAAACTATAGACCTTTTCGATCCTAGGGGGGCTGGGGAGTCTGTTGGAAAAATTAGAGCCTATACCTATAATCTCGAAGGTGGCAAAATAGTAAAGACAAGTTTAGACAAAGACCAAGTTTTTAAAGACAGGGTGAGCTATAATTACAAACAAGTAAAATTTACAATGCCTAATGTAAAAGAAGGAACGGTAATAGAGTTAAAATACAGAATTACCTCTCCATACATATGGAATATTGACGAGTTTGTTTTACAACGTGAAATCCCAATAAAACGTATAGAAGCATCTCTTAAAACACCAGAGTGGTTTAGGTTTAAAAGCACATCAAAAGGGTATTTGCAATTTTTCCCAAAACAGCACTTAGCGCACGACCCTAATTTTGAAACAATGGTAGTTAACGAGTATAAATTGGATAATGTTTCAGCATTAAAAGAAGAGAGTTATGTAGATAATATTAACAACTATAGAGCTGGCGCTGTTTTTGAGCTAGTATCTATTGAAATTCCAGGACAAATGTATCGCAGTTATGCTCAAACATGGGGAGAGGTAGCGAGAACCATAGGAAGCTCAGACGATTATAAGAATCAACTCGATAAATCTAACTCTTTTGATGAGGAGTTAGACGAACTATTGGTTGGTGCTACAAGCGATATTGAAAAAATGGACAGGATTTTTAAATACGTAAAAGATCATATAAAGTGGAATGGTATTGATGGAAAATCGTTTTTTCATGGTATTAGAAAAGCGTTAAAAGAAAAAAAGGGCAATACAGCAGATATTAACTTAACGTTGGTTGCAATGCTAAGATATGCAGGCTTATACGCAAACCCTGTAGTTATTAGCACTAAAGACAATATTATTCCTTTTTTTCCAACAGTTGATAGATTAAACTACGTAATAGCTTACACTAAAATTGGAGAAGAAAAATATTTCCTAGATGCAACAGAAGAGTTTAGCGATATTAATGTGCTTCCTGTAAAAGATTACAACTGGCGTGGTATTTTAATTGATAACCCCAACTCTGTATGGGACGAAATTTATTTAAAAGAACCAGATTTGGCCTTAAGTAATTACACCATAAATGCAAATTTAAATGAAGATGGAACTATTTCAGGCAATTTTAATTCAGAGTATTCAAAACATAAAGCACTAGAATTTAGAAAAAACTTTAAAGACAAAGATTTAGACGATTTTATAACGATAAGGGAAGGTAGGTTTGACGATATCGAAATCTCTGAATATACATTAGAAAACACAGACTCATATAAAGGAAATGTAGAAGAAAAGTTCAACTTTTATAAAGAAGAGGGAGCCGATATTATTAATGATAAAATTTATGTTCAACCTTTTATGTTTCTTAAGATTAAAGAAAACCCTTTTAAATTAGAAAAAAGATTATTTCCTGTAGATTTTGGATACCCGTTTTTTAACAGGTACATTGTGTCCATTGATATTCCAGAAGGTTATGCCCCAGAAACAGAGCTATCTCCTATAATCATGAAAATACCAAATAACCTAGGCGAGTTTAAATTTTACCCAAGCTTTGTTGGCGGAAAGCTAAGATTAATGGTAAATTATAAAATAAACAAAGCAGTAGTAAGTGCAGAAAACTATTTATTTTTGAAACAATTTTTTAACGAAATGATAATTAAGGAAAACGAACAAATAGTTTTAACAAAAACCTAATGGATATAAAAAACGCACAAAAAATTGTAGACAACTGGATTAACGAACACGGTGTACGCTATTTTAATGAACTTACCAATATGGCGCAACTTACCGAAGAGGTAGGTGAGGTAGCGAGAATTATTGCACGTCGCTATGGTGAACAAAGCGAAAAGGAAAGCGATAAAGATAAAGACCTTGGTGAAGAATTGGCCGATGTGCTGTTTGTAGTACTCTGTTTAGCAAATCAAACGGGTGTTGATTTGCAGGATGCTTTCGATAAGCGTATGGATAAAAAAACCAAACGAGACCACGATAGGCATCACAATAATCAGAAATTAAAATAATTGTAATTATATTTGACGCTTCTAATTTTAGAAGCGTTTTTTAATGGATATTACCCTTCATAAATCAAAACTTACAAACCGTAAATCGAACATAACTATTACTGGTTCTAAAAGTGAATCTAATAGATTATTATTGTTACAGGCTCTTTTTCCAGAAATTGAGTTGAAAAACATATCAAATTCTGATGATAGTAATTTGATGATTAACGCATTAGCTTCAAAAGAAAAGCTGGTAGATATTCATCATGCTGGTACAGCAATGCGCTTTTTAACTGCTTATTTTGCGGTTCAGGAAGGTAGGGCAACTGTATTAACAGGATCTAAGCGCATGAAAGAACGCCCAATTAAAATTTTAGTAGATGCATTGCGGGCACTAGGCGCAGATATAAGTTATATAGAAAACGAAGGATTTCCCCCAATAGCCATACAGGGTAAAAAATTAACTAAAAACCAGGTATCCTTAAAGGCCAATGTAAGTAGTCAGTATATTTCTGCTTTATTGCTTATTGCTTCAAAATTAAAAAATGGTATTGTTCTAACTTTAGAAGGCGATATTACTTCGGTACCATATATAAACATGACGTTACGTTTGCTAAACGAAATTGGGGTTGAAACACAATTTAAAGATAATGTTATTACCGTATTTCCTGCAACCGAAAAACGAATAGATAAAACTCTAACAGTAGAGTCAGATTGGTCATCAGCTTCCTATTATTTCAGTATTGCGGCCCTTAGTGAAGTTGGTACGCAAATAACACTTTCTTCATACAAAGAAAATTCTTTACAAGGCGACTCGTGTTTGGTAGAAATCTACAAACATTTTGGAGTAACATCAAAATTTATCAATAATAGCATTACGCTAACCAAAGAGGCAGTGGTACTACAACCGCTAGAATTAAGTTTAAAAAATGCACCAGATATTGCACAAACTATAGCTGTAACCTGTTTTGCTTTGGGTATTTCATGCCATTTAACAGGGCTTCACACTTTAAAAATTAAAGAAACCGATAGGTTGGTAGCGCTAAAAACCGAAATTGAAAAACTTGGCGGCAGCGTAGAAATTACCGATAAATCGCTGCATTTAAAGCCTTCAAAAGCTATAAAACCTTTAATGGCAATTGCCACTTACAACGACCATAGAATGGCTATGGCCTTTGCACCAGTAGCTTTAAAACAAGATGTAATTGTTAAGGATGCAGCTGTGGTTTCTAAAAGCTATCCAACCTTTTGGAACGATTTAAAAAGTATTGGTTTTAAGATATCGCAATAATAATTGCTTATTTACTTGACAACCCCTATCTGCAGATTGTATATTTGCAACTTTGTAAAAATTACTTAAATACATAATCCATGAAATTATCGAACTTCGGTTTTGATTTGCCAGCAGAGTTATTAGCAGAATATCCTTCAGAAAATAGAGATGAATCTCGTTTAATGGTTTTAAATAGAAAAGACCAAACTATAGAGCATAAACAATTTAAAGATCTCATTAATTATTTTGATGAAGATGATGTAATGATTTTGAATAACACTAAGGTTTTTCCTGCCCGTTTATACGGTAACAAGGAAAAAACAGGTGCTAGAATCGAGGTTTTTTTATTAAGGGAACTTAACGAAGAACAACGCCTTTGGGATGTGTTGGTAGACCCAGCAAGAAAAATAAGAATAGGTAATAAATTATATTTTGGCGAAGACGAAAGTTTAGTAGCCGAAGTTATAGACAATACAACCTCTAGAGGGCGCACCTTACGTTTCTTATACGATGGCTCTTACCAAGAATTTAGAATAAAGTTAAGAGAATTGGGCGAAACACCGCTACCCAAATACATTAAACGCGAAGTAGAGCCAGAAGACGAAGACCGTTACCAAACTATTTTTGCAAAAAACGAAGGTGCTGTAGCAGCACCAACAGCAGGATTACATTTCTCTAAGCATTTGTTGAAACGCTTGGAAATTAAAGGTGTAAATTTTGCCGAAGTAACCTTACACGTTGGTCTAGGTACATTTAATCCCGTTGAGGTGGAAGACTTATCTAAGCACAAAATGGATAGTGAAGAAATTAAAATTGGGCCAGAAGCTGTAGATATTATAAACACAGGAATTAAAAACAGAAAACGCGTTTGTGCCGTGGGTACTACTGCTATGCGTACTATAGAAAGTGCGGTGTCCTCTAGTGGGCTATTAAACGAAATGGATGGGTGGACTAACAAGTTTATTTTCCCTCCTTACGATTTTAGTATAGCTAATTGTATGGTAACAAATTTCCATACACCAAAATCTACATTATTAATGATGATTTCGGCATTCGCAGGTCACGATTTTGTAATGGAAGCTTACCAAGAAGCCATTAAAGAAAAATACAAGTTTTACAGTTATGGCGATGCCATGTTAATTTTATAACTATTAAATCCCGTTTTTTAACGGGATTTTTTTTAGCGATGTTTCTAGAAGTTGGGCGTTACTTTCGTTCCATACCTACAAGGTTTTTTAGAAACCTTGCAGGAGTCACTTCAGTCGGGCTTTCACTACTCAATCTTTTTAAAGCGACATTGCAAGGAGATTATTAACGCGGCTATCCACACATTTAATTTCCTAATTACATAAAGTTTCAACTCACTTTAAAAAGGATTTCATACAAACCGTTCAATCCCTAACGCGGGCCTGTTTGCTAAAATCGCTCATTAATCCAATCTGCAATTAATTTTAGTGCAGAAGGCGCAAAGGTCTCCTCAATAGTTTTGTATTCATCTAAATTACCGGTTTCAGCAGTTTGAAATAAGTGGTTTAAGTTTTCTAGTTCTTTTATAGTAACATCGGTATTCCCCGAAGTAGCCAAGGCCTTTTGTATTTCTGGTAAGTTAACCTCGGGCAACACCTGTACATCTTTACTACCATTTAAAACTAAGATGGAGCAGGTTGTTTTTTCTAAATACTCTTTAGGATCAATTTTTATAAATTCCAATAACCATTTCGATTCTAAAATTTTGAATTGCTGTTCAATTAAAATGGGTGTAATTGAGGGAGAAACTATAGACATTGGGTTTTGTGCTTTAAAATTATTTAGTCCTTTTGCAATCTTAGATTTTATGGTGTCGGTGTTTTTGTAACGCTTTATTACATCATAAATAATGGTGGTTAGTTTTTCATTCTCATCAATCATCATCTTTTGTACACCTCTTAATTCCATCATTTTTCTGGATTGTGTTTCAAGAATTTTTCCACCGTCTACACCTGGTCCTGCTAACATCACTACAAAAGCAACATCTTTATTTTTAGAAGTCACAATAGGTGCAATTAACCCGCCTTCACTATGGCCAATAAGCCCTATTTTACTGGTGTCAATATCATTTCGAGTTTTTAAAAAGTGTATTGCAGCTTCAACATCCAAAGCAAAATCAAAAGAAGTTGCATCCTTAAATTTACCTTGGGATTCGCCAACACCTCTGTCATCATATCTTAAAACCGCTATACCTTGTTTTGTTAAATAATCTGCTAGTACCAAAAACGGTTTATGATTAAATGGTTTTAAGTAAGCATCTCTATTTTGCGGACCAGAACCGCTTATTAAAATTGCTACGGGCGGTTTTTTTATAGCCTTAGGTAATGTAAGCGTACCTGCCAATTTAATGCTGTCGGCTTTACTATTAAAAAAAACGACATCTTCAACATTATAGTTAAAAGGGATTTTTGGTTCTTGAGGTCTCTCATTTTGCGCAATACTTAAATTTAAGTAAAAGCATAAAATTAAAGTAAGGCAAAACGCTAGTTTTTTCATCATGTTTGTGGAATATATGCGCAAAGGCATAATTTTTGATTAAATTTATCTAAAAAACAAACGCCATGAAACAACTTCTATCAATAATTGTTTTATTTCTCGTAATATCTTGTGCGCCCATTTATGTAACCTACGATTATGATAAAGCGGTAAACTTCTCTAAATACAAAACCTACCAATATTTTGGTGATATGGACACTGGTTTAAGCGAACTAGATACCAAGCGATTGTTGGATGCCTTAGACCAAAAATTACAGGCTACTGGGTTTGTAATTTCTGAAAATCCAGATTTTTTAATTGATATTAAAACTACAGAATTTCGTAACCAACAACGTGAAACTGTTGGTGTAGGCGTTGGCGGCGGCGGTGGTAACGTAGGTGGCGGTATTTCTATAGGTTTGCCAATAGGGCAGTCTAACATGACCAAACAAATTATTTTTGATTTTGTAGATGCCTCTAATAAGCAGTTATTTTGGCAGGCAAATAGTGAAGCGAGTTTTAACCCAAAAGCAGAACCTATAAAAAGAGAAGAACGCTTTACAGCAATAGTAGAGAAGGTATTTAAAACATTTCCGCCCAAAACAAAATAGTACTCAATTTTACAATTATCCTAACATTTTAAATTCTACTTTCTTTCTTATGTTTTGTAGTTTTACGTAAACTAAAAAATTACGAATCATGATTAAAAATAAAGTGGCCTTAATAACAGGAGGATCCAAAGGTATTGGCTATGGTGTAGCCCAAGCATTAATGCAAAAAGGTGTAAATGTAGCGGTAACAAGTAGGAGTGAGGATGCTGCCAACGAAGCTGCTAAACATTTAAACGATAATACGTTAACTGGCGCCAAAGCTATTGGAATTGCGGCAGATGTTAGGGATTTTAAAAGTCAGGAAAAAGCAATAGAAACTGTTATAAGCCGTTTTGGAAAACTGGATATTATTATTGCCAATGCTGGTTTAGGACGTTTTGGTAGCATTGAAAATTTAGAGCTTAAAGATTGGCATGATGTAATTGATACAAACCTTACAGGCGTATTTTATTCCATTAAGGCCGGTGTGGAAGCGCTAAAAAAATCTAAAGGCTATTTTATAACTATTTCTAGTTTGGCAGGCACAAACTTTTTTGCAGGTGGTGCAGCTTATAATGCCAGTAAATTTGGTGTTACAGGATTTACCCAAGCCGTAATGTTAGATTTAAGGCAGCATGGTGTAAAAGTAAGCACCATAATGCCAGGGTCTGTTTCAACCTATTTTAATAATAATGAGCCAGGTGAAAACGATGCGTGGAAAATTCAAATAGAGGACATAGGTAAACTTGTGGTAGATCTTTTAGAAATGCATCCCAGAACGTTACCTAGTAAAATTGAAGTACGCCCAACCACACCGCCTTCAAAATAATGTGTTTCGTCTTTTATGAGCAATTTGCTAATATTTAGTGCTTGCATTAAGCAATAAGGTTAGTATAAGATATGCAGCCCTCACAGGTTTTTTTTAAAACTTGGTAAGGGCTGTAACTAAACATACTATAATTAGTATTAAAAAATAATAAAGCCTATTGTTCTGAAATATTTAGGGGTTGAATAAAAAACAGACTATAAATACGTTATGTGTCTAAGTATTTAAAATCTCAGAACGGAATTATATAAAATAATAGTACGCCACAAAATGATAACCTATTTTAATTTTTAACTATTTTTCTACTAGCTATAAGTGTATTGTTAGTGTAAAAATTGGCAACATAAATGCCAGCGCTAAAATCGCTAATATTTATTTCGGTTGACTTATAATTGGAGAGTATAAGCGATTTTGATTGCTTACCATCCAAACTTGTAATATTTACAGTAATTGGTGTATCCGTGTTACTTTCAAACTTGAAATTAAGTATAGCGTTTGTTGGATTTGGATATAAAGAAATAGTATAGCTGTTCGATTTAGCATTTATAACATCGACGCTTAATGCAGAATAATTGATAGTCCACGTTACCGTGGTAACATGCACGGTTTCATGATTATCAACCCTTAGCATTGGGCTATTGTCGGTAATAATCGAGGTTAATGTGTTTGTGCCCTCCATCAAATCTGTAGCTAACAATGAAATGATATCAACATTATTTCCAATAGTAGTGCCATTTAACGTCCAGATACTTTCCAAAGTATTGGGGTTTGGTTTTATCAAAGTCAATTCAAAATCCAAAGGAAACGTTGGGTTTTCTATATTACTTGAATTATCGGGAGTAAAATCATCAACAGGCGATACTAAATCGTGTATTTTCTCAACCATACCTTCTTTACAAACCGAGCAGAATGGAAACCCTAAATAACGCATTTTACAGCCTTGGTGAGGTCTATTCCAAGTAGCCGCTTCTCCAGAAGTGCCGTAAGCGTATATGCCAACACCGTTATCTCCTAGCCAATTTTTCCATTTAATCACGCTTGGGTCTGATTCTTTTGTGGCATTAATATCTTCTCTTAACCTTCCATCTCCTGGATAGTATTCATCTAACAAATCAAAAAGGGAATGTCCCAGCTCATGAATAGCAATTTCGTTAGCGTTTGTAGCCATTGAAGACATAGGGAATTCGCCACCGCTACCACCATAAACTGTTGAATTCACTAAAATTAAAGCAGAATCGTAAGCAGGAAAATTATCCGCTAGAACAGAAATAATTTTTGATCTGGCAATATTTGAACTTGGCCAGTCTATACCATAAAACAACAACCTATGAGACCCAAAACCATCAAATGTAGAATTAAAATAGGTGTCTACTGTTTTTATAGGCGTAAGAGGTTCCGTAACATCGGTGGCTGTTGCAGGATGGTCGGCACCACTTTCGTTCGAAGGTACTTTTATAGCATACACATTAAAATAATCACTGTATTCTAAAAAAGGCGATTGACTAAACAGTTCAGTTGAAAAATTAGTAGCATCCGTAACAAATTGGTCTAGTTCACTTTCTTGATAACCATCGCTAAGTATTACTATGTTAATACGGTTATTGTTATCTCCGGCAAGCTTTATGGTTTCCACTTGAAAAACTTGTGCAGAACTAATTGTACTGCAAACAAAACATATTAAAAGTGTAAAGAATTGTTTCATAATTCACTTACCTTGGTTAAAGCTATGGGACGTTGTGTAGCACCATTTAAATTAATAGCAATATACTTAGTTTCTGGGTATAATTGCAATCTTACGGTAAACTTAGCACTATCTAACGCTATTTGTACAACCTTAAAATTTTTGGTTTCATCAACATATTCTATGGTTTTTTTTAATGGATTTTCAACTAATTGTTGCGATACTATTGATGATGATGCATCGAGTTGAGCACAAACTAAATCGCCTAAATTTCCTTTTTTATCCAGTATTTTCTTTTGATTTTTAAGTGTGCCATCTACTTTTTTTGAATCTAAAAATGCAACAGTTTTGTTTCCGTTTTCATTTTTTTTAATACTGTAGCTCACAAAGACAATTTTTGGCTTATACCGTATTTCAGATTTTTTCTCAGAAGCGGATATATCTTGGTTTGCAATACAGCTAATGCATACTACAGTACAACAGCATACTGCAAGCAGTTTAAAAAAGTCAATAATTTTGGGGCCACTATAAATCATGCATTTTATAGGTTAAAGTACTCTTATGCGGTGTAAATATAAGGTTTATCTATTTAGACTGTTCTATCAAAATCCTTATGCCTTCGCTATGGCTACTAAATTCTGGAGCATACATGCTTTGAATTGTTGTGATGCCATTACTCATATTTCCTGCATTATTCACTCGTAAATCGTATTCAAACACATAAACGCCTTTTGGTAAATAATCAAAAAAGAAATTGGTTGAGGCGTCTTTAGTACTTTCATAATAGCCTAACCCATCCTGCCATTTGTATTTTGAAAGGACGTTTACAGGTTCTAAACCAGAAGCCCTCATATCTTTCATATGCAAAAATTCCATGTTTCTATCGCTTCGTAATTCAATACGAACTCTAACTAAATCACCTACTTTTAATTTGGTGTGAGAAGTAATTTGTTTAATTACCTCACCAGTATCTGTATTGGTTTTTAGAAATAATTTCTTCTTCAAACTTAATGGCTTTTCTGCTGAAGTAATTTTATCTAAATCTTCAAAATATTGCCAGTATAAAGCACCCCAAGCGATACCTTGACCTTTTTTAGAAATTTCAACCTCTGCCATTTTTGGCTGTATTTCAGAGGAATGCCATGAGGTTTTATAATAACCAGTGCCCGCTTCAACTTTTACATGTTCTAATTTAGAAGGCTCTATTTGTTGTCCGCCCAAAACTACATCAACCATATTGGTTACTGATAACCAATCGCTACCTTGAAGTAACAAGGCGTAAACTGCTTCTGTGGTGGCTTTAGTGGTTTTCCAGTTATTGGTCTGCTTATTTTTAAGTAACCAGATTTTTAAATTGTCAATGGTTTCAAGATTCTTCGTGTCACTATGAATGACAGAACCAGCTTCACCAAAAGCTTCAATTAATAGGGCTTGCGTTTCAATAGGCGCTTGGTGCCAGTACCAAGAGTTGGTATTCGATTTCCAATACATGCCCAATTCATCCGAAGTAATACTAGTTTCCTTCAAAGATTTCAAAATTTTTGAAGCTGTTTTTATATCATTATTTCTATATGAAACCAATGCCATCATACCTTTGGCATATAACGATCGTTTTAACCAATACTTTTGAATTTGCGATTGGTAATAAGCTATAATGTCTTTTACTTCTTCTGATGCTTTTACATTTGGAAAAAAGCTTCGCATATACAAATAATGCAATTGTATATGGCTTAAATGGTCTTTGTTTAAGTCTACTTTTGCATCGTATTTTCTAATGTCTTTGTATGCTTTGATGAATTCGTTATCCAAATAATAGATAGCTTTTGAAATCATTTCAAAATAAGATTTCTCGTCGCTCTTTCCTCGCTCTGTCGAAATGACATTCAATTTATTTAAATGCCCAAAACCAGCAATAATATGCTGTGTGATGTATCGGTTTTCATTTCCGCCTTTAAACCAAGACCAACCACCAGAATTCATTTGATTGCTTTTCAATTTGTTGATGGCCGACTCTAATTCATTATTCATTTTATTTAAATCGAATAAAAGCGCAATACGTTTTTTCTGTTCGGTTTCGCTTTGCGCATCACGTAACCAAGGGGTTTCTTCAATTAAAATCGATTTTAATTCTTCATTCTTTTCAAGATTAGAGATAAGTGCGTCTGCATTTCGCCATTGATTAAAGACTTCCTGAATTCTAGGGTTTGAATTCGCAATATGGCTCGCTAAAGCATTGGCATAATACCTTGAAAAGGTTTGCTCATTACACTCATACGGATATTCCATCAAGTAGGGCAATGCTTGTACCGCATACCACGCTGGATTAGAAGTCATTTCCAAAGTCAGCTTATGATGTTTAAGCGTTGTAGAGGTATTTGTTTTTAACTTATCCAAAGTAAAGCTTCTCGTCTCGTTGCTTTTTACCCACATAGGTAAGGTTTCTGTAACCAACATTCTGTTTGAAAGTACAGGAAGTGCATTTTGCTCACCATCACTAAAGTCCCCTGACGCTGCTAATATTTTATATTGAACCGCTTGTACATTATCTGGAATGGATAATTTCCAAGAAACTTGGGTGTTATTTTCTTTTTCTACTGAAAAGGTTTCGACTGAGCTAGCCTCAACAAGATTTTCCGTAATATTTTCTCCAGAAATAGCATCAGTTAAAACCAATTTAGCTTCTCCTGAAAGTGCTTTATCTGAAAGATTTGCAATTTTCGTGCTTATGGTGATGTTGTCGCCCTCACGTAAAAATCGTGGTGCGTTAGGTATTACCATTAATTCTTTTTGCGTTACTGCCGTTAAACGTGTTGTAGCACTTTCTAAAGTTTTGGTATGCGCTAATAATTGCAGTTTCCATTGTGTTAAGGATTCCGGGGTAGTAAAGCTAAAACTTATATTGCCCTCTGCATCTGTTTGTAACTGCGGAAAGAAAAAGGCAGTTTCTTGCAGGTTTTTACGGATTTTGATGTTGTCGAAGTTTGGTTTTTCTTTTTCTAATTTTTCAGCATTGGGTTTTGTAGGAGCTTTGTTTTTTGTGCCATAACCGAGAACAACCTTTTCTTCTAAACTTTCTTCATTAGCTACCATAAAAGGCACTTGTTCTTCTTCAATAGCATCATTTTCAACAATTTGAACTCCAGCTACTCTCCCAGATAGTGCTTTTCTTAAATAATTACTTTGTCCAAAATATAACCCAAACCAATTCAATCTATCATAACCTTGAGGTGTAAATCTATGAGAGAAGCGTTCTTGATACACTCTAAAATATTGTGTACCAAAACTACTTTGCCCCGTCGCGTTATTATACGAATAATAGGTTGGCTTTTGAATGGGATTAAAATTCCAGTTATGCGATTTAAATTGGTCTAGCGATACGTCGTACATACTTGCTAATAATTCGGCACTCACTTTATCACCTTTAGGACCTTTAATTTTAAACTGCCAAGTCTCTTTGGTTCCCGGTTGTAGCTTATCTCTAAAGGTTAGTGTTTCAATATATAAATCTGTGCTTGGGTAGGGTACAGCTATGGCAACATCACCAGATTGAAAACTATTGAATGCTGCAAAACTATAATTCACCGCAAAACCACCTAAATCATCTTGGGTTACTGGAACGCTAATCACTCTTTTGTTGTTATTAAGCGTGATAATTTCCTTTTTTATAATAGTTCTGTCTTTTTCAACTGTTATGGTTACGGCAATATTTTCAGCTGAAGATGCAATAGTGATATGTGCAGTATCTCCAATATTATAAGACGATTTGTCCGTAGTGATATTGAATAACTGATGATCTGGAAGTGTTTTGTCGTTCTCACTAAACAGCATTGTTTTTGCTTCATCTTTA
This sequence comes from Jejuia pallidilutea, assembly GCF_002973595.1. Taxonomy (GTDB): domain Bacteria; phylum Bacteroidota; class Bacteroidia; order Flavobacteriales; family Flavobacteriaceae; genus Jejuia; species Jejuia pallidilutea. Next base: position 135,303 of record NZ_PVEO01000005.1, on the reverse strand, counting down.
ACTATTTGTCCAAATTTATCCTTGGTTTCTAATGTGATAATATACGCACCAGATGCCCATTTTTTTATCCTGCCCAACTCTATAGTTTTAGATGTTTCAGTATTAAACGATTTTTCTAAAACTAAAGGGCCTTTTTTCCAGTTGTTGGCATCGTCTTCATTAGTATATGCATCATGTGGAAATAGATGTTTAAAGTCTTCTTTTGATAGTTTTTGATAATCTGGAGCTGGCCATGGGCGTTGTCTCAATACATAATTTGGTGCATTTAATTTGTAAATTTTAATAGTGCCCTTTGCTGGAATAAATTCACCATTTAAATTTTTTGTATTAATAGTTATGTTGTGGTTTTTTTTAGACTTATCTATTAAGTTATCTATACTTATATTAGCCGTTAATGCATGGTAGCCAACGTTTACAATTGTAGTTGCACTTCGGGTCTCACCATTTATATCAGTAACATCGGCGGTAACTTCATATTGAAAAATAGGTAGGCTGCTTTTATCAACACTTTGGTCTGGTATGGCTTTAAAAGTAATTTTAAATTCACCTTTATCGTTAGTAACACTTTCGCCATAGGTAATTTCTTGAGGCTCGCTATTTATGTATGGGCGATACCAAAAATACCAGCGAGGATACTGCACTTTTCTATGTACGCGGTAAACAACTACAGCATTTGTAATATTGCTGCCAGCGTAAGCTAAAGCAGTTCCGTTTACAGTAATAGAATCATTAATTTTAAAGGTTTCAGTAATTGGGCTGAATTTAGTTTCAAAATTTGGGCGCTTGTATTCCTCTACAGAAAAATAGGTTTGATTGTTTGTGAAAAATCTTTTTTCAGAATTTAATTCAATACGATATTCACCGTTTAGGCCGTTGTTAGGCAAGATAAACTCACCCGAAACCGATCCAAATTCGTTGGTTGTAAAGCTTAGTTTTTTTATGTTTTCACCATTAACATTATAAAGTGTGGCATTTATAGTTTCGTTTGCCAAAACTTCAGATTTATTACCATCTGTTTTCATTGTAATGGCTTTAAAATAAACCGTTTGTCCTGGTCTGTAAATGCTTCTGTCTGTAAAAATAAAGGCCTTATATCGTGTGTTTTGCTCTTGAAGTTTATAGCGCTGATTCAAGTAATACTCTCCAAAATAGGCAAGTTCGCTACCGTTTTTTATTTTTAGGTTAATAGTTCTATACCAGCCACTTCCTAACTTTTTTAGCTCTACTTGCCCTAGTTCATCTGATGTGTGGTTTTCAAATTGAATATTTTTGTTGTTGCGTTTGTAATAGAATATTTCAACTTTTGCTCCAGCTACAGGCGTTCCATTATTTCTGTTAATAATTTGAAATATTTTGTAATCTTGGGTTTCACTTTCTGCTAAAGCAAGGTTTGTTACCTGTAATTGTGCAAACGCAAAATTATTGTCGCTGTTTTGTTGCGTTGTTGCAACTATTATATACCTGCCATTGTTTAACTTAGGTATTAAAACTTCAGTTGTATGGCGTTGGTAGTCTTGCTCATTTTTAAGTGTAGCGCTCCATGTTTCAGATGCATTTAATTTTTGAATGAATGTCCATTGTTCATCTTGTCTGTAAGTCTTATTGAAGTTTTCAAATTGTTTTTCAGAAATTCGGTATGCCTTAAAAGTAATATTATCTAAATTTTTATAGCTTACTAATACTCGTGAGATGTTTTGAGTTGGTAAAAAGGCTTCAGCAGTAATTTGGAGTAGTGGCGCTAGTATTTGGGATTTTAAAATACTGCATTTTTCAGCACCTTTACTTTTGGGGAATTTTGATATAACGGAATTGCATATTTCTATAGCTTCCTTAGCTTTCCAGCGATTCTCTTCTTGTGTCTTGGGAATATATTGTTTACTTTGTTCGTAGTAAATTGATGCAATTTCAAAATCATATAATCCAGAAACTTCATGAGATTTTAATTGATTGCGTTCTAACCTTAAAGAAGCCAATAATAATTCATCTTTATCATTAAAATTGGCATGTTCATGTACAAACTTTAAACGCTCAATATTCACATCGGCTAGTGCAAAAGGTGTAACGTCTTTTAAGTGAAACCGAATTAAGGCTTTATAAATTTTTAAAGCATGCAATTGTAATGATGCTGTATCTTTAGAAGTTATATTTAAAACTGAAAACGCTTCGGCATGCTTTATAAAATCAGAATTATCAATTTCAAATTTATAGGAAGGTTTGGTAATATGGGATTCGTTTGTTTTATAGAATTCCAATGCGGTATGGCTTAAAAAATCGAACAGAGTAGGCCTGTAAATTTTAGAGTCTTTCTGTTCGTTAAGCAGCGCATCGTATTTTTTTAATGGCTCTTGTTGTAAAAGCAATCCGTTTTCTAAAGACTTTTGAAAATGTAAATGTACTTCTGCAAAAAGCGTTTCTAAATCCCAAGTTCTAAAATCTTCGGCGTCAACTTTTTTAAACGTTTTGGTGCGGTTATAAAATTTGTATCGGTTTTGTTGAAAATATTGCCAATACAGATTCGCCAAAATACTTTCTAGTATGTTTTTGGTAGGGAATTCACTTTCAGAAATTTGGGTTTTAAATTCGTTGATAATATGTAACTGGGCATTTTCCTTTAAAGTTAAAGCAAATTTGCTTTTAAATAACATGGTTTTAATGCGCTGTGGCTGGTTGTTGTCCTTATGGGCTTGGGTTTCAATTTGCTTAACTACTTTTAGGGCAGATTGTGGCAAACCATCGGTTTCAAACTTTTCAACCTCGCGCCATAACGTGTCGTAATTTGGGTTTTGCGCTTGTGAAAAAGTAGAAAATAATAATATCATAAATAAAAAAACTGGCTGTTTCATGTGTTGAATTTTGTCACTAAATTACCGTCAAAAGCCATTCCAAAAAACAATAATTGGGTAAATGGTAACGTTGGTTGAGTGAAGTTAATCAATTTAGCCTTAAAATGATAAAACTTCTTAATGTAGAAATGCTAAATCTTAAGATTGTCTTAATCAAAATTAAAAATATACTAAAAACCTTATTTTTGTTGCAGTTACCTCAAAAAAAAATTATGAAACGCCTATTTTTATTTTTACTATATCCAATGCTGTGTTTCTCGCAGCAATCTCTAGATGGGGTAGAGGCACTTTTTGAAAAAAAAGAGTTTTTAAAGGCCGAAACATTGATTAAGTCGGTATTAGAAACCCATCCAGAAAATTTAAAAGCTACAGAACTTTTGGGTGATGCATACGGGCACCAGAAAAAATGGAACGAGGCTATAGATGCGTATAAAAAATTAGTTGATACTAAACCCAACATAGCTAATTACCATTACAAATATGGTGGTGTTTTGGGTATGAAAGCGTTAGAAAACAAATTAAAAGCAGTTGGTTTTATAGGTGATATTAAATCATCATTTATTAAAGCGGCAGAATTAGATAAAACACACATAGAAGCGCGTTGGGCCTTGGTTGAACTTTACATGCAACTTCCAGGGATTTTTGGTGGTAGTAAAAGCAAATCGCTTAAATATGCCGAGGAATTACAGGCGCTTTCTAAAGTAGATGGTTATTTGGCTAAAGGGTATATTTATGAATATGATGATGAACCCCAACTTGCCGAAAAGTATTATAAAATGGCTATTAAAGAAGGAGGCTCCTTAACGTGTTTTGATAAGCTTACCAAGTTTTACGAAAAGAAAAACCAGCCAGAAAATGCTATAAAAACCATAGAGGAAGCCCACAAAAAACATCAGCGCAATGCATTGCATTACCAAATTGGTAAAGTGGCAGCAGAGTACAACATCGCATTAGATAAAGGCGAGCAATGTTTACACACTTATATTGCCAATTACGCTCCTGAAGATGGTGTGCCCAAGGCTTGGGCGCACTACCGTTTGGCACAAATTCATACACATAAAAATAATAAGAAAGAGGCGCTAGAGCAGATAGAAATTGCCATTTCACAACTGCCAAAAATTAAGGCTTTTAGAGATCAAAAAGAAAAGGTTTTAGCGCTCTAATACTCGTTTTTGTTAAAAATCTATTGTATATCTGTAATTTGTTATAAACCTAAAACCATATTTTTGTTATTCCGAGGCATCGAGGAATCTTGATTTATTAATAGGTTCTTTACTTTGTTCTGAATAACAAAAATGGCATTGTGCACGTTTTGGAAAATTCAGCACAATCTATATGTTTTTTAGCAACGCTTTAATTCCAAATTCAGGGCTTGTAAATACTTCTTTATCTAGCATGCTTAAATGTTTTGTGGTACCAGCCATTGAGGCCTGTGCTAGAAAAAATACATCTACTAAATGTGCCATTTCTTTTATGTTTTTGGCTATCCCTTTTTCGTAATTTTTAAAATCTCCAGCTTCAAAAAACGACCAATATTCTGAGCAATCACAAGAAACAACTTCTATGGGTGTGTCCTTTTTAGCCGCAATGTGCAGCATTAAATCCTCACTTACCGTTTTTGTAGAATTTGCAGTGTATACCAAACCTATTTTGGTGTAATTGGTTACTAAAAATTCAATAACAGGTTTATCAATTCTAAAAACATCGTTGTGCTTATCGCTTTCGGCACCATAAGTAGAACATGTGCAAATTATAAGGGAAGGCTTATCTTTTCTAATTTCTTCAATGTCTTTATTGAATTGATGTGTATCGGTTTTTCCATTTAAAAGTGCATTATCCAGTATGTCTTTATTAACGTAATGTTTAATTTCAATAGTTGCATTATGTTGTCTTACTAAAGTTTCAAACGTTTCTTTATGTGCTTTATTTGTATGTAAAAATGCAATCATTTAAGTTTTAATTAGGTGAATAAGCAAATCTAATATAAAACGGGCTAAGTATCAATTACACTTATAACTTCATTGTAAATAATATTACACTTAGATTTTAAATACAAAAAATGAGTTGTAATTTTGAAGGTATTAAAAGGGACGACAAAATTTAAAACATACAGAAAATGAAGTTAGTAATTTCCCCAGCCAAATCATTGGATTTTGAAACGGCTTTACCAACCCAAAAACATACAGAACCTACATTTTTAAAGCAATCTGAACGCTTAAATAAACTCTTAAAGAAGAAATCGGCAAAAAATTTATCGAACCTTATGAGTATTTCTGATGCTTTGGGACAGTTAAATTATGAGCGTAACCAAGCTTGGGAATTGCCATTTACAACCAACAATTCAAGGCCTGCAATATATGCGTTTAACGGTGATGTGTATCGGGGTTTAGATGCTTATACCATTCCAGAAGAAAAGCTAGATATTTTGCAGAACTCTGTTCGCATACTTTCTGGTCTTTATGGCCTTTTAAAACCATTAGATTTAATGCAGCCCTACCGTTTAGAAATGGGAACAAAAATGCCTGTGGGAACAAACAAAAATTTATATGAATTTTGGAAAAAAGATATAACCGAAGCATTAAATAAAGAATTGGGTGACGATGAGGTTTTTTTAAATTTAGCCAGCAACGAATACTTTAAAGCCATAGATACAAAAGCCTTAAAAGTGCCTGTAATAACAGCAAATTTTAAAGACTTTAAAAATGGTAAATACAAAGTAATTTCGTTTTATGCCAAAGAGGCTCGAGGTGCTATGGCGAGATATGTTGTAGATACCAATGCACAAACTATAGAAGACTTAAAAGGATTTAACTATATGGATTACGGTTTAAGCGAGGAACTATCTAAAGGTAACGACTTAGTTTTTACGCGATAGTTTTTTGTAATTAAAAAATACCATGGAGGAGTTTTGGAATTCAAGATATAAAGAAAAAAAATTTGCTTATGGAAAGGCGCCAAACCAATTCTTTAAAGATACAATAGATAATTACAACTTACAGGGATCTATATTATTACCAGCCGAAGGTGAAGGTAGAAATGCTGTTTATGCTGCACAAAAAGGTTTTAATGTTACTGCGTTTGATATAAGTGTTGAAGGTAAAAATAAAGCAGAAGCGCTGGCCAGCCAAAACAATACAAAAATTAGTTATACCATTGGTGAGTTGCACCATTTTAATTTTAAACACAATAGTTTTGATGTAATTGCTTTAATTTATGCTCACTTTCCAAAAGACAGATTGCAACTGCATCGGCAACTTGCAGAATTAGTGAAACCTAACGGCTACATTATTTTAGAGGGCTTTAGTAAGGAGCACCTGTTATACAGAGAAAAACACCCTAGTGTTGGAGGGCCTGCAAACCCAAATCTATTATTTACAAAAGAAGAAATACAACATACGTTTAAGAATTTTGAAATTATACGTTTAGAACAAACTGAAACGGTCCTAAAAGAAGGCGATTACCATAACGGTTTAGCCAATGTGATTAGGTTTATTGGTAAAAAAACCGATTATTAAGCAAAAAAAACTCGCACCTTTTAAGATGCGAGTACATATGAAGTATAGATTAGACAACTCGTCTAATTTTTACTTTGTTGGTCTTTTATGGTTTTCTCATCAATATCAAAATCGTTTGTATCAATGTTTGTGTTTCCAGTAGGATTTGTAGGGTTTGTTTGTGTTTTAGTGCGTTCAAATTTTTTCTTGTCCTTAATAAAGCCCATATATTTTTTCTTATTTTATGTTATATTAAAATTTAGGAATAATTGCGCTAAATTTTATTAAAATCATCTTAAAGTATTTTAGCTAAACCTTAAAATTTTTGTACTTTTTAAGTAACCTATTAAATTTTAAAACAAAGAATTTTCCTTATGTTTATACATCATAATTAAATAACAAACATTATATGTATTTTTACTTAATTATAGCACTTCAGGCATTTTGTATCTATCACGTTATAAAACATAGAAATCCGTATTACTGGATATTTCTAATATTCTTCATTCCTCTGCTAGGAAGTGTTATTTACATACTTACCCAAGTATACAATAAACGCGATGCAGACAAAATTACCTCTGGAATTACAAATATTATAAACCCTACCAAAAAGATAAGGGATTTAGAAAAGAAATTAGAGTTTTCAGAAACTTACCAAAACAGAGTTAATCTTGCAGATGCTTATTTAGAAATAGGAGATAATGAAAAAGCCTTAAAACATTACAAGGATGCTTTAGAAGGTAATTTTCAAAACGACTTCTATGTTATTAAAAACATGATAGAAGCCTTTACTAAAATTGAAGATTATAAAAGTGTGGTAACCCATGCAGAACATATAAAATCGCACCCCGAGTTTGTAAAATCCCGAACTCAATTTTTATATGGCTTAGCACTGGAAAGAGAAGGAAAGTTAGAAGAAGCCGAAGAAAATTTAAAGGCTATAGATGTGCGCTTTTCGTTTTATAACGAGCGCTTGGTATACGCGCAATTTTTATTAAATATTAATAAAAAAGTAGAAGCCCAAAGCATACTAGAGTCTTTAATTTCGGAAGGCCAATACATGACCAAACCCAATAAAAAAATATATGGCGCTACAATAGCAGACGCAAAAAAGCTACTAGAGAGCTTATAGTTATTTTGCTTTGGCTTTATTGCCAACGCTTATTTTTTGTTCAGCGCTAACTTTTTTCTTAATTCTTGGTCTACGAACACCAAAAGTACCTCTGTAAATTTTGCCACGTTTTGTTTTTTTATCACCTTTTCCCATAAAATTATAGTATTTTTTAGTTCCACCTAGGTAGAAATCTAATAAATTTAAGATCCAATAATATAATCATTTAAAAACAAAAAGCCAAGTATTTGTTTATCCATAATCATCCATATCCGCCATATATTAACTACAATACAACTAAACTAATTGTAGGAACCTTACCGCCACCACGATTTTCAACTGGAGCACTTTTAGAGCTGGATGTAGATTTTTGCTACGGCAGTTATCATAATTCCTTGTGGTTATTTATAGATAAGATTTACAATTTAAATTTGCGCTTTGATAATTCTAAAGCTGCTATTACCCAACGAAAGCAATTTTTAAATCAACACAAAATAGGTATTTGTGATATTGTAGCAAGTTGCGAACGCGAAAAAATTGATGCATCCGATTTAGGCATGCAAAACGTTAAACTTAGAGATTTAATTGGCTACATAGCACAATATCCAAATATTAATACCTTACTATTTACAGTAGGCAATAGTAAAAACGGACCAGAATATTTTTTTAGAAAGCAATTAAAAACATATAATTTAAAATTGAAATTGCTTAATAATGAAATACCACGTTTGCACGAATTTAAATTACCGGTTATTGCAAGTAAAACGAAACTAGCTACCCAATCAACATGAAAAATAAAAACAGTGTCTTTAACATCACCATCAGGTTCGGCAAATAGAGCTATAGGAAGTATTCCTCTATATAAAACATTAAAAGCTAAAAACCCAAAATTCACTACGTTCGATTTTAGAGTGCTGCAATACCAAAAGTTTTTTTAAGCAGATTTTAAAAATTAGCTAGATAAATAGGTGTACCTTCGCAGCTTTAATAATATAGAGATTGAATTCATAGCAGTTTATAATCTCATTAATGCCCAATATTGGGTTTACTAAACACTATTTATGTCATTTCAATCTTTAGGCTTGTCCGAAGCCTTGCTAAAAGCAGTTAGCAAAAAAGGATACACTACCCCAAGTCCTATTCAGCAAAAAGCAATTCCCCCGGTTTTAGAAGGTAAGGATGTATTAGCATCGGCACAAACAGGAACAGGCAAAACCGCAGGTTTTACATTGCCGCTTTTACATTTGCTATCAGAAAATCCAAAAGAAAAATATAGGCCCATTAGGGCACTAATTTTAACGCCAACACGAGAATTGGCAGCGCAAGTATACGCCAATGTTAAGGAGTATAGCGAGTTTTTAAACTTAAGAAGTGCTGTAATTTTTGGCGGTGTTAATCAAAAGCCCCAAGCTTCAGCTATTCGCCAAGGTATCGATATTTTGGTGGCTACACCAGGGCGTTTGTTAGATTTGCAAAATCAAGGGTTACTATCCTTAAAGCGAGTAGAGATTTTTGTTTTAGATGAAGCAGACAGAATGTTGGATATGGGCTTTTTAAGGGATATTGAAAAGGTAATTGCTATGATGCCTGAAAAACGTCAAAACTTGATGTTTTCTGCAACGTTTTCAAAAGATATTAAAAAGTTAGCACATGGAATTTTAAATTATCCTATTCAGGTAGAAGCCACACCAGAAAACACCACTGTTGAAGCTATAAGCCAGAAAGTTTATCGTGTAGCCAAAGCAAAAAAGACAGATTTAATTATAAAGTTAATTTCTGAAGGTAATTGGAAACAGGTTTTGGTTTTTACAAGAACAAAGCACGGAGCGAATAGGTTATGCGAAAAAATGGTAAAGTCTGGCATAACAGCGGCAGCTATTCATGGTAATAAAAGCCAAGGCGCTAGAACAAAAGCTTTAGCAGGCTTTAAAACTGCAAAGATTAGGGTTTTAGTAGCTACTGATATTGCAGCTCGCGGACTGGATATTCCGTTATTGCCTCATGTTATTAATTTTGAATTGCCTAATATTTCTGAAGATTATGTACATAGAATTGGCAGAACTGGTAGAGCAGGAGCCAGTGGTGAGGCGTTGTCGTTGGTTAGTGCAGACGAAACAACTTTTTTAAAGGATATTGAAAAGTTAATTGAAATGAAATTGCCTGTTGAAGTAGTTGAAGGTTTTGAACCCGACCCTAATGCCTCTACAGTCCCAATAAAACAAGGGCAAGGGCGACAGAATAGAAGCCGGGGCAATTCAAATAATTCGCGCAACTCTAATAGAAACTCTAACCGAAACAATAAGTCTAGACGTCCTAAGCGTAATAGTGATAGGCGCAATTAGCATAGATGCAGAAGGTTTTAAAAGAAAAAATTATTGAAGTTTGCGATAAAAAGATAGCTGCAAAAGGCGCGCATGTTGGTGTGTCTTTTTACGCGTTTTTTAAAAATAAAAATGATAATTCAGAACTACTTATGGAAGCCGCCACTTGGTGGATTAAAACCCATAAACTGGACCATTTTGAAAAGGCCTTAAAAATTAAAAATTTAGTTGAAAAGTTATAATGGAATCTCAACCAAACAATCCGCTTCATGGTGTAAAACTTGAACAGATTATTAACGATTTAGTAGCGCATTACGGTTGGGAATACATGGGTTATATTGTAAAAATTAAGTGTTTTACAGATAATCCTTCTGTGAAATCTAGTTTAAAGTTTTTGCGACGTACACCTTGGGCAAGAACCAAGGTGGAAACTATGTATTTAAAGATGTTAAAACGTAAAAATGCTTAGCACTATCTTACGGTATAAAAAAACCATTAACAAAAGCTTATTAATGGTTTTCTGTTTTTTAAAAAAACTTAGTCCTTGTTTTTCTTTTTAGCTTTAGCAAAACTAGCTTTAAGCTCGTCTAGTGTTACTAAACCGTCTTTATCGGCATCCATTCTGTTAAATCTTTTTTCAAGCACTTCTTCTGCAACTTCTTTTTTACGCTTTGTGTTTTTAAACTCTTCTAAAGTTATAGATCCGTCCTTATTAAGATCAGAGCGTTTAAAAACTTGTTCTGGGTTTGGTTTCTTTTTTTCTTGAGCAGAAGTTGATAAGGAAAACGCAAACAACGCAAGCGTTAACAGTCCTAGTTTTACAATATTTAATTTCATTTTTTAAATTTTTAATGTGTTAATTAATAGCCAATAAGACTATTAAAAATTAAAAAGGTTTAAATGAAAGATTAAATATTTTTTATAACAACGATGTCTGCCTTATTAAGGATTTTAAGTTACAGCATCATAAGGTTAAGGTTCATTTTTTTGCAAATTTTACAATTACAAAGCGTATTAAAAGTAAGAAAGGGAAACCATGCATAAGCGTATCAAACCAATCCATAGGTTGCATATTATTAGCGCCGCCAGCAATCCATTTTAGTTTACCCCAAAGGTGCGGTTCGGGGAAAAAAGGCGCTAAACCCAATGTGAGGCATAGTAACACAATAAGTTTCCAATCGTTAAGTAATTTCATTTTATTAATTAAGAATTGAATTAACAAATTCTTCAATACCATCAACACCTTTTTTGGTAACATGCTTCACAAAAGCACTCCCTATAATTGCGCCTTTTGCATATTTTGTAGCTTGTGTAAAAGTTTCATTATTGCTAATTCCAAAACCTATAACTTGTGGGTTTTTTAAATCCATTTTCCCAATACGCTCAAAATAAGCGGTTTGTTCGTCCCCAAAGCCAGATTGTGCTCCAGTAGTACTTGCGCTACTTACCATATAAATAAAGCCGTTTGAAACAGAATCTATGTACCGAATACGTTCATCGCTAGTTTGTGGTGTAATTAAAAACACATTTATTAAGCCGTATTTTTCAAAAATGGCTTGGTATTCATTATGGTACACATCCACAGGAAGATCTGGAATAATCAATCCGTCTATGCCCAAGTCTTTACATTTCTTACAAAACGCTTCAACGCCATATTGAAACATTGGGTTAAAATATCCCATAATAATTAACGGAATGGAAACCGTTTCGCGAATACCTTCTAGTTGTTTAAAAAGCACTTCGGTAGTCATACCGTTTTTTAAAGCAGCGGTAGAACTGTCCTGAATAGTTGGTCCATCAGCCAGCGGGTCGCTAAAAGGTAAGCCTATTTCTATCATATCCACACCGTTTTTTTCTAGGTCTTGAATGATGGAAACGGTATCATCGATATTTGGATATCCTGCTGTGAAATATATGGACAATAGTTTTTTTTCCTCTTGCAACTTTAGGTTTATTCTGTTCATTTTTATTTTGTTTTGTCATCCTGAACTTGTTTCAGGATCTTATATTTTAATTATGTTCATTTTGTCTTGATACAAAACGAACCAAAAAATCAAGATCAAGCCGAGGAATTTTTATTCCGATTTATTATCGGAATAAAACCGATTTGAAAACTCCGCGTCGAACTTCGTTCTCCTGTTTTCGGAGCTTTTCTTCATCTATTCTGCGTCTTGACAATCAATTCTACCGAATTGAAATAGGAGTTGGTTATCTGCTCACTATATTCTTCAAATTTTCTTTTACTATCCCAACCCGCGTTAGGGATTGAGCGATTGTTGGAGCTCCTCGCAGAGAGCGACTCGTGAAAGCCCGACCCTTTGGGTAACGCCCAAATTTTAAATTTTAAAATAATCTATATAATTCTGTAAATCCTTATCGCCACGCCCCGATAAACTCATGACCACAACATCGTTTGGTTTAAAAGTTTTATGCTTAAAAATAGCAAAGGCATGAGAAGTCTCAATAGCAGGAATAATACCTTCGAGCTTAGATAATTCTAAACCAGCTTCCATAGCATCACTATCGGTAATTGATAAAAATTCGGCACGACCAGTTTTAGATAAATGCGCATGCATAGGGCCAACACCAGGATAATCTAAACCTGCCGAAATAGAGTAGGGCTCTGTAATTTGTCCGTCTTTGGTTTGCATCAATAGCGTTTTACAGCCATGAATAATGCCTTCTTTACCAAGTACAGATGTTGCAGCACTCTCACCAGAATCTATACCCAAACCAGCAGCTTCTACGGCAATAATACCAACATCTGGTTCGTGTAAATAGTGGTAATAGGTGCCTGCCGCATTACTACCGCCACCAATACAAGCCACCACATAATCTGGGTTTTCACGCCCTTCCTGTTCTTTTAATTGCCATTTTATTTCTTCTGAAATTACCGCTTGAAAACGCGTTACCATATCTGGATATGGATGTGGCCCAATGGCAGAACCAATAATGTAATGTGTGTTTACGGGATTGTTTATCCAATCGCGAATGGCTTCATTTGTAGCATCTTTTAGTGTACGGCTTCCAGATAACGCAGGTACTACTTTAGCACCCAGCATTTTCATTCTAGCTACGTTTGGTGCTTGTCTTGCAATGTCTATCTCTCCCATGTAAACAATGCACTCCATACCCATTAAAGCGCAAACTGTAGCAGTAGCCACACCATGTTGTCCTGCGCCAGTTTCTGCAATAATTCTGGTTTTGCCTAAGCGCTGCGCCATTAAAATCTGGCCAATTGTATTGTTAATTTTATGCGCACCAGTATGGTTTAAATCCTCCCGCTTTAGGTAAATTTTAGTATTGTATTTTTCAGAAAGGCGTTTGGCGAAATATAGGGGCGAAGGTCTGCCTACGTAATCTTTTAAAAGCTTATCAAATTGCTTTTGAAAATCTGGTTCTGCCATAACTTTTAAGTAGTTTTGGCGTAACTCTTCTACATTAGGATACAGCATTTCGGGGATAAATGCACCACCAAATTCACCATAGTATCCATTTTCATCTACGTTATAATTCATCGTTTTTTTATTATGCAATTTATTAATGAATTCTCTTAATATTGAAATGTTTTTTAATCCAGGTTCGGTTTCAAATTTACTATTTACATCAATAGCATAACAGTATTTTGACGCTTTACTTTTCTTGAATTTTTTAATATCTTCTATTTGGTCTAAGCCAATACCGCCACTTAAAAAGAAGGGTTTGGTTGAAGGGTAATTGTTTAGTACGCTCCAATCGAACTTGTAACCATTGCCTCCTGGGAGTTTTCCTTTGGTGTCAAATAAGTAGTAGTCGCACACATTATCATAAGCTTCTAGAACTTCAAAATTAAATTCGTCCTTTATTGAGAATACTTTAATAATCTCAATGGGTCTAGATAATAAACTTGTAGAACGTAATATGCTACAGAAGTATGGCGACTCTTCGCCATGGAGTTGCACTGCATCAAGTTTAAATTCGTTAACTTTTTCAACAATGGTACCTATTTCTGCATTTACAAAAACACCAGTTTTTTTGATGCTATCTGAAATCTTAGGAATTTTAGTATCGAAATGTCTAGGGGTTTTTTCATAAAAAATAAATCCAAGATAATCTGGTTTTAGTGCTGCAACACTTTCAATATTATCTTGGTATTTCATACCACAAACTTTAAGCCGAAGCTTAGTACCCTCCATAGCTGTGGGTGCTTGTTGCATTGTGTTTTGTAAATCTCTTTTCATAATATTTTCTTTTTCTATTTAAGTAAGCGTCCACTTCCTTTGGAGGAGCCTGCCTAACGACAGGCAGGTTAGAGGAGGCTTATAAAATCTTTTGCACTTGCTCCGGGATTATCCGTTTTCATAAAGTTCTCCCCAATTAAAAACCCTTGATAGCCGTATAGTTTTAGTTCTTTTATAGCTTCAATATTACTAATGCCGCTTTCTGATACTTTTACAAAATCGTTTGGAATGCTTTGGCTTAAACTTTTACTAGTTTCTAAACTTACCTCAAAGGTTTTTAAGTTTCTATTATTAACACCTAGCATATCTAAACTTGGCATTATAGATTTTTGTAATTCTTCTTCGTTATGTACTTCTAAAAGCACATCTAGATTTAAGCTTTTAGCAAATTCTGAAAATTGTTTAATCTCACCTCTAGTTAGAATTGCAGCAATCAAAAGTATAACATCGGCACCAATAGCTTTAGCTTCAATAATTTGATATTCGTCGATAATAAATTCCTTACGCAATAAAGGAAGATTACAGTTTTCTCTTGCTAATAATAAATCGTCCATTGTTCCACCAAAATATTTTTCATCTGTTAGGACAGACATTCCGCTAGCTCCAGCTTCTTCATACCCAAGAGCTACGTCTTCAATATTTGCAGTTTCATTAATCATAGATTTTGAGGGCGATTTTCTTTTAAATTCTGCTATAATCCCCGTATTACTTTTTTTAAGCTTTTTTGATAATGAAACAGTTTTTCTGTCAAAAAAGGGCATCATTTCAAATGCTTGAATTGGAATTAATTCTTTTTTAAAATTAACTTCTTTACGCTTATCGACTACTATTTTTTTTAGGATATCCATAATTTATATTTACAACAATCATCAACTGAAAACTATGACTGCGACTGTTAATTTTTTATTTACTTAACTCTATTAACGTATCCAAACTCGCTTTTGCTTTTCCTGAGAATAGCGATGCTTTTGCCAACTCAAAACCTTCTTTATGCGATATTTGTTTGCTGGTAGCAATTGCTAATCCTGCATTGGCACAAACCACATTGTTTTGTGCTTCTGTACCCTTTCCGCTAATAATATCTACAAAAATTTTTGCAGCATCTTCAACAGTATTTCCACCAAAAATCGCTTCTTGTTGTATGGTTTTTAATCCTAAATCTGCTGGTGAAAATAGTTTTTCAGAATGGTTGGACACAATTTTAGCGTTTCCTGTTAAGGAAATCTCGTCATAACCATCTAGCGCATAAACAATGCTGTAATTTGTGGTTGTATTTTGATAAATAAAACTGTACAAACGCAACAATTCTAAATTAAATACGCCTAATACTTGATGTTTTGGAAACGATGGGTTTACCATGGGGCCTAACATATTAAAAAATGTTTTAACGCCTAATTCTCTTCGGATAGGAGCTACATTTTTCATAGCTGGATGAAATAATGGGGCATGTAAAATACATATGCCAGCTTTATCTAAACAGCGTTTTAAAAAATCTTCATCGTTTGAAAATTTCACCCCTAGTTTTTCCATAACGTTTGATGATCCTGATGTTGATGATACGCCATAATTACCATGTTTGGCTACGTTAACACCAGCTCCTGCGGTTATAAAAGATGATAGGGTAGATATGTTGAATGTATTTTTACCATCTCCACCAGTACCTACAATATCTACAGCATTAAAATCTACTAAGTTAATTGGTACACAAAGCTCTAAAAGAGCATTTCTAAACCCTGTAAGCTCTTCTATTGTAATGCTGCGCATCATGTAAACCGATAGAAAACATGCTATTTGGCTGGGGTTATACATATCGTTTGATATGTTTACAATAACTTGTTTTGCCTCTTCAGTAGAGATGGTTTCGTGGTTTATTAATCTGTTAAGAATGTCTTTCATAAGCCTCTGCCTAACCTTCTCCAAAGGAGAGGGGATTGTTAGTTACTTTTAATTTTTTTTATTCAGTCGAGTAAACACTGCTTACTGCAACTGTAAACTGCGACCTAATTGTTAACCCAATTTTCTAATATTTTTTTGCCGTGGGGTGTTAATACCGATTCTGGGTGGTATTGTACACCTCTTACATCGTATGTTTTATGCCTTAAGGACATTACTTGTCCGTTTGTATCAAAAGAAGTCGCTTCTAAACTCTCGGGTAATTTCGGGTTTACAACCCAAGAGTGGTAGCGGCCTACTTCTATATGTTTTTCTAAATCGTTAAAAATATATTCGTCATCTACAGTTATGGTTACATTGGTGGCAACACCGTGATAAACATCGTCTAGATTTACTAAAGAACCGCCGAATACTTCGCCTATAGCTTGCTGACCTAAACACACGCCAAAAATACTTTTAGTAGCAGCATACGTTTCTATAATTGGTTTTAATAAACCAGCTTCGTCTGGAATTCCTGGGCCTGGTGATAACACGATTTTGTTAAACGGTTCAACGTCCTCTAAAACTAATTTATCGTTTCTTACAACGGTAACATCACAGTTTAAATCTTCTAGATAATGCACAAGATTGTATGTAAAACTGTCGTAATTGTCTATTACTAATACTTTTTTGCTCATTTTTTGTCATCCTAAACTTGTTTCAGGATATTTTTAAGTTCTACTTTTTTTTATTTCTTTTCATTTTGCCTTGATGCACTACTGAAATTAAAACACTGTTTTAATTGAAAGTATATTGCGCAGCAAAACCAAAAAATCATATCAAGCTGAGGAATTTTTCTTCTTGTCAGAAGAAAACCGATTTGAAAACTCCGCGTCGAACTACCGTTCTCCTGTTCTCGGAGCTTTTCTTCATCTATTCTGCACCTTGACGGTCAATTCTATCGAATTGATTTGGGTGTTGGTTTTTTATTAAATTATATTTTATATCAAAACTCTTATTCAACTTTCTCTACTCTCTACTCTCTACTCTTTGAGATTGAGTGAAATCCCTCCCCTTTTGGGAGGCTAGGTGGGGCTACTTATATGTCTTCTGCTAATTTAATAGCTTTGGTTAATGCGCCTAACTTATTATATACTTCTTGTAACTCATCTTCTTTATTAGATTTTGATACTAAGCCAGCACCTGCTTGCCAAAACAATCTATAGTCTTTACTTAAAAACGTTCTAATCATAATAGCATGGTTAAAATTGCCATTAAAATCCATAAAACCAATAGCGCCACCGTAATAACTTCGGCTTGTTTTTTCGTATTTATCAATAAGTTGCATAGCCATATGTTTAGGTGCGCCACTTAAAGTACCTGCAGGAAATGTGTCTGCTACAACTTGCATAGTCGAGGTAGTGTTGTGTTTTTGCCCTGTTACTTTACTAACTAGATGTATAACGTGCGAAAAGAACTGAACTTCGCGATAGGTGTCTACTTTTACTTGGCTACCATGGCGACTTAAATCGTTTCTTGCCAGGTCTACAAGCATAACGTGTTCAGCGTTTTCTTTATCATCGTTTTTAAGTTTTTCAGCTAAAATTTCGTCTTGTTCATCATTACCAGTGCGCTTAAATGTGCCTGCTATTGGATGAATTTCTGCTAAACCCTCATCTACAATAAGTTGCGCTTCAGGTGAGCTTCCAAATATTTTAAAATCCCCATAATCGAAATAGAAAAGGTAAGGCGATGGGTTTATGCTTCTTAGGGCACGATAGATGTTAAAATCGTCTCCTGTGAATTCTTGAGAAAAACGTCTCGATAAAACTAATTGAAACACATCACCTCGTTGGCAATGTTTTTTGGCCACTTCTACATTTGCTCTAAACTCATCGTCAGTTAAATTAGATATAATGTCTCCTTTAGATTTGAAGTTGTAAGACGCAAAATTCTGTACATTAATCAGTTTATCTATTTCGTCAATATTATTTTCAACACCTTCAAAACAATGGGCAAAAATATAAGCCTCGTTTTTAAAATGGTTAATGGCGATAATGTTTTGGTATACCGCGTAATACATATCTGGAATTACAACAGAATCGTCTTTCTTACTTATTTTAATATCTTCAAAATACCTAACCGCATCATAGGCCGTATAACCAAAAATACCATTATTGATGAATTTGAAGTTTTCTTCGGATGTAGTATCAAATTTCTTGGTAAAATTGTAAATCTCATCAACTACATTTACATCTCCAGTTATTTCAATAGAAGTAGTGCTTCCATCGGGAAATGTTTCAGAAATAACCTCATTTTCAACCTTTATAGTTGCTATGGGGTTGAAACAGATGTATGAGAAGTTTTTTTGACTTTTATGATAATCACCACTTTCCAATAAGATACTATTCGGGTATTTATCACGAATCTTATAGTAAACTGTAACAGGCGTGATGGTATCTGTTAAGATACGTTTGTGATGCGTATAAAGGCTGTATTTTTTCATAAATCAGTTACTGTCTTTTCCGCGAAGGCGGAATTTTTTTTAATTATATAAAGAAATGTGATAAATCATTCCAATCTGGATTTAAATCATTAATAAGATTTATTTTCCATTGTCTATTCCATTTCTTTATTTGTTTTTCTCTTTTTATCGCTTCTGTAGCAGATTTAAATTTTTCATAATAAATCAATATATCTAGCCCGTATTTGTTAGCAAATCCTCTAGTATGTTTCTTTTTATATTGTGTTATTCTTTGTTTTATATTTCCTGTCATTCCTATATATAAAATACCATCTTTTTTTTTTGTTATGATGTATATGTAATATGTTTCGTAATTAAACATTCATAAATTATGAGATATTCGCCTTCGCGAAAATGACAAAAAAAATATGCAAAAAAGGCTTGTCGTGAATGACAAGCCTTTTGGATATTTTAAGTTTTAAATATACTAGGGTTTTACTTCACGAACGTTAGTTTCGAAAGCACCACCACCAAGTATTATTCAAAATAAATTTCATTTTTTTTGTTTTGAATGTCAAATATAAAAACGAAAATGTAAATACACAATTGTTTGCTTATTTTTTTAAATAAAATTAGCCATGTCTTAATGGTAGTTTTATAAGATAACTAGGTGTTATTGGGGTTTGGTTTGTATTAGAAACTAAGTTTACCTAATAATTTAATGAGTTGGTTAGTTGCTTTATAAGTTGAAGGACTTTCGATTTTGCTTCTTTGTATCCATCAACACATAGAGCTAAAACAAACAACTTTAGTTAGTTTTATTTAAATATTTGTTAAACAGTATATTGCTTGTGTTGTAATGTTTAATTTTAAACTTAAATTTAGCAAATGAGAATTTTACTTTTATTACTAATTTTAGTATTCACAATATCCTGTAAGGACAATAAGAGTGAAAAAGTTTTAAAAAATGTTGAAGTTGAGGAAGAGAAAACCCTTCAATCTAATGTAGATTTAGAAATCTATGATTTTGAAGGTCTTAAAACCTTTCTCAATAAAAAAGACGATAAAACCTATGTTATTAATTTTTGGGCAACATGGTGTGGCCCATGTGTTAAGGAGTTGCCCTATTTTGAAAAATTAAATGCTGAATACAGTAGTAAAGGTGTTGAGGTAATTTTGGTAAGTTTAGATTTTCCGCATATGTACGATTCTAAACTAAAACCTTTTATTGAGAAAAAAGACTTAAAAAGTAAGGTTATTGTATTAAACGATGACGATGAAAATACGTGGATTAATGAAATAGACCCATCTTGGTCTGGATCAATACCAGCTACAATTATATATAATAAAAACGAACGCAAGTTTTTTGAAAGATCGTTCACTTTTGAAGAACTAGAAGCAGAAGTAAAACAATTAAAATAAAAAATGATGAGAAAAATACTTAAGTTAATTTCAGTTTTTGCAGTAGTAATTTTTGCAAGTGCTTTTACAAACTCTATTACTAATTATCAAGGTTACGACGTGGGTGATGTAATAGAAGATTTTAAGCTTAAAAATATCGATGGGTCTATGGTGTCGTTGTCAGATTACAAAGACGCAAAAGGCTTTATCATCACCTTTACGTGTAATACATGCCCTTATGCTATAGCTTATGAAGATAGAATTATAGTATTAGATAAAAAATATGCACCAAAAGGCTATCCTGTAATTGCAATAAATCCTAATAATCCTAATGCAAAACCAGGAGATAGTTACGAGGAAATGCAACAAAGAGCCAAAGAGAAAGGATTTACGTTTCCTTACTTAGTAGATGAAGGACAAAAAATATATCCAAAATTTGGAGCAACAAAAACGCCACATAATTATGTGGTTGAGAAAACTCCAAAGGGTATGGTGGTTAAATACATTGGCGCCATTGATGATAGCTCTAGAAACCCAGATGCGGTTTCTAAAACATATTTAGAAGACGCTGTTGATGCTTTATTGGTAGGAAAAGAAGTAGAACTTAAAAAAACCAAAGCCATAGGTTGTAGTATTAAGGTTTAATTTTAAAATAGGCATAGCATATATCCGGAGGTGTAATACTTCGGATTTTTTTCGCCTATACTTTTAGAAATATTATTTTTGTTGAAATTTAAAAATTAAAATGGAAAATTTAACACAAGAAGAGTGGGTAGCGCAATTGAAAAATGATGATAATGCAGTTGTATTAGATGTTAGAACAGATGCCGAAATAGCTGAAGGTATTATACCCAATGCCGTTCATTTAGATATCTATAAAGGACAAGAATTTATAGATGCTTTAGAAGATTTAGACAAAAGCAAAAGTTATTATGTGTATTGTCGTTCTGGTAATAGAAGCGGACAAGCCTGCCAAATTATGGAAGAATTAGGTTTTGAAAATGCCTATAACCTTGAAGGTGGTATGTTGCAATGGACGGGAGATGTTGTTGATTTTGAATAATTTTTTTATGAAAATTTTTTTCGCCTCATTTATATGTTGCCTAGTGCTTTATAACTGTAATTGGTACACAGATACGAGTGCTATTCTGCTAGAACCTAAGGCGTTCAGTGCCAAAATTGATAAAGGGGGCGTACAACTTATTGATGTAAGAACTCCAAAGGAATATGCCGAGGGCCACATAGAAAATGCAATAAACATTAATTACTATTCTAAAAATTTTGAAGATAGCTTAAAGTTATTAGATATTAAAAAGCCAGTATATATATATTGCCGTTCTGGAAAGCGAAGCGCAAAAAGTGTTTCGAAATTTAGAGCAGTAGGTTTCGATTCTATTTATGAATTAGAAGGCGGTATGTTAAATTGGAGGAGTGAAGGTTTTAAAGCTAATACAAATTAGTGTTTTGTCGTCTTAAAATATGTTTTTAAAGCGTTTAACTTTTTTTTAAGCACTTCACCTTTTAATTTTTAACGTACTAGTTCTTTTTTATAGTTTTATTTAAAATTTTGAAATACTCCCTAAAAGTGTTTGAGATTTTAAGAAATTTTACCCTCAAAACTTAGAATTATGGAAAATGGCTTACTGATATTAGGATTAATAGGATTATTGTTTTTAAGTATGTACGGTTATGCATACGGAACAGTAGCTCTAGAAAAAATGAGGCTAAAAAAACAGCAACAAGAGATAGAGCGTTTAGAAGCAATAAAAAAGCAGGAGCGTTTACAAAGACAAAAAGCTAGAGAAGAAAAGCTAGCTAAACTTAAAAAGCGCAGTGATGAAATACGGTTGGAGTTGAACAGATTAGAAAAAGTTAATCTACAAAGAGCAACCAAAGACCAAAAAAAGGTTGAAAAAATGAAGGAGCGTATAGAGCAAAAGCAACAAGCTGCTAGTTAAAAAAAGTTCTTAAATCCTTTAATACCATAAAATTACCAAAGGGCACTTATTTTGTTAAGTGCCCTTTACTTTTTCTAAGAGACGAAGCCCTTACTATCAATTCAGGGTTCAATATCATTTTATTTAGCGTTACTTCCTCTTCCGGATTAGCAATTCGTCTTAAAAACGTGTTAGCGGCAAGTTCACCAATTTTTTCACTATGCTGCTCAACAGAGGAAATACCGGGTGTGGCAATGGCCGAAAAGGGTTCGTTGCTAAAACCAACTAAAGCTATATCTTCGGGAACTTTAATATTTTGTTCTTTCATAACCTCAAGGGCTCCCAAAGCAGCATAATCTCCCGAAATGTATACACCATCGGGCCTGTTTGGTAAATCAAGTATTTTTTTCATTACTTCCCTACCGTCGTTTTTTCTCAAGTTACATTCGTAAATTAAGCTATCTTCAAAAGGGAGATTGTGTTTTTTAAGCGCATCAATATACCCTCTTATTCGGTTTTTGTAAATTCGTGTATGGCTAAATCCACCAATATGGGCAATACGTTTGCACCCCTGCTCAACCAAATGTTCTATTACTATATGGCTACTCATATAGTCATCAATCCCCACATAATCAACATTAAGATCGTTTTCGCCTCTATCAAATAAAATTAACGGTATACCTTTAGCTTTTATCTTGTTGTAATAATCTAGTTTTACAGTTTCATTGGCCATAGATGCAATAATACCATCTACCTGTGTAAAGAGCAGCGCATCAATAGTTCTACATTCTTTTTTATAAGATTCGTTAGATTGGGCAATAATAACGTTGTAGCCTTTGGCGTTCAATATATCTTCAATTTTTTCAATTATAGAAGAAAAAAAGTGGCTATTAGCTTTAGGTATAATTACACCAACCAAATTACTTTTTCCCTTTCTTAAAGCAGAGGCTAGGTGGTTGGGTTGGTAGTTTAAGTTTGCAGCAACTTGTATAACCGCTTCCTTAGTTTGCTTGCTTATTCTAGGATGGTTATTTAAAGCTTTAGAGACAGCAGAAGGAGTAATTCCTAAGACATTAGCAATATCTTTTATCGTAGTTTTTTTTTTATGTCCCAATTTTTATATACTTTTGTTCCAACGTTTGAACAAATATAGTGTATTTATTCAAATTTTAACTAACAACCAACTATAACTTTATAAGAAATCCTTTGTTTGTTTGAGTTTTCAAACTAAATCACAATTATATTTTTAGGAAAGATAAAGTGTAGTATTTGTTTGTTTTAATTAGTTCAAACGTTTGAACGATTTTGGGTTTTAAAACTAAAATTTTAATAATAATCAATTTTTTAATTAATAAAAACAATGGCAAAAGTAGTTACATTCGGAGAAATCATGTTAAGATTAGCTCCTCAAGGATTTTTAAGATTTTCTCAAGCAAATAACTTTGATGTTGTTTACGGCGGAGGAGAATCTAACGTAGCGGTATCATTAGCAAATTATGGTGTAGATGTAGATTTCGTAACACGATTACCAAAAAACGATATTGGTGAATGTGCGATGATGGAAATGCGAAAAAGAGGCGTTGGCGTAGATAAAATTGTTTGGGGTGGAGACCGTTTAGGGATTTACTTTTTAGAAACAGGTGCAGTTTCTAGAGGTTCTAAAGTAGTTTACGACCGTGCACATTCAGCTATGTCTGAGATTAAATCTGGGATGATTGATTGGGATCAAGTATTTGATGGTGCGGAGTGGTTCCACTGGACAGGTATTACACCTGCAATTTCTCAGGGTTCTGCTGATGTTTGTTTAGAGGCTTTAAAAGCGGCTAGTGCAAAAGGATTAACCATTTCTACAGATTTAAACTACCGTGCTAAACTCTGGAAATATTGTGATGATGCACACAGAGAGGCAGTAATGACAGAGTTAACTTCTTATTGCGATATTATATTGGGTAATGAAGAGGATGCCGAAATGCACTTTGGAATTAAACCAGAAGGTATTAGTGTGCAAACTGAAGGGCACAACGTTAAAGCAGAGGCATTTTTATCTGTATGTGAGCAAATGATGAAAAAATTCCCAAGAGCTAAAAAAGTAATTACCACTTTAAGAGGTTCTATTTCTGCATCTCATAACACTTGGGCTGGGGTATTGTACGATGGCACAACATTATTTCAAACGCGCCAATACCAAATTACTGATATTGTAGATCGTGTAGGTGGTGGCGATTCATTTATGGGTGGATTAATCTACGGATTGTTAAAATATCCAGAAGACGACCAAAATGCATTAGATTTTGCTGTGGCAGCGTCCTGCTTAAAGCATACAATTAAAGGCGATGCCAACTTAGTGACTGTTTCCGAAGTGGAAAAATTAATGGGTGGTGATGCTTCAGGTAGAGTAGCTAGATAAAAAAATGTTTAAATATTGAACTGTTGAAGCGTTTAATGTCGTTTCGCAGTTCAATAATTAAACGAATAAATAATTAAACATTTAAAAAAAATGGCACAATTTTCAAGATTAGAAGTTGCAGCAGCAATGAAAGAAACAGGGATGATTCCTTTGTTTTTTAATCAAGATATAGAATTAAGTAAAAAGGTACTAAAAGCATGTTACGATGGTGGCGCTCGTTTAATGGAGTTCACTGCCCGTGGCGATTTTGCTCACGAAGTATTTGGGGAATTAACCAAATATGCAGTTGCAGAATTACCGGGAATGATTATGGGCGTTGGCTCTGTTACCGATGCAGGACAAGCTTCATTATTTATGTCCTTAGGCGCAAATTTTATAGTAACACCTGTTTTAAGGGAAGACATAGCAATTGCTTGCAATCGTAAAAAAGTATTATGGTCTCCAGGTTGCGGCACCTTAACAGAAATTACGAGAGCGGAAGAACTAGGTTGCGAAATCGTTAAATTATTCCCTGGGGATATTTACGGACCTCAATTTGTTAAAGGCGTTAAAGGCCCACAACCATGGACCTCTATTATGCCTACCGGTGGTGTATCTCCAACCGAAGAAAACTTAAAAGGTTGGTTTGATGCTGGTGTAACTTGTGTAGGTATGGGATCTAAACTCATCTCTAAAGATATTATTGCAAATAAAGATTATGCTAAACTAGAGCAAGATGTTAAAAATGCACTAGCTATAGTTAAAAAGGTTAGAAAGTAATAATAATTATTATGTACAAAAAAGCTATTAGTCGCCCTAAAAAGGTGGTTAATAGCTTTTTTTTGGTATTGACTCCAAAACTTTTATACTTTGCAGAAATTATAGGCGCAATTTTAAGAATTCAAATGTCTTAAAAATACTATTTTTGCATACAAAAAGAACCCCAAATTTCTTAAAGTGAAACACTATTTAATCTTTCTATTCTTAATATTAATAAATACGTCTTTTTCTCAAGAAGAACTTGTGAAGACCAAGTTTATTGAAAATGGCAATATTCACCAAACTGTTGACACTAATTCTAAGGTTGTCGCTCAATTCAAAAGCAATCAAAAATGTACCGTTTTAGAGTATTCAGGACAAAACATATATAAAATTCAATATGAAGAAGCTGTAGGCTTTGTTAGCGATAATTTTTTGGAGATTAATGATGATATGATGGATTTGTTCTATGAGTACGAAGAACGAGAAATGCGTAAGCTAATAGCGGAGGAAGAAAATAGAAAGAAAAAAATTCAGGATATTGTTGAGCAAACTGAAAAACGTAAACGCGATTCCATAGCGAAACTAGAAGAAGCTAAGCGTCAAAAAGCATTAGCCCTACTACGCGCAAAAGAACTTCTGGAAAAACAAAGACAAGATTCCATAGCGAAACTAGAAAAGGAAACACAACTAAAGGCTTTGGAAATTAAGCGTTTAGAAGAGATGGCTTTAAAACGTAAACAAGACTCTATTTCCAAAATACAAGCGGCCGAAGCCAAGGCATTGGCTAAACAACAGGAGTTGGAGCAGCAACGTTTAGCAGCACTAGCCGCACAGCGAAAAAAGGATTCCATTGCAGAAGTACGAGCAGCTGAAGCCAAGGCATTGGCTAAACAACAGGAGTTGGAGCAGCAACGTATAGCAGCACTAGCCGCACAGCGAAAAAAGGATTCCATTGCAGAAGTACGAGCAGCCGAAGCCAAGGCATTGGCTCGCCAGCAGGAGTTGGAGCAGCAACGTATAGCAGCACTAGCGGCACAGCGAAAAAAGGATTCCATTGCAGAAATACAAGCAGCTGAAGCCAAGGCATTGGCTAAACAGCAGGAGTTGGAGCAGCAACGTATAGCAGCACTAGCGGCACAGCGAAAAAAAGATTCCATTGCAGAAATACAAGCAGCCGAAGCAAAACGCGAAATAGAATTAAAAAAAGCCTTAGAACAGCAAAAACAAGAAGCCCTAGAAGCTAAAAAGAAATTAGATTCTATTGCAAAAGCTAAAGAAGCAGAAAAGCAAAAATTAGCAAGAGAATTAGAGTTAGCCAGAAAGCAAGTTGAAGAATTAAAGGCTAAGCGAATTAAAGATTCTATTGCTAAATTAGAAGCAAGTAAACGCTTGTTAGAATCTAAACAAGAAGAAGATATAAGTATTAACAAAAACACTAAGACATCGAAAGCTCAGGAAGTCTTGCAAAAACAAAAAGCTGATGTTAGTGCATCACTTAAATTTAGAGATTCTTGTCATTATCAAATTAATGAATATGATAGGTTTTATAATATTAGAACTATAAGAACCGATGCTTACAATATAGCAGAACATTTAACTGTAGAACTCTACAAACAAGGCTTAAAAACAAATGTATTTTTTAATTTATCGGAGAGCTTAGGGTGTGCTAGTTATTTACCCAACCAACGCTCTAGTGTTAAAATAACCTTAGAAAATGGACAAATAGTTTCGTTTTACCATTCTTGGGATATTCACTGTGGTGAATTCCTGTTTAAAGCAAATTTAAACAAAGCCAAAATTTCTAGTTTAGAAACATCACCAATACAATCTATATTACTTAGGGGAACAGAAGGCTCTAAAGAAATAACAAATATTACTTACAACACCTTTTTCATGGATAAGCTAAAATGTGTAGAATAATATATTTAAAGCTTTAATTTTAGTTATACATTAATTCTCGATAAAATTTTTAACTCCGCTCGGAATCTTCAATAAAACTATATTTTGATTTTGATAACCTCAAAATTACGCGAACAGATATATTATTTTTATGGTTAAAAATGTTCAACGGTTTATATTTAAGCCTTTCAACAATTTAAAGTAAGGTGTAAAATACCTGAGTAGATCATAAAAAAAACTCAGATTAAAATAACCTGAGTTTGTCAAACAGTATGTTAAAAGATGTAGCCTAATTATTGCAGTTTAAATTTTGCCAATGTTGCCATTTTCGACTTGTTTAAGTGCAGCACACCATCTTTAACCGTGTAATTATCTATCTTATTTAATACGTCGTTAAAACTTGCAGCAATTTCCATATTGAGACAAGCCATTTTAGTTGTGGCTATATTGCCCAAAGCTATTTGTCCGTTGCCCTTTAGTTCGTAACTACCGCTAAATGAATTACAGCTATTATTGCCCGAAACTTTAGATTGCTCACTATTAAAAAGCATAAAAGCTTGTTTAGGGGTGTCTTCGGTATTAATTTCTTTCCCTAAAAGTTCAAATAGCACCCATTTTTTATTTTCTATAGCCTCATTTTCTGAGGCTTTTTTCAGGGTGTAGCGTTCTGCTAAATCTCCCTCTATTCGGTTGCCTTCTTTATCTAAATGAAAAAGAATATTTTCACCAACCTTATACATTTGTGTCTCATTAGGGCTTGTAGTTAAGGTAATTACAGAGCCTTCATCGTTCCATGTAAACTTCCCCTCGTTGGTTGTTCCTTCATTTTCTTTACCTAAATACTGTATGGTTCTGCTAAAAGTTCCATCCTCTAAAAGTGTTACAGTAGTTTTTATGCCTTCGCAATCGGCACAGGGTAGAATACCTTCGTAAGTACCATTATAATCTACAGCGTTTCTACTATTATGGGCGCTATCTGGTACCGTTTCACTGCTGTTTTGTAATTCTGGGCTAGGAGAAGCATCTTTTGTTTCGGTTTTGTCTTTGCAGTTAAACGCTAAAAATAAAAGTGATAATAAATAAATTTTTGTTTTCATTGTTAAGTTGTTGTATTAAGAAAAGTGTTTATTGCACACCCAATTATTAAAATCGTTATATTTTGATGTTTTGAATTCAACTCTACTGATACTATAGTATTAATAAGCTGATTTGTTTAGCCTAAAATAATTATGTTTCCTGTAATGTAAAAACAAACCACTTGAATTTCAAAATATTATTAGTTTTTTTGAGCTTTAGCATCGTTTATCATGTCCTCGTTGGCAGCTATACCAATTTCTACACGTCTGTTTTTTGCTTGTCCTTCCTTAGTTGCATTGTCAAATCGTGGCGCAGTTTCACCATAACCTTTTACGCTCATTCTAGAGGCTGCTACACCTTTAGACTGTAAATATTTAGAAACCGCATTTGCACGATTGGTAGAGAGCTTCATGTTATAATTTTCATCACCAACACTATCGGTATGCCCTTCTAACATAAGCTCGGTATCAGGAAACTCTAAAAATATTTCTGCAATTTTATCTAAATTTTGTTGGGATGCCGTGGTAAGGTCTGCACTGTTAAAAGCAAACGTAACCCCGCTTTTATCATCAAAAATAACTTGAATACCCTCGCCCACACGCTTTACTTCCGCACCCGGTAATACCGTTTCTATTTTTTGTGCTTGTTTATCCATTTGTCTTCCAATAATAGCGCCACCTGCGCCACCAATTGCAGCGCCAATTAATGCGCCTTTTATGTTGCCTCCAATTAGTCCGCCAATTAATGCGCCACCAGCAACACCAATGCCAGTGCCTTTTTGCGATTTGTTGGCGTTTTGTATGGCTTTGCAGTTGTAGTTAAGCGATAACACCGAGCAAATACAAAGTATACTTATTAGTTTTTTCATGATTTTTGTTTTTAAGGTTAGGGTTTATAAATTAATGTCGTCTGATGTTTTTTGAAACTTTAACACAACATCAAAAGCTTGCCCTTGGTATGTGGTTTTTAGTCTAGTTTCCATTTCAGAGTTCGTTAGCTCTGTGATTTTTAGGCGATAGCCTGTTTTTTTATCTGCTAGGGGCTTGTTTTTTTCGTCTACAAGTTTAAATTGAAAATCGTAGGTGCTGTCTCCAGATTCAAAGAAGGACCATATAATACGCTGGGTCATGGCTTTACAATTGCTTGTTTGGTTCAATGTGAATTTACCGGTAGCGTTGTTGGGTATAAATACCCATTCGCTGTTTTTAAAACAAGCAGAATCGGCACTATCAAAAAGCATAGCTTTGTATAGTCCCTCTTCGCCCACAAAGCGAATATTGGTAACTTCCCAAGTGCCTTTTAAGTTTCTTTTATTGGGTTTATTAGCGGTAGTTGTAGATTTTGCGCCAGAACAAGAAAATATAACTAGTATGCAAAGTATGGATAGTATTGATCTCATAATTATTATTTTTAGTATTTAAGTTTTTAGATAGTGACTATTTTATATGGTTTTAAACCACGTTTGTGGTGTGGTTCGTAGTACTGAAATGCAAACATGTTTAATGGTGGTATTGCTGTAAAAATTAATTACTACGGCAAAGTTTATTAGAAGCTGAAAAAAGCATATGCACGAGTGTTACAAAAGTATGTCAAGGTGTTACATTTAATACCATGAACAAGCGTTAAACTTCCAACAATAACAGGTATTGCTGCGGCGTAGTTATTTATATGGTTTTGCGTATTGTGCATTTTTAATGAGAAAAATGTCAATATGCCCGTTCGAGTGAATTTGAGGAACTAAAATTGTAGCGAGAACCCATTTATTGTGAACTTGTATTTTAGGGGTTTAAATGAAAAACATCCGTTAAGTTCAGGTTAACTTGAAGGATGAGTAATGTTTTAGAAAAACACTGTAAATTGTCAACTTTTTAGTCAACTAAAAAGTAAAACCCTTGAATTTATTACTAATTCAAGGGATTTATTGTGGAGTCGGAGAGAACGACCATAATTTCATCTTACTTATGTTTACAGGGCTTCCAAATGGTGTTGTTTTTAGTGGTCACCGAATTGGTCTCGATTTAACAAACTTTAACAGTTTTATTTTTAGGTCAGGTCAAAACATTCCAAACTATACCAAAATATGTTTACCATATAGATTAATTCTTAGGATGAGAAGAGTCTTATATTGATGATCCAGTTACCCAAATAAAAAATTTCTTTGTTTTTTCTAAAAAGTAAAAATATAATATTGTTGGTTTTATTACCTGCTCTTTTACGGATAATAGAGAATGCTTTAATAATATGCGCTTCAACAGTTTTTATAGATATGTTTAAATACTCAGCAATTTCAATATTTGTTAGTCGTTCTTGTTTGCTCAATAAAAATGTTTGTTTACACTTTGGTGGTAGGTTTTAAAGCGCTTGGAGCGATATTGGATTACGCTATACCAACGGAAAAATAAAGGAAACTATTGTAAAGGGCGTTGACGATAAAAGTCAGGTGGATATGCGTTTTACGGGTACTCTAGATTTCTCTCTTGAAGAACAAAAGAAACTCAACTTATTAGGTAAATTGTTAAAAATTAAATTAACTGAAGAGATGCGTGAAAAAATGGCAGGTGTTTATGGTGTGCGAGTTTCTGGCTTTGCTTCCGATAGGCCTTACAATTGGTGTCGATTGAATGTTAGGTTTCCTTGCGACCCCGATAACGTAGAAAAATTAATAAACAAGGTTTTTGAGGAAATCAATAAAATCAAAGCCAATGGCGCTACCAAAGAAGACCTCAATAAAATCAAGGAAGCAGAATTAGCCAATGCCGAAGAGTATATAGAAATAAACGGCTATTGGATGTATAAATTAAAAGATGCCTGCCAATACGGCATAAGTCCTGAATCTATTTTAGATTATAAAGCAGATATTAATAAAATCAACTCAAAAATGTTTCAAGATGCTGCGAATACTTACTTTGATATGAGCAACTATGCAGAATTTATATTAGTTCCAGAAAGTTTTGTTAAGCAATAAAATCATTCTTATAAATAAAATTAACCAAAAAAAGCCTGTGATTTTTAGTTTACAGGCTTTTGTGCGGATTCTTTAGAGCACTTAATTTAAACTTTAAATTAAAGACTCTCTTTTTAGTAACCACCAAATTGATTTTTAATTCATATTAAAGTGGGAAATAACATCTTAGTTGTTTCCTTATTAACTTTTCCATTAAAAGCTATGAAATTTGTTTCTCAACAGATTGCATAATCAGGCTCGTTCCTCACGCTTTTTATAAATCTTTATGAGCTTCAAATTTCAGGATTATTAATTTGGAAAAGGTAACAGTGAGGGCGCTATGGGAAGTAAATGAGTTAATGAACTACTAGGGTTTTACCTAATATTTATTTTCTTTTGAAAATTCTACTAAATAAGATAGAAGAAAAAGGAAAACGTTCAAGATATAATAAGTAAATGATTTTAACAATAATGCAATCATATGTTGGATTAAGTTAATGTGATTTAAGAGTTGGGATTGTAGATTTTTAAATTCTTATGATTCTAGTGTTTGATTCGATTAGTAAATTATCTTAAATTCAAGTATGGATTTTTTGAAGATGTATCGAAAAAAAATGTATAGCAAGAGGGTAACACGCTTCGCGATGTTACATTTTTCAAGTTGTTGGTTTATAGTCAATTAGTGTTTGTGGAATTAGTATATGTAACATTTTTTTCTGAAAAAACCCTTATAAGGCGGTAAAATCAATGATTTTTTTCTGAAAAAATGAATAAAGAGTTTAATAAAGTGAAACTATCCAAATTCTCACTTTTAAAGATTTTTAATGGCTTGTTATGCTTCTCAAAATTTAGTTATGTACAATTATTCCCTCTTTAATTCTGTTTTAGCACTTGTCATTGAGGATGGTTTTAGTTGAAGTTAGTTTTTTAAAGTAAAATGACGTGGCGATGTGTTGATATATTAACAGGGTAATAAGTTATTTCCTTTTACTTTGCCTATAGTTTCTAGGGGATTTTCCCATAAAGTTTTTAAACAATCTTGAAAAGTATAAAGGGTCATCAAACCCAGTTTTAAAGCTTATTTCCTTGATGCTTAAGTCAGTGTAATTTAGGTATTCACAAGCTTTTTGTATTTTTTTTAAATTAAAAAAAACCATTATTGAATAACCAGTTTCTGTTTTGAACTTAGTGTGTAGGTAAGATTTAGAATAATTAAATTTATTAGCAATATCACTTAGAGTAAAATTTGTTTCCAGGCTATTTAATAAAAAATTTTTTACTTGGTCTACCAATGTGTCGTGTTGGTTGGTTTGCGCACTAGAATCAAAATCATGATATACAAACGAACTTATGAGGCCTAAACTAAGTATATTGGCGTATTCTATTTGTTTTTCTAGATAGTTTTTGTTGAATAAATTAAATATTTTTTCAAATAAGTCAATTTTGTCATTTGAAAAAGATACATCTCTATAATTATTGTATTTTGTAGTGATATACCTGTTGTACAATTCAGGAGCAATTGTACCATTGAAATGAAACCAATAAATGCTCCATGGGTCTAAGAGGTCTGCTTTATATTCATGTTTCACTTTTCTAGGGATTATAAAAAGTTGATTAGGGGTAATTTCAGTCTTAGCGTCGTTTAAAATAATTTCACCTTTTCCCTTTGTGCAATAAATAAAAATATATTCATCAGCACCTTTTTTTCTGAAACGATAATGGTTGTGTGCCATTGGGTAGTACCCTAAATCACTTATGTAAAACTTCTTAGTGATGTCGTTATTTTTCATAACATTAATGATGGATTTGGGGAATGCAATCATTTTTTGACCAAGAAATCCTTCTTTTACTGTTATTGAGTCCATTTTTATAATATTAATTGTATTATGTAGGAATATATAAAATATATCTTCATCATAGTTCCTAGATTTAAGGTTGTTTTGGAACAGTTCGTTTATTAAGTAATATTGTCCATGTTTTAGGTTTTTATGTCTATTTATATTTCAAAATTATACTATTATTTTTGTAGTAAAGCAGTTTAAATGTTAAATCATTAGTAAAATATCTATCACATTTTGTTAAAAATGTAAAAATTAGCCTTAATTCTAGTCTATTAGCTCTTG
This sequence comes from Jejuia pallidilutea, assembly GCF_002973595.1. GTDB lineage: Bacteria > Bacteroidota > Bacteroidia > Flavobacteriales > Flavobacteriaceae > Jejuia > Jejuia pallidilutea. Next base: position 102,449 of record NZ_PVEO01000005.1, on the reverse strand, counting down.
AAAAATACAGAATAATCATCTATGTTTCTGTGTTATTGATTAATCAAAAAAAACTTAAAAATATTGAACATAACTTAAAAAAGACCAACAACTTAAACTCAAATAACTAAAAATTAAAAACTAAATAAGATGAAAACAATTAAAGTAAAATTATTACTTATTATTAGTGTGTTTGCATTAATAGTTAATTGTGATAATGACGATTCCATAAGTGTGGATTCCATTCCAGAAGTTCAAACATTAGAAAGGGAGATTTCTTCTCTACCGGGGCAAACGTTTACTTTTACGGGTGTTGTGTCCGATCCTGCGGGTATTCAATCTGTAAATATTAAATACGAGCCATGGTTTTTGGATAAAACCATAGTAAAAGATTCTCTTCCAGAATCCTATAATTTATCTTACAAATTCAAAGTCCCAGAAGATGAGCAAGAAAATAGTGTGCATACAATACCTATTACATTCACTAATGTTGGAGGTAAATCAACTGTTGAGAATGTGGTCATAACTTTAGATCAGGATATTGCAAGTCCAGAAATACAAATTACTAGTCCAATAAATGGAGCTACTATACTAATTGGGTCAGGAAACGAAGTCGATTTTAATATAACGGTAACGGATGCTGAGTTAGCAGAATTCAAAATTGAGAGTAGTATCCTTACTGAGGTTTTTGCTGTTACGGGAACTTCCTACACTTACACTAATAGCATAAATGTTGATACGGCAGGTAACTATTCTTTTAAAGTTACAGCTACTGATGTTTCAGGAAACGAAGCCTCACAGACTGTTAATGTGAATATTCTTAACGAGCTACTATTTGATGTAATGTATGTAACAGATGTCGCTGATAATGCTGGTTTAGTTTCAGATATTTTTGGAGTGCCTTATACTACAACCGCTAGTTCGGAAATAGGTGAAGACGGGTATGTATTTACAGCTAGATTTTATGCTCCAACTGCAAATACAGAGGTTCGGTTTATACCTCAAAAAGAATCTTTTGAGCCTTATGCCTTTGGTGCAGACCCAAACGTTTCTGGAAAATTAGTATTGGGTACAGATGCTACGGTAAGCCCCATAGTTTTGCCAAATATGGGTTATTATGAAATTACAATGGATTTACGGGATCAAACCTATATTGTAACACCATATTCTCCTAACGATACTGCTTTTGATCAAGTGTATATTATTGGCACTGGTATATTTGTTGGAGATACGTCTACATGTACTTCTAATATCGACGGTAGCTTAATGTGTTGGAACTTTAGATCGGGAAAACCGTTTACTCAAGATAGCAACAACCCGTATTTATGGACTATAGATGTTACTATTGATGATGAGCCAAATAATGATGGTAATAATGGTTTTATTCTAAATGCGAATCCAGATGGGTGGTCACCGTTTTGGAGGATTGATGATCCTACATCTCCTCAGTCCACTGTGCCTAACGGAGGAACTAACTACATTTTTCCAGATTCTGCTTTAGGTAAAGATTACACTTTTGTTTTCGATACCCATTTGAATAGAATTTCTGCAATTAGTAGATAGTGCATTAAACAAACAAGCAAACTTAAAGAAATATTACATGAAACATTCAATATTAATACTGAGCTTATTACTAATTAGTTTTACAACAATAGCTCAAAATATAGTTACAGGAACCATAACTGATGAAGAGGGTCAGCCTATTCCTGGAGTAAATATTCTGGAGAAAAATACCACTAATGGTGCTGTGTCTGATTTTGATGGCGGCTATTCTATCAATGTGGGTGCAAATGCAACTTTAGCATTTAGTTACGTAGGCTATAAAACTCAAGAAATACAAGTAGCAGGCAGAACAAATATTTCTTTGGTGTTACAAACAGATAATGCGCAATTAGATGAAGTTGTTGTTATAGGTTATGGGGCGGTTAAAAGAGATAAAATTACAAGTTCTATATCTACTGTAGATGGAGAGGAACTTACCAAAATGGTAGCCAGTAACCCAGCAGAAGCTTTACAGGGAAAGGCAGCAGGAGTGCAAGTACTTTCTTCTGGGGGAAGTCCTGGTGCTTCACCTCAAATACTGGTTCGGGGTATTACTACAAACAATGGAAGTCAACCCTTAATTGTAATTGATGGGGTAATGCTTCCTAGCGGAACATCTTTAAACTTTTTAAATCCTGCTGATATAGAAAGTTTTCAAATACTTAAAGATGCATCTGCATCTGCAATTTACGGCTCTAGAGCATCCAATGGCGTAGTTTTAATTACGACAAAAAGAGGTAAGGAAGGTAAAACAACCATAGATGTAGATGTATCTTATGGTATGCAGCAATTAGAAAAAATTCAAATGGCAGGTGCAGATGAATATATTGCTGTAACTAATTTAAGAAGAACTAACGATGGAAACGCCCCTCTTTACAATGCGGATGATTTCAATACAGATACGGATTGGTGGGAAGAAGTAATAGAGGATTATGCACCAATTACTAATGCTAATATTAGAGCGTCAGGCGGTTCGGAAAAAATTAATTATGCAGGAAGTTTAAGTTTTTTCGACCAGCAATCTAACTACACGAAAGGCTGGTACCAAAGAGTTACGGGGCGTTTTAATGTAGACTTTAAAATATCTGATAAAATAAAATTAAAACAAGATTTAAGTCCAAGAATAGAGCGTTGGGAAAACACACCTAGTGCTTTGTACAGTTTGCTAAGAATAGATCCATTAACGGAAGTATATTTGCCACAAAGCGAACGTGTAGGTAGAAATATTTACAGTATTTATGAAGCTAGTAATAATAATGTGCCAAATCCGGTCGGTGGTATAGCCCGTAGTTTTAATGAATCTTTTTTCTTTGGTTTTTTCTCAAATACGCAACTTGATTTTAAAATTACACCAGAATTAACGTTTACGTCGCAGTTTGGTTTCAACATATCTAATTCTGGAACAGATGCTTTCAATCCAGAATATTTTACAAACCCCAATCAACAAAGAGAGGTAAATAGGGTTTTTAGAAATACGAGACAGGACATAGACTATGTTGTAAATAATACAATAAACTTTACTAAAACCATTAACGAAAAACATTATCTTAATGTATTGGGAGGGATCTTATATGATTCCCAACACTTCAATTATATCAATGGTTCTAGAGAGGGTGTTCCAGATAGTGAAAATCCAGATTTGTGGTACATAGACGCCGCTGTCGGTGAAGGGATTTCGGTAAATAGCAACGAGGCAACAGACAATATTTTGTCAGGTATATTTAGAACTATCTATGGATTTGATAATAAATATTTTGTTACTGGTTCTGTAAGGGTAGATCAGTCTTCTAGATTTCCTAAGGATAATAGAACTGGTATTTTTTCTAGTGTATCTTTTGCTTGGGATATTGATTCTGAGAAATTTTTCAAAAGTGAGAAAATCAATAATATGCGTTTAAAAGTGGGGGTAGGTGAAGTTGGAAATCAGAATATAAGTAGAGAGGGACAATTCTTCTCAGTAGGGTCTGGCGATTATGTTTTTGGTGGAGATAGAGTCGTTACTAACTTCTTGTCTAGATTTGGTAACACCAATTTGCAATGGGAGACAGTACGCGATCAAAATATTGGTTTAGAGATGAGTATGTTCAATAATGCATTAGATTTTTCTGTTGAATACTATAAAAAAACATCAGAGGATTTATTATTTAATGTAGAATTACCTAATTATACAGGTGTTCCTGGTCTAGTAGCACAAAACGTTGGAAGTTTTGAATCTGAAGGTTTTGATTTTCAAGTTGGCTTTAATAAACAAATGGGAGATTTTACATTAGGTTTAAATCTTAACGTTTCTACTAATGAGAGTAAAGCTAAATCTTTGGCGCCTGGTAATGAACAACTATTAGGGCAAAAAAGAGAAGATTTGGGAAATAGGTTTATTAAAATTACTGAAGTGGGACAAACTGTTGGTTTGTTTTATGGGTTTAAAACAGATGGAATTTTTCAAAATCAAACAGAGTTAAATTCTCATACTTCTGAAGATGGAACTGTTATACAGCCAAATGCCCAAGTAGGGGACATACGATTTGTTGATACCAATGAAGACGGGCAATTAAATGATGAGGATTTACAAATAATGGGAGATCCTTTTGCCGATTTTTATGGTGGACTTACAGCAAACCTAAGTTATAAGAAATTCGATTTTTCAATGCAATGGTATGGTACATTTGGTAACGATGTGTTTAACTATCCTACAACATTCTTATATTCTGGTATACAGGACGTAAACGTTGCAGCAGGCACTTTAAATAAAGTTTGGTCTCCAGAAAATCCTGGAGCTAGTTTTCCTAGACTTACACAAACAGACAGAAATGGAAACTATTTGCGTCCTTCAGATTTGTTCATTGAAGATGGTTCTTATCTAAGGCTTCGTAACGTTCAGTTAGGTTACAATTTTAATATTAAAGGATTTCAAAAATGTAGACTATATGTGTCAGGACAAAACCTTATCACCATAACTAATTATTCTGGTTTCGATCCAGAAGTGGCAGCAGGAGGAAATGTTATTAATGATTTTGGTGTGGATTACGCAAGAAATCCAATAACCAAAACATATTTACTAGGACTTAATTTAACACTATAAAAAATCATGAAAAAGTTAGTTTTATTATTAATCATTTTTACGGCATTGCTTAATGTAAGCTGTAATAAAGAAGAGTTTTTAGACCAACCATTAAAAGGAAGACAGCAATTGGATGATTTTTTCTCATCGCCTGAAAGTGCTGAAAGTTTTGTAAATGGTATTTATAAAAAAATAAATGGCGAAAGCTGGTGGCAGGCCAATTTTCCACGTCAAATTAATGAAATGGCAACAGATGATAATTGGTCAGGGAATACTATACAGCCAAGACCAGATATAACGGGTATTGCTGCATATAATGTTTTTCCGGGATCTACATATTTTAATTCGTTTTGGGAAAATCATTACATAGGTATAACAAGGGCAAATATATCTCTTGAGAGAATACCAGATGTTGAAATAGAGGAGGATTTAAAGCAACGGCTGCTAGGAGAAGCCAGTTTTTTACGTGCTTTTTTCTATTTCGATTTAGTACGTAGTTTTGGTGGTGTTCCCATAGTTACTACTTATACAGAACTATTAGAGCCTGCAATAAACGATAAGACACGAGCAACTGTAGAGGAAGTATATGAACTTATTGAGGCAGATTTGCAAAAAGCTATAAATGTACTACCATTAAAAAGTGAATATGCTGCAACTGATGCAGGAAGAGCCACAAAAGGTGCGGCACAATCTTTATTGGCAAAAGTGTATTTAACTCAAGAAAAGTGGGACATGGCACAGGCAATGGCTAACAACGTAATAGTATCTGGAGAATATAGTTTAGAGCCGGAATTTGAAAATATTTACAGTGTAGATAATCCTTATGGCGTAGAGTCTATTTTTGAGATTGGTTACATAAACGACCCTGTTTTTTCTGAAATTGGTAACCACTTTCCAATCACAAATGGAAGTCGTGGAGATCAAGGCTGGGGTTGGGGAACACCAACAAGCGATTTGGAAAATGCTTTTTTAAGTGAGGGTGATAATATTCGTTTACGCTCTACTATCATTAAGCATGGAGAGCCTGTTTACGGTGATCCAGACGTGCCAGAATTTGATGGCAAGCCTAGTGAAAACAAATCTGGCCGTACTAATAGGAAATATTATGTGCCAGTTGCTAAGCGTCCTGTGCCATATCAAAGAGGGCAACTTCCATTACCATATATTCATTTAAGGTTAGCAGATGTAATTTTAATGCATGCTGAAGCTGCTTATTTTAATGGGGATGAAGGAACTGCTAAGTTATCATTAAAACGTATTAGAGATAGGGGTCAATTAGAAACGAATATGTCGTTATCTGGTACAGCTCTTAGGGATGCTATTTGGAAAGAAAGACGATTAGAGTTGGCGTTAGAGCAACACCGACTTTTTGATCTTAGAAGGCAAAAAATTAATGGTGTGCCAAGAATTGCATTAATAATGGGGCCAAACGGTTCATTCGTAAAGTATAATACTGAGGAAAGTGATGATCCTTTTGAAACTACAAACCTAGGTGAACCACAAGAAAAAGGCATCTTTTTTGATCCTAACGTACATTTATTATGGCCAATTCCACCAGAGGAAATTCAACTATCTCGTGGAAATATTGTGCAAAACCCTGGTTATTAATTTTTATAACAAAAAAAGAAATGAATTATATTAAGCAAATAAAAACTTTATTTATTCCTGCAATTGTATTTGGATTGATGTTAAGTTGTGATACAGATAATTTTACCGATCCTAATGATCCTAAATTTGGGTCTGTAGAACAAGGAATAGTTTTAAATTTAAACAATAAATTCCAAACTATTGATCACTTTGGTGCTTCAGGAGGGTTTCAAGACCAATGGGTTGGTCAATGGCCAGATGCATCTAGAGAGCCAGTAGCTAAACTACTTTTTAGTACCGAGACAGATGCGCAGGGTAACCCAGAAGGTATAGGACTGTCAATGTGGCGAACAATTATTGGTGATGGTGCCGCAGATCAAGCTGATAGTGGGTTTAGGTCTGGATCTTGGTTTAGGGAAACGGAATGCTATTTAGATGAAAATGGTGTTTACGACTGGACAAAGCAAGCTGGCGAACAATGGTTTTTATCTAAAGCAAAAGAATATGGCGTACAAAAATTTACAGCTTGGGCCACAACACCGCCATACTTTATGACAAGAAATGGTTATACTTTTAGAACACCAGGATTGCCTAATGGATTTAATTGTCCAGAAAGTAACTATGAAGCTTATGCATCATTTTTGGCAGAGGTGATGAAAAACTATGAGAATAAAGGCTATAATTTCGAAGTGGTTTGTCCATTTAATGAAACACAATACGAATGGTCTGGTAGTGTTGGTGAAGTCAGTCAGTCAGGTACAAAAGCGTTAAATTCAGAAGTGGCAGCAGTAACTCGAATAATCGGTCAAAAGTTTACCGATGAAGGTGTAAATGCTAAAATCATGATTCCTGAAGCTGGTCAGTTAACTTATCTTTTTGAAGGTTCGCAAAATACTACGAATCAGATAAATGATTTCTTTAATGCAACTAGTCCAAATTATATAGGTGATTTACCAAATTTGTCTAATCATATCGCAGGACATAGTTATTTCAGCAATGGTACAACAAGCGAATCTTTAAGGCAACGTAAATCATTGCGTACTAGACTAAACGGAAGTGGTTTAGATTATTGGCAAACAGAATATAGTTTATTAGGTACTGCATACCAGCAAGGACGTGATGTTTCCACTTTAGAAGAAATTGATTATGCACTTTGGTTAAGTAGAATTATTCATACAGATTTAGTGTTTGGAGATGCAACAGGTTGGAGTTATTGGACTGCCTTAAACCAATCTACTTTTGGAGATCATCCGTTTAGGTTTAATCTTATCCTATACCAGCCAAATTCTAATAGTCCATCCCATACAGATGGTACCTTTACCGACGTTAAACCACTTTGGGCACTCGGTAATTATAGCAGATTTGTAAGACCTGGTATGGTACGTTTTGAAGTTGTAGATCCTGATTACAATGAAGCTACTTCTGTAGAAAACTTTATGATTTCTGGTTTTATGGATACTACCGCCAATGAAATAGTTTTGGTATGTGTAAACAATACAAATGATAAAAGGGATATTTCCTTTGAAAACTATGCTGTAGACTTTGAGATTGAAGACGGGACTTTTGATATGTACACCACATCATCATCTAGTAATTTAAAAAAGAGTTCTATAGCTTATGATGCAGTGGCAATACCTGAAAAATCTATAGTAACCTTAAAAGCAAAACTTAAATAATAATCAATCGATAGTTGTGTGGAATTTCCCTGTAATTATGTTTTCATATTGCAGAGCTTAAAATTTTATTGCCCTATTGTATCTGTGTTTTACAAATCAGCGAAAAAAATAGTGTTTCAAGAATGTTAAAAAGAAAAATCCTTCATATCAGTTTTTTATTTGTAGGTGTTATTCTAGTATGTAATGCTCAAAAGCAAGATGTTCTTAAGGTAAACATAGATCGAGATATTACCTATCAAACAATAGATGGTTTTGGGGCCTCTGATGCATGGCGATGCCAATTTGTTGGAGAATATTGGCCAGAGGAAAAAAAAGAACGTATAGCTGAGCTTTTATTCAGTAAAGAAGTTGATGCTAATGGAAGCCCTAAAGGTATAGGGCTTTCAATTTGGCGTTTTTACATAGGTTCGGGTACATCTGAGCAGGGTGAGGGTTCTGGTATTAAAAATGAATGGCGTAGAGCGGAATCGTTTATAGATGTAAAAGGTAATTACGATTGGAACAAACAAAAAGGGCAACAATGGTTTTTAAACAAAGCAAAATCCTATGGTGTGGATAAGTTATTGGCATTTTCAATTTCTGCTCCAGTACATTGGACCTTGAATGGGAAAGGCTATAATGATGATATTGTTAGTGGTGAATTAAATCTAAAGGAAGATAAATATGATGACTACGCAGCATTTATGGTTAGAGTATTGGAATATTTTAAATCACAAAATATACATTTTGATTATATAAGCCCAATTAACGAACCACAATGGGAATGGGAAAAGAAAACCCAAGAAGGTACTCCAGCAACCAATGAAAATATTGTAAAATTAACTCAGTTACTTAACACTGAAATTGAAGCGAGCAATTTAGATACTAAAATAGTTTTAGCGGAAGCTGCTGACTTACGATGGTTGTACTCAAATTTTAACAAGCCAAAACGTGGTAACCAAATAGAATATTTTTTCGGTAAAAATGGCACGGTAAAAGATTTAGACCATATTAAAAAAACCATATCTGGTCATAGTTATTTCACTACTTGGCCTGTAGATAGTTTAATTGCAATCCGTCAAAAGCTAAATAAAAAGTTAGAGAATCATAATATCGATTATTGGCAAAGTGAATTTTGCATCCTTGAGAAAACTGATGATATAGGAAGTGGGCATAAAAGAGATTTAGGAATGAATACGGCGTTATACGTAGCGCGTTTAATTCACGCCGATTTATCCCTAGCCAATGCCAGTTCGTGGCAATGGTGGACAGCTTTAACAAATGCCGATTTTAAGGATGGTCTTATTTATTTGGATTCTGGTTTATCTGATGATTTATTCAATTTGGATGCTATGAAAACCAATGGAGATTATAACGATTCAAAACTATTATGGGCTTTTGGGAATTATGCGCGTTTTGTTAGGCCAGGAATGGTTCGGGTTCAAATTAGTTTAAATCAAAACAAGTCCGTAAAGGAGCGTTACAATAGTGTAATGCTATCTGCTTACGAGGATAGCAAAACATCAAAAATGGTAATTGTAGCAATTAATTACGCAGATAAAGATAAAATAATAGACCTTTCAAATTATTCTATTAACGCACAATATAGAACTTCAAAAGAAGAAAATTTGCAAAAAATATCAATTAAGGATAAAAAACATATGCTTATTAAAGCGAGGTCTGTAAACACATTTACAGGTACATATTAAGTGAAAAATGAAAGTTAGTTATAGTTATTTGTTTAGTTTAGTTGTAGTGCTTTGTTTTACAACCGCTTTGTTGGGCGGTTGTAAAAACAAAGATGCACATGCAACACATCTAAATACAAAACCAAATATTGTATTTATACTTGCCGACGATCTAGGAGCGCACGATTTAAGCTATGCTGGTAGCAATTATTACGAGACCCCAAATATAGATGCTCTGGCTAAAACAGGGGTTGAGTTTACACAAGGTTATGCAGCTTGTCAAGTTTGCAGCCCTTCAAGGGCGAGCCTTTTAACTGGGCAAAGTACAGCGCGACACGGTATTACCGATTGGATTGGAGCTACAACTGGAAAAACTTGGACAAACGCTCATAACACCAAAGTTATGCCCCCAGAATATAAACATGCCATTCCTGATGGACATACTACCATAGCTGAAGCATTAAAACAAAATGGTTATAAAACATTTTTTGCAGGAAAGTGGCATCTTGGAGATGAGCCCAATACGCCTGAAAATAATGGTTTTGATATTAATGTTGGCGGTTGGGAAGTTGGTAGTCCTAAAGGCGGGTATTATGCACCATGGAATAACCCTAAACTTGATTATAAATATCCAGGTGAAAACCTTACAATGCGATTAGCAAAAGAAACGGCAAGTTTCATTACAAAAAACCAAAAAGAACCATTTTTTGCGTATCTATCTTTTTACGCAGTACACGGTCCCATAGAAACCACACAGCAAAAATGGGAAAAGTATAGATATAAGGCAATATCCCTAGGTGTTCCAGAATCTGGTTTTGAAATGGAACGCATCTTGCCTATTCGTACCGTACAGGATAATCCTGTATATGCTGGATTGGTAGAATCCATGGATGATGCAGTCGGTGTGGTGTTACATACATTGAAAGAACTTGGGTTGGAAGAAAATACTATCATTGTGTTTACCTCCGATAATGGTGGGGTAGCTAGTGGCGATGCGTTTTCAACTACCAATATTCCTCTAAGGGGTGGTAAAGGTTACCAATGGGAAGGCGGTATAAGAGAGCCTTACTTAATCAAAGCACCCATGCTTAAAAACACACCTAAAACTATCGACTATCCAGTTTCAGGTATTGATTTTTATCCAACTTTACTGGATTTGGCTGGTATAGAAAGTAAACCAAATCAAACCATAGATGGGGTTAGTTTGTTGCCTTTACTAAAAGGTGGAAGCTTAAGCACAAGAGCTTTGTTTTGGCATTATCCACATTATGGAAATCAAGGCGGGGAACCCGTTAGTATTATAAGAAAAGGTGCTTGGAAATTGATTCATTATTGGGAAAATGGTGTAGATGAATTGTATAACCTAGAAAAAGACCCAAGTGAGCAAAATAATGTTTATCAAAATAACCTAAAACTAGCTAGAAAATTACGAAGGGAATTAGATGCCTATTTAGTAAATACAAATGCTAATGTACCTGAGATAAATCCAAATTTTGATGAAGCTAAATCTATAAAACTCCGTGAAAACAGAAAAAATAATATGTTACCGAGACTAGAAAAACAGCGCATGGACTTTTTAAGTAAAAATTTTAGACCAAATGAAGACTGGTACAACAGTAGTTTAACTAAAGACTAAAAGAGCAGTACTAAAAGCAAACAAACCAAACCATGGAACATACAAAATTTAATTTTTCATATTTACTTTTTTTAGCCTTAGTGTCTGCTATGGGCGGGTTTTTATTTGGCTACGATTGGGTGGTTATTGGCGGTGCAAAACCGTTTTACGAACTGTTTTTTGACATTAGCACGCAGCCTACACTTCAAGGTTGGGCTATGAGTAGTGCTTTAATAGGTTGTATTTTTGGTGCTGTAATATCTGGTTTTGTAGCTGATAGATTTGGTAGAAAATTGCCTTTAATTTTAGCGGCTGCCTTATTCACGATATCGGCTTTTGGTACAGGTTATGTTGATAGTTTCACACCTTTTATAATATATCGCCTTATAGGTGGTTTAGGTATAGGGTTAGCTTCAACATTGTCGCCTATGTATATTGCTGAAATTGCACCAGCAAAATACCGTGGTCAGTTTGTAGCTATCAATCAATTAACGCTGGTAATTGGTATTTTGGCGGCACAAGTCGCTAATTATTTTATAGCCGAGGCCATCCCGGGTAATAGTTCGTCAGAAATGATTCTAAGCTCATGGAACGGACAAACAGGATGGCGATGGATGTTTTGGGCAGAACTTATTCCAGCTGTTTTATTTTTTGTTTTGATGTTTATTGTACCTAAAAGTCCAAGATTTTTAGTGAAAATAAATAATGATTCTGCTGCAAAAAGTGTATTAGCAAAAATAGGAGGAGAAGCTTATGCTATAGAGGAATTAAAGGGCATTAAGGTAACTCTTAGTGAAAGTGGTACATCAAAAGTAAATGTTTCAGATTTTAAGAATCACAAAATTAAACCCATTTTAATCATTGGGATTGTATTGGCGGTTTTTCAGCAATGGTGTGGTATAAATATCATCTTCAATTATGCTGAAGAAATATTTACCGCAGCTGGCTACAGTGTTGGCGATATGCTGTTCAACATTGTAATTACAGGTAGTGTTAACTTAATATTTACCTTAATTGCTATGCGAACTGTTGATAGTTGGGGGCGTAGAAAATTGATGTTGTTAGGGTCAATCGGTCTAGGGATAGTTTATTTAATATTGGGTGGTGCTTACTTTTTTAAGTTTACAGGCTGGCCCGTATTACTTTTAGTTATTACAGCTATAGCTATTTACGCTATGTCTTTAGCACCAATTACATGGGTAGTTTTATCTGAAATTTTTCCTAATAAAATTAGAGGTGTGGCCATGTCTATCGCTACGTTTTCTCTCTGGGTGGCATCTTTTGTGTTAACATTTACGTTTCCATTATTAAATGATGCGCTTGGTGCTTCAGGAACATTCTGGGTTTACAGTTTTATATGTGTAGCAGGCTTTTTATTCATAAAACGCAAATTACCAGAAACCAAAGGGAAAAGCTTGGAGGAGATAGAATTAGAGTTTACTAAAGAAAAATAGTAATGAAATCAATTGTTAGAATATATTTATTTTTTGGAATTATTTCTTTGTTTGGTTTCAATATGGTTTTGGCTCAGGAAAGCAATACTTCAAATTCTAAAGAAGCCATAGCTCCTTCTTATTTAGATTCGCTTAAATTGGAATTAAAGGTAAGATGGCCAAAAAACCGAACTATTAATTTAGTGTTTCATGGGCATTCTGTACCAACTGGCTATACCACCAGAGGCGTGGTAGATCGTTTAAATGCTTATCCTTTTAGAACATTGAAAAAAATTAATGATTTTTATCCATACTCTGTAGTTAATAGTATCACAACATCTATTGGGGGAGAACAGTCAGAACAAGGTGCAAAGCGCTTTAAAGATGAGGTGTTGATGCATAAGCCCGATGTGTTATTTATTGATTATGCGCTAAACGACAGAAGCATAGGTTTGGAAAGGGCAAAAATTGCTTGGGAACAAATGATTGAGGAAGCATTGGAATATGGCACAAAAGTTATTTTGTTAACTCCAACGCCAGACTTGAATGAAGATATAACTTCTGAAGATGCAGAACTTGCAAAGTATAGTAATCAAATTAGAGCATTGGCAAAAAAGTACAATGTAGGGTTAGTGGATAGTTTTGCACTGTTTAAAAAATTGGCTGAAACAGAAGAATTAATAGGCTATATGTCTCAAAATAATCATATTAACCAAAAAGGGCATCAGTTTGTTGCAGATGCTATTTTCGAATATTTTGTAACTAATTCAAAACTTTAAAATTTGAAAAGTGAATTATATTAAAACCTTCATATTATCTCTTTTGTGCTGTTTTGTTTTGAGCTTGAATGCTTGCAAAAACAGTAACCATTTACACATGGATTTATCTGGCGATTGGGGTTTTAAAATTGACTCAACTGATAAAGGTATAAAAGAAAAATGGTTCAATTCAAACCTAAGTGGAACTGTAACTTTACCGGCTTCTATGGCAGAAAACGGAAAGGGTAACGACATAAAAGTTAATACGCATTGGACAGGGAATATGTGGAATGACAGTTTGTGGTACAAGGATCCTGAAATGAAGAAATACAGGCAGAATGGAAATGTAAAAGTACCTTTTTGGTTAACGCCAGTAAAAGAATATAAAGGCGCTGCATGGTATCAAAAAACCGTGGTTATCCCAGAATCTTGGAGCGATAAAAGTATAAATTTATATCTAGAGCGTGTACATTGGGAATCTACCGTTTGGGTTGATGGCAAAAAAATTGGTATGCAAAACAGTTTGGCTACACCTCATAATTATAATTTAAATAATGTGCTAACAACGGGTGAACATACCATAAGCATTCGTGTTGATAATCGGGTGAAAGATATTAACGTTGGTTTAGATGCACATAGTATTTCTGATAATACACAAACCAATTGGAATGGTATTGTTGGAGATATATACCTTAGCGCCACTTCAAAAATGGCAATAGGCAATGTTAAACTTAGTCCAGATGTTTCTAATAAGTTCGTAAAAACAATCATTCAAATTGAAAACATTTTAGAAAAAAATCAAAAAGGAGAATTAATAATTGAGGTTGCAGAAAAATCAGCATCGGGCACAAAGCTAAAAACCTTAAAGAGAAATATTGATAGTAGCGACTCTAATGAAATTGTGGTAAAGTATAATATGGGTAACAACCCTAAATTATGGGACGAGTTTAACCCAAATCTTTACCAAATGCAAATTACCTTAAAGTCTGATTTAGGAACCGATACTAAGCAAATCGATTTTGGTATGCGAGATTTTAAGGCAAAAGGAACGGTATTTACCGTAAACGAAAGGCCTGTTTTTTTAAGAGGTACTTTAGAGTGTGCCATATTTCCGTTAACGGGCTATCCACCAACCGATGTGGGCTCTTGGAAGCGCATATTTAAAATCATTAAAAATCATGGACTTAACCACATGCGTTTTCATTCTTGGTGTCCGCCAGAAGCTGCTTTTAAGGCTGCCGATGAAATGGGTGTTTACCTTCAAGTAGAAGCCTCGGCATGGGCAACTATTGGAGATGGAGCTCCTGTTGATAAATGGCTTTACAAAGAGGCTGAAGCTATTATTGATAACTATGGCAATCATCCGTCCTTTGTGATGATGGCCTATGGAAACGAACCCCATGGTGAAAACCACAAAGCCTATTTACGAGAGTTTATTAATTATTTTAAATCTTATGACAATCGAAGACTATACACTAGTGCTGCGGGTTGGCCGTATTTAGATAATATGGACTATTATAATAATTCTAAACCAAGAATACAAGGTTGGAATCAAAACCTAAATAGCATTATTAATAGTAAACCACCGCAAACTGTTTTTGATTATAGCGATATTATAGAAAAAACACCCATGCCCTACGTGAGTCACGAAACTGGACAATGGTGTGTATTTCCTAACTTTAAGGAAATGTCTAAATATACTGGTGTTTTAAAGCCTAAAAATTTTGAAATTTTTAAGGAATCACTCGAACATAATAATCTGGGGCATTTAGCAGATAGTTTGTTGTTGGCTTCAGGGAAATTACAAACCTTGTGTTATAAAGCAGATATTGAGGCAGCATTGAGAACCAAGGATTTTGCTGGATTCCAATTATTGGATTTACATGATTTTCCAGGTCAAGGTACGGCACTAGTAGGTGTGCTGGATGCTTTTTGGGACGAAAAGGGCTATGTGTCGCCAGAAGCATTTAGTAGATTTTGTAATGAAACAGTGCCTTTAGCTCGTTTAGAAAAGCGTATTTTCAGGAGTACAGATACCTTACGTGCTTCTGTTGAAGTTGCACATTATGGAGAGAAACCATTAAAAAAAGTAAGCTCTAAGTGGGTGTTATCTAGTACTGATAGTATTATCAATGAAGGAACTTTTAAAACTTTGGATATTTCAATAGGTAATGGTATTGATTTAGGAGAAATAACCGTGCCATTAAAGGATATTAAAACTCCTCAAAAGTTAACACTAAGTGTGGAAGTATCAAACTTTGAAAATTCTTGGGATGTTTGGGTCTATCCTAATAAACAAGATAAAATAAAAAACGAAGAGACCGTTAAAGTTATTGATAAATTAGACGAGGCAGCTATAGCATACCTTAAAAAAGGTGGAAATTTACTTTTAAATATTACAAAGGGCGATATCGTTTCTAAAAAAGGGGGAGACATTGGTGTTGGGTTTTCAAGTATTTTTTGGAATACCTCGTGGACAAAAGGGCAAAAACCGCATACCTTGGGTATTTTATGCAACCCTGAACATCCTGCATTAGCAAAATTTCCAACGGAATATCACTCCAATTGGCAATGGTGGGATGCCATGAGTAACTCAAACGCTATTATTTTAGACGATTTACCGAAGGATTTAAAACCTATTGTTAGAATCGTTGACGATTGGTTTGAAAACAGAAAGACAGCACTCATTTTTGAAGCTAGGGTTGGAAACGGGAAACTATTGTTTTCCAGTATCGATTTGCATACAAATATAAAAGAACGGTTAGAGGCGCAACAATTGCTTTATAGTTTAAAAAACTATATGGCTAGTGATGCTTTTAATCCAAAAACCGTATTAGATATAAAACAGATAAAAGCATTTTTAAATTATAAATAACCATCTGCCATTATAGTAGATTAAAATATGACATTATGAAGACTGTAAAAGCTTGGAAAGAAAAAGTAGTAATACCTACTTACGAAGTTGGAACTCCAGAGAAATACCCTGTTTTTTTAGAAAAACGCGTATATCAAGCAAGCAGCGGTTCTGTATATCCGCATCCAGTAATTGAAAAAATTAGCGATACCAAGATAGATAAAGAATGGGACGCTATATTTATCGAAAATAAATATATAAAAATCATGGTATTGCCAGCTTTGGGGGGCAGAATACAAATGGCTTATGACAAAATTAGGGAACGTCATTTTGTGTATTATAACCATGTCATCAAACCTGCTTTGGTAGGCTTAACAGGACCTTGGATTTCTGGAGGTATAGAGTTTAATTGGCCGCAACACCATAGACCAAGTACTTACGATCCTACCGATTTTTACATTGAAGATAATGAAGATGGCAGTAAAACAGTTTGGGTAAGCGAGTTAGAGCGTATGTTCCGCACTAAAGGAATGGCAGGTTTTACATTGCATCCAGATAAGTCGTATTTGGAAATTAAGGCACATTTATATAACCGCACCCCGCACCCACAAACTTTTTTATGGTGGGCAAACCCAGCGGTAGCAGTAAACGATCATTACCAATCAGTATTCCCTCCAGATGTACATGCAGTGTTTGATCATGGAAAACGAGACGTATCAGAGTTCCCTATCGCAAAGGGAGAATATTATAAGGTAGATTATTCACCTGGGACAGACATCTCTAGGTATAAAAATATTCCTGTACCAACAAGTTATATGGCCATAACATCAGAATATGATTTTGTTGGCGGTTACGAAAATGATTCTAAGGGCGGATTGCTCCATATTGCAGACCACAATGTGTCACCTGGAAAAAAACAATGGACATGGGGCAGTGGTGATTTTGGTAAAGCTTGGGATAGAAACCTAACCGATGAAGATGGACCATACATAGAATTAATGTGTGGAGTTTATACTGATAACCAACCAGATTTTTCTTGGATGCATCCTTATGAAGAAAAAAGCTTCAAACAATATTTTATGCCCTATTACAATGTGGGTGTGGTAAAAAATGCAACAAAAGAAGCTCTGGTAAATCTTGAAATGGAAGATGGAAAAGCTTTGGTAAAGGTTTACGTTACTTCTGTTTATGATGATAGTGTTATTACCTTGAAGGGAAAAGATAAAACTTTATTCCAAGACACCGTAAACCTATCTCCTGAACAAGGGTTTGAACAACTAATAGATATAGATTCCAATACATTCGAGGATTTACATATTTCAGTAACCGATAAAACAGGCAGTATATTGGTGGCTTGGGAGCCTGATAAAAATTTGTCACAAGAAATCCCTGAACCTGCAAAAGCAGCCAAAGCACCCAAAGATATCGATACGGTAGAGGATTTATATCTTCAAGGGTTACACTTAGAACAGTACAGGCATGCTACGTTTAGTCCAACCGATTATTACAATGAGGCATTAAAAAGGTCGCCAAAAGACGTGCGTAATAACAACGCTATGGGGCTCTGGTATTTAAGAAAAGGGCAGTTAGAAAAATCTTTGGCTTATTTTGAAACTGCAATAGAAACACTTACAAGGCACAATCCAAACCCTTACAATGGAGAGCCTTATTTTAATAAAGGTTTAGCTCTTAGTTTCTTAGGAAAAAAAGATGAGGCGTATGCAAGTTTCTTCAAATCCTGCTGGAATGCGCAATGGCAAGATGCAGGTTATTTTAATTTAGCACAAATTGACTGTTTTAGAGGTGATTTGGTAAAAGCTTTAGATTTAGTGGATCGCGCTTTAATTAAAAATTGGCACAATCATAAAGCACGACATTTAAAAGTTATTATTCTAAGGAAATTGGGTAAAGCTAAAGCAGCCAAAGCGCTGGTTGAGGATTCGTTAGCAATCGATAAATTTAATTTTGGTGTACTATACGAGCGTTATGTTTTAACAAATAATCCAGATGATATAAAAGCCTTTAAGGAGATTCTTCGTAATTACGCCCATAACTATATTGAGTTTTCATTGGATTATGCTATGGCAGGCCAATTTGATGAAGCAATTTCACTTTTAAAAGCGCATGCTGAAGACAATGAAAACGTATATCCAATGGTATATTATTTCATGGGATGGTACTTTGACCAAAAGGGCGATACCGAAAAAGCCTTGGACTGCTACAAAAGCGCATCACTAATGCCTGATGATTATTGTTTTCCAAATAAGATAGAGGAGGTTTTAGCACTACAGGCTGCATGTAAAGCAAACCCAACAGATGCTAGGTCATTTTACTATTTAGGAAACTTTTGGTATGCTTCAAGGCAATATGATGAAGCTCAAAACTGCTGGGAAACTGCCGTAAAATTGGATGGTGCACACGCCATTACACATCGTAATTTGGCATTACTGTATTACAATAAAACCAATCAAAAAGATTTGGCAAGAGAACATCTGGAAAAAGCATTTTCACTGGATAGTACTGACGCACGCTTGCTCATGGAATTAGATCAATTATACAAAAAAATGAACGTGTCCGTTGACGACCGTTTGGAGTTGCTAGAAAAGCATATAAGTCTAACCAATTCAAGAGATGACCTGTACCTGGAACGAGCTGCTTTGTACAATATTAAGGGAGAGTATGAAAAGGCTAAGGAATTGATGGTGAACAGGCAGTTTCACCCGTGGGAAGGCGGCGAGGGCAAAGTGCCGTTTCAATATTTAACATGCCATATTGAACTAGCAAAAAAACACATCAACTTAAACAGCTACAATGAAGCTATAGAATTATTGGAGCAAGCAAAAATTTATCCTCATAATTTAGGTGAAGGAAAACTTCACGGTACCGTAGAAAATGATATTGATTATTGGTTGGGTTGTGCTCATGAAGGTTTAGGAAATGATATAGATGCAAAGTTTTATTTTGAAAAAGCGTCTAAGGGGCTAAGCGATCCAAGTCCAGCTATTTTCTATAACGACCAACAACCCGATAAGATTTTTTATCAAGGTTTGGCATTGCAAAAATTAGGTAAAATTGAAGAAGCAAATACCCGGTTTGACAATTTATTGAATTATGGTAAAACCCATATTAATGATGATGTAAAGCTGGATTATTTTGCTATATCCCTCCCCGATTTATTAATTTGGGAAGAAGACTTGAATGTAATCAACAAAATCCATTGTAATTTTTTAATTGGTTTAGGACAGTTGGGTAAAGGGAATCACTCTAAGGCCATTGAAGCTTTTGATAAGGTTTTAACTACTAACTTGTACCACATACCAGCTCACATTCATACAAAGCATGTTGAGGTTTTTAATAAATAATATATTGTGAGTTCAAAAGTCTATTTTAAATATTTAATGTTAGCTGTTTTTATGGCTATGGGATTTGTCGTGTCTGCACAAAATAAAAAACCAAATATTGTAATTATTTATGTAGATGATCTTGGGTTTGGAGATATTGGTGTTAATGGAGCCATAGGCGTAAAAACGCCAAATATTGATAAATTGGCTAAAAATGGTTTGAATTTTACAGATGCCCACAGTAGTGCATCAACATGTACGCCGTCGCGCTATTCACTATTAACGGGTAGTTATGCGTTTAGAAATAACGCTGAAATCTTAGAAGGGGATGCACCACTAATTATTGACCCTAATATAGAAACGCTACCTACCATGCTACAATCGGCTGGTTATAAAACAGGGGTTGTAGGCAAGTGGCATTTAGGGTTGGGAAGCGGAAAGATAGATTGGAACAAAAGGGTAGCGCCAGGTCCAAAAGAAGTTGGGTTCGATTATAGTTTTCTAATTCCAGCAACAGGAGATAGGGTGCCATGTGTTTTTCTTGAAAATCAAAAAGTTGTAGGATTAAATCCAAACGATCCTATAATGGTGAGTTATGGTACTCGTATAGAAGGTTATCCATGGGGTTTTAAACACCCAGAACTTTTAAAAATGCATACAGACCCCTATCATCAAGGTGCAATTATAAATGGTATAAGTAGAATAGGTTATATGAGTGGTGGCAAAGACGCATTATGGGTAGATGAGGATTTTCCTTTCATGCTAACTGAAAAAGCAAATACTTTTATAAAGGAAAACAGAAACAATAGGTTCTTTTTATATTTTTCGTTACATGACATTCATCAACCTAGAATAGCTAATATAAAATTTGTTGAAAGTAGTACCATGGGACCCCGTGGAGATGTTATAGCGCAAATGGATTGGTGTGTTGGACAGATTGTAGAGCAATTACAGAAGTCTGAAATCCTAGAAGATACACTAATTATATTTTCAAGCGATAATGGCCCTATTTTAGATGATGGTTATTTGGATTACGCCAAAGAATTGGTTGGAGATCATAATCCAGGAGGGGTTTATCGAGGTGGTAAATACTCAATTTACGAGGCTGGTACGCGTGTGCCAACAATTGTACATTGGCCTAAGCAGGTAAAACCTGGTACAAGTTCTGCATTGTTATCACAAGTAGATTTGTATGCGTCTTTGGCTAGTTTGTTAGGTAATGATATTCAAAAGGAAACTGCTCCAGATAGTGAAAACCATTTGGATGCTTGGTTAGGAAAAACACAAAACGGACGTACACTTATGCTTGAAGAGGCGTTTACCTTCGGACTGCGTATGGATAACTGGAAATATATAAAACCAAAAGATGAAGTTGTTCCTAATTGGATAAAAAATAAGTTTGTTGATCCAGGATTTAGAAAAAAACCACAACTATTTAATTTAGAAATAGATCCCTCAGAAACCATTAATGTCTATAAAGATTACCCAGTAATAGTGGCTAAAATGGAACAAGAATTAAATAAAATTTTAAAATAGAGTGATATATATTTTATGAAAAACCTTTTATATTTTTTTTTATTGACTTTTACTGTGGTTCATGCACAAGATAAACCCAATATTCTATGGATTACTATCGAGGACACCTCACCGCAGTTTATAGGTTGCTATGGCAATAAGGATGCAAGTACACCAGTTATTGATAAATTAGCTGAACAGGGTATAAGATTTACCAATGCATTTTCCACCGGTACAGTGTGTTCGCCTAGTAGGTCAACAATTATTACAGGTGTGCCCACTTTTAAAATGGGCACGGGAAACCACCGTAGTAATTACCCAATTCCAGATTTTATTCATGGCTTTCCCGATTATTTACAGCAACAGGGCTATTACACATCTAACAATGTAAAAACCGATTACAATATTGCCAACGAAAAGGATTTTATAAAAGAAGCTTGGAACGAAAGTTCTAGAACTGCAAGTTGGAGAGGGCGTTCAAAAGAACAACCATTTTTCTCTGTGTTTAATTTTGCTGAATCACACCAATCCCGAACAATGAGCATGTCTTTTGATTGGTACGTTAAAAATGTTTGGAATTATCTTCCAGAGGATGATAAAATTGCAGACGACGCTTTTGAAATGCCACCATTTTACAACGATACGCCTGAAATGCGAAAGCAATTTGCTAGGGTTTACAACTCTATTAAACTAACAGATAACCGTATTGGCGAATTATTAGAAAAATTGGACAAAGATGGCTTAAGAGATAATACGATTATTTTCTTTTATGCTGACCATGGTGAAGGGATGCCTAGGGGAAAAACTAATGGTATAAATTTGGGATACCGTGTGCCTTTTATAGTTTGGTTTCCTGAAAAGTATAAACATTTATCGCCTTGGGGAGAAGCTGGTTCGGTTACTGATGAATTGATTAGTTTTGAAGATTTAGCACCAACAATGATAAGTCTAGCTGGTGGAAAAGTGCCAGATTATCTTAACGGACGCATTTTAATAGGTGAAAATCGCTCCCAGCCAAAAGATTACTTATTGCTGTCCTCAGATCGTGCAGATAATGGGCCAGACTTGGTGCGAACAATTACCGACGGCAGGTTTGTTTATTCCAGAAATTTTATGCCCTTTATGCCCGAGATGCGCTATATCCGCTACATTGAAATAGCAGATATTACCAAACACATGCGTTCAGACTTTAAACTAAAAAAGCTAAATACCCTACAGGAAAAGATCTTTAAAACACGACCTCACGAAGTACTTTATGATGTTGAAAACGATATTTGGGAAACTAATAATTTGGTGTATAATTCAGAATACAATGCCATTTTAAAGAAAATGAGAAACCAATTAGATACAAAGGTTTTGCAGGCACGAGATATACTTTTTGCACCAGAATACGAAATTGGTTTGATCTCGAAAAACCAAACCCCCTATTTGTATCGATTAGATGATGCAAAATATCCATTTCAAGATATATATAATGTAGCTTCATTATCTGGTTTGAAAAGCAAAAAAACAGCTAAGGAACAAATCAAACTTCTAAAAAGTAAAAATGAAATTGTAAGATATTGGGCTGCCGTAGGTTTAATGAGTCAAAATAAAACCACTTTAGAATCTTTTAAAAACAAATTGATGGTCGCATTACATGATAAATATCCGCCTGTAGCTATTACAGTGGCAGCCATTGTTCATGAAAATTTTAAAACTGAAGAATCTACTCAATTATTAAAGCAATATTGTAAAAGCGATAATATGGACTTGGCGCTTATGACCATTAATTATTTGCTTTATGTTGATGATAAAGCCCCATTTATAGAGACTATAAAAAAAGTACATGATATGCCTAATAGGAATTACAACGTTAAGGCTGGATGCATGGACTTTTTGGGCATTTTAAACATAGTAGAAAATACCAGTAAAACAGAAAACTAGTAAAACTAAAATAAAAAATATGAAACAATTAAGTGTTTTATGGCTCACATTATTCACACTCGTTTTTTTAAATAGTTGTGAAAAGGCAACAGAGACAAAACTTGATTTATCTGGAGAGTGGACGGTTAAATTAGACTCTGCAGAAGTAGGGTTTAATCAGAAATGGGCCTCCAAAAAAATAGAGGGTAATAAAATAGCTTTACCTGCAACATTAGACGAAGCAGGCATAGGAAAACCAAACCAACTTAAGCCAGCTATTAATAATTATGTAATGTCTAATCTTACAAGAAAGCATCAATATATAGGAAAAGCATGGTATCAAAAGGAAGTAAATATTCCTAAGGATTGGGCATCTAAAACCATAACCCTAAATCTCGAACGTATCATTTGGGAGTCTTCAGTTTTTATAGATGGAAAATTGGTTGGTACTTCCAATAGTCTTGTGGGTAATCATGTTTTTGATTTAACCTCATATATTTCAACAGGTAAACATTTGTTAACCATTTGTGTAGATAATTCAAATAAATTTCCAAATATTAATGTTGCTGGCACAAAGTATCCCGATAAGGTGAATCAAGATATGGCACATGCATACACCAACCACACGCAAATAAAATGGAATGGTATTTTAGGTGATATTGCATTATATGCTCATGAGGATAATGCTCCAAAAAATTTACAAATTTATCCAAATTCTGGTGGGGAATCCCTAAGAATTTCTTTTGAACAAAAAACGCCAAATGTTACAGCTTTACAGTGTAAGATTACATCAATATCAGGCGATTTGTTGTATAGTGAAACTATTAGTAATTCTGAAATTCAAGGAAATAAAATAAGTTTTAGTATACAAAAGCCTAAAAATTTGGAGTATTGGGATGAGTTCAACCCCGCACTTTATGACGTTGAAATTCAAACAAATTCTGGGGAAATAGTTTCAAGGTTTGGTTTTAAAACTATTAATAATACCAATGCAAATTTATCATTAAATGGTAAACGTATTTTTCTTCGAGGAAATTTAGAGTGTGTTATTTTTCCGTTAACAGGTCGTCCGCCAATGAAAAAGGAAGCTTGGGCAAAATTAATTGCACAAGCAAAAAATTATGGCTTAAATCATTTACGATTCCATTCATGGTGTCCACCAAAAGCAGCATTTGAGGCTGCGGATGAGGCAGGTTTTTATTATCAAGTAGAGTTGCCACATTGGAGTTTAAAAGTGGGAGAGGATACTGCAACTAATGAGTTTTTAAGATCTGAAGCGCATAAAATTATTAATGATTATGGTAATCATCCATCGTTTGTGTTAATGGCTATGGGCAATGAACTTCAGGGTAGTGCTGAAGTGCTTAATAACATGGTGGCAGAATTAAAAACTAAAGACAACAGGCATTTATATGCTACAACGGCATTTTCGTTCCAACAACCTATGGGAACAAGACCAGAGCCCGAAGATGATTTTTTTGTAGCGCAATGGACGGATAAGGGGTGGATTCGAGGACAAGGAGTTTTTAATAGTAAACCTCCTCATTTTAATGCCGACTTTACTTCTGGTAGCGCACATATTAAAATACCTTTAATTTCTCACGAAATTGGCCAGTATTCGGTATATCCAGATATGAGTGAAATCGAAAAATATACAGGAGTTTTAAAACCACTTAATTTTATTGCCGTAAAAGAGGATTTAGAGAGAAAAGGTCTTTTGGATTTAGCTCCAGAATTCACTTATAATTCAGGAAAATTAGCCGCTTTATTATATAAGGAAGAAATAGAAAGAGCTTTAAAAACCCCCAGTTTTGATGGGTTTCAATTATTACAGCTTCAGGATTTCCCTGGACAAGGAACAGCATTGGTAGGTTTGTTAAATGCATTTTGGGAATCTAAAGGTGTAATTTCTGCTGAAGAATTCAGACAATTTAATAGTGAACTTGTCCCATTAATTCGTTTTGAAAAAGCAGTATATGAAACAGAAGAAACGTTTGAAGCTGCTATTGAAATTGCTAATTTTTTTGAACCAAAAACAAATCAGGTTTTAGATTGGGAAATAGCTGACGAATCAGGGCATATCCTTAAAAACGGAAGTATTAAAAATGTAAATCTTAAAATAGGGCACAACACCAATTTAGGAACAATAAATTTTCCCATTGTAACTAATGAGGCCAAAAAGTTAACAATAAAAGTGGCATTACAAGATTCACCTTATAAAAACAGTTGGCATATTTGGGTGTATCCTAAAAATGTAAGCATTACTGCAAAAGATATAGAGATAACTAATTCTTTCGATTCAGCTTTAAAAATGTTAAACGAAGGAAAAAAAGTATTGCTAAGCCCCGACCCTAAAACATTAAGTGGTATTGAAGGTCGTTTTGTACCCGTATTTTGGAGTCCTGTACATTTTCCTAATCAGCCTGCAACTATGGGCGTTTTACTAGATGATAATCACCCTGCGTTTAATAGTTTTCCAACCAGTACACATTCCGATTGGCAATGGTGGGATTTATGTATAAATTCTAAATCAATAATTACAGATTCTTTAGAAGTAACACCTATAGTTCGCGTTATAGATAACTTTGTAACGAACCACCATTTGGCTAATGTTTTTGAAGCGAAATGTGGCAAAGGAAATTTAGTGTTTTCTTCCATAGATATCACTTCAGATTTAGATAAAAGACCCGTGGCTAGACAATTGCGTCACAGTTTGTTGCAGTATATGGAGGGTACAAATTTTACACCGTCTAAAACATTAAAAATCAAAAGTTTAAATGATTTGGAGCTTAACAAAAAACAAAATGGTTTTTCTACAAAAGATATTTATAATTAACAGCTTATAAAATCAGTTTGTAAAAAAGTATTATAGTCCATGTAATCATAAATATCGTCTATTTAAAAAGGTGTTTTAATTAATATCTTTAAATCATAACTAATTTTAAAATAAGATATTATGATTAAAAAAATTACTTTTTTATGTTTTGCAGTACTCTGTAGCGTTTGTTCGGTTTTTGGGCAAACTGAGATTAACGATTTTGAAACTGGTGCTCCAGCAACGGTAGTTCGTTACGGAACAACTTTTTCAGTAGTTGCTAATCCAAATACAACAGGTAACACTACTACAAATTGTGGTAGAATAGGAAGAACTACTTCGCTATGGTATGAGCTTATCGCCTTTGATCTTGCCGTGCCTTACAATGTTCCAGCAGGAGAAAAAAGATACTTACATGTTTTGGTAAACTATCCTGCTCAACCAGATCTTGGTGTGCGTTTTGATGCAACTGATAGCTCTAATGACGGTAGTGTGGTAGTTAGATCTTCTAATGACTATACTAACTTTGGCGAGTGGCAGGATATGGTTTTTGAGGTGGATGGTGGTGCTTCGGGTTTAACTGTTAATGCTATTTTAATGCATGGCGATATTGGATTTCAAAATGATCCTGTTGGTTTAGTGCTAAACAATACAAGTTTATTTGGTTATGTAGATGAATTTACTTTTAGCAGCAGTAGCACACCAACACTTAGTAATACTAAGTTTGAATTTGAAAATTCTATTTCGGTTTTTCCTAATCCAGTAAAATCTACATTCCAAATAAAAACTGATAATAACACAAAAATAGCAAACATTTCTTTTTACGATTTATTAGGAAAAACAATCGTTAAAAGCGCTAATGAAATAAGTAGAAACACCTACGATATAAGTAATATGTCTTCAGGATTATACATGGTAAGAATTACTGATGACAAGGGAAATTCAGTTACTAAACGACTAATGAAGCAGTAGTATTCTACTAGTTTGAATTAGAGTAAAGTACACTGCTTTTTTTTAAAAAAGTTAAAAAACAGAAGTTTTGTGCTTCTGTTTTTTTTAGTGGGATTACTACTAAAGATGTTTAATTATAATATCAATAAATAAGAAGTACATTTAAAAAGTAAATTAACCATGAAAAAACTTATTAAAGTCAAGCTTATATTAACACTTACACTATCGAATTTCTGTACCGATTTTTACGGGCAAACTACGGTTACTTTATTTCCTGAAACAAAATATCAAAGTGTTGAAGGTTGGGGCGTGTCATTAGCTTGGTGGGCTAATCTTGTCGGAGGTATGCCTCAATCAACGATAGATGAATTGGCTGATTATGCGGTCAATGATTTAAATTTTAATGTATTCAGATTTAATATTGGAGGTGGAGAAAACCCCAATTGTACAAGTGGAGATCATTTTAGAAGGGATGGAGCTAAAATGCCTGGGTATAGAAATCTTCAAAATAATAACGAAGGTTGGGGTACTTATAATTTATCGAATGATTTACGACAAATTATTGTTATGGATAAGTTGGCAACCTTAAGAGCTTCTAAAAACGATATTATTACAGAACTAATATCGTATTCGCCGCCTTGGTGGATGACCCATGGGGAGTGCTCTGCTGGTAATGTTAGTGGAACCTCAGAAAACCTTAAGCCAGAATTTGTAGATGATTTTGCCGATTATTTGGCTTCTGTGGCTTCAGGTTTAAACACCTCATATCCATCTTGGAACATCCAATACATTGAGCCTTTTAATGAACCCATATCTGGGTATTGGAAAAAAGGTGGAAATCAAGAGGGTTCTGCCATATACGCAGCTACACAGGCTCAAGTGTTATGGCGTTTATGGCAAAGAAAAAATGCTTATGGTATTTCTAATATTAAAATAGCGGCTGCTGACAATTCTAAAGTAACATGGGCTTTATCTAATCTAACTGATATTAAAAATAATAATCCTAATGAATATAATGGTATAGCCAAAATTAATACTCATAGTTATAGTGGGACATGGCAAGACAAGGCAAATTTAGCAGCGTTTGCCAAAAGCAACGGAAACAAACCTGTTTGGCAAACCGAAACAGGGCCTTTGGGCTGGAATTTACCACCTGGTAAAACAGATTGGTGGATAAGGCATTACGACATGGCTTATCGCTTAATAGAGGACATGCGCAATTTAAAATCTACAGTTTGGTGCGATTGGCAGCTTATGTCTATTGATGATGGATGGGGTATGCTGCACCAAACCAACTGGAATGAAAACAATCCCTACAATACACCAATTTTAAATAAAACGCGAGGTTTCTATTGCCGAAAAAATGTGACTAATTTTATAAAAGTAGGATATCAAATTATCAGATCAAACAATGGTAATACTTTGGCAGCTTTAAGTCCAGACGATGGAGAGGTGGTTTTAGTAGTGGTTAATCCCTATGATACTGCTACAACTTATAATTTTGATTTAAGTAATTTTCCAGTTATTAATGATTTTAAAACCTATAGAACGTCAGGGGGTGTTTCTGGCTTAGGAGAAGATACCACAGAGAAAACCATTGTGTCAATTACTGAAAAAGGAATATTAAACGGTAAAAACATATCATATAATGCACCAGCATATTCTATCTCTACTTTTGTTATTGATATTGCAGGAGCTTTATCTCAGGAAGGGTTAGTTAAAAACCAAGTGCTTAAAATTTACACAGTTCCATTTTCGGGCGAAACCATATTTCAACTTTCAAATTTTATCAACGATGGTATATTAACCCTTTATGATGTTAATGGAAAGGAGGTGAAACGGCTAGAACATATTGTTGGGAGCGAGTTTGCTCTTAAAAGGAATAATTTATTGAGTGGTATTTATTTCTACAAGCTCTCAGAAAACAATAAGCTTATCTCTAAAGGAGCTCTTGTTGTAAATTAATATTGGTAAATTTTTAAGAAAAAGTAATATTTACATATACCTCGAAAATTTATTAAAATTGAATCTGTTTGTATTTATTGGAATCAGTTTCAATCTTAATCAGGATAAGTAATAATTGTATTTTTATGGTCATTTACATTAAATTTTCATAAATCGTTCCACCCCATTCCTCTACATTTCACGAAAAGTTTGATTATGAGAAAAGCGTTTCACTTAGCTGCCTTGAACCCAGTATCAGAAAAAAGAAAGCGTTCACCAAATTAAAAGATACCACAACATTTTTTACAAAAAGTTTATAATTCTGCTCGAGACGAACTGCAAAACCCTTTGCTCATTCACTTTATGAGTTCTTACACTTTCAAAATTTAATTTCAGTTGCCGAAAAGATTATGGCGATGACGCTATACGAATAAGTGAATGAAATTCAAATAAACGCTATCTATATCATTTTACTACAAATAAACCTAGTAATTATTAAAGCACATAGAAATCAATACCAAAAGAAAAGGAAAAATGGATAAAGGATATGAAAAAGAGCGTTTTGAAAGCTTGAGTATAAAGCGTTCTGTAGTGAAGAAATTTAGAAAATATTCCAAATCAATTTCAAAATCAAACTCAATGACTTTACTTTTAATGGTAGAATTTTTTGAGCGTAATGAACTTTCTCCAGAAGATGATTTAAAACCAGGACTAATGGAAACTGAAAATCGAATTAAGAAAAGAATTAATGCGGTTATAGCTATCATAAAAAATATAGAAAAGAATCAAACCAAACCGACTTTAGCAATGTTGCAATCTCTTTTTATGAATGTTGAGCCAAAGCCAAAAATATTAATTGAGAAAAGTTTTGAAGAGTTAGAACGAGAAAGAATAAATAAAGAGTTTAAACTGAAACTTCAAGAAAGAAATGAATTTCAGTTTAAAAAAGACAACAGAGATTTAAATAACGGAGAGAAAACACCAAATTAAATCAATTAGCATTAAATACTAAGAGTGCCTATGAATACTATTATTTTATTGATTTTAAGGACTTTAAAATCATTTTTTAAGACCTAAAACGATAGTTCATCCAGAATGAGGAGATAGTTCATTAAACCATTTGTAAACAGCCTCATTTTTGATTCTGAATTGCATTTTTACCCAGATAATTAATTTATATTTTTTTAAAAAGAAAAATAATTTTTAATTTTTTTGTTAGCTTAGTTTATAAATGTTTTCTTTTGTTTGTTAATGTTTATATATACGTACCAGTACTTGTTTACTACTTGTCCACTACTTGTTCAGAGGTTGTATCGATTTTGAGTATGTTCCTATCAAATCGCAAAATGAATCATTTAATAGCAAAACTAATGAATGTATAAAGCACTATAAATTTGAGGTTTAAAATTTAATATATTATTAGTTTTCTTTTTGGTCTTTTCTTTGGGTTTTCAGTTTCTCTTCAAGAATATTCATATCATCGCTAACTTTACGGTCTACTATTTTTGCATAATGTTGTGTAGTTCTTAATGATTTATGACCAAGCATTTTACTAACGGTTTCAATAGGTACTCCATTAGTCAAGGTTACAGTAGTTGCAAAAGTATGTCGCGCTAAATGTGTAGTTAGTGGTTTTGTGATGCCGCAGAGCATCGCTATTTCTTTTAAATAAGCATTAGATTTTTGATTGCTAAAGACTGGAATTAAACGCTCACTTTTTATAACTTTTGGATCGTAAGCATAACGACTTAAAATCTCTTTTGCTATGGGTAATAACGGAATACTACTTCGCGTATTTGTTTTGGTGCGTTTAATATTTATCCATTGCTTACCATCAATGCCAATGGTAATATCTGATTTTGAAAGTTTTTCCACGTCGGAATAGGCAAGACCTGTATAACAAGAAAACACAAACATATCTCTAACCACTTTCAGCCTATCAAAATGTAATTCTTTATTGTATAAAGTTTCTATTTCTTCGGCAGTCAAAAATTCTCTTTCTACAGCTTCAAATTTTACTTTATAGTTGTAAAAAGGGTCTACATCCATCCATTGGTTTGCTAAAGCGATACGAATGATTTTTTTGAAGTTATTAATATATTTTAAAGACGAATTGTGGTTACATTTCCTAACCGTTTTTAAAAAGAACTCAAACTTCATAATAAACTTATAATCAATATCTTTTAGCTTATAATCTTCCAATTTATATTCTTCTTCAATAAATTGTTTCACATGGTCATAACAAGTCCAATATCGTTTTGCAGTACTTATAGAAATGTCTTTTCCTGCCAATAAATCGGTTCTTTCATTATGTGCTTTGAATACTTCAAGAATAAATCTAATTTTCTTTCCACCACCTTTTAAAAGATTCATCATAGACTTGGCAGATATCAAATTATTCTCGTCCATGCATCTTTGATGAATTTTATATAGCTTATGTTTTAAATTATCAATGTGGTTATTAATTTCGACAGCCTCACGATTTGTACCCATAACTTTCTGGGATTTAGTATTCCAAAATTTTGGCTCAATCCTTCTACTAATGCTGTATTCAGTGCGCTTATTGTCAACTGTAAGCCGAAGATAAATAGGTGCTAAGCCTCTAGTATTTATCTTAGAATTGACTAAGTGAAAATGGATAGAAAAGTCTGTTTTCATAATTATATAGTTTTTAGGTCTCGCTAATTCACTAAAAAGGTAGTAAATTAATATTAAATAACCTAAGTTGTAAATATTGTAAACTATTGAAAATCAGTAAAATATTGTGCTTAGCGAGACCTATTTGTAAAATTCAAAAGGGGTAACCGAATTGGTCTCGATGGAGATGATTTTAAATGATATTATATGATATTATATAAAATGTAAAACCCAGTAAATCATAAATTTACAGGGTTTTTGAAGAGTTTTGATACTCTAAAAGTGGAGTCGGAGAGAATCGAACTCTCGTCCAAACAAGTAACCAAAGGGGGTTCTACACGTTTAGTCTTTTCTTGTTTTTTCGATTATAAGCTGGCTAAAGACAACCTACTTATAACTTAGCTTTTAAATCTCGATGTGGCATCAAAGCGCTACCACATCTTAGTTAATTTTTACGATGCCTCTAAAAAGAACGCCACTAACCAAGGCTTTCTGGAGACATTTAGCCTTCCTACCTAGTAGGAACTAGCACGAATCTTACTATAATTCAGATTATGCAGCTAAAGCGTAGTTATTCTCGCCGTTTAAAGTTTGGTCTAGCCTTTTACGTGTCTCAAAACCATTACACGACGTGCTTACCGTTTAATTAATCTCGCTGTCAAAACCAGTCGACCCCGTTATCAATACAATAGTAATCTGCATTAGGGCGTTCCCCAAAGGGTCGGGCTCTCGGCAGTCGCTTTTTTGTGTTGCATAGGTGCAACAACACAAAAAGAGCTTCAACAAATGCCTCCATCCCTAACGCGGATGGCAAATTTACCAAAATCTTTTGCAAATCATGCCAAATCCAAGTAATTTAGAACAAAAATTATTCCAAAAATATAAATGTCACATATTGGCACAACCATAATAAAATAAAGCCTAAACATGAAATTCGCCATCATTAAAGAACGCAAAAATCCACCAGACCGCCGTGTGGTGTTTTCTCCTTCAAAATTAAAAGAAGCAAAACTACAATTTCCACAAGCCAGTTTTAAGGTAGAATCATCAGATATTCGTGTATTTCCAGATGCTGCATATACCGCATTAGGTTTTGAAGTCTCAACCGATGTGTCCGATTGTGATGTACTTATTGGCGTAAAGGAAGTGCCAATTAGCGCTCTTATACCAAATAAAACATATTTTTTCTTTTCGCATACCATAAAAAAGCAACCTTATAATCGCAAGTTGTTACAAGCTATTTTAGAAAAAAATATAGAATTGTACGACCATGAAACCATAGTTAACGAAAAAGGATTTCGTTTAATAGGTTTTGGACGTTACGCAGGTATAGTTGGCGCCTATAACGGATTTAGAGCTTGGGGCTTAAAATACAATACATGGCAACTACCTAAAGCAGGCCCTTTACCCAATCAAGCTGCTTTAATTAATGAGTTGCATAACATCGAAGTTCCAAACATTAAAATATTACTCACTGGAAGTGGTAAAGTAGCTAGTGGTGCTCAAGAAATGCTGGATGCAATGCAAATTCAATCCGTTTCGGTTGAGGACTACTTGAATAAGAGTTTTGATACACCCGTGTATTGTAAAATAGATGTGCTAGATTATAACAAGCGATTAGACGGGACACAAGTAACCGATGTGTTTGATTTTTTCAATCACCCGGAACAGTACGAGTCTAACTTTATGCGTTTTGCCAAAGTAACCGATTTTTACATTGCAGGACATTTTTATGGCGATGGTGCACCGTATTTATATACTAGAGAAGACGTAAAATCACCGGATTTTAATATTAAAGTAGTTGCAGATATAAGCTGCGATGTAGATGGTCCGGTAGCTACAACTTTAAAAGCTTCAACCATTGCAGACCCCATTTATGGTTACGATCCTGAAACCGAATCTGAAGTGGATTATAAAGACGATAACGCCATAACTGTGATGGCAGTAGATAATCTCCCATGCGAGCTTCCACAAGATGCTAGCGAAGGTTTTGGGGAGATGTTTTTAAAACATGTATTACCTGCTTTCTTTAATAACGATAACGATGGTGTTTTACAACGTGCAAAAATTACCGAAAACGGAAAACTTACGGAACGTTTTAGCTACCTTCAAGACTATGTGGATGGTTTAGAGTAGGGATGTTGAACCCCAAAAATCTTAAACATATAAAAAAAAGAAGGGTAACTAACCAAGTTTCTAAATGCTATAACGGATGAAAAAGGACGGTGAAAATGTCTCCAATATAGTATGGAAAAGCATACTAGCGCTATGGTTTTAAATTGGGACAAAAAGAGGTGTTTTATGACAACCATAGTTTGTAAATTTTGTATTCTAAAGCTATTATGGTAATAGTTCCTAAAGTATAAGCCACTAAATCTGAGATATGAAATGAGCTTCCTAAAATTAAATTAGCGTAATAATTATCCTGTAAATTGAATAGCTCTAGATAATTGGTGAGTTGTAAAAACTCTATAATAAAGGCAAATGCTAAAACGGAAACGGCTATTTTAAAGTGGTTGTCTTCAATAAAAATTTTAAAAAAACTATAAATAAGTATTACAACTAAAAAATCTCCAACGGTGTAACGAATAAAGCCTGATTTTAAGTAGACTGCGATACATGCTTCTGTTAGAAATAAAAGCAGTGTTAGTAATGCGTATGTTTTGTTGAATTTTAGTTTCATAGAGATTCAATTAGAATATAGAAATACAATATTGCTATGGGGATGTTTGCCAAAACGATACCTATTGTTGTTGCTAATTGAATTATTGTTTCATGGTTTAGCGTCTTTAATAGCATTCCAAAACAGAGTTTGAATACCAAACCAAAAAGTAATATTGAATTAATCGCAAGTGCTACTATTACAAATAAAGCACCAATTATAGTTAGCTTACTTAAATATGGGTTATATAGCTTTAGAGTAAACAATATAGTACCAATTATAAAGCTCATAAATGCAATGGATTTACTGGTTGTAATTAAATTTTTCATAGGTGTCTTTTGCGTTAGGGATTTGAGCTCCCTAACGTAGGAGGGAGCGAGTAGTGAAATATTTATATTCACGAATTCATTGATATAAACTAGGAGCTTTGAGTAAAGCGCTACCCCCGCTTTTGGGCGGGGGAAACCACGCTTATAGCGTGGCAGGCGCCCTGAAAAAAACACTAACCAATACCATTAACCATTGTTCCAATCTATTTTTCGAGATACGAACATGACGATGGCGAGTATGAGGAACAAACCTATACTGCCTACAAGTAGCGCATAATTTTCTAGTTGTATAATAACATAGATAAACGCATACAATGCGCTTAACGAGGCCCCGATAAATAAGGGAAACTTAATAGTTTTTAAAATGGATTTTGAGTATAAGGTGATAAGAACAATTACCGATATTCCTGCTATTAAATATGCTTTTAAAAAGTTACTGTGCTCTGAAATGGACACTAATAGTGTGTAAAACATGGTAAGTGCCAACCCAATCATTAAATACTGAAATGGGTGAATATGTATTTTACTTAGGGTTTGAATAAGGAAAAATATTAGAAATGTAAGTCCTATTACTAAGAATCCGTATTTGGCAGAACGTTCACTTTTTTGATATTCGTCTACCATGACCATAAACTTGGTGCCAAATGCAAATTGATTTAAGTTTGGAATACTTTTTAAATGTTGTTGCGAAAATGCTCTGTTAATGTGCAGTACTTTCCAGTCGGCTTTAAATCCATCTTTCGTAATTTGTTTGGTTTCGTCGTTGGGTAAATAGTTGCCCATAAAACTAGGGTCTGCCCAATTTGATGCCATTTGCATTGTAGTGGTTTTTCCTATGGGGATCAGTTCTATTTGTCGGCTACCATTAAACGTTATAGAAAAAGTAAAGTTTGTTGGTGTATCGGTAAATAGTGTTTCACCGTTTATAAAGCTAGATTCTAAAACGTCTAAGCTGCTGTTGTTGTTTTGGTTGAAGTTAGTTTCAAAACTATAGGTTGTATCGCTTAGTTTAATTTGTACTTCGCTTTTTATGCCTTTTAAGTTTGATGTTTTTATGATGATGGATGCTTTATCCCAAATAATGTCTTCTGTTTTAATGCCTTTTGAAGTTAGGTGAACTGGAACGTAATGTCCCGAAAAATCCATTTGAGTTGTAAATACGGCCGATTCAAAATTGCCTCGTTTTAAAGTTTTAGAGTTTACATCTACATGAGCGTGTAACTCTTCTGGAAAGACATAAGCATAATTTATGTGTGTTTGGGTTTCTTTAAAATAGGTTTTGGTTTTTTCGTTAAATGTTTTGGTTTCGGTATAGGTTTTATAAGGTAATTTTAAAACAGGACCGTAAACCAGTACATCATTTCCCCATTTTTCGTTGATTTCGTTTACCACATCCTGTTGCCTAAAGGCTCGCTCGTTTATTAAACTATTAATGAATGATAGCGGAACGAGTAATATGATTACCAAAAATCCTACCATGAGCATTCTTGCTGTTATTGAGGTTTTTAACCAATTGCCAAATTTGTTTTGGGGTGCGTTGTTGTTTTGAGTTTCCATGCATTATTTGATTTTAAAGTACTTTGAAAAACAAAGTAGATTGATAAAAAAATATTATATTTTGTTAATTAATTTTTCAAGTGCGTCAATATGTTTTTTAAATGCTTCGCGACCCAATGCCGTGGTAGAGTAGCGGGTATTGGGTTTTCGTCCTATAAATTGTTTTTCAACTTTTATATATTCCGCATTTTCCAAGGCTTTGGTGTGGCTTGCTAAATTGCCATCGGTAGCTCCTAAGAGGTCTTTCAACATATTAAAATCGGCATATTCGTTTACCATAAGAACAGACATAATGCCCAGTCTAATACGATGATCGAATAGTTTATTTATGTTGTTTATAATACTCATATTTTATTCCCGCGAAGGCGGGAATCTATTTTTAGTTATAAAATATTATCCAATAACCAAAACAAGCTATTGGAATTAATGCTAATAATCTAAACCATCTATTTGAAGCATAGTTTTTTATTAGTTTATAGATTGTAAAACTTAATAATAATGGAATACCAAAAACTACTAAGTAGAATAAAGCTGCAAGTAAATAAAATATGATAGTTTCCAAACTAAAAAATGACAAATTAATTGAATTCAAAATTACTGAATACTGCAACTGAACGCTGCTTACTTTTTCACATCATATTTAAAATGCATCCAAGTGCCATATACAATATGCATAATGCCAAAACCTAACACCCAAAGCCAAAAACCGTAACCAGGTTTCCAAGAGCCAATTAATCCCAGAATGATTTGAATATAACCCAAATACCTAATATCGCCTATGCTATATTTTGATGCATTTACCAATGCTAATCCGTAAAAAATAAGCATTAATCCACCAGATTGCCCGTATTTACCCTGACTTAAAATGATTAAAATGTAAAGTCCGCCAACTACAAGGGGAATTAAAAAATTAAAAACCAATCGCTTAGAAGTGGCATCCCAAATTTTAGCACCGTGTTTTTTTGCTTTGCGCGTGGTTAAATATATACCTGTAAGTACACTTAATAGTGCTACCATAAATAAGGTAAACAGGCATAGCCTAAATATGTAACCGTCAAGTTTTAGTACGCCGTAACTGTAATCTGTTACCAGCACGTAAGCTATAGCAGCACCTATTAAGGCATAAACTCCAGCTAAAATGCCTGATAAACCACTTAATGAAATAAAGCGAGAGGATTTATGCATCATATTTTTAATCTCGCTAATGTCTTTTAGATAATCTTTGGATTCCATATAAAAGTACTTTGAAATACAAAGTAAATAAATTTTATTTAATTTGTGAGAATAAATTTTTGTTAATTTTATAAAAATTAAAATGTTAGCATGAATCCTGCGGAAGCTTATATCCTAAAGCAACAAGAGCCTTATAAAACTATATTGCTACAATTGCAGGCTATTATTGAGGCTGTTGTTCCAGATTGTGAATTGCTATATAAATGGCGCATTCCATTTTTTTACAGTAATGGTATTCCTATTTGCTTCCTTAATCAATCTAAAGATTATGTGGATTTAGCGTTTTGGCATTTTGAACATATGGAACACTATACCGAGTATTTTGTGGATGCCAATAGAAAATCGATACGCTCTCTACGCTACAAGTGTGTTGAAGATATTAATGATGAGGTGGTTGTATATGTTCTTAAAAAACAGCTGGAAATTAATACCAATCCGTTTAAGTTAATTTTAAAACCTAAAAGGAAGTAACTAATTTTCTAATAGCAACCAATCTTGTTAGCAAGCCTTCCAAATTATCTAAATGTAACATGTTTGCACCATCACTTTTCGCATTTGCAGGATCGAAATGTGTTTCAATAAATAAACCGTTAACATTATTTACTACACCAGCACGCGCTATAGTTTCAATCATATCCGGACGTCCACCAGTAACCCCTGCCGATTGGTTAGGCTGTTGTAAAGAGTGTGTAACATCTAATATTACAGGTGCAAATTGTCTCATTGTTGGGATACCTCGAAAATCTACAATCATATCTTGGTAACCAAACATCGTACCTCTGTCGGTGATCCAAGCTTTTTCGCTACCTGCATCTTTAACTTTTTGTACAGCGTGTTTCATGGCTTCAGGACTCATAAATTGTCCTTTTTTTAAATTTACCACTTTGCCAGTTTCGGCTGCAGCAACTACCAAATCGGTTTGTCTTACTAAAAAAGCTGGAATTTGCAGAACATCAACATATTCGGCAGCTTTTTGGGCATCAGAAACTTCATGAATATCCGTTACTGTTGGTACATCAAAAGTTTCGGATACCTTTCTTAGAATTTTTAAAGCTTTTTCGTCTCCAATACCAGTAAAACTGTCTATTCTACTGCGGTTGGCCTTTTTAAAACTGCCTTTAAACACATAAGGAATTTCTAATTTACTAGTTATAGAAACCACTTTTTCAGCAATGCGAAGAGCCATATCTTCGCCTTCTATGGCGCAAGGGCCACATAATAAAAAAAAGTTGTTGGAGTTGGTGTGTTTTATTTTAGGAATTTCGGAAAGTTGCATTTATAAAAATTTAGGCTGTAAAGTTACAAAAAGGAGTTTTAATGTTTTTTGCAAATTTACACTGCCCTTTGAGGTGTTTTATGTTATTTGCAAACATGCCCGCGTTAAGGATTGCAGAGGAAAGCCCACAGCGAGGGACGAGCGAGGACTTGTAACGGAAAGCCTGACCACGCCTTAGCGTGGGAACGCCAAAATTTTAAAATCTTTTATTTAGGCTATTCTTTATAATCCAAAGTGCCATAAAAAAGTTTAGAATAAAGAATACGCCACCATACAGCATTAGCTGTTTTGTAGCGCTAGAAATAGATATTAAATTTAGCATTTCTGAAATGTAAGCTAAAATCATATACGACGATAAGCAAACAAAGGTTATGCCCAAAGTAAAGTTTAAATTTTTATTAGGTTTAATGAGTTGCCACAAAAAAGGGATAGCAAAGAGTAAAATGGGGTATGCAGTTAAGCCTTGACTTTTATTAACGCTTGTAAACCAATATATTGTAATAGCAATAAAGTATAGGTAGGGTAAATACTTAGAGTATTTGCTAATTAGAGACATAATTCTGTATTTTAAGGATTTGAGAGTTTGGGATGGTATAGCTTAGTAAAGATAACGAAAAGGGATATGCCATATTATTTGGACTTTTAATTATAACATATTTTTAACTTAATAATAAAATAAGCAGTACATTTGCACGCTTAAAATAAGGCACTCATTATGAACAATATAAAAAACATTGCTATAATTGCTCACGTAGACCACGGTAAGACTACTTTGGTTGATAAAATTATGTACCATTGCCAACTATTTCGTGAAAACGAAAATACAGGTGATTTAATTTTAGATAATAATGACTTAGAACGCGAAAGAGGTATAACCATAACCTCTAAGAACGTTTCTGTAATATACAAGGACACAAAAATTAATATAATAGACACGCCTGGTCACGCCGATTTTGGGGGAGAAGTAGAGCGTGTTTTAAATATGGCTGATGGCGTATTGTTATTAGTTGATGCCTTTGAGGGGCCAATGCCACAAACACGTTTTGTATTACAAAAAGCTATTAATTTGGGTTTAAAACCATGTGTAGTAATAAATAAAGTAGATAAAGAAAATTGCACGCCCGATGAGGTACATGAAAAGGTGTTCGATTTAATGTTTGAATTAGGAGCAGAAGAGTGGCAGTTAGATTTTCCAACGGTGTATGGTTCTGCCAAGAACAATTGGATGAGTGAGGATTGGAAAAACGAAACAGAAAACATTGAGCCTTTATTAGATATGGTAATAGCGCATATACCTTCACCAAAAATTGAAGAAGGAACAACACAAATGCTTATTACATCGTTAGATTTTTCGTCGTTTACAGGACGAATTGCTATTGGAAGATTAACAAGAGGCACGTTAAAAGTTGGTCAGAACATATCTTTAGTAAAGAGAGATGGCTCTATAGTAAAATCGAGAATTAAGGAATTACATACGTTTGAAGGGTTAGGTCGTAAAAAGGTAGATGAAGTACAAACTGGCGATATTTGTGCCATTGTTGGTTTAGAAGGTTTTGAAATTGGTGATACTGTTGCCGATTGGGAAAACCCCGAAGGCCTTAAAACTATTGCTATTGATGAGCCCACAATGAGTATGTTGTTTACTATTAACGATTCGCCTTTCTTTGGAAAAGATGGAAAATATGTAACGTCTAGACATATAAAAGAGCGTTTAACCAAAGAGCTAGAAAAAAATCTTGCGTTAAGAGTTGAAGAAACCGATAGTGCCGATAAATTTATGGTATTTGGCCGTGGTGTATTGCATTTATCTGTATTAATAGAAACTATGCGTCGCGAAGGGTACGAGCTTCAAATTGGTCAACCTCAGGTAATTATTAAAGAAATTGATGGTGTAAAATGCGAGCCTGTTGAAGAAATGACGATTGATTTACCAGAACACGTTTCGGGTAAGGCCATAGAAATGGTAACCATGAGAAAAGGAGAAATGCTAAGTATGGAAGCTAAGGGCGAGCGTATGGTATGCGAATTTATCATTCCGTCTAGAGGGATTATTGGCTTACGTAACCAATTGTTAACCGCCACTGCTGGAGAAGCCATTATGGCACACCGTTTTAAAGAATACCAACCATTAAAGGGTGGTATACCAGAACGTCAAAACGGAAGTTTAGTATCCATGGAAAATGGTACAGCAATTCCGTATTCAATAGATAAATTGCAAGAACGCGGTAAGTTTTTTATAGATCCAGGGGAAGACATTTACGAAGGACAAGTAATTGGTGAGAATTCTAGAGGTGATGATATGACGGTGAATGTAACCAAAACCAAAAAATTAAGTAATGTACGTTCTGCAGGCGCCGATGATAAAGCTAAAATTGTGCCTGCCATAAAATTTTCGTTAGAAGAAGCACTTGAATATATTCAGAAAGATGAATATGTAGAAGTAACACCAAACAACCTACGCCTAAGAAAAATTTATTTAACAGAGGTTGAACGTAAGCGTAATAAATCTGTTTAAACTAATATATAGTTTTAAAACTAGTTTGTTATTGATTAATATTCGCCCAAAATGGAATTATTTGGACTTACATTCACTGAGTATATAGGCTATCTTGCATCGTTTATGGTACTAGTATCTTTTGCAATGAAAACAATAAAAACATTGCGAATGTTTAATATGCTAGGGTGTATATTGTTTATTATATATGGCTTTTTAATGCCAACACTAAGAATAGGGCTACCCATAATTATTGCTAATATGGCCATTTTTTTTGTTAATCTCTATTATTTGGTACGTAAGAAAAAATAGAGTTCTTATATTTACTAAAAACAATTAATCATGTATTTGTTATATTTCGATCCGAGTATTGGTGCTATGATTGTTCAAGCAATTGTTGCAGCAGTTGCAGGTGTAGTATTATTTTCAAAAAATTTAATGTTTAAAATAAAATCCTTTTTAGGTTTGATTAAAAACGATGAAAATGATGTGTTTGATGATATAGATATTGAAAATCGTGATTTAGAAAATAAAAACTCTAGTGACTCTTAAAAAAGCTCATCCATCTTCATTTAGGGATCCTTCGGGTTACGTTTTTTTAGATAACAATAGTATTAAGCGTGTTATAAAGCCAGTTTATTTTAAGCAGTACTATGCTCTTAGGGATTCTGGGTTTTATAAAAAGCTATTTGCAAATAAACTATTAATACATCATGAAGAACTATCTGTTTCAGAATCTGAAATTGTAGTTAAACCTGAATATATTCCATTTATAACATATCCATACGAATGGAGTTTTAATCAATATAAAGAGGCGGCTTTATTAACTCTTAAACTTCAAAAGTTTAGTTTAGAGCATGGGTATTCGTTGAAAGATGCATCTGCATTTAATATTACATTTTATAAGGGTGCAGCTATTTTTATAGATACACTTTCTTTCGATTTTTATAAGGACAATTACCCTTGGCGTGGGTACAAACAGTTTATTTCACATTTTTTAGCTCCATTGCTCTTAGCACGATATCATGGAGCACAATCACTAAAATTATTGAGTGAATATATAGATGGTATCCCTATTAAGATGCTATCATCTATGTTGCCCTTTAGGTCTAAATTAAATCCAACTATATACACAAATGTTCATTTACTTGCAAAATTTGAAGATAGACATAGTGAGGATTACAAAGGGAACACCAAAGTAAAACCATTATCAAAAAGCGGTCAGTTAAAAATTATAAAGAGTTTATATGATTTTATTAAAAAACTAAAACTAAAGGAATATACAGAATGGGGTAATTACTATAACAAAATAAACTACTCTGATAGAGCTTTTGATTTAAAAGCCAATGTTATTGATAAATGGATATCCAAATTAAAACCAGATACTATTATTGATATTGGTGGGAATGATGGCACTTTTATAAGGGGAATTAGTTATGAATTAAAACAGAGTTTAGTTTGTGATTTGGATAATAATGCGGTAGATTATAATTATTTACAAGTAAAGAAAAATAAGGAGACACATATAACACCTTTCGTTTTGGATGTATTAAATCCATCGGCAGCGATAGGATTTAATAATAAAGAACGAAGCTCTTTTCTAGAGCGAATTAAGGTTTTTAATCCAGATGTTACATTGGCCTTAGCCTTAATTCACCATATCACGTTGTCTGGAAATGTTACATTTTCTATGTCGGCTCAGTTTTTTTCGTCGTTTTCTAAATGTTTAATTATTGAATTTCCAAAGAAAAATGACTCATGGGTACAGCGTTTGCTAAATTCAAAAGCAGAATTTAAGGATCATTTTAGTTTTTATACAATAGAGAATTTTGAAATGGCTTTTGCAGCATACTTTCAAATATTGGAAAAGCAAGAAATAGAAGGTACAGAAAGAGTTATGTTTTTATTAAAAAGAATAGCTGATGTTTAAGATAAGATCTCAAATATTAACATTTCTTGAGAGTGAAAAAGAATACCCTGTAATTGCAGCACTTGCATCTGGTTTGTACCCATTATTATACTATTATAATTCTAACTTTACATTGGTGAATTCTTGGGAGCAGTTAGGCTTCTTTGTATTTTGCTATATCCTTTTGCCTATAGTGGTTTTTTACTTAATAAGTACACTTTTAAAAAAAAGTGGTAGATACAAAAAGTATCTTAAGTATATAATCCCAATCCTTAATTTAGGTGCTTTTAGTGTTTACATAGTTGTGTCAACTTATGGTTTTAAAAGTAATATTTTACTAATAGCAGTTGTAATAGCTATTCTAATAGCTATTGTTTTTTATAAGCACATAAAAAAAATAATTGTATTTCAATATTTATTGGCTTGTTTTGTTCTATTGAAATTAGTGCCAGATGTTTATAAAGAAATAACTTACTCTTCTCAATGGATGAAACAACCAGACGGTATTGAAAATGTTTTGTTTAAGAAAAAACCGAATATTTATATTGTTCAGACAGATGGTTATGCTAATTTTTCAAAATTAAAAAGCGCACCCTACAATTTTGATAATAACATATTTGAATCGTTTTTAAGAGAAAATGGTTTTAAACTATATAATAATTTTCGAAGTAATTATGTGTCTACACTAAGCTCTAATAGCTCTTTATTTGCTATGAAGCATCATTATTATGGCAATTCATTGCATGGTAACGAGCTTCGAAATACACGAGAAATAATAGCTGGAGATAACCCAGTGCTTTCTATAATTAAAAAAAATAATTATAAAAGTTTTCTCTTACTAGAGCGTCCTTATTTGTTGGTTAACAGACCCAAATTACATTACGACTACTGCAATATTAAATTTAGTGAAATATCTTATTTAGCGAGGGGTTTCGAAATTGAAAAAAGCGTTGTTCAAGAGTTAAATGTGGCGATAAACAAAAATAAGAATACGTCAAATTTTTTCTTTATTAGTATCATGAGACCTAGTCATGTATCTGTTCTAGAGGAGCAATCCATGGGCATTAAAAAGGAGCGAGAATTTTATTTGTCTGAACTGGAAAAAGCTAACAAAACCTTAAAGGAAGTTATTACTATTATTAAAGAAAAAGATAAAAATAGTTTAATTGTAATTATGGCTGATCACGGTGGGTACGTTGGTTTAAAATATAGTATGCAAAGTAGAACCAAACAAACTGATGAAGCGCTAATTAACTCTATTTACACTTCAGCTTTAGCTATAAGGTGGCCTAATGATGTACCATATTTTGATGCTAAATTAAAAACACCAGTTAACCTATTTAGAATATTATTTTCTTATTTAAGTGAAGATAAAGCATATTTGAATTATCTACAGGACGATAAAAGTTATGCTATTATAAAAAATAACGCCCCTATTGGCGTTTACGAATATATAAATGATAAAGGCGAAATAGTATTTAATAAGTATAATGCTGAATAATCTTAAGTTTGGTTTATTAATATTGGCATAAATCATTTTGTATATTTGAAATCTAAATAACTATACTATATAAGTAGTTTTTTAGTTTATAATTGCAACAAATCTTAACTTTTGAAAAAATTAATACGTTATATTAACAGTAAAGTATTAGTAAAGGCTGCTTCTTTAAAAACCGCAGCTGTTTTTACAAGAGTTATTGCTGGCTTGTTAACATCAAAGGCCATTGCAGTAATGATTGGCGCC
The DNA here is from genome assembly GCF_002973595.1 of Jejuia pallidilutea. Classification (GTDB taxonomy): domain Bacteria; phylum Bacteroidota; class Bacteroidia; order Flavobacteriales; family Flavobacteriaceae; genus Jejuia; species Jejuia pallidilutea. The sequence goes on along the minus strand of NZ_PVEO01000005.1, from coordinate 57,968 downwards.
GAAGGGTTAGCCCTTGTTGGAAATTTAAGAAATTTTGTTGCTTCTGCGCAAACCTTAGCAACCTTGGGTTTTTACAAAGGCGTTGTTAGGTATGTTAACGATTTTAAAGACGATTTAGTAAAACTAAGTAAAACCTTATCTACGGTTTATTATGCTGGTTTTATAACAACAATTCTTGTGTCGTTTATCTGTTACTTTAAAGCAGATGTTATTAACGAACTTATTTTTCCCACCTATAACGATTACGTATACATTATAAAGATTTTTGCCATTGTACTACCGTTTTATGCGCTAAACATGTTTACGTTTTCTATCATGAACGGGTTTTCTAAGTATAAAATTCTAATTATAATAAATATAATTGGTCAGATTTTAAGTTTATGTGTCGCCCTCTTATTAATTTACCAAAAGAATTTAGATGGCGCCTTAATTTCGGTAGCAATTTCAGAATCCCTAATATTTTTAATTACTCTCGTAGGAATTATAAATAGAAAAAGTTTGGTGCCTTTAATTAGCGTAGAGCAAGTAAGTTTTACATACATTAAGAAATTAAGTTCTTATACGGGTATGGCCCTGTTTTCGGCAGTAATATTGCCGCTTGTTATTTTAGCGATACGTTCTCATATTATAGATACTATTGGTTATAAAGATGCTGGTTTTTGGGAGGCAATGTTGCGAATTTCTAAGTATTATTTAATGATGGTAAGTTCGTTATTGGGCCTATATATCATTCCAAGATTTTCTGAGATTAACGATATTAAGGAATTTAAAAAAGAAGTGTTTTCACTTTATAAAACTGTAGTGCCATATTTTATTTTGGGTTTAGTACTAATATATGTATTGAGACCTTACATAGTCTGGATTGTTTTTACAGAAGAATTTAAACCCGTAGAAGATTTGTTTCTATGGCAACTTTTAGGCGACTTTGTTAAAGTACTTTCCATGATTATCGCTTACCAGTTTTTAGCAAAAAAAATGTTTTGGCATTATGTAATTACCGAAGCTTTTTTGGTTATAATACTTTATACTACAAGTATCTATTTTATTAAAATTTATGGTGTAAAAGGAGCCGTAATAGGTCATTTTGTAAGTTATTTAATGTATTATGGTGTAATCTTGCTTATTTTTGGAAGTTCGCTTTTTGGAGTAGAGTCTGATAAAAACAATTTTAACTAGCTTATATTTTTTCTATTGAAATTACCAGGGTTTATAAAAAACAACCTATTATTTAAGGTTACTTCTGCTAATGCATTTCTTGTATTTGCAAAAATGGGTTTCACCTTAATAACCCAAAAAGTATTGGCTATAATTATTGGGGCAGAAGGCATTGCTTTGGTAGGTAATTTAAAAAATGTAACTGCTTTTTTTGAAAAATTTTCAGTTTTGGGCACTTCAAACGGATTGGTAAAATACGTTGCCGAGTATAAAGATGATAAACAAAAACTAAATCAATTATTCTCAACTACATTACTGTTTAGTACAGCGGCGGCACTATTATCCTTCTGTATTCTTTTTTTTGGAGCAAGTTTCTTAAATCAATCAATTTTTGGTGAGACTAGAGATTTTAAATTAATATTTAAAATTTTAGCCTTTGTTATTCCATTTCTTTCATTAAATGCTATTGTAAATGCGCTTTTAAATGGTCTTTCTGCGTATAAAATATTTACCAAAGCCACATTAGTAATTGTGGTAGTTAATACTGTTTTAATAGTTGGTTTTACTTATAAATTAGGATTGTATGGTAGTTTGGTGGCAGTTGCAATTATTCCAATTGTACAGTTTATATGCTACATTGTAATTACCTTTAAAACGAGTTTTACTTATATAAGTTTAAAAGGCGTAACTTTAAATTTAAGTTTTAAGAATAAATTATTGCCATATAGCTTAATGACTATTGTGGTTGTGCTCTTTGCCAATATAAACGAAATAGCTATAAGACGACTTATAGAACATAAGATAAGTATTGCAGATTCTGGCTATTGGACGGCTATGAACTCTATTTCAAACGCATATATGCAGTTTACGGCTGCTATTTTTCCTTTATATATTTTACCAAGATATGCCCGAATTACAAATACGTATAATTTTAGAAAAGAGGTAAAACATATATACAAAATGCTGTTGCCGCTGCTTATTGTTGGTCTATTTTTAGTATTCTTATTAAAACAACAAATTATAACATTACTTTACACCACAGAATTTTTAGAAATGTCTAAATATTTTAAGTGGCAATTGCTGGGAGATTTGGTTAAGTTTACAGCTTTTGTAATCGCATATCAGTTTTTGGCTAAAAAGCAAACAACTAATTTTATTATTACAGAGCTTTTTTCAGTCATTGTTTTTTATATGCTTTCAGTTTATTTTATTGATTACTATGGTACAGAGGGCGTAGTAATCGCACATTTTATTAGGTACATATTGTACTTCTTGGTAGTATTGTTTATTTTAAGAAAAAGTTTTGTTGGAGTTAATAGAGCGTTATAGTTTTTTATGGGTAGTTTAGTTTTAAGCAATACATTAGAGGTTCTTGTATCTACAATGAACCGTACTTCTCTATCTTTTTTAGAAAAGATGTTTCCGCATCAAGACATAAAACAATTAAATATTTTAATTGTAAACCAAACTACTAAAGGACGCGAACTAACGTCAAAATTAAAAAACATTAGAGTAGTTAATTCCTATGAGAAAGGACTATCTAAAAGTAGAAATTTAGCAATAAAGAATGCAGTTGGTGATATATGTTTGATAGCTGATGATGATGTGGAATATGTTAAAGAATTTGAAACTATTACCAAGGAAGGCTTTATAAAATTTCCTGAAGCTACAATTATAAGGTTTAAAATAGATACGTTTACTGGAGAACAATATAAAGCATATCCAAAAACAGGCGGGCAACTGCTCTCAAGAAAAAGCATAAAACCAACATCATCCATAGAAATAGCCTTTAAACGAAAGGCAATTCTTGAGAAAGGAATAGCATTTAATACACTTTTTGGCTTGGGTAGTTATTTTCAATCTGGAGAAGAATATCTGTTTTTAAAGAAAGCCATATCAAATGGCTTATCTGTTTATTTTGTAAATAGTACTATAGTTAAACATGCTCTGGAAAGATCTACTAGCAATATGGGTAGTGATAATTACGTGAAAACAATATGCGCTATAAATTATTTAGAGTTTAAAAATTTTAGTTACATATTGTTGTTAAAATATATATTTTTTTTAGTGGTTAATGGAGCAGTAAGTATAAGAGGTAGCTTTAACAAACTACTAGTAGGTTTTAAAGGGATTAACCAGTGCAGACAATTAACGAAAAGCGTATGATAGTTTTAAAAAAACTTTTTCTAAGATACCTGGTATTGGTATGCTCTGGCTTTTTTTTTAATGTTGTTTTTAATAACATTACGTTGTTTGTTTTATTAAATTTTTTAGAAAATATTTTTTTTGGAGCAACATTAATCATTCCAATTTTTTTACTCAAAGGTTTAAATTTCAAATCACTTTATTTTAAACTATCATATGTTGTTTTTGCTTTATGTTTATATATAGAAACTATTTATTATTATTTATTTCAAACTTTTTTCAGTTCATCGGCAATTTTTGTTACTCTAGATTCTAACACTAATGAAAGTAAGGAGTTTTTAAGTTTTTATGTAGATCTTCCAATAATAATATATAGTATAATTTTTTCCCTTATTGTTTTTTTTGCAATAAAGAATACCAAAAGGCTTTTTAAATTAAAAGTATTCCCAGAAAGGACAGCTCAGAGGATTAAAATTTCTCTATTATTTCTAATTTGTATTGTCTTTATTAAGCTAACATCGCTTATAAATTTCAATTTACCTTACCTAATTCTAAAATCTGTAGTAGATTATAACATAGAATCTAAAAAATTAGGAGATTATAAAACGAATAAAACAGGTGATTTTAATGATGTTTACCGGTACATGGATGATCAAGATGAGGTATATGTAATAATTATTGGAGAATCCACTGCTCGCTCTCATATGGGAATTTATAATTATTACAGAGCAACAACACCAAGGCTAAATAGTATTAAGGATGAATTGTTAATATACCAAGATGTTATTAGTCCACATGCATACTCGGTTGGTGCCTTAACTAAAATATTAACCTTGGGTAATTATGAAGCTCCAGAATTAATAACAGAAGGCTCTATATTACAATTGCTTAATAGTGTAGGTTTTGAAACCTATTGGTTGTCTAATCAAAGACCAATAGGGCCTTATGAAAGCATGATTACTAAGATTGGTCTATCCTCCAAAAACCATGAATTTTTAACAACAACCTTAGCAGGAAACAGCAAAGTTTTAGATGGAGAGCTCTTAGCGCCTTTAAATAGAATTTTAAGAGAAAAAGTTAGTAAAAAAGTCATTTTTGTTCATATGATGGGTACTCATCATCATTATGAAAATAGATATCCGGAAACATTCAATAAATTTAAAGATACGCCGAAAACTAATTTTAAATCGAATGAAAGTTTTGAGAAGATTAACCATTATGACAATGCAATTCTATACAATGATTTTATTATTTCAGAAATAATTAAACAAGTAAATAGTTTGAAAGCTAAAAGTTTTGTTTTATACTTTTCTGATCATGCTGAGGAAATGTACGATACTATAAATATGGCAGGACATAATGAAGATATATATTCCAGACAAATGTTTGAAATCCCTTTCTTTGTATGGCAATCAAATAAATTTAAGCAGCAAGAAAACTTTCCTTTTATTACTAACAGAAAATATATGGTTGACGACTTTTTCCATTCCATGGCAGATTTGTTAGATATTAAGGCAAAAGAAATAGATAGTACTAGAAGTATTTTTAGTAAATATTTTAAAGAGAGAAAAAGAATTATTAAGGATACTGTTAATTTTGATACATATTTTAAATAACTTAAGTTCTTTATTTGTAGGCAGTCACGTAAAGTTTTCTCTTTTTTAAAAAGTTCTGGGTGTTTTTAGCAAGTATTAGCAGCTGCTTAGGTAAGCTAATTAATATTTTTTGTTTTAGGTTTAAGTTGGCATAGTCTATGTCTTTTTTTACAGTTTCAAACAGCTCTAATTGATGGTTTAATTTACAGCGTATAGCTAAGGCATATCTATTAATATCTAAATACAATTTTAAAGAGGGGTTATTTGCTTCTTCTTTTTTATATTTCTTAAAAGAATCTAATCTAATTTGGTTATAGCTTTCTTCATTTTTAGAAAGACTATCGTCTACATGGAATTTGTAAGACATGGTTATAGTTGGGTTAAATATAACCTTATACAGTAAAGCAAATCGTATCCATAAATCTATGTCTTGAGCTGTTTTTAATGTGGTATCGAACCCTCCAATTGAAATAAACTTTTCTTTTTCGAAGGCAACAGCAGAAGTCCACGCAACTGAATTTATTATGCTGGCCTTAAAATAGTCATCAACAACAAGACATTTATCATCAAAATTAAAATTAAACTGGGCATTTTTTTTTACGGTTTCGCTATAATAAATGTCGTAATTATTACAATATAACCCAGCGTTTGGGTAAATTTCTATTTGTTTTTTTAATTCTAATAGGTGGTTATGGTACCACGTATCATCTGCATCTAAAAGTGCAATATATTTGGCTTTGGCTTTAGCTATACCGTTATTTCTTGCATTAGGCGCTCCTAAATTTTGTTGTGTAATTATTTTTATTCTAGAATCTTTTATTTTCGAAATTATACTTTTGCTTCTATCTGTACTTCCATCATCAACTATTATAATTTCAAAATCTTTAAACGACTGATTTGTTACACTTGCAATGGTGCTAAGTATATACTTTTCCTTGTTGTATAAAGGAATTACAACCGAAAAAAAAGGTGTAGTGTTAAAATTAGTCATAATGGTTTTGAATAGACACAATGTAGCAAAATTTAAACAGTTGTAGGCTATTTGCACTATTGGTTTTGATTGCAGCCCTTTCAAAAAAGACAGATAATAGAGTTGCTATTTTTTTTGCAAATACAGAGTTTAAGAACTTAAATTTATTTAGAGCTAATAAAAGCTTACTGTAAGAGGTGAATTCTGGATGCTTTTTTTTTAGTAAGATAAGATTTTTTATTGCTGTTTTGGTCTTTTCTATAAATTCAATGTTGCTATCCATATCTAAATGAATAACGGGATTATTGATGTGAATAATTTCAATACCTTTTTTTTCCATTTCATAACAAAAAAAGGTGTCTTCATGTCCATATGTGTCTAGCTCTTCGTTAAAAGGGTTAATCTTTAAAATATGTTTAGGGGATACAAAATTATTGGGTCTAAAATGATGGTATGGATTTTCGTTTCTTTTTAAAGTTGTCTTATACTCATATTTTAAGCCATAGTTGTAACGTAATTTATTTTTAGTATTAGTACGCTTTGGCTTGCTAGTACCTCCATAAATTATTGTGTTAGGCTGCTTTTTAATTGTTTCAATATATGTGGCTATAAAATTTTCAGAAACTTTGGAATCTCCATCTAAAAAAAGTACATAATCGAACGCAGAAGCTTTTACCAAAAGGTTTCTAATTTTCGATCTTCCTACGTTGTTTTGTAGCTTCTTATAGGTATAGATGGGGTTTTTAAAAGTGGACAGTTTTGTTAATTCAAGGGTAGAAGCGTCATCAAAAACAATAATTTCGGCAGCTAATTTTAAGGTTTTAATTTGCTTGCAAATATGTACAACTGTTTTTAAACAATCATAATTATAAACTGGAATACAAACACTCAAACCTTTCATGAAATTTACCCTTTTCGTTGTACCACTTCATAAACCTGATTCTCATCACACTTTAATGTTTTGCTTGGGTACTTTAAAGGTAAGGCATAATCGTGTGTGGCCATAAGTATTGTGTTGCCATTTTTGTTAATGTCTTGCAATACTTCCATAACTTCTACACTGGTTTGCGGGTCTAGGTTTCCGGTAGGCTCGTCGGCCAAAATTAGTTCGGGGTTGTTTAATAGTGCTCTGGCAATGGCTATGCGCTGTTGTTCTCCACCAGAGAGTTCGTGCGGAAACTTAAAGCCTTTGGTTTTCATGCCTACCTTTGTTAGCACTTCTTCTATACGAGCGTTCATTTTTTCTTTGTCTTTCCACCCAGTAGCCTTTAAAACAAAAAGCAAATTCTCGTTTACAGTTCTGTCTATAAGTAATTTAAAGTCTTGAAAAACTACACCAAGTTTACGCCTTAAAAACGGAATATCTTTTTCTTTCAAGGTTTTTAAATTGTAATCTACTATAAAGCCCTCGCCTTCAGTTAAGGGTAAATCGCCATAAAGCGTCTTCATAAAACTACTTTTTCCTGTTCCGGTTTTTCCAATTAAGTATACAAATTCGCCTTTGTTTATTTCAACATTAACATTAGAGAGTACTAAACTTTCCCCTTGGTAGATAGATGCATCTTTTAGCTGTAAAATGGTTTCAGACATAGTATATGAATTTCAATATACAAGTTTAGAGTTTAAAGTTTAATAGCGCAAACCAATAACCGTATTTCTTTTTTTTTATTATGTTTTTTTGGTTTTTTCTCACCTCTATTTGCTTAATTTTTTTTAAGATTTAATAAGTTGGTTTATAATTCTAGCACGATTGTTGCGTTATGGATTAAGAAGATTTCCAAAATGTATATTTTGGTATCAATTGAATTTATTATTCTCGCGAAATCGAAGATTCATAAATACATTAGTATAAATTGAGAATCAATGAATAATGCGGGAATCTAAAACCTTTGTTTATCTTTGAATTTCATCAAACAAAACCAAATACTAAATGAATCTTAAACATAGTATTTTAATTACAGCTTTATGTCTTTGTATACAGGTTGTCGCGCAACAATCGGCAGTGTACACAAATAATTTGGTAGACTTTCAAAAAGCATTAAGCTTGTACAATAATCAGCAATATCAAGCAGCACAATCCTTATTTGCCCAGATTAAAAAAGAGGCCGAAAGGGAAGGTTTAATTGCAGATTGTACGTATTACATTGCTAATTGCGCTGTACGGCTAAATCAGCAAAATGCAGATCAACTTATTAATGATTTTGTAGAGGAGTACCCAACTAGCACAAAGCGTAACACAGCTTTTGTAGATGTAGCAGATTATTATTTTGCCAATGGAAAATATGCTTATGCCCGAAAGTGGTACAAGCGGGTAGACGAAAGCGCACTATCTAAAAAAGAACAACAAAAATTCTATTTTAATAATGGGTATACCGCTTTTGTAACAAAGCAATATAAAGACGCAAAAAAATATTTGAGTAGGGTAGAAAACTCTCAACAATATGGAGCCCAAGCAAAGTATTACATTGGGTTTATGGCTTATGAAGGGGATGACTATGATAGGGCAAATGAATATTTTGAACAGGTAGAAAACCAAGAGCGCTACAAAGAAAAACTATCGTATTACCAAGCAGATTTAAACTTTAAACTCGGTAAATTCGAAAAAGCTATTGAACTTGCCAAAGCACGATTAGATGCTAGTGATGCTGATGAAGTCTCAGAATTATCAAAAATTATCGGCGAAAGCTATTTTAACCTAGAACAATATGCCGAGGCCATCCCATATTTACAAGCTTATAAAGGTAAAAAGGGCAAGTGGAATAATACCGATTTTTACCAATTGGGATACGCACATTATAAACAAGGAGATTACGAAAATGCAGTTTCAGAATTCAGTAAAATTATTGATGGGAATAATAGTATAGCGCAAAATGCCTACTATCACTTAGGTGAAAGCTATATTAAATTAAACAAAAAACAAGAAGCACTAAATGCTTTTAGAAATGCATCACAAATGGATTTTAATTTAAAAATTCAAGAAGATGCTTGGTTAAACTACGCTAAGATTAGTTACGAAATTGGAAATCCATACCAATCTGTACCGCAAGTTTTAGCAGCGTATTTAGATAAATATCCTAAAACGGCGTATAAAGAAGAAATAGAAACCCTTTTAATAGATTCTTACATTACATCAAAAAACTACGAAGAGGCACTTACCCTTTTAGAAAGGAAAAAAAGTTTCGAGAACAAAATGGCATACCAGAAAGTGGCATTTTATAGGGGTTTAGAGTTATACAACGAAAGTAAATATTTGGAAGCAGAAACACTTTTTGACAAATCTTTAAGCGAGCCCAGAGATGCAAGATTTACTGCAAGAGCAACTTTTTGGAAAGCCGAAGCAGATTATAATTTAACCGATTATGATGACGCTTTAGTTGGTTTTAAGCAATTTGTGCAGCAAGCCGCTGGAATGGATTTGCCTGAGCAGAAGCATATAGATTATAATTTAGCTTACACCTATTTTAAGTTAAAAAACTACAATCAAGCCTCTAATTATTTCAATCAGTTTATAGCGAAACCGCAAGAGGACAAAGTGCGTTTAAATGATGCTTATTTGCGTTTGGCCGATGGTTATTTTGTGTCCAGTAAGTATAACGAGGCTATAAAAGCGTATACCAATGCCATAAAATTAAACGAACTGGAGGCCGATTATGCTTTCTTCCAAAAAGCGATAAGTACAGGTTATGCGGGAAATTCTCCAAAAAAAATTAAAGAGTTGGAAGCCTTTATCCTAGAATACCCAAAGTCTAAATTGCGAGACGATGCGTTGTACGAATTAGGTAATTCTTATGTAAAAGCAGGTAATATAAATAAGGCGATGGCGAGTTACGATAAGCTAAACTTAGAATATAGAATGAGTTCGTTTGTGCCAAAATCTTTATTACGGCAAGGTTTAATTCATTATAACGCTAGTGAAAATGATGCTGCTTTAAGTAAGTTTAAAAAAGTAGCAGGCGATTATCCAAACACACCCGAAGCGGTTCAAGCCGTATCTACTGCACGATTAATTTATATAGATTTGGGGCGTGTAAACGAGTATGCAGCTTGGGTAAAGCAATTAGATTATGTTGAGGTAACCGATGCCGATTTAGATAATGCCAGTTACGAAGCCGCAGAAAAACAGTATTTAGAGGGTAATACAGATGCAGCAATTAAACAGTTTAATAGTTATTTAAATAATTTTCCTAATGGTATACATAGTTTACAATCGCATTTTTATTTAGGGCAGTTGTATTACAAAAAAGATTTAATTGCTAATGCTGCACCACATTATAAATATGTTGTAGAGGCTTCGCAAAGCGAATTTACCGAGGAAGCACTTTACAGATTATCGCAATACCATTTGGAAGGCAAAAATTGGAACCAAGCTATACCTCTATTAAAACGTTTGGAGGCCGAAGCGAATTTTCCTCAAAATGTAGTTTTTGCACAATCTAATTTAATGAAGGCTAATTATCAATTAGAGCATTACGATGAGGCCGTAACTTATGCCGATAAAGTTTTAAAGAATTCTAAAATTGATAATAAAATACAGAGTGATGCGTATATCATTATCGCGCGTTCTGCCATAAAAACAGGTGATGAAGCCAAAGCTAAATCGGCATATAAAAACGTAGAAAAAGTAGCTACTGGAGAAACAGCAGCCGAAGCTTTGTTTTACGATGCTTATTTTAAAAACAAAGCAGGAGATTATAAAAGTTCTAATATTTCAGCTCAAAAATTGGCTAAAGATTATTCGGGTTACAAATACTATGGCGCCAAAGGTTTAGTGGTAATGGCAAAAAACTTTTATGCTTTAGAAGATGCCTATCAAGCTACTTATATTTTAGAAAGTGTTATAGAAAACTTTAAGCAATTTGATGATGTAGTGGAAGACGCACAAACTGAATTAAATCTTATAAAACGAGAAGAATCTAAGACGAATTCATCTATAATGCCACAGGATTAAAAATAAGTATACAGTCTCGGTCACAGTATCCAGAAATAGATTATTGTTATGCTGAGCGTAATCGAAATATCTCAATAATAAAATTTAAAATCATCAATCATCACTAAAAAATTTAAAATTTAAGTCCATGCGCAAGCACATCAAACATATCTTATTAATTGTAATTGTATTACAGGTTAGTTTGTCTTTTTCTCAAAGAAAGAAAAATGATACGATAAACACAGGGGTCATAGATGTTGTAAAACCCTATACACCATCAATATCCGATGCGTTTAAGGTAAAAGAAGTGCCTTCAACCGAAGAAGACCAAGCCATAAAGAAAAAAGAAATTAAATACAATATTTTTTCTTTTCCTGTGGCCTCTACATTTACGCCAGCTAAGGGAAAAGCTGCTACTGTAGAGAAAGCAAAACCCGTTAAGTTGTTCGATAACTATGCTACTTTGGGAGTGGGGAGCTATACTACAATTTTAGGTGAAGTATATTTAAACCATGCCATAAGCAGAACCGAAAGTGTTGGCGGGTATTTTAGTCACCATTCTTCTGCTGGAGGTATTGAAGGTGTACAGTTTGATGATAATTTTTCAAACACAAAGCTTAACGCTAATTATGCGTCGCAATTTAGGGATTTGGCTTGGAATGTTCAAGCTGGTTTTCAACATCAGTTATACAACTGGTACGGTGTGCCGCAATCTCAGATAGCCCGAGCGCAAGCAGATGGTATAGACACCGATCATGCATTTTTTAATGTACATTTTGGTGGCGATATTTCTTTTGAAGATACTTATATAAACTCAGGGAGTTTCTTTTTTAGACGTTTTAGCGATAACCAAGGCTCTGGAGAAAATAGATTTGTAGCAAAGGCTAAAATTGATATTCCTGTAAATCGTGAAGAAATTTCAACCAATTTTAAGATTGATTATTTGGGAGGAACTTTTGATAGGGGTTATTTTACAAATGCAGAGTTGTCTTATGGTAATTTTATCATTGGTGCTTCACCTTCGTATCAATTAAAACAAGACGATTTAACCGTAAATTTGGGAGTTTCAATCAACTTTTTAAACGACAGGGAGTCTGGTGATAATACACTTTACGTGTATCCTAATGTAACAGCTACTTATAGGTTGGTAAACGATGTTTTAATTGCTTTTGGGGGTATTCAAGGCGGTTTGGTTCAAAATACCTATCACGCATTTGCTTCAGAAAATCCTTTTGTATCTCCCACATTATTAATTGCGCCAACCGATACGCAATATAATGCACACATTGGTCTTAAAGGTAAGTTGTCTAGTAACATGAGTTATAGCGTAAACGGATTGTATAAAGCAGATAGAAATAGAGCTTTATTTAGAAATAACGATATCATTGTTTTTCCACAAGGTGAAGCTTACTCCTATGGTAATTCTTATGGTATTGTATACGATGATGTTGATACTTTTGGTATTGCTGGAGAACTAAATGTAGATGTGAATAGAAATTTTACTTTAGGTGTTAAAGCCGAATATTTTAGTTACAATACCGATAATGAAGCCGAAGCTTGGAACCTTCCAGATATACAGGGATCGTTATTTTTAGACTATCAAATAGACGAACATTGGTTTGCAGGCGCAAATTTAATTTATACAGGAGAGCGTAAAGACCGATTCTTTTTAAATGATGGTTTTACCATAACTTCACCCATTACAGTTACGTTAGATAGCTTTTTCGATGCTAATGCACATGTAGGCTACCATATTAACGATCAAATTTCGGTGTACGCAAAAGCGAACAACATAGCAAATAACGAGTACCAACGCTGGCAAAACTTTCCAGTACAGGGCATTCAATTTCTGGCAGGAGCTACTTTTAAGTTCGATTTCTAGCTTTAAAAATATTACAGTATTAAAGCGTTCTATTAAGAGCGCTTTTTTTATTTTTACGAGACTTCTAAAATAAATCTTATGAAAAAAATCATTTTACTTCTCTTGTTAATAGCTTGTATATCATGCCAAAAAAAAGAAATAGTAGATGTTTTAGTTGTTAATGCAAATGTATACACCGTAAATGATACTTTCGAAAACGCTGAAGCATTTGCTGTTAAGGATGGTAAGTTTGTTGAAATTGGTAATTCTAATAATTTAAAACATAAGTTTAAAGCCGATACAATTATTAATGCGCAAGGAAAAACAATAGTTCCCGGATTTATAGATGCGCATTGTCATTTTTTAGGGTTAGGGCTTAATCAATTAAATGTAGATTTAACAGGCACTACAAGTTTTGATGAGGTAGTAAATCGTGTTACCGATTTTCAAAATAAACGTCAGCAAGCATTTATTTACGGCCGAGGTTGGGACCAAAACGACTGGGATATAAAAGAATTTCCAAACAACGCATTGTTAAATAGCTTATTTCCAAACACACCAGTTGTTTTAGAGCGTGTAGATGGGCATGCCATTTTAGCAAATCAAGCAGCTTTAGATTTGGGTAACGTAACCGCAAACAGTAAAATAGATGGTGGTGAAGTTGTTCTTAAAAGCGGAAAGCCAACAGGTGTGTTAATTGATAAAGCGGAGTCTTTGGTTATGCAACATTGGCCTAAACCTACCAAAAAAGAACTGGTAGCAGCACTATTGGAAGCTCAGAATATATGTTTAAACTATGGATTAACTACCGTGGATGACGCTGGCTTAAACCAAAACGAAATTGAAATTATAGATAGTTTGCAACAAGCCGGTATCTTAAATATAAGGGTTTATGCTATGGTATCTGCAACCAAGCAAAACCTAGATTATTATTTAAACAAAGGCATTATAAAAACTAATAACCTAAATGTACGTTCCTTTAAGTTTTATGCCGATGGTGCTTTAGGTTCTAGAGGTGCCATGTTGCGTAAACCATATACCGATAAACCCGGACATTTAGGGTTATTGGTAAATAGCATAGATAATTTAAAAGAAACAGCAAAACGTATAGCAAATTCAGCATACCAAATGAATACACATGCCATTGGCGATTCTGCAAACCATGCTGTATTAAATACTTATAAAAAGGTATTGCAAGGTAAACCAAACAGGCGTTGGCGGGTAGAGCATGCACAGATAGTATCGCCAGAAGATTTTAAACTATTTCAGGATATTGTACCATCTATACAGCCTACGCATGCTACAAGCGATATGTATTGGGCAGAAGACAGAGTAGGCCCTAAACGTATTAAGGGCGGTTATGCGTATAAAGATTTATTAAATGCCTATGGTAAAGTAGCACTGGGTACTGATTTTCCAGTAGAACACGTAAGTCCGTTTTACACGTTTTACGCTGCTGTTGCACGCCAAGATTTAAAAGGTTATCCAGAGAAGGGCTTTCAAACAGAGAATGCCCTAAGTAGGGAAGAAACCCTTAAAGGAATGACGATTTGGGCTGCATATTCTAATTTTGAAGAAGATGAAAAAGGTAGTATAGAAACAGGTAAATTCGCAGATTTTATCATCTTAGATAAAGACATCATGACGGTTGATGTTTCAGAAATTCCAAATATCAAAGTAGTGCAAACATTTATAGGCGGCATCAGTTATTAAAAGAAGCTTACAGATTACTTTGTCATTTTTGTGCATAATTGTTTAAGATTATGTAGCCTTTATTCAGGACGGGTCAAAGTTTCATTTAGCGGTCTAGTATAAGAATAGTACCCGATTAAGTGACAGTATCTTTTCAAGTTGCAAGAATGTTTGTTAGTGCTAAAGACTATTAATTCATACTGTCTTGGCTATTATTTTTTATACATTGTTACCAATCGTATTTATTCGTTATTGCCTAAGCTTTCTATCTTCATTTTGGCATGTTCATTATTAGGATTTAGCTCAAGTGACTTTTTATAATTTTCGATTGCTTTTTTGTTATCTCCCAGAGATTCATAAGTTTCTCCTAAGCTATCAAAAGCATTAAATGAACTTGGGAAGTTTTCTGTATTTAAGATAAAGAAAGTCAGGGCTTTAGATTTTTCATTTTCGTTTCTACTTCGTAACATTCTATAACCTATTCGGTTAACAAGAGATTCTGGTGGACTAAAATTCCAAGATAGTCGCTGAGAAAGAGACTTGAAATGTTGAGTTAGTTGCTCTTTGCTTTCCACATCTCGGTGGGAAACCCCATAGTCTTTAAAAATGCTTGAAATTCCATTATAAAAAGCTATTGGAGGAACAGAACCGTGGTTTTCATTTTCAAAGTATTCCAATTGTGCGGGAAACTCACCTTCACATTTACTATTTAATGCCTCGTATAACCTAACATGACGGTCACGATTTCTGATATTTCTTTTGCCCCAATTTGCAGTGGCTATGTAGATGAATTTTTCAAATGATTGCTCAGTCACGGCTTCTAATTTTCTATCCATGGTTTCTTCGTCCCACATGCCAAAGCTTGGGTCAACGGCAATGAATGCATTGAAAAGAGTCTCATCTTTCATGTAGGCATGAACAGCTAGTAATCCACCTAAAGAATGTCCAAAAAGAATTCGATAAGGCTCTGTTCTATACTTTTTATCCAATTCGGGAATAAGTTCATCTTCCAAAAAGCTTAGAAAAGCTTCTCCTCCACCTGTATTATTCTCTCTTACCGTAACAACTTTGTCAGGTGTGTAGTCTCGTCTTCTATCAATATTTTTAATGCCGACCACAATCATCTCTGGAATTTTCCAGCTTCTGTATGAATCGGAACTCATATAGTTTACCATGCCTGTTACAGTCTTAAAATGTACATTTCCATCAAGTATGATAAGAATAGGATACTTCTTGTAGGATGCTTCTGTCTTGAGGTAAGATTCAGGAAGATTCACCCAGTATTCTCTATCTTCATCCAAAATATTGGAATAAAGTACATGTTTTGTGCCGATTGTTATCTGTTCGACATCTTGTGATTTTACTTGATTAATTCCAATTAGTAAAAATAGTACTGCAATAATATTTTTATTCATTCTGATGATATGTATGATTGGTAATGTTCCGAGGATATGCGTCGTTTTAATGACTTACATCCGTCGTTAAGCGAAGGTAGATGAAAATTTTTACAATATCAAGTTGAACATGCAGTTTTCCTAAGGTTCCTGTTCGCGTAGAAATAACTGACTATTTCTGCCTTAAGCACGCTAAATAATCATAATGCTCACCTTCTAAAATCGGGTCGCATTTTAAGCCTACGGTTTCGTGTATGAAAAGTGCGTGCTTGTGTCAGAAGATTTTCCGAAGGAAAATCAGATGCAAGCAAGCAAAACAACTCACATTGGTTAAGCTAGAAATAGCAATTTTTATATACGGTGTCAGGCTACGGTTTTTATAGTTTTTTCTTATTCGGATTCTTTCTGTTTGAAAACAAAGAAACAATCTCAATGGAATTTTTATTTATTCTGTAATAAAGATTATTGTGTTTTTCGACTACAGCTTTTCTAATATTTTTTTTCTCGAATGATATTGGGAAAATTTTGGGTGATTTTGAAATCAGTTCAATTGTATGGTCTAATTTTGCAGAGAATGTTCTTAATTCTGTTTCAGTCCATTTGTTCTCAAGATATTCAATAGTTTCTTTTAGTTCAGATATTGCGTGGTCAGTCCACAGAATTTTATAACCACTTTTCATAAATTCCTTTCACGTTTGAGTGAGAAGTCAATTTTCCGTTATCTGCATCTTGAATTCCTTTCTCAATAGACTCTTTTTCGCTTGCGGAAATTTCATTCCACCAATCGTTTTTCTCTTTTTCTCTTAATTTCATTAGTTTGTCAATCAGAGAACTATCATTCAAAGTTGATAACCATTGAATTAATTCTATTTTTTTATTTTCTAAACTTAAGCCCATAATATCAAATTTACAAATTAAATCTAAACATTCAATTTTTGAGTGTAATTTTAACTGTTGCCCTATGTTCCGAGGATATGCATCGTTTTAATGACTTACATCCGTCGTTAAGCGAAGGTAGATGAAAATTTTTACAATATCAAGTTGAACATGCAGTTTTCCTAAGGTTCCTGTTCGCGTAGAAATAACTGACTATTTCTGCCTTAAGCACGCTAAATAATCATAATGCTCACCTTCTAAAATCGGGTCGCATTTTAAGCCTACGGTTTCGCAAGCCAACTTTAAAGTTTTAAAATCTAGATACAACCATTTCATAGGTGTTTCCTTTTCACCTTTATAACTTAAAAAATAATCGAGTTCACCGTAATAATTAGCATTGGTATCAATCCAAAAACCACCATCATCATCTTCATACATATATTTTATATCAGAAGAATCAATTAAAACTTGTCCGTTAGGTTTAAGTAAGCCTTTTAAATGTTTCAAATATTTAGAAACCTGAACTAATTCTTGAAATATTCCTGTACCGTTCATCATTAATAAAATGGTATCAAAGGTTTCGGTTTCTTCTAGAAGATTCAAAACTTTAACATTCAAAACACCACGTTTTCTGGCAACATCAATAGCTCCTTTAGAAATATCTATACCTTTAACATCAAGTCCGTTTTTTTGGAGATACAGGCTATGGCTTCCAGAACCACAACCAACGTCTAAAACATTTCCTTTTGCCAATTTTAGAGCCTTTTGTTCTAGATTTGGCATTTCATTAAAGTCTCGAAATAGATAAGGGAGGGGCAAAATATCTTCACCAGAAATACTTGTAGAAGTTATAATATCTTCGGTGTAATTTCCATTATGGTAATCTAATAAGGCTTGTCCAAAAAGGTCTTTCATAATTCTGCGTCATTGCGAGGACGAAGGACGTGGCAATCTCCTCTTTTTGTTTACCAAATTACTTCAGTTGTAATAACTAAAAATTGGTATTTTTACACCATGCAAGACATTATTAATAATCTTTCAAAGCTCGCCAAAGATAAGTATAACGACAATAAAAAATTCTTTGCAAAACTTAAAAAGAAACCTCCTAAAAATCTAGACTATGTGATGCAGGAGCTGCATGAGGAAGAGTTTAAGCGTACCGATTGTTTAGAGTGTGCCAATTGTTGCAAAACTACAGGCCCATTATTTACAGATAAAGATATAGAACGTATTGCCAAATCCTTTAAACTAAAACCACAACAATTTATTGAGCAGTATTTGCGAATTGATGAGGATAACGATTATGTATTGCAGAGTGTGCCTTGTGTGTTTTTAGGCGCCGATAATTATTGTTCTATTTACGATGTACGCCCCAAAGCATGTAGAGAGTTTCCACACACCGATAGAAAAAAGTTTCAGCAAATTTCAAACTTAACCTTAAAAAACGTGGCTATTTGTCCTGCCGCTTTTAATATTGTTGAAGAAATGAAAAAACGCATTAAAGTTTAATTTTGCATTGCAGTAATAATCTACAATTTAGTGTAATATTAAAATTGAGTTTTAAATTTCTATACCTTTTCCCTTCTGCAAAATAAAAATTGCGGAAGCTTGTTTTAAAAGAGCCAAATTGCAGGTTATAAAGTAGTTTTTCAATTTTTTTTTATTTATTATATTTAGAAAAAAAACCTTGGAAGCCGTATTAAACTATTTTGAAACCATTCCATCCCACCATCGCGCACTTATTATAGTTGGCGGATTAACTTTTTTTTGGCTGCTAGAAGGCATTATGCCTTTATTTGGCAAGCCTTATAAAAAATGGAAACACGCTGTTCCTAATATTTTTTTTACTATTACTACAATCTTGGTAAATTTACCCTTAGCATTCTTACTTCTAAAATCTTCAGATTGGGTAATGGTACATAACTTTGGTATTTTAAATTGGTTACCAGAAATGCCACTTTGGCTTTATGCTATTGTAGGGCTTTTGCTTATGGATTTTATTGGGGCCTACTTGCCACATTACGTAGAGCATAAGGTAAAACCTCTTTGGATGGTGCATTTGGTGCACCATACCGATCACAACGTAGATACAACAACCGCAAATAGGCACCATCCGTTAGAGAGTATTATACGCTATGTATTTACTTTGGTAGGGGTTTTTGTAATAGGTACACCAATAGCTTTAGTTATGTTGTACCAATCTCTATCTGTTGTGGCTACACAATTTAACCATGCCAATATTAGGTTGCCAAAACGGGTTGATGCTATTTTAAGCTATTTTATTGTATCTCCAGACATGCATAAAGTGCACCACCACTACAGGTTGCCTTATACCGACTCTAACTATGGAAATATTTTTTCGGTTTGGGATAGGCTGTGTGGTACGTTTATGACATTAGATCCAGATAAAATCATCTATGGAGTTGATGTATTTCCAGATAAAAAAAAGAACGGCAATATTGGTGAGTTGTTAAAACAGCCATTTCAGAAATATGATAAACCTACCATGCATCACGACAGATAATATTTTAATTTGGGCGTTCCCCTCCTAAGGTCGGGTCGGGCTTTCCGCTATATCTTTTTAAAGCGTCATTGCGCTAACGTCATTGCAAACGCAGTAAAGCAATTTCCTTAATCGAAGCATATTACGTCGTCGTAACTCCTCGTAATGACGGCGAATTTGTAAAAAAACTTTAAAAAGGATGCCGCTGCAATCCCTAACGCATCGGTCTGCAAACATGGTTTTTATCCCAATATGTTTTCATGTCAGTTCGAGTGGTTTCTATTTTTTATCGAAATTGTATAGAGAACTATTCTAAAAAAAACACTATTCGTATAATAAATACTGCGCTCGTACCTTTTTAAAAGCCTCTAAATTATCTTGCCATGTCGCTTTAATTTCAGCTTCAGATAAACCTGCTTCAATTTGCTGTTGTAACACTTCTGTTCCAGCATGTTTGGTGAAATTTGCAGTATTAAAAAATTTCGATGTGTCTGTTGCGTTTTTGTACGCTTTAATAATCCATTTTAACGTCATAACGCCATTTAGCGTTTCGTTTTTTAAATCTTCACCAAAACATAATTCATTTAAATGCTTTGGGTATTTAGCTCCAAAATTAGCAACAGGAGTATATGTAAAGCGCATAGTGTCTTTATTTAAAAACGGAGCGCCATACCTTTGAAACTGAAATTCTGTACCCCTGCCAGCATTTATATTTGTACCCTCAAAAAGCCCCAAGCTTGGATATAGCATAATTGCTTGGTCGTTTGGTAAATTTGGCGAAGGCCTTATAGGTAAGCTGTAAAACGTATTATGTGTGTAATTTTTAACAGGTATTACCGTAATATCGCATTGTAATTTATTGGCTAACCATTGTTCTCCATTTATCATTTTTGCATATTCGCCAATTGTCATACCATGAACCAAAGGAATGGGGTGCATGCCTAAAAAACTTTGGTGTTCAATTTTTAAGGTAGGCCCATCAATATAGTGACCGTTAGGGTTGGGTCTGTCCAATATTAAAACAGGAATTCCTGCTTCGGCACAGGCCTCCATAATATTATGAAGCGTAGAAATATAAGTATAGAAGCGAACGCCAACATCCTGTATATCAAACACCACAACATCTAAGTCTTGTAAATGCTCAGGTGTTGGTTTTCTATGTTTTCCATGAAGGGAAATTATGGGAAGTTTTGTTTTGGTATCAATACCATCGGCAATTTGTGCGCCAGCATCGGCTTTTCCTCTAAAACCGTGTTCTGGTGCAAAAACTTTTTTTATGTTTACTTTCAATTTTAAAAGTGAATCCACTAAATGAGTGCTAGAATCATTGCGAGGCGTATTAATCAACAAAGCAATCTCTTTAAAAATTACAGAAGTCTGGTTCGCTACAACACCAACGCGTTTATCCTTCAATAATGGTAAATACAGTGCGGTTCTATTTGCGCCAACAACAACTGTTGTATCATCTAGAGCGTCACTAAGGCTGTTTTTGTTTTTTTTAACTTCTATTTCCTGTTTTCCTTTATTGGTTAAAGCATTTCCGTTTTCTGTAGTCTTAACATTTCCACAAGAAATCATTACCAAAACAAACCCAATAATTATGGGGAAAACAGTATTTTTGAAAATATTAAATCGCATAAAGCATCTTTTGAATTACGAGTATTTTATAGCAAAACGCATTATAGGCAGTAAAGCGTATAAAAGTAGTATTTCGGCACCAATAATAAAAATTGGTATTGCTGCTATTGCCATTGGTATGGTAGTAATGATGATTGCTATTGCTACCGGCATTGGCTTGCAGGAAAAAATTCGTGAAAAAGTAGTAGCGTTTAATGGGCACGTAACCATTACAAACTACGATAGTAATGCATCGCAGGAAAGTGTGGTGCCTATTTCTAAAACGCAAGAGTTTTATCCAGAATTTAATACAGTTAAAGGTGTAAAGCATATACAGGCAGTTGCTACTAAATTTGGTGTTATTAGAACGGAAACCGATTTTGAAGGCGCAGTTTTTAAAGGTGTTGGTAACGATTACGATTGGCGCTATTTTAATGAGTTTTTAGTTGAAGGACGTGTGCCAAATTTTGATAAAAAATGGAGTGAAGAGGTATTAATCTCTAATTATTTGGCAGATAGGTTGGGATTTCAACTGGGCGATACATTTCAAATGTATTTCTTAAAAGACGATACCGAAAAACCACCAAACATTATTAGTTTTAAAATAGTAGGGATTTATAATTCGGGATTTCAAGATTTCGATGCTACGTATTTAATTGGTAATCTAAGACATATTCAGCGTATAAATAATTGGGACGACGACCAAATTGGTAACTTTGAGGTGTTTATTGAAGATTACGACGATATTGAGCGTATGGGCGTAGAAATATTTCAAAACACACCTTCTACATTAAACACATCTACCATTAACGAAAAGTTTTATTCCATTATAGAATGGGTAAAGATTTTTGATAAAAATATTTATGGCATAATCGGTATAATGATTTTGGTAGCAGGTATAAACATGATTACGGCACTTTTGGTGTTAATACTGGAGCGCACCCAAATGATTGGTATTTTAAAAGCCTTGGGAAGTTCTAATTGGAGCATTAGGAAATTGTTTTTATACAACGCCTCTTACTTAATTGTATTAGGCTTGTTTTGGGGTAACGTTTTAGGGTTGTGCTTTCTTTTTGTACAAAAGCAGTTTAAGGTTTTAGAAATGAATCCTGATGTGTATTATGTTACCGAAGCTCCTGTTTATATTAATTGGAGCTATATTTTAGCACTTAACGTTGGTACGCTAATACTTTGTTTATTAATGCTTTTGGTGCCTTCTTATATTATTACCAAGATTTCACCGGTTAAGGCAATTCGGTTTGAATAGGTTTTTATAGACTTATATTATAATTAGTTTTCTTTACATTTTAGATTGAATAAACGATTGCCTTCTTTTTGCTGTTTATCCTTTAAATATTCCCAATCCTTACATGCATCTTCAATATTGTTCATAATTAAGTTAGCGTAAGCTCGATTATAATAAGCATCGAAAAGTAAAGAATCGATTTCAATCGCTTTGTTAAAATTTTCTATAGCTTTCGCATATTTTTTTTTGGTAAATTCAAGATTACCATCTAGAAAATAATTTTCAGATTTTCTTTTTTCACTAATTGATAGATTATGTTTTTTATTCATTGGTGTTACGGTAGTATTGGTGGTAATACTAACTCCGTGGACACCACTAAACTCGTTAAAAAGAGCACTAAAATTTATAATTTGATTGTACTTTTTTTCAATTTCAACAGGTAAAAATTCTAATTTTTTTAATTTGTTAACGAATTTGTTCTCTATAGTTTTATAAATTTTTGAATTTTTAGTTATTTGAATGCTATCTATTTTTCCAAAAGTATTAATGCGAAAATGTCCCATTAGAAAACCGCTATTAAACTTTTGTTGTTTTCCAGTTACAAATTTTTGGCCTTTTAACGATTTTGTAATAACATAACTAAGGTCTTTTTTATTTTTTAATCTTGGTGCTAAATACTTTTTAGCAATAATGGTACTGTCGTTTATAAAGAAAAGTAGTTCGTTTTTTATTAAATAATCTACCAATTTTTCAGACTTAACTAAATAGAGCCTATTAACTTTATCGTCAGGTGTGTTAATTTCGGCTTTTTCGCAAATTATTAATTCAGTGTCAGTTAATTTTTCAATAGTAAATAATTGATTGCCAATGGTTAATTCAGATTTATCAATTTTGTAATTTGCATCTGGTGTTATTGAATTAACAGATACCTTATCTATCGATTTAAAATAATATTCACCAGCAATAGGTTTACTGCCTCTGTAGTGTATAACGCTACCATCTTTTCGTTCTTCATAAATTTTAAGCCATTTGGTATTTATTAAGTTTTGGCAATACAAATTAAGGCTTGTTATAAATACAATAATTAATAATTTTTTTTTCCCCATTAATAAGAAAGTTTTACTGTTTAAACGAAATACATTAAGTGTTATTTCCCCTCAATATCACTAATATGATGTTCTAGGGCTTTTACCGAGATTTGTATTTCTAAAATTAAAAAAGCTAAAGACGCTATAAGCAGCAAAAGTGCAACTCCAAACACCCAAACGGCAACGGTTTGCTGTTCTATATAAACTAAAAACATGGTAAGCACGCAAAGTAATAAACTAGAAATACCTAATATTTGCATAGCGCGGGTTAAATACAAGCGTTTTTTTATGTTTTCTATTTGAGCAATTAAAACGGAGTCTTTATTCTGTATGTATTTGTCGTGTAAGCTTCTAATAGTGGCTGCATATGCCAAAAATCTATTAGTATAGGCTAGCATTATTAAGGATATGGCCGAAAATAATAGGGCAGGTGTGGTAAGGGTAAGTTGTTCCATTTTAAAAATTTGTTCAAAGTTAGAGAACTTTAAAGAGTTTGAGTAGTATATCTTACTTCAAAATATGTATTTAAAATGGAATTTTAGTTTTAATAAGGTAATAGTTATAGATTATTTAAATTTTAATGGTTAAATAAAATCTATTAAATAGCCAATGGATAAATTAACAAAGCCAGTAGTTTTTAATTCGGGTTCTGTTTCTAAACGAGAAGGGAAATTAATATTATAGCCTAATTCAAAATCCCATGATTTTGTTATTAAAGTTAGCGGTATGTTAATTTGTGTGTTTAATAAATCAAAAATATCATTATAAATATACTCAATTGTAGGTATTTCGTTTTGAGTATTTAATTGCTCTAACGCTATGGTTTGTTGTGCTATAACAAAGCTAATTTGTGGTCTTAACTTAAGCGAGTAGTGCTTTCCTTGGTTTAAGTTTAAATTTGCATAGCTACGAGATACAATTTGAAATGACTGATCGGTTCCAAACAAGTAAGACGTTGTTAGTTTAGTGCCTAAAGTTCGTTTTTTGTTTCGTACACCTAAACTTAAACTAATAGAGTTTGTAAAAACATCCCATCCATTTGCATAAAAATAGCGTGTATATCCAACGTTATAATTAAATAATTTTTTTTGGCCTAAGGTGTTGTAGTAACCTACCGAAACATTTGTAAAATCCCAATTTGGGCTAAAGTTTTCATAATAAATGCCAGAAACGCTAATATTGAACCCAGAAGCACTGTAATACGATATTTGTGGCACCATATTAAATTGATCGATTCCAGAATCGCGACCCGTAAAAAAAGTATTACTGTTAAAGGATACGTTTGTATATATAAAATTATTGGTGTTAAACGAATTTAAAATATCGTTCATAAATTGTTCGTCGTTAAAAAAAAGCTCGTCAAGCAGCATATCTATCTCGTCTTCTTTAGGTTCTTGTGCATGTAAATTAGCATTGGTTGCTGCTGTAAACAGCAGCAACCAGAATACTAAAACTTGTTTGTTAAATAAGGGTTGCGTATTCATCTGTATAAGATTTTAACTACCTCCTTTTCCGTTTCCTCCACCGTTTCCGTTTCTATTTCCGTTTCCAGTGCGTGTGCCATCGCCATTTCTAGCATTGTTACCATTTCCTCCAAAACCTTCACCATTTCTCATTTCTCCTTGGCCAGATTGTTGTCTTGTTTGTTTCATGTGTTCTTGTAACATTTGTCGTTGTTCTTCAGTACAAGATTCTCTAAACTGTTCTCTAGCTTGACGTAACTGGCGCTCTTGAGTTTGAATCATTTCTTTTTGAGCATCTGTGAATGATTTTCTCAAACGTAATCTTATTTGTTCTTTAGTTTGAGTTTTGTCTTGCAAGATGGCCAACTGTTCTTCTGTTAAAGAAGCGCGAAGTTGTTCCCGGTTTTTTAACATTAATTGGCGTTGCGTTTGCAGCATTTCTTTTTGTTGAAGTGTTAATTTATTCATAATGGGAGTATAATCATCTTCTTGAGCAAAAAGTGTGCTTCCTGTTGTTAAAAGCATTATTAAACTAAATAATGCGATTACGTTTTTTAATGATATTGTTTTCATGACTTATGAATTTATGTTATTAAATCTGTTCTATTACTTAGAACCTAAAATTTTACAATAGTTTGAAATTATAACACTATATTTTCAATTAAACTTTTATTTAGGTAGGTGTTTATTAAAGAATCTTCTATCAAAATAGAATTGATAAAAATATTCTCTAATTCTTGTTGAGATAATTCGGCTTCAATTACAACATTAGTAATAAGGTAGCTGTTAAGGTAAGTGTCCATTTCAGATTCTGAAATTAGTAACGATGATGTTAAAAAATCACCATCAAGCATATCAGGGCTTATTGTTTTAATGGTTTCGGTATTTGTAATTTGTTCTGTAGTATCAATGTCTTTGTTTTGCATCCAAAGTGTTAGTGCAATAGCAAGAACTATACTGGCAGCAATAGGATAAGCAATCATTGGCCTTAACCAAAAAATGGTTTGTCTAGGCTGTTCTTCTTGTATCACCTTGTTAAGAATAGTTTGTTTAGACTTTGCAAAAAAATCGTTTGGGATATCCATTCCAAGTTTTTCTTTATGAAGTTTAGAAATATCTTTATTTTGTTGATTTGAATTTTTCATAGTTTTTTAATCTTATTTTTTGTTTTGATCTTAAATACTTAAAATAGTTTGTTTAGCACTGTTCTAATATTTTCTTTTCAATAATTTTTACTGCACTGTAGTAAGATGATTTTAATGTATTCTCACTTATGTTTAAAATATCAGAGATGTCTTTAAAACTTAAATCGTCAAAATATTTCATTTGAAAAACACGTTTTTGTTTGTTTGTGAGTTCAGAAATTGCCTTGTTCAATCTTAATTGTATTTCATTGCCGTTAAAAAAACTATCTTGTGTTAGGTTTTTAATGTAGCTGTTATTGTTCTCATCTATAGATACCGAGTTTTTAATCTTGTTTTGCTCTAAAAACCGTAACGATTCGTTATAGGCTATTCTATACATCCAAGTATGTAATGTGCTTTTTTCTTTAAATTTATCTATGCCTTTAAAAATTTTTATAAATGTGTTTTGCAGTACATCGCTCGTATTATCGTGCGTAATTACTATTTTTCGAATATGCCAATACAGGCGCTCTTGATACAAATCAAGTAAATCCTTAAATGCCTTATTTTTTAACTTCGGATTTTTTAGATCTTTTATGAGTTCTACTTCTTGATTCATAATTAGAAGATTTTATAACTTAGACCTTCTTTTTGTACAATAGTTTGTTCTAAAATAAAAAAATAGCATTTATGTTGTTGGGTTTTATTAGTTTAGTGTAATGCAAGAAGATTTTCTACATTACATCTGGAAACACAAAAAGTTTCATCAACAAGATTTAAAAACTTCTAAAGGGGAACACGTTGTCGTTATTTCTAATGGAGAGCATAATTTTAATGCAGGCCCCGATTTTTTTAATGCGCAACTTAAAATAGGCGAGCAACTTTGGGCAGGTAATGTAGAGATTCATATAAAATCTTCAGATTGGTTTTTGCATAATCATGAAACAGATAAAGCTTACGATAATGTAATACTTCATGTGGTTTGGGAGCACGATTCTGAAGTGTTTAGAAACAATAACTCTATAATTCCAACTTTAGAACTTAAGAATTACGTAGCTAGTGCTGCTTTAAAAAGTTACAAAAAGCTGTTTAACTCAAATCAAAACTGGATTAATTGTGAAAACGATTTTAGCACGATTGATGATTTTACCATTATTAATTGGTTAGAGCGTTTATATTTTGAACGGCTAGAACGAAAATCTGCAGAAATTCTTAGCTTACTAAAGGCGTCCCAAAACAACTGGGAAGCGGTATTGTTTAAAATGTTGGCTAAAAGTTTTGGGCTTAAAGTAAATGGCGACGCATTTTTAAGTCTTGCCAATTCCTTCGATTTTTCTATTCTTAGAAAATCGCAATCAAAACTAGAGAGCCTTGAAGCTTTGTTGTTTGGACAATCTGGATTGTTGGATGTTGAGGTAGAAGAGCCTTACCATAAAGCGCTTCAAAATGAATATTATTTTTTAAAACAGAAGTTTAAACTCGATAATACTTTGGTTATGGCACCTTCATTTTTTAGGTTGCGCCCCAATAATTTTCCAACTATTAGGTTGTCGCAATTGGCAAATGTGTATTTTGGGCATCAAAACTTATTTTCAAAACTAATAGGGGCAACAACAGTAAACGAAATACATTCGCTCTTTATGGTGGAAACCTCAGAATTTTGGAAAACACATTATACGTTTTCAAAAGCATCAAAAGCTACGAAAAAAAATATATCAAAAACGTTTGTTAATTTGTTAATCGTCAATACTATTATTCCTTTAAAGTTTAGCTATGCTAAATATAAAGGGCAGTCTTTAGAAGACGAAATTTTAAACTTGGTTGAAGCATTGCCTACAGAGAAAAATAGTATTGTAAATAAGTTTAATTCGCTTAAAAATGTATCAAAAAATGCAATGCAATCTCAAGCATTAATTCAATTAAAAACAGAATACTGTATAAAAAATAAATGTTTGCAATGTGCAATTGGCAATAAACTTTTAAACCATTAAATTTTAAAAAGAATAAACTAAAGGTTAACTTGCGCTTATGAATATTTTTTACCGCATATTATTGTATTTACAAAAGCATGGATACCATGTGTGCCAGCGAATAGCAGATAGGTTGGGTATTCGCGCAAAAGTAGTGCGAACCTCTTTTATGTACTTAACCTTTGTTACGGTAGGCTTTGGTTTTGCCTTGTATTTATTTTTGGCATTCTGGATGCGCATTAAAGATATTGTATATACAAAACGTTCGTCTGTATTCGACTTGTAATAAATGAACCCGATAGTAAGACTTTTTAGATCTAGAATATACACAGCACTAATTTTATTAGCGTTTATAGTAGTTATTGGTGTATTTGGGTATAGGTTTATTTCTAACTATTCTTGGGTAGATGCGCTCTACATGACTGTTATAACCATGACCACCGTTGGTTTTGGGGAAGTAGTGCCATTAGACGACCAATCTAAAATATTTACCATTTTTTTAATATTGGCAAGTATTATTATAGTGGGTTATGCCCTATCTATAATTACAGAATATATTTTAAGTAAAAATGATATTGAAGAGTTAAAACATAAAAAGATGCAAAAAAAGATAGACGGTTTTAAAGACCATGTTGTTATTTGCGGCTATGGTAGAAACGGTAAGCAAGCTGCTAGAAAGTTACAAGCACATAATAAATCGTTTGTTGTAATAGAGAAAAATAAAGATGTAGAAGAACGCTTAAAGCACGATGAGGTACCATATGTTATTGGTAATGCAAACGAAGATGAAATTTTGTTGCAAGCAGGAGTAGATAGAGCCTCAAGTTTTATATCGGCACTTCCAAGCGATGCAGACAATTTATTCGTGGTGCTCTCTACAAGACAGCTTAACCCTACTATAAATATTATAAGTAGGGCTTCCCAAGAATCGTCTTATAAAAAATTAAAATTTGCAGGTGCCAACAATGTAATTTTACCCGACAAAATAGGAGGAGATCATATGGCTTCTTTAGTTGTGGTTCCTGGTTTAATGGAGTTTATAGATAATCTTTCTATTGTAGGCAACTCTAATATTAATATTGAAGAGGTAGCTGTAGAAAAGCTGTTTAATACCAAAAAAGTAGTAGGTAGAACCATTAAAGATTTAGACCTAAGAAAAAAAACAGGTTGCTCGGTTATAGGGTATAAGGATGAAAACGGAGAGTATACCGTAAATCCCGAAGCCGAATTGCACTTAGCGCCAAATTCAAAAATAATTGTTTTAGGAAAACCAGAACAAATAGAGGAACTAAATTCCGTTTACGATATAGAGCTGGAAGAATAACCACATTTAGCATAATATGTTTTAAAAAACGATTTTTTTTTAGCATCTTGCTAACTTCTTATGTGTATTTTTCAATAAAGACTAACTAATAAATCAATTATGAAGAAATATCTTCTATCATTATTTACATTAATTTCACCTTTTTTAACTTTTGCTCAAGAGTCTACTTCAGAAAAAATAGATAGGGTTTTTAAAGATTATACAGGATGGTTTGTAGACGCTATTTTCTACGAAATTCCTTTTTCAGAAACATATCAAATTCCATGGGTATTAATAGTGTTGGTAGGTGGTGCTTTGTTTTTTACAATATACTTTAAGTTTATAAATTTTACTGGATTTAGAACAGCTATACGCGTTGTACAAGGTAAATATGAAGATATTGAAAAACACGGAGCTGATACATTATACGGAGACTCTACACCAAATGAAGACGAAAACATTATAGAAACTTTACGAGACGATAGTGCACATGGTGAAGTATCGCATTTTCAAGCTTTAACAGCTGCTTTGTCTGCAACCGTTGGTTTGGGTAATATTGCGGGTGTTGCCGTTGCTCTTTCTATAGGTGGCCCTGGGGCAACATTCTGGATGATACTTGCTGGTTTGCTAGGTATGGCCTCTAAGTTTGCCGAGTGTACTCTAGGTGTAAAATATAGAGATGTTGGGGAAGATGGTACAATTTACGGAGGTCCAATGTATTACCTTACCAAGGGCTTTAAAGAAAAAGGTCTTAAAGGTTTAGGTAAAGTTTTAGCAGTAATTTTTGCTATTTTTGTAATAGGTGGTTCTTTTGGTGGTGGTAACATGTTTCAAGCAAATCAAGCTGCTGCGCAATTTGTAAAATTATTTGAACTCGAGGGCGGAAATGCTGGACTGTATTTTGGTATTGTAATGGCGGCCTTGGTAGCTATTGTAATTATTGGTGGAATAAAACGTATTGCCAAAGTAACAGAAAAAGTTGTGCCATTTATGGCAGGTATCTATGTTTTAGCTGCATTAATAATTTTAGGCGCTAATTTTACTTTAATAGACGATGCTTTTGCTTTAATTTATGAAGGTGCATTTTCTGGACTGGGCATTGCAGGTGGGCTTGTTGGAGTTATGATACAGGGTATTAGAAGAGGTGCTTTTTCTAACGAGGCTGGTGTAGGTAGTGCAGCAATTGCGCATTCGGCTGTACGTACTAAATATCCTGCTAGTGAAGGTATTGTGGCACTTTTAGAGCCGTTTGTAGATACTGTAGTAATTTGTACAATGACTGCTTTGGTAATTGTAATAACAAATTTTGATGGTTCCTTTATGCAGTATGGGGTTGAAGTAAAAGAAGGTGTTGAAATTACAGCCCAAGCTTTTGATACTGTAATTCCTCATTTCTCGGTTATATTAACAATAGCTGTAATTTTATTTGCGTTTTCAACTATGATATCTTGGTCTTATTACGGTATGCAAGGTTGGGTTTTTCTTTTTGGAAAAGGAAAAACATCAGATTTGGTATACAAAATATTATTCCTCTTTTTTGTAATTGTTGGCGCGTCTATAAGCCTTGGTGCTGTTATAGATTTTTCAGATGCAATGATTTTTGCAATGGTAGTACCAAATATTATTGGTGTTGTTATTTTATCTCCAGTAATAAAAAGGGAGTTGAAAAAATATATGAATGCAATTAATGTTAAGGAAGAAGCTTTAGATGACGGAGCAGAGGATTTAACAAAACATATGTAAACATTAATAATTTAGTATATGAAGTCCCATTTTGTATTCACGAAAGAACAACGAAATGGGATTTTTTTATTGCTGTTTATCATAATCGTGCTTCAATGTGTTTATTTTTTTGTCGATTTTTCTTCAGAAGATATTACAATAAACAATAGTAAATTGCAAAAGTATGAGGCAGAAATGGACGCTTTAAGACAAGTTGAGATTGAAGCCAATAAACCTAAAGTGTATCCTTTTAACCCCAATTATATAACAGATTATAAAGGTTCTGTTATAGGGATGAGCAGTGAGGAAATTGATAGATTACTCAATTACAGAAAACAGGACAAATGGATAAACTCAGCAAAACAATTTCAACAAGTTACAGGGGTTTCAGATAGTTTGCTGGCTCAAATATCACCCTATTTTAAGTTTCCAGAATGGGTAACACAACCCAAAACCAAAATGAAAAGTACCTATGTTAATACTTCAAATAGCTTTTCTCAAAAAACAGATTTAAACAAAGCTACTGCCTTACAATTGCAAAAGGTGAATGGTATTGGTAACGTCTTATCAAAACGTATAATAACATATCGCGAAACATTAAAAGGCGGGTTTTTGGCTGATATAGAACTGCAAGAGGTGTATGGAATAACACCAGAAATAATTTTAAAAATACAAGAACATTTTACTGTAAAAACTCCAAGAAAAATTTCAAAAATTAATTTGAATACCGCTACAGTAGATACTTTGGTTACCATAAAACATATAGATTACGAAATAGCCCATAATATTGTAGAGTATCGTAAGCTACACGAAGGTTTTTCATCATTAAACGAATTATTAAAAGT
Source organism: Jejuia pallidilutea (assembly GCF_002973595.1). Lineage (GTDB taxonomy): Bacteria > Bacteroidota > Bacteroidia > Flavobacteriales > Flavobacteriaceae > Jejuia > Jejuia pallidilutea. The sequence continues at coordinate 26,472 of NZ_PVEO01000005.1, read as the reverse complement.
TAAGGACTTTCCAATAAGCAAAATAGATATAATTAAATTATCTTTGCACATTCAATAAAAGAGTGCATTAAAATTTCCTATCCAAGCAAACCAAGCAAAGTTTTAATGTTTATCAAAAAATTGCATGTATGACGAGTATGTATTTTACTGAAGAGCATAATCTCTTTAGAAAAAGTTTACAAGATTTTCTTAAAAAAGAGGTAGTGCCTCATATTGATGATTGGGAGAAATCTGGGGAAATAGATAAATCTGTTTGGTTAAAATTTGGTGAAATGGGGTTTTTAGGGATTAACTACCCAGAAGCTTATGGCGGCTTGGATTTAGATTTATTCTACACCGTTGTTTTATTAGAAGAACTTCAAAAAATAAATTCAGGCGGTTTTGCCGCAGCAGTATGGGCACATGTGTATTTAGCGATGACCCATTTAAACGCTGAGGGAGACGAGGCCATTAAAGAAAAATACCTAGCACCTAGTGTTTCTGGGGAAAAAATAGGGTGTTTATGTATTACAGAACCTTTTGGGGGCAGCGATGTTGCAGGTATGCGCACCACAGCTGTTAAAAAAGGCGATTCATACGTTATTAACGGATCTAAAACCTTTATTACTAATGGTGTTTATAGCGATTATTTAGTAGTAGCTGCAAAAACAGCTCCTGAGCTTGGTAATAAGGGTATTAGCATATTTGTTGTAGACAGAGCCTCAAAAGGGTTATCGGCTACCAAGTTACATAAACTAGGATGGAACGCATCTGATACTGGCGAAATAGCTTTTGATAATGTTGTTATTCCAGAAAGCAACCTTTTAGGTAAGGAAAACCAAGGTTTTAATTACATTATGCAGCATTTTGCATTAGAGCGTTTAATAATGGGCATAAACGCACATGCGCGTGCAGAATTTGCACTAGAATACGCTAGGCAATACATGAGCGAACGAACTGCATTTGGAAAAACAATAGATAAATTTCAGGCTTTAAGACACAAAATGGTAGAGCTGTACGCCGATTTAGATATTAATAAAAACTACAACTATACCGTAGCCAATGCACTAAACAAAGGTGAATATGTAGTTAAGGAAGCTACCATATCTAAACTAAAATCTACTAAAATGGCCGATGATGTTATTTATAACTGTTTACAGTTTTTAGGTGGTTATGGTTATATGGAAGAGTACCCAATGGCACGTATGTTTAGAGATAGTAGGCTAGGACCAATAGGCGGAGGTACTTCTGAGATATTACGCGAAATTTTATCTAAAATTATTATTGATAAAAAAGAGTACAAACCTGCAACTTAAATTTTTTAATTCTAAATATAAAAATTAAGAAATATTTTTATATTTGCACCCTGAAAATTCTAAAAGAGAGGAGGTTAAGACCTATGTTAATAATTCCAATAAAAGAAGGCGAAAATATAGATAGAGCTTTAAAGCGTTACAAAAGAAAGTTTGACAGAACTGGAAGAAAACGCGCACTACAAGGCCGTAAGCAATTTAACAAGCCATCTGTTGTACGTAGAGCGCAAATACAAAAAGCGCAATACATTCAGAAATTAAGAGATGCAGAAGATGTATAAAATTTACATTTCAACACTATAAAAGTCCCGTATAGAACGGGACTTTTTTTTTGCCCAATAATTTTGAGTTTAAAAGCTATATTAATTGTATATTCAGCTCAAAACTTTAAAACCTACGCATCAATGTTATTTAACGCTTTTGCAGATTACCTGCTTTTAGAGAAAAACTACTCTAAACTTACAGTAAAAGCATATCGGTCAGATTTAGAGTCATTTCAAAATTTTGTGAAAGAAGAATACGGCTCTAAATCCATTAAAGATGTTAACTACCCACAAATAAGAACATGGATTGTAAGCTTGGTTGAAGCAGGTATTAGCAACAGAAGCATCAACAGAAAAATATCATCTTTAAACACATACTATAAGTTTTTGTTTAAAGTTGGAGATCTTCAGCAAAATCCGCTAGCAAAACACAAAGCTTTAAAAATGAGCAAGAAAGTTCAGGTGCCTTTTTCTCAACAAGAAATTGAAACAGCTTTACTAGCACTTGATTTTGATGATTCTTTTAAAGGTCTAAGGGATAAACTCATCATAGAATTGTTTTATTCTACAGGTATCCGCAGAATAGAGCTTATCGAGATAAAACTATCAGCAATTAATCTTAGTAAAAAAACTATAAAAGTACTAGGTAAAAGAAATAAAGAGCGCATTGTGCCGTTATTAAATTCAGTTAAGGAAACATTAATAAACTATTTAAATGCTCGAAGTTGTTTGTCTGAGATAAACGATTCAGAGTATTTATTTTTAACAAAAAAAGGCGTTAAAATATACGAAACACTTGTTTACAGAATTATAAATGATTATTTTAGTCAGGCTTCTTCGAAAGTAAAAAAGAGTCCGCATATATTAAGGCATTCGTTTGCGACTCATTTGCTAAATCAGGGAGCAGACTTAAATGCTGTTAAAGAGCTTCTTGGTCATACAAGTTTAGCAGCTACACAAGTTTACACCCATAATAGTATTGCAGAACTTAAAAAAGTACACTTAAAGGCGCATCCAAGGAGTAAAAAGTAGCACCTTTAAGTAATTGTCTAACCAAAATAAGTATAGTATGAAATAAGCCTGGAAAGAATTAAAACTTTCTTAACTATATTCTTTCAGGGCTAATTTGTCTATCCTAATTTTTTAAAACCTAAAACAGATGAAAGTGAACACACAATCCATTAATTTTAATGCAGACAGAAAATTAATTGATTTCATTCAGAAACGAATGGATAAATTAGATATGTTCTACGATAAAGTAATTAAATCTGATGTGTATTTAAAGGTTGAAAATACCAGTGATAAGGAAAATAAAATTTTTGAAGCGAGGGTAAGTGTACCTGGAGATAGTTTTATTGTAAAAAAGCAATGTAAAACATTTGAAGAAGGCACAGACATTGCTGTTGCATCGTTAGAAAGACAGTTAAAAAAGCGCAAAGAAAAATTAAGAGCACATTCATGATAAATTTTTTTAAAAAAATGTTTTGAATAACTAAAAATATATATACATTTGCAGTCCGTTAGAAATAGCGGGCTTTTTTTATGTGAAAAAATGTAAAAAAACGCCGATGTAGCTCAGCTGGCTAGAGCAGCTGATTTGTAATCAGCAGGTCGTGGGTTCGAGTCCCTCCATCGGCTCAAAAAAAGAAAAAATTAGTTCTTTAAAATATTGAAATTTAATTGGGAAGATACTCAAGCGGCCAACGAGGACAGACTGTAAATCTGTTGGTTTTTACCTTCGCAGGTTCGAATCCTGCTCTTCCCACATAATAATTCCAAATAAGGAGCTGCCAAAAGTCCACTTTTGTAAAGCTGCGTTTTGAAATTATTTGGATTGGGTAACCAATTCAGGATCGTCGCGCAAAGCGAGATAATCCTAAAATTACCATGCAAACTAAAGTTTGCAAAACGCGGGAGTAGCTCAGTTGGTAGAGCGTCAGCCTTCCAAGCTGAATGTCGCCAGTTCGAACCTGGTCTCCCGCTCAAAAAAAACAACCATTTACGAGTTACGATGTACGAGTGCAATTCGTAAATCTAAAATCGGCAGTCGTAAATGAATTGCCGACGTAGCTCAGGGGTAGAGCGTTTCCTTGGTAAGGAAGAGGCCACGGGTTCAAATCCCGTCGTTGGCTCAAAAAAAAATTGAATAGAGTACACTAATATTATTATATAACTAAGATTAAATTATTAAAAACATGGCAAAGGCAACTTTCGATCGTTCAAAACCACATTTAAATATTGGTACTATTGGACACGTAGATCACGGTAAAACAACTTTAACTGCTGCTATTACTAAAGTATTAGCTGATGCAGGTTTCTCAGAAGCAAGATCATTCGATCAAATCGATAACGCACCAGAAGAAAAAGAAAGAGGTATTACAATTAATACTTCTCACGTAGAATACCAAACAGCAAATCGTCATTACGCTCACGTAGACTGTCCAGGTCACGCGGATTACGTAAAGAACATGGTAACAGGTGCTGCGCAAATGGATGGTGCTATTTTGGTTGTTGCTGCAACTGATGGTCCTATGCCACAAACTCGCGAGCACATCCTTTTAGGACGTCAGGTAGGTATTCCTCGTATTGTTGTTTTCTTAAACAAAGTTGATATGGTGGATGATGAAGAGCTTTTAGAGTTAGTAGATATGGAAGTTAGAGATTTATTAAACTTCTATGAGTACGACGGAGATAATGGTCCTGTAGTTTCAGGTTCTGCTTTAGGTGCGCTAAACGGTGAGCAAAAGTGGGTAGATACAGTATTAGAGTTAATGAAAGCTTGTGACGAGTGGATTGAAGAGCCAGTTCGTGATATGGATAAGCCTTTCTTAATGCCTATTGAAGATGTATTCTCTATTACAGGTCGTGGTACTGTTGCTACTGGTAGAATTGAGACTGGTGTAGCTAACACAGGAGATCCTGTAGAAATCATTGGTATGGGAGCTGAAAAATTAACTTCTACTATCACTGGTATCGAGATGTTCCGTCAAATATTAGATAGAGGTGAAGCTGGAGATAATGCTGGTATCTTATTAAGAGGTATTGAGAAAACTCAAATCTCTAGAGGTATGGTTATTACTAAGCCGGGTTCTGTAACACCACACGCTAAGTTTAAAGCTGAGGTTTATATCCTTAAGAAAGAAGAAGGTGGACGTCACACTCCATTCCATAACAACTACCGTCCACAGTTTTACGTTCGTACAACTGATGTAACTGGAAACATTGCGCTTCCTGATGGCGTAGAAATGGTAATGCCTGGGGATAACTTAACTATTACAGTTGAATTAATTCAACCAATTGCAATGAACGTAGGTTTACGTTTCGCTATCCGTGAAGGAGGTAGAACAGTTGGTGCAGGTCAGGTAACTGAGATTTTAGACTAAACACTAGTTTAATATAAATATAGACTCAAGGTATTACGCTTTTAGCGTAATGCCTTTTGACTTATATTTACGGGTTTAGCTCAGTTGGTAGAGCACTGGTCTCCAAAACCAGGTGTCGGGAGTTCGAGTCTCTCAACCCGTGCAAATAAAATCGGGTAGTAATACTCAATAGTTTAATAGGACTTTATCCTAGAAAAAAAATAAACAAATGGCTGGAATTGTAACATACGTAAAAGAATCGTTTGGCGAACTAAAAAATAATGTGTCATGGCCTACATGGGCAGAAGCACAAAGTTTAACAGTTTTGGTAGCTGTGTTTTCAATTATATTCTCTTTAGCAATATGGGGAGTAGATACAGTTTTCAGCAAAGTGATAACAGCTTACTTTGATTTAATTAAATAACAAGTTTTTATGTCTGAAGTAAGTGAAAAAAAGTGGTATGTTGTTAGGGCTGTAAGTGGTCAGGAAAACAAAATTAAAACCTACATAGAGAATGAGATTGCTCGATTAGGTTTACAGGATTATGTTGATCAAGTATTAGTGCCTACTGAAAAAGTAATTCAAATTCGTAACGGAAAGAAAATCCAAAAAGAAAAAGTATTTTTTCCTGGATATATTATGATTCAAGCGAATTTAACTGGAGAAGTGCCTCATATCATAAGATCTGTAACTAACGTTATTGGGTTTTTGGGAGAAACAAAAGGCGGTGATCCTGTACCATTAAGACAATCTGAAGTAAATAGAATGTTAGGTAAAGTGGATGAGTTGGCCGTTGATGAAAACGTTCATGTAGCTATTCCGTTTACAAAAGGAGAGACCGTTAAGGTAATTGATGGGCCATTTAATGGTTTTGATGGTACTATAGAAAATATAAACGAAGAAAAGCGTAAGCTAGAAGTAATGGTAAAGATTTTTGGAAGAAAAACGCCATTGGAGTTAAGCTATATGCAAGTTGAAAAAATATAATAATTGTTACATATCCAGATAGGTTTAGAGCTTCCAAACTAATCTTATCAAATTTAAATTTTAAAACATGGCAAAAGAGTTAGGTAAAGTAGTTAAGCTACAAGTTAGGGGAGGTGCAGCGAATCCATCGCCACCGGTTGGACCCGCTCTAGGTGCTGCTGGGGTAAACATTATGGAGTTCTGTAAGCAATTTAATGCTAGAACTCAAGATAAAGCTGGTAAAGTATTACCTGTTGTTATTAGTGTTTACAAGGACAAGTCGTTTGATTTTGTAATCAAGACCCCTCCAGCCGCAGTACAATTATTAGAAGCGGCCAAGGTGAAGAAAGGTTCTGGCGAACCAAACCGTAAAAAAGTAGCTAAAGTGTCTTGGGACCAAATAAAAACCATCGCAGAAGATAAAATGCAAGATTTAAATGCATTTACTATAGAATCTGCAATGAAAATGGTTGCTGGTACAGCAAGATCAATGGGAATAACTGTAACAGGGAAATTCCCTTCTTAATCTATTAAAGACATTATAAAATGGCAAGATTAACAAAAAAGCAAAAAGAGGCTTTAGCGAAAATAGAAAAAGGTAAATTATATTCTATTGATGAAGCATCTGCATTAATCAAAGAAATTACTAATACTAAATTTGATGCATCTGTAGATTTAGCAGTGCGCTTAGGTGTAGATCCTAGAAAGGCAAATCAAATGGTAAGAGGCGTAGTATCTCTTCCACACGGTACTGGTAAAGATATGAAAGTATTAGCACTGGTAACACCAGACAAAGAAGCCGAGGCTAAAGAAGCTGGAGCAGATTACGTAGGTTTAGACGAATATCTTGATAAAATCAAGAATGGCTGGACCGACGTTGATGTTATCATTACCATGCCAAGTGTTATGGGTAAATTAGGTCCTTTAGGACGTGTATTAGGTCCTCGTGGCTTAATGCCAAATCCAAAAACAGGTACGGTAACTATGGATGTTGCTAAAGCAGTAACAGAAGTAAAAGCTGGTAAAATTGACTTTAAGGTTGATAAAACTGGTATAGTACATGCTGCTATTGGTAAGGCATCATTTAGTGCTGATAAAATTGCGGGTAACGCAAATGAATTATTACAAACATTAATTAAGTTAAAACCAACTACTGCTAAAGGAGTTTACGTAAAGAGCATTTTTATGTCTTCTACTATGAGTCCTAGTCTTGCAATAGATCCTAAAATTGGTTAATTAGTTAAATAACTTTTATTATGACAAGAGAAGAAAAATCGCAAGTAATTCAAGACTTAACTGCACAATTAACTGATAATGCAAATATCTATTTAGCAGATATTTCAGGATTAAATGCAGGAATTACTTCAGACTTACGTCGTGCTTGTTTTAAAGCCAATGTAAGTATGGCAGTCGTTAAGAACACATTACTTGAAAAAGCAATGGAGGCTTCAGATAAAGAATTTGGAGAGCTTCCATCGGTTTTAAAAGGCAATACATCAGTAATGTATTCTGAAACTGGTAATGCGCCAGCTAAAGTAATTAAAGCTTTTAGAAAAAAATCAGACAAGCCTCTTTTAAAAGGTGCTTTTATTGAGGAAGCTATTTACATTGGTGACGACCAGTTAGATATGTTAGTAGATATCAAATCTAAAGAAGAATTGATAGGAGAGATTGTTGGATTATTACAGTCTCCTGCTAAGAATGTTATTTCTGCACTTAAATCAGGTGGCGGAACACTGGCAGGTATCATTAAAACATTATCCGAAAAAGAAGGATAAGCAAACAAGTACGCACTTTTTACAATTATATTATTATTAAAAAACTATTAAAACGATAGAAAAAATGGCAGATTTAAAAGATTTCGCAGAACAATTAGTTAACTTAACAGTAAAAGAAGTTAATGAGTTAGCTACTATATTAAAAGATGAGTATGGTATCGAGCCTGCTGCTGCAGCTGTTGCTGTTGCTGCTGGTGGAGCTGCTGCAGGTGGTGGAGACGCTGCTGAAGAAAAAACAGAGTTTGATGTAATCCTTAAAGCGGCTGGTGGTTCAAAATTAGCAGTTGTAAAACTAGTTAAAGAATTAACAGGTTTAGGATTAAAAGAAGCTAAAGGTCTTGTAGACGAAGCTCCATCTCCAATAAAAGAAGGTGTTGCTAAGGATGAAGCTGAAGCTTTAAAAGCTCAATTAGAAGAAGCAGGAGCTGAGGTTGAGCTTAAGTAAGCTTAATTACTCAACAATACAAAGGTTTAGGTTTATCACGCCGCAAGCGTGATAACACCTAGACCATTTTGCGTATATAACGATATGCGTAAATAAATTGAAAAAAACAGTTTTCTAAGTAGGTTAGATATGCCACTGTTTTACTAGTGTTTAAAAGCACTATCAAAATATTTTTTAATCAAAATTCCGTCCATTGATGTTGTCAACACAAGCTGAAAGATTAAATTTCTCCTCTATTGTAAATAGAACGGAATATCCAGATTTCTTGGATATTCAGATTAAATCCTTCCAGGATTTTTTCCAATTAGAAACAAAATCTGAAGAAAGAGGTGATGAAGGGTTATACAATACCTTCATGGAAAACTTTCCTATTACAGATTCACGTAATCAATTCGTATTAGAATTTTTAGATTACTTCGTTGACCCACCACGATATGCCATTGAAGAGTGTATTGAAAGAGGGTTAACATACAGTGTGCCGCTAAAAGCAAGACTTAAGTTGTATTGTACAGATCCTGAACATGAAGATTTCGAGACTATTGTTCAAGACGTATACTTAGGCACTATTCCTTACATGACACCTAGTGGTACTTTTGTTATCAACGGTGCAGAACGCGTAGTAGTATCTCAATTACACCGTTCACCCGGGGTGTTCTTTGGTCAATCTTTCCATGCCAATGGTACAAAATTATATTCTGCAAGAGTAATTCCTTTTAAAGGCTCTTGGATAGAATTTGCTACAGATATCAATCAGGTAATGTATGCCTATATTGATAGAAAGAAAAAATTACCTGTTACTACCTTATTCCGTGCAATAGGTTTTGAGCGCGATAAGGATATTTTAGAAATTTTTGACTTGGCAGAAGAGGCTAAAGTTTCTAAAACAGGGTTAAAAAAATATCTAGGACGAAAATTAGCAGCACGTGTATTAAATACATGGCACGAGGATTTTGTTGATGAAGATACAGGCGAAGTAGTATCAATCGAGCGTAACGAAATAGTGCTTGATCGTGATACTGTTTTAGATAAAGAAAATATTGAAGAAATTCTAGAAGCTGGCGTAAAAACTATCTTATTACACAAAGAAAGTAATGAGCAAGGTGATTATGCTATTATTCACAATACGCTTCAAAAAGATCCAACAAACTCTGAAAAAGAGGCTGTTGAACATATTTACAGACAACTACGTAATGCAGAACCGCCAGATGAGGAAACTGCGCGTGGTATTATAGATAAGTTATTCTTCTCAGACCAACGCTACTCTTTAGGCGAAGTTGGTCGTTACAGAATGAACAAAAAATTAGGTTTAGATATTGGAATGGATAAGCAAGTGCTTACCAAAGAAGATATTATAACCATTATAAAATATTTAATTGAGTTAATTAACTCTAAAGCAGAGATTGATGATATCGATCACTTATCTAACCGTCGTGTACGTACAGTTGGTGAGCAATTGTCATCTCAATTTGGTGTTGGTTTAGCTCGTATGGCGCGTACTATTCGCGAGCGCATGAATGTTCGAGATAATGAGGTATTTACCCCTATAGATTTGATTAATGCAAAGACTTTGTCTTCTGTTATTAATTCTTTCTTTGGAACAAACCAATTATCTCAGTTTATGGATCAAACCAATCCATTAGCGGAGATTACACATAAGCGCCGTTTATCGGCATTAGGACCAGGAGGTCTTTCTAGAGAACGCGCTGGTTTCGAGGTTCGTGACGTACACTATACACACTATGGTAGACTTTGTCCTATTGAAACTCCTGAAGGACCAAACATTGGTTTAATTTCTTCACTTTCAGTATACGCTAAAGTCAATTCTATGGGATTCATAGAAACACCATACAGAAAAGTTGAAGATGGTGTAGTTGATATTAAAAATGAGCCAACTTATTTAAGTGCAGAAGAAGAGGAGGAAAAATTAATCGCTCAAGCAACTGTTAAAGTTGATGATAATGGAAAAATTTTACATGATAAGGTAATTGCACGTATGGAAGGGGATTTCCCTGTTATTGACCCTAACGAGTTACATTACACGGATGTTGCACCTAACCAAATCTCATCAATTTCGGCATCGTTAATTCCATTCTTAGAGCATGATGATGCAAACCGTGCACTAATGGGATCTAACATGATGCGTCAAGCGGTACCATTATTAAGGGTAGACGCACCAATTGTAGGAACTGGTTTAGAGCGTCAAGTAGCTTCAGATTCAAGAGTGTTAATCAACGCTGAAGGCACAGGAGAAGTACTTTATGTAGATGCAAATGAAATAAAAATTAAGTACGATCGTACGGAGGATGAAGCTAAAGTAAGTTTTGATAGCGATATTAAAACTTATCCGTTAGTAAAATTCAGAAAAACGAACCAGGGTACTTCTATTAACCTAAAACCTATTGTTGTAAAAGGCGACAAGGTAACTAAGGGGCAAGTACTTTGTGAAGGTTATGCAACCCAAAAAGGAGAGTTGGCTCTAGGTAGAAATATGAAAGTAGCCTTTATGCCTTGGAAAGGGTATAACTTTGAGGATGCAATTGTAATTTCTGAAAAAGTAGTTCGTGAAGATATTTTTACTTCTATTCATATTGATGAGTATTCTCTTGAAGTAAGAGATACAAAACTTGGTAACGAAGAGTTAACTAACGATATTCCTAATGTTTCTGAAGAGGCTACCAAAGACTTGGATGAGCATGGTATGATACGTGTTGGAGCTGAAGTGAAGCCAGGAGATATTCTAATTGGTAAAATTACGCCTAAAGGTGAATCAGATCCAACTCCAGAAGAGAAATTATTACGTGCTATCTTCGGTGATAAAGCTGGGGACGTAAAAGATGCATCATTAAAAGCGTCGCCTTCATTAAATGGTGTTGTAATAGATAAAAAGTTATTTGCTAGAGCCGTAAAAGATAAGCGTAAGAGAGCACAAGATAAAGATGATATCTTAGCACTAGAAGCACAATACGACAGAAAGTTTGATGAACTTAAAGATGTTTTAGTTGAAAAATTGTTTGCTATTGTAAACGGAAAAACCGCTCAAGGTATTTTTAATGATCTAGGAGAAGAAGTACTGCCAAAAGGTAAGAAGTTCACATTAAAAATGTTAAATGCAGTTGACGATTATGCACATTTAGTATCTGGAAAATGGACGACTGATGACCATACAAACCAATTGGTTTCAGAGTTAATTCATAACTACAAAATTAAGGAAAACGACTTACAAGGGGCTTTACGCCGTGAGAAGTTTACCATTTCTGTAGGTGATGAATTACCAGCAGGTATTATCAAACTTGCTAAAGTTTACATTGCAAAGAAACGTAAACTTAAAGTAGGTGATAAAATGGCAGGACGCCACGGAAATAAAGGTATTGTGGCTCGTATAGTTCGTCAAGAAGATATGCCGTTCTTAGAAGATGGCACCCCTGTTGATATTGTATTAAATCCACTTGGTGTACCATCTCGTATGAACATTGGGCAGATTTATGAAACTGTATTAGGATGGGCAGGACAAAAATTAGGTCAAAAATATGCTACACCAATTTTTGATGGAGCAAATATCGATCAAATTAATGCCTTAACTGACGAAGCAGGAATCCCAAGATATGGTCATACATATTTATACGACGGAGGAACAGGAGATCGTTTCGATCAACCAGCTACTGTTGGGGTTATCTATATGTTGAAACTAGGACATATGGTTGACGATAAAATGCACGCTCGTTCTATAGGACCTTACTCATTAATTACACAACAGCCATTAGGTGGTAAAGCACAATTTGGTGGACAGCGTTTTGGTGAGATGGAAGTTTGGGCACTTGAAGCTTATGGTGCATCAAGTACCTTACGTGAGATTTTAACTGTAAAATCTGATGATGTTATTGGTAGAGCTAAAACTTACGAAAGTATAGTTAAAGGAGAACCAATGCCAGATCCAGGTTTACCAGAATCTTTCAATGTATTAATGCATGAATTGAAAGGTTTAGGATTAGACATCAGGTTAGAGGAGTAAATTTTAATAGTCTCCAGTAGGCAGTAAACAGTTAGCAGTAACTGAGTACTGAAGACTGAAGACTGAAGACTAAAAAACATGGCAAGAAAACAAGATAAAAATACAGTTAAGAGATTTAATAAAATCTCAATTGGTTTAGCATCACCAGAGTCTATTTTAGCAGAGTCTAGAGGTGAAGTTTTAAAACCAGAAACTATCAATTATCGAACTCACAAACCAGAACGTGATGGTTTGTTCTGTGAGCGTATTTTTGGTCCTGTAAAGGATTACGAGTGTGCTTGTGGTAAATATAAAAGAATACGTTACAAAGGTATTGTATGCGATCGTTGTGGCGTTGAGGTAACAGAAAAGAAAGTTCGTCGTGATCGTGTAGGGCACATTAATTTAGTAGTACCTGTGGCTCATATTTGGTATTTCCGTTCTTTACCAAATAAAATAGGTTATTTATTAGGTTTACCTTCTAAGAAATTAGATATGATAATTTACTACGAACGTTACGTAGTAATTCAACCGGGTGAAGCTAAAAATGAAGAAGGCGAACCATTACAAAAAATGGATTTCCTTACTGAAGAAGAATATTTAAACATTCTTGAAGAACTACCTAAGGAAAACCAGTATTTAGAAGATTCAGATCCAAATAAGTTTATAGCTAAAATGGGTGCTGAATGTTTAATAGATTTATTGGCACGTATAGATTTAGAAGGCTTATCTTATGAATTACGCCACAAGGCTAATACTGAGACTTCCAAGCAGCGAAAAACCGAAGCTTTAAAACGCCTTCAAGTTGTAGAAGCTTTACGTGAATCTAACAACAATAGAGAAAATCGTCCAGAATGGATGATTATGAAAGTTGTGCCAATTATTCCACCAGAATTACGTCCATTAGTGCCATTAGACGGTGGTCGTTTTGCAACATCTGATTTAAACGATTTGTACCGTCGTGTAATTATTCGTAACAACCGATTAAAAAGATTGGTTGAGATAAAAGCACCCGAGGTAATTTTACGTAATGAAAAACGTATGTTACAAGAATCTGTAGACTCATTATTTGATAACACACGTAAATCATCAGCAGTAAAAACAGATTCTAACAGACCGTTAAAATCATTATCAGATTCGCTTAAAGGTAAGCAAGGACGTTTCCGTCAAAACTTACTAGGTAAGCGTGTTGATTATTCTGCACGTTCTGTAATTGTTGTTGGACCGGAATTAAAATTATACGAATGTGGATTGCCAAAAAATATGGCAGCAGAATTATACAAGCCTTTTGTAATTAGAAAACTAATTGAAAGAGGTATTGTAAAAACTGTAAAATCTGCAAAGAAAATAATAGATAAAAGAGAGCCAGTAGTTTGGGATATCTTGGAAAATGTACTTAAAGGACATCCAGTATTGCTAAACCGTGCGCCTACGTTACACCGTTTAGGTATCCAAGCGTTCCAACCTAAGTTGATTGAAGGAAAAGCAATCCAGTTACACCCATTAGTATGTACGGCATTTAATGCGGATTTTGATGGTGACCAAATGGCGGTACATTTACCGTTAGGGCCAGAGGCTATCTTAGAGTGTCAACTATTAATGCTAGCGTCTCATAATATCTTAAACCCAGCAAATGGTTCACCAGTTACTGTACCTTCACAAGATATGGTACTTGGTTTATATTATATGACGAAAGAGCGTAAATCTACACCTGAATTACCAATTAAAGGTGAAGGTTTAACATTCTATTCCCCAGAGGAAGTAGAAATAGCTTTTAATGAGAAAAGAGTTGACTTAAATGCAGGTATCAAAGTAAGAACTATTGATATTAATGAAGATGGTAAGCTAGACAGAATGATTGTTGAGACTACTGTAGGTCGTGTATTATTCAATCAACACGTACCTCAAGCAGCTGGTTACATCAATCAAGTATTAACTAAGAAGTCTTTAAGAGATATTATCCATGGTATTTTAAAAGTAACTTCTGTACCTGAAACAGCAGAATTCCTTGATGCTATTAGAACCTTAGGTTTTAAATTTGCATTCCAAGGTGGATTATCATTTAGTTTAGGAGATATTATTATCCCGCCAGAAAAGCAGGGTATGATTGATAAGGCTAACGGTTTGGTTGACGGTATAACCGGAAACTATAACATGGGGCTTATCACTAATAACGAACGTTACAATCAGGTAATTGATATTTGGACGTCTACAAACGCAGAATTGACAGAGTTGTCAATGAAGCGTATTCGTGAAGACCAACAAGGATTTAACTCTGTGTTTATGATGCTTGATTCTGGAGCTCGTGGATCTAAAGAACAGATTCGTCAGCTTACAGGTATGCGTGGGTTAATGGCAAAGCCTAAAAAATCTAACGCAGGTGGTGGTGAGATTATTGAGAATCCAATTCTTTCTAACTTTAAAGAAGGACTTTCAATTTTAGAATACTTTATCTCTACTCACGGTGCACGTAAAGGTCTTGCAGATACCGCTCTTAAAACGGCGGATGCAGGTTACTTAACACGTCGTTTAGTAGATGTATCACAAGATGTTATTATTAATACTGAAGATTGTGGTACTCTAAGAGGAGTAGAAGTAGAGCCATTGAAGAAAAACGATGAAGTTGTTGAAACTTTAGAAGAAAGAATCGTTGGTCGTGTGGCCTTAAATGACACTTACAATCCGCAAACAGATGAGCTGTTAGTAGCTGCTGGAGATTTAATAGATGATAAAATTGCTAAGGCAATTGAAGATTCACCAATAGAATCTTTAGAAGTACGTTCGCCATTAAGTTGCGAGGCTACTAAAGGCATTTGTGCCAAGTGTTACGGCCGTAACCTTGCTACAGGTAAAATGGTACAACGAGGTGAAGCTGTTGGTGTTGTTGCAGCACAATCTATTGGAGAACCAGGTACACAGTTAACATTGCGTACGTTCCACGTAGGTGGTATTGCAGGTAACATTTCAGAAGATAATAAGTTGGCCGTTAAATTTGATGGTATTGCTGAAATAGAAGATTTAAAGACGGTTAAAGGAGAAGATAGCGAAGGTAATATTGCAGATATTGTAATTTCCCGTACATCTGAACTTAAACTTATAGATAAGAAAACTGGCATTACCTTAAGTACTAACAATATCCCTTACGGTTCAACTATTTTTGTTGAAAACGGACAAGAACTTAAGAAAGGAGATGTAGTTTGTCAATGGGATCCTTATAACGGTGTAATTATTTCAGAATTTGCTGGTAAAGTAAAATACGAAAACATCGAGCAAGGTGTAACCTATCAAGTTGAAATTGATGAGCAAACCGGTTTCCAAGAGAAAGTTATCTCAGAATCTAGAAATAAAAAGTTAATTCCAACACTTCATATCGAAGATGCTAAGGGAGAAACAATTCGTTCTTATAACTTACCAGTTGGCGCACACCTTATGATTGATGATGGCGATAAAATTAAGGTTGGTAAAATCTTAGTGAAAATACCTCGTAAATCGGCTAAGGCAGGTGATATTACAGGTGGTTTACCTCGTGTAACTGAATTGTTTGAAGCACGTAACCCATCTAACCCAGCTGTGGTAAGTGAAATTGATGGCGTGGTATCTTTTGGAAAAATTAAGAGAGGTAATCGTGAGATTATAGTAGAATCTAAATTAGGTGAAGTTAAAAAATACCTTGTAAAACTATCCAATCAAATTCTTGTACAAGAAAATGATTATGTGAAAGCAGGTATGCCTTTATCAGATGGTTCTATAACACCTAACGATATTTTAAACATCAAAGGACCTTCTGCGGTGCAACAATATTTGGTAAACGAAGTACAAGAAGTATACCGCTTACAAGGTGTAAAAATTAACGATAAGCACTTTGAGGTTGTAGTAAGACAAATGATGCGTAAAGTTAGAATTATAGATTCTGGTGATACCATTTTCTTAGAAGATCAACTAGCTCATAAAGATGACTTTATTATTGAAAATGATGAGATTTTTGGAATGAAAGTTATTGAAGATGCTGGAGATTCTACAAACTTAAAAGCAGGACAAATTATTACACCTCGTGAATTAAGAGACGAAAACTCTATTTTACGTAGAGAAGATAAGAAACTTGTTGAAGCAAGAGATGCGAAACCAGCAACAGCAACACCTATATTACAGGGTATTACTAGAGCCTCGCTTCAAACAAAATCATTTATCTCTGCAGCATCGTTCCAGGAAACAACAAAAGTATTGAATGAAGCGGCAGTTGCAGGAAAGATTGATACTCTTGAAGGACTGAAAGAAAATGTAATTGTTGGTCATAGAATTCCAGCAGGTACAGGTATGAGAAATTATACCGACATTATAGTAGGTTCTAAGGAAGAGTTTGACGAAATGATGCAAGTAAAACAAGAGATGAATTTTAATTAAATGAGACCTAAGATTTCGCAAGCCGAAGGCAAAGTGAAATCTGATGGTTGAATTTACCCCGAAATAGTTTCGGGATCTCAAACTTTTTTTGAGATAAAAAAATAGATGAATTAAAGCCTTCAAGTGAGTTCACCTGAAGGCTTTTTTAATAAAAAATAACTATTATGGCAGACGAAAAAAACAAACAACAGCAAGGACAAATAAATATAGAATTGGATGAAAAAGTAGCAGAAGGCACATATTCTAACTTAGCAATAATTAATCATTCTGTATCAGAGTTTGTGGTAGATTTTGTAAATATTATGCCTGGGGTACCAAAAAATAAAGTGAAATCTAGAATTATTTTAACACCTCAACATGCCAAACGATTACTTAAAGCATTAGGTGATAACATTTCTAGATTTGAAACTGCTCATGGTGAAATTAAAGATTACGAGCAACCACCAATTCCATTAAATTTCGGCCCAACAGGGCAAGCATAAATTATTTATATAAACGATAGTAGGATGTTTATTTTTGTGGGTGCTCGAAATTTTAAAAGCGAGCAACCACCAATTCCATTAAATTTTGGCCCAACAGGGCAAGCATAAATTATTTATATAAACGATAGTAGGATGTTTGTTTTTGGTGGGTGCTCGAAATTATAAAAGCTACCAACCATTAATCCCATTAAATTTTGGACTAATGGGAGGAACAGATATAATACTGTAAAAGCCTTTTTGTTTTTAAGCAAAAAGGCTTTTCTATTATACAAGCTAAGATACTAAATAACTTGTTTTTTGTTTTTTTTGTGAAACTGTAATGCACCAGAAGGACATTTTTGTATTTGCTTTATAATGTCTTCTGTATTTCCTTCATCCAAGTTTATCCAAGGGATAACCGTATTGCTAAAAACGTTGGATAATTCCTTGGCACATTTTCCAGATAATGTGCATATACATGGATCATAAGTTACTGTAATGTCTTGATTGCTAAATTCTTTAGATGCTATTTCCATGATGTATCAATTTGGGGGTTGATTTGTATTAAATGTATAAATAAGATGATTGGCCTGCTTAAAAAAATCGACTAATAACTTAAAATGAATGGTTAATGTATTAGTTTTAGTAAAATCTTTTAGCAAATTATTCAAATTCTGAAGTGAAATGAAATTTAATACTTGGATATTTTTGTTGTGTCATTTGTAAAGAAAAGGCAGAATCAGCTAAAAACACCAACTGGTTTTGCTTGTCTTTTGCTAAAAAACGCTGTTTTACCCTTAAAAACTCTTTGTATTCTTCATTTTTTGGATCATTAGGGTCTACCCAACACGCTTTATGTACATTTAAATTCTCATAAGTACATTTAGCCCCGTATTCGTGTTCTAATCGATATTGAATAACTTCATATTGCAGTGCGCCCACTGTACCTATTACTTTTCTTCCGTTTAATTCTAAAGTAAACAATTGTGCAACACCCTCGTCCATAAGTTGATCGATACCTTTATAAAGCTGTTTCGATTTCATGGGGTCTGCATTATTAATATATCTAAAATGCTCAGGGGAGAAACTAGGAACGCCTTTGTAATTAAGTGTTTCCCCTTCGGTTAAGGTATCTCCAATTTTAAATGTACCTGTATCTTGCAGGCCAACAATATCACCAGGATAAGATATATCTACTATCTCTTTTTTTTCAGCAAAAAATGCATTAGGACTTGAAAATTTTACCTTTTTATTATGCCTTACGTGCAGATATGGTGTATTACGTTTAAACTCACCTGAAACAATTTTAACGAAAGCCAATCGGTTTCTATGGTTGGGATCCATATTGGCATGAATTTTAAACACAAAACCACTAAAGGATTTCTCATCAGGTTTTACAAGTCGTTCTTCACTCTTTTTCGGTCTAGGCTTCGGCGCTATTTCTACGAAACAATCTAGTAGTTCCCTAACACCAAAATTATTAAGAGCCGATCCAAAAAACACAGGTTGAAGATTTCCTTCTAAGTAAGCGTCTTTATCAAATTTAGGATAAATGCCTTCAACAAGTTCAATTTCCTCTCTTAGTGTGTTGGCAGGAGCATCGCCTACCAGTTTATTAAGTTCAGGAGATGATAAATCTGAAATTTCTATAGTCTCCTCTATATCTTTTCTGCTATCGCCACTAAATAGGTTAATATTCTTTTCCCAAATATTATAAATGCCCTTAAATTCATACCCCATTCCTATAGGAAAACTTAAAGGTGTTACTTTTAAACCTAATTTCTGTTCAACTTCATCTAATAAATCAAAAGCATCTTTACCTTCTCTATCTAATTTGTTAATAAAAACTATCATTGGTATGTTGCGCATGCGGCAAACCTCAACTAGCTTTTCGGTTTGCTCCTCAACACCTTTAGCAACATCAATTACAACAATTACACTGTCTACCGCAGTAAGTGTTCTAAAGGTATCCTCGGCAAAATCTTTATGTCCGGGTGTATCAAGAATATTTATTTTTATGCCATCATACTCAAACGCTAAAACAGATGTTGCAACAGAAATACCACGTTGGCGTTCAATTTCCATAAAGTCACTCGTAGCACCTTTTTTAATTTTATTGCTCTTAACGGCACCAGCTTCTTGTATAGCCCCTCCAAATAATAATAATTTTTCTGTTAAGGTTGTTTTTCCAGCATCAGGGTGAGAAATGATGCCGAATGTACGTCTGCGCTGTATTTCTTTTAAAAAACTCATAATAATCGTTCAAATAGTTTGCAAAGATACTATTAATAAGTTCAATTAAAATATATGATTAAATGGTTTTACTCTGTAATATTTATGAAACATCTATATATTTATAGCTTATAACTTAATGTTGCATGAAAGACAGCCTTGTTTCACTACTTTGTTTTTTTATAATTTCAGTTAGTTTATCATCTCAAGAAAAGCTTTATTTAAACGATTCTGTATTACACAAAATAGAAACCTTTATTTTAAAAGATCAGCTAGATTCTGTTTCGTTATTAATTGCAAAGCAAAAACAAACTCCTTACATAGAGGTATTAAAGCGAATTTATAGAAAAGAAAACCCTTCCTATTCAGATTATTATAAGTTTGTTTCTAACGTAGCAAATAGCCCAGATGTGAGTTATGGGGATGTTTCTAATTACATTAATAAAACAATAAACACACCCCAAAATTATAATGAAATAAATCTAGATTATGTAACTCTTAAATGGAGCCAAGTATCTAAGCTACGGGATGAAGCCACTATTGAAGAAGCGAATACAGAACAAGATAAACTAGAAGCTTACATTAAGCGTTTTAATCCCAATGATGTAAATACAATTAAAGCTAATTTGTTAGCGAGTACTCATCAACTAGTGCTATTACAAATACAGAATGATGTTAAAAGAGGTAAAGCTTTATGTTTAGAAAACCTAAAAAAGGCAGACGAGCTTGGTGATACAAGACTAAAAATTATTTTCTTGTACCATTTATGCGACTACTATATTGTAGAAGGAAAGCTTACGGAGTATATACAAGCTAGTGAACAAAGTTTAGAGCTAGAAAATACACTGCCAACAAAAACATCATATTACATAGGTACTATAATTCATTTGTTAGATGCTTACATCTATAAAGGCAGTAACAAAAAAAGAGTTGAAGAACTGTTAAGTCTACTTTACAGCAAGCAAGATACAAGACAACTTAGCTATTCGCTGTATGCAAAATATATTTCTACTTTAGGTGCAGACTCTTCAAAATTACAATCTGTTTTTAAACAGTTTGAAGTTTCTAGCGTATTAGAATTTTGTAAAAAAATAGAATCTCTAGGCGAAAATACATTAAATCCAAACGATTTTTTTCATGTTCTAAACGAGTCTTCAAGAGCTTTAGCGGCTCATGGTTTTTTAAATGAAGCTATAAGATATAAAGACAAGTGTATAGTGCTTACACGAAAAATTTATTCTGAAGATTTGTCCCAATCTCTATCCAGTTTCAAAACAAAACAAGCTGTTAAAGCAAAAGAGGTAGAAATAGAGCGTGTAACAGAACGTTCAAACCTATACATTGTTATAGCAACTTTAGTAGCGAGCTTATTATTAATAACCTTTGTTTTTTTAATTCGTAAACGCAAACAATCAAGGTTGTTAGAAATAAAAAACGGTCAAATAAACCAAGCATTAAAAGAAAAGGAATTGTTAGTAAAAGAGGTGCACCATCGTGTTAAAAATAATTTTCAAATTATTGCTAGTTTATTGGAACTCCAAGCAAAAAGTATAACAGACGAAAAAGCTTTAGCATTTGCCAACGAAAGTAAAAATAGATTAAAATCTATGGCGTTAGTCCACCAAAAACTTTATCAAGACAAAGAGGGCTTAATAAATTTTGATCAATATGTACGCCAACTTATTAACGAAGTGTCCGCACTACACAATTCTAAAGATAAAGTAGATATACATATATTTACCAATAACTTATTTTTTGATATAGATACTGCATTACCTTTAGGTTTAATAGTTAACGAATTGGTAACAAATGCTTATAAGTATGCGTTTTCTACCACCATTAATGGCATATTACACATTACAATAAATAAAATAAATAACGGAAAATATAAACTAACCGTATTAGATAACGGCCCAGGAATACCGAATGAGTATAGCGCTAAAAGTTCTGAAGGCTTTGGGCTTAACCTAGTAAATCGTTTGGTAAAACAACTAAGTGGTACATTATCGATTTACAACAATAATGGAACTTGTATAGAAATTGTGTTCCAAGATAAAAATGCAAGAAAAACTATTGATTAATTTAGATATAAACTCATGGGTAAGATTAAAGTATTAGTAGTTGAAGACGAAATTATAATTGCTGATAATATATGCGATACTCTAGAAGATTTAGGTTTTGAAACTATAGAGCCCGCAATAAATTATACTGAAGCTCTTGCATTAATTGAAACCAAAAACCCAGATATTGCAATTTTAGACATACAGTTGTCTGGTAAAAAAACAGGAATCGACTTAGCAAAAAAAATTAACGAAGATTATAATTTCCCTTTTGTTTTTTTAACGTCGAACTCTGATAACGTAACCTTAAACCAAGCAAAAAAAGTAATGCCTCATGCATATTTGGTGAAACCTTTTTCTAAAGAAGAACTTTATACAACTGTCGAGATTGTACTCAATAACTTCCTGCAGAAAAAAAATGTTACTAAAAATAATAAGCAAATTTTAGAAGATGCGTTATTTATTAAGGTAAAGGATGCTATGGTTAAATTAGCTTTCAATGATATTTTATACTTAAAAAGTGCTCACGTGTACGTAGAAATTGTTTTAAAAAATAAAAAAACACATTTAGTTAGGGCAAGTTTAAATGACATGCTAAACAAATTGAACAACACATTTATACAAGTACACCGAAGTTATATCATAAATTTAAGCTATATAGAACAAATTCATAGCAACGCATTGGTTATTCAAAACAAAAGCATTCCCGTAAGTAAAAAGTATAAAGAACTTTTGTTTAAACATATAAATTTAGTTACCAGTTCTAAATAATTATTACACCTCCCTTAAAGTTTTAAACTTTAGCTTAAAATAAAGCTAGAGCTTACTTGCCATATATACTATAGAGCCTAAATTCATCTTTATTATTAAAAACCATAAAGTGACATTAGTTTAATTGATGTGTCTTAGTATAAAAGTTTTAATTAAAATTCTAAAACTCACTAAAAACCATGATTCAGACATTTCAGAACATTTTTTTTACCATTCAGAACAATTTTACCCAAAAGCACCTATTAATTATTAGATTTACCCGATGAACGGCAAATAAAAACGATTAAATTCATTTTTTGCCGATAAAGTACAACCCTAATTTGCGCTATTAAATGTTTAAACAGGGTATTATTTTACAATATGAAAAGTATCAATTTTCATCTCTTGTTATAGAATATACACTAAGCAAATGGTTAAGGGAGATTTATTGTTTATAATAAATTTGGAATATTGTTAACAAATGTTAATTTTGGTAAAACTCTCAATCCCTCTTATAAAAAAATCCCTTATGATAGAAAAGTTTAAAATAAAAACATTTAGGCTTTCAAAGTCATTTTGAACATAAATTCAACCCATTAAAAAAAGAATTTTACTACCTCTAAAAGTTTATCACACTATGCTTAAAACTACTAAAGTAATACATCAGAAGTTAAAACTGGTTATTGGTATAGCTCTCATTATCAATGCGCTAAACTGTTTTTCACAATCTACACCAACTTTTGGTGGAATTCAAGGTCCAACTCTGCTTTCAGGAACTCTAAACCAGCAAGGTTCTAGGTATTTATATACCAACGTAGTAGTGAATGTTAATGGTACAACAACTAACGCTGATGCAGTAGTAACCATAGTTAACCTTAACAACATTACCGTAAACAGTGTTGATACAACTCTTGGTGTAGACAACAGGTTTGAGCCCTCAACAACAACTACTGCAGCAGGTGGATTTGTTGAATGGGAGCTGTTGTTTATTCAAGATGGAACTGCTACAGCTACAAGTAATGGGGTTCCAATTTTATTAGATTCTTATACCTTAGAGGCTATCGACGTTGATGGGAATGAATTTTTTGAGGTTTCAGTGCCAGATAGTTACTCGCTCGAAGCAGGAAACAGTCCAACTCCTGGAGGATGTCCGCAAAGTTCTGCTTCTATTAATAATGCTATAGGATGTCCTACGGATTTGGTTGTATCAACTAATGGCGAATTTACGCGTTTTCAAAGCGACACTGATTTTTCGGCTGGAATAAACGCTGCTAGAACTGAATTTGTGGTTTCTGTGGTATATAATAATGTGAGTAGGGTTAGGTTTAGAAATGGTCGTTCTACAAGCGGTGGCACAAGACAAAATTCAGTAAGTTTTTTGGGTGAAGTCAATTTTATAAATCCAGCAACAACCACAGTTAATAACCCTCCTGTAGTTATTGATAATTTGGGGAATGTTGTTTTACAAAATTCTACCGGAAATCCAGCAATCAATATATTAATAGGTTCTTCAGATCCAGACGGAAATCTAGATCCAACATCAATAGTTCTCATTGATCCTAACAATGCTTCAAATGTAGGGGCTGTTGGTAATGATTTAGTAGTTCCAGGAATCGGCACTTACGCTGTTGATAATACTGGTAATGTGGTTTTCACACCTGCTTCAGGGTATTTAGGTAAAGCAGATATTAATTTTAGAGTTGAAGACGATGCCGCAGCAAGCTCAAACATAGGAACATTAGGAATAATAGTTCTATCAGATATTGATGGTGATGGTATAAATGATGTAACAGATTTAGATGATGATAACGATGGGATTTTAGATGTTAACGAATTAAACTGTTCTCCTAGTTTCATAGCTTTAGGGCAAACATTTTCAAGTACTTTAAATCCATTTAATGCTAACAGTATTTATGCTTTCAGTGGTGTAAGCGTTAATGCAACTTTTCAATTACAGGGTAGTGCAAACTGGTCTTCTGGAGTAAATAGTCAATCTACAGGAGGTGTCTCTGGTACATATATTAACACTCAACCTGATAATACAGATTTTCCAAATGGAGATGTAGCAATTTATACTTACACATTTTCAGAACCAGTTTATGATGTTGATTTTAAATTCGGAGGATTAGATAACTCTGATAGGGCTGATTTTTTGGCTATAAATGGTGCCAACAGTACAGTAGTTAATATTTCAGATATAAATTTAGGAGGAAATTTAGTTATTTCTGGGCAATCGGTAGTAAGTACAGCAGGAGGAGCTAATGCCCCTTCTAACAGTATAGCAGTGTCTATTCCTGGGCCTGTAACATCATTTTCAATAACAGTAGGCAAACAAGATGGTAATAGTGGCAACGTAACTATGCAATTATATGAATTAGATTATTGTATTGAAAAAGATGCTGATGTTGATGGTACACCAGATTATTTAGATTTAGATTCTGATAATGACGGTTGTAACGATGTCTTAGAATCGGGCGGTACAGATACTAACGGGGACGGTGAATTAGATGGAGATGGTTTTAATAATAGTGGACAAGTAACAACTGGTGGATCTATAACTGATGGTTATGACGGTTTAGCAGGAGGAGAGAGTACTGCTACCCAAATATTAGTTTCTTCCTCACCAACTGCTCAAACTGAAACAGAGGGAGGTACAGCAACATTTACAGTCGTAAGTAGCACAACCAGTACTACAGATTATGTGGGAACAGCACCAACAACAACTCCAAATTATTCTGGAGTTTCGGCTATAGATATTTCAGGAACTACGAATTATCAGTGGTATTTAGGTAATCCTGCATCTGGAGGCTCTGCACTAGTAAACGATACAACATACTCTGGAGTGAATACGCCTACCTTAAGTATAATTACAGATTCAACATTGAATGGAAATGATTATTGTGTAGTAATTTCAAATCCAAATTTTGTTTGTTCTGAAACGCAATGTGCTACACTAACAGTAGACTCAAATCCTATCGCAATTGATGATACAGCCACCGCAATAGAAGACACACCACTAAACATCGCCCCACTGGGCAACGATAATTTTGGCGGCGACGGCCCAAGTACGGGCACCATTAGCATCACAACGCCACCGACCAATGGAACGGCCACGGTAAACGATGGCGGCACACCGAACGACCCCACGGACGATACGATAGACTACACGCCAAATGCGGACTACAACGGCCCCGACCAGCTCACCTACGAAATCTGTGATGTGGACGGCGATTGTACCACGGCAGTGGTAGACGTTACCGTAAACCCAGTAGACGACACCCCAACGGCCACAGACGATACAGCAAGCGTAGACGAGGACGATACGGTAAACATCACCCCACTGGGCAACGATAATTTCGGCGGCGACGGCCCAAGTACGGGCACCATTAGCATCACAACGCCACCGACCAATGGAACGGCCACGGTAAACGATGGCGGTACACCGAACGACCCCACGGACGATACGATAGACTACACGCCAAATGCGGACTACAACGGCCCCGACCAGATCACCTACGAGATCTGTGATGCGGATGGCGATTGTACCACGGCAGTGGTAGACGTTACCGTAAACCCAGTAGATGACACGCCAACGGCCGTGGACGATACAGCAAGCGTAGACGAGGACGATACGGTAAACATCGCCCCACTGGGCAACGATAATTTTGGCGGCGACGGCCCAAGTACGGGCGCCATTAGCATCACAACGCCACCGACCAATGGAACGGCCACGGTAAACGATGGCGGTACACCGAACGACCCTACGGACGATACGATAGACTACACGCCAAAT
Source organism: Jejuia pallidilutea (assembly GCF_002973595.1). Classification (GTDB taxonomy): domain Bacteria; phylum Bacteroidota; class Bacteroidia; order Flavobacteriales; family Flavobacteriaceae; genus Jejuia; species Jejuia pallidilutea. The sequence continues at coordinate 680 of NZ_PVEO01000005.1, read as the reverse complement.
GCGGACTACAACGGCCCCGACCAGATCACCTACGAAATCTGTGACGCGGACGGCGATTGTACCACAGCAGTGATAGATGTTACCGTAAACCCAGTAGACGATAATCCAATTGCTAACAATGATACCAGTTCAACTAATGAAGATGTAAATGTTATTATTGATATTACTGATAATGATACGGACTCTGATGGGACTATTGATGATAGTACATTGGATTTAGACCCAAATACTCCGGGTCAACAAAGTGTATTTACTGTACCAGGAGAGGGGACTTTTACTGATAACGGAAATGGAACTGTAACTTTTGACCCTGTTCCAGGTTTTAATAACGGAATAACAACGATAACATATACAGTAAATGATGATGCAGGTAACACTTCTAACGAAGCTGTTATTTCTGTTACAATACCTCCATGTCCGAGTGCTTTAGACAGCGACGGCGATGGGTTAACAGATTGTGAAGAAACCACAGGAATCGATGACCCAAGCACACCAGATGATCCCACAACCTTCCCGGGCGGCCCAACGAGTGATCCAAATGATGCTTGTAGTCCAATCGGCATCAATACAACAGATTCAGATGGCGATGGACTTACGGATTGTGAAGAAACCACAGGAATCGATGACCCAAGCACACCAGATGATCCCACAACCTTCCCAGGTGGCCCAACGAGTGATCC